>NZ_JBDOBQ010000053.1:0-2883 GCF_047723915.1 Acetobacter sp. | reverse complement strand
CGCGATGTAGCTGGGTCGCGTGGGCTCGGTGAGGTGTATAAGAGCAGGGGGCATGGGGCGCGTTTTGGCAGAACACGGTCCATACGGTATGGTAAGCGCGACTGGGTTGCGCGGTTCGATCCAGCTTTTTCTTCAGGTCGCAGATCAAGTGCGAAAGTGACGTTATTTCCTATGGCCAAGCTCGATACGCCCCCCCATGCCGCCGGGAGCCAGCCCGTGTTCGACGAAAGCCTGACCCAGGACCGGGCTCCTCCCGTGCTGGGGCTGTCGGCACTGGTGCGGGCCGCTTTTCACAAACAGGACCTGTCAGGCCATGTGGATACGCTGCGCGGGCGTGTGGAACACAAGGCCGACCCCTATGCCATGCTCGATCTCTCGCTCATTCTGCAATTATGTTTCGAGAAGGAAAGCGGGCTGAACGTTCTGGATGGTGCGCTCAAACACCGCCAGCTCTTCCGGCTTGTTACGGGTGGGGCCGGTGCGATCCGGCTGCTGATGATCAAGACCCCCGGCGATCTGAGTGCGAACACCCCGTTCGAATGCATGCTCGATCATGCTGGCTTCACGCTTGACGTGCTGTATGTGGGGCCGGATCTGCCATGGCCGACCCGCCTGCCGCCGCACGATGTGGTGTTCGTGGCCGTGGGCGAGGCGGACACGCATGTCGCGACGCTGGCGCGGCTTGCCGCGTTTTTGCGTAACTGGCCCCGCCCGGTTCTGAACCTGCCGCAACGCATTGCGCAACTGTCCCGCGCCGATGCCTACAGGGTGCTGGCCGATGTGCCGGGCCTGTGCATGGTCTCGACCCACCGGGTTGACCGTACGGTGCTGGAGCGGATTGCGGCGGGTGCTCTCGCGCCCGAACAGATACACCCCGATCTGCGGTTTCCCGTTATTGTGCGACCTCAGGGGGCGCATGCGGGTATTCATCTCAGCCGTATCGCGAATGCCGCCGATATGACCGCGTATGTGCGGCAGGTCGAGGGGGATGCGTTCTTTATTGCCAATTATATGGATTACGCATCGCCGGACGGGGTGTTTCGCAAGTTTCGGGTTGTCATGGTCGCTGGTCAGCCTTTTCTGGCGCATATGGGACTGTCGCGGCACTGGATGGTTCATTACCCCTACCCGGAAATGGAGGCCGACCCCGCAAAGCGGGCGGAGGAAGCGGCGGCCATGGCCGGGTTCGAGAGCGATTTCGCGCGCAGGCATGCCGCGGCCCTTCAGGGGATCGGGCAGCGGATCGGGCTCGATTATTTCGGGTTCGACTGCGCGGAAATGCCCAATGGCGATCTGCTGGTGTTTGAACTGTCCAACGCCCTGATTATTCACGCCATGGATGACGTAACACTGTTCCCCTACAAAATTCCGCAGATGCAGAACATTTTCACCGCGTTTCAGGCCATGGTGCGCAGCAGGGCGCTCGGGTGTGCGCCAGATGATGCGCCTGATGGTGCGCCTGATGGTGCGCCAGAGCCCCGGGCCGCGAGTAGCGCACCCGTCTGACGCTCACCTGCCCCCCATCTGCCACTCGTCTGGTCCCACCTGACATCTATCTGGCACCCGGCAGGTGCCCACTGCCGGGTGCCCATCACCGGATGTATGGTGCCTGAAACCTGCCGTCCGTACAGTGCCGCAAGGGCGCGAAGGCCCCGGCGGCTGCGCCCAACGCGGTGCGTGGTGCTTCAGGGCGCAGGGGTGTGTCGCACGGTAAAAGCAGGCCCGCCATGCAGGGGCTCTGTTATTGTTTTATGTCGGGGCGGACGGATCGCTATCATGCCGCCAGCCTGAAAAGTCGTGGGTGGGGGTGTTTTGCCCGCGTTTTTCGGTGCTTCAGCCTCCTGTGCGCCCCATAGGGTGTGCCGTGCGGCAGGGGCTGGCATTTCCGGTCTGCAATTTTAAGTGAAACCCTGCCTTTTTTCGGACATTACTTGTTGGCACAGTTCCCCTAGGCGGGGAGCATATTGCCCCGCAGGGTTATTCTTGGACGTAGAAGGCGGTATCTGATGAAAAAAATTATGCTGGCCACAGCCCTTGTGGCGGGACTGTCAGCCTTTTCAGGCCCTTTTGCTCACGCGGAGGACGCATCCCATCCCCCCAAGGGGCATAAAGGCTGTGGGCCCATGCACCATGGTTTTGGCATGCCGCCTGTCCTGCGGCTCAAGGGCATCAACCTGACGGCGGACCAGAAAACAAAAATCAAGGCGATTTTCGAGGCCAGCAAGCCGACCGATCCCAAGGCGGGCATGCAGCAGATGCACGATCTGCACAAGCAGATCACCACCCTGCTGACAACGCCCGGCCCGGTTGACCAGACCAAGCTGCAGGCCCTGACACAGCAGATCGACACGATCGAGAGCCAGCACACAGCCCGGCACCTCCAGACCGAAGTGCAGATCCACGATGTGCTGACGCCTGACCAGCTCAAGGAAATTGCCGCCAAGGCCGATGAGCCGCCCAAGCACATGCATGGCTGCGATATGGATGCCCCCCCACCCCCGCCGCCCGGTGACGACGCCAAATAAAGGGCTTGTGCTGAGCATATTCCGGCGGAGCCCTGTTGACACAGGGCTGTAACGGGCTTTCCTGCGGGCTGCCGGTTCGACCGGCGGCCCGTTTGTTTTTGTCGTGTGTGACGTGCCACGCGTTGACGGAAGGCCGCCTTGCGTTCCTGCCGGTGGACAAATGCCCCCGAACAGGAAAAAATAACCGATTAATCGCCAGGTCCTTTGTGTATGCCCTCTACCGCTTCGACACCGACTGTTTCCCTGTCCTTTCCCATCATTGTGCTGCTCGGGCTGGTGACGGCCATAGGCCCACTGGCCACGGACATGTATCTGCCGGCCTTTCCCGAACTGGAGCACGATCTGGGCGGGGGGGCGG
>NZ_JBDOBQ010000052.1:0-3314 GCF_047723915.1 Acetobacter sp. | reverse complement strand
GCTGGGGCTGGGGCGGTGGCATGAGCACGGCCTACACCTATTCCTGCCAGACCACGTTCGAACTCGTGAACGGTGTCGTGTCTTCATGGACAATGCGGGGCGACGGCTGCTGAGCATGAGCGGAGTCCCCTCCGCCCCGCGTGGGCCGTCTTGCGGGCCGTTCCGCTGGCCGGGCCTGCGGGGGCGGGTAAGAAACCTGTTCCGTTCCCCCGGGGCCGGACGGGGGCGGAGAACAGGGCTTGTCGCGGCGGGCGCGGTGTTTGTGCTCAGCGGTTGCCAGAGCCATGCCCGACAGGACGTTTACACCACCCCTATTTCTAACTGCGCTGCCATGCTGCCCACGGTTTCGGGCACGCGGACCTATGGCCCTGCCGGGCATGACAGGGGAGGGCAGACCGGAATGGTGGCCACCCTGCATGGCGCTCCGGATAGTGCTGTCGCCTATCCGGACCCCAAAACCCCGGCCTTTTGCGACCGTCCGCTCTCCGACACTCTGCCGACATCCATAGAAATGGCCGATTACGTCCATTTGCTGACGGTAACCGGCCGCATGGCCCTGTTGCAGCAAAATGGGCCGTTCACGGTGTTCGGCATCCCCAACAGCGCGCTGGAGGCCTACAGCACACGGACCGGCGGGCTGCTTGCCGCTGCCGCGCGGTCCCCGCGGGGTATGGCGGCTGCACGGGCGCTGGTGGATTACAGTATTGTGCCGGGGGCCTGGACCGGGGCGCGCATTCGTGCAGCCGTGGCGGCGGACCCCGCGCATCGGGCCGTTCTGCCGACATTGGGCGGGTTGCCGCTTTTTGCCACGGTCGACCCACAAAGCGGCCAGATCGTGCTGGAAAATGGTCAGGGTATCATCAGCCGCCTTTGGGTCATGGGTGTGCCGCAATCCAACGGGGTGCTGTATTTCACCCAGTCCCTGCTTGTCCCGCCTGTAGCCGGGCAGGCCATGCAACCCCGTGGCTGACAGGGGCGCTGGCGCCTTCGCCATGGCTGGCCCTCAGGGCGATACAAAAACCCGTTTCAGGCCTGAACAGACTGCATAAAAAATCAGTCGGACCGGCCTGCCGGGGTTCAGCAACGCAGCATTCTGCGGCCAGATCTATCGCGTATTCCGCCGTTTTTGGATGGACAACCCCCGCTCCGTCGCTTTGCAGTCGATCTTCTGCCCAGGTGTCGCAGGTGCGGTGTGGTAGCGCTTTCAGGCAAGGCCCGACCGCGCTACGGCAGGGAGGGGCGGGCTTGAAGCGTGGTGCCCTGCCACGCCCATGGCGGGTTTCTGCGCGCTTAATTTTTCAGAGCGCGGGCCAGGCCGGAGGATTATCCCACCACTGGGCGGATGGCATGATAAAATCCGCCGTGCTCGTGGCCAGTTGCGCGGCATCTTCCGGGGTTGGGGCGCAGGCCACCACCGGCAGTTCCATCATGACCGACCACCATTGCGCCAGAGCCGCTACGGGCTGGGGGTCTTCGGGCGGTGCATCTGTGGTGTCCCGGTCGGGGTGGGTCTGGTCCGTGCTGGCGGGCTCGGGACCGAAGCAGACATAATCCGCCCCGTCCTCACCCGCCTGCATGGCGCGATCGCGGCTGGTGCCCGCCGCAACACCCAGTTGCAGGTCATCGCCCAGCATGCGGCGCACGTCCCGCACGCTCAGCGCGGTGTACGCCCGGGACAGATGCACTCCGTCGCATCCGGCCTGTCTGGCCAGAGCGGGACTGTCTTCAAGGATCAGGGCTATGCCCCTGTGCTGCACTGCCGCGCCAATGGCCGTAACCACGCCCAGTGCGGCGGTGTCGGTCATGCCGCCCGCAAGCCGCAGCAGCAGGGCGGCAGGCTGATGCCGGTCCAGCCCGCGTTCAAGAACGGGCAGGAAAGTCCCGGCATCCGCAAGGGGTGGTGTCACCAGATAAAGTTCAGGCACTATGTCTGTTTCTCCACCCCCGGAACGTCGGGGTCAGCCCTTGAAAATGGTGGTGATCTGGTCGAGCAGGGCGAGTGCTTCGGCCTTGGGACGCTGGAACACATTGCGGCCGATGATGGAGCCGAAGCCGCCGCCGTCCTGAATGCCCTGAATGGTCTTGAGCAGGCTGTCCGAGCCGGTGGTTTCACCGCCGGAGAAAATCACGATGCGACGCCCCGCGAAGGAGGACTGAACCACATGGCGGATACCGGCCGCCAGGGTGGCGACATCCACACTGTTCTTTTCATAAACGGGCTTGCAGGCGTCAAGGGCCACAACGTCGGTCGGGGGCTTTACCTTGATGATGTGCGCGCCGCACAGTGCGGCCATATGGGCCGCGTAGGCGCAGACATCGACGGCGGTTTCGGCCTTCTTGTCCAGCAGCGGGCCGCGCGGATAACTCCAGACGATAACCGCAAGGCCTGCCGCCTTGGCTTCCGCCGCGAGTTCACGCAGTTCTTCCATCTGCTCGAAGCAGTATTCGGAACCGGGGTAGATGGTAAAGCCAATGCCCACGCAGCCCAGACGCAGCGCGTCGGCCACGGTGCCGGTCACGGCCTGGTCCTTGATGGTGGACAGGCTGTTGGAGCTGTTGCACTTCAGGATAAGGGGAATTTCGCCGGCAAAGGTCGCGGCCCCGCATTCGAGCATGCCAAGGGGGGCGGCAAAGCCGTTCAGCCCTGCTTCGATCGCCAGTTCGAAATGGTAGTGCGGGTCGTAGGCCGCGGGGTTGGCGGCAAAGGAACGGGCAGGGCCATGTTCAAACCCCTGGTCCACCGGCAGAATGACAAGCTTGCCCGTGCCAGCCAGCTTGCCGGTATTGAGCAGACGGGCCAGGTTGGTTTTGGTGCCGGGATTATCGCTCTCATACTGGCTGAGAATTGCCTTGACCTTCGAGGTAAGCGCCATGACGGAACAGTCCTTCCTTTGCCTTGGTGTCCGGCATGTTATTTTCCGGACGTTATTATTCGCAATAACCGTGCCTGATATACGCGACAAGAGACGATGTGGCATCTACCGCCCGTATAAGGTCAAATGATGGCGGAGAGTGCGCCAGAAGGGTGGCCCCCGCCTGCATGAAGGTGGCGCGAACGGCCATGGCCTGTCTGTCATCCCCTGCAAGGACCGCCAGAGTCTGGCCATGGTTGAGTGCGACAAGGGCATGGGCGGGGCTTGCGCCACAGTCGAGCAGATGCACGAAGGGCAGGGTAGTCGCCCGGCCCAGATCACGCATCAACGCCAGCCACCAGGGCGCTCCCATGAACGCTCCCGCGCCGGGGGGGGATATAAAGCCGAATGCCGCGGTGGCGGGCGGTTGCTGCCCGTGCCGGGGGGTGGGGGCACTCGGGC
>NZ_JBDOBQ010000051.1:0-3442 GCF_047723915.1 Acetobacter sp. | reverse complement strand
GCCCAGAATGTCGCTTTCCTTCATGATCAGCAGCTCTTCGCCGTCGATCTTCACTTCCGTGCCGGACCACTTGCCGAACAGGATGCGGTCGCCTGCCTTGACATCAAGCGCAACAACCTGACCCTGTTCGTTGCGGGCACCCGGACCAGCCGCCACGACTTCGCCTTCCATGGGCTTTTCCTTGGCGGTATCGGGAATGATAATGCCGCCAGCCGTCTTCTGTTCGCCTTCGAGGCGACGGACAACTACCCGGTCATGTAAGGGACGAAATTTCGTCATTATGGATCGCTCCACATTCTTTGCTGTGAGGGCGCCCTTTATCAGAAAGCAGCGCCATCAGTTTCAACCGCGCGTAACAGAACGCCGCGTCGCGTTAGCACTCCCACCCCGGGAGTGCCAGAACAGGAGATAGGTTCTCCCCGTCCGGGTGTCAAGGAACGGGGTTGAGTTTCTTTTTTCAGTCATATTCAGCCAATAATCGGCCTGTGGCATGCGCCGCGAGAGCGTGTTCCAGCCATGCGCCTGCGGGGGTGTTCGACAGGAACGGCCGTCGGAATACCCGGGGAATAACGGGGACGACGGCATGGGCGCGGCGGGTTACAGACAGGGTGCGGCGCGGCATGCGTGCGGGTCGGACACAGGGCCCGCGCGGGTGTGCGCGGGTCCATTGCAAGGGAGAGACATATGGGACGGATGGTGACACTGGAGGCGGCGGATGGCCACCGCCTGAACGCGTGGGAAAGCGAGGGCCATGCCCATCCTTACGCGCTGGTCGTGGTGCAGGAAATTTTTGGCGTGAACCCCCATATCCGCGCTGTGTGCGACACGTTGGCCCAGTCGGGCTTCCATGTGATCGCACCCGCGCTTTTCGACCGAGTCGAACCGGGGCTCGAACTGGATTACACAGCCGAAGGCGTCAAAAAGGGGCTTGATGTCCGTGCACGCATCCCGCTCGAGAAAACCCTCCTCGACCTGGAAGCGGCCATTCATGCGCTGGCGCCGCGCAAGGTCGGCATGATCGGCTACTGCTGGGGCGGCACGCTGGCCTGGCAGGTCGCCTGCCGCGATATGGGCGTAAGCGCTGCAAGCTGCTGGTACGGTGCCGGCATTGCCGCTGCCAGCGCGCTTGAGCCACGCTGCCCCGTGCAGATGCATTTCGGCGGGCTGGATGTCACAATTCCGCCAGCGGATATTGCCACGATCCGCGCCGCCCACCCCGAAATCGAACTTTATGTCTATGACGACGCCGATCACGGTTTTGGCTGTGCCGATCGTGCCACATTCAACGCTCAAGCTTACGCGCTGGCGCAGGAACGTAGCCTTGCTTTTCTCAAAAGCAGCCTGAATCCGTAAGGCTTTCGGGCGGTTTTGCGGGGTGTTTTCATGGCCTGGCCCCCTGGTGGGCCATGGGGCGCCCCGCGGGCAAGATATGGTGCGGGGCGGATATTCTCATTGACAATCCGGCTCGCACATGTGCGGATAAAGCTTACCTGAAAGCACGCATCGTGCGGCAGGAAAGTTGTGTAGAGAAAGACAAGGATTAATTCCGTCCATGCCGAACGGTACTGTCAAGTGGTTCAACGCCACAAAGGGTTATGGTTTCATTGCTCCCGATGATGGGGGGAAGGATGTGTTCGTGCATATTACGGCGGTTCAGGCTGCCGGGCTGCGCGGCCTGAACGATGGCCAGAAGGTCACATACGATCTGGTGGAAGAGCGCGGCAAGGAGGCCGCAACCAACCTCCAGGCGCTTTAACAGGCGACACATCTGCCCGCTGCACCTGTGGCGGGCGGGTAGCCCTCCTGCGCCCCGCCGCAGGAGGCATGCTGCCCTTTTATCGGCTGACACAGCCTGCCAGCGCGCGCAGCCATATGCCGCACGGTGGTAAAGAGCCCTGCGCGTTCATACGCGTGTTTGGGGCCTGCGTGTCACGAACCCGGTTTCCATCATATCCTGTAAACCATGTGCCGCGCCTGCTTGCAGGGGGCGCCTGCAATTCCCGTATCTGGTGCGCCTGTCATTCCTGTGGCGCTCGGGGGGTTACTGTGTCTGTGCAGGGTTTGCGAGAAATGCGGTGATGTCGCGCGCGGTTTCGGCCAGGCCCGCGCGGTGAATTTCCACCCCTTCGGGAAAAGCCGAAAGCAGGCGCGTGGGCGTGCGACGGTCCAGCAGCACGAAAACACCCCTGTCCGACTGGCGGCGTATCAGACGCCCAAAGGCCTGACGCAGGCGCAGGCGGGCAATCCGGTCGTCAAAGCCCTTGGGGTCCCCGCCTGACAGGTGAATACGCCGTTCGCGGTGCAGGATATCGGGGCGCGGCCATGGCACCCGTTCGAACACCACCAGCCTGAGCGCGTTGCCCGGCACGTCCACCCCGTCACGCATGGCGTCGGTGCCCAGCAGGCAGGCATGTTCCTCGGTGCGGAAAATATCCACCAGCGTGTTGTTGTCCATTGCATCCACATGCTGGGCGTAAAGAGGCAGCTCGCTCTGCTCCAGATCGGGGGCGATGCGTTCATGCACGCCCCGCAGGCGCGATATGGCGGTGAACAGGCCAAGCCCCCCCCCGCCCGCCGCCACGAACAGTGTGCGGAACGCCGCCGAAAGGTCGACAATGCTGGCATTATCGACATCGGACACAATGAACGCGCGGGTCTGCTGGCGGTAATTGAACGGGCTGGCCAGGCTTGCGCGTATGGCGGGGGAGGGAAAATGGTTGGCTCCCGTGCGGGCCTCGGCTGCTTCCCACGCTGTTTCGTTATCCGAATCGGTGTCATCCCCCTGCTGGTCACGCAGGGTGGCCGACGTAATCAGCATGCCATGTGCGGGTAACGCCATGATTCCGGCAAAGGGAATGGTGGGGTCGAGCCAGTGGCGGTGCAACCCCACATCCTGCTCGCCCATGCGCTGGCGTTCCCGCCGTTCCAGCCGGATAAAATGCACATGCGCGGGTGTTGTGCCCGGCTGCGGCGGCTCATCCAGTGCGGCGAGCATGGTAATCCAGGCATCCAGCCGGGAAATGGCGCGGCGGCGCAGGGCGCGGGTCATGGCTTCGATCCGCCCGCGTGTTGCGGAATCCAGTGTGTCGGCGTCGTCCTTCAGGCGGGCCTGCAGGCGTTCGGCCAGGGTGCGCAGGGGCTCTACCAGCCGGCTGAGTGCCCGTGCAAGCTGCTGCCCGGCTTCGGCCAGGTCGGGCAGCAGCGGGTGCAGGTCGCATTCCAGCGCTCCGAACGCATGCTGCCTGCCGCCTTCATGCGCGCGGGCCTGCACCTGCTGCCTGAGCAGGCGCAGGAACGCTTCGGTCGGGTTGGTCATGACCGGCTGTGCGGCGTCGTCGGTCGGGAACATGGATGCCGTGACGAAGGGAAGCAGCGCCGGTTCCTCCCCGTTCGGGACAGCCGGGGGGGCGGGTGGCTCGGGGCTGGGGGGCGTGTCCCCTTC
>NZ_JBDOBQ010000050.1:0-3583 GCF_047723915.1 Acetobacter sp. | reverse complement strand
GGGTATTGCAGGGGTGGGCGGTTCGTGCGGTCACGTGTTTTCCACCCGGAGCGCCCTTTGTCGGCTGCCTGCTGTTGCTTTCGGTCATGGCGGACTGGTCCTGGCTGGTTGCGGTCCTGACAACGGGCGGAGTTCTGCTTTGCCTTGCACGCGCCGTACCGGGCAGGGACGACACACCCGAACACGACGTGCCGAACGCTCATCTTGCCGGTTTTTCCGCCAGCCCGGCCCTTCATCCCCTGTCCGGTCTGGCGCAGGGCGCGGTTGCTGGGGGTGGCGGGCCGTATGCGGGGTTCTGGCCCGCTGACACGGCGGGACGGCTGGCCTGTCTGGTATTGACCGCCATGGGGCTTCTCGCCCCTCTGGCCATGATGCTGGGGGCGTTCTGATGGGTGTTGTCTCTCTCATCCGCGCGGGCATGCAGACAGCCACCCCCTGGCGTTTCGAGCTTGATGAACTGGGCTGGCGCGACATGGTGGCCGCCCTGGCGCATGACCCTCTGCCTTTTGCCGGTCTGTGGTGTGACGGCGTGCATGTGCATGCCCTGTTCCTGCCCAACGGCCAGCCATTGGCCGTGACCGTGGCGCTGGAAGATGGACGTTACCCCGCTCTGTCACCCGCGCGGCCTGTGTCTGCCCTGTATGAACGCGCGATTTACGACCTGTACGGGGCCGAAGCCATGTGGGCGGTCGATGTCCGCCCCCTGCTGGACCATGACGTATGGCTTGCCAGTGCGCCGCTTTCGGCTGTTCCCGGCATGGCGGGCGGGCATAAGGGACTGGTTCGCTTTACGCCGTCGGATGTGCTGCGTGCTGCCAGCGCGCAGGCCGCCAGTACACAGGCCGCCAATGGACAGGCCGCCAGTGCGCAGTTGGATGGCTGGGGTCCGGCCACGGGCGACATGCGTTCGCCCCTGCATGTCGCGCTGGCGGTATCCGGCGGGAGTGTGCTGTGCGCGGAAAGCCAGACCGGCTATGCGCATCGGGGGCTGGCGTTGCGCTGGCGTGGCAGCAGTCTGGAGCAGGCCAGCCGCCTGAGCAGCCGCGTGGCGGCGCGCTGTTCGGTCGCGCATCAGGTCGCGTTTTCCTGGGCGGTGGAAGCCGCCTGCGGGTATGCACCCGGCCCCCAGTCGGACCTTGTGTGCGTTGCCCTGCTCGAAATCGAGCGGATCAGCCACCATCTATACACGCTGGCCGATGTGGCAGGGCGTGCGGGTGCGGCCTTGCTGGCGTCGCGCTGCATGATGCTGCGTGAGCGTATTCTTGCGCAGGTAGCGCCCGTCGCCGGGTCGCGCCTGTTGCTGGATGTGTGCATGCCGGGCGGAATCAGGCTCAGGCAACCCGAACAGATGGCGGAATTATGCGCCGCTGTCGTCGACCTTGCCCGCCCCGACCTTGCGGATCTGGCCCAGCTCTGGCGTGATTATCCCGGTCTTGCAGCCCGTCTCGCGGGGTTTGGCGTGACCACGGCTGACGAACTGGAGCGATTGCAACTGGATGGCCCCCTGGCGCGCGCCGCCGGGCGGGATTGCGATACACGCCGATTACTGCCCGCCTATGACGGGTTGTGGCGTTATACATCCGGCCAGCAGCACGGTACGGCACAGGACCGGATTGTGCTGCTGCTGGCGGAGATCGGGGAAAGCCTTGGCATACTGGACAGGGCCGCGGCACGGATGGGGCTTGGTATCGGTGCGGGTAGCATGGTGCTGCGCGACGGTGAAGGGACGGGTGTTGTCGAAGGGCCATGGGGCAGCATTGCGTATTGGGTGCGCCTGCATGACGGCCATGTGGCGCAGGTTTTCTATCATTGTCCCGCTCCTGCAACCCTGCTGCTGTTCGAGACAACGCTGCGTGGCTGTGCCGCGCATGACATTGCCCTGCTGGCCAGTTCGCTGGGGGTGGATGTCGCGGCACTGGATGGATAGGCGGAGGCACGCAATGGTGGAAAAAACAGGAGCAGGCCACCGCGCCGCCCCGGCGCCTGCCTGCGGGGGCGGCTCCGCCCAACGCATATTCGCGGGAAATAGAGCAGCCCGGAGTGGACGAGCCCGGATCGGACCAGCCCGGAGCAGAACAGCATCTGGCAGAACAGCGACTGGCAGACCGGCGGGGAACAGAACTGCGGCCAGCAGACCAATGGGGAGCATACTAACGGGGGGCAGATCGGCATGGGGCTGATGCGCGCAGTCTTCGACATGGCTTTTAGGCCCGGGGTGCAGCGTATGAAGGCGCAGGGACCGGGCTGGCCGGTCAGGCTTTTTCATGTCGATACCGGGGGGTGCAATGGCTGCGGAATGGAGCTTCAGGCCCTTGCTGGCGCACCGTATGACATGCAGGGGGCGGGGTTCGGCTTTACCGACAGCCCCCGTAATGCCGACATGCTGGTCGTGACCGGTCCGCTCACCCGTGCCATGGCGCCAGTCGTGCAGGCCGCTTGGGACGCCATGCCCGCCCCAAGGGGGCTTGTCTGCGTGGGGGCCTGTGCGATCGATGGCGGGCTGTTCGGCGAAAACTACGCCGTCATGGGCGGGCTGGAACGCCGTGTGGCGGTCGATCTGGCCATTCCCGGCTGCCCGCCCGCCCCGACCGATGTGCTGGATGGTCTGAGCGCCCTGTTCCGCGCGGCACCAGCGGGCCCCGCCAGCGGTGTTGGCGCAGGCGGTGCGGACGATGCCGCTGGCCCGCAGGGGGCGTAAAAGCGTTCAGCCCGGAGCGGGTGTTTCGGGTTCGTCATCGTCCTGAAGCGCTTCCGCCGCGCGTTTCAGCTTCAGAAAACTGCGGCGGCTGGCTGGCAGCATCAGCGTATAGATCACGCCAGCCGCCGCCAGGGCTGCCCATGGGTCCGCAATCAGCACCACGGCGTAAATACCCGTGCCCAGCATGAGCGGCAGCACATACTGCACCGGCACCTTGAAGTTCTTGAACGACCAGACCGGCAGGGTGGACACCAGCAGGAATGCGGTTCCCGTCAGGGTCAGCCATGGCAGCAGGGGCTGGCGCGTCGCCTGATACAGCCAGTCAAGGTTCAGTTTCTGGGCTTCCAGTCCCAGAAAAAGCGGGAACAGCGCCAGCCCGGCTCCGGCGGGCGCGGGCACGCCGGTAAAGAAGTTGGAGGCGTATTTGGGCTTGTGTTCCTCGCCATCCAGGCTGGCGTTGAACCGGGCCAGGCGCAGCGCCATGCAGACCGTAAAGAGCATGCACGGCAGAAAGGCGTAGCGGTTGCTGTCCCTCAGGGCCCAGAAATACAGCAGGAAAGAGGGCGCCACGCCAAAGCACACGAAATCGGACAGGCTGTCGAATTCCGCCCCGAACCGGGTGGACCCACGCAGCAGCCGGGCAATGCGCCCGTCCAGCCCGTCGATGAAGGCGGACAGCAGGAGGGCGGCGGCGGCGGCCTGAAAGCGGCCGTCAACCGCAAAGCGCATGCCGTTCAACCCCGCGCACAGCCCCAGCATGGTCAGGATATTGGGGATAAGGCGGTTGAAGGACGGCCCCCGGCTTTTGGTACGGATACGCCGCTTCAGCCTGCGGCGACGGACCGGGGGTTTTCCATCCGGGGAAAGGGGGGCGGGCGGCAAGGC
>NZ_JBDOBQ010000049.1:0-5151 GCF_047723915.1 Acetobacter sp. | reverse complement strand
CTGGCCGTGGCCGAACGGCTGGCCCGCACGGATGAGGAAGACGGCCCGGCCCGCCTGTGGCGGGGGGAGGACGGCAACCTGCTGGCCGAACGGCTGGGGGAACTGATGCTGGCGGCCGATATCCTGCCCCCGCAGCCCCCCGTGGTGCTGGACGGGCTGCTGGGTGCCGTGCTGACGCAGGACCGTGCCGTAACACGCCGGGCGGACCCCACCGCCCTGCACCCGCGCGTGCTCATATGGGGGTTGTTCGAAGCCCGGCTGCAAACGGCGCAGACCGTTATTCTGGGCGGGCTGTCGGAAGGGACATGGCCCCCCGTAACCGATGCCGGACCGTGGATGAGCAGGCCCATGCGGCGGAAGGTCGGCCTGCCGTCGCCTGAACTGGCGGTGGGGCAGGCCGCGCATGATTTTTATGCAACGGTCGCCGCCGCCGGGCAGGTCATCCTGTCCTGTCCCCGCCGGCGCGAGGGCGCGCCCGTGGTGCCTGCGCGGTGGCTGACCCGGCTGGATGCGTTTCTGGCCGGGCGGGGTGCGCGCGTGCCGGCACACCCCGTGCTGGCATGGCTGCGCCAGCTCGACCAGCCGCCCGGTGCCGCAAACCCCGTTGCCGCCCCCCGTCCGGCCCCGCCCGTTGCCTTGCGGCCCCGCCGCCTGAGTGTGACCGAAATCGAAACATGGATGCGCGACCCCTACGCCATTTATGCCCGCCACGTCCTGCGGCTGGAGCCCCTGGCGGAACTGGAGGAAGGGGCCGATGCATCGGATTACGGGCTGATCGTGCATGACGCGCTGGAACGCTGGGTGCGCGCGCATGGCGTGGCCTGGCCCGATGACGCCGAACACAGGCTGGCTGCGCTGTTCATGACCTGCCTTGCCGAACGCAAACTGCGCCCCGCCCTGCGCGCCTGGTGGGAGCCCAGACTGCTGCGCATCGCCCAATGGGTGGCGGAGGCGGAAACCCGCCGCCGGGACCAGAACGGCCCACCCCATGCAATCCTGACCGAAGCGCGGGGCCGGGTGGTCATGCCAGCCCCCGCCGGGCCGTTCACGCTGGTGGGCCGGGCCGACCGCATAGACATGGACGCACAGGGCGGGGTGAACGTGCAGGACTACAAGACCGGCATGCTGCCCGCCACCCGCGACGTGCTGGCGGGCTGGAGCCCGCAGCTCCCGCTGGAAGCCGCCATGATCCTGCAGGGCGGGTTCGAGGCGGTGCCGGCGGACTGTTCCATCGGCGCACTGACATACTGGCGGCTGACCGGCGGGGCCGATCCGGGGCAGGAGGTCAGCATTACCCCGCGCGAGGTCGCAAGCCTGACCAAACTGGCCGAACAGACATGGCAGAACCTGCTGGAACGCATTGCCGCGTATGACGACCCGACGCGGCCGTACCTGTCGCACCCGCATCCGGGGCAGGAACCCCGTTTTGCTGATTATGCCCGTCTGGCCCGCGTGCCCGAATGGAGTGCCGCCCGCACGGAGAACGACGCATGAGCGGTCCCACGGCCAACCCGCCCCTCCCGGGTGCGCCGCCCGCTACGGGCATGCCGGATACCGTGCGGACGGGCCAGCCAACACATGCGACCTCGGGGACGCCTTCAGGGACGCCTTCAGGGGCGACTCCAGGTAAGGCCCCGGCGAAGGCTCCGGGCGCAGCCCCGGGGACAGGAATGGAGGCGGCCCCGGCGGCGGCCCAAATCGCGGCCCCGTTGGCGGCCCCGTTGGCGGCCCGGATGGCGGCCCAAATGGCGGTTGGTGGGGATGGTACGGGCGCCATATCGGGGGCCATTGCCCAGGCCAACCGCCAGCAGGCCGCAGCGTCAGACCCCACGGCCTCGGTGTTCGTGTCCGCCTCGGCGGGGAGTGGCAAGACAAAGCTGCTGATCGACCGCCTGTTGCGGCTGATGCTGCCCCGTCTGGACCCGCAGGCCCCACCGGGGGCCGAGGCCGCGCTGCTGCCGGGCAGTGCGCCCGAACGCATATTGTGCCTGACCTTTACCAAGGCGGCAGCGGCGGAAATGGCCATTCGCCTGCAAACGCGGCTGGGCCGGTGGGTCACGCTGGCCGATGCGGCGCTGGATGGCGAATTGCAGGCCCTGTCCGTGCCCACGACACCGCAGACCCGCGCGCGTGCGCGGGCCCTGTTTGCCGAGGTGCTGGACATGCCCGGCGGCATGCGGATCGGCACCATCCATGCCTTTTGCCAGTCGCTGCTGCGGCGCTTCCCGCTTGAGGCGGCCATGAACCCGCATTTTACGGTCATGGAGGAAACAGAAGCCGCCCTGACCCTGCAAAGCTGCGCCGAATCGGTTCTGGGCACGCTGGGGGCGGATGTGCTGGCCCCGCTGGCCGGCCAGATCGGTCTGGGGGATTTCATGGCGCTGGCGGGCACACTCCGGCGCAGTGCGTCCGCCCAGGCCATTCTTGCCCAGGCCGCGGCGCAGCCCGACCAGGCCCAGGCGGTTCTGTGCCGCGCACTGGGCCTGCCCGCCCATGCCCTGCGCGGGACCGAGGCGACTTTTCTTGAAAATGCCTGCGCGGGCTTTGCGCATGAAGAGGCATTGCGCGACGCCCTGCGCCTGCTGGAGCGCAAAGGCACGGAAACGATCCGCACCAATGTGCTGCGCCTGCTCGACTGGCTGGCCCTGCCGGTTGCGGATCGCGCGGCAAACTGGACCCTCTGGCGCGAGGGATTGCTGACGCGGGACGGCAAACCCCGCAGCAGGGGGCTGATAAGCCCGAAGCTTGCCAAAGAGCATGAGGACGTCGCGGACCTTCTGCACCGTGAGGCCGAGCGGATCATCGCGGTGGAGGACATGCTCAATGCCCGGCATCTGGCGCGGCTGGGCCTTGCGGTGCTGCGGGCCGCCGCCCCTGTGGCGACGGCGTACGCGCAGCGCAAGGCCGCACTCGGCCAGATGGAATATGACGACCTGATCCATCGCACGCTGGCCCTGCTGCGCCAGCCCGGTGCCGCGTGGGTGCTGTACAAGCTCGATGGCGGGATCGACCATCTCCTGCTCGATGAGGTGCAGGATACCTCGCCCGAGCAATGGCGCATCGCCGGTGACCTGACGGAAGAATTTTTCGTGGGCGAGGGCGCGCGCGACGCGCAGGACGGGCCGCGCACGGTTTTTGCGGTGGGGGACTATAAACAGTCCATCTACGGCTTTCAGGGCGCGGACCCCGAGGCATTCCGTGACTGGCGCAACCGCTTCAAGCAGCGCGCGCTGGGGGCTGAACTGCCCTGGCGCGAGCCCGAACTGACAGTCTCGTTCCGCTCCACGGCCCCCGTGCTGGCCCTGGTGGACGCCGTGTTCGCCTGCCCGCAGGCCGCCCGTGGCGTTGTGGTGGCGGATGAGGGCGATGCAGACCCGCAGGCCGATGGCAATGGCACCAGCGCGTCGCGGCGGGGCATGCGCCATGTCACGGCGCGGCCGGGCCAGGGCGGGCGGGTGGAACTGTGGCCGCTGGAGGAAGCGCAGGACGATGACACCGCGCAGGCCATCAGCCCGTGGCAGCCCGCACAGGCCAATACGACGCGCCAGAGCCCGCGCCAGAAACTGGCCGACAGGCTTGCCCGCTACATTGCCCGCCAGCTTGCGGCCCCTCCTTTACCGGGGGAAAAACCGCTGACCCCGGCGGATGTGCTGGTGCTGGTGCCACGGCGTTCGCCGTTCGTGGGCATGCTGGTGCGCGCGCTCAAGGAACAGGCCATTCCCGTTGTCAGCCTGGTGCGCACGGGCCTGGCCGACCAGCTTGCCGTGCAGGACCTCATGGCCCTGTGCGCGGCCCTGCTGCTGCCGCAGGACGACCTGACACTGGCCTGCGTGCTGACATCCCCCCTTGGCGGGCTGAGCGATGACAGCCTGATGGCGCTGGCCACCGCGCGCGACAGGGGCGAACCGCTATGGTCCGCCCTGCGCGAACGTCACGCCACCCGGCCCGACTGGGCGCAGGCCTGGGCCATGCTGGGCACGCTGTTCGGCCGGGTGGATTACCTTGGCCCGTATGAACTGCTGTGCATGGCGCTGGGCCAGCTTGGCGGCCGGGCGCGGCTTCTGGCCCGGCTGGGGCCGGAGGCGGCGGAACCGGTGGACGAACTGCTTTCGGCCGCCCTGCGCTATCAGGACCAGAACCCCCCCTCGCTCCAGGGGTTTCTGCACTGGCTGCGGCATTCGCAGGAGGCGGTCCGGCGCGAGGCCGAGGCCGGGGGCAATGCCGTGCGTGTCATGACCGCGCATGGGTCCAAGGGCTTGCAGGCGCGGCTTGTCATCCTGCCCGACACGGTGGGCACACCCAAGTTCGAGGACCGTCTGTTCTGGACGCGTGACACCGCAACCGGCATGGACGTGCCCCTGTATGTGCCGCGTGCCGCCATGGGCGTGGGGCTGACGCGCAAACTGGCCGACGCCATGCGCGCCCGCGCGGTGGAGGAATACAACCGCCTGCTTTACGTCGCCCTGACCCGTGCTGCCGACCGGCTGGTGGTCTGCGGCTGGAAACCGGGGCGTACCGTCCCGCCCGAAAGCTGGTACGAACGCTGCCGTCAGGGGTTCGAGCGCGCGGGCGCGCAACCGCAAGGCTGGGACGACGATACGCACACAGACGCCGGTATCGTCAGTCATACCGACACGAATACTGGCCCGAATACCGGCCCGAACGCTGGCGGTACCACCGGCGGTACCACGGGCCGTATCAGGGGCATGAACGCTGCCACGGAAAGCAGTACGCACGCTGGCGGCGCTCCCGGTCGAGACCCCAACCCAATATCCGGCCCAATATCCGGGCCAGTATCCAGCCCGGGTCCAGTTCCCGGCTCCGCCACCGTGCGCGATTCTGCCTCTGATCCTGCCTCTGACCCGGCGTCCGGCCCCGGCACGAACCAGAACGGCGAACAGGCGGCTGGCACCGGCCCTGCACAGCGCCTAGTGCTGGAGGAACTGCCTGTTGCCTTGCCGCAGGTGGCTGCGGCCCCGGTTGTAGGGGCGGCATCTACGCCGCAGGCCGCGCGGGTGGATAGCACCCTGCCGGGCTGGGCCGGGTGTGCGCCGTCATGGCGGGCCACCCCCCCGGTGGCGGAAGCACCCCTGGCCCGCCCGCTAGCCCCTGCCCGCCCGGATGACGCCATGCTCGGCCCGCTGCCCCCCG
>NZ_JBDOBQ010000048.1:0-5820 GCF_047723915.1 Acetobacter sp. | reverse complement strand
GTCATGCTGCGGGCGGGGCGGGCGCGCCGTTCACCCGCGCTGGTGGCGGGCGGGCAGCATGTTCTGTCCGATGTCTGGACAGGGGTGGCGCTGGTGGCGGGGGTGGCCCTTATTCCCGTAACCGGCTGGGCGCGGCTGGATTCGGTGCTGGCCGGGCTTGTGGCCGTGAACGTGCTGCGCGTGGGCTGGGACGTCATGCGCGAGTCCATAGCCGGGCTGATGGACCAGGCCCCCGGGCGCGAAACCCTGGAGCAGATTCAGGATATCATTGCCGCCAATGGCGAGGGCGCGATCGAGGCGCACGACATCCGCACCCGGATTGTGGGCGCAATGACATTTCTCGATTTCCATCTGGTCGTGCCCGGCGGCATGAGCGTGCACCAGGCGCACGATATCTGCGACCGGATCGAGGCCGCGCTGCGGGCGCATATGGGCAGCACGCTGGTGCATATTCATGTCGAACCCGACAACCTGGCCAAGCATGAGGGCATTGTGTTCTGGCCCCGCCCGACGGCGCCGACAGTGGCAAATCCGAAACATTCAGCATAAAACTGTGGTAAATATATCATACGGGGTCGGCAGCGGCTTTTATCTGCCCCGCATGGTGCTAACATCGGGCGTATCTTTTTCTGCTGCCAATACGGATACGCCCCATGTCCATCAGCGTGCTGCCCACGCCTGAGTCCCTGCGCCACCTGCGCGAACAGGCCAAAACCGGGACCGTGAACTGGCGCCGCAAGTTCATTTACTGGACCGGGGCCGTTCTGGTGGGTCTGGTTGCTGTCACCTTCGCCAGCATGGCCGATACCGCAGCCCATATCCGCAGCCATATCATGCATGTCAGCCCCTGGCTGATGCTGGTCGTGACCCCCTGCGGGCTGGCGCTGTCAAGCTGGCTGACCCGTAGCTGGTTCCGCGGGGCGCAGGGCAGCGGCATTCCGCAGGCCATTGCCTGCATGCACCTCAACGACATGGCGGTTGTAGACCGGGTGCTGTCGGTACGCATCGCGCTGGCCAAGATCTGCCTGACCTGTTTCGGCCTGCTGGCCGGGGCCTCCATCGGGCGCGAAGGGCCGACCGTTCAGGTGGGTGCCGCCATCATGCACACGGTCGGGCGGTTCGCGGGTATTTCCAACACCACCAGTGTCCGCGCGCTGATCAAGGCCGGGGGGGCGGCCGGTGTCGCCGCCGCGTTCAACACCCCGCTGGCGGGTATCGTGTTCGGGATCGAGGAACTGGCCCACTCCTTCGAACAGCGCAGCAGCGGCACCATGCTGACCTGCGTTGTCATTTCCGGCGTGACGGCCATCGCCATGGTGGGCAACTACACCTATTTCGGCCACACCTATTCTGCCGTGCCGGTGGGAACGAGCTGGCTGGCCGTGCTGGTCTGCGGGGTCCTGGGCGGGCTGAGCGGGGGCATGTTCTCATCCCTGCTGGTGCGCATGTCACGCGGGGTTCCCGGCGCGCTGGGGGCGTTCATTACCCGCCGTCCCGTGCTGTTCGCCGCACTGTGCGGACTGGTGCTGGCCATTATCGGCCTGCTGTCGGGCGGCATGACCTATGGCACGGGCTACACGCAGGCGCGCGACATCATCATGGGGTCGGGGCAGTATCCGGCGTCGTATTTCGTGCTCAAGCTGCTGGCCACGTTCGTATCTTACTGTTCGGGCATACCGGGCGGGCTGTTCGCGCCGTCCCTGTCTGTCGGGGCAGGCATGGGCGGGTGGATCGCACAGTTCCTGCCCCACACCACGCCGGGGGCCGTCGTGCTGCTGGGAACGGTGGCGTATTTCGCCGCCGTGACCCAGGCCCCCCTGACCGCCACGGTCATCGTCATGGAAATGTGCGACAACCAGCAGATTACCCTGGCCCTGCTGGCCAGCGCCTTTCTGGCCTTTGGTATCTCGCGCGCCCTGTGCAGCCACGCCCTTTACGGCGCGCTGGCCGTACGCTTCCTGCGCTCGGCCGAACCACGCCAGAAATCCACCACCATCACAACCGCGACCGACACGGCCCGCTAACACCTGCCCTTACCCCGCCCGCCCCAAAGGGCGACACCGGCTGCGGGCCTGCGCAAAACCATGCCGGGCGAAACCCGCCCCCACGCGCATGCGCAAGGGTGAGATCACCTTTCGCACCCTGCGTATGCGCGTTGCGCGCGACAAACACGCCCGCCTGGCCCGGCCGCCTGCGCGCCGTGTCTGGTTTCTCGCGCCCCGCCGTCCTATATGACACAGAGTTCTGGAGTGAAACGGAGAGCATCCCCCATGTCTGACGCATCCACGGCACCTGCGGCACAGGCCGAGGCCCAGCCCGACACCCGCGTGCCGGTCACGGTCCTGACCGGCTTTCTGGGCGCGGGCAAGACCACCCTGCTCAACCATATCCTGACAGCCGAGCACGGGCGCAAATACGCCGTCGTCATCAACGAATTCGGCGAACTGGGCGTGGATAACGACCTGGTGGTGGACGCGGACGAAGAAGTGTTCGAAATGAACAACGGCTGTATCTGCTGTACGGTGCGCGGCGATCTGATCCGGATCCTGAACGGGCTGATGAAGCGGCGTACCAGGTTCGATGGCGTGATCGTGGAAACCACCGGCCTGGCCGACCCCGCCCCCGTGGCGCAGACCTTTTTCGCCGACGAGGACGTGCGCGCGAAAGCCCGGCTGGATGCGGTCGTGACCGTGGTGGATGCCTACAACGTCGTGGCGACACTGGCCGAAAGTTCGGAAGCACGGCAGCAGATCGCCTTTGCCGATGTCATTATCCTCAACAAGACCGATCTGGTGGATGAAGCCGGGCTGGCCGCGATAGAGGCCACCATTCGCAGGCTGAACAACGCAGCCCCCATCCACCGTGCGCGCAAGGGCAATGTCAAACTGACGGATGTGCTCGACCGTGGCGGGTTCGACCTGAGCCGCGTGCTCGAACAGTCCCCCGCTTTCCTCGAAAATCCCGAACACCATCATGAGGAAGACATTTCCAGCGTGTCGCTGTCCGTCAAGCAGCCGCTGGACGCCGGGCGCTTCCAGATGTGGATCAGCGCGCTTTTGCAGGAAAAAGGGGCCGACATGCTCCGCACCAAGGGCATTCTGGACTTTGCCGGGCAGGATGACCGCTTTGCGTTCCAGGCCGTTCACATGATGGCGGATGGCAACGCCATAGGCCCCTGGAAGGACGGCGAACCGCGCGAAAGCCGGCTGGTGTTCATTGGCCGCAACCTCAACCGGCCCCAGCTCCGTCGCGGGCTTGAAAGCTGCATCGCGGCATGAGCACCACAACCGCCCTGCGTGGGCTGATCGAAAAACGCGGCGCGCACCGCCAGGTGGAAGGCGAGATCACGGCCTGCGCCGCCTCGCGCGATTCCAGCCGCTTCGCCTTCACCACCGCCGAAGGCGATGTCATCATCGCCCACCGCGAGGACCTGCTGGCCCCCCAGAGCTGGACCAGCTTTGCCGTGCATGACGGACCGGTTCTGGCCTTGTCGGCCGACACTCTTGCCGACAGTTTCCTGACCGGCGGGGACGACGGCCGCCTGTGCCGCCTGGACCCCGCGGGCGAGATCGAGGAACTGGGCAAAAGCCGCCGCTGGGTGGAGCATATCTGCACCCATGTGGACGCCAAGAGCGCCATTATCGCCGCGTCCTCTGGCAAGGAGGTGGAACTGCGCGACGCCACGGGCCGCACTGTCACCCGCACGCTCGAACACCCCTCCACCGTGGGCGGGCTGGTGTTCGACCCCAAGGGCAAGCGCATTGCCGTTTCGCACTATAACGGCGTGTCCATGTGGTTCACCCAGTCCAAGGATGGCGGGGCCCGCCTGCTGGAATGGAAAGGCAGCCATCTGGGCATTGTCATGCACCCGGCGGCGGAGGCGATCGTGACCGCCATGCAGGACAACGACCTGCATGGCTGGCGCCTGTCCGACGGCCATAACATGCGCATGAGCGGCTACCCCACCAAGGTCCGCTCCATGGCGTTTTCGCATAACGGCAAATGGCTGGCCACGGGCGGGGCAGACACCGTGGTTCTGTGGTCATTCGTGGGGAACGGCCCCATGGGCAAGCCGCCCACGGAACTGGCCGGAGCGGGTGGAGCGCTGTGCACCCGCGTGGCCACCCACCCCACGCAGGAAGTCGTGGCAGGGGGTTTTTCCGACGGGACGGTTCTGATGATCGAACCCGCCACACAGCGCGTTCTGCCCATCTGCATGGCCCAGACCGGCGCCATTACCGCCCTGGCCTACAGCCCCGATGGCTGCATTCTGGGCTTTGGCACCGAGGATGGCACGATCGGGCTGGTCAATCTGGCGTCCGCTGGCTGAACCGGTCTTTACCCCGCCCCGCTACCGGCCCCGGTATCGCCCCTGCATTCCGCCGCACAGCCGGTAGCGGCCAGAGTACGACCAGAGAACAGGCACACACAGGCGCATAGTGCCCTGTGTCCTGTTCCCTGCGCCCCCGCCGTTATCCCTGCCGTTATTCAGTCCCTTCAAGAAACAGGCTGACCGCCCGTACCACGGCGGGAGCCTGTTCAAGCTGCGGCAGATGTCCCGTATCCGGCAGCGCAAGGCAGGGAATACGGGAAAGACAACCATCCGGCACGGGGCGGGGCAGAACGGCGTCGGCCTCCCCCCAGATCATGTGAACGGGCACGGGGGCTGCGTGGATAACACCCCGCAGGTCTTCAGCCTGTTGCCCGTGCGGAAAACAGGCCTGCGCGATCCGTCGCAGGGCGTCGCGCCGGCCGGGTTCCTCCAGCCCGTGCAGCAGCACCTGGGCTGCCTTCCGCCCCACAAGCCCCGGTGTCGCCACTGCAATATCCATGGTGCTGCGGATATCATCCACCGTATGGGCGTTCATGAAACCCTGGACAAATGCCGGGTTCGCCGTGCTGCCAAGCCCCGCTGGCGCCAGTAGCGAAAGACTGCGCAGCATTTGCGGATAGGCCCGCAACAGGGCAAGGGCTATGCCACCACCCAGCGAATGTCCCAGTACATGGGCGGCGGGCATTCCCAGCGTGTCCAGCAGCCCGGCAAGACAATCCGCGAAAAAAGACAGTGTGCCCGCCCCGACATCGACCGAGGACCTGCCATGGCCGGGCAGGTCGAAAGCGATCACACGGCGCTGCCGTGCAAGGGCGGGCTGCACCATCAACCAGCCTGCAACGCTGCCGCCAAAACCATGCACAAGCACCAGCGGCGCGCGGGTGGTTCCCTGTGCGTCGTCACCCTCAGGGCCCGTGACCTGCACATGAATGGCGTGCGGGCCGACCCTTACGGTCTGCTCCTTCCGCACCGGGGCCCCTCAGTAACCGCGTTGGGGGTCGTAACGCAGGGCGACGTTTTCCCCCCGTTCAAGGGCGGCAATGGTCGCCACCACCTGGGCCACCCTGGCCTCGCGCGAGGCTTCGGAGGCCACATGCGGCGTTATGATCGTGCGTGGCGCCTGCCACAGGGGCGATGTTTCGGGCAGGGGTTCATGGTCGAACACATCCAGCACCGCGCCGTCCAGGCTGCCATCCTCCAGTGCGCGCAGCAGGTCGGCCTCCACCACCAGGGGGCCACGCGCCACGTTCACCAGCCCCGAAGGCCTGCGCAGGGCACTGAACACGTCATGGGTCAGCAACCCGCGTGTGAGCGGTGTTTCGGGCAACAGGCAGACCAGAATATTGTTTTCGGCCACAAAAGCGGGAAACTGCTCCGCACCGTCATGGCAGGCAATGCCTTCCAGTTTTTTGGGCGTGCGGCTCCAGCCCGAGACCACAAAACCCCAGTCCGCGAGCTTCTGCGCGACATAGGCCCCAAGGCTGCCA
>NZ_JBDOBQ010000047.1:0-6696 GCF_047723915.1 Acetobacter sp. | reverse complement strand
CCCGCTCTTCGTCTTGTCCCAGGCCGTCTCGCTGCCGTTGGGGGTTTTGTCCCATACCTTCTCGGTCCCGCTCTTCGTCTTGTCCCAGGCTGTCTCGCTGCCGTTGCGGGTTTTATCCCAAGCCTTCTCGGTCCCTGCCTTGGTCTTGTCCCAGGCGGCGGAGGTATCGCTGCGGGTCTGCTGCCAGGCCTGTCCCAGCACGCCCTGCTGCGTATTGGGCTGCACCGTTGTCTGCGCATGGGCCGCAGGCAGGCTGCATGCAAAGACGGCGGCCCCCATCATGGTCAGAACGGCGGAAGAAAATAATTGTCTGGTCACGCGGTTCTCCTTCTCACTGTTATTCCAACTCTGGTTTCCACCATGGCCGGTCTTTATGGCAAATATGAGCCTCCACCCGGTCAAGCACCCGTGAGCAGGCCGCTAAAGGGCGGCAAGCCGGTCCAGCGCCGCCTGCAGGATATACGCCGCAGCCAGCTTATCCACCATCTCGGCCCGGCGGGCGCGTGTCAGGTCGGCCTCGTGTATCAGCATGCGGTTAACAGCCGCTGAAGACAGCCGTTCGTCCCACAGGCAGGCGGGCAGGCCCGTCTGTTCGGACAGGGCCATGGCCCAGTCCCGCGCGGCCTGCGCCGCAGGGCCAAAAGACCCGTCGAGCGAAAGCGGCACCCCCACCACCATGCCCGCTATGCCGTGTTCGCGCGCCAGGGCGCCAATATGGGCCGCCATAGGCCCCAGCTTGCCACGTTTGAGGATCTGGAGGGGGGAAGCCACCATGCGCAACACATCGGACATGGCCAGCCCCACCTGCTTGCTGCCGGGGTCTATGCCCAGCAGGCGGGCGTGGGGGGGCAGGGTTGCGGCAAGGTCTTGCAGGCTGAGAAGAGTCATACGCCATGGTATGTTGCACCGCCCCCGATTATGCTAGGGGCTTTTCACCATATCAGCCTGAACAAAGAGGGGTCCGCTTTCATGTCGCTAGACCTTGCGACCACCCGGCGCATCGCCACACTGGCCCGCATCGGCCTTGAAGACGCAGAGCTTGAGGCCACACGCCAGAAACTGAACGATATTCTGGGCTGGATCGACCAACTGGCCGAAGTGAATGTCGACGGTGTGCCCCCCATGGTGGGGACCGAAACAGAAACCCTGCGCCAGCGTGCGGATAACGTGACCGACGGCAACTGCCGCGACGCCCTGCTGGCCTGCGCGCCCGAAACATCCGGGCCTTTCTACACAGTACCCAAGGTGGTCGAATAATGCTGACCCGACTGACACTGACCGAAGCCCGCGCGGGCCTGAGCGCGCGCAAGTTTTCCGCGCGTGAACTCGCCAAAGCCCATCTGGACGCCATAACCCGGCTGAATCCGGACCTGAACGCCTATATCACCACCCTGCCCGAACAGGACGTGCTGGCCGCCGCCGATGCCGCCGATGCCCGCTACGCCGCCGGCACTCCGGGCCTGATGGATGGCCTGCCCGTGGGGGTGAAGGACCTGTTCTGCACCAAGGGCGTACGCACCACCGCCGCCAGCAAAATTCTGGCCGATTTCGTACCCCCATATGATAGCACCGTCACGGCCAACCTGCTCCGCGAAGGGGCGGTGTTCCTGGGCAAGACCAATCTGGACGAGTTCGCTATGGGGTCGGCCAACATGTCCTCCGCCTTCGGGCCGGCCACCAACCCGTGGAAAAAAGCCACGGCCCCGGACGTGGCCCTGGTGCCCGGCGGGTCTTCGGGCGGGTCGTCCGCCGCCGTGGCCGCCGGTCTGGCGCTGGCCGCCACCGGCACGGATACGGGCGGGTCCATCCGCCAGCCTGCCGCCTATTGCGGGATCGTGGGGCTCAAGCCCACCTATGGCCGGTGCAGCCGCTGGGGCGTTATCGCCTATGCAAGCTCGCTCGATCAGGCCGGCCCCATGACACGCAGCGTGGCCGATGCCGGGCTGATGCTCGAGGCCATGGCAGGGTTCGACGAACGCGACAGCACCAGTTCCAACCGGCCGGTTCCCGCATTCCATAAGGCAGTGGGCAAAAGCGTAAAAGGCCTGCGTGTGGGTATTCCCGCGGAATACCGTGCCCCCGGCCTGCCGGCCGAAATCCAGGCCATGTGGGACCAGGGCATTGCGTGGCTGAAGGAAGCCGGGTGCGAGGTGGTGGATGTCTCCCTCCCCCATACCCGCTATGGGCTGACCAGCTACTACATTATCGCCCCGGCGGAATGTTCGTCCAACCTCGCGCGCTATGACGGTATCCGCTTTGGCGCACGGGTGGATGCCCCTTCCCTCGACGGCGTGTACGAAGCCAGCCGGGCAGCGGGTTTCGGCCCCGAGGTGCGCAGCCGTATCCTGATGGGCACCTACGTGCTGTCCGCCGGGTATTATGACGCGTATTATCTCAAGGCGCAGAAAGTCCGCACCCTCATCCGCCGCGATTTCGAGCAGGCGTTCGAAAACGTGGATGTGCTGCTGACCCCCACAGCCCCCTCGGCCGCCTTCGCCCAGGGTGAAAACATGAACGACCCGGTGCAGATGTACCTGAACGATATTTTCACCGTGCCCGCCAGCCTGGCCGGTGTGCCTGCCCTGTCCGTGCCCGTGGGGCTGGATGGCGCTGGCCTGCCGCTTGGCCTGCAGGTGATCGGCCGACATTTCGATGAAGAAACCGTGCTGTCCATTGGCGGCGCGCTGGAAGCGGCGGCGGGCTTTACGCATCTGCCCGCCGTCCATGCGGGAGCAGGCGCATGAGCTACGTGATCGAAGGGCAGACCGGCCCGTGGGAAATTGTGGTCGGGCTTGAAGTCCATGCCCAGGTTGTCAGCCACTCCAAGCTGTTTTCGGGGGCCTCCACCACTTTTGGGGCAGACCCCAACACACAGGTCAGCCTGGTGGACGCGGCCTTTCCGGGCATGCTGCCGGTCATCAACCATGAATGCGTGGCACAGGCCATCCGCACCGGCCTGGGGCTGAAAGCCCAGATCAACCTGTACAGCCGGTTTGACCGCAAGAACTACTTTTATGCCGATCTGCCGCAGGGTTACCAGATCAGCCAGTTCGCCCACCCGATCGTGGGCACAGGCACCATCAGCATCGAACTGCAGAATGGTGAAACGCGTGAAATCGGCATTACCCGCCTGCATCTGGAACAGGACGCGGGAAAGCTGCTGCACGACCAGGACCCCACCAAATCCTTTGTGGACCTGAACCGCGCCGGTGTGGCGCTGATGGAAATTGTCAGCGAACCCGATATCCGCGCACCGGAGGAAGCAGGGGCCTACCTGCGCAAGCTCCGCCAGATCCTGCGCTACCTGGGCACCTGCGACGGCAATATGGAGGAAGGCTCCATGCGCGCGGACGTGAACGTGTCTGTCCGCAAGACGGGTGAGCCGTTCCGTACGCGCTGCGAAATCAAGAACGTGAACTCCATCCGCTTTGTCATGCAGGCGATCGAGGTGGAAGCCACCCGCCAGATCGAAATCTGGGAAAACGGCGGCGAAGTCGATCAGGAAACCCGCCTGTTCGACCCCGGCCGGGGCGAAACCCGCACCATGCGCTCCAAGGAAGACGCGCATGACTACCGCTATTTCCCTGACCCTGACCTGCTGCCTCTGGTGCTGGAACAGACATGGGTGGATGAACTCAAGGCGGCCCTGCCCGAACTGCCCGACGCCAAGCGTGCGCGCTTTCAGCACGAATACGGCATTCCCTTCTACGACGCCGGGGTACTGGTGGCCGAACAGGCCGTGGCCGACTACTACGAAACCGTAGCCAGGGGGCGTGACGGCAAGCTGGCCGTAAGCTGGGTAACGGGGGAACTGTTCGCGGCCCTGAACCGTACCGGCACCAATATCGAGACCAGCCCTGTCAGCGCAGACGCACTAGGCAAGATGCTGGATCTGATCGCGGACAAGACCATCAACGGCAAGATCGCCAAGGAGGTTTTTGAAGACATGGTGGAATCCGGCGACAGCCCGGAGACCATCGTGGAACGCAAAGGCCTGCGCCAGGTCACCGATACCGGCGTGATCGATGACGCCATCACGGCGGTGCTGGAAAAACACCCCGACAAGCTGGAGGAATACCGGTCCGGCAAGGACAAGCTGTTCGGCTTTTTTGTCGGCCAGGTGATGAAGGAAACCAAGGGCAAAGCCAACCCCGCCCTGGTGAACGAGGCGCTGAAAACCAAGCTTGACGCATAAACCGGCACAACAAAAAACCACAGGCCGAAAAATAAGCGCCAAATAGGCCCACAGGGGGTTTGACGGAACGCGTCGAACCCCCTACAAGCAGCGATGCAAACGTCGTGTATGTGCGCTCTTCGGCGGAGGGGTGGCCGAGTGGCTGAAGGCGGCGGTTTGCTAAACCGTTGTACGGTGTCAAGCCGTACCGTGGGTTCGAATCCCATCCCCTCCGCCAACTTTCCCATATAAATCAACAAGTTAAGAAGTCGGATTCCCGGCTGTTCCGGCTCTGTTCGGGGGCTTTTACGGACTTTCGTCGGCCTTTTTTGCGACAATTTGCGACAATCGCTAAAATTATCCCCAGAGACGAACGGGGTTCGTTCGTGTGGGGATGCAGAAATGGCAAAGCACGAGAAGACGAAAGAGCCTGGGATTTACCGTCGTGGCCCAGGCCAATACGAGGTCAAAATCCGACGCAAGGGGGTCGCCGCCAGCCGAACCTTCGACAGTTTTGCCGAGGCCGTCCAATTCAAGAACGAGACGGTCAGCAAGATCGACGGGAACACCTATGTTGACCAGACCAGGGAGCGGGAAACCTCGCTCTCGGATGTCATCGACCTGTATCTCAAGCAGGTAACTCCGACCAAACGAGGCGCCGTTCAGGAGGCGAATCGCCTTCAGGCGTGGAAGAAAGAGGTCGTCGCGGCCTATCCTGTCATCTCTGTGGAGATCAGTGACATCGTCGCGTGGCGTGACCGCCGGGTCAGCGAGGGCAAGGCTCCCTCGACCATCTATAATTCCCTGAACCTCCTGTCGTCCGTCTTCAAATGGGCGCGGCAGCATGGATACAAGGTCGATAACCCATGCGAAGGCGTCTCCAGGCCAAAGCCGAACGAAGGGCGATGTGTCGATCTGACTGACGAAAATGAAGCGAAGCTACTGACCGCTTGTGAGAAGGGGCCGGGCTGGCTCGTCTGGTTCGTGAAGATCGCGATGTTCACCGCGATGCGCCAGGGCGAGATTCGGGCCTTGAAGTGGAAGGATGTCCACGACACCCATATCCACATTCCCCGATCCAAGAATGGTTCTGCCCGCGATGTGCCGCTTACGTTTGCCGCGTCGATCTGCGTTCAGGAAATGCGGAAGGCTCTGCCCCGTCGGTTGGATGGATGGGTCTTTGGCGACCCGGATGCCTCACCCGAAGACGGCGGATGCACAACGACCATGGTTCAGAACAATTACCGCGCCGCGACACGCCGGGCCGGCCTTGCTGGCGAACTGACCTTCCACGACCTGCGCCATGTGGGATGCACCCGTTTGGCTCCACTCCATCGTGACTGCTTCGAACTGGCCAAGACCACCGGGCATAAAGACCCGCGCATGCTGATGCGGTATTACAATCCAAGCATCGTCGATCGCGTCGCCCAGATCAGGGCGAGAGAAAGGGCGTTGGCGATGGGGTGATGAGGCAACAGGTAACAACAGCAGACTTCATATTAAAAGGAAGGATTACTAATGACACTCGCTCCGCAGGAAATAGTGAGCTTGATTGGTCAGGGGGTTAAAAATGCTTTCAAGACCAGCATCCAATTTTTGGGTATCGAAATTGATAGGTTTAACAACACTGACATACATCCGGAATATTTGACGACGGTAGAGGTGGCTAAGTCACTTATTTCTGGTGATCGGCATGTGAGTCTTGAAACTCATATGAAGGAACTACGCACAAGGGCACGTCAACTTGCCTCAATGGACAGAACGAGGACAGGCGCTACCCTTTCTAGTATCGATGCTACTCTTGCGGGTTATCGATTTGGAAAGGCGGATAGCCAGAGGCTCGACATCCTCGTTCGACTTGCGGAGGAAGACCGCCCTCCTCTGCTTATGGTTGAGGCGAAACTCGGTGATGGAAAATTGCCGGGTATAATTCAAGATATTGATAGAATTCTTCGTCTATTCGATATGTATGACTCTCTCGGTTTATTAACTAATTACAAAGTTTATGGTGCGGCGGTTTTTCATTCCATGGAGGAGGGTAACGCATCAGCCACGACTACGGTGGCCGCCCAAACTTTGCTGACCGCTGTAAACGCATATCTTGCCTTACCCTCGGTTGCATCGGGCAGGTCTTGGTTACATACAAAGGCAGGATTGTTGCAAAGCTGTGCAGTTTCACAACCCGTTACTGGATATGTCGAGGACTATGACGACGGACAGTCAGAAACTATCTTTGCGAAGAAGAGTTTCCGTTTCGCGCCGGGTCTTATTCTTCTTGGTAACGATCCGACTATCCGGCATGTGTCATTCTGACGGGTAGCCCGGAGACTGGCCAGTTCCGTCATCCACAAGTCCATGTCCTCCTGTCGGGCCGGGAAGTCAGCTATTCCTTGGGATATTTGGATAGGGGCGTTTCCGCGCCCCCGGCGGAGCCGGGGCATACCGTCAGCCTTCTCGAAAGCCCCCCTGCCTTCCTCATAAACGCAATGCGACCTCGAATACGACTCAAAAAGGGTGGTTTA
>NZ_JBDOBQ010000046.1:0-6699 GCF_047723915.1 Acetobacter sp. | reverse complement strand
ACGAGGCTGGTCTCAACGCTCCGCATATCGTCGCAACAGCGCTCTCCGCACTGGGTGTGCGCCTGACGGAACAAACGGCCTGACCTATGGCTCGCCGTCGCGCAGACCAGTTACTTGTCGACCGTGGGCTGGTTGAAAGCCGCAGCAAGGCACAGGCCCTGATTATGGCAGGGCTTGTGTTTTCGGGCGAAAAACGCATAGCCAAGGCAGGCGACCCACTCGCGGAAGACGTGGCGCTTGAGGTACGAGGCCAGGACCATCCATGGGTGTCACGCGGGGGCTGCAAACTGGCCCACGCGCTGGAGTATTTTGACCTCTCCCCCGAAGGCCGCACCTGCCTTGATGTCGGTGCATCGACCGGTGGCTTTACCGATGTGCTGTTAACGCACGGTGCACGTGCCGTTTACGCGGTCGATGTCGGGCATGGCCAACTGGCCTGGAAACTCCGTTCCGACCCCCGGGTAACAGTGCTGGAAAAATGCAACGCCCGTTATCTGGATAACACGCTTATTCCGCACCCGCCCGAAGCAATCGTATGCGATGCAAGCTTTATCGGTCTGAGGACAGTCCTGCCCGCAGCCTTGGCGCTGGCGGCCCCGGGAGCATGGGCCGTAGCCCTGATCAAACCCCAGTTCGAGGCCGGGCGCGACCAGATCGGAGCAAAAGGGGTCGTGCGGGATGTTGCCGTGCATGACGCAGTATGCGCGACCATTCAGACATGGTGGCAGACCCTGCCCGGCTGGCAGGTTCTGGGGATCGAGCCGAGCCCGATTACCGGCCCGGAAGGAAACCGGGAGTTTCTGATCGCCGCACGCCACGACTGAGCCAGTCCGCCGCAAATGACCGCACCGCCCCCTTGCGTCATGCGGTGCCGCCCTGCGTGGCTGGCTTTAACAGTCACAGCAGCTGCAGAGTAATCAGCTTGCTTTTCCCGTATTGGGCCGCACAGACTTAAATAATATTTTCAAGTTGTACCCTGCTTTTCGCATGGCAGTTTTGCTTATTTTTTGCCACACTTTTTAGCGAGCATAGACTCTGAATAAAAAACAATGACCCGAGGGACCAACCGTATCATGACTAAACTCGCCGCTGTGCTTGGTGCCGGTTTTCTTGTCAGCACCCTTCACGTCGCACATGCAGCACCGGTTTCCCACCCGTCCGCTGCCCGCTCTGCGGCGACGACACAGGGTGCCTCTGGCACCCTGCTGAGCGGTTACGAGCAGGACGGTCTGGTGCTGAAGGACGACGCACAGGCTGGGTCCCTGAATATTCAGGCCGATCCGGCAGCGTTGCATGTGCATGCCGTGTCAGAGAGCAATCCCTATCGCCTGACCCTGACCGATGTGCTGTCCGCGGCGGCGACCTATGCTTATCTCTATTTCGGCCAGCATCCCGAACGCAACAGCCTGTCGGTCACGGCCTCGATCCAGCCCGACGGGCTGGCACCTGTCAGCGCAACCGGGACACCGGACCCAGCCAGCGAACCGGCCATCAAACTGGAAATTACCCGTCCGGCCTTTCCGATTTCCGCGGATACGAAGCCAGACGCCTACTCCGCGCAGACCATCGGGATGATTCTGGACAATATCGATCTGTCCAAAGTCACCATGGCCCCATGGCTTCGCACGGCCCTGAAAACGCAGGATTCACCCGCCACCCCCTGAACACGGGCCCTGTCACGCACAATAAAAGCACCCCGACGGACAGAGGCTTGTATCAGGAACACTCTTTTCTTGGTATAGAAGCCTCTTCTTTCTCTTAAATGTAGTCTGTCATGTCGCCTGTTGTGTCGTCCTCGTCTTCCCCGTCGTCCTCCAGCACAGATGCCATCATGGCGCTGAACGCGGAGGAGCGGACGCGTATTCTGGCGAAAGCCGCCCTGTTCAGCCCGCCTACAGGGGTTATGGCCGATGGACGGCGCGACCTGGTCGGTCTTTCACGCGAGGAACTGACGGACCTTCTGGTCGAAATTGGCGAAAAGCCTTTCCGCACCAAGCAGCTCTGGCACTGGATATACCATCAGGGCGTGACCGATTTCGAGCGCATGAGCAGCATTGCCCGCCCGCTTCAGCAAAAGCTTGCAGAACGCTTTGTGATCAGCCGCCCGGAGGCAGCGACGGTCCAGACATCCAGCGATGAAACGCGTAAATTTCTCTTCCGTTTCCGTGACGGGCAGGAAGCCGAGACCGTTTATATCCCCGACCGGCGGGAAGATCGTGGGGCGGTCTGTATTTCGTCCCAGGTGGGGTGCACGCTGTCCTGCACGTTCTGCCATACAGGCACACAAAAGCTGGTGCGGAATCTGGGTGCGGCTGAAATTGTCGGCCAGTTCATGGCGGCCCGCGATTCCTACGCTGAATGGCCCAGCCCCAAGGGAGAAACACCCCGGCTGCTGTCCACCATTGTGCTGATGGGCATGGGAGAGCCACTTTATAATTACGAAAACATTGCCAAGGCCATGAAGATCATCATGGACGGGGAAGGCATTGGGCTATCACGCCGCCGCATCACACTGTCCACGTCTGGCGTCGTGCCGCTTATGGATCGGTGTGGTGATGAACTCGGTATCAACCTTGCAGTGTCGCTCCATGCCGTGCGTAACGACCTGCGTGACGAAATTGTGCCCCTGAACCGCAAATACCCGATCGAGGAGGTTCTGGCAGCCTGCCGCCGATACCCTGCCGCCAGCAATGCACGCCGGATCACGTTCGAATATATCATGCTGCGTGGTGTCAACGACAGCGAGGCCGACGCCCGTGAACTGGTGCGCCTGATTGCGGGCATACCCGCAAAGGTCAATCTTATTCCCTTCAACCCCTGGCCGGGCAGCGCCTATCGTCCTTCCACCCGTGAACAGCAGGCGCGTTTTGCGGATATTGTCATGAACGCGGGCTTTGCCTCCCCCATCCGGGCACCCCGGGGACGGGATATTCTTGCCGCATGCGGGCAGCTCAAGACAGCCAGCGAACGCGCCCGCGCCAGCGAAAACCCTGCCTGATCGGTATTTTTCGGGTAATCCATCATTCCTGAATGGAAAGCGCTCTGGTTCCCGGCTCCTTGCAATGTTAGGAGAGAGGCCAGCAGTCTTTAAGTTTGACCAGGAGATCTTCCACATGGGCGCGACTTCCGCCAAAAAAGACGTCAAGAAAGTTGTGCTTGCCTATTCCGGCGGGCTCGATACGTCCGTTATCCTGCGCTGGCTCCAGAAAACCTATGGCTGCGAGGTGGTCACCTTTACCGCAGACCTCGGTCAGGGCGAAGAACTGGGTCCGGCCCGCAAGAAGGCGGAGCTTTTCGGCGTCAAGGAAATCTTTGTCGAAGATCTGCGTGAAACATTCGTCAAAGACTTCGTCTTTCCCATGTTCCGCGCCAACACCCTGTATGAGGGTCAGTACCTGCTGGGCACCTCCATTGCGCGCCCGCTGATCGCCCAGCGCCAGATCGAGATCGCCGAAGCCGTGGGCGCCGATGCCGTGGCCCATGGCGCAACCGGCAAGGGTAACGACCAGGTCCGTTTTGAACTGGCCTATTACGCGCTCAAGCCCGATATCACGGTCATTGCCCCCTGGCGGGAATGGGACCTGACATCGCGCACACGCCTGCTGTCCTTTGCCGAGGAAAACCAGATTCCGATCGCACGGGACAAACGTGGAGAAGCCCCCTTCTCTGTCGATGCGAACCTTCTGCATTCCTCCTCCGAAGGCAAGATGCTGGAAGACCCCGCTGTCGCTCCCGAGGAAATCGTGTTCCAGCGCACCATTGCGCCGGAATCGGCACCCGACAAAGCGACCGAAATCACCATTGATTTCGTCAGCGGCGACCCGGTGGCGATCAATGGCGAAGCCCTTTCGCCCGCGACATTGCTGACCCGCCTGAACGAACTGGGCAAGGCCAACGGCATCGGCCGCCTGGACCTGGTGGAAAACCGGTTTGTAGGGATGAAATCGCGCGGGATTTACGAAACACCCGGCGGCACGATCCTGCTGGCAGCGCATCGCAGCATCGAATCCATTACTCTGGACCGCGAGGCCATGCACCTCAAGGACAGCCTGATGCCACGCTATGCGGCCATCATTTATAACGGCTTGTGGTTCTCCCCCGAACGGCGGATGCTTCAGGCCCTGATCGACGCATCCCAGCAGTCGGTCAGCGGTCGTGTCCGGCTCAAGCTCTACAAGGGTAATGTCATCTGTGTTGGCCGTGAAAGCCCCAACAGCCTCTACGATACCCGTGTCGTCACCTTTGAGGACGATGAAGGGGCGTATAATCAGGAAGACGCACAGGGCTTTATCAAGCTGAACGCCCTGCGCCTGCGCCTGGGCGCGCAGATCGGCCGTCGCGGCGGCACGCTGTAATCCACCTCGGGTTCATGAGAACCCGGGACAAAAGGAGCCAAAAAGACCATGGTCCGTCGTTTTTCCCTCATCTCCCGCGCTCTTGTGGCAAGCCTGACGCTTTCTCTGATGGCGTGCGGCGGTCACAAGGAAGAAGCAGAAGTTGAGCTTACGCCCGCCCAGGAGATGGAAAAGCTCCGCTCTCAGCCGGGTGTTACGGTTCTCAAGGACGGTCTGGCCTACAAGGTTCTGGAATCAGGCCCCAAGGACGGTGAACAGCCACGACGGGGCGACGGGCTGATGGTCATTTATGAAGGCCGCCTGCCCGATGGTTCGATTTTCGATTCATCGGAACAGCATGGCAATGGCGCGTATATGCAGATGCCGCTCGACGGGCTGGTCAAGGCTTGGATGGAAGCACTGCCCATGATGCATGTGGGCGATACGTGGATGCTCTATGTGCCGCCCGAACTCGGCTACGGGCACAAGACCATGGGCATTATTCCCACCGACAGCCCGCTGATTTTCCGCATTCAGCTTCTGGGGGTCGAGCACGCGCATGAAGGGTAATGCCCCTCTGGCGGCTTTGCCTTTTTTCCGGAACACCGGATATGTGCTGGCTGTGTTCAGCGTACTGCTTCTGGGTGGATGTTCGCGTAAAAGCCCCAAAAGCCTGTACGGCAGCAACTGCGGAATCTGCCATCACAGTGGCGACGGCATGCCGGGGGAGGTTCCCCCGCTTGTTGGCCGCCTGGACCGCATTGCATCCACGGCAGAAGGCCGACACTACCTGGCCAACGTGCTCATGAACGGTGTCAGCGGACCGATCAAGGCCAACGGTCTGCGCTACAATGCCGAAATGCCGCCCTTCCGCTACCTTTCCGATGACGATGTTGCGGCGATCCTGACCTGGCTTTCAAGCCGGGGACAGACAAAGCCGGCGCCCGAGATCACGGCCGCAGACATTGCCCAGGCACGCGCTGTTCGGCAGTCGGCTGGTAAAATTGCCAGTGAGCGCGAAAATCTGGACCGCCTACACCCCATTCCCTGACCTTCGAGATCATCCAGCAGGTAAGATTTTATCCTCATGCAACGTATTTTCTCCGGCATTCAGCCCTCGGGCGTTCCGCAACTGGGCAATTATCTTGGCGCCATCCGCAACTGGGTGAAGCTTCAGGACGCTCATGACTGTATTTTCTGCCTGGTGGACATGCATGCGATCACCGTCTGGCAGGAACCGGAGGAACTTCGGCGCCATACACTGACCCAGGCAGCCATTCTGCTGGCGTCAGGCATTGATGCGTCACGTCATATTCTTTTCAATCAGTCCGCTGTTTCCGCACATGCCCGACTGGCCTGGATCTTCAACTGTGTCACTCGCCTTGGCTGGCTGAACCGCATGACCCAGTTCAAGGACAAGGCAGGAAAAGACCGTGAAAACCACTCATCCGGTCTGTATGTCTATCCCAATCTGATGGCTGCGGACATTCTTGCCTATAAAGCGACCCATGTACCTGTGGGCGAAGACCAGAAGCAGCATCTGGAACTGACCAACGACGTCGCCCAGAAATTCAACCACGATTACGGTGTCGAATTTTTCCCGCAGGTTGAAGCCCTTATTCCACCTGCCGCCGCACGCGTCATGAGCCTGCGCGACGGCACCAAGAAAATGTCCAAATCGGACCCGTCAGCCCAAAGCCGCATAGAGCTTACGGATGATGCGGACACAATCGCCCAGAAAATCCGCCGCGCAAAAACCGATACCGATGTCCTGCCAGATACTCCGGCGGAGCTTGAGACCCGCCCGGAGGCTAAAAATCTGGTTACGATTTATGCCGCACTGGCTGACATGACCGTGCAGCAGGTTCTCGACATCCACAACGGACAGGGGTTCGGCCCCTTCAAGAACGCGTTGACGGAAGTTGTCGTCGGCGCCATTGCCCCGATCGGGCTGGAAACGTCACGCCTGCTGAAGGACGAAACGCATCTGCAGCACATGCTGCGCGATGGCGCGCGGCGAGCCCAGGCAATAGCCGACCCCATTGTGACCGAAGCCGAAAAACTGGTGGGGTTTCTGAAATAAAATATCTCTTACAGAAAAAACCGCGAAAGGCAGGGGCGAGTCCCCTGCCTTTTTTTATCACCGACATCGAGTGGAATACGCCCCGAAAAAAGACGCTGCTTTATGTTTTTACCGACATCTCAAGCAACCTGCGGTCTTTTTTAAATTTATGCCCATACCCCCTTGCCAAGCGCATATGCGCGGGGTATTAGCATCTCCATCAACCGGGTGCGTAGCTCAGCGGTAGAGCATCGCCTTCACACGGCGGGGGTCACAGGTTCAATCCCTGTCGCACCCACCACG
>NZ_JBDOBQ010000045.1:0-10304 GCF_047723915.1 Acetobacter sp. | reverse complement strand
CCGCGCGGGGGTGGGACCCGGGCCCGCGGGGGGGGTGCGGGTCGGGGGGGGTGGGGAAACGGGGGGGGGCCCACCGGGGCCTGAATCACCGGGGGGATGGGGTAGGTCGTCTGGCGGGTGGGGGCGTGGGGCATGGCATGGCCTTTCGGGGCGTGCGGGTGAGAGTGGCGTTTATGCACAATTCGTGAAAGTGTTTTTTGGTATCAAAGAAAACGCTGCGTGATTTTAAGGCGAAGTTGCCCGAGAAAGTAAAGACCCTCCGAACCGGTTAAAGCCCTGCCTTGGGGTCAGATATCCAGCGCGCGGTTGTCCACCACCTCTTTCATGACGAAAAATGTGCGGGTCTGGCGCACGCCGGGCAGGGCGATCAGCCGTGCGGCGTGCAGGCGGTTGAAATCGGCCATGTCCCGCACCCGGATCTTGATGAAATAGTCGAAATCCCCGGCTACGAGGTAACAGTCCAGCACGGCGGGCATGTCCCGCGCGGCCTGTTCGAAGGCGGCGAAACTGTCGGGGGTGGAGCGGTCGAGCACCACGCCCACAATGGCCAGCGTGGCCAGTTCCAGCTTTGCGGGGTCAAGCTGGGCGCGGATATCCCGCACATAGCCCCCACCTAGCAGGCGCTGTACACGGCGGTGGCAGGTGGCGGGGCTGATATGGGCTTTCTCGGCCAGTTCGGCATTGGGGGTGCGTCCGTCCTTCTGTAACAGGCGCAGAAGCTGGCGGTCGGTGCGGTCCAGGTCCTGGGTCATGAAAGAATCTTCCGTTTTTTGTTCTTATTTTTGATATATATTGTGTACAATAAATTATATAGTAAATATAGAATAATTTTACGGGCCATGAATGAAAGCACATTTCATTGCGAACATGGTAAGTTCTGGCGGTCTTTTTATTACAGGATCGCACCATGCTCAATCTGGCCCGTTTTGAACGCTACCCCCTGACCTTCGGCCCGACACCCATCGAATTCCTGCCGCGCCTGACCGAATACCTGGGCGGGGATGTGGACATTTACGCCAAGCGCGAGGACTGCAATTCCGGCCTGGCCATGGGTGGCAACAAGCTGCGCAAGCTCGAATACATCGTGCCCGACGCCATTGCCTCTGGGGCGGATACGCTGGTGTCCATCGGTGGGGTGCAGTCCAACCATACCCGGCTGGTGGCCGCCGTCGCCGCCAAGATCGGCATGAAATGCCACGTGATCCAGGAAAGCTGGGTCCCCCATGACGACGCGGTTTACGACCGTGTTGGCAATATTCTCATGACCCGGCTCATGGGTGCGCATTCCCAACTGGTGGATGAGGGATTTGATGTCGGCATTCGCGAGAGCTGGCTGAACGCGCTCAAGGAGATCGAGGCCAGCGGCGGCAGGCCCTATGCCATTCCGGCCGGGGCGTCGGTGCATAAATATGGCGGGCTGGGCTATGTCGGCTTCGCGGAGGAAGTGCGCGCGCAGGAGGCGGCGCTGGGGTTCACGTTCGATTATGTCGTGGTCTGCACGGTGACCGGGTCCACCCATGCGGGCATGATCGTAGGCTTTGCCGATGACGGTCGCGCCCGGCAGGTGATCGGGATCGACGGCTCCTGCACGCCCCGGCAGGTCCGCGCGCAGGTGCTCGATATCGCGCAGAAAACCTCGGCCCTGGTCGATGGCCCCGAAATCGCGGGGGAAGATGTGGTCCTGATGGAAGACTACGCCTACCCTGCCTACGGCGTGCCCTCGCGCGAGACGGTGGAGGCCATGCGTATCGCGGCCCGGACCGAAGCCATGATTACCGACCCGGTTTACGAGGGCAAATCCATCCAGGGTCTGATCGACCTGGTGAAAAAAGGCTTTTTCCCCAAAAAATCCAAGGTGCTGTATGCCCATCTGGGCGGGGTGCCGGCCATTAACGGCTACAGCTACACCTTCCGCAACGGCTGAGCGCAGGCTGGCCCCATGCGGCCGTGCTCATACGGCCGTGCCCGTGCTGGCATGCCCCGTGTGGGCTGTCTGCGTGGGGCGGCCCATGGGCCGGTTTTTGCCCCGGGCCAGTCTTATTCCCGCCAGTCTTATCCCGGCCAGTCTCATCAGGGTCAGTCTCATCCGGGTCGGGGAGCCGGGCCACGACCGGCGTCAGTGACCGGGTTAATATCCGGTACCTGCTCCAGTATCTGGGCCACCAGCCCGGCCAATATCGGGGCCGGTATTCAGGTTGGTATCGCTGTCAATATTGGGCCAATATTGGGCCAGTGTCGGGTGGGTATCCGGCAGGTGTCCGGGCCGGTCATCGGTCCAGCGCTCCGTTCAGTAACCCGTTTTCGGGTTTGCCTTCGGGGCCGCGCGGGGGTGGCTGTTCCGGCTTCTGGCTTCCGGCAGGTCTAGGCGGCAAGAACCAGGTACTGGAACACGCTGGCTCCGGCCAGTGCAAGCAGGGCAATGGCGGTCTCGATCACCGACCAGGTCAGCAGCGTCTGGCCCATGCTCAGCCCCAGATATTCCTTGATCTGCCAGAAGCCGGGGTCCGTGACCGGGCCGAACGCGACGGAGCCCGCCCCCGTGGCCAGCACCATGGCCTCGGGCGAGACCAGGCCCGTCTGCTGGGCTATGGGGGCCAGCAGGGCGGCGGCCGTGCTCATGGCCACGGTGGCCGAACCGGTTGCCAGCCGCACCAGCGCGGCCAAGCCCCACGCCATCAGCAGCACGGGCATGTGCCAGTGCCGGGCAAGCCCGGTCAGTACGTCCGAGACCCCGGCATCGATCAGGGCGCGGCCAAACCCGGCTCCCGCGCCAATCAGCAGTACCAGAAAGGCGATAGGCGCCAGACAGTCATGCAGGTGGGCCGCCATGGCCTTGCTGCTGACCCCGCGTGCATGGCCCAGGGCAATGCAGGCGAACCCGACCGACAGCGCCAGTGCAATGTCGGTCGAGCCCAGCAGTTCACCCAGGCTGTGGCCCGGCCCGGCCGGAAAAAGGCCGCCCAGCACCAGCCCTGCCAGAATAAGCAGCACGGGCATCAGCACCGCAAGCAGCGCCAGCCAGACGGGCGGGGCTGGCTGAGCGGGCTGGGTGTCCAGCACCTGTGCCTCCAGCGAACTGACACCCTGCACCGTCATGCGCGCGGCCACGAACCGGGCGAAAACGGGCCCGGTCAGAATGGCCGTGGGTATGGCGATCGCCCCACCCAGCAGCAGCACAAGCCCCACCCGGGCGTGGTAGGCCTGTACCGCCACCATGATCGCGGGGTGCGGGGGCAGGAGCGCATGCACCACCGACAGGCCGGAAGCCAGCGGCAGCGCCGCCAGCAGGATCGGCTGCCGTGCGGCCCGTGCGGCCACAAAGGCCAGTGGGGCCAGCAGCACGAACCCGACATCGAAAAAAATCGGCAGCCCCACCACAAGCCCGATCAGCATCATGGCCCAGTGGATGTTGCGCGGCCCGAAACGCTGGATCAGCGTGTTGGCAATGGCCTGTGCGGCGCCGCTTTCGGTCACCATGCGGCCCAGCATGGTGCCAAAGGCGATAATGAAGGCGATATGCCCCAGCGCATGGCCCGCCCCGGCCTCGAACGACGTCACGGCCTGTGTGGGCGCATGGCCCACGGCCAGCCCTACGGCAATTGCAACGCCGAACAGCGTCATGGTCGGCTCGAACCGGAACCGGGCGATCAGGACAATGACAGCAACAATGGCCGCGGCCCCGATGGCCAGAGTAAAAAACGGTGTCATGACGCGGGGGCTCGTTCCTGTTGCCCCGTCATGGCGGGGGTGTTTGTGCTGGCGGTGGGGTCAGGTCCGCCGGAAAGCCCGCTGACCCAGACCCGCTGATACCGGCCCTTTTACCGGCCCAGCGGCACAGGTCCACAGGGCCGCCAGAGGTGGGCCGGGTTGGCTTGCGCCCCGGCGCAGCAGGCGATGGTGCGGTTCGGGGCCCGGACGGCAGGGCCCGGCCCCTTAATACCATGTGCGTGGTCCGGTTTTGCAGCCGCTTGGGGGTATGCAAGTTGCGGTCCTGCCGGACTGAACCGCTGGCGCGGGGTGGATGGTCCGCCTTTCCTTGCCATGCCTGCGTGCCCATGCCAATAGCGCATGCCAGCCATTTGATCCCGCGCCCGTTCGGGTGGGAGCCATGGCCTGCCCGACCGGATGACCCGGCGCAGGGGCGGTGCGGCGGCCGGGTCAGGCGGGGGTGGCTCCCGCATGGTCGGCCACAAGGCGGGCCAGCACGACGGTGCCGCGCACCAGATCGTCCAGCGCGGTGAACTCGCGCACGTTATGGCTGATTCCGCCGACACTGGGCACGAAAATCATGGCCGAAGGGGCAATCCGCGCGATCATCTGCGCGTCATGCCCCGCGCCCGAATGCAGCCTGCGGGTGGAATAGCCCAGCGCCCTGGCCGTGTGCTCCACCGCGTTCACGCAGGCGGGGTCGAACGCCACGGGGTCGAACCGGGCCAGGGTGCGGCATGTCACATCCGTGCCGGTTTGCGTGGCGACATCCTGCGCAATACCGAGCAGCGCCGCGTCCGCCTGTTGCAGGGCCGCGTTGTCGGGGTTGCGCAGATCGACCGTGAACACCGCCTCCTGCGCGATTACGTTCACCAGGTTTGGGGTCAGGCGCGTATAGCCCGTGGCCACAAGCTGGTCCGGTCCCAAAGTGCGGGCCATGTCATGCGCGCCGCAGACAATGCGGGCCGCGGCGTGTCCCGCGTCATGGCGCATGGCCATGGGGGTTGTGCCCGCATGGGCCGAGCGGCCCCTGACCGTGATTTCGTGCCAGGAAATACCCTGCACGCCCGAGACCACGCCAATCTGCACGCCTTCGCGCTCCAGCACCGGCCCCTGCTCGATATGCAGTTCGAAATACGCGGTCATATCGGCCGGGCCACGGTCCTGCCCGGCATAGCCGATACGGCGCAGTTCATCGCCCAGCACGGCGCCGTCCGCGTCGCGCAGGGCAAGTGCTTCGTCCAGTGCCAGGCCGCCGGCAAAGACCAGACTGCCCAGCATGTCGGGCTGGAAACGCGCACCTTCCTCGTTCGTGAAGGCGGCTATGGTAATGGGGTGGCGTGTTCTGGCCCCCATGTCATTAAGGGTGGCCACCACCTCCAGCCCTGCCAGCACGCCGAATGTGCCGTCGTACAGCCCGCCGGTGGATACCGTGTCGATATGCGAGCCGACCATGACCGTGCCTTGCGTGCCGCCGTCACCCGCGCGCGTGCCGAAAATATTGCCGATTGCATCCACGCTCACGCTCAGCCCCAGCGCGCGCATGCGCGCGACCAGCAGGTCGCGGCCTGCCCTGTCGGCATCGGTCAGGGCAAGGCGGGCCACCTCGCCCCCCGGCAATGCTCCCACACGCCCGAATTCCTGCACCGAGGCATCGAGCCGCTGCGGACTGATGGGGAGTGCCGCTGGCACCCCCACTGGGAGAACCGCTGGGAGCGCCATTGGGTGCGCCGTCGGCGGAGCCGCTGAGGGTGCCACTGAGGCTGCCAGTGGGGCTGCCAATGGGGGAGCCAGCGGGCGTGTCAGAGGGGGTGCGTGTGGAGGAACTGATGAGGGTGCCATCGGGGATGCCATCGGGGATGCCGGTGGGGATACAGGTCGGGGTGCCTGCAGGTCTGTCTGTGGGGGGCGGTCATCGTGCATCGGCCATGGCCTTTTCCAGTTCGGCGGCATCCCGCCCCACGATCTCGCGGTACATCGCGGGGTCTGTCGCCCCTTCCGTGCCGATTGCCAGCACCACGGAATGGTGTGAAAGCCCGAGGCGGCCTGCCAGTTCGGGGTTGGCCATGACCTCGCGCAGCCCGGCCAGACCGGCGGCGCCACTTTCCCCCGCAATGACGGGGCTGTCGCCGCCCACGCCCCGGGCCAGGGCCCGCATGGTCTGGCGTATGCTGTCGTCATCAAGGGCGAGATACGCGTCGGTCAGGGCGTGGATCGCGGGCCATGCAAGGCTCGAAGGTTCGCCACAGGCCAGCCCCGCCATGATGGTATGCAGGTCTCCCGTCACGGCTGTCGGTGCTCCCGCGTGCGCACTGGCCAGCAGGCAGGCCGCCGTTTCGGGCTCCACGGTTATGAAGCGGGGCGGGGCAGGGGCGTACGCCATGGCCATGCAGGCCATGATGGCGGCGGCAAACCCGCCCACCCCGGCCTGAAGGAACACATGCGTGGGAACCCGCGCACCAAGCTGGTCGCGTATTTCCTCCGCGATCAGGCTGTAGCCCTGCATGATCCAGCCCGGGATTTCGGCATAGCCGGGGTAGGACGTGTCAGAGACCACGAACCAGCCCTGCCTGTCCGCCTCGGCCTGTGCGTGGCGCACTGCGTCGTCATACGTGCCGGGCAGGCGCACGACCCGCGCGCCAAGGGCTGCAATGGCGTCGGCCCGCGCCCGGGTCACGGCTTCATGGATGAAGATCACGCTGTTGCAGCCAAGCTGCGCCGCCCCCCAGGCAACGGATCTGCCGTGGTTGCCATCGGTGGCACAGCATACGGTGACCTGTGCCGCACTATCCGCATACGCCCCGGCCAGCAGGTCGGCGGCCGTGGGCGTGGTGCCCGTACGTTCGGTTACGATCCGCCCCAGCAGGCGCTGCACGGCGTAGGCGCCCCCCAGCGCCTTGAAACTGCCGAGCCTGAAACGCCCGCTTTCCTGTTTGTAATACAGCGCGCCGCAGCCCAGTTCCGCCGCCATGCCCGGCAGGGGTACAAGCGGGGTGGAGGCGTATTGGGGCCATGCGGCAATGGTGGCCAGGGCCGCGCGCGCATGCGCGGGCCCTGCGGGAAAGCCGAACCCGTCCGCGCTGGCGGGGGCCGGGGGGCGGTGGGCGTGGTCGGGCAGGAAAAGGCCGCTCAGCATGGATCATGGTACCCAGGGTGGGAAACAGCCTGCATGATGGCGGTGGCGTGGCGGTTGTTCAAGCCATGTCGTGCTTGAACAACCCGGTGCGAGGCTTCTACTCTGGCAGGCTGAAAAAACCGCCCATGCGGCACGGATCGGAGTTCCTTACCCATGGCCCCTGCGCCCTCCTGCCTGCCCGACGGGGCGGCCCCGGCACGTTCCGTGGCACCCCGGGTTCTGCTTGCCGCCTGTGCCGGCAATTTTCTCGAATTCTACAACTTCATGGCCTTTGCCTTTTTCGCTCCCATGATCGGGCAGGCGTTCTTTCCGTCGGGCAATCATCTGGCCAGCCTGCTGCATTCGCTCATGACCTTTGCCGTGGGGTTTTTCCTGCGGCCGTTCGGGGCGCTGGTGGTCGGGTGGTACGGGCGGCGCTATGGCCAGCGCGCCGCCCTGATGCTGACCTTCAGCCTGATGGGGGCGGGTTCGCTGCTGCTGGCGCTCGCCCCGGCCACCGCGACAATCGGCCTGCTGGCCCCGGTGCTGATTATTGTCGCGCGGATGTTGCAGGGCTTTTCCGATGGGGGAGAAGTCGGTCCGGCCACGGCGCTGATTGTCGAGACCGCACCCGAAGGGCTGGGCGGGGTGTTCGCGGCCATGCAGTCCATGACGCAGCTTCTGGGGTCGCTGGCCGGGGCGGTGGTGGGGCTTGTGCTCTCACTCACCCTCTCGCACGAGGCGCTGTATGCCTGGGGCTGGCGGGTGCCGTTCGTGCTGGGGCTGGCCATTGTGCCGCTGGGCCTTGCCCTGCGCGCCAGCGGCGGTATGGCCCCGGCAGGCGCACGGACTGCTGCGGGGCCGGATGCACGAATGGGACTCGGTAAGGAGCCCGGGGGTAACCGGAAGGCTGCAGCCCATGGTGTGACGGGTGTTGAGCCGGATACGGCGGCGGGTGCTGGCCCCTGTGCGCCCCCATCCCCCACCTATCCCGACAGGGCCGAGCGGCGCGTGCTGCGCCGGGTGGTGCCGCTGGTGTTCCTGTGCATCACCAGCGGCACCATCATGACCTATGTGGAGCATTTCGGCGTCAGCTATGCGGTGGCGGTGCTGCATCTTTCCCCCTCCGTTGCCATGGCGGGCATGGTGGCGGGGTTGTTGACCGGCGTCGTGGCGCTGGGTGTGGGCATGGCCACGCTGGCCCGCCACCCGGACCCGAGACCCTATGTGCTGGGGATCGGGCTTGTTCTGGCCGCGGTCAGCGTGCCGCTGTACCGTCTGGCCATACAGGCGCCGGGGCTTGGCAGCATGCTGGCGCTGAACGTCACTCTGTTCGGGCTTACGGGGCTGGCCAATGCCTGTGTCTGGCGCACGCAGGTCGAGGCCCTGCCCGCGCGCAGCCGCTCTTTCATGTTCGGGATCGTGTATGCCCTTGCTGTTTCGAGCTTTGGCGGGCTGACCCAGCCTTTCGTGACCTGGCTTGTCGCGCGGACCGGCAACCCTATGGTGCCGGGTTACGTCATGGTGGGTGCTGTTTTCCTTGGTCTTGGTGCCTATATGACGCTGTACAGCACCTTGCGGCGTAGCCCCGCCACAGTGGCGGACGGTACCCGCGAGGCAGACAGGGGCGGCCATGCCGGGACCGGGGGAACGGTCATATCCGGTTTCTGACCTGTGCGGCCATCCACCCCTTTTGGCCCGTGTGCAGCGGCCGGGCCGGTCAGGGTGTGGGGGACGGGGGGAGTGCCTTGGGGTTGAAGCGCCGTTCCACAGCCCAGTACAGCGGGCCGGTCACGCACAGGCTTACCACCCAGGCCAGGTCTATGCCGTGCATCATGCGGGCGATGGGACCGGTATAGAAATCGGTCGCGAAAAACGGCACCTGCACCGCAATGCCGATCACGTAGCAGGCCAAAGCGGGCTTGTTGAACAGCCCGTACCGCCCCCCGGTGGGGGAAAAGAACGAGGCCACGTCATACTCGCCATGGTGCAGCACGTAGTAATCGGTCAGGTTGATGGCCGTCCACGGAATCATGACCGCCATCAGGGCCTGCAGGAACGTATCGTACGCGGCCATGAAACTGCGGCTCATGACCACGGCCATGATAAAGGTCAGCCCGCACAGGCCCAGTGTCACGGCAATGCGCGCCCCCAGCCGGTGCTGGCGTGTGGGGCGGAAGGTCTGTAGCACGGTCAGGGTGGACAGTGCCCCGCAATAGATGTTCATGGCCGTGGCCACGGTAATGCCCAGCGACAGGGCCGCCAGCACCGGCACCGCCCACACGCCCAGCAATGCGGCGAACGTGGCCACCACGTTCTGCCCGCCCGCCAGCAGGCCGATCAGCGCGCCAATGCTCATGGGCAGGACGGAGCCGCCCACACACCCCCAGAACGAGGCATGGAAAGCCGCGCGTTCCCCCGCCCGGCCCGGCGGCAGGTAGCGCGAATAATCCGACACGTAGGGGGCATAGGCAATCTGCCACAGGGCCGCGGCGGACAGGCTGGCCAGCATGCCGCGCAGGGTGGCCGGGCGGGATGGTGCGGCCACAATGGCGGGGTACTGCGTGACCCAGACATACAGGAGCGACGCCACCACCACCACGCCGCACAGCACGGTCATGGTGCGGGCGGCTGCGTGGATCATGCGGTAGCCCATCAGGGCGGGTATGGCGGTCAGCACCCCCATGGCCACCACGCAGCCCATGCGGCCAAAGCCCGGAAAGATCTGTTGCAGGCCTTCCCCGCCCAGCACGAAGTTGGATGCGGCGAACCCCACATACATCAGCACCACCAGCGCCGTGACCGGCACCGCGCCCCAAAGCCCGAACTGGCCGCGTGTCTGGATCATCTGCGGAACGCCAAGGCGCGGGCCCTGCGCCGCGTGCAGCGCCATGAACACCCCACCCACCAGATTGCCCACCACAAGGGCCGCAAGTGCGGGGCCAAGGGGCTGGGCGAACAGGGTCGTGGCCAGTGCGCCGGTCACGACGGTCAGCATCATCATGTTCGACCCGAACCAGACGGTGAACAGGTCGCGCGGGCGGCCATGCCGCCTGTCCAGCGCGATGGGGTAAATGGTTTCGGTCTCAATATGGTTCAGGCTGTCGGACATGAAAGGGGCCGGGCTCCATCGGGTCTGTGCGGGCTGTACCGGGTGCGGGGATGCGGCGGGCAGGTACGCAGGGGCATAGTCACGTTCTGCCTGCGCCCGCACCAGATGGCGAGGGGATTCGTTGCGATGTTTTTTCCGAACCACGTCATCGGAAAAGATTTGTCCCGCACACGGGCCTTTGCTCTCCCCCCCGTGGGGGAATGCCTGATACGCTGGCCCACGTCACAACCTTGTCCCCCGATCCCGCCTTCACGACCCCGCCCCATCATGCCCCGGGCCAGACCGTAATGGAGAGTAAAGACAGCATGCCGCCCGCCCACCCCGATGCATCCCTGTCCACCCAGGCCCTTCTCGCACGGCTGGTCGGGT
>NZ_JBDOBQ010000044.1:0-11675 GCF_047723915.1 Acetobacter sp. | reverse complement strand
GGGCTGGGGTATCCGGCTTGGCGGGCGGTGTATCGGGTGGCGCGGGGGGCTGTGTACCAGCACCTGCTGCGCCAGCGTTCTTGCCAGCGGCATTCCCGGCATCTGTATCGGTCGGCGCGGTGTTCGCGGTCCCCGGGGTGGCGGGAGCGGGGGCTTTCTTGCGGTAATAGGCAATCAGCTTGTCGGCGGTCACTGTCACGTCGCCCCGGACCGCCTGGGCCTGATCGTAGGCGGTGACCTTTTTCTGGTTCTGATCCCAGTCGAACCCGCCTTTTGCCGTTACGGTAATCTGCCCGCCATGCGAAAGGTCTATGGCCTGGGCGCGGGCGGCCTGCGGGGCAAGGCAGAGGGCAACCGCCAGCGGAACGGCCACGGCCAATGCGGGCAGCAGGTGGCCCGGTACAGGGTTTGGCACATGGCCCATTACAGGACCCGGTACGTGGCCCGGCATGCAGCCCCGCGTGCGGCTGGACTGGCAGCCCATACCCCGTATCCGGCCCGGCTGCGTGCGTAACCCGGTGTTGCGACCCTTGGTCAGAAGTGGCAGGGCAGGCGGCTTGTGCATGTCAGGACGCCTTTCCGCTGGGGGTGGGTTCGCTGTGGCGGTCATCGTTGAGCAGCATGCGCCCCGGTCCGCGGAACTGGGCAATGCCGTCGTGCTGGGACAGTACGAACCCGCGCGCGTCCAGCACGCCGAAGGGGCCTTCGGCATGGACCCAGGAGTCGGAGGCGATAATACCGCGTCTGACATCAATATCGGCCACGGGGCTGTGCATCATCAATCCATCGTCGCGGTACAGCGTGACTTCTCCGGTCAGGTCAAGAATCTGTCCGTGCTGCATGTACACGCCTTTTTCCGATCGGACCAGAAGCCAGCTCCCCCCCTGGGAGAGAATATCCGCCGTAGGTTTGATCAGATCCATCCGGTTGTCGTTGACCTGATGTACGCTGTCCGCCGTAATCATGAAGGGGCGGTTGTGTTCGTCCATGCCCCGATAGGTGGCCCCGATCAGGTTGCCGCTCTCGATCTTGACGCGGGCCAGTTCCTTCAGTGTCGTCTTGTTGGCGTTGATCAGGCGGTCCACCTCGGGCCAGATGGCGATCGTGGCCAGCAGCCCCAGGGCCGCGGCGGGCAGGAACCATTTGGCCCAGCGCATGAGGGTACGGCGGCGGGCCAGCTTTGCGGCATCGGGCGGGGTGCGGCGCAGCGACGGCGCCAGACGTTCGCGCTGGTTGCGCACGAGGCTTGCCGGGCGTGCAAAGTCCTCGCGCCGGGGGCGTGTGTCGGGGCGTTCGTCCTGGGGGCCGTCGGGTGTGGTGTTCATCCCACCCCGGCTCGGATCAGGTCATGGACATGAACGACACCAATGGGCCTGTGCTGTGCATCCACCACAAAAAGCGACGTGACAGGCCGTGTGCGTTCGTTCATGGCGCGTAACGCCTCGGATGCGACGACATCGGGCTCTATGGTAAGCGGCCTTGGGTTCATCACGGTTTCCGCCAGGGTGGTTGTCAGGTCGTGGTCCAGCGCGCGGCGCAGGTCACCATCCGTGATCAACCCCGCCAGCGTGCCATTCTGCCCGACAATCCCCACGCAGCCTAGCGCCTTCTGTGTCATTTCCATAATGATATCGCGCATGGGCGTATCTGGCCCCGCCAGGGGCAGGGCCGGGCCGGTACGCATGAGTTCGCTGACCGTGCGCAGGCGCGCGCCCAGCCGCCCGCCGGGGTGGAATGTGCCGAAATCGGTCGCGGTAAAGCCCCGCAGGCGCAGCAGGGCCACGGCCAGCGCGTCGCCAAAGGCAAGCTGGATAGCCGTGCTGGTGGTGGGGGCCAGCCCCATGGGGCAGGCTTCGGGCATGCTGGGCAGCGTCAGCGCCACGGTTGCGCGCAGGGCCAGGGTGGAGTCCGCGCGGCTGGTCACGGCCAGCAGGGGCAGGCCGGTCTGGTGGGCGTGGGCCGCGATATCGCCCAGTTCGGTGGTTTCGCCCGAGTTGGAAAACGCCAGAATGGCATCTCCCCGCTGCACCATGCCCAGATCCCCGTGCGAGGCTTCCGCCGGGTGGATATAGAGGGACGGCGTGCCGGTGGAGGCCAGGGTGGCCTGGATCTTGCGTGCGATATGGCCGGACTTGCCAATGCCCGTCACCACCACGCGGCCGGGCAGGGCCAGCAGAATATCCAGCGCGCGGGCAAAGGCGTTGCCGAGCATATGGGGGGTTTCGAACGCGTGGGCCAGCGCATTCAGCCCGGCCTGTTCGGTGCGCACGACATCGGCGGCATCCGCCCCCGGGCGGCGGCCCGCAGCCTGATCGCCGGGGCGGGTGTGCGCCCCGTTATCTGCGCCGGTCACGGCGGTTGGCTGGCTGGCGTCACGCGGGGTGGCGGGCGGGAAAGCGGGAGAGGTCATGCGTGGGGCTGTCCGGAGTTGCCAGAGGAATAGCCAGAGGAATAGCCAGAGAAATAGGGGGCCGGGCTGCGCGCAGGTCTGCGTGTCGGGCGGGGGCGCAGGCTGTGTGCGGGCATGAGCTGCCGTTCAGCCCCGGTGGGAGAAAATATCAGGGTCTTCATATCCCAAAAGGTCCAGGCGGGCGCGGGCGGGCAGGAAGTCGAAACACGCCTGCGCCAGATCGCGCCGTCCTTCCCGCGCCAGCAGGCTGTCCATTTTTGCCCATAACGCGTGCAGATACAAAACGTCCGACGCGGCGTAGGCCAGTTGCTCGGGCTTGAGAACCGCTGCCCCCCAGTCCGATGTCTGCTGGTGCTTGCTTAAATCCACGCCCAGCATTTCACGGCACAGGGCCGCCAGCCCGTGCCGGTCCGTAAAGGTGCGTACAAGCCGGGCCGCGATCTTGGTGCAGACCACGGGGCTGACCGTAATACCCAGCGCATGTTGCAGGATGGCGACATCGAACCGGGCGAAATGCATGATCTTGGTCACGTCCGGGTCGGCCAGCACGCGTTTGAGGTTGGGGCAGTCATACCCCCTGCCACCCAGTGCCGCGGGAATGATCTGGACCAGATGGGCCGTGCCGTCACCAGCCGAAAGCTGGACAAGGCACAGCCGGTCACGATGGGGCTTCAGGCCCATGGTTTCCGTATCCACGGCCACCGAACCGCTGAAGGCAAGGCCATCGGGCAGGTCGTTGCGGTGGAGGGAAATCGCCCCTTCGGAAGGGGCCGGGGCTGTGCTCATGACCCGCTCCTGTGTGCTGCTGGCCGGGCTGTCGTGCTGTGGGCCTTCTGCCAGACGGATACAGCCGCGGGGCATGAATGTCCATTCCCGTGCCGATGCGGGATAGGCGGAGCCCCCGCTCTTGCGCTAGGGGAATAGGCACGATCTCTCCCTCAAGCCGGAACAGCCTTGCCCATGCGACCACCCCGTACCTCCCGGCCCGCGCGCCGCCCCCGTTCCACCGCACCTGCGGGGCCCGGGCGCGAAGGCGGGGCGGCCCCTGCTGGCCGGTGCTGGCTGTTCGGCACCCATGCGGTGGCGGCCGCCCTTGCCAACCCGCGCCGTGTTTTTGAACGCCTGCTGGTGACGGAGGCCGAACATCCCGCGCTGGAAGAGGCCATGAAGGCCCCGGGCGGCCTGCGGATTACCCCCGAACTGGCGCCCCGCGCCCGGCTGGATGACCTGCTGGGCGCGGACGCGGTGCACCAGGGCGTTGCCCTGCTGGCCCGGCAGTTGCCATCTCTGGCGCTGGAGGAGGCCCTGGCCCGCCCCGGCCCGGTGCTGGTGCTGGATCAGGTGACGGACCCGCGCAACGTGGGGGCCATCCTGCGTTCGGCGGCGGCGTTCGGTGCGGCCTGTCTTGTGGTGCAGGACCGCAACGCACCGGAGGAGACGGCCGTTCTGGCCAAGGCGGCCTCCGGCGCGCTGGAAAGCGTGCCCATCGTGCGGGAGGTCAATCTCTCCCGCGCGATCGAGATGCTGCAAAAGGCGGGGTGCTGGACCGTGGGGCTGGATGCGGGCGGGTCCATGCTGGATGGGGGGTCTTTTGCCAACCGTCGCGTGGCGCTGGTGCTGGGTGCCGAAGGCCGTGGCCTGCGCCGCCTGACGCGTGAAAGCTGCGACGAAATCGCCGGGCTGTACATGCCCGGGGAGATGGAAAGCCTGAACGTCTCGGTCGCTGCCGCTGTAGGGCTTTACGAACTGGTGCGGCGGGGCATGCCCAAAGCGTAGCAGCCCCCGGCCACGATAAAGCCGACATAATAGCCGATATCGGCGCCGCCCAGCCACCGCGCCACCGGCCCGGTATACAGCCCGCTGGTGGAAAACAGTGCAATGGTCATGACGGCGGTCAGGACGAAAATGGTGGCCCCCCGTGTCCAGCCGGGGGGGACGGGGTGTACCGTGCGGTCCCCGAAATACCAGTCGGCCAGCACAATGCCGATCCATGGTGCGATCCAGTACATCGTCACCAGCAGGTAGTCGGTATACAGGGATGCGTAACGCCCGGCCCCCGCCACGGCCAGCCCGTACCCCAGTGCCGCCGTCAGCACCGCCGCCGCCACGCGGGGCACATGCAACCCGGCCGAGATCAGGCTGTAGCTGGCGGTGTTGTCATTGAACGCATTGCCGGTAATGGAGGACAGCGCAATGGCCGCCAGAGCCACCGCCCCCAAAGGCCCCATGGCCTGCTGGAGCGAGGCAATGACCGCCGTGGGCGAGGCGTCCGCCACGCTTCCGGCGGAGACAAGGCCCAGAATCTGGAACGGAATGGCCGAGCCTAAAAGCCCGCCCAGTGCTAGCAGCACGACTTTTGTGGGGTTGGACGCTGCCGGCAGGTAACGGGTGTAGTCCGATGAATAGGACGCCCATGACAGGTTGAAGCTGACCAGAATACCGACTGCCAGCACAAAGGTGCTGGCACTGACAGGTGTCTGGGCGGCAAGAGGGGCCTGCCCCCTGAGCGCGAACACGATCCCGATCACCGTGAACACCACCAGCAGCAGCCCGCCCAGATATTTCTGCAGGGCCTGAACCACATGGTGGCCATAGATGGAGGCCACCATCTGCGTTCCGGCCAGCACGCCAAGGGCAAGCCAGAACGGGGCCCGCAGGCCCACCGTCAGCAGCAGGGCCACAAGGGCCGTGGCGGCGGGCACGTTGTTCACCGCGTCCCACCCCACGCAGTAGATCCAGTTCAGGAACGCGGGCGGGCGCACGCCAAGCCGCCCCAGTGCCCGGCGCGATGCCTCCATCTGCGTCAGTCCCGTGGCCGGGCCGATGGCGGCGGCATAAGCCACGGGTAGCGCGCCAATGATATTGCCCAGCACGATAGCCATGACCCCGGTTAAAAAATCCAGCCCCATATGGCTGAGCAATGCGCCCGTCACCCAGCCGCCCGGGCCCAGATTGGGCGAGAAATGGCTCCAGAACACGCGGTCCATTTTCATGGTCTTGCGCGATACGGGCACGGGTTCACGCACGGATGCGGCGGACAGGTCCTCCATCAGCCCGTCATGGATCGGGGTTGGCCGGGCGGTCTGGGTCATGCGTAGGGGCTCCTGCCTGCGGGGTTCAGGCATGAAATGGAAAGGATGGCTTTTTCAGGTCAGGTCGGTTTCGGGCATTGTGCCCGGGGCGCCGGAGGGCTGGCGGGTATAATAGGTTTCCGCCACACGGATGGGCAGCAGGTCCATCATGCGCGACCCCAGCACCAGCCAGCGCGGAAAGACAATACGGCGTTCGTCGCGTGCCAGCCCGCGCAGGATCCGGCGGCAGGCCGTGTCCACATCGCTCAGCCCGGGCATGGGAAAGCTGTTGCGCGCCACCATGGGTGTGTTCACAAAACCGCAGACCACCGAACTGAGCAGAATGCCCGCCCGGCGCGTGTTGCCGCCCGTGGCCACCATGAACCGGTCCACTGCCGCCTTGGCGGCCGAATAGGCGGGCGTGCCGGGGAAGGAAACAAGCCCCGCGACCGAGGAAATGGCACAGATCCGCCCGCGCACGCCATCCGCCCCACGGGGCTGGCCCCGCATGACATCGAGCGCGGGCAATACGGTGTTGAGCACGCCACCCAGGTCGGTCTCGACAATACGGTGCACCTGTGCCGCGGGTTCGTACGGGTCCAGTCCGGGGCGGGGCAGGTGGGTGCCGCCCGTCACCCCCGCGCAGGCCAGCACAAGGTCAAGCCGTTCCGTGCCGCGCACCCAGTCATTCATGGCGCGTCTGTCGGTTACATCGCCCAGGGTGGTGGTAACGTGGGCGCCCCGGTCCGCGCAGTGCCGGGCCGTGGCTTCCAGCCGCTGCGCATTGCGCCCGCCCAGCCACAGCCTGCGGCCCGGTCTTGCCAGCGCGCAGGCCAGGGCCCGCCCCATGCCCGAAGACGCACCGGTGATCAGAACGGAGTTGAGGGTCATCATACGGTTTGGGTCTTCACCTTCATTGCGCCACCCGGTGGCGTAGCATGGCCGCTTCTGGCATGAAGGGGCAAGACTGGAACATGAAATGTGCGGGATATGGGAAACGGCATGGCGCAGAATGCAGACACGCATCCGAACGTGGCGGCACGCAGGGGGGTGTGTCTTATCATATCGGCCCCGTCGGGGGCGGGTAAATCGACCATAGCCAACGCCCTGCGCGCGTCGGACAACCGGCTGCGCCATTCGGTTTCGGTCACCACGCGCCAGCCCCGCCCGGGCGAGAAGGAAGGCGTGCATTACTACTTCCGCACCATGGACGAGTTCGAGACCATGGCAAAAGCGGGCGAACTGCTGGAATGGGCCACCGTGTTCGGCCGTGGCTACGGCACCCCCCGCGCGGCGGTGGAGGCGACCCTTGCCGCGGGCCACGACATGGTGTTCGACATTGACTGGCAGGGCCATGCGCAGATCCGCCGCGCCCTGCCCGACGATGTGGTGAGCCTGTTCGTGCTGCCGCCCTCGCTCGAGGAACTGCAACGCCGCCTGCATGGCCGCGCCTCCGACCACCCGGACGAAATCGCGCGCCGCATGGCCGCCGCCCGGGACGAAATTTCGCACTGGCAGGAATTCGATTACGTGATCGTCAACACCGAACTGGACCGCGCCATAGCCGAGGCCCGCGCCGTGCTGGTGAGCGCGCGCCAAGCCGTGCGCCGGCAGACAGGGCTGGTGAAATTCGCAGAGTCGTTCGGAGCCTGAACGCGGTGGATTTTTCAGCCATTACAGTCCTGTGCGTGGGCGACGTCATGCTCGACCGGTTTTTATACGGCCGGATGGAGCGCATCTCGCCCGAGGCCCCGGTGCCTGTCCTGCTGCTTGATTCGCGGCGCGAAATGCCCGGCGGTGCGGGCAACGTGGTCAGCAATGTTCTCTCGCTCGGGGGGCGGGCCGTGCTGGTCGGTCTGGTGGGCGATGACGAGGCCGGGGCCACCCTGCGCGCCGTTCTGGCCGAACAGGGCAGGCTGGTGGATGCAACGGTGCCCGACCCCAGCCGCCCCACGATCTGCAAGACACGCTTTATTGCCGCACACCAGCAGGTCGTGCGGGTGGATGAGGAAAGCAGCACTCCCCTGACCGATACGCAGGCCCATGCGCTGTGCCGGGCGGTGCAGGCCCATATTGCCGGTGTGCAGGCGGTTGTGGTGTCCGATTACGGCAAGGGCGTGTGCGCCCCCGCCGTGCTGGACTGCGTGTTCGCCGCAGCCGCAGCCCATGGCGTTCCTGTTTTTGTGGACCCCAAACAGACCGATTATGCGCTGTATCGCGGGGCTGCGTGCATTACGCCCAATGCGCGTGAACTGGCAGCCGCGTCGCACATGCCGGTGGACACCCAGGCACAGGTCGAAGCGGCGGCCCGTGCTGTCATGGACCATGCGCAGGCCGACGCCATTCTGGCCACCCGGTCCGAAAAAGGCATGATGCTGGTGCGCCGCAACGGGGCCGCGTTATCGGTCCCGGCCCGCGCGCGTGAGGTTTTTGATGTGTCGGGGGCGGGGGATACGGTCATTGCCACGCTCGCACTGGCCGTGGGGTCGGGCCTGACGCTGGAGCGCGCCATGCGGGTGGCCAATGCGGCGGCCGGTGTCGTGGTGGGCAAGCTGGGCACGGCCACGGCCGATATTGACGAAGTGCTGCGCGAACTGGCGGGGCAGGAGGGTGCGCAGGACGTGCCGCATCTGCTGTCCCTGCCGGCGGCCTGCGCGCAGGTGGCCCGCTGGCGGGAGCAGGGGCTCAAGGTCGGGTTCACCAACGGGTGTTTCGATATTCTGCACCCCGGTCATGTCAGCCTGCTGGCCCAGGCCCGCGCCGAATGCGACAGGCTTGTGGTCGCCCTCAATACCGATGCCTCGGTCCGGCGCCTCAAGGGCGAGAGCCGTCCCGTCAACACCCTTCAGGCGCGGGCGGCTGTCATGGCGGCCATCCGCTATGTCGACGGCGTTGTGGCGTTTGACGAGGATACGCCGCTCGAGACCATTCGCGCCCTGATACCCGATGTGCTGGTGAAAGGGGCTGACTACCGGCCCGAGAACGTGGTGGGGGCGGACCTTGTTCTGGCGGCGGGTGGACGGCTGGTGCTGGCCGATCTGCAGGCCGGGCAGTCCACGACTGCTATCATAGGACGGGCGCGCGGGGCATGACCGGTCCCGCACGCCACGTCGTGTCAGCGGGGGCGGGGGAGCATGCGTCCGCGCTTGTGGCCGTGCGCGACCGGTTTGCGGACTGGATGTTCGGGCAGGCGCTGCCTTTCTGGGCCGATGTGGGGTGTGACGGCACGGCGGACGACCCTGCCTGCCTGGGGGCGCAGGAATACCTGACGCTTGCGGGGCAGCCCGCCCGCCCGCCGTTTAAGCGTGTGCGGGTGCAGGCGCGGCAGTTGTTCGTGTTTTCCTGGGCGGCGCTGCGGGGCTGGCCACAGGCGGCCGCCCGTGCGGATTGCCTGTACCGTTTTCTGTTACGTGCACACCGCCCGGATGGCGGCTGGGCCCGCCTGCTCACGCGTGACGGGGCGGTGCTGGACCCGACGGCCGATCTGTATGATCTGGCCTTTGTGGTGTTCGCCCTTGCGTGGTACGCGCGCATACAGGGGCCGTCGGGGCAGGCGGCAGAGCTTGCGCGGGGCACCCTGGGCTGGATAGGCCGCAGCATGGCCCTGCCCGATGGCGGGTTTTATAACAGCCTGCCCGATGACGGTCAGCCCCGGCAGCAGAACCCGCACATGCACCTGTTCGAAGCCGTACTGGCCCTGCACCGGACCACGGGAGACGACGCGGATCTGGCGCTCGCGCATGAGTTGTACACCCTGTTCCATACCCGTTTCCAGGACCCGGTTACGGGGGCTCTGGGCGAATATTTCGGCCCCGGCTGGCAGCCCGCCGGGGGAGAGCGCGGGGAATGGACCGAACCGGGGCACCATTTCGAATGGGTATGGCTGTTGCAGGCGTATACGGCGCAGTCCGGTGTGCCGACGCATGAGCAGGCGGGGCGGCTATACCGTTTTGCCCGCGCCCATGGGCTGGAGCCGGTCACGGCCTTGGTGCGGGACGGGGTCAGTCGCACCGGCACGGTGCTGAAGCGCTCCGCCCGCCTGTGGGCGCAGGGCGAAGGCTTGCGTGGCGTGCTGAACCACCCCGCCCCCGATGCAATTCCTCTTGCCACCGCCATGGCTACCAATCTGCTCGACCGTTACCTGACCGGTTGCCCGGCAGGCACATGGATCGACCAGCTTGACGATCATGCAGACCCTGCGGTCGAGCGTATTCCCACCAGTTCGCTCTATCATATCGTAACGGCCTATGACGCGCTGGATATGGCGGCGCGTGCCGTTGACGACCGGGTATAAGGGCCCTCCATGCGGTGCCGCGTCATGTCTGGTGGTCGGGCCTGTTGAGCGACTTTTTTGAAATAACACATTGATAGAAAATGATAAAATTTTTCGGTCGCAGCTTTTTTCAAAATAAAGAGCTGTGCTCCGCAGCGGGTTGCCAAAAAGCGCTCTCAACAAAAATCAGGAAATTTATGATATAGGCCGCAGGCCGAATTTCAGGGCAGGCTGGGCGGGCCATGCACGGTTTTCGGAGGCTGCGTTCTCTTTCGGGAACGGGGTAAAACCTGCTAGAGGCAGGGCATGAGCACAGCAGAAACAGACCAGCAGACGCAGGAAGGGCTTCTGGCCCTTGGCCTGCGCCAGCCCCCCGCGAATATCGAGGCCGAGCAAGCCCTTCTGGGCGCGTTGCTGACCAACAACCGCGCCTATGACCGCGTGTCCGACTTTCTGGCGGGGGAGCATTTCGCCAACAAGGTCAACGGCCAGATTTTTGACGCCCTGGCCCGGCGGATCGAGGCGGGGCAACTGGCCGACCCCGTGACCATGCGGGCCGAATTCGAACATTCGGGCATTCTGCAAAGCGTGGGCGGGCTGGCCTATCTGGCCAAATTGCTGACCTCCATGGTGGGGATCATCAACGCCGGGGATTACGGCCGCGCCATCCATGACGCCTGGATACGCCGCCAGTTGATCGATATTGGCGAGACGGTGGTGAACAACGCTTTCGGGGTGGAAGGCGGACTGTCTGGCCAGAACCAGATCGAGGCGGGGGAAGAGGCCCTGTTCAGGCTGGCGACTGAAAAAGGCAAGGAGGGCGATTTCGTGCCCTTCCACCGCGCGCTGGCTGGTGCGATCGATGTGGCGGCCCTGGCGTTCAAGAGCGAAGGGCATGTCACGGGCCTGACCTCGGGCCTGCGCGACCTGGACAAGAAAACCGGCGGCCTGCACCCGTCGGACCTGCTGATCCTGGCCGGGCGTCCCGCCATGGGCAAGACGGCCCTTGCCACCAAGATCGCCTTTTCCGCCGCTCGTGCCCTGCTGGACGAGGCGGAAACCGAAGGTGGCAACCCACGCGGATCGGTGGCGATCTTCTCGCTCGAAATGTCGGCTGAACAGCTTGCCACCCGTATTCTGTCCGAACAGGCCGAAGTATCGGGCGAGCGGATCAGGCGCGGTGATATCGGGCAGAAGGAATTCGACCGTTTCGTGCGGGTCAGCCACGAACTGTCACGCCTGCCGCTGGTGATAGACGACACGCCGGCCATATCCCTTTCGGCCATGCGGACACGCTGCCGCAGGCTCAAGCGTACGCAGGGGCTGAACCTTGTGGTGGTGGACTACCTCCAGCTCATGCGGCCATCGGTCGGCACCCGGCCCGAAAGCCGCGTGCTGGAAATTTCCATGATCACGCAGGGGCTCAAGGCCATCGCCAAGGAACTGGAGGTTCCGGTCATGGCGCTGTCCCAGCTGTCGCGCCAGGTGGAAAGCCGCGAGGACAAACGGCCCATGCTGTCGGACCTGCGTGAATCCGGCTCCATCGAGCAGGACGCCGATGCCGTGATGTTTGTCTTTCGTGACGAATATTACCTGCAACAGCGCATGCCCAAGGAAACCGCCTTCGATTCCACCGACAAATATTCCGCCGCGATGGATGACTGGCAGCGCAAGATGAGCCTGGTACACAACAAGGCGGAACTGATCCTGGAAAAACAGCGTCACGGACCGACCGGGACGATCAACCTGTTCTTCGAAGGCGAATACACGCGCTTTGCCGATCTGGATACGATGCACGAGCCCTGATCGGGGGCATGCCCGGTCTGGCCTAGAAAGACCGCCCGCCATGTGCCGCACCGGCCCCGGCCCCCCCCCCCGGGGGGGGGGGGGGGGGGGGGGGGGGGGGGGGGGGGGGGGGGGG
>NZ_JBDOBQ010000043.1:0-14542 GCF_047723915.1 Acetobacter sp. | reverse complement strand
AGGCGGGTTTTTTTGTGCCTGAATCACTCCGCAGGAAACACATAGGAAACAAACGAATATGTCATCATCGTGCACCCACGTCTTTTGAGCCGTTCCAGGCTAGTGGAAAAACAGGTTGGCAGAAAAATGAAGCATTTGTGGGGATTTGCTGTCCTGTGCGCTCTCGTGGCCGCATGTACCGATGACCGTGGCGTGGGTGCGATGCACGCAGCCGTATCGCAGTGTTTTGCGCAGTATCCGTTCCAGAAAGGCACGGCATATGACCGGTTCATGTGCATTACCGACGCCCATTTAAAGTATGGGCCGGGGGCTGTCGGCGCACGTTATGATCTTGTGTCGCAGGTCGATCTGGCATCCCTGCGTATCGGTCTGGATGTTGATATCGGCACGCTTTCGCTACCCGATGCACGGGCAGCCCTGAACTGGGTCACGGCCAAGGCGCAGAGCACGGCCTTTCGCCCGTCTGAAAATGCGACACACGCCACTATTACACCCCCGCACGGCAGATAGCGTCTGTTCCGGCGTGGGCTTGCCAGCGGAGGCGTGGACGGCGTTCAGCCTATGGCCCCGCACAAGAATAATGTGGCCGTTAAAAACCTGCGTTACTGCGTGCGGGGAATAATGATCGGGTCGGAGGATTTTTTGTCCGTATTGAGCAGCGTTGCGCCCGATTGCGTCGAATAGGTTGCACTTGTCGACTGGTTGGGCGCGACTGGCGAATGGAATGCGGAAACCGGGCCGAATATACCTCCTGCGGATTTGTTCATTGTCCCTTCCGGCTGGCGGGCGCAGCCACGGGTGATAATGGAGCAGATTCCGTCCGTTCCGATAATTTCGTCATTATTGCCGGTGTAATGCACATCCGATACCCGGTCATGATCCAGGCGGACCACAGCCGAGCACGATGTGCCGCCACCGCCGCCTAGCTGGGCAACGGTCGTGACAATATCCCCGACCGGGATGAGGGTGGACCCGCCATAGCTGGGTTGCGGCTGCGTTCCCGTGAAAATGAAAATCTGGGTTGTGTCATTGATCTGCTTGGTGGCCGTTGGCAGCCCCGCACAGGCCTGAAGGTCGTAGGATGTCATCCCGATCATGGTGATCTGCGCCTTGTGCGCAGCCCGCGAATCAAAATACCCGCAGCCGCTCAGGCTCAAAAGAAGCGAGGGCACGGCAAGCAAGGACACACTGCGACACTTCATTTCCCGGATTATCTCCAAACCTCGATTGAAACACGCCAGTGTGGCACGCCTGCCTGACCAGCCTAGTGCGCTCTTTCAGGTCGATGCAAGGCCCGTAGCCTCGCAAAATCTCTTTCCGTGCCCAAATATGGCGCCAGCCGAACCACGGCCCGCGCGCAGCACGGTGGATCAGAGCATTGCCTTGGGCGCCGTTGGCTCCCATCATGGCGGTGCATCGCCATGATGGGGGTGTCTGTTCCGTATCGCAAAGCCCCGGCCACTGCCGCTAGCCCGGCCGCTGGCCATCTGGCATCATGGATGCAGCGTTCCGGACCGCATCGGACATTCAGGGAGTTTCCGCCGATCATGTCGCTACTGTCTCGTTCCACGTCGCGTGCCCTGCCTCCGCTCCTGGTGGCCCTTCTTGCGCTGAGCGCGTGCGTTAACGGGCAGCCTCCCGCGCCGCCCCTGCCGCCCCTGCAAAAGGCACCGCCCCTTACCGCCGCGGATGCAACGTTTGCCCAGACGCTCAATGACATGAACATGACCCAGATCGCGCTGGGGCAGGCGGCGCAGACACATGCGGCGCGTATCGACCTGGCAGCCCTGGGCGGGACTATCGCCAAGGATCTGACAGCAAACCAGGCCACACTGACAAAGCTTGTGGCACCGCATGCCCTGACGCTGACCGCCAAGCCGTCCACCGCTGGGCAGAAGACGATCAACCGCTACAAGACGCTGCATGGTCCCGCGTTCGACCGCAGCTATGTGCGTTACCTTTCGCACGAGAATACCCGGATGAAGCCTGTGCTCGATGCTGAAATTGCCGGGTCCAAAAATCCCGATCTGGTCAAACTTGCGACCGATACCAAAACGGCACTCGCTACCTATGCGACACAGGTGAAATAGCGCCCGGCCCGCTAGTGTCCGCTGGTGTCTGGTGCTGCCCGACCGGGCCGATGCACGCCAGCCCAAAGCCGATAACCCCGGCCCAATTGCCCGAAGCGGGCCCGGCGTGGGGTTGGCCTCACCATGGCACTTCGGCCCCATGGCCCTGACGGGTTGATGGCAGGCCTGGCACCCGCCTGCTGGTCACGGCAGGTGTAAAGGGTTGCGGGCGGGAATATGGGGCCGGCGTGGCCTTAGTCCGGGGGTGCCCCGTTCGCGCGGGCTTGGGGCTCGGCTGACCCGGCAGAAGGGCTGTTGTCTGGCCGGGTATGAAAAGGCCATACCCAGTCGCGGATTTCCGGCATATCCTGGCCATGGCTGTCCACATAGCGCCTGTGTTCGACCAGCCTGTCACGCATGGCCTGCGCGGCATAGGCCGCCCGTTCCGTCAGGGTGGGAACGTGGCGGATGGTGTTCAGCACCAGATGATAGCGGTCGAGGTGGTTGATTACCGTCATGTCGAAGGGTGTTGTTGTGGTGCCTTCCTCCTGAAAGCCATGCACATGGAAATTCAGGGCGTTCGCGCGTTTGTAGATCAGTTTATGGATCAGTTGCGGGTAACCGTGGAACGCGAAAATCACCGGCCTGTTCAGCGTGAACAGGCTGTCGAACGTGGCGTCGTCAAGGCCGTGGGGGTGCTGCTCGGGCGACGCGAGGGTGAGCAGGTCCACCACATTGACCACGCGGATCTTCAGGTCGGGGATAGCCCGGCGCAGGATATCCACGGCGGCGAGCGCTTCCATTGTCGGCACGTCGCCCGCGCAGGCCATGACCAGGTCGGGCTCGTGTCCCCTGTCGGTGCTGGCCCATTCCCATATGCCGATCCCCTGCGTGCAATGGGCCTGTGCCGCGTCGGGGTCCAGCCACTGGAGTTCGGGCTGCTTGCCCGCCACAATGACATTGATCCGGTTCCAGCTTTCAAGGCAGTGCCGGGCCACGCATAACAGCGTGTTGGCGTCGGGCGGCAGGTACACCCGGGCAATGTCGGCTTTCTTGTTGATGACATGGTCTATAAAGCCGGGGTCCTGATGGCTGAAGCCGTTATGGTCCTGCCGCCAGACATGCGATGTCAAAAGGTAGTTGAGCGATGCAATGGGTTGCCGCCACGGTACTTCGCGCGCGGTCTTGAGCCATTTTGCATGCTGGTTCACCATTGAATCCACAATGGGTATGAACGCCTCGTAGCACGAAAAGAACCCGTGCCGTCCGGTCAGCAGGTAGCCTTCAAGCCAGCCCTGGCAGGTGTGTTCGCTCAGAATTTCCATGACATGGCCATCAGGCGCCAGATGATCGTCATACGCGTATGTTTCGGCCATCCAGGTCCTTGGGCTGGCGTCCAGCACGGCGGTCAGGCGGTTCGAATTGTTTTCGTCAGGGGACCAGACGCGGAAATTGCGGGCTGCAAGGTTGGCCCGCATGACATCGCGCAGCCATGTGCCCAGAACGCGCGTGCTTTCGGCGGTCAGCACCCCGGGGGACGCAACCGGCACGCAATGTTCGGCAATATCGGGCAGGTGCAGGGGTTTTTTCAGCACACCGCCATTGGCGTGCGGGTTCGCACTCATGCGCAGCTCCCCCTGTGGGGCCAGTGCGCGGATATCCGCATGTAATGTTCCGTTGTCGTCAAAAAGGGTTTCCGGCCTGTAGCTGCGCAGCCAGTTTTCCAGCAGCGCCAGATGGCCGGGTTTGTCCAGGTCGGAAAACGGCACCTGGTGGGACCGCCAGTATCCTTCGGTCCGCTGGCCATCGACCGTTTTCGGCCCTGTCCAACCCTTGGGGCTGCGCAGGATGATCATTGGCCATGTCGGGCGGGCCGGTGTGCCGCCCTGTCGTGCCGCGTGCTGGATGGCGGCAATGGCTGCAAAGGCTTCATCCATGGCGGCGGCCATTTTCTGGTGCATGGGGCCGGGTTCATGCCCTTCCACCAGAATGGGCGCGTAGCCGTAGCCGTGGAACAGGGCCAGCAGTTCGGTTTGCGGAATACGGGCCAGAACCGTGGGGTTTGCAATCTTGTAGCCGTTCAGATGCAGGATGGGCAGAACAGCGCCATCTGTCGCGGGGTCGAGAAACTTGTTGCTGTGCCATGCCGCGGCCAGCGGTCCGGTCTCGGCCTCGCCATCGCCGATCACGCAGGCCACGGTCAGGTCGGGGTTGTCGAAGGCGGCCCCATAGGCGTGCGAGAGCGAATAGCCGAGTTCACCCCCTTCGTGGATGGAACCGGGGGTCGTGGGGGCCGCATGGCTGGGAATACCGCCAGGAAAGGAAAACTGCCTTACCAGCAAGGCAAGACCGTCGAGATCCTGCGTGACGTCGGGGAAAAAGTCGGTATAGGTTCCTTCAAGGTACGTGCTCGCCACAACGCCCGGCGCGCCGTGCCCCGGTCCTGCAATGAACAGGATATTTCGGGCATGATCGCGAATAATGCGGTTGAGATGGAGGTAGATGAAGTTAAGCCCCGGCGTCGTGCCCCAATGCCCCAGCAGGCGTGGTTTCGTGTGCTCGCGTTTCAGTGGCTGGCGCAGCAGCGGGTTGGCCAGCAGATAGATCTGCGCCACGGACAGATAGTTCGCGGCCTGCCACCATTTGTCAAAAAGAGCGATCTGTTCTTCGGAAAGCGGTTTTGTCCGGGGTGACATGCTTGCAGTCCCTTACTGTGGCCCCGACGGGCGGTCATCGATACAGGCCAGAACATGACGGTGGATGGAGGCTTCCTCGTCCGCAGGGATGACATGCACGCCCACTGCGCTATGCGGGGCGGAAACCAGCGGGCGGTGCGCGGCATTGGCGGCGTTGTCCAGCACAAGGCCCAGCCAGCCCAGCCGGGTGCAGACATCGTGGCGGAAGGTGGCGTCGTGCTGGCCGATACCGCCGGTAAAAACAAGACTGTCCACGCCTTCCAGCGCCATGATCATGGCTCCGGCCTGCTGGACAAAGCGGTATGCCGCCAGATCCAGCGCCGCGCGCACGGCCGGATCTCGGGCATGGTCGCGCAGGACGCGCATATCCCCCGAACGCCCGGACACACCCAGAAGTCCCGCGTGATGGTACAGCAGATCGGCCACCGCGGCGGGGGTCATGCCCTCCTCATTGAGCATGTAGAGCAGAACGCCGGGGTCGATCGTGCCGGTGCGCGTGCCCATGACCAGCCCGTCCAGCACCGAAAACCCCATGGTCGTGTCGATGCTGACCCCATGGTGGAGCGCACACAGGCTTGCACCGTTGCCGATATGCGCGGCCACGACCCGTGCCCCGTCATGCGTGCTGCCGGGGCGGGCGAGGGTGCGCGCGATATGTTCGTAGGACAGTCCATGGAACCCGTAACGGCGCACGCCTTTTGCGCCGTAGCGGGCCGGCAGGGGCAGGGTTTGGGCAACAGGTGGCATGGTGCGGTGGAAAGCGGTGTCGAAACAGGCAATCTGCGGCAGGTCGGGCCGCGCAAGGCGGAGTGCCTTTATGGGCTCCAGGCAGGCGGGCTGGTGCATGGGGGCCAGGGGGGCAAGGGCGTCAAGGCGCTGCATGACATGGCTGTCCACCAGGACAGGCCCCGCAAAATCCGCCCCACCATGCACGACCCGGTGGCCGACCGCGCGTATCATGTCCAGATCGGGGTGGGTCTCGACCCATTCCATCAGCAGATGGACGGCGTTCGCGCGTGTTTGCGCGCCATCGGCCGGTTCCAGCAGGCGTTCCGTCAGCAGAGTGCCCTGCGGGTCACGGATATGCAGGTGCGGCTGCGCGCCAATGCCTTCGACCGCGCCGGATATCAGCCTTGGGGCCTGTGGGCCACCGGGGGCGAAAACCGCGAACTTCATGCTGGATGAGCCGACGTTCAGCACCAGAATAGTGCCCGCTGTCCGGGTCTGACCCCGTGGGGTCTCTGGCCGTGCTTCTGGTCGTGTTTCTGGCCGTGTCCCGGCCCGTTCGGCGCATAACGGTTGCATGGGGCGGCCCCGCCGTGGCTATGCGGCAGCCCGTGGCGCGGGGTTTCGCCATGGCTATGCCGACCTGATCAGTGGGTCATGCTGATAACAGGTCTGCGCGGCCCAGGTTCCATGAGGAGGCCCACGAGGATTTCCAAGAGGATTTCCATGGGGGCCTGTGGGGCTTCATAAGGTGGCGTCCACGGGGGCGGTTCCGTGGGTTTGGGTGCCATGGGGCCGCGCAGGCGGAATGCGCCGTGGCAATGCGGGCCGGGTTCGCTGAGGCGTCATGCGCTCCCGGGCTGGCAGGCCGGATGGTGCAAACGGGCCTGCCGAGCGGCAGGCGGTGTCAGTCGTAGGTTTCAACCCCCAGATTTTCACGGAAATTCCGGCCTGAATATTCTTTGCGGAAAATACCGCGCCGTTGCAGTTCAGGCACGACAAGGTTGGTGAAATCCGCAACCCCGCGCGGAAAATGAGTGGGAACCGCGAGGAAGCCGTCGCACGCATCGGCATCGAGCCATTCCTGCATGGTGTCGGCAATTGTTGCGGGCGATCCCACCATTTTCATATAGCTGCCTTCGGCAAAAAAACGCGCCGTTTCCAGAATGGACAGATTGCCGCGCCGGGCCAGCGCCATAATGGCCGCGCGGTGCGACTTGCCGTTGTTGGTTTCCGGCAGGTCCGGCATGGGGCCGTTCAGGTCGTAGTCCCGGAAGTTCAGCCCACCCGAATGCGGCATCAGATGCGTGATGGCCAGATCCTCGGGGATCAGGTTTCTCATCCGTTCACGGAAATCGACCGCCTCCTGGTCTGTGGCCCCGACAATGGGGGTAATACCGGGCAGGACCTTGATCTTGTCGGGGTCGCGACCGAAGCGCACGGCACGCTGGCGGATATCGTCCCGGAACAGGCGACTTTCGGCAATATCGGTCTGGAGGGTGAAAATGACATCGGCCGTGCGTGCCGCCAGTTCCCGCCCGGGTTCGGACGCACCGGCCTGCAGGATGACGGGCCTGCCCTGCGGACTTCTGTCCATGGTAAGCGGGCCACGGACCTTGAAGAACTTTCCTTCATGTTGCAGGAAATGCATCTTGCTGACATCGAAATACAGACCGTTTTCCTTGTCGCGCAGAATGGCGTCTTTTTCCCAGCTGTCCCACAGTCCGGTCACGACATCGACAAATTCGCTGGCCCGTTCGTAACGGTCGGCATGCGCCATGTGCACGTCCAGCCCGAAATTCTGCGCTTCGCTTTCATTGAACGACGTCACCAGGTTCCAGCCGGCACGGCCGTTGCTGATAAAGTCGATGGAGGCAAAACGGCGCGCCACATTATAGGGTTCGTTGAACGTGGTCGTTGACGTGGCGGCCAGACCCAGATGCCGGGTTTTCATGGCCAGGGCGGGCAGCAGCATCATGGGGTCGAAGTGGATGGAACGCGGGTTGGCCGCCCCGTAAATATCGCCTTTCATGATATTGTTGCTGCGCGGCACCGCCGCCTGATCCTCGAAGAAAATCGCGTCCAGCTTGGCCTGTTCGGCCAGTTGGGCCGCCTGGATATAATAATCGATGCCAAGATCCAGTTCCGGAATGGCGTCGGGCAGGCGCCAGGCCCCCAGATGTTGCCCGGGAAAAAGAAACAGTGCGAGACGCAGCATTTTATCGGCCATCAGCTATACCTCCGGTTTGGGGTCTTGGACTTGGAAACATGTGAGCGCAGAAGCGGGTTTGTGGCAGGGCGGTTCGTCTGTACGTGCAAAACGCGCCCTGCGGCCGTGATCGTGTGACGGAACAGCGCTCCTGCGCGGGCAGCAGTGCCGCCGGGTGACATTACGGCGGGCATTACGGGTGGCACGGAGGGTCAGGCCGCCCATGGCAATGCCGCTACGCGTCGTTTCATGGTGTTTGCTCTCCGCATGGCAACGGTTGGCTACTCATTTAGTCAGTATACTGATTAAATGGACCCACGCAAGCCGGACGCTCGGCTTTGGGCCTTTACGCGGGCCATACATGGGCCACGCACTATGCCGCCGACTGGTGCTGCGACCCCGGGCTGCGGCCCTTGTGGGGGCCGGTCCTCATGGTTGGGCCCCTGTAATCGGGCCCTGTAATCGGGCCCTTTGTGATTGCCCCCTGCAATCCTGCCCCTTTGAGCCAGTCCCTGTGCGCCGGTTTCTGGTGATCCGGTTTGTGTGAACGGGGCCGGGTTCTCTGGCTCCTGCGGCCCGGAATGAAATGCCGGCAGGGGCTCGCCTTGGCAGAAGAAAGGGATATGCTCGCAACAGGAAGGATCGCATGGTTCCGGCCGGGGTAACGGTGGGTCAAAAGCCGGGTGCCACCCGCCACCATGCGGTGACACGCGACCCGTCCCGGTCATGTCGCGGGCTTTGCTGCGCCGGAGGAGTTCATCATGTCAAAAACAATGAACCTGTTCGCGTATCTGAAAACAGGGCCGACGGCGCTGCATCCGGCGGGCTGGCGTCACCCGGAGGCGACGCTGGGCGATATTCTCAAACCGTCCCGTTACGAAAATATTGCCCGCACGTTTGAGGATGCCTGTTTCGACGGATGTTTTTTTGCCGACCTGCAGGGGCTGTACGATATTCATGCCGGGGGCTATGACGCCTATGTCCGCTACGGTGGGCAGATAAGCTACCTGGACCCCATGACGGTCCTGCCGGTCATGGCGGCGGCAACCCGCTACATCGGTCTTGGGGCAACACTGTCCACGACGCTGCTGCCCGCGTACCATCTGGCGCGTTCCCTGCAATCGCTCGATGTCATGAGCGGCGGGCGCGTGGCGTGGAATATCGTGACATCGGCCACCGAGCTTGAAGCCCGCAATTACGGGCTTGCTGCTCTGCCGGACAAGGACCGGCGTTACGACCAGGCGGACGAGGTGGTGGAAGCCTGCATGAAGCTGTGGAAAAGCTGGGATGAGGATGCCTGGATCCTGGACCGCGAACGCGGCATATTCGGCGACCCGTCCAAGGTGCATTACGCCAATTACGAAGGGCGCTTCGTGCGGACGCGCGGGCCGATCACCATTCCGCGCAGCGCGCAGGGGCATCCCGTTCTCATGCAGGCGGGGTCGTCCCCACGGGGCACGGAATTCGCCGCCCGCTGGGCCGAACTGGTCTTTACCTTCCATGCCCCCATGGACAAGGCCCGGGCAAGCTACAGCGCGCTGAAGGAGCAGGTTGTTGCCAAAGGACGGCGACCGACTGACTGCGCCGTAGCCATGCTGGCCACCTGCATCGTGGGCGAGACCGATTCCATCGCGCGCGAGAAAGCGGACTACATCAACGGCCTTGTCGTGGGGGAACTGAACGCCGCCCATATGTCTGCATCCGCGGGGGTGGATGTCACCCGGCTTTCGGGCCAGGGCGCTGGGTCGGCGGCGGGGGCGCAGGGCATGCACGCGATCATCGAGGAAGTGTCCGAACTCCAGAAAACCGCCAAGGCGGAGTTTCTGGCGGCAGCACAGACAATGCTGCCCGCCCAGATCGTGGGCTCCCCCAGAACGGTTGCTGACAGGCTGGAGGAAATTTTTACCGCGGGCTGCTGCGACGGGTTCGTGATTGATCCCGTCACGGCACCGTCAAGCCACGAAACATTTGCCCGTGCGGTGGTGCCGGAGCTGCAGCGGCGCGGTCTGTTCCGCACGCGCTACGCGGCGGAAACCCTGCGCGGCAATATCGGCACCCGTCCGGGGCGGTAGGCGCACGTCACGGCGCATGATGGAAAAGGATGGTTGCGGCGGCATGGAACGCGGGCATGCGATCCATTGTTCATACCGGGGTGCGGTCTGCTTCTGGTGTTACGGAGACAGGGCCATGCCGGTGTGCGTGTGGGCGGCGCGCAGAATGGTGGCCAGGGCCTGCCCGATCACCGCTCCCGTATCGTCGGAGGGGAGCAGAAGGCACAGTTTCTGCGGGGGCAATGCGGTCAGCGGATAAACCGCGACACGCTTGCCTGTGTAGCAGATATTGGAGTGTGGCGCGGTTGTCAGGACCGAATATCCGAAGCCATGGGCCACGAGCGCGCGCGCGGTTTCAAGGGAGGCCGTCCGGTAGCCGATATGCGGCCTGACGCCACTGGCATGGAAAAGGGAGAGGAAATACTCCCTGCTGCAGGGCAGGTCTATCAGCACGAGCGGCATGTCCGCCACGTCGGCCAGCGTCAGCGGGCGGGGGCTGCGTGGGGCCAGAAGGGCGTGGTTTTCAGGCAGAAGCAGGTATGGGGACTGCGCCACCACATCCAGCCGCGTAGTGGATGAGGTGGTGGGCGTATCGTAAACGAAGGCCGCATCCAGTCGCCCCTCGGCCACCCCCTGTTCCAGCGCATGAATGTTGTCCTCGACCAGATGAATGGACGCATCGGGAAAAGTGGTCGCCAGTCCGTGCAGAATGGCAGGGGCATAAAGGGGTGCAAAGGTGGACAGCAGGCCGATGGACAGGCGCCCGGCCAGTCCGTTTTCTCCTTTTGCGTGGTTGCAGGCCCTGGCCGCCCGCAGAATGGCCCTTGCCGCCTCGTAACGCCGGTTGCCGGGTGCCGTCAGCACCAGCCCGCGTGAACGCACGCGACGAAAAAGCTGTTCGCCCCAGGTTGTTTCCAGGTCCTGGATCGCTTTGGAAATCGCGGGCTGCGAAACGTTCAGCAGCCGGCTTGCGGCCACCGTGCTGCCGGTTTCGGCCGCGGCCTGAAAATATTCAAGCTGACGAAGCGAAAACGGTATCATCGCAGGTTATACGTCCTATCAGATCATATTATTTTTTCTTTTAGCATGGATCGCATAACGTCACCAGAGAACGTTCCGGGCAAGTAAGGATGCGCCATGCAGGACACACGACCCGCCAAGCCTTTGTCACAGTCCGAATTACCGGGGGCCACGCTACCGGGGGCCGAGCCATTGGGGGCCGGGCCAGCGGGTTCTGACGCCATGGGGCATGAAGGTCCGCTTGCGGGGGTGCGGATCGTGGATTTCAGCCGCGTTCTGTCCGGCCCGTACTGTACGGCCCTGCTGGCCGATCTGGGGGCGGAGGTTATCAAGGTCGAAACACCGGCGGGGGACGATTATCGCCACGTCGCCCCTTTCGAGCGTGGGGAGAGCGCGCTGTTCACCCAGGTCAACCGGGGCAAGAAAAGCGTTGTTCTGGACCTGAAAACACCCGAAGGCGTGCAGGCGGCGTACGCGCTTGCCCGCACGGCGGACGCGGTTGTCGAGAACTTTCGCCCCGGTGTGGCCGATCGGCTCGGAATCGGGTGGGACACGCTGCACGCCATAAATCCATCGCTGATATATCTCAGCATTTCCGGATTCGGGCAGACCGGACCGGATGCGGCCAAACCCGCTTACGATGTCATTATTCAGGGGCTTTGCGGCATTATGGATGTCACGGGGCAGCCCGACGGTCCCCCGACCCTGGTGGGCGAGGCGCTGGCCGATGTTGTCGCGGGGCTGTTCGGCTCCTGGGCGCTGCTGGCCGCCCTTGCCGGGCGTGAACGCAAGGCAAGGGTGCAGTCTGGCGGGCAGGGGACTGCCATGCAGGGGATGGCGGCCCCGCCCGGGGGGCGGCGCATCGACCTTTCGATGTTCGAGGCGATGATGTCGCTCATGGTGACATCCACATCCACATACCTGTTTTCGGGGCAGGTGCCGGGGCGTGTGGGCAACAGGCATCCCCTGTCTTCTCCCTTTGGTTTTTACCGTGCCGCCGACGGTTATTTTTCCATCGCGGTCCTGAACAACAGGCTGTTCAGAGCCGTGTGTGAGACGATCGGCGCGGAAGACCTGATGGACGACAGCCGCTTTGCCTCGGATTCCGCGCGCAGCCAGCACGACCATGTGCTGCGGGAACGGATCGAGGCATGGAGTGCGTCACGGTCGGTGGCGGATATTCTGGCGTGTCTCGACCGGGCCGGTGTGCCGGGTGGCCCCATGCAGACTGTCGATCAGGCTCTGTCCTGCCCGCAGGCGCAGGCCCGCAACATGGTTCTGCCCATTGACGACCCGCGCCTGCCCGATGCGCGGCTGGTGCGCCAGCCCGCCATTTTTGACGGGCATGTGCCCGCGCACCTGTCCCGTGCCCCGGCACTTGGGGAACATACGGAAGAAATTCTGAAAAGTCTTGGTGTCGTTGGGGATTCTTCCGCTTCAGCCTGATTTTGTCCGCCTGCCGCTGGTCTGCCACTGGTCCGCCGCTGGGCCGGGCGGTGCGTGCGGCAGGCGGCGGCTCCGGCCGGTGCGTCACACGCGGCTTTTGTCACAGCTACCCGATTTATGGAGTGAACCATGATGTCTTACGACCGTCCCGGTGTTTCGGAGGATGACGCGGCACTGGCCGAAACGGTGCAGCGTTTCGGCCAGGAGGTGCTGCACCCCCTGGCCGCGACCCTGGATGCGGAGGACCGCTCGGCCGCGTGCCACCTGCCTGCCCTGGCCGAACTGGGCCTGACGGGTATCAATATTCCCGAGCATCTTGGCGGTTCCGGCCTCAGCCCTGCGGGGATCATTCTGGCGATCAGCGCCATCGCGCGGAACTGTGCCGCGACCGCATCCCTGCTGGGGGCGCATTACCTTGGAACGGATGCGATCCTGATCGGCGGGAATGACGGGCAGCGCCAGCGGTTCCTGCCCCCTGCCGCGCGGGGCGACATGCTTGCGGCATTCGGCCTGACAGAGCCCGGTTGCGGCTCCAACCCGGCGGAAATGCGCAGCTATGCCATGCGGGAGGGGAATGGCTACAGGCTTGTGGGGACAAAACAGTTCATCTCGAACGCTGACGAGGCGGGGGTGCTGGTTATTTTCGCCAAGACGGATCGGGATGCGGGCAACAAGGGCATTTCCGCCTTTGTTGTCCCGCGTGACACGCCGGGTCTGGATGTCGGGCCAGCGGAATCGCTCATGGGCATTCGCGGCGGCAAGGCGTATCCCCTGAGCATGGACTGTTTCATTCCGGCGGAAAACCGCCTTGGCGCGGAGGGAGACGGTTTCCGCCTGAGCATGAAGGTGCTGGACAACAGCAGGCTGGACGTGGCCGCCACCTGCCTGGGCATTGCGCAGGCCGCACTCGACCACGCGCTGGACTGGACCCGCACGCGCCATGTCGGGGGCGAGGCGCTGAACAGGCGGCAGGGCGTGCAATGGATGCTGGCGGATATGGGCTGCCGCCTGGAAGCCGCATGGGGGCTGACCCTGCAGGCCGCACATCTGCGGCAGAACGGCAGGCCTTTTACGCAGGCCGCTTCTATGGCGAAACTGTACGCGTCTGAAATGGCGGGGTTTGTGACGGACCAGGCCCTTCAGCTTCATGGCGGTTATGGCTACACGCGGGAACTGCCGCTTGAAAGACTGGTGCGGGATGCACGGATCATGCGCATTTACGAAGGATCTTCAGAAATCCAGCGCACCGTTATCGGCCGTCTCATGACCCGGTAAGGCACGTTCGGGTTGCCGCGCCAAAACCCTGCCAGCCTGCCGGGGTGCGGGCTGCCATATTCCCCGGTTTGGCGCGGGGTGGGGCGTGGAGGTGTCCTTGCCGCCAGCGCCATGCCTTACGGTTCCGGCTTTCCTGCTTCAAAGCCCTGACGGTTCGGCCATGGGGGCCACAATGATCGACGCTTCCTGCAGGGCCATGCCGCGTTCGGCCATGAACTGGCTGAGAACGGTCGTGATCGCGCCGGCATCGCATGGAATTTTACGCCCCGTTCCGGCTTCCACAAAGGTGATCGTCGGGCCGGCCCTGCGCTCGGTGCTGATCCGGTAGCGCCATATGCGATCCGCGCCGACATCGCGCCTGAGCACGTCGTGTTCGACCAGCAGGTTCAGGTTGCGCTGGATCGAGCCCTGGCTGGGCGGGTGCCCATCAACCATGACGGCCATTGTCTTCCAGATTCCAACCGCCGTCGCACCCTGTCCCGCCTTGAGAATACCGTGCAGCAGCACGCGGCGCAGGTCGGTTATTTTCAGTCCCGCGTGCTGGCAGCGTTCTTCCAGCAGGTGGAACTGCCGGGGGTTGGCTTCCATGCCGGGCCGGATCTGATGCATGTCCGCCGCTGATCGGCGGTGTCCTGAAAATACAAGCACAGGATTGCTCCTCTCACGATCTGCGGAAGCGTCAGCGTCGGTCCTTGTTGAGGTAGAATTCCACCGGCACGCTCAGTGTCACCGGGTCGCCGCGTATGTCGTCAGGCGGCGGTGGCAACGGGTCCGCGCGGGTGGGCAGGGACACGGCCTCCTGGTCCAGCAGGGCATGCCCAGAACTGTTTCTGAGCCTGACCGACAGCACATGTCCCCTGCGGTCCATGGAAAACGTGACGGTTGGCACGCCTTCTTCATGGTCGGCCTGGGCGGCGGCGGGATAGCGCTTGAACTTTTCCAGTCGTGCCAGCAGTTCTCCCTGCCAGGTCAGCGGGTCCTGGGAACTGCGCGCCGATGACACGCCCGTTATAGGTGTTGCCTGAACGGGGGCGGGCGGCGCGTCGGATG
>NZ_JBDOBQ010000042.1:0-14963 GCF_047723915.1 Acetobacter sp. | reverse complement strand
GGCGGGCCGGGCCGTCTTCCTCATCCGTGCGGGCCAGCCGTTCGGCCACGGCCAGCAGCCCCGCCAGCAGGTCGGGCAGGGGGGCCTGGTGGGCGCGGGCCTGTGGCCCCGGCGCGGCCCTGGGCTGATCCATGGTCCATCCCAGCACGGGTTCGAAACAGAAGGCCAGCCGGTCCATGAAGGCAGGCAGCGGTTCGGGGCCAAAGGGCCGGTCCGCCGTATGGGCGGTGTCGGTCTGGGCATGGCGGTTCCGGGCGCTGAGCGTATCCTCCACCGCCATGCGCAGGGCAGCAAAACCGGGGGCGGGCGCAGGCCCGCGCAGCACCATGCGTTCGAGCAGGCGAGCCGAGGCCCGGCAGGTGCCCACCGACAGCCCACACGCCACCAGAGGGTGTTTGAGCACCGACAGCAGCGCCACGGGCGAAAACCCGCTATCGACCATGCGGGCGATCAGGCGCAGCAGCACCGCGACCGGGGTGCTGGACAATGCAAGGCCCGCGCTGTCATCGGCCACCACACCCCAGCGCGCCAGTTCCGTGGACACGCGGGCGGCCAGAGCCCGGTCGGGCGTGACGAGTGCAACCGTGTGGCCCGGCGTTTCGATCGCATCGCGCATGATCATGCTGATGGCGAGGGCTTCCTCCTGTTCGTCCTGCGCCTCGATCCGCTGCACCTGTCCGGGTGCTGCAGCGGAGCCCTGCGCCACACCGGTCGTCGCGCCGACTGTCGCCCCCACGGTCACCCCGACTGTCGCATCGGCCGCCACATCGCGCGTCCAGTCGCCAAGGGCCTGGGCCGGCAGCATGACCCGGGCCAGCATGGCGGCGCGGGCGGGGTTTCCGCCGCTGGCGGGCCAGGGCTCCACATCGGCCCGCGTGGCCTCCAGCACCGCAAGCAGATGCGCCATGCCCGCCTGGGGGTGGCTGTCGGGCAAGGTGTCGAACACCTCTCCCGGCATGTCCATATCCAGCCCGGGCAGAATGATCATGCCCCCCGGACAGGCCGACACGGCCCGCAGCGCGTGACCCAGCGGGGCCATGACATGGGTGAACCCCGCCGCCCACAGGCGCGTGGCATCCCCCCTCCGGGCCATGCCACGCCACACCCGCGCCTGCGCGCCCAGAAGGGCGACCTGGCGTGCGACAGGGTTCATAACCCCCTGTTCACGCAGCCAGGCGGGCCAGGCATGTGTGACGATGGAGAGAAACCGCAGAATGATCTGCCAGTGTTCGGCAAAATTGTCCTGCACGGCGTCCGGCAGGCGTTCGGCCAGGGTAATGCCTGCCCATTCGGCCTCGTCCATCAGCTCGGCCAGGGCGTTGGCAAGCGGCCAGGCCTGGTCCAGCGTGGGCCGGGTGCCAAACGCGCCTTCGGCCTGCAAAATCAGCCGCGTGAGCGTTGCAAGCCGCGTCATGCCGCCCACGGCCGGGGGCAGGGTCAGCGGCCCGCATGCCCGATCATATGCCTCATCCGGCTCCATCCGGTCCGCGTCGTCCAGCCCCGGCGAAGGGGAGGAAACCGACAGCCCAAGCTCAGCCTCGTCCAGCGCGCCAATGGGCATGATACGGGGCAGCAGCATGCCCCCGCCATCCATCTGGCGCAAAAAGGCCTCGGTCAGCGCGCGGGCGGCCCGGCGGCCGGGCAGCACGATCACGCCATGGCCCATGGCCTCACGGTCATGCCCGGCGGCGGCAATCCAGCGGGCGGCCAACTGGTCCAGAAAAGGCAGATGGGCGGGAATGCTGGCCAGTTTCATGCGCGGGTCCCGGATTGCGTTCCAGATTGCGGGGCGGAGTGCAGGGCGGAGTCCGCCCCCGGACCGGCCCCCAACACCGCCTGTGAAGCAGCGCTTGAATCAGTCCCTGACGCAGTCTCCGGATCAACCCCTGGCCCGCCACCGGGCACACCCTCGGCACCCGGTTGCGCGGCGGGCGCCACCACAAGCCCCGCGGCCACAAACCGCGCGGCGGGCAGGCGGTCAGCCCAGCCACGCAGCGCAGCACGGCGCAGACCCGAAGGCTCAGGCACAAGGGTAAGAAAAAGCGCATCGGGCGGGGTCAGGTCTTCCAGCCGTTCGGGCCATTCGACCAGCACCACACCGTCACGCGCGTCGTCCCAGCCCAGTTCCTCGACCTCATCCGGGCCACCCAGCCGCCACAGGTCGAAATGGTGCACGACGCCCGCGATATCCGCCCGGTCCGGGGCGGGGGGCACCGTGTAGGGCTGAACCAGCGTATATGTGGGGCTGGGCACCTCCATATCCGGTGCATGGCACAGCGCACGCAGGTAAGCGCGGGCCAGCACGCTCTTGCCAGCCCCTAACGGACCCGAGAGCAGGATCGCATCTCCCGCCCGGCTTACCTCTGCCAGCAGCGCCCCCAGCCTGACCGTGGCGGCTTCGTTTTCGAGATCGACAACGATCACGGAATTTTGTGCTCCCTGCGTCATGACCCGACCCTTACACCCTATTCTATCCGCACCGAACAGGACGACATGAAAAATCCGCCGGGAACGCTACGAATCCACAGCAATACTTAACTATTTTTAATGATAGTGGCGCAATCGCCTTTGTTCTGCTGCCGCACCCGACCTCCAAAAAAAAATTTACCTTTTTTTCCACCCATCGACGCAAACGGTGGGCCTGTTTACCAGCCTTCTGCCAGACAATACTTTAATTTCTGGCAGCCATGTGGTTTGGACATGGTAAATCGTCGTCGTGAGGGAAAAACATGGTGATTTTATGTTTCTTTCTGCGAAAAAAACACGCCAGAGTGCAGTTGTAAGGACGTTATACAACCCTAGGGTGTGCCGTTTCCTTGCAATTTAAAGGAGGTCCGACCATGCGTATTTTGTTCGTGGAGAATAAATTCGCCTCAAGCCGCACCATCCTGTCTGCGCTGAAAAAGGCGGGTCTTGCATCCGACCTGGCGCGTTCGGGACAGAACGCCATAGAGCTCCTGCGTAATTACGATTACGGACTGGCCATCATTAATCTGCATCTGTCCGACATGGACGGGTTCACATTTCTCAGTAGCTTGCGTTCACTCAAAATTTCCACGCCTGTCATCATTCTTTCCGCAGCCGATGCACCGGACGCCAAGATCCGGGCATTTTCTCTGGGGGCGGATGATTTTCTGGTCGAACCCATCGACATGGCCGAACTTGTGGCCCGTGTGCAGGCCATCCTGCGACGATCCAACGGTTTTGCCCACCCGGTCATTCAGGTTGGCGCCCTTGTTCTCGACCTGAACAGCCAGTCTGTCACCGTTGCGGACCAGCCCGTTCACCTGACCGGCAAGGAATTCGCCATTCTGGAACTGCTGGTGCTGCGCAAGGGCATTGCCCAAACGAAAGAGACGTTTCTCAACCATCTCTATGGCGGGCGGGACGAACCCGATATCAAGATCATTGACGTCTTTATCTGCAAACTGCGCAAGAAGCTCCAGTATGTGGGCGGCAACAGCCTGATTTCCACCGTATGGGGCAAGGGCTATATCCTGCACGACCCGCAGACCCGCAAACCCGCAGCCCAGCCGCACCTGGCCCACGTCGCAACCGTAGAACATGCACGGGCCCCCGAACACCTGGAGGCGCGACACCTGCAACTGCTGGAAAATACACGCTGACCGAACCACCTGCCTGACCACGATCCATGCTGCGGGAGTCACCGGACACGCCGCCTGACCACGCGCGATGTCAGCGTTCCGACCCGTCCCCCCAGCCATGGGCGTGCCAGAGCGGTCCCGCCCCCTGCCCCAGACCCGGCGCCTGGGCAATCGCCGCGCGCACGTAAGCGCGGGCCTGTTCCACGGCATCGACCAGGGCCACGCCCTGTGCAAGCCGTGTCGCTATGGCACTGGCCAGCGTGCAGCCCGTACCATGCGTATGCCGCCCGGCAAGGCGCGTGCCCGAAAACTCGGTCACGCCATCCCCATCGAGCAGCAGATCGACCAGATCGTCCCCCGGCAGGTGCCCGCCCTTGAGCAGGACCGCCCCCCCCGTCATGTCGCGCAGGCGTCGCGCCGCAACCCGCATCTGCGCCACGCTGGCGATCTCGAGCCCTGTCAGGCAGGTCGCCTCGGGCAGGTTGGGGGTCATGACAGACGCCAGCGGCAACAGCGTATGCACGAGGGTGTCGAGCGCATCGGCCCTTAAAAGAGCAGCCCCGCCCTTGGCCACCATCACCGGGTCCACAACCACGGGCAGGCCCGGACTTTCGCGCAGGGCCTGCGTGAGTTCGCGCGCCACGGCGTCGATTTCCGCAACGCCGCCCAGCATGCCGGTTTTCAGGGCGTCGGCCCCAATATCCTCCAGCACGCAGCGTATCTGCTCGCGTATGAAAGCGGGAGGCACTGGCAGGATGTCACGCACACCGAGCGTGTTCTGGGCGGTCAGGGCGGTAATGGCCGTCATGGCGTATCCGCCCAGCGCGGTAATGGTCTTGATATCGGCCTGAATACCCGCCCCGCCGCCGGAGTCGCTCCCGGCAATGGACAGGATACGGGCCTTGGCCGCGCCTTGAGCCGTCATCCGCCACGCCCTTTCATACGCGTGCTGTGCCTGCACCCTGTCCGTCTGTCAGGCGGGAAGGGTGATCTGCTCAAGCGCATCGCACATCTGGCAGACTGCTTCCTCGACCAGGGCCGCGTCTTCGGCCTCCACCATGACGCGCACCAGCGGTTCCGTGCCGCTGCGGCGCAGCACCAGCCGCCCGCGCGTGCCCAGAAGCTGTTCCACTTCGGCCTGCCTGCGGCGCACCGGTTCGGCATCCAGCGGGCAGACCCCCTGATAGCGGACGTTGCGCAGGGTCTGGGGGAACGGCGTGAACAGGCGACAGACCTCGCTGGCCGGGCGCCCGGCCTCGACCAGCACGGCCAGAATCTGCAATGCGGCCACCAGCCCGTCCCCCGTGGTGGCGAAATCGGTCAGCACCATGTGGCCGGACTGTTCGCCCCCCACATTGGCCCCGCGTTCGCGCATGCGTTCCACCACGTAGCGGTCGCCCACAGCGGTGCGTTCCAGCCCGATACCCAGCGAGTGCAGGAACCGCTCCAGCCCCATATTGGACATGACTGTGGCCACAACACTCTTGCCCACAAGCCGGTTTTCGCGCGTCCAGGACTGGGCGATCAGCGCCAGGATCTGGTCGCCGTCGACCAGACGACCGGTTTCGTCGGCTATCAGCACACGGTCGGCATCGCCATCAAGGGCAATGCCCAGATCGGCCTTGTGGCGGATAACGGCCGTACACAGCGCCTCGGGGTGGGTGGAGCCACACCGGTCGTTGATGTTCACGCCATTGGGGTCGCAGCCGATCCGCACGACCTCGGCCCCCAGTTCCCACAGGGCGGTGGGGGCCACGCGGTAGGCGGAGCCGTTGGCGCAGTCGATAACGATCTTCATGCCATCCAGCCGCAGCTTGCGCGGGAAGGACGACTTGGCGTTTTCCACGTAGCGGCCTGCCGCATCGTTCAGGCGCGAGGCACGGCCGATCTGGTCGGGGGCGGCCAGATGCTGCCGCAGGTCGGCCTCCATCAGCGCCTCGATCTCGCTTTCGTCCCGGTCGGACAGCTTGAAGCCATCGGGCCCGAACAGCTTGATGCCGTTATCGCCGAACGGATTGTGCGAGGCCGAGATCATGACCCCCAGATCCGCCCGGAGGGAGCGCGTCAGCATGGCAATGGCCGGTGTGGGCAACGGTCCCACAAGGGTTACGTCCATGCCCGCCGACAGAAAACCCGCGACCAGCGCGCTTTCGATCATGTAGCCCGAAAGCCGGGTGTCCTTGCCCAGCAGCACGCTATGCCTGTGATCGCCCCGGCGGAAATGCACGCCCGCCGCCTGCCCCAGTTTCTGGGCGATTTCCACTGTCATGGGGGCTGTGTTGGCGGTGCCCCGAATACCATCTGTCCCAAAAAAACGCTTCATGCCGTCCGTTCCGTTCCGCTTTCAATACGGGCGAGCCGCGTATCTGGGCGAACGCTGTTTTCCTTTATCATTTCTGCCTGTCCTAAAACGGTTTCCTCCCACAGGAAAACACGTTCAAGTAAAGAATTGTTTTTAATCCCTACAAATCGCCTGCCAGACCCGCATGCCCTGCACCATGGCGGGCACGTCATGCACCCGCAGCAGCGGCGCGCCAAACGCCATGGCCGGCAGGGATGCGGCCATGCTTGCCGCATCGCGGTCCTCGGCCCGGGCAACCCCGGTCATCTCGCCCAGCATGCGCTTGCGCGAGAGCGCGAACACCACACGGCACCCCAGATTGGCCAGCAGCAGACAGCGCCGCAGCAGAACCACGTTCTGCGCCGCCGTCTTGGCAAACCCGAAACCGGGGTCGACCATCAGCCGCTCACGCGCAATGCCCGCCTGCAGCGCGACCTGCACACGTTGCCCCAGTTCACGCACCACCTCGCACGCCACATCGTCATAAACAGCGTAACGCTCCATGGTCTGGGGCGTTCCGCGCATATGCATAAGCACCACGCCGCAGTTTTGCGCCGCCAGCAGCGGCAGGGCGGCAGGGTCGTGCCGCAGGGCGGTGACATCGTTCACCACAGCCGCCCCGGCGGAGAGGGCGCGCGCCATCACCAGGCTGTGGCGCGTATCGATGGACAGGGTGGCCTGTGGCGCGCGGGCGCGCAGGCCGGCCAGCACCGGGGCCACACGCGCCCATTCCTGTTCGGGAGTCACGGGACTGGAACCGGGGCGCGTGCTTTCCCCACCGATATCGAGCACCCCGCACCCGACCTCCACCATGGCGAGCCCGGCCTTTATGGCCTCCTCCGCCTGGAAATGCTGACCGCCGTTGCTGAAACTGTCGGGGGTGACGTTGAGTATCCCCATCACCTGGGGGCCGGGTGGCACCATGCCATGGGAGGTGGGGGCACTCAGGCGGTGCAATTCCGCCTCCCACCCTTTGGGCACATCCGCCAGCGGCATGAGTGGGGAGGTCACGGTCCCCTCGATCAGCCGGACATGGGTGAACGCTGCGGGACCATCCATAAGGGGGCGGGCAAAACCGCGCGCCACGGCGTCGCGCGCCATCTGGCCATAGAGCAGGCCCACAGGTTCAACCAGTTTATGCCACATACCCGCCTGTCACAGAGACACCGCATGATAGGCCGTCCCTGAGCCTTTCCGTGGAAAACGCCTATGAAAAAAGGCGGCATGAACTGCCGCCTTCGGGTTGGCGCACGGGCAGGGCAACGCAAACCTGCCCGCGCGGTCCGGAACGGGATGTCAGCCCGGCTGGGGTACCGGGGCGGGGCCGCCGCCTTCCCCCGCAACGCCACCGGAGGCCGTGCCGTCACCGGCCGAAACCTGCGGAACGGAGGCACGCCGGTTGACCGGGCCTGTTTCCTCCTCCTGCGTGCGTTCGATCGGCTGGCCGCGCATGATCTGCCGGATTTCCTCACCCGTCAGGGTTTCGAATTCCAGCAGGGCTTCGGCCAGGCGGTGCAGTTCATCCACATGGTCGTGCATGTAGTTGCGGGCCTGGTCATAGGCTTCATCGATCAGGCGTTTGATTTCTTCATCGATTTCACGGGCGGTTTCCTCGGAAAAATTCCGGTTCATGCCGGTAAAGAATCCACCGCCGCCGCCCTGGTCGTCATCCGCATAGGCGATCATGCCCAGCTTTTCGCTCATGCCCCATTCGGTCACCATGCTGCGGGCGACGCGGGTGGCCATTTTAATGTCACCCATTGCGCCGTTGCAGATGTTGTCCTTGCCGTAAATGACTTCCTCCGCCACGCGGCCACCCATGGCCACCACCAGATGGGCGATGGCGTTCTTGCGGCTCATGGACAGGCGGTCATCCTCCGGCAGGCGCATGACCATACCCAGCGCGCGCCCACGCGGAATGATGGTGGCCTTGTGGATCGGCTCGCTTTCGGGGACCAGCACCGCCGTAATGGCGTGCCCGGCCTCGTGATAGGCGGTGCGTTTCTTTTCCTCGTCGCTCATGACCAGGGAGCGGCGCTCCACACCCATGAGCACCTTGTCCTTCGCATCCTCGAATTCGCGCATGGACACGGTGCGGCGGCCAAGGCGGGCGGCGGCCAGCGCGGCCTCGTTCACCAGGTTGGCCAGATCGGCACCCGAAAAACCGGGCGTGCCGCGGGCGATAATGCGGGGGTCCACGTCGGAGGCCAGCGGCACCTTGCGCATGTGCACACGCAGGATTTTCTCGCGCCCGCTCACGTCGGGGTTGGGCACGACCACCTGCCGGTCGAACCGGCCCGGACGCAGCAGGGCGGGGTCCAGCACGTCGGGGCGGTTGGTCGCGGCAATCAGGATCACGCCCTCGTTGCTTTCGAACCCGTCCATCTCGACCAGCATCTGGTTCAGGGTCTGTTCGCGTTCGTCGTTGCCACCCCCCATGCCCGCGCCACGATGGCGGCCCACGGCGTCGATTTCGTCGATGAAGATAATGCACGGGGCGGATTTCTTGCCCTGTTCGAACATGTCACGCACGCGCGACGCACCCACACCCACGAACATTTCCACAAAGTCGGAACCGGAAATGGTGAAGAACGGCACATTGGCTTCCCCCGCGATGGCACGGGCCAGCAGGGTCTTGCCGGTGCCGGGGGGACCGACCAGCAGCACGCCCTTGGGGATCTTGCCGCCCAGACGGGTGAATTTCTGCGGGTCTTTCAGGAAGTCCACGATCTCCTGCAACTCACCCTTGGCTTCGTCGATACCGGCCACGTCCTCGAACGTGACGCGACCGTGCTTTTCGGTCAGCATCTTGGCGCGCGACTTGCCAAAGCCCATGGCGCGACCGCCCGCACCCTGCATCTGACGCATCATGAACAGCCATGCGGCCACGAGCAGGATAATGGGCAGCGAGTTCAGGAAGTAGCGCAGCAGCGGGCTGCCTTCCTGTTCCAGCGGCTTGGCCACGACCTCAACCCCCTTGCCGACCATGCGCGAGACAAGGGTGGGGTCAGCGGGCGCGTAGCTTTCAAACGCGGTGCCGTCGGTCAGCGTGCCCGAAATATTGTGGTTCTGCATGACCACGGAGCGCACATGCCCGGCATCCACATCCGCCACGAAGTCGGAATATGCCAGTTGCTGGGCGGCGTGTTGCGTGCTGACCGGCTGGAACATGTTCACAAGCAGCAGCAGCAGCAGGATAATGCTGACCCACAGAGCCAGATTGCGGCCTAAGTTATTCATGGTACCCGAATATCCATACTTCTAGGGCGAACGCGCCCGAACGGTCTGCCCGGAACAGGGTGCATTGTGCCCGCCAGCCGACGGAAAAAGCAACCTCTGCTCCTATAAATGGGTGCGCTTGCAAATATTCCTAGTATGCAGGGCAGACATAATGTGCGGGCGCGCTTTCACGACACCCGTACAGCCCGCCACCGGTCGCGGCCATGGAAGGGCAGAACAGCACAGAGGCACCCTCCCAGCCGGCCTGCTCCCAGCCCAGAGCCGGAATGCTTACCAGTTTTCCCCGCCAGCGCAGGGCGGGCAAGGTTGCGCAGAACGCGGCGGGCCAGCCCGCACGCAGGGCTCGTGGCAGGCCAAACCCGGCTGCCCCCACCGTAAGCCCGTCCACAGACTCCCTGCACACGCCCACCCCATGAGAAAGACAGGACGCATCGGAGCCGCCGGAGTTGCAAAACACACCGTTCGGCCCGGACGATACGCCGTTGGAAAGGGCCGGGCCGGCAGGGGCCGGACTGCCAGACACCCGACCGGAAGCCACCCGACCGGAAGATGGCAGGGCATGAGATATCAGATCAGAAGACGCGGGATCACGAGACGCCGGGTCAGCAGACATCGGGTCAGGCCGTGTTTCCCCAAGGAGGGGCGTATTCCATGCAGGCGGCAGCACCAGCCTGAACCGGTTATCCCACATCGCGCGATCATGGGCTGCCACGGGCGGGGCAATATCCGCCTGTTCGCGGATCAGCACCCATTCATCCCGCCACCGCACCAGCCGCGCCCCGGCCAGCGTTGCCTCTCGCGGGTGGGCGCACAGGCTGGCCACGCTGCTGAGCGGCGGAGGATAATCCAGCCCGCCCACGCAGCGAACCAGCACCTGCATGAGATCGGGGTAGGGCAGGACCGCCCCCAGCCGGGCCCAGCCATGGGGCAGCAGCGCAACCTGCCGCGCAAAAGCCTGAGCCCGTGCGGTCTCGCGCGCCATGCGTCGGGTCCCAGCCTGCATGGCCAGAACCCAGTACTGCCCACGGGCTGACAGAGCAGTACCGCCGGGGCTTGCCGCAAGCCCCTCGACCGGGGCCGCCGGGGCCACAGGGTGCGTATCCGGCACGCCGGGGGGCTTGTGCTGCGCATCCGGCAGGCCGGGTGGGGACAAATGCGCAGGGGACGCCGCCAGGGCGTGGCGCACACGAACCCGTTCGGCGCGCCTGTCCTCGTTAGAGGGGTCATCCACCCAGGCCAGTCCGGCTTCGCGCAGGGTATTGCGCAGCGCCAGCCGGGAAACGCCCAGCAGCGGGCGCACAAGACGCACCCCGCCCCGGATCGTGATCCACCCCATGGCGGCCAGCCCGTCCGGGCCGCTGCCTGCCCTGCGGCGCATGAAAGCCGTTTCGGCCTGATCGTCAGCCTGATGGCCCAGCAGCAGGTTCACGCAGCCTTCCGCCCGGCAGGCATCCAGCAGAACCCTGTAGCGCGCCTGACGCGCCCGGGCCGCCATGCCCGCGCCACGGGCAAGGTCGGTCAGGGTCAGCACCCGCGCGGGCACGCCCATATGGGTCAGCCGATCAAAGGTCAGGCGGGCTTCCTGCGCGGAGTCGGCACGTAGGCCGTGGTCCACCACCAGGGCCCGCAGGTTTGTTCGCCAGTGCCGGGCAAGCCACGCCAGGCACAGACTGTCCCCCCCACCGGACACCGCCAGTGCAACCGGGGGCAGAGCAGGGTCATCGGGGCCAAAAGGCCCCAGTTCCGCCATGCGGGCCACAAACCATGCGGGAGGGACGGAGTGCGCCGAAAAAACCGGCCGCCCCGCGAACAGCACGGAAATGCCTCTATCCCCGCAGGTGGGCGGTCATGAGTTGCAGCCGCCTTTTTTGGTATAGACATCCACCGCGTGGCTGACCTGCCTGGACGGGTTGGGAAACTCCGCCGCCAGCTTGTCCAGCGCCTGGCACGCGGCTTTCTTGTCGCCCTGGGCCAGCAGCGTCGAGGTCACGCCCAGCAGCGCGTCAGGCGCGCGGGCACTTTTGGGCGACAGCTTGTAGGCGTCGTAATAGGCCAGAGCGGACTGACGATACTGCTTCTGCCCCGCCAGAGACTGGGCCAGCAGGAACTGCGCATCGATCTTGAACGCGCCCTTGGCGTTTTTCAGCGCGGCTTCGGCGTTGTCCTGGGCGGTGGTGTAGTCTTTTTTCGTCAGCGCCGCCTTACCCGCCTTGAGCAGATCGTCGGGCGAGTTCGATGCGGGCTCGGCTGTCGTGCTCGGCGCTGGGCCTGCCGCCGCCGCCCCGCCGCCTGCGCTCTGGCCGCCCTGGCCGTTCTGGGCAGCGAACTGGCTGTCGGCCACCTGCTTGGACAGGGCCGCGGTCTTTTGCTGAAGGTCGTTGGTCAACTGGTCGATCTGGCCGCGCATGTCGCGCTGCTGCTGTTCAAGCGTGCTGACCCGGTCCAGCAACTGGGCCACCAGATCGCCGTTCCCGCCGGCCGAAGCCGAAGGCGCTGGCAGCGCCCGCCCCGAGCCCTCCCCCTGGGAAGACTGCATCTGGCTGAGTGTCTGCTTGAGGGACAGAATCTGGTCCTGCAGGGCAATGCCTTCCCGGCTTGTCACATCCTGCGCCATACCCCGCGGGCTGGCCGTGGCCAGCAGCGCCGCTGCCAGACCCATTACCGCCAGGCCTTCGCCTGCCACGCGCATTCTCTTGAACCGGGCCTTCATCAGAACCTCATGCTTGCTTGGTCATCGGGCAAGGATTTCATCATCCTGCCCTGTAAAATCAAGAGTAGAAAACAAAACAGGCCGGGCTATGGCAGCCCGGCCTGTTTCGCGGTCAATCAAATTTCAGGGAAACTGAAATTCTTATTTGACAGCCGTAATGGCGTTACGGTTCTGGGCCCATGCTTCTTCGTTGTCACCAAGAGCAGTGGGGCGGTCCTTGCCGTAGGAAATGGTGGAGATACGGGCAGAGGTCGTGCCCTTGGCCACCAGGAAGTCACGCGCGGCGTTCGCACGACGCTGACCCAGGGCGATGTTGTATTCTTCCGTGCCACGGTCGTCGCAGTTACCGGCGATTTCAACATTGACCTGCGGGTACTTCGCCAGCCAGTCAGCCTGCTTCTGCAGAGTTGCCTTGGCGTCGTCCGTCAGGCCGCTCTGGTTCAGTTCGTAGAAGACGCGATCGCCAACGTTGGCAACCAGGTCAGCTTCGCTGCCCGGAACGGGGCCAGCAGGCTGCACGGCAGCGGTGGAAGCACCCGTGTTCGCCTTTTCATTCGCGCAAGCTGACAGAAGAGCAACCATTCCGAGCGCGGCAACAACTTTGAGTCTCATATGTCGGATCCTGAGAATTAGCCCCGGCGGGGCTATTCGGAGAAATAAAGAGTTCTAACCTTGTATCCCCGCGTATCCCTCTGCTCCTCTCCGAATCCTTCGAAGAGCCGACGAATTTTGGAGACCAGTTCGCCCTAAGCCATAGCTTATTCAAGCGGTCAAGCGGGTTCTCAATTTCTCATGTCAGGCATACAGAAACTGATACCGAAACGACACAGTCGCTTCGTTTCAATTTTGGACAACCTGCCTTGTAGACACCAACTATGGCCAGAGTATGAACACCCCCTTCCCGCGAGCGGAAAGGGGGTAAAACCGCTGTAATCAGCCGTTGAGCGGGGACCACGTGGGGTCGGACGCGCCCTCGGGCGTGCGCAGCGGCCGGTCGTTGAAACCGGTGATGTCGACCATGGCGATGGACGAGTTGAACCCCGCCCCCCCGCTGCCAGCACGGGTCTGGCGGCAATAGGCCAGCACGCGCCCGTTGGGGCAGAAGCTCGGGCTTTCCACCGTAAAGCCCTCGGTCATGATCCGCTCGCCCGTGCCGTCAGGCGCCATGACACCGAGCGAGAACGACCCGCCTGCAATACGGGTAAAGGCGATCAGGTCGCCACGGGGTGACCACACGGGATCGCCATATTGGCCCTGCCCGTAGGAGACGCGCTTCGCCTCGCCCCCTGTGGCGGGCATGATGTAAAGCTGCGGCGACCCGCCACGATCGGAGTTGAAGACGATCTGCGACCCGTCGGGGCTGAAACAGGGGCTGGTGTCGATCGCGCCCGAGGCCGTGATCTGCCGCCGTGCGCCCGAACCGAGATCGACCACAAACAGGTCCGACCCGCCATTGCGCGTGACCGACAGCACCACCGAACGCCCGTCGGGCGAGAAATGCGGCGCGAAGGAAATACCCTGGAAATCGCCCAGCAGCCGCTGCCGCCCGCTGGCCAGATCGAACAGGTAAACCCGGGGCCGGTTGTTGGCATAGGACAGGAACGCCACCTGGTCCTTGGTGGGGCTGAAGCGCGGCGTCAGGGTCAGCCAGTTGCCCGCACTCAGCATACGGGTATTCGCACCGTCCTGATCCATGATGGCCAGCCGCGTGCGCTGGTGCCCACGCGGGCCCGAACGCGAGATAAAGGCGATACGGGTATCGAAATACCCTTTTTCGCCCAGCATGCGCTCATAAATGACATCGCCCATGATATGGGCGATACGCCGCCAGTTGGCCGAGGTGGTGGTATAGGCCGTGCCCTGGATCTGCTGCTGGGCCAGCACGTCCCACAGCCGCATTTCCACCCGGACGGAAGGCCCGCTACCCGTAACCCCGCCGCTGACCTGCGCATGCGCGCCCATGCTCTTGGCGGTCGCGAAATCGGGCTTGCCGGACGCTGCCGCCGTACCCGGAATGACCTTGAACAGGCCGGTATTGTTCAGGTCGTTGGTCAGCACCTCGGCAATCTGCTGGCCCAGCCCGCCGCCAAAATCGGGAATGATGATGGGAATGGGGGCCGTGCGCGCCTGGTCCACCGTGATTTCGGCTTCCCCCCCCGCGGTCTGGGCAAAACCCGGCAGCGGCATGGCCAGCACGCCACCTGCCGCGGCGGCCGCGCCCATGAGGGTACGCCGGCGCAGGGCCCCTGCCAGCAGATCGGCGTCGTGATCGGATATAAGAGGCCTTGTACTCTTGACCATGGTCTGTTCTCCCTGTGGCCTGCTCAAGGCCTGAAGACAAATTTCAACTGCTGGGTCTGGCCCAGAAGCTCTTTTGGAATGGGCAGTTTGGCGCAGGTCGGGCTCAGCACGGCGGCGCGGGCGCGCTCGGCCAGCGCGCGGTACGACGCATCGGCAGCCATGCGGGCCTGTGTTTCAGGCGCGAACTGCACGATGCGGGCTTCGCCCTCGCTATCGATCGTCACCACCAGATGGGCGACAAAGGTGGCGTAGTCCTTGGCGGCGGTATCTTCCGAATAGCACCGGCGCACCGCCGCACCGATCGCTTTCTGCTGACCAGCGCTCAGGCTGCCGGTCAGGTTCCCCACGGGTGATCCTCCGCCCTTGGGCGCGCCCCCGGCAAGCGGGTTGGCGCGGGCCTTGGGCGCGTGGGTCTGCTTGACGTCGTCCCGGAAGGAATCGAGCGTCTCAAGCAGGGAATGGGTATCGGGCTGGCTTTTCTTCGCCTTGTTGGGCTGCGTGATATGCGACGGCACCACCGTGTCGGGCAGCGTGTCCGCAGGCTGCGTAATGGGCGAAGGCGGCGCCACCATGGGCGTCGGCTTGACGGGGCTGGGCGTTGCAGGCGGCGTTTTCACCACCTCGGGCGAGGGTTCCTCGGCCTTGGGGGGCACGGGCTCGTCCGGCAGGTCCTGGGGTGCGGCCTCGGGCCGGGGCGGCACAGGCTGCGGCGGAGGAGGAGGCGGTGGCGGTTCCTCGTTCGGCACGGGCTTGGGCGGCTCGGGGG
>NZ_JBDOBQ010000041.1:0-17878 GCF_047723915.1 Acetobacter sp. | reverse complement strand
AACTGCAACAGCGCATGCACCATGCTGCCCTTGCGGAACGCCGCCTCCCGCGCGTTCCCCGCTTGAGGTGTCGGCCATCAGCCCCGCCCGCGCGCGGGAGGCGGCGTTCCGCAAGGGCAGCATGGTGCATGCGCTGTTGCAGTTCCTGCCCGATCACCCACCCGAACAGCAGGCCGAACTGGCCCGGGCATGGCTTGCCCGCCCCGCCAGCGGTCTGGACCCGCAGGAGGCCGCGACCCTTGCCGAAAGGGTCGTGGCCGTGCTGCGCCTGCCCGATCTCGCCCCGCTGTTCATGCCGCAGGCCCGGGCCGAACAGCGGCTGGTGGGCGTTGCGGGCACGCAGGTCATCATGGGGCAGGTGGACCGCATGTGCGTTCTGGATGACCGGATTGTCGTGTGCGATTTCAAAAGCGGGCGTCACGTGCCACACCGGGTGGAGGACACGCCTGTGCTGTATCTGCGTCAGATGGCGGCCTACCGCGTGCTGCTGCGCCAGATCTGGCCGCAAAAGCCGGTCACCTGCGTGCTGGTCTGGACCGAACAGCCCCGCGCGGACGTACTGCCCCCCGCCCTGCTGGACAGCCATGCCCCCCCGGGCGCTGCCCAAGGTGTCGCCCAAGGTGCTGCCCGGAGTATTCCCTAAGGCATTTCCCAAGCATTCCTCCAAGCTATTGCGCAGGGCGTGCCCAAAGCATGATCGCAGCCCCTTTCGGGTATCTCCTCCCCGCGTGGTATCGCCGGTGCGATTGGTCCCCATGCTGGCGCGCTGGGTGGCTGACGGATGTCACACAGGGTGTGGCTCGGGGTTGCGGCACAGAGTGTGGCAAGGGGGCGTGGCACAGAGGTGCGTCTCCGCGGGGGCTCCAAGGGAGTGCGCTCCATAGGGGACGCTCTACAGGAGCCACACAGGGGAGGTCACACAGGAGTGTCGCGTTGTGGGACTACGGGGTACCACGGGCGGTATCATGGGGTGGTGGCCGGTGTTCCGCCCGTGCGGTGCCCGCGGCAAGTTCGGCATCGCATCTTGACCGTGGCCCCGGCCACCCTAAGTGTAGAACTCTCATCACGCCGGACCCGTCTTGCGGGGGCAGGCACGGCGCGTGGACGTATGGATAAGGATACAGAAACATGAGTGAACATACGCTTGCTGTCAGCGATTCCAGCTTCGACAAGGATGTGCTGAAGGCGTCCGGCCTGGTGCTGGTCGACTTCTGGGCGGAATGGTGCGGCCCGTGCAAGATGATCGGCCCGGCCCTTGAAGATCTCGGCCGCGAAATGCAGGGCAAGCTGACCGTCGCCAAGGTCAATATCGACGAAAATCCCGTCACCCCCAACACCTATGGCGTGCGCAGCATTCCCACACTCATGCTGGTGCGTGACGGCAAGGTGGTGGACACTAAGGTGGGCGCGCTGCCCAAAAGCCAGCTCAAGGCCTGGGTGGAAGCCGCCGCCTGATGACCCTGCGGGGGCCTGCATGGCCCCCGCATGACAGGCCCCGGCCGGTCTGGCCGGGATAGTCGCGCCGCATGGTCCCCGGCGGGGCCGCGACAGGTCCGCCGTTTCATAAGGCTTGGCAGAACGGTGCGAGCGGCGTAATGCAGGCGGTCAGTCCGTAAAGCCAGTACAAGGTTCAACAGGTTCAAGATGAGCTGGATCACCGAATACGTCCGTCCCAAGATTCGCGGCCTTCTCAAGCGCGAAGTGCCCGATAACCTGTGGACCACGTGTGACTCCTGCAATCAGATGCTTCTGGCCAAGGAACTGCACAAGACCCTGAACGTCTGCCCGCATTGTGGCCACCACATGCGCGTTACGGTCATGGACCGCCTGAAATGGACGTTCGACAACGGGGATTTCAACCGTATCGAACTGCCGCAGGCCCCGGTCGACCCCCTGGGCTTCCGGGACCAGAAAAAATACACCGACCGCCTGAAGGATGCGCGCGCCAAAAGCCATCTGGACGAATCGCTGGTGGTCGCGCATGGCACCATAGGCGGGCACCCGGCCGTTGTGGCTGTCATGGCGTTCGAATTCATGGCCGGAACCATGGGGGCCGCCTTTGGCGAACGGTTCGTGGCCGCCGCCCGTCTTGCCATTTTGCAGAAATCCCCGCTGGTGATCTTTACCGCCTCGGGTGGTGCCCGCATGCAGGAAGGTGTGATCAGCCTCATGCAGATGCCGCGCACCACCGTAGCCGTGCAGATGCTGCGTGACGCGGGCCTGCCCTATATTGTCGTGCTGACCAACCCGACAACGGGGGGTGTCACGGCGTCCTTTGCGATGCTGGGCGATGTGCAGATGGCCGAACCCAATGCCCTGATCGGGTTCGCCGGCCCGCGCGTGATCGAGGATACCGTGCGCGAAAAGCTGCCCGAAGGGTTCCAGCGGTCCGAATACCTGCTCGATCACGGCATGCTGGACATGGTGGTGGTGCGCAAGGCGCTGCCCGCCACGCTGGCGCGCGTGATCGGCCTGCTGACCCGTGCCCCGGCCGATGTCACGGCCCCACCCCCGCGCCAGCCCCCGGCCCCCGCTGTAGCGGCCGAGTAAGCCGCCCGTGTCCGAACAGTCCGGCGCGGTGCGCACGGGTGGCCCCATGGCCGAGTTCACCGGTCGCCCGGGTGAAGTCCTTGAACGGCTCAACCGCCTGTATCCGGCCCTGATCGACCTTTCGCTCGACCGGCTCAAGGCGTTGCTGGCCCGCCTCGGCCACCCCGAGGACCGGCTGCCGCCTGTCATCCATGTTGCGGGGACCAATGGCAAGGGCAGCACCTGTGCCACCCTGCGCGCCATTGCCGAGGCAGCGGGCTGGCGGGTGCATGTCATGACCTCGCCGCATCTGGTGGACGTGACCGAGCGCTTTCGCATAGCGGGCCGGCTTGTGAGCGAGACGGAACTTGTGGCCACGCTCGAGGACATCGAACGGGTGAACGCGGGTGCCCCCATTACCGTGTTCGAGGTGCTGACGGCGGCCGGTTTCGTGCTGTTCGCGCGGCATCCGGCAGATCTGGCGATTATCGAGGTCGGTCTGGGCGGGCGGTGCGACGCAACAAACGTGCTGCGCCGGGTCGCGGCCTGTGTCGTGACCTCCATTTCGCGCGATCATGAGGCGTTTCTGGGCGAGACCCTTGGGGCCATCGCCATGGAAAAGGCGGGCATTTTCAAGCCCGGCGTGCCTGCGGTGACAGGTGTGCAGCCCCCCGAGGTCATGGCCGTGCTCAAGGCTGAGGCCCTGCGCGTGGGCACCCCGCTTGCCTGCCGGGGCGAGGACTGGACGATCAGCCCCGTGCAGCCCGGCAGCCCGGATTCCGATAGCGCGCAGGGCAGCGGCACACAGGTTCATGGCGCACGGGTTAACGGCGCACGGATCAATGACGTACAGGGCAGCGGTGCGACACGCCCCGGCCTGCTGCTGCGCGATGCGCGGGGTACGCTGTCCCTGCCGGCACCGGCCCTGCCCGGTCCGTGGCAGGTCGAAAACGCGGGTCTTGCGGTGGAAGCGCTGCGCCTGTCCGGCCTGTCCGTGCCGGAGGCCGGCTGGCAGGGTGTGGGGCGTGTGTCCTGGCCCGCGCGCATGCAGCGCCTGCACGGAGCGTTGGCGGCCATGCTGCCGCAGGGCTGGGAATTATGGCTCGATGGCGGGCATAACCCCGGTGCCGGTGCGGCTTTGGCCCAGGCCCTGCGCGACTGGTCCGACAGGCCGGTGCATCTGCTCGTGGGCATGAAGCAGACCAAGGATGCCTCGGGCTTTCTTGGCCCTGTCCTGCCCTATGCGACCGATATCTGGGCCATTTGCGAGCCGGAGCAGCATCTGGCCCTGCCGGTCGAGTCGATTGTGGCGGCCTCTGGCGGCAAGGCGCATGTCGGCCCCACGCTGGCCCGCGCTCTTGGGGCGCTGGCGGCGGAACAGGGCGGCCCCGCACGGGTGCTGATCTGCGGCAGCCTGTATCTGGCGGGTGTGGCCCTCAAGCAGGATGGCTGGCGCGCAAGCTGAACCGGCCTGCCTGCCGTAACCTGCATCCTTCGATCCGCTCCGGCCCGACGTGGTCCACCGGGCGGGACTCGGGGCCGGTCATGCGGAACGGTGGGCGCGCAGCGGGGGGCGGGGCGGCCGGTCTGTGGCAGGTGTACGGACCAGGGCCCGGAGCCTGCGCGATATGTGCGGGAAAAAAGTGGTGCCCCCAGTAGGATTTGAACCCACGACCTACCGCTTACAAGGCGGTTGCTCTACCACTGAGCTATAAGGGCACGCGGCACCTCTGTGCAGGGCCGGACTATAAGCGGCAAGGGTGCTGTTTCGTCAAGCCCTGTTTTTGGCCCGATCCATGCTTTTTGGCAACGCGGCATATTGCATCGCCTGTGCTGCTGGCGCATCTAGGCGGCATGCCGCACGAATTTTCTCAGCCCCTGCCAAGCCTTGTCCTGCACGACAGCCAGCGCCGCGCTACCGTGCCGTTCGCGCCGCTCGATCCTGCCCATGTCAAGGTCTATTACTGTGGGCCCACGGTGTATGATCTGGCCCATATCGGCAACCTGCGGGCCATGCTGACGGCGGATGTGCTGGTGAGGCTGCTGCGCCACCTGTACCCGCGCGTGACCTTCGTGCGTAACATTACCGATGTGGACGACAAGATTACGGCCCGCGCCCGCGCCAACGGCGAGGATATTGCAGCCCTGACCGCCCGCACCACGGACGATTTCCACAAGGATCTGGCGGCACTTGGTGTGCTCCCGCCCGACATTGAACCGCGCGCGACCCATAACATCGCCCAGATGCAGGACATGATCGCCCGGCTGATCGCCAATGGCCATGCCTATGAGGCACAGGGCCATGTGCTGTTCGCGGTCGGGTCTTTTGCGTCCTACGGTGCGCTGTCGGGCCGTAATCCTGACGAGCTTGAGGCCGGAGCCAGGGTGGAGGTCGCCCCCTATAAAAAAGCGCCGGGCGACTTCGTGCTGTGGAAACCCTCCGACGCGGACCAGCCGGGATGGGACAGCCCATGGGGCCGGGGGCGGCCGGGCTGGCATATCGAATGCTCGGCCATGTCGCACCGTTACCTGGGCGACAGTTTCGATATTCATGGCGGCGGGTCGGACCTGCTGTTCCCGCACCATGAAAACGAACGCGCGCAGAGCCTGTGCTGCTACCCCGGCGGGCGTTTTGCCAATTACTGGGTGCATAACGCCATGCTGCTGGTCGATGGGGAGAAAATGTCCAAGTCCCTGGGCAATTTCCTGACCATCCGCGACGTGCTGACCCAGGCCCCGGCCGAGGCCCTGCGGCTTCTGCTGCTGGGCGCGCATTATCGCTCTACCCTCAATTACACGCATGCCGGACTGCTCGAAGCCCGCCGCACGCTGGACCGGTTCTACCGCGCGCTGGAAACCTGCGGGCTGACCGGCGATACGGCGGATACGTCAGGCAGCAATGATGGCGGGCCAGCCTCCCCGGCCCTGCTGGCGGCTCTGGCCGATGACCTGAACACCCCACTGGCCATTGCCGAACTGCACGCGCTGGCCGGGCAGGCGCTGGCGGGTGACCGGGCGGCGGCGCATGCGCTCAAGGCTGGCGCGGGGCTTATGGGGCTTTTGCAGGCGACCCCGCAGGAATGGTTCCGTGGCGGTGGCGCGGGTGATGACGACACCCGGATCGAATCGCTGATCGCCGAACGGCTTGCCGCCCGCAAGGCGCGCGATTTCGCACGGGCGGACGCCGTGCGCGACCAGTTGCAGGCCATGGGCATCGTTCTTGAAGATACACGCGATGGTACAAGCTGGAGGCGCGCATGACCCCGCACATGGTCCGCACAGGCGGCAACGGGACAAAATGCGCCCGTGACGGAGTGCCGGCATGACCGGGCGTGACGGCGGCGCACCGCTGAAGCCGCTGGGCAACACGCCGGTCGTTATTCTCGTGCGCCCGCAAATGGCGGAGAATGTCGGCACCACGGCGCGCGCCATGGCCAATGGCGGGCTGTTTCACCTGCGTCTTGTCGCCCCGCGTGACGGCTGGCCGCAGGAACGGGCATGGCGCGCGGCATCCGGCGCCGACCGTATTCTGGATGCGGCGACCATCCACCCCACGGTGGATGACGCTATAGCCGACCTGCACCACGTGTTCGCCACCTGCCCCCGGCCCCGCCATATTGTCAAAACCGTGCTGACCGCGCGCGGGGGTGCCGCCGAACTGCGCGCGGCCACCCAGCGCGGGCTGAAGGTGGGGCTGCTGTTCGGCCCCGAACGCGCCGGGCTGGACAATGAGGACATGGCCCGCGCGGACGCGCTGATCCGCTACCCGCTCAACCCGGCTTTCATGTCGCTCAATCTGGCCCAGGCGGTCATGATCATGGCGTATGAATGGTGGATGGCGGTGGAAACCACACCCGAGCGCACCCTCATGACGAACGAGACCCATGTCGCCACCAAGGGCGAGCTGGAAAACTTCATGGGGCATCTGGTGCGCGAACTCGATGACTGCGGTTTTCTGCGCAACGCCCAGAAACGCCCCGGCATGGTGCGTAATCTGCGGCATTTCTTTACCCGGGGTGAGGTCACGGAGCAGGAACTGCGCACCCTGCATGGTGTCGTGCGGGAACTGGCCCACCCCCACCGCCCGCCAGAAGAGTAAGGGGCGGCATTTCCCTACCGCCCGCCACGAATCCATAAACGGGGCCATAATACGTGGCATAACATGGGGCATAAACAAAAACCCCCGCCTGTTCACAGGTGGGGGTTTTTGTTGGGTAGTCCCTGCGGCCAGTCCTCCCTGCCCATGGCTCCCTTGCGGTGGCCGTGGGTGGCGGGGTGGGGTTTAGTCGGCGGCCAAGGGCATATGCAGTTGTGCCATGGTCCTGGTCACATGGTCTTCCACCGCGTCGGTCACCTTGTCGACCTGCTTGGCGAAGATATGGTCCGCATCGGGGTAGACACGGTAGTCGACACTGACACCTTTCTGGGTGTTCAGCTTGTCCACCAGTTTGCGGATGGCCGGTTCGGGGGCCATGTCGTCCTTGCCGCCGGCAATCATGAGCCCGCTACACGGACACGGGGCAAGAAAGCCGAAGTCATAATGCGCGGCAGGCGGTGCAATGCTGATCCAGCCGGTAATTTCGGGCCGGCGCATCAGCAGTTGCATGCCCACGAACGCGCCGAACGAATATCCCGCGATCCACAGTCCGCTGGCGTTGGGGTTGACCATCTGCATCCAGTCGAGTGCGGCCGCGGCGTCAGAAATTTCGCCAATGCCGCCGTCGAACCGGCCCTGCGAACGCCCGACCCCGCGCGAATTGTAGCGCATGACCGAAAACCCCATTTTTTCAAATGAGCGGTACAGCGCATACGTCACGCGGTTGTTCATGGTGCCGCCGTGCAGCGGGTGTGGGTGCAGCACGAGGGCAAGCGGGGCGTTGGGCTCGTTTGAATGGTGATAGCGCCCTTCTAGACGACCATCCGGGCCGGCAAACATAACCTCAGGCATGTAGGTTCCGCTTGATCAGGGGAAGGCGTCCACGGGCATGACGCTTCCAGGTTTGATGACCGCTCCGGCGGGGAACGATGCCACGTTCCGGGCCAGGGCGTGCGGGGCAAAACCCGCAGAAACTTTAAGCGGCACCCACGCGTTGGCCATGCATTGATGGCGATTGCGGGTACCGGTGGTTCTGGACAGATGGTGTCTGTCGCGTGGTCATAAAAGAGGGCATGCGGGCCTGGGCGTTGACCTTGCCCGCAAGGCAGGCATAATCGGGGAACGTCATTAAGCGAATGCCATGCACGGGAATGCTGTTGTCCTGACTGTGTGACAGGATATCCCCTTTGGCGGCATGTCCTGTGGTGCTGACCATGTGGCCTTCTATAGCGACTGTGTGGCCCGGATTTCCACATAAATCGTTATAATGGCTGTCTTGCGGTCAACGCAGCCTGGGGCTGCGGCACGCCCGTGCGCCCCGCCCCGATAAAAAAGCCCGCCGGTTCGATACAGGTTCGAACCGGCCCGTGAACGGAATGTCCTGACCATGATCACCCACAGCCCCGGCGGCGTTTCTGGCGCGGAGCCGGTTTATCTGGACGCCAACGGCACCGAACCCCTGCGCCCCTGTGCGGGGGCTGCCATGCTGGATGCGGCCCGGCTGGTGGGCAACCCGTCATCTGTGCATGCGGCGGGGCGGGCCGCGCGGGCCCTGCTGGAGACCGCGCGGGGCACTCTGGCGCGGCGGCTGGGGGTGGAGGCGCTGAACTGCATCTTTACCTCCGGCGGGACGGAGGCCAACGTGCTGGCCATGCACGGGCTGGGCCGGGGCAGGCGGTTTCTTGTCGGCCGCACGGAACATGACGCGGTGCGTCTTGGCGTGCCCGCCAGCGCGGCCGGCCCGGTCGAATGGCTGGAGGTCCGGCCCGACGGGCAGGTGCGGCTGGACCTGCTGGAGCAGGCTCTGGCCCGCCCGGACGCACCGCCCGCTTTCGTGTGCCTTATGCTGGCCAATAACGAAACCGGCGTGCTGCACCCCATGGCCGATGTCGCGCGGCTGTGCGCGCGGTATGGGGCGCACCTGCATGTGGATGCCGTGCAGGGTGCCGGGCGGTTCGAAATTTCGGTACGGGATCAGGGCTTTGGCAGCATGGCCTGTTCGGGCCACAAAATGGGTGGCCCCAAGGGCGCTGGCGCCCTGCTGCTGGGGGGGCCTGCACCCACGCGGGTCGAACCCGTGTTCGAAGGGGGCGGGCAGGAACAGGGCAGGCGCGGCGGCACGCAGGCCCTGCCCGCCATTGCCGGCCTTGCCGCAGCCTTGGAGGAAGCGCTGGACACCCCGCGTGATCTGGCCCCACTGCGGGACCGGCTGGAACATGCGGCTGTGCAGGCGGGGGCCGTTGTCTGTGGCGGGGGGGCTGCGCGGCTTGCCAATACAAGCTGCCTGGCCCTGCCCGGCCGCCGCGCGCAGGGGCAGTTGATGCGCCTTGACCTGGAAGGGGTGTGCGTATCCGCCGGTTCGGCCTGTTCATCGGGCAAGGTGGCGTTTTCCCATGTGCTGGATGCCATGGGGCTGGGTGAACTGGCGGGGCAGGCGGTGCGCGTGTCGCTGCCATGGAACGTGACAGTGCCGGGGGTGGAGCGTTTCATGGCGGCCTATGTCCATATGGCCGCCGCCACGCGGGAGGCCGCAAGCCCGGTCGTGCAGGCATGACCGCGCTGTATTTCGACCACGCCGCCACCACCCCGTGCGACCCGCAGGCCCGCGCGGTGCTGATGGCGGCGCTGGAGCATGACAACGCCAATCCGCACAGCACCACGCATGATGCGGGCCTTGCCGCCGCCCGGCTGGTGGAACACGCCCGTGCACAGGTGGCCGGGCTGATCGGGGCGGAACCGCGCGAGATCGTGTTTACGTCCGGCGCGACGGAGGCCAACAACCTTGCCATCAAGGGGGCTGTGCGGCACCTCGCGGCCATGGGCAGTACGCGCAGGCGGGTGATTACCGTGGCGACCGAACATAAATGCGTGCTGCAAAGCGTTGCCGATCTGGCGCGCGAGGGGTTCGACCCCGTGATCCTGCCGGTGGAGCCCGATGGCCGTCTGGCCCCCAGCGTGCTGGCCCAGGCGCTGGAGGTACCGACCGCCCTGGTCTCGATCGCGGCGGCCAATAACGAAACCGGCGTGCTCCAGGACCTGGACATGCTGGGGGCGATCGTGCGCGAACAGGGTGCGCTGCTGCATTCCGACATGGCGCAGGCGGCAGGCAAGATCGCGGTGGACGTGCGGAAAACGCCTTTGGCGCTGGCCTCCCTGTCCGGGCACAAGCTCTATGGCCCCAAGGGGGTGGGGGCGCTGTTCGTGCGGCACCGGCCGCGCGTGCGGCTTGAACCGCTGTTTTCGGGCGGGGGGCAGGAACGCGGCTTTCGCTCGGGCACGCTGCCGGGTTTTCTGCTGGCAGGGTTTGGCGAAGCCTGTCGAATCGCTGGCACGCGCATGGCCGAGGATGCGGCGCATCTGGCCACCCTGCAGGAGATTTTTCTCGACAGTCTGGAGCGCGCCCTGCCCGGCTGCGTGGTGAACGCGGCCCATAGTCCCCGCCTGCCGGGTATTTTCAGCCTGCGCCTGCCAGCAGGCCTGCGCGCGCTGGATGTCGTGTCCGCCCTGCGACAGATGCCCCAACCCGTGCAGGCCTCGCTCGGTTCGGCCTGTTCCTCGGCCGAACTGGCCCCGTCCTACGTGCTCGAAGCCATGGGGCTGAGTGCGCAGGAGGCAGGAAGGAGCTTGCGTCTGTCCCCCGGACGTTTTACCTCAGCCGCCGATGCGCTCAACGCGGCCGGCACAGTCGCGCAGGCAGCCTTGCGGGTGCGTGCGGCGGCTCAGCCGTAAGCGGGTGCGCGATACGGGTGGCGCGACGGGTCTGGTAGCATGCAGCGCATGCAGGCCACCGCCGCCGTGGAATTTCTTTGGCAGGATTGAGAACCAATGCCCCAGATGACGTTTGTTGAACAGGACGGGACCGAACACACGGTGGATGCCCCGGTTGGCCTGTCGGTGCTGGAAATCGCGCACAAGCACGATATCGATATCGAAGGGGCCTGCGAGGGGTCTCTGGCCTGTGCAACCTGCCATGTGGTGGTGGACCCCGCCTGGGCAGACAGGCTGGGCCAGCCCACCGATGATGAGGAAGACATGCTGGATCTGGCGTTCGGCCTGGAAAAGACCTCCCGCCTGGGATGCCAGATTGTCATGACCGATGCGCTGGACGGGCTTGTCGTACGCCTGCCGCGCAAGGCCTGAACAGGCCGCAGAACAAAAAGGTAGGCCACCATCATGCGTATTCTTGTCGCCATGTCCGGGGGGGTGGACAGTTCTGTTGTCGCCGCCCGCCTTCAGGAAGAAGGGCATGAAGTGGTGGGGGCCACCCTGCAACTGTACGACTCGCGCGGGGCGGCCAAAAAAGGGGCGTGCTGCGCGGGGCAGGATATCCGCGACGCCCGGGCCGTGGCCGACAGGCTGGGCTTCGCGCATTACGTGATCGACGCCGAACGCCGTTTCCAGGACAGCGTGATCGAACGGTTTGCCGATGCCTATGCGGCGGGTGAAACACCCGTGCCCTGCGTGGCCTGCAACCAGGGTGTGAAGTTCACCGACCTTCTGGGCCTTGCGCGCGAGATCGGGGCCGAGGCCATGGCCACCGGCCATTATGTGCGCAGGGTGGAAGGCCCGCAGGGGGCCGAGTTGCACCGCCCGGTGGATATCGCGCGCGACCAGAGCTGGTTTTTGTTTGCGACCACGCGCGCGCAGCTCGATTTCCTGCGGTTTCCGCTGGGCGATATGCCCGACAAGGCCAGCGTCCGGCGCGAGGCGGAGCGTTTCGGTCTGGTGGTGGCCAACAAGCCCGACAGCCAGGACCTGTGCTTTGTCAGCGACGGCTCGTATGTCGATCTGGTGGAACGCATGCACCCCGAAATGGCCGGCCCCGGCGAGATCGTTGACCGGCAGGGCCATGTGGTGGGCCAGCATGAAGGCGTCATGCGCTTTACGGTGGGCCAGAGCAAGCGACTGGGCAACGCCGCGCGGCTGGACGGCGAACGTCAGATGGTGGTGGGGGTCGAACCGGGGCGCAGGCGCGTGATTATCGGCCCGCGTGAGGCAGCCTATACCACCATGCTGGGCGTGCGTGACGTGAACTGGCTGGTGGACGCCCCGCCCGAAGGACTGCTGTGCGATGTGCAGATGCGCGCGCGTGAAGCCCCGCGTGCGGCCCGGGTCGTGCCCGTTGCTGGCGGTGGCGCGCAGGTGCTGCTGGACGAACCCGCCATGCCCGCACCCGGTCAGGCCTGTGTGTTCTACCGTGGCAGCCGCATTCTGGGCGGCGGGTTCATCTGCCGGACCGAAGGGCTGGGAGGTTAGCTCCATCCGGCTACGCTGACCTGGGCGCCCGGCGCCTGACGGTTGTGCGGGGGGCGGGCGGCCTCTAGGTACTGCCCGGTCCGTACGGTAGGCTTGGCGCATGGGCCACGGGCCGGATGATCGCGCGACACCCCTTTTTGGGCTGTGCGGTCAGCCACCGGCTGGGGGGCGTGTTTCCTGCGGGATACGGGCGGGATTATCAGAAAAGGGATATGGCATGGCGGATGGCAGGCTGGTTATCGGCACGCAGCGATATTCGTCCTGGTCGCTGCGGGGTTGGCTGCCCGTGCGTCTGGCGGGGCTGGATGTCACGATAGAGGCCGTGCGCCTTGCGGGCGGGGGGCAGACAACCGCGCTCAAGACGCTGTCACCCAACGGGTGCGTGCCCTATCTGGAGCACAAGGGCGCCATTGTGTGGGATTCGCTTTCCATTGCCGAATACTGCGCGGAAATTGCACCCGCCCTCTGGCCTGCCGACCGGTGCGCGCGGGCTCGGGCGCGTTCCATCGCGGCTGAAATGCATTCGGGCTTTCGGGCCCTGCGCAGTGCGCTGCCCATGAACCTGGGCCGCGACAACCGCCCCGGCCCCACACCACTGGCAGAGGATACCCGCCGCGATATCGCCCGGATCGATGCGATCTGGACCGAGCAGCGTAAAGCCCACGCCCAGCAGGGGCCCTATCTGTTCGGGGCCACGTTCGGCAATGCGGATGCAATGTTCGCGCCGATTGTCTGCCGGTTTCTGTCCTTTGGCGTGGCCGCGCTATCGGCTGAATCGCGCGCTTACATGGCGGCGGTGCGCGCCCACCCGCTGATGGAGGAATGGTACCGCCAGGCTGCGGGCGAACCGCTGGACTGGCAACTGGACATGTACGAAAGCCTGCCTTGAAAGCAGGCGCAGCCTACACCCCCGGCCCCTGCGGCGGGGCGGATACAGGACCGGATACAGGATCGGCCCGTGCGGAGGCTACGCCCCTGCGGGTCATGACCGTCCTGCCGCCACGCGAGCATTTTGCCGTGGCGGAGGCCGGGGCCATAGCCATTCTGGTTCATCGCATGGCCCGCGCGGGGGAGGTTGTGGTGGGCCGCGCGCCTTCAGGCCCGCCTTACCCCGATGTGCCTTTTCTTGCCGTGCCACGGGTGTTCCTGCCGTTACGCAGGCAGGCGCGGTACGCACAAGGGGTGGCCAGACTGGTCAGGCAGGTGCGGCCCGATCTGGTCGAGGTGCATAACCGGGCCGATCTGGCTCTGGCGCTGCGCAGGTCATGCCCCGCTGTGCCGGTCATGCTTGTGCTGCACAACGATCCTTGCGCCATGCGCGATGCCGGAACCCCGGCCGAACGTGACCATCTGGCCCGGCAGGTTGCCGTGGTCGCCGTTTCGGAATGGGTGCGGCTGCGTTTTGTCAGTGGCGGCGTGCAGGCCTGCGTGTCGGTGCTGCCCAACAGCCTCGATTTTACCGCGCTCCCGGCCCCTGTCAGCAGGCGCGAAAATCTTGTGCTGTTCGCGGGCCGCGTGGTGGCCGACAAGGGGGCCGATGCGTTCGTTGCGGCGTGCAACACCCTGCTTGCCCGTTATCCCGGCTGGCAGGCCGAAATACTGGGGGCCGACAGGTTTGGCCCGCACTCTCCCCGGACCGGTTTTCTTGAACGGTTGCAGGCTGACGCCGCGAGTGCTGGCGTAAGGCTGCGCGGCATGGTGCCCCATGCGGAGGTGCTGGAGACCATGAGCCGCGCAGCCATTGTGGTCGCACCCAGCCGCTGGGCCGAACCCTTTGGCATGGTGGCGCTGGAGGCCATGGGGTGCGGTGCGGCACTGGTGGTGTCGCGCAATGGCAACCTGCCCGAACTGGCTGGTTCCGCCGCCCTTTATGCCGACCCCGACGATCCGCCTACTGTCACGACAGCTATGGAAACCCTGATGACCGATGCCGATCTGCGCGCAAGACTGGGGAACGCAGGCCGCCAGCGCGCCGCCAGTTTTGACAGCCACGCCATAGCAACCCAGCGCGCCATGCTGCATGCGGAGGTCGTGCGGGCCTGGCCGGGCAAAGGGCTGTTCCACGCATGAGCTTTGGGCGATCAGTTTGCCGGGGGTTACAATCTCTTTGAGCATGCCGTGGTGCATGACATTGTATCATTGGTCAAAGAAGAAAAACCGGATTCCTGTAATCGTCTCGTGTCTTGATATGTCCGGTTGGATGGTGAGTAATGTGATATTACGAAAGATATCGTCATAAGGAATCAATATATGCTGATTTTAGTTGAATCCACCGGAGATAAAAAAAGCGCTCAGACTCTTTTAGAGAAAAATATCAAAACAGCATTGAAACGTGTGGGAAAAAAGAATGTTGGTCATCCAGGAGGCAATGCGGACCAGATCATTTATTCAAATGGTGATGGATTGCTTTGGGTTGCATTTGGAGGGCTTACGCAGGATGAACCAACGTTAAGGTATTGGAATGCTTTTGGTCTGTATGAAGCCAAGAAAAATGCTCAGAATATTACGGTTGAAATCAATATAGCAGTCGATAGCAATACCGCGCAGGTCTCTGGATTTTTTGCCCAAGATTCTAAGACTGGTGATATTTTTCTGATGCATAGCGGAAAAATTGGTGGTGGTCGGCAAGGGATTGGCAAATCAGCATTTTTGGTGTGGTCTAAGGCCAATCGTGTTGATGTGATTGATGTCAAGGGTACTATCCGGCATGGAATTGTCATTGGTAAAATAGATCAGTCGGATTTGACGCAAAGAATTGAAAAATTTGTTCTGGATGTGAAGGAATTCAAGGATTACGCGACATCTGGAAAAATAAATTCTGATGATTTTAAAGAAAAAATGGAGGAATTTGATCGATATAGTAAAGAATTTTCCGGAAAGAAATGGGGAGAGCGAAATGATGCGTTTGAATATGTTACTTATCATGGTGAGATTGTACAAAAACTATACGATGAAAGAGTAGAAAAATTACAGAAGGGAGAAGGTGTTTTTAATTCAGTTCTTATTGATTTGTTTGTAAAAAAATATGGCGCTCTATCTGAAGTCTATGAGGTCAAAACAGGTGTCGGTCGACAAATTTTATATACTGCTATTGGACAGCTTTTAACGCATTCAGCGATGGATGGCGGTAATGTCAAAAAAATTCTGGTTGTTCCGGCGGATGAGAAAATACCAGAAGATTTTCTGAAGGCGATATCCGTTTTAAATATTCAAATACGTTTTTTCCGCGTGGTTGGCTCTGAAAGTAACAGGGTCATTGAATTGGATGAAGAGAAAAGTGGCTGGGTGAGGACATCAGGGCAGATAGGCTGAAGAGCCAAGATCAACAGTAACACCTCGTCGTATCTGACTGACATGGGGGCGGGAACTGCGCCTATATGGCTGATTTGCCATATAGGCTTTCTGGAGTGGCATTTTTGATTAAAAGGATCTGTGTCACGCACCCATGCGTTCTGCTCTGTTGGGCAAGCAATCTCGGGTGCAAAGGGTTCGGGTGTTAAAATATCTGTAACGGTCATCAAGGCTGCTGTTGCGCCAGCGGCGCATAGGCGTTGGTGCCGAACACTCAGGGCTGGGGAGGACCGTCATCCCCCTGCCATCCGCAGGCGTGCAGGGCGGGGCGCATGCCGTCGCGCGGGGGGGCTACGGCCGTGACCGGGGGTGACAGGGGCAGGGTCAGGCTGCGGGCCAGCAGGTGCAGGCCCTGTGCGTGGGGGGTGCCGTAAAGGGCGTCGCCCGTAATGGGCCAGCCCATGGCGGCGCAATGCACGCGGGCCTGGTGCGTGCGTCCGCTTTGCAGCGTCAGCTCCAGCCAGCTCTTGGTCCCCGACCGGCCCAGAACGCGCCATGTCGTGGTGGCGGGTAGGCTTTTGCCCTCCTTTGCGTTCGTGGCCTTGGGGGGCTCGGTCGTGGTGTTGGCCTGCATGCGCCAGCCCGCCGGGGTCGAGACCTTGGTCAGCGGCAGGGTAATGCGCCCGCTGTCTTCCTGCGGGTTACCGTCCACCACAGCCCAGTAGGTCTTTTGCACGCGGTGCGCGGCAAAGGCCTCCTGCAGGGTTAAAAGCGGCTGCTTGCGCAGGGCTATGGCCAGACAGCCCGACGTATCGGTATCCAGCCTGTGGGCCAGCCAGGGGCCGTCCCTGCGGCGGGACAGGCGAGGGAACCATGTTTCCACGCTGGGGCTGCCCGAAGGCCCGGCGTGCGACGGCAGGCCCGCGGGCTTGTCCAGGATCACGACATGATTGTCCTGATACAGAATGGCCGGGGCGTTCAGGGCAAAGGTACGGGCGATGTCGGACGGGCTGGGCATGACGATCAGTCCTCCCGGTTCGGGCCGACCAGCACCTTGCGCCGACCGACGTGGTCCGCGCGGCTGATGACGCCTTCCTTTTCCATCTGCTCGATCAGCTTGGCCGCGCGGTTGTAGCCGATGGAGAGATGGCGCTGGATGAAGGAGGTGGACGCCTTGCCTTCCTGCGTGACAATGGCCACGGCCTCGCTGTACATGTCGGACTCGGCGCTGTCGTTGCTGTCCTTGCGGCTGTTGCCGCCAGCCGGGGTCTCGTCCGCCGGTTCGGCCAGCACGTCGTCATCGTAGATCGGCTCACCCTGTTCTTTCAGGAAGCCAACCACCTGCTCGACCTCGTTATCGGCCACGAAGGGGCCGTGCACGCGGGTAATGCGCCCGCCCCCCTGCATGAACAGCATGTCACCCTGGCCCAGAAGCTGCTCGGCGCCCTGTTCGCCCAGAATGGTGCGGCTGTCGAACTTGCTGATGACCTGGAACGAAATACGGGTGGGGAAATTGGCCTTGATGGTGCCGGTAATCACATCCACCGACGGGCGCTGTGTCGCCATGATGACGTGAATACCCGCGGCGCGCGCTTTCTGGGCCAGACGCTGCACGCAGGAATCGATTTCCTTGCCGGCTGTCATCATCAGGTCGGCCATTTCGTCGATAATCACCACGATATAGGGCATGGGGTCGAGTGCGACCGACTGTTCCTCGAAAACCGGGTTGCCGGTTTCGGGGTCGAAGCCGGTCTGCACGCGGCGCACCACAACCTCGCCATCGGCCCGGGCTTCGGCCGCGCGGGCGTTGTAGCCCGCAATGTTGCGGACCTGCATATGCGCCATGGTGCGGTAGCGGCGGTCCATTTCGCGCACCACCCATTTCAGCGCGTTCACGGCCTTGGGCGGCTCGGTCACAACCGGGGTCAGCAGGTGGGGAATCCCGTCATAGATCGAGAGTTCGAGCACCTTGGGGTCGATCATGATCAGGCGGCATTCATCGGGGGAGAAGCGGTACAGCAGCGACAGGATCATGGCGTTCACGCCAACCGACTTGCCCGACCCCGTGGTGCCCGCCACCAGCAGGTGCGGCATGCGCGCCAGATCGCTGAAAATGGCCTCCCCCGCGATGTCCTTGCCCAGGGCCAGGGGCAACTGGCCGGGGTCGTCGCGCCAGGCGGCTTCTCCCATCAGTTCGGACAGGTAGACCGTCTCGCGCGTCTGGTTGGGTACCTCGATCCCCATGACATTGCGGCCCGGCACGGTGGCGATTCGCACGCTCAGCACCGAGAGCGAACGCGCCACGTCATCGGCCAGGCCGATAATACGCGCCGACCGGATACCTGGGGCCGGTTCCAGTTCGTACAGCGTGACCACGGGGCCAGCACTCATGCCCACAATCCGGCCCTGCACGCCGTAATCGGCCAGAACCTGCTCCAGAAGCCGGGCGGTGGCGTTCAGCGCCTCGGGCGAGGGACCAAGCTGCGAATGGGCCGGGGCGGGCCTGAGCAGGCTGATGGGCGGCAGGTCCCATCCGGCCTTGTGGGTGGGCTGCGGCCCGCGCGGTGTGGCGGCTGTCGTGCCGGCCTGTGCGGTGGCGGTCGAGAACAGCCGCCCCAGCAACCCGGCTTTGGCCGGTTTTTCGCCGGTGGCGGTCTGGGCGGGGGATGCGCCGGCGGGGGTGCCGTGGGGTGCATAAGCCGGGGT
>NZ_JBDOBQ010000040.1:0-18869 GCF_047723915.1 Acetobacter sp. | reverse complement strand
AGCACTCCCTTGGTAAGGGAGAGGTCGACAGTTCAATCCTGTCCAGCAGCACCATTCTCATCATAAAGTGGCATTCCGCACGTAAGACCCCAAGGGTCATGCGCAACGTCACCGGCCGACAGGCCACCCTCTCCTTACCCCCTGTAGTCCACGCACCCGTGCCAAGTGCAACGGCCCCCGCGACGTCGGACCCACGGGCTGCTTTGCCCGCTGGGCTGCGGGGTCTGTATTTGCGGATATTTCCGCCTTCAGGCCATGATGGGCAGCACAAAAAAAGCCACGCCCGTAACAGGCGTGGCTCTTGAGCGGTAGGGCCCGATGGGGCCACCCGAAAAAACTGGGGTTTTCCGTGCGCCGTTCAGCGGCCCGTGCCGTCGCGGTTGTCGCCCCGGTTGCCACCCCGGCCGCCACCGCCGCCATGCTGGTCCCCGCCACCCTGCTGGCCGCGCGGGCCACCACCCTGGCCGCCCCCCTGATTGCCACCAGGGCCGCCCTGGCCACCACCAAAACCACCGCCGGGGCCCATACCCTGGCCACCATCACGGCCGCCGCCACGGTTCCCGCCCGGACCGCCGCCACGCCCGTCACCGCCCTGGCCGCGGTTATCCCCACGGCCGGGGCCACCCTGGTCACGCCGGCCATCACCACCGCCGCCACCCCGATAACCGCCGTAACCACCGTAGCCGCCACCGTAACCACCGCCATAACCCGGACCACCGTAGCCAGGACCGCCGTAACCGGGGCCGCCATAGCCCGGGCCACCACGCGGACCGTAGCCGTATGGGCCCGGCGCACAGCCTGCAACAAGCAGAAGTGTGCTCAGGGCTGATGCGGCCGTCAGGCTTGCGACAATTTTTTTCATGGCAGTCTCTCTTCTACGCCGGTGCAGGCGGCGCGGCAGGCAGGTCTGCCTAGTCCGCCACCTTCACCAGCACGTGGTGTTTGCGACCAGCAGAAAGCCTGATCGCGCCGTCCACCATATCCTGCATGGAAATCAGGCGGTTTTCATCCTCTATCGCGACATTATTGAGGCGCGCCCCCCCGCCACGCACCAGACGCCGGGCCTCGCCATTGGTTTTGACCAGACCTGCCTCCGCCAGCAGGCGGAAAGCAGGCACGCCCTCATCCAGCACGGCGGCGGCCAGCATATGCACCGGCAGGTCTGCTGCGGTCACACGGCCTTCCTCGAAGGTCTGGCGGGCGGCCTCCGCCGCGGCAAGGGCGGCCTCGCGCCCGTGGCACAGGGCTGTGGCCTCGGTCGCCAGAACCTTCTTGGCCTCGTTGATGCCAACCCCTTCCAGGGCCTCCAGGACCGCGCATTCCTCCAGCGACAGGTCCGTGAACAGGCGCAGGAAACGGCCCACATCCGCATCTTCCGTGTTGCGCCAGAACTGCCAGTATTCAAACACCGGCAGGTGGGTGGCCGACAGCCAGACGGCACCGTTGGCGGTCTTGCCCATTTTAGCGCCGGACGCCGTGGTCAGCAGCGGGGTTGTCAGCCCCATGACGGATTTCTGGTCGGTCCGGCGCACCAGTTCCACGCCGGAAATAATGTTGCCCCACTGGTCCGACCCGCCAAGCTGCAATACCGCCCCATGGGTGCGGCTGAGTTCACGAAAGTCGTAGGACTGGAGAATGGAGTAATTGAATTCGAGGAAGGTCAGCCCCTGTTCGCGGTCCAGACGGCTTTTGACGGAATCGAACGCCAGCATGCGGTTGATGGAGAAATGCACCCCCACATCGCGCAGCAGTTCGATATAGGACAGACGGTCCAGCCAGTCGGCGTTGTTGACCAGCACCGCCTCTGACGCACCGCCGCCAAAGGTCAGGAACTGGCGCAGGCACCCTTCGATCCCGGCAAGGTTGGTGCGGATCACGTCTTCGGTCATCAGTCGGCGTGCTTCCTCGCGGAAGGACGGATCACCGATACGCGCCGTGCCCCCGCCCACAAGGGCAATGGGGCGGTGGCCATGCTTTTGCAGCAGCCGCAGCATCATGATCTGGATCAGGCTACCCACATGCAGGCTGTCCGCCGTGGGGTCGAAGCCGATATAGGCGGTAACGGATTGCTGGTCCATGAGGGCATCGAGCGCATCCGCATCCGTGCACTGGAAAATAAAGCCGCGGGCCGCGGCCTCACGCATGAACGAACTCCGAAAACCAGTCTCAGCCATTATCCTGTCCCTAATCCGCCGGGCCGCCCTTCCAGCCCGCATGGCGCGGGCAGCCCCCTGGCACAGGCTCTAGCATGGCCAGCCCCGAACGGAACAGGGGGCGAGCGGGACAGCAGCAGGACAACAGCGGCAAGGCGGCTGGGCTCAGGCGGTGCCGCCCACCGTAAGCCCGGTCATTTTCAGGGTCGGCTGGCCCACGCCCACGGGCACGCCCTGCCCGGCCTTGCCACATGTGCCAATGCCCGGATCAAGCTCCAGATCGCCCCCGATCATGGACACCTGGGACATGGCCTCCGCCCCGCTGCCGATCAGCGTTGCCCCCTTGACCGGCACGGTAACGCGGCCATTCTCGATCAGGTATGCTTCCGACGTGGCGAACACGAACTTGCCGGACGTAATATCCACCTGCCCGCCGCCAAAATGCACGGCATACAGCCCCCGCTTGACCGAGCCGATCATGTCCTGCGTGGTGGCGTTACCCGGCAGCATGAGCGTATTGGTCATGCGCGGCAGCGGCATATGCGCGTAAGACTGACGCCGGCCATTGCCGGTGGGGGCAACCCCCATCAGCCGGGCGTTCAGCCTGTCCTGCAGGTAGCCCTGCAGAATGCCGTCTTCTATCAGCGTCGTGCGGCCGGTGGGCGTGCCTTCATCATCCACCGTCAGGCTGCCGCGCCGGTCGGGCAGGGTGCCGTCATCGATCACGGTCACACCGGGGGACGCCACGCGTGTGCCGATGCGCCCCGCGAACACGGACGTGCCTTTGCGGTTGAAGTCCCCTTCCAGCCCGTGGCCCACCGCTTCATGCAGCAGAATGCCCGGCCAGCCGGCACCCAGCACCACTTCCATCTCGCCCGCCGGGGCGGCCTGGGCCCGCAGCGCCACATCAGCCTGGCGCAGGGCCTCGTCCACCGCACCCTGCCAGGTTTCCTCGTTCAGAAGACGGTTGATCTCGTACCGTCCGCCAAGCCCATGGCCACCACTTTCGCGCTTGCCGTCCTGTTCCACCACCACGGACACGTTCAGCCGCACCAGCGGGCGCAGGTCCGCCGTGCGGCTGCCATCCGCGCGGATGATCTGCACGGCCTGCCATTCCCCCGAAAGGGAGGCCATGACCTGCACCACGCGGCTGTCCCTGCCACGGGCATAGGCGTCGATGGCGCTCAGCAACCCTGAACGGGCGGCAAAATCCGTATCACCCAGAGGGTTGGCCGCCGTATACAGGCGCTGGTTGGTCGCACGCGGCGGGGCCGCCATCTGGCCCGAACGGCCTGCCCGCACGGCCCCCACCGCATCGGCCGCACGCAGGAGAGAGGCGCGGCTGAGGTCATCGGAATGGGCAAAACCGGTTTCCTCCCCCAGCACGGCGCGCAGGCCAAAGCCCGAACTGGTGTTGAAGGACGCGGCGCGGATCACCCCGTCATCGAGCGAGAGGGACTCGCTTTCGCGGTATTCCAGAAAAAGCTCACCGTCTTCCATGCCTTCAAGGGCAGTGCGGGTCACCTTTTGCGCATCGTCCCGGTCGAGCGTCGCATCGGGGCGGTCAAAAAAGAGCTGGTCCGTGGCGGCCAGCGCCCCCAGTTGCGCGGGAGAGGAAGACATGGGCGAAACCCTTCATCTGAAAACCGTGGCGGCACCCTGTGCCGGTGCCTCAAAGACTAGCATTGCCACCCCGCATCCCCAAAGGGATAGCGCGTTACACCACCTGCGGGGCCATAGCCGGTGCCCCTGATGACGCCTGACCACGGCGGCATTCCGCCTCGGCGCAGGGCATCAAGGGCAGGCATCGCGGGCAGACACCATAGACAGGGCACCATAGACAGCGGCCCTACGGGCAGGGCACGCCCGCGCGCCGCGGCCTGACGCGGCCCCGAACAGGCTGTGTCAGACCCCCGGCAGTTCGTTGACCGTCACGACCCGCCACCCGGCATCGAGCCGTTCGAGAATGGTCAGCGACAGGTTCTGGACAGAAAAATGCAGCGCCGTTTCGGCATGGATGCGCAGGGCATGGGCCAGAGCCGCGCGGATTACGCCGCCATGGCTGACCGCCACAATATCCTGCCCGGCATAGTCTGCGGCCAGCCGGTCCAGCAGGCGGCCCACACGGGCGCAGACATCGATCATGCTCTCACCCTCCGGCGGGCATTCCGTCGCCCCCACGGCCCAGAACGGGTGGGGGGGCAGGTTCAGGTGGCCGGTCAGCTGGCTGTAATCCATCCCCTGCCACAAGCCCAGATTCTGCTCGATCAGGTCAGGCTCGACCATCGGGGCCTGGGGGCCGTACCCGGCCTCTGCAATGGCTTCGGCGGTCTGGTGCGTGCGCGACAGCGGGCTGACCAGCCAGCGCGCCGGGCGGGGCAGACGGGCGGCAAGGGCGCGGTACATGGGCCGCTGCGCGATCAGGCTGTCGGGACAGAGCGGCACATCCATGCAGCCGTACAGGCACATGCGGGCGTTTTCTTCCACCAGTGCATGACGGATCAGCCAGAAGCGCGTGATACCGAGGGCAAGCTTGGGACCATCCAGAAAATTCCCCTGCGACGGCATCATGGGGGGAGACGGTTCGCGCCGGGCAGGTGCTGACGGCGCAGGCACGGAAGACGCAGGAACCGGAACGAGAGAAGACTGTTCATTCATGTGCCTGTTTTGGTGTCAGCGGCGCGCCAGCGCAAGAGCGGAACCAAGAAAACCCGTGTGAACGGACAGACCCGCAGACCAGCCCCGCCCTTATGGCGCAGCCCGCGTTCATGGAACTGGACGCCGCCGCCCCGCACGGGTCACACTGCCCGCACGCTATGCGAAGGAGACAGAAACCATGGATGAAAACGCCAAAAAGACCGCACTGCGCATGATCCCGTACGGCCTGTATGTGCTCAGCGCCGGCACGCAGGAGACCGAAATTGCCGCGGCGACCGTCAACTGGGTGACACAGACCAGCTTTTCGCCCCCGCTGCTGGCGCTGGGCATCAAGACGGATTCGCACGTCTATGCCGCCGCGCGCGACAGCGGCGATCTGGTGCTGAACATTCTGGGCAAGGGGCAGGGGGCGCTGGCGTTCTCGTTCTTCAAACCCGCGACCTATGCCGACGGCAAGCTGTCGGGCGAGGCCATAAGCTGGGGCGCCAACGGCGCGCCGATTCTGGCCAGCGCGCCCGCGGCAGTCGAACTGGTGGTGCGCCAGGTTGTGGAACTGGGGGACCACCACACCTTTATTGCCGAGGTCACGGCGGTACACCTCAACCAGAGCCTTGAAGGCCGCCCGGACGACGCCGTGCTGCACATGAAGGATCTGGGAGAAAAGGTGTTTTACGGCGGGTAAGGAAAACGCCTTAAAACGTCGTCGTCACGTTCAGGCCGGATACGACAGCGTGGCGGAGGGAACGCCCGTTGTCGCCGGTCCCGGACACACCGCCGACATGCAGAAAATACTGGAAGTCCGGCTGCACGATCAGCCAGGGGGTTACCGCCGCCTGGTAGGTCAGCTCCACATGGTGTTCGGGCCGCAGCATACCTGTCGCACTCGTGCCCAGCCGCAGGGCGTCACGCGCATGCTGGAGCGCCCTGCGGCCGTAAAACCCCGCCCCCCAGGCAATACCGATCGTGTCGTCCGGCCGCCCGGGCAGCAGTTCGTCGAACGTGAAACCGCTCTGCACCTCCACGGCGACAAGGTTGCGCGTGCCGTCATTGACGGTGGCGCGGGTAAAGAAGTTGATGGTCTTGCCCGAGTCTTTTTTGCGCCGCCAGACCGTCTGGTCCAGCACGGCATAGGCCAGCCAGTTGCCACGGTGGTAGAACGGCGTGCCGTTACTGGCGGGGCTGGCCAGCAATCCGCCCTGGCTGTCGAACCGCTGGTCCGGAAAACGGCCCGTATCGTACAGCGCGCCGAGTTTCCATGTGCCGGGCAGGGCCGGGGCGTCCTTTCCCGCAAGGCGGCGGGCCGCATCCAGCCAGAGCTGCACCTCACCGATGAACAGCGTGCCCCCGCTGGTGGAAAACGTCGTGCCTGACGGATCACGCTGGGCGGGATCTATGGCGCTGTAAAAAGGACCGCGCGTGGGGTTGTCGTCCGTAATCGCGCCCATCAGCACCACAGGGGCAACCGGCGTCCATTTGACGCGCCCGCCCACGGCGGAATACGGCCAGGACGGCCCGCCCGAATAAAGATTGCTCGACGTGGACAAAGGCCAGCCAAAACTCGCGTTCAGGAAGAACGACGCGTTCTGGCTGACCAGAAATTCCGTATCCAGATCGATGGAGCCCACGCGAACGTCAAGCTGGTTATGCAGGAAGCTCTGGCCGTACCACAGTTCGAACAGGCGGGTGGACCGCCCCGCGTCATAACCGCTGACGGGGTTGAGCGCCCCCAGACGTTCGCCGGTGAACGACCGCCCCCGGATCTGGAGTGCGCTGATGTTGAAGAGCCCGCCTTCCCACCCGAACGCCGCCTTGCTGTCCACGGACAGGGCCACCGCCGTCATGCCGTCATAGGTAGGGCCGGGATGGGCACCACCTGCCAGCAGGCCCCATAGCTCTTCCACATCCTGAATCGTCACCTGCACGCCTCTGGCGGCCAGCCAGGGCCGCACACCGCCCGCATTGCCCAGCAACTGGGTGCTGGCGTCCTGGGGTGGAGGCACAAAAACCGGCGCAGGCACCGGAAGCGGCACGCCGGAGGGCAGGATATCGGTGGCGAGCGGCACGCTCGCGGCAATGGCGCCCTGACCGGCCGCCATGCCGGCAACCAGGGTAAGGGCGGCTGCCACATGGCGAAAGGCCAGGGCAGACGACCTTACCATTTCAAGACCTGTTAAAAGACATGACGGAAGATGAAGAACAGGACCCCGCTGATCAGCATGGCGGCCGGCAATGTCACGATCCAGGCCATGGCCATGGTGCGCAGCGTGCGCCATTGCAGGCCCGACCCGGCCCCCGCCATGGTTCCGGCAACACCGCTGGACAGGATATGGGTTGTGGACACCGGCATACCATATCCTTCCGCCAGGCCGATAGTGCCCATGGCCACGATCTCGGCCGAGGCGCCCTGCGCGTAGTTCAGATGGGTCTTGCCGATTTTTTCACCCACCGTCACCACAATGCGCTTCCACCCCACCATGGTGCCCATGCCAAGGGCCAGGGCCACCGCGATCTTGACCCAGGTGGGAATAAAGCGTGTGCCAGCGTTCAGCCGGTCCATGAAGGACTTGAGCGTAGCGTTCTCCGCCCCCGTAAAGGCGGTGGTCTTGCCAAGGGCGCGAATGGCGTCGGACACCAGATACATGTCCGTGCGCACGTTGGGCACCTGTGCCGCCGGAATGGCGTTGAGCGAGTGATACCCCTTGACCGATTCCGCGATGTCGTCCGACAGCACGGCCAGCGCGCCATAGACAGGTTCGGCCGTCACATGCTTGTCGCGCAGGGCGTTGGTCACCAGCACGCGGGCGTCAGCCACACTGACGGTGCTGCCGCTGGCGTCATGGGTGCGGAACAGCCCCGCCGCCTGCCCTGCGGACTGCACAAAGCCCGGCATGGCCGATTCCGGCATGGCGCGGTTGAGCGCATAGGCGGTCGGCGCCGCACCGATCAGGATCAGCATGATAAGACCCATGCCCTTCTGCCCGTCATTGCCACCATGGAAGTAGGACACGCCCGTGCAGGTGCCGATCAGCAGCCCACGGATCCAGAGCGGGGGCGGCTTGTTGCCTTCGGGGGCTTCGAACAGGGTCTTGTTGCGGATCAGCACCCGGAACAGCACGAACAGCACGAGCGAGAGCACGAACCCGCAGACCGGGCTGAACAGCAGCGCGCTGAACACTTTCTGGACCTGCGACCAGTCAACGCCATAGGTGGCCGCCCCGGCAGGCGCCATCAACTGGTTGGCGATACCCACCCCCATGATGGAGCCGATCAGCGCATGCGACGAACTGTTGGGAATGCCCATGGCCCATGTGGCCAGGTTCCATACGATGGCCGCGATCAGCAGCGCGAAGATCATGGCATGGCCCGCGCCGCTGCCAACCTGGAGAATAAGCTCCACCGGCAGCAGCGTGACCACGCTATAGGCCACCGCCCCGGATGAGACGAGAACGCCCAGCAGGTTCCACACCCCCGACCACACCACCGCCACAAGCGGCGGCAGGCTGTTGGTGTAGATGACGGTCGCCACCGCGTTCGCCGTATCGTGAAAGCCGTTGACGAACTCGAACCCCAGCGCGATCACCAGCGCCAGCGCCAGCAGCGCGAAAGCCCCCACGGCCAGGCCGTGTTCGTCCGCGGCCTGCAGGTCGGCTATGACACTGTAGCCGACAAAGGCCAGCGCCCCTGCGACAACAGCAAGAAAAAACAGTTTGAACGCAGGCGTGGCGCCAGCGTTCATGCGTGGGCGCTGGACATGGGTCCGCGACGCAATGGATTCCGACAAGGCTTTCCCCTTCGTCATGACTTGGGCAATGACGGGAAATTCCGCGTTATTAAAATATTTATAAAGTTACATTACGATGAAACCACCCGTAACCGGGACTGTGTTACGGGCAGGTGCTTGAATAACAGCACTAATTACCCTGCAAGAATTTTCGGCGTCACCGTGCACAAGGCGCTGCCAGCCATGCCCAAGCTGCCTCCGGGCACCCGTTGGGGCGGGATTCAGGGGTCAGAGCCTGAGCCCGAAACGCGGGGCGATCAGGGTCATGCCCGTATACAGCCCGACCGTAACCCCGCACCCCACGAGCAGCGTGGGCCAGAACCCCAGCCCGTGCCGCAGCAGCACCGGCATGAGCAAAAACATGGGCAGCGACGGCAGAACGTACCAGAAGGTCGCGGTCATGTGCGCCGCCATGTTGCCGATATCGGGCCTGTCATGCCACAGCCATATCATGCCCAGCACGGATACCAGCGGCAGGGACGCGACCAACGCCCCCAGACCCGGATAACGCCGCGCCAGGGTCGATGCGAGGGCGATCAACACACCGGAAACCGCCGCCTTGAGTGCAAGATGAAGCATGACACATCTGTAAAACAACGCCCGCCCCATGCAAAGCGACCCGCTGAACACACCACCGGGCAAACTATTGGGCAGATTGTTGGGCGGGCCGCTGGGCACAGCACTGGGCACACCACCGGGTAAATCATTGGGCGGCCTATCGGGCAGCCCCATCGGATGGGCTATTTCTTTCGTGATCGCAAATTCTTTCGTGATCCCGAAAGAAATGAACTCTTAACTTTTTCGTCCCACACAAAAAATACAGTTGCGGGACTGCCGCCGGACAAACAGGGAAACACACGATGCTGGTAACACTTTCAGAGGGCGGGGCGTTCGCTTTAACCAGCCTGAAACTGTTGTCCAGCATGGGGGATGGCGCGCAGGACGTCGGCAGGACCGCCAGCATGACCATGACGGAAGACAGCACGGACAGCATGGCGCTGGAACACGCGCTGGACAGTTCCGACGCCACGCAGAACGGCATCGACCAGATTGCCAGCCTGTTCAGTGCATCCGCCGCGACCATCACGGACAGCACATCGACCGAAGCGGAAAAAATTGCGGCCTTCGCACAGGTGGCGCAAATTTCCGCGACCGCGCGCTACAGCACCTAACCCCGGACCATGCAGAATGCCGGACGCATCGCGGCGCTGGAAAAAGCCTTTTATGCGGCTACGGGCAATACGGCCTTCATCCGTACCGCTGTCGCCATGGCGGACGCCACATCGCTCCCTGCCGGTGCGACCAGTCTGGAGACGGGGCTGTACACCGCCATACAAAGCCTGCGGAACCCCGATAATTTCGCCACGACATCGTATTCCACCACCGAACGGATCGACAGTATCAGCACCAGCCAGACCCGTGCCGGCATAACCTCATCCACCGGTGCGCTGTCGGCCTCCGTCACCACCACGGATATCAGCGTGCAGTTCACCTATGGCATCAGCCGTCAGGAAATACTCAACGCCCAGATCCTGCCAGACTATATCGACCCCGCATCAGCCGGGCAGGCGCGTACCACGACCAGTTCCGGCTCGGAGAGCATTTACAGGGACTTTCGGTCCACGAGCAGCGCTGTCGCAGGTGCCGGCCCGTCGCTCCATGTCGCGGCGCTGGCCACGACCGGCACAGACCGCACAACCGCCGCGGCCAGCGTTACAGGAACGACAATCCCGCTGGGTGTCTTTACCTCCGCAACGCAAGCAGGCCCTGCGCGCACCACGCTCAACCAGCAGATCGCGGACATGCTGTTCGGCGTGACCCCGGGCGGCAGGCAGTCAAAAACGCAGGCCGATACCGTTTCCGCCTGATATCGCGCGGATATCGTGACCGCGGGCCTGTAACGCCCCGTCGCACGCCAGCGGCAGCGGCAGCGGCACCCGCCGGTGTCACAGCCCCGCATGGGGGAAACGCCGCGCGCACCCTGCGCGGTTTACGGAGCGGAAGGGTTGCGCAATAAGAGCGCTCCCGCCCGTATCCGCTCCCTCCTGCCCCCGAGGCCCCATGATCCGTCTTGACACCATCAGCAAGCATAATGGCCATCGCGTCATTTTCATCGAAGCGTCGGCCTCCCTGCAGAAGGGCGAAAAAATCGGGCTGGTGGGGCCGAACGGCGCGGGAAAGACAACCCTGTTCCGGCTGATTACCAGCCAGGAAGACCCCGATGAAGGCCATGTGCTGACCGACAAGGGCGTCAGCATCGGCTTTTTCAACCAGGATGTGGGCGAAATGGCCGGGCGCAGCGCTGTGGCCGAAGTCATGGACGGGGCGGGCCCGGTCGCGCAGATCGGTGCGGAACTGGCCGAGCTGGAAGCCGCCATGGCCGACCCGGACCGGTTCGACGAACTCGACGCCATTCTGGAACGCTTTGGCGAGGTGCAGGCCCGCTTCGAGGAACTGGACGGTTACGCGCTGGACGGCCGGGCGCGTGAGGTGCTGCACGGGCTGGGGTTCAGCCAGGCCATGATGGATGGCGATGTCGGGCTGCTGTCCGGCGGGTGGAAAATGCGCGTGGCCCTGGCCCGTATCCTGCTGATGAAGCCCGATGTCATGCTGCTGGACGAACCCAGCAACCATCTGGACCTGGAAAGCCTGATCTGGCTGGAACAGTTCCTGGCCGGGTATGACGGCGCATTGCTGATGACATCGCACGACCGGGCGTTCATGAACCGGATCATCAACAAGGTCATCGAGATCGATGGCGGCACGCTCACGAGTTTTTCGGGCGATTACGAATTTTACGAACAGCAGCGCGCCCTGAACGAAAAGCAGCAGCAGGCCCAGTTCGACCGGCAGCAGGCCATGCTGGCCAAGGAGGTCGCGTTTATCGAACGCTTCAAGGCGCGGGCGTCCCATGCGGCACAGGTGCAGAGCCGGGTAAAAAAGCTGGACAAGATCGACCGTGTAGAGCCCCCCAAGCGGCGGCAGGCAATGTCCTTCTCCTTCCCGCCGGTGCCGCGCTCGGGCGATGCGGTGGCCACCCTGCGCGGCGTGGACAAGCGTTACGGTGACAAGGTGATCTATCAGGGGCTGGACCTGCTGATCCGCCGGCAGGAACGCTGCTGCGTGCTGGGCGTGAACGGTGCGGGCAAGTCAACCCTGCTGAAGCTGGTGACAGGCACCACCACGCCGGACGCAGGCACGGTCACGCTGGGTGGCAGCGTGAAAATGGGCTACTTCGCCCAGCACGCCATGGACCTTCTGGACGGGGACCGCACGATTTTCGAAACCCTGAACGACGCCTTTCCGCTGGCCGCACAGGGGTCGCTCCGCACACTGGCGGGCGGGTTCGGGTTTTCCGGCGACGACGTTGAAAAAAGCTGCCGCGTGCTGTCCGGCGGGGAAAAAGCCCGGCTTGTCATGGCGCTGATGCTGTACGACCCGCCGAATTTTCTGGTGCTGGACGAACCGACCAACCACCTGGACATTGCCACCAAGGAAATGCTGATCGCAGCACTGGAAAATTACGAAGGCACCATGCTGTTCGTCTCGCACGACCGGCATTTTCTGGCAGCCCTGTCAAACCGCGTGCTGGAAGTAACACCAGGCGGCCTCCACCGCTACGACGGCGGATATACCGAATACGTCGCCCGCACCGGCCGCGAAGCCCCCGGCCTGCACGAATAAAAGCCCGTTCGGGCATGGCAGCCAGCCATGCCCGACGCAGGCTGGCTGCGCGCCCGAACGGGCGGGACCAGAGAGCCAAGAAATATTCTTTTAAATTTCAAACAGTTTTTTAACCGCACTTTTTCCGGACCACACCGCAAAGCCGCTGCCTTTTATACGGCAAGACCGGAAAATTTCTGATATTATCTATGTTATTGCGGAACAGTCTCCAAAATCCCTGCCCGCATGGCCGCACGCGCAGTCTCACCCACCCCTCACACGCGGCAGCCCGCTTTATGCCAGCTTACATCTTTTTTGTACTGTCCCGTGGGAAACGCCTGGAATCGGGGTCCAGAAAAGTCAGAATATCAATAAGATAATGCTGAATTTTTACCAGTCTCGCACGGGCGGCATGGCCATCATCCGCCGCCAGTTCCCGCACTTCCGCACGGACGATATCCATCTGTTTGTTCTTGCCGGGTGGGAACGTGTCCATGAACTGCGCATACCCCATGCAGGCGGAAATACCGTCGCGGCGGATAATCAGATTTTCTCCTATGGCACGCTGTTCACCGGCAAAAATGCAGCAGGCATTCTGGTATTCGGCCCTGTCAGCGCCCCATAATGTCTGCACATGGTCCTGAAGATGCATAAGTTTTTCTGTATCTCCAGCCCTTTTCAATTCGATATAATACAGCTCCTGCCGGGTCAGTTCGAACCAGCAAAAAAGCTGGGCCATAAGAAAACTGGTATTTTCGACGCTGTATTCACGGGTTCTCTCGGTCCCGTTGACATACATCCTGTTCAGGAAACGCCGTTCCAGAATATTGTATATTCTGCTTTGCAGGTCGAATGCGGCATGCGCCAGCGGTTCCCTGTAAACGGAAACCTCTTTTTCCCGCTGCTGGAGGGCTTTCTGTTTTTCATGCTTGCTGGAAAAAAAGCCACCGACCCCGCCGCCCAGCCATCCACACAGGGCCCCTAAAGCAGTCGGAGCGACACTGTTGAGCAATCCACCATCGGCCATCTGAAATAATCCATGACATTACATGGCATCATCTTAGCATTGGCATATGGTTGCACAACCCTGGCGACATCGCCCGGTGCCACCATCGGGGCTCCCTCATCACGCACCATCACCGGGCACCATCGGCGGGTGGCAGATACGCCGGGGCGGGTTCAGTCGTCGTGGCGGACACGACGGTCGCGCTTGATCCCGGCCTTGTGGGCTTTCCCGTCCAGGCGGCGCTGGCGGGCCGCGCGGCTGGGGCGCGTTGCGATCCGAAACGTGGGGCGGAACTCCGCCTCGCGGATCAGGGCCGCCAGACGGGCGATCGCATCGTCACGGTTCCGTTGCTGGGACCGGAAATTACGCGCGGTAATCACGATCACGCCCTCGCGCGAGGCGCGGCTGCCAGCAAGCTTGAGCAGGCGGGCCCGCGTACGCTCGGACAGGGAGGGAGACCGGGCGGCGTCAAAACGCAACTGGGCAGCGGTTGCAACCTTGTTGACATTCTGCCCACCCGGACCGGAGGCCAGAATATAACTGAACACCAGTTCGGCCTCGGGCACGGGCAGGTCGGGAATGGCCGGAGCACTCATGACCGTGCCCCGCCAAACAGGACGGCCCCGCCAAGGGCCACCCCACAAAAGAATGCGCCCGCCACAGCCATGGCGCGCTGTGTCATGACTGTACGCTCAGGCACTGCTCAAAGTCCCCATCTGGCTGATCGGCTCCCAGTGCCGCAGGATCAGGCCGATCTTGGCCAGCACGTGAGATATCCGGGTAATTTCGTCATCCACGCGGGACGTGGCACCCTGCCCGCCCGGCATGGCCTGCGCCGCCGTGCCGGAGACATGCCGCGCGCTTGCGGCAAGCCGTAACCCGCCCACGGGCCCCAGCCTGCCCCCGCCGTCCATGCCGGACGGGCAGGGCAGGGCCACAGGTTGCCCCACATAGCAGGGCAGGGCCGCAAGGTCACGCTGGTCGGGCGGGACACAGGCCGACAGGTCTGCCTGCAACCAGTCATACACGCGCCGACACTCCACCAGATCGAGAACCTGAGCGGTCTGCGTGCCATTTTGGGGGCGCAGCAGCACAAAGGTCAGCACGGTCTGGCGGGTATCCCACGCCGCGCTCCGGGCATCACTCGGGTCATCACTCCGGGCATCATTCGGGGCATCGGGCAGGGCAGCACGCACCGGCGCGGGCGGGGACACGTCGCGCACGTAATCGCAGGCGGATAAAAGCCGGGTCGCGCCAGACAGGAACCGGTCCAGCAGGGCCAGCCGTGTTTCGGACGTGACAGCGGCAAACGCCGTCATTTCAGCCTCGGCCGCCCTCCAGCGCAGGAGAAGCCCCGCATTCAGCCCCTCCGCCAGATGGCGCGCGGCGGGGGTCGCGGGCCATTCGTCACGCCAGGCATAGTCAGCAAGACCGGGGGGCAGGATCTGGGGCAGGGTCGGTGCCTGTGTCGCGGGCAGGGTCTTTGGCACCAGGCGCTGGCGCCACGCCTCGGGCAGCAGCAGCGCACCGCTGAACGCCGGACCTGTATAGAATTTGGAACCCGTCACCATGACAGCCCAGCCAAGGTCCAGATAGGCCCGCACGCGTTCGGGCATCAGCCGGGCCTGACAGGCATCCACCAGCACATCGACCGCGCCGCTGTACCGCGCGCGCAAGGCCTCGATCACGGCCACACCCTGGCTGGTGGGCACCATCAACCCGGTTTTGGACACGTCGATCACATAGAGCAGCACCCGCCGACCGGCGGCACAGGCCTGTTCCGCCTGCCGCACACAGGCCGCCAGCACCTCGGCCTCGGGCAGGGGGGTACCGTCCGCCGCCCGCACCGGCACGGCCACGCAGCTATTGGTGGCATTAAACCCTTCGATCATCGCGCCCTTGACCACAGCCCGGCCCAGTGCCGTGCGCGTGGCAAAATGGCGACCGCGGGCCGCCAGCGGCACACCGCTGCCCGTTTCTTCCGGTCCGGGCAGAATGGTTGTCACGGGCTGGCCCTGCCCTGCGCACAGGGCCAGTGCGGCCAGCGCGCAATCCGTGCCGGATGCCGCCAGAACGACATGCCGGGGACTGTCCGCGCGGAAATACCCGGCGACAAACGCCTTGGCCCCGGCCACAGCCTGCCCCGCCACCAGAGCGAAGGGGCTGCCCGCCACCAATGCATGCACCAGTGCGCGCCGGGCATGACAGGCTGCCGCAAACCCCGCAGCGGAAGGAGAAGACGCAGTGGAAGACGACAGTGCCACCGCCCGCGGGCGGGGACTGTACCCCACACCGTAGCGGTTGCGGCGGGTGGAGAGAGCCAGATCAAGCCTGTCATCCCCCCCTTTGGCCAGCAGTTTTTCAACCGGAAGCAGCAATGGCCAGACCTGCAGGGCCCAGGCATGCAGTGCGGGGTCGGCACAGGCGGGGTCCGTCAGCGGCTGGGCGTACCGGGCCGGATCGGCAAGCACATGCCCCGACAGGCCCGCGGCGGAAAAGGCCGGGAAGAGCACTGCCGACCACGCCCGGCGCAGCGTTTCGTCCCCCGTGAGGGTCGCCACCATATGGCCCAGAGCCGCCACCAGACTGGCGGGGGCAGGGACCTTTGGGGCGGCAAGGATCGTGGCCCAGTGCGACAGGTCCCGGGCGAAGCCCGGGGTGCGGTCAGAGATGGGGTCCGGGATGGAAGCGGGGGCGGGATCAGGGTCGCGGTCCGGCAGGCCCGCGACCCACGCGGCAGCCGCCGCCCGCCCCGCAGCCAGCAGCACCCGGCCCATGGCCACCGGCCCCACCGGCCCGCTAGCGGGCCCGATAGCGGCAAGACCGGCCAGTTCCTGCGCCAGCCGGGCCTGAAACGCTGCGGACCGGCAAGTGGCGGAGCCGATGGCCCGACCCACGGGGGAGGCAATGTCATGTCTGGGCGATGTCAGCACTCTCTCTCCTGATCGGGCGCGATCCGGTTCCGCGCGGGGGAAGGCCATGCCGCCCGACCGCGCACGAACCGCGCTGCCAAACACGGCAACGCAGCCAGAGGCGCGACGACCAACGCTTTTATTACGCCCCCCCGGACACAACAACCCATCCCGCCTGCCGGGCCCGCGCGGAACCCCGGGCATGGCCCCCGCCGGTTCATCAGATTTTTACATAATCGCCCTACAGGAAAGGAAAGAGGCAACCTTGCGGCAGCCGTCCCGGCGGCAATGCCGGAGCTGCCGCACCCGGCCCAAGGCCCGCGCAGGAAAGGCATATCCGGTGTATTCCATCAGGATAGGGGAAACCAGGCTGCTGCTGTCGGAACGGACGGCCACGCGCCCGTACCGGCCACAGGCCCGCCAGCCCGCCACGCCCACGGTACCAGCCGCACGGCATCCCGCCTCGCCGGAGGTCTGCATCCTGCTTTCGACCTATAACGGCGCGATCTATCTGGATTCACTCCTGTCGTCGCTACTGGCGCAGAGCAACACACGCTGGGTGCTTTACTGGCGCGATGACGGCTCCGACGATCACAGCCCCACGCTCATGCGGGCTTTTGCCGCCCGCGCGGGGGCAGGGCGCTGCATCGAAATTACCATGCCACACGGGCGATGCCACCTGGGCATAGGGCGATCCTACGCCGCCCTGCTGGACCATGTGCCACCGGGCTGCGCCGCAGCCTTCTGCGACCAGGACGACGTCTGGCTGCCTGACAAGCTCGAACGCGCCATGGCGGCCATGACCGCCGCGCGGCACCCGAAAACACCCGGCGGCACGGACCCGGCGCAGGCAGCGACCCACCCCGTGCTCTACTGTTCCCGCCAGATCCTGACCGACGGCCACCTGACCCCGCGCGGGCTGTCATGCGACCTGCCGCAGGCCCCCTCCTTCCTGATGGCGCTGACACAGAACATCGCCACCGGCTGCACGGTCGTGCTGTCGGCCCCTGCCGTCGCCCTTGTGCGGGCCAACATGCCCCCACCCGCCGCCACCCTGCATGACTGGTGGGCCTATCTGCTGGTCAGCGGCGTAGGGGGGACCGTCATTGCCGACAACACCCCCACGCTGCTCTACCGCCAGCACACGCACAACGCCGTAGGGGCCCGAGTCGGCTTTCTGCCCCGCGCCATTGCAGCGCTGCACCGGGGGCCGGGCCAGTTCATGAGCATTTTCCGCGCCAATATCGAAGCCCTTCTGGGCCGCCATGCGGAATTGAGACCCCAGCATGTCATGGCCCTGCTGCTGCTGCGCGAAGCCCTGGCCGGAACAAGCACGCGTGCGCGCTGGCGCAGGCTGAACGCGCTGTGGCGTCTGCGCGCCATGCGGCGGAACGGGCTGGGGGAACAGGCGGTCTTTCACCTGTGGTTTCTGCTGGGATAACGCCCCGCCACCCATCACGGGGCGGCAAAGCGCCAAAACCGCCGTAATTCCCTGCGAGAGTGACGGTGTTGCGGTTCGCAATCCCCCGTAACGCTGCTAAAAGGCGTTATCGGCCCTTATCGACACATCAGCCGGACCGCGTGTGACGCCCGCCACAACGGCAGGGCCGCAGGCACCACCACATCCTGAGCGAGGAACCCGCACAGTTGGCGCGCACAAGCCCTACAAAACCAGGCCTTTACCCCGTTCAGCCCCGCAAGAGCATGCTGCGCCTGCGCCTGGAGGAAGGACTGGGCCTTGTGCTGTGCGGCCTGGCCTGTGCGCTGCTGGCAGCCCTTGTCACCTATAATCCGGCGGACCCGTCCTTCAACACCGCAACCAGCCAGCCGCCCACCAACCTGCTGGGCACCGTGGGGGCCACAGTTGCCGATTCGCTGCTCCAGGGGCTGGGGCTTGGCGCAGTCCTGCCCGCGCTTGTGCTGGTGGCGTGGGGCTGGCGGTTCCTGAGCCACCGCGTGCTCGACTTCGAATCCTGGCCGCTGCTGGCCCTGCGCATGGGCGCGATCGTGTGCCTGCTGCCCGTTTGCAGCGCCTTGCTGGCCGCCATCCGCCTGCTGTTTACCGCCCTGCCCGCCCTTGGCTGGCCAACACAGGCGGGTATTGGCGGGGGGCTGGGCCGGTCCATTGCCCAGGCGTCCATTGCGGCGGGCATGGCCGCCATCGGCCCCGCCGGAGGTATGGTGATCTGGCTTCTGGGCGGGCTGCTGGCCATTATGCTCGCAGCCCTTGGCACCGGCCTGCGACGGCAGGAATGGTCCGCCCTGTGGCGGGCCACGGTTGTGGTCACCACCCTGCCCGGACGGCTGGCCCGGCGGTTCGTGCGGTCTTACGCCAACAGCCGCCCCGCCATGGAAAACGGTACCCCGCTTCCCCACCCCGGGGCACAGAATACCTTCTACGACGGCACGCTGCCAAACGGCGCCCTGTTCGATGACGAGCACGAAGACCCCTACGCCACGCCATATGCCGGGCAGCCCCGGGCAACCGGTACCGCAGCCGGGCATGCCCCTGCCGCACCCGCCATGGGCGCCATGGCCGGTGGCACCGGTGCCGCGGCCGGTACGGCGCTGATCCTGCACACCCCTGACAGCCCGACCCAGCGCCCCGCCCCTGGGTCTTATACACATCTGACGCTGCCGCCGAAGCTAGAAGTGTAGATCTCGGTGGTCGCCGTATCATTAAAAAAAATAGGGGG
>NZ_JBDOBQ010000039.1:0-22215 GCF_047723915.1 Acetobacter sp. | reverse complement strand
CTGCCTGCCTGCCTGCCTGCCTGCCTGCCTGCCTGCCTGCCTGCCTGCCTGCCTGGGTATCTGCGCTCCTGTTGTTGATGGACCATGCCCGCTCCCGCCCTTGAAGGATGGCGGCGGCGTTGGTACTGACGGGTGGTCGGTGCAAAACCGCTTACGGCAGGGAAAGGCCCAGCGCATGGATTACCTGGCGGCAATGCGGGCTTTTGTCCGGGCGGCGGAGGTCCGGAGCTTTTCCCGCGTTGCGGCCCAGACGGGCACGAAGGTTTCCACCCTGTCGCGCTATGTCAGCGCGCTGGAGGCCGATTTGGGGGCGGCACTGTTCAACCGCTCTACCCGGGGCCTGACCCTGACAGAGGCTGGCAGGACGTTCCATGCGCGGGCCAGCCGGATTCTGCTCGACCTCGATCAGGCGCGCGCCGACACATCCATGCTGAACAGCACGCCCCGGGGTGTGCTGCGCATCAATATTCCGCGCGTTTTCGGCAGGCGGCATGTCATGCCCCATATGCGCGACTTTCTGGCCACCTACCCCGATATCCGGCTGGATGCCACCCTGACAGACACCACGGTGGACCTGATCGAAAGTGGCGCGGACGTGGCCATACGCATTGGTGCACTGGTGGATTCGACCCTGATCGCAAGGCGTCTGGCGTCGCAGCGGCGTGTGCTTGTCGCAAGCCCCGACTATCTTGCAGCCCACCCCATGCCCGCCTCCCCCGCCGCGCTGGCACAGCATTCCTGCCTGCGTTTTGCCCTGCAACCGGCCGATGCGTGGTATTACCGGCCCCGTGATCCGGTCCGTGGTACACTTCGGGGCGTGCTTGATGACACGTCCCGTGGCAAGCCCGATACGGCAGTGCGCGAAATTGCCGTGGACGGATGCCTGCGCGCCAATGATTCCGAAACCCTGCGCGACGCGACCCTTGGCGGGCTGGGTATTGCGTTGCTGCCCACCTGGCTGGTGGCGGCGGATCTGCACGCGCACCGTCTGGTCGGCGTGCTGCCCCAGTGGGACTGGCTGCTCGCCCCCGGGCCTGAACGGGCGATATGGGCTGTCTACCCACCCAAGAAGGTTGTCGCGCCAAAGGTCAGGTGCTTTGTTGCCTTTATGGCCGAACGGTTCGGCAGGACCGCCTACTGGGACCGGCCCCCGTTCGTATACACCACAGGTACGGCACAGGCCGTGCCGACGACGCCAGCGGTGTTGCCACCCGCGCCATCCGCGTGAATGGGTGGGTTATGAAAGGCGGCGTCGCATGGCGCAGCCGCCCGTGGCGTTCGACCTGGGCGCGCGGTTGGGTATGATTGAGCAAGGAGCGTTGAACATGCAGAATTTCGAGTTCTATAACCCCACCCGGATTCTTTTCGGTCAGGGCATGGTCGCGAAACTGGCCGAACAGGTGCCGGCGGATGCGCGCCTGCTCATTCTGTATGGCGGGTCCAGCGCGGAAAAGAACGGCACCCTGGCCGAGGTCCGGGCCGCACTGGATGGCCGCATGGTCCACGAATTCGGCGGGATCGAAGCCAATCCGACTTACGAGACCCTGATGCGCGCGGTCGAGACCATCCGCCGCGAAAAGCTTGACTTCTTGCTGGCGGTGGGTGGTGGCTCGGTTATCGACGGCACCAAGTTCGTGGCTGCCGCCGTCGCGTACGAGGGCGATGCGTGGGATATCATGACCACACGCGGGGCGTGCGTGACGGCGGCGCTGCCCTACGGCACCGTGCTGACCCTGCCCGCCACGGGGTCGGAAATGAACTGCGGCAGCGTGATCACGCGCAGGCAGACGCGCGAGAAACTGGCCTTTGGCAACCAGCTTGTGTTTCCGCGTTTTTCCGTGCTGGACCCCACCAAAACCTATTCCCTGCCGCTGCGGCAGGTGGCCAACGGGGTGGTGGATGCGTTCGTGCATATCATGGAACAGTACCTGACCTACCCGGCAGGCGGCATGGCCCAGGACCGTTTTGCCGAAAGCCTGCTGGTCAGCCTGATCGAAATCGGCCCGAAGGTCATTGCCGAGCCCGATAATTACGACCTGCGCGCCAATTTCATGTGGATCGCGACACTCGCCCTTAACGGGCTGATCGGGGCTGGCGTGCCGCAGGACTGGGCCACGCACATGATCGGCCACGAACTGACGGCGCGGTACGATATCGATCACGCGCGCACGCTGGCCGTCGTGCTGCCGTCCATGCTGCGTATCCGCAAGGCGGCCAAGCGCGGCAAGCTGCTCCAGTACGCCCGGCGCGTGTGGAACCTGCATGACGGTGACGAGGACACCCGGATCGAGACCGCCATCGCCAAGACCGAGGCATTTTTCGAAAGTCTGGATATTCCCACCCGCCTGTCCGCCTACACGATCGGGGCGGATGCGATCGACGGGCTGATCGCCCAGCTGGACGCCCATGGCATGACCGCACTGGGCGAACGCGCGGAGGTCAGCCTTGATGTCAGCCGCCGCGTTCTTGAGGGCGCACTCTAACCTTTCGTCTCCCGGGGCGTTTGTGCGCCGTGGTGTTAGCGGATCGTGACCGCGCACGCCACGGGTCGGTCACCGGCCTGTTCCCGGCGCGTGACCACCCTGTTACTGTTCCGGCTCCCGCAGGCCCACGGGGCCGGGCCTTGTACCATCAACCACGGACTGCCGTGGCAGGCCGGCTTTACCCACGATCGGATCGGGTGGGTGCCGCCCGCGCAGTCACGAAAGGGACCGTCATGAGTGGGCCTGTTCTTTTTCAGCCGACCACATTCAGGGCGCTGACCCTGCCCAACCGCATTGTCATCGCCCCGATGTGCCAGTATTCGGCCACGGATGGCCGGATGACGGACTGGCACCTCATCCATTTGGGCTCGCTCGCCCTGTCGGGGGCGGGGCTGCTGACGATCGAGGCCACGGCCGTGCTGCCCGAAGGCCGGATCACCTACGGCGATGTCGGCCTGTGGGACGACGGGACGGAGGCCGCCATGCGCCGCGTGCTGGAGGGGGTGCGCCTTGCGTCCGATATCAAAATCGCGGTGCAGTTGTCGCATGCCGGGCGTAAGGCCTCGTGCGAGGTGCCGTGGAAAGGCGGGGGCCATATTCCCCCCGGCGGCGCGCAGGGGTGGCAGACCGTGGCCCCGTCCACCGCGCCCTACCAGACTACGGATGCCAGCCCCATGGCGCTGGACCGGGAGGGCATGGGCAGGGTGCGCGCGGCGTTTGTCGCCGCCGCCCGCCGCGCGGCAGCCCTCGGGCTCGATGCCGTGCAACTGCACGCGGCCCATGGCTACCTGCTGCACCAGTTCCTGTCCCCCCTGTCGAACCGGCGGGACGACGCCTATGGCGGATCGCTCGAAAACCGCATGCGCTTCGTGCTTGAGGTATTCGATGCCGTGCGTGACGTATTCCATACCGGTCCGGTGTCCGTAAGGGTGTCGGGCACGGACTGGGTGCCCGGCGGGTGGGATATCGAGCAGACCGTTGCGCTGGCGCAGGTGCTGCAGGCCCGGGGGTGCGACGCCATTCATGTCTCAAGCGGGGGGCTGAGCCCCCGGCAGGATATTCCGGTAGCCCCGGGCTATCAGGTACCGCTGGCCCGTGCGGTCAAACAGGCCACTACCTTGCCGGTGGTGGCGGTGGGGCTGATTACCGGTTTCGAACAGGCCGAAGCCATTGTGGCGAACGGGGATGCGGACCTGATCGCCCTTGCTCGCACTATTTTGTACGACCCGCGCTGGCCATGGCATGCGGCGGCGCATCTGGGTGGGCATGTCAGGGCGCCGAACCAGTACCTGCGCTGCCAGCCGCGCACCCATAAAGATCTTTTCGAGGTCTGACCCCCCGTCCCGGACAATGCGCCGCCCGGTGCCCGGTGCCCGAGGCCGGGCGCTGGCGGGCCTGTCATGGTTGTCATGCGGCAGCAGGGCGGATGTTTTACAAAGGCCGGTCCCGGCATCCGTGCCAGACAGGGTATGGCGGGGTGGGGGGATTGTGCGCCAGCCTGCATGGGTTTAAATCACGCGCATGAACACAACACCTGTCATCTGCCCGCAATGCACCCTGGACGAAACCCATATCGAAGGGGCGAACCACGTCTGCGACACCTGTGGCTATGAATGGCCGGCCGACGTGGCCGACACCGCCCAGACCGAAACCGCTCTGGCCGAGGACATCGTGCGTGACGCCAACGGGGTGGCCCTGACCGATGGCGATACGGTCGTTGTCATCAAGGACCTGAAAGTCAAAGGGTCTTCCACAACGCTGAAAGTGGGCACCAAGATCAAGAACATCCGCATCGGCGCGGGTGATCACGCGGTGGAGGCGGGCGGCTACCGGCTCAAGGCCGAGTTTCTGCGCAAGGCCTGATCCGGCCCGCCCGGTACGTCTGTAACGCGTACAGCCCCGTCTTGTCCCCGCCGCGTCATGCGGTGCGTATCATGCCATCTGCAACGCCCTGGGGTTGCTTTCGCGCTCGGCGATCGCGCTTAGCAGGGCGTCGGTGCGTTTTTCTTCTTCCAGTGTTTCGGCCAGCAGTTTTTCCACATCGTCAAGCCCGAGTTCGGCCGCCCATGTCCTGAGCGTGCCATAGCGGGCAATTTCGTAATGTTCGATGGTCTGGGCGGAACTGATAAGAACCGCGTCCGATGCTTCGGTTTTGCCGAACGCTTCGGCATTTTCCTCCATTTCGGCCAGAATGCCCTGCATGGCGTCGCAGGTCTTGGCCCGCGCGGTCTTGCCGATCAGCCCGAACACCTTGTTCAGCCGTTCCACATGGGTGGCGGTCTCGTTGGCATGGGTCTCGAACGCCTGTTTGAGATCCGGCGCCTGAGCCGCGGCCATCGCTTTCCTGAGCGATTTGAGAATCTGCTTTTCAGCGAAATAAATATCCTTCAACGTTTCATAAAACGCATCGGACAGAGATTTCCTGTTCGTCATGACAAAACCCTTTCCTGTAAACCGGGTCACGAAAGCCATATGGCCCGTCTGTATATTTTTCATCGGTCTTACTGGAACGTTTCGGGATTCTACCTGCCCTGCGGGGGGCGTGCGCCCTGTGCGGGCCGGTAAACCCGTTCTCGGGCCGCATGCGCCCCCTGGGTGTCTGCCTGCGGCCTGCAAAGGTTACGTCCTTTTCGGGAAAGAGTTGCCGGGTATTTGAAATTTCTCTCTTTCACAGGCCGTGCCCATGCCATCTGTGCCGCATGGGGGGAAGTTCGGTCAGGCGCGCGAACTTCATGGCAGGCAAGACGTTGGAACAATCCCCTATGTAAGGAGTGTTCCATGCCCATACTGCTCTGGCTGCTCGGCGTTCCCATTCCCATCATTATTCTTCTTTTTCTTTTCTACCATTGAAAGAAGACGTGCCATGACGCTTGATACGCAGGATAAGGCTGCTGTCCCGCCTTGTGCGGGACTGTCGTGGGGGGCCGTTCTGGGGGGCGCTACTGTCGCGACCGCCATGGCCATCATGCTCGCAGCCCTTGGTTCGGGGCTGGGTCTGGCGTGGGTGTCCCCCATTGCGGACAATAACCCTTCGGGCCTTGCATTTACCGTGGTCATGGCCATCTGGCTGATCGTGGTGCAGTGGATCGCTTCTTTTTTTGGCGGGTATCTGGCAGGTCGCCTGCATTGCGCCACGGGTGGCGCGCGGCGTGAGGTCGAGTTCCGCGATACGGCGGCAGGGTTTGTGGCCTGGGCGGTCGCGGCCGTGGTGGTGGTGGGGCTGGCCGGGTCGGGTGTGGGAACGGTTTTGCATGGTGTTGCCAGGCATGCCGCCGCAACCGCCAGCCAAGCTGCCGGTCAGGCTGCCGATCAGGTCGGGGGTCAGGCCGGGGGACAGGGCCTGCCCCGCCCCGGAACGGGCCAGATGGAAATCGTGCTCGATACCCTGTTGCGCAGCACCCAGCCCGAGAACGCCACCCCGCAGGACGCGCGGGCCGAAGTGGCGCGTATTCTCGCACAGGCGGCAGTCGGCCCCTTGCCCGCGGGCGATCATGAGTATCTCAGCCAGGTGGTAGCCGCCCGCACGGGTCTTTCCGCGCAGGACGCCGCGAACCGGGTGGACCAGGCAATCGCCGCCGGAAAAGATGCGGTGGCAAAAGCCAGACATATCATGGACCTTACGCGCAAGGCGGCGTCTTCCTTCGCGCTCTATACGTTTTTTTCCATGCTGGTGGGGGCGTTTATCGCCTGTGTTGCCGGGGCGCTGGGTGGCCGGCAGAGAGACGGCCTGTACAGCGCCGCACAGGCCGCGCGGCGTTAGGCCGCATGCGTGCTGTTTTTTCCTGTGGCCTGCCTGTGCCTGGCCCGTGCGTGACCGGTGTGTGACGTGTGTGCCCCGTATGGGCGCAGCTTTGCACGGGTGCACCGGGCATGGCGGCTACCACGGGAGGGAGAAAGAGATCGGTATTGCCGCGACCGGTAAAATAAATGTGCAACGCCACCGCAGCTTTCACGTTCATAAAAGACCGACAGCAAAACCGGTGGAGCCTGTAGCGGCAGGGCCGTGACTTCAACCCCGGTATGCCGGTCGGTATCGCCCTGTTCCCATATGTCGCACCCAAGGAGAACAGCAATGGGTACTTCTCAGAAATCGGCCATGACTGGCCATACTCTCTCTCCCGGGGCAGAAAAAATGTCCCGACCGATCGTGGAGGATGAGAAAAACAAAGCTGGTAACAGATTTTTTCTGCCACAGGCAGGTCTGGGCATGACCGCTCCACCCCCGGTGGACGACCTGCCGCCCCTGTTGCGCAGGCTGTCCGCCTGCGGGCCGGGCCCACGGACCAGCCTGTTCCGTAAATAGGCCATCGCCGAAAAAAAGCGGTGCAACGGGACTGGGTTCGCACCGATCTGGAGCCGGGAATGGATGCGAACGCAACCGTATCTGCGCGGGGTGACCGCGCGGCAGGTGAGGGGTGGCGCGACTGGTTGCGCCGCATGACGGGCCGACATGCGGCGCAGGCGGCATGGCGTGACGATATGGCGCCCCTGCGGGCCGAAATTTTCGGCATGGAGCGGCTGGAGGCGCACGCAAAAAGCCTTGCCGCCGCCCAGACCGTTACGTCCCGCCCGGGTGGGAGCGGGAACCCGTTATCGAAACGCCTTGCACAGAACGGCGCTTTTCTGCGCATGGCGGATGAGAAAATTTCACAGGCCATGCTGGCGGGGCGGCAGCTGACCCCCGCCGCCCAGTGGCTTGCGGACAATTATTCCCTTGTAGACATGCAGATCCGCGAAACCGGGCTGGACCTGCCGCAGGGCTATTATGCCCGCCTGCCCAAGCTGGCCAACGGACCATTTGCGGGCCTGCCCAGGGTATTCGGGGTAACGTGGGCGCTGGTCGCCCACACGGACAGCAATATCCAGCCCGATGTGCTGTATAATTACCTGCTCGCCTACCAGAGCGTGACCCCCCTGACCATTGGCGAGGTCTGGGCCGTGCCGATCACGTTGCGGATCGTGCTGATCGAGAACCTGCGGCGCGTGGTGGGGGCGATCATGCACACCAATGCCAGCAGGCGCGAAGCCGACAGACTGGCCGACAGGCTCGACAGTTTTCGCAAGGACAGGCATAACGCCATCCCGCCGTTCCTGGCCACGGTCGACCCTGCCTGTCTGGACGGGGCGTTCACAGCCCAGCTTGCCTACCGTTCACGCGGTCTGGACCCGGAAAAAGACCCCGCCCTGCTCTGGCTGGAACACCGCCTTGCCGAACGGGGGGCGTCCATCGACAGCACCGTGCGCGAGGACCTGCAGGAACAGGGGGCGTTCAACGCCACGGTACGCAATATCATTACCAGCCTGCGCCTGATCGCGGAACTGGACTGGACGGAGGCGTTTGACAGGGTCTGTCTCATCAACCGGGTGTTTGCGGGCTACGACAGTTTTACCCATACCGATTTCGCCAGCCGGGACCTGTACCACAAGGCCATCGAGGATCTCTCACGCGGGAGCACGCAGACCGAGCTTGCAATCGCGGAACTGAGCGTGTCGATGGCGCGCAAGGCGCAGGCTCTCGACCCGCACGACCCGCGCCGTAGCGATCCGGGCTATTATCTGCTTATGGCCGGTCGCCCGGCGCTCGAGGCCATGATCGGGTTCCGCCCGGCGTTCTCGCGCTGGCTGGTGCGCGGGTTCTGTGCCTGCGGCATTGCCGCTTACAGCGTGGTTGTCACTGTGCTGAGCGCGCTGCTGCTGGCCCTGCCGTTCTGGCTTTCCTTCGACATGATCGGCAATGCCGCGTGGCTGCTGGCCGTGCTGGGGTTCATTCCTGTGTCAGAGGCCGCGGTTGCCTGCGTGAACCGGCTTGCCCTTGAGGCGCTGCACCCGACAGCCCTGCCGGGCCTGGAATTTCTTGAAGGAATTCCGCCATCTTTGCGTACCATGGTGGTGGTGCCCGTGCTCCTGACATCGGAGGAAACGGTGCAGTCCCTGCTGGCCCGGCTTGAGGTGCATTGCCTTGCCGCCCGGGATGACGCGGTGCATTTCGCGCTTTTGAGCGACTGGGCCGACCATAACGGCCCCGACGCGCCCGAGGACCACTACCTGCTGGCCCTGGCGCAGGCCGGTGTGCAGGCTCTGAACGACAAATACGGCCCTGCCCCCGGGGGCATGCGGTTTTACCTGCTGCACCGCCGCCGGGTCTGGTGCGAGAGCGAACAGGTGTGGATGGGGTGGGAACGCAAGCGCGGCAAGCTGCATGAACTCAACCGCCTGCTGCGCGGGGCGCCGGACACGACTTTTCTGGCCCAGTCCGACCCGCTGCCGCAGGATGTGAAATACGTCATCACCCTGGATGCGGACACCCGCCTGCCGCTGGAGACCGTCAGCCGTCTGGTGGGCAAGATGGCGCATCCGCTCAACGCTCCGGCGTTCGACGCCGTATCGGGCCGGGTGCGCGAAGGCTATGCCATTCTCCAGCCCCGGGTTACGCCATCGCTGCCGGTGGGGCACAAGAGCACGCTGTTCCAGCGTATTTTTGCCAGCGCAAGCGGGATCGATGCATATTCCGCCGCCGTATCCGACCTGTACCAGGACATGTTCGGCGAAGGGTCTTACGCGGGCAAGGGTATTTACGATATCGACGCGTTCGAGGCCGCCCTTGCGCAGCGCGTGCCCGAATCCACCCTGCTCAGCCATGACCTGTTCGAGGGCATTTTCGCCCGCGCGGGCCTTGCGACGGATGTGGAGGTGGTGGAGGAGTTCCCGACCGATTACCTGGTTGCGGCACAAAGACTGCACCGCTGGACACGGGGCGACTGGCAGCTTCTGCCCTGGGTTCTGGCAAGTCTTGTGCCGGGCAGGGTCTCCGCGCGGGAACGGCTTTCGGGCATTGCGCTGTGGAAAATGCTGGACAACCTGCGCCGCACGTTATGCATGCCGTTCTGCCTGCTGACACTGGCCGTGGGGTGGTTCATGCCCCCCCATGCGGCCGTGATCTGGACATGCTTCGTGCTGCTGGCCATTGCCGTGCCCGCGTTCCTGCCCGTGGTGCCCGACCTCGTTCCCCGCCGCGAATGGATAACCCTGCGCAGTTACCTGAGCGTTGTGGGCGCCGCCAGTGCCGAGGCCGCGGTCATGACATTTCTCAACATCGCCTTTCTGGCCCATCAGGCTTTTCTGATGGCGGATGCGATCATGCGCACGCTGGCGCGTGTTTTTGTAACCCGGCGGAACATGCTGCAATGGGTGCCCGCGGCCCAGATCGCGGGACTGCTGCGTTCGGGGGTTGGGGGGTATTACGGGCGCATGCTGCCCGCGCCGCTGCTGGCGGGGGGCGTGACACTGGGGGTGGGCCTGTGGGCCACGCCGTGGAACCTGCTGCTGGCGGCGCCGGTGGCCATTGTATGGTGCCTGTCGCCTGCCATTGCCATGTGGGCCAGCCGCACGCCCGTCATTGCCGCGCGGTCGCGTCCGTCCCGCACGGATATCCGTATCCTGCGCATGACCGCGCGCCGCACCTGGCGGTTTTTCGAGACTTTTACCACCCAGTCCGACCATATGCTGCCGCCCGACAATTTTCAGGAAGATCCATCCCCCGTCGTGGCGCGGCGTACGTCACCCACCAATATCGGCCTGTATCTGCTCTGCACCGTCAGTGCGCGCGATTTCGGCTGGGTGGGGCTGGCAGACACCATAGACCGGCTGGAAGCCACGTTCGCGACACTGGAGACCATGCAGCGCTACAGGGGGCATTTTTACAACTGGTACGCAACCGCCACCCTCGAACCGCTGGAGCCGGTCTATGTATCCAGCGTGGATAGCGGCAACCTGGCCGGGCATCTGATCGCGCTGGCCAGCGCCTGCCAGCAATGGTGCGAGGAGCGGACAGAAACCGCCACATGGCGCGAAGGCCTTGTCGATATCCTGAACATTGCCATTACCGACCTGACATTTCATAACGGCGCGCGCCTGGCCCAGACCGCGGAGGAACGGCAGTTGCTGCGGCGGCTGATCGGGCTGAAAAAGGCTGTGCTGGCGGCGTCGGCCGCGCGGTCGGTGGCCGAACTGGAGGCCCTGCACCGCCACGCCGGCGAAATTGCCGCACATGTTGCCCGCCTGCACCCGCCCGAAACCGATGCGGCGAACGAACGCATTGCCGACAGGCTGTTCTGGGCGGCGGCCCCCCTGCGCGCGCTGGAAAGCCATTTGCGCGATTTCGACACCACGTTGCACGCAGCCCTCATCCCCCGGCTGCTGACGGTCGCGCACAAGGCCAGAACCCTGGCGCTGGAAATGGATTTCGGGTTCCTGTGCAACCCGTCGCGCAAGCTGCTGTCCATCGGCTACCGGGTGGCGGAGGATGCGCAGGACACCAACTGCTACGACCTGCTGGCGTCGGAGGCGCGGCTGGCGGTGTTTTTCGCCATCGCCAAGGGCGATATGCCCGCCCATGACTGGTTCCGGCTGGGGCGCTCGATCACGCCGGTGGGCTCGGGTGCGGCGCTGGTGTCGTGGTCGGGGTCGATGTTCGAATATCTCATGCCGTCGCTGGTCATGCGCGCACCGGCGGGCAGCCTGCTGGAACAGACCAACGCGCTTATCGTGCAGCGCCAGATTGCCTACGGGCAGGCGCGCGATATTCCGTGGGGTATTTCGGAATCGGCCTATAACGTGCGCGATCTCGATTATACCTACCAGTATTCCAATTTCGGTATTCCGGGTCTGGGGCTCAAGCGCGGGCTGGGGCTGGATACGGTGGTGGCCCCCTATGCCACCCTGCTGGCCGCCATGGTGGACCCGCAGAAGGCCGTGGCCAATCTGTACGCGCTGGAAAAAACCGGCGCGCTGGGTCGTTACGGATTGTACGAGGCGCTGGACTACACGCCCGCGCGTGTGCCCGACCGCAAGACGGTGGCGCTTGTGCGGGCCTATATGGCGCACCATCAGGGCATGTCCATTCTTTCCGTGGCGGATGCGGTCATGAACGGGATCATGCGCGCGCGTTTCCACACCGATCCGGTCATTGCCTCGGCCGAGCTTCTGTTGCAGGAACGCGCCCCCCGCACGGGGGCTGTCGCCCGGCCCCTCCCGTCCGAGGATGACGCGCACCCTGCGGTGGCCACCGTCAGCGCGCCTGCGGGGCGTTACCTCGACCGGGCGGACACGCCCCAGCCGGTCACGCATCTGCTGTCCAACGGGCGCTACACGGTCATGCTGACGGCGGCGGGGTCTGGCTACAGTCGCTGGAACGGCCTTGCCGTCACCCGCTGGCGCGAGGACATGACGCGGGACGATTACGGGTCCTACCTGTATCTGAAAAACAGGCGGACGGGTCGTGTCTTTTCCGTGGGCGTGCAACCCTGCCTGACCCCGCCGGACGATTACGCCGTGGTCTTTCACGAGGACCGGGCCGAGTTCGCCCGCCAGGACGGGACACTGACCACGACGCTGGAAATTTTCGTCTCCGCCGAGGACGATGCCGAGGCCCGGCAGCTTTCGCTGTTCAACACCGGCAGCGACATGCTCGAAATCGACGTGACATCCTACGCCGAACTTGCCCTTCTGGCGCAGGGGGCGGATCTGGCGCACCCGGCCTTTACCAAGCTTTTCGTGCAGACCGAATACCTGCCCGCCGCGCGCGCGCTGGTCGCGACACGCCGCCGCCGCACCCCGGATGAGCCGGAAATCTGGGTGGCGCACATGGCGGTGTGCGAAACCGCGATCGAGGTCGAGACCGACCGCGCCAGTTTTATCGGGCGCGGGGGCGATCTGTGCCAGCCCGACGCGGTTATGGGCGAAGGCTCCCTGTCGGGGCGGACCGGCACCGTGCTGGACCCGGTTTTTGCCATTCGCGCGCCGCTTGTCATCCGCCCGGGTGCTGTGGCGCGTGTCACGTTCTGGACCATGGCCGCCCCCACCCGGGCCGCCCTGCTGGACATGATCGACACGCATCGCACGCACGCCGCCATAGACCGCGTGCGCACCCTTGCCTGGACACAGGCGCAGGTGCAGTTGCGCCACCTCGACATTACCCCCACCACGGCCGACCTGTTCCAGCGGCTGGCGGGGCACCTGCTTTATGCCGGGCCCACCCTGCGGGCCGGTTCGACCCTGATCGGCAAGGGGGCCGGGCCGCAACCCCTCTTGTGGGAACAGGGTATTTCGGGCGACCTGCCGCTTCTGGTGGTGCGGATCAGGGAAAACGCCAATGTCGATATCGTGCGCATGCTGCTGCACGCGCATGAATATTTCCGCCTCAAGCAACTGGCGGTGGATTTTGTCATCCTGAACGAACATCCCACCTCCTACCTTCAGGATTTGCAGACCTCGCTGGACCAGCTTGTGCATTCCATCCCGCGCGCGGGGGGCAGTGCGGGGTCGGTACGGGTGCTGCGCACGGACCTGCTCAGCCCCGTCGTGCACGACCTGATCGTGTCCGTGGCGCGTGTGGTGCTGCTGGCCGACCAGGGCCTGGCGGACCAGCTCGACCAGGCGGAAGGTACGCTGCCACGGCGCGTGGCCCAGGTACGGGGCACGGCGCGGCCCATGGCGGAACGCTTTTTTGCACCATCCGTGCCTGAACTGGAGTTTTTCAACGGTCATGGCGGTTTTGCCCGCGACGGGCAGGAGTACATGGTGGTGCTCGGGCCGGGGCAGCAGACGCCCGCACCCTGGATCAATGTCATTGCCAATGAACGCTTCGGCTTTCAGGTCTCGGCCGAAGGGTGCGGCTATACCTGGTCGGGCAACAGCCGCGAACACCAGATTACCCCGTGGTCGAACGACCCGGTCAGCAACCGCGCGGGCGAGGTCGTTTACCTGCGTGACGAGCAGTCCAGCACCCTGTGGTGCCCCACCGCCGCCGTGCGGCGCGAACGCGCGGCCACCTATGTCGCCTGCCATGGGCGGGGCTATAGCTGGCTGGACCGGGTGGCGCATGGCGTGTCCAGCCGGGTGTTGCAGTATGTGCCCGTGGCGGACCCGGTCAAGATCACACGCATCCAGCTTCGTAACCTGTCGGACCAGCCGCGCACGCTGTCTGTCACGGCGTATGTGGAGTGGGTGCTGGGGCCCGCGCGCAGTACGGCGGCCCCTTTTGTCCGCACCGAACTGGACGAGGAGCGTGGCACGCTGTTCGCGCGCAATCGCTGGAACACCCATTACGACAGCCGTGTGGCCTTTGCCGATATCGGCGGGGCCGTAACCGCCAGTTCGGGCGACCGCACGGCCTTTATCGGGCGCAACGGCACGCTGGACCACCCCGCCGCCTTTGCCCGTGGCAATGGCGTGCAGGGCCGCACCGGGTCGGGGCTGGACCCGTGCGGCGCGGTGCAGACGGTTCTGACCCTGCCCCCCGGCGGCACGGCGGAAGTCGTGTTCCTGCTGGGCGAGGGCGAGAACGAGGACGACGCCCGCCGCCTGGTGGCCCGGTACCGCGAAGCCGATCTGGATACGGTGCTGGAGGATGTGATCCGCCAGTGGGATACGGTGACAGGCTCCATCCAGGTCCGCACGCCCGATCGCGCCATGGATATCATGCTCAATGGCTGGCTGCTGTACCAGACGCTGGCCAGTCGCGTGCTGGCGCGGGCGGGCTTTTACCAGGCCAGCGGGGCCTATGGCTTTCGCGACCAGTTGCAGGACGGCATGGCCCTTGTCCAGTCACGCCCGGACCTTGTGCGGGCGCACCTGCTGCGCGCGGCCTCGCGCCAGTTTGTGGAGGGCGACGTGCAGCACTGGTGGCTGCCCCAGACCGGGGCGGGCGTGCGCACCCATATTGCCGATGACTGCGCATGGCTGGCCTATACGGTGGCGCATTACGTCAACACCACGGGCGATACCGGCGTACTGGATGAACCGCTTGCCTTCCTGCAGGCGCCGCCGCTGCCCATGACCGAGCATGACCGTTTCATGGTGCCTGCGATCTCGGCCGAAAGCGGGTCTTTGTTCGAGCACTGCGCCCGCGCACTGGACCGCAGCCTGGCGGTTGGCGCGCATGGCCTGCCGTTCATGGGCACGGGGGACTGGAACGACGGCATGAACCGCGTGGGCGAACAGGGGCGGGGCGAGAGCGTATGGCTGGGCTGGTTCCTGCATGTGGCGCTGACGGCCTTTATCCCCATTGCCCGGGCCCGGGGCGAACAGGGGCGGGCGCAGGCGTGGCAGACCCATGCGCAGGCCCTGGCCGTGGCGCTGGAAAACACCTGGGACGGAGACTGGTACCTGCGCGCCTATTTTGACGACGGCACGCCGCTGGGCACGCACCGCGCGCAGGAATGCCAGATCGACGCCATTTCCCAGTCATGGGCGGTGCTGTCGGGTGTGGCACCCATGGAACGGGCGGAACATGCCATGCGCTCGGTCATGGCGCGGCTGGTGCGCGCGGCCGATGGGCTTGTGCTTGTGCTGACCCCGCCGTTCAACACCATGGAGCCGGACCCGGGCTATATCCGGGGGTATCCGCCCGGTATCCGCGAAAATGGCGGCCAGTACACCCATGCCGCTTTGTGGACCGTCATGGCCACGGCGGCTCTGGGTGACGGGGAGCGGGCGCATGCGCTGTTCCAGACGCTCAACCCGATCAACCACGCCACCACCGCCCGGGACGCGGCCCGTTACCGGCTGGAACCCTATGTGGTCGCAGCCGATATCTATTCCTGTCCGCCCCATGTGGGCCGGGGGGGCTGGTCGTGGTACACGGGGTCTGCCGGGTGGATGCAGCGCGTCGGGGTGGAAACCATTCTGGGCGTTCGCGTACAGGGGGCACGGCTGCTGATCAACCCGTGCATTCCGCGTGACTGGCCGGGTTATGAAGTGACCCTGCGGTGGCGCAGCGCCACCTATGTCGTGCGGGTGAGCAACCCTGAACATGTCTGCCGGGGCGTGGGCCGCATGACGATGGACGGCAGGCCCCTGCCAGCCTATTCCGCGCCGGAGATGGTGGATGACGGCGCCACCCATACCATAGAGGTCACCCTTGGTTCGGGCGCGTTCGCGGGGTAGGGGCCGGTGTGCCTGCGGCTGCGGCTGCGGCGGCTCGGGGCGGGTCCGTGTGGTCTCTGTGCGGTTTACGTGTGGCCCGGGTGGGGACCAGCGTGAAACCAGTGATGTGGCGAGTGATGTGACCAGAGGCGTGAGCGGTGGCGTGGGTCCACCCGTGGTTGCCTGCACCCTGTGGCCGTGCATGAGCCGTTTATGGGGGCGTGCATCGGTCCTCCCCCGCCGGGCGGGGCAGGGGCGTGTTCTGGCCTTCTGGCCGCCTCGGGGGCGGAAGGTGCGGGCCAGACAGTACGGGCTAGACATTACGGGCCAGAAGGTGCTGGCCGGTGCTGCGCCGGGTGCGCGCCCGGCGCATTTTACGACATGGGCGGCGGGGCGGGGTCGGTCGCGGGCAGGGGAATGAACTCGTCATGGTCCGCGTCGGGCAGTTTCATGCGCCCTGCCTGCCAGTCCGCCGCCGCTTCGGCCAGCCGCTCCTTGCTGGAACTGACAAAGTTCCAGAACAGGAACCGCTCCCCCACCGGCTCGCCCCCCAGCACCATGGCGGTTGTGGGTTCCACCGCCCGGAACCATGACACATCCGGCCCTAGAACAAGCATGCGCCCCGCCGTGTATCGCACGCCGTCGATCTCCACCGCGCCCTGGGCGATATAGAGCGCGCGTTCGCGGTACTGTGCGGGAATTTCGGCCCGGGCTCCGGCCTCCAGGTCCAGATGGACGTAAAACAGCGGCGAATGGGTGCGCGCCGCGGCCCGCAGGCCATAGGCATCCCCCGCGATAACCTGCCCGTGCACGCCGTTTGCGTTCCAGTGGGGCAGGTCGTCGCCGTCATGGTGCGAGAAGGAGGGCGCGGTTTCCTCATCCCCCAAAGGCAGGGCGACCCACGCCTGGATACCGTGCAGGTGGTCCCCCACGGCGCGCGCTTTCTCGAAGCGTTCGCTATGCGTGATGCCGCGCCCCGCTGTCATCCAGTTGACCTCCTGCGGGCGGATCGCCTGCTCTGTGCCAAGGCTGTCGCGGTGCATGATCTCGCCGCTGAAAAGATAGGTCACGGTGGACAGGCCAATATGCGGGTGCGGGCGCACGTCAACGCTGCGGTCGACCCCGGCGGCCAGGTCGAGCGGGCCCATATGGTCGAAAAAAATGAACGGCCCCACCATGCGCCGCCGCGCGAAAGGCAGAACACGCCCGACTTCCAGCCCCCCGCCAAGGCTGCTGCGGCGCTGTTCGATCATCATTTCGATCATGTGTGCTGGTCCTTTTCGCTCTTTCGGGCCCGGTTTCGCAAAGTGGCTGGCGACTGGAGTGACTGTAGCATGCTCCCGCACCGGCGCGTCCTCACCGGTCCGTGCGGTTTTGCCCCCGAAGGCTGGAACGCTGGTGCGGGGCTGGCGTTCATGGCCATGGCGCGCCAGATGCGCCCTGCAATGCCCGTTGCCCGGCATGGCCCGATAGCGGCCCTTTACTCGGCCTTGTAGTGGCTCTGATACAGGGTCCGATACCGGTCCGGATATCGCGGCCGGTACTGCATGGAATATTGCATGGAATACTGCTCCGAATGCCGGCCTGAATACGGACAGGGATACTGGCCTGAATACCGGCGTGAATGCTGGCCCTATGCCAGTCTGGCGCAGCCCCGCAGAGCGCTCTTGCCTCCGTTCTCATGCCCGTTTGCGTTCGCCGTTTTCGCCCCCATTGTTACCCTGCATGGTTGCCGGGCATGCAGTATGGCGATTGTCTTATCAGGCCGGGCATCCTACTTTCGGGGTTGCTGTAGTGTGGAAACAGGCCGGGAGCGTGGATATTTTGGATCAGACTGCCGCCACGCACCCGCCACCCGCCATGCCCGAAAATCCCGAGGTGCTGAACAGCTTCGGGCTGGCCCTGCTGCGTGCCGGGCATGTCGGGCAGGCTGTGTCTGCCTTTCGCAAGGCTGTGGTGCTGCGGCCCGATTTTCGGCCCGCGCATGTCAATCTGGCTACAGCCCTTGAACAGCAGGGCGACCGCGCGGGTGCCCTTGCGCAGTTCCGCGCCATTGTGCGGCTTGACAGGGTTCTGGACGACATGACCCGCCACGGTGCCGAACTGGAGCGGAACGCGACGGATGTTGTAGCCCTGAACGCACTGGGCAAGGCTCTTTACGCAGTCGGCCGGAAAGAGGATGCCCTGGCCCGGTTCCGGGGCGCTGTGGAGATCGCGCCCGATTATGCGCCGGTGGGGCTGAACCTGGGGATCGTGCTGGCTGAACTCGGCCGGGAGGATGAGGCCGCGGCCGCGTTTGCCGCCGTGCTTGCCCATGATCCGGCGAGCCATGCCGCCCATATCAAAATGGGGGAACTGCTGCACGACCGGGGCCATTATCCGCAGGCCCTTGCCCACCTGCAACAGGCCGCGACCCTGCGGCCGGACGATGCCCCATCCCACGTCGCGCTGGGTCGCGTCCTGCGCGAGACAGGCCAGATCGAGGCGGCGCGTCAGGCGTTCCGCAAGGCGATCGCCCTGGCCCCCGACCGGCTGGATTCCTATGCCGGGCTGATCCGCATTACACATTTTACCGCGGACGACCCGGCTCTGCTGGCCCTGCGCGCTCTGGCCGCGAAAGCGGACACCCTGCCCGTGCCGGAGCAGGTGGACCTGCACTTCGCGCTTGGCAAGGCGCTGGCCGATATCGGGCAGCATGAGAACGGGTTCGGGCATCTTCTCAAAGGTAATGCCCTGCGGCGGCGCGGCATAGACTATGACGAAAACCGCATGTTCGGGATCATGCAGCGTATCCGCGAGCGGTTCTCCGCCCAGGCGATCGAGGTCGTTGCCCGCAGCGGCCATGGTTCGGACTGCCCGGTGTTTATTGTCGGCATGCCGCGTTCGGGCTCGACCCTGGTCGAGCAGATCCTGTCCAGCCACCCCGATGTGTACGGCGCGGGCGAGATTGCGGCCCTGTCCCATACGTTCCGCGACGGGGCGGCGCATTTTCCGGCATGGAAAAACCTGGCTCCGCTGGACTGCCTGAGCGAGGCCGAACGCCAGTTCATGGCGGAGGATTACCTCCAGCGGCTGAAGGCCCAGGTGATCGACTGGCAGGGGGAAGCCCCGCCCCGGCGCATCTGCAACAAGACGCTGGAGAATTACCTGTTCATCGGGCTGATCCATCAGCTCTGGCCCCGGGCGCGCATCATTCATACGGTCCGCGATCCGGTCGAGACATGCCTGTCGTGTTTTTCCATTCCGTTCGAGGGGCTGGACTTCACCTTCGATCTGGGGGAACTGGGCCGCCGCTACAGCCATTATCAGGACATGATGGCGCATTGGCGCGCCGTGCTGCCCGCAGGCACCATGCTGGATGTCCGCTACGAGGACGTGGTGGAGGATCTGGAAACCAGTGCCCGGCGGATTATCGCATATTGCGGCCTGCCGTGGAACGACGCCTGCCTGCACTTCGACAAATCGGCCCGTCCGGTCAGAACATCCAGCCTGGAGCAGGTCAGGCGGCCGATCTATCGCAGTTCCGTCCGGCGCTGGCGGCCCGACGCACAGACCCTGCGCCCGCTGCTGGACGGGTTGGGGGGTGCTATGGCATCGGGCAGCGTAGACGGGGCATAGGGTCGCAGGCGCATGACCGCGCAGTTTCTGCCGGGCAGTCTCTGCCAGCGCTGTTGTCCGACTGGGGAGCTGTCGGTGATGTTGAGGCAATGTGACACTCCGGTTTTGCCGGACATGACGCACCTGCACGATTGTGCCGGGCTTAGCCTTGCAAAGTCCCGAACAGTCTGAACATCTGTGCCCTGTTTTTTGTGCCCGTGTTCAAACAGGGCGATCACGTTTTTGCGATTTTTAGACTTATGGCAGGTATTGGGCGTTTAGGCCCAGTACCGGGCATGAGTTGCTCCGCGCCATGTGCTGCTGCGGTTCAGGCCCCCAACCCTGACACGGCGAGGCATCATGGCAGACCGGAAAATACCGTCCCCCGCGCATAGGAACAGTCTTTACGATCATGCGCCGGGTGCGGGCCAGTTCCCCACCACCGACACGCTGGGCGCGGGGGGGGAGTTGCACCAGTCGGTGGAAAGCGGTCACGATCATAGCGATGGCGTTGCCCACCTGACCGACAATTTCGGCCATCGTATTGCCGATAACGAAAACTCGCTCAAGGCTGGCGCACGGGGCCCCACATTGCTCGAAGATTTTATTCTTCGTGAAAAAATCTTCCATTTCGACCATGAACGTATTCCCGAACGCATTGTGCATGCGCGCGGGTCGGGGGCGCATGGGGTGTTCGAATGCACCAAGGCCATTCCGCATCTGACGCAGGCCTCGATTTTTCAGAAAGTGGGTAATACCTGCCCGGTCTTTACGCGGTTTTCCACGGTGGCGGGGGGTGCCGGTTCTGTCGATACCCCGCGTGACGTGCGCGGTTTTGCGGTCAAGTTCTATACCGATGCCGGGAACTGGGATCTGGTCGGCAACAATATTCCGGTTTTTTTCATTCAGGACGCGATCAAGTTCCCCGATCTCGTGCACAGCGTGAAAATGGAGGCCGACCGGGGTTATCCGCAGGCGGCGTCGGCCCATGACACGTTCTGGGACTTTGTGGGGCTTATGCCCGAAACCCTGCATACGGTCATGTGGGCCATGTCGGACCGGGGTATTCCGCGTTCGTTTCGCATGATCGAAGGTTTTGGCGTGCATACCTTCCGTTTCGTCAACGGGGACGGGCGCGGCCATTTCGTGAAATTTCACTGGAAACCCGTGCTCGGCCTGCAATCCCTGATCTGGGATGAGGCCGTCAGGATTTCCGGCGCGGATAATGACTTCCACCGTCGCGATCTGTTCGAGGCCATAGAGCAGGGCCATTACCCGGCATGGGATTTTGGCGTACAGGTGTTCGACGAGGACTGGGCCGCCCGCCAGCCATACGACGTGCTGGATGCAACAAAGCTCATTCCCGAGGAAGAGGTGCCGGTAGAGATTATCGGCCGCATGACGCTGAACCGGAACGTGGACAATTTCTTTGCCGAAACCGAACAGGTCGCGTTCATGCCCTCGAACGTGATACCGGGCATCGACTTCACGAACGACCCGCTGTTGCAGGGGCGGCTGTTCTCCTACCTCGATACGCAGAAATCCCGTCTGGGAACCACCAATTTTCATCAGATCCCGGTTAACGCGCCCAAATGCCCGTTCCACAATTTCCAGCGCGACGGCATGATGCAGACACTGGTGCCGACGGGCCGCGCCAATTACGAACCCAACAGCCTGGCCCAGGCGGGGGAAAACGGCGGCCCGCGCGCCTGCCCCGCGACAGGCTTTGCCACTTTCGCCCCCGACACCGAGCGTAACGACCCGTCAGGAAAACTGCGTGTCCGCCCAGAAAGTTTTGCCGACCATTACAGTCAGCCACGTCTGTTCTACCGGTCGCAGACCCGGAACGAGCGCGCGCATATTGCCTCGGCCCTTGTGTTCGAACTGTCCAAGGTCGGGCTTGAGCATGTGCGCGGGCGGGTGCTGTCGCAGTTGCGCAATGTGGATGAATCGCTGGCCCAGCGCGTGGCGGCGGGCCTTGCCGTGGACCTGCCCGAAAAGGCAAAACCCGCGAAGGAACCGGTGGACCTGCCGGTTTCGGACCGGCTGTCGATCCAGAAACAGGCGCTGGACACCATGGCGGGTCGCACGCTGGGTATTCTGGTGGCCGAAGGTTCGGATCTCGCTCAGGTCAACCAGTTGCGTGAGAGCGTTCTGCACGCCGGCGGCACGCCGTTTGTGGTAGCGCCCAAGGTGGGGAGTGTTATTCTCAAGGGCGGGACCATCAAGGCGGACGGCCAGCTTGCGGGTTCGCCGTCGGTGCTGTTCGACGCCGTGGCCTCGGTCCTGACACCGGACATGGCCGAAAAGCTGACCCATGACAGTGCGGCGGTGGACTGGTTCATGTCCGCCTATGCCCATTGCAAGACCATAGCCCACTGCAAGGGCACGCAGGTTCTGCTCGACAGGGCGGGGGTGGAAAAAGATGCGGGCGTGGTGCCGCTGGAGGCGTTCGCGGCTACAGGCATGACCCGCCACTGGGAACGCGAACCCAAGCTGCGCGATCTGGCGTAACGGCGGCCGGCATGACGGCGCACCCCGTCGCCATGCCACAGGCCCCACCCACCCGCGCTGGCAGGTGAGTGGGGGCAGGGTGTCAGACGCCCTTGAACCGCCCTGCAAAGGCGATATCGCCCAGAGATACGCGCTCGGACGGCGCTTCGCGCTCACGCAGGCCTTCTGGCAGGGCGGCGGGTTCGCCCTGGCGGCCAATGACGATGGCGGCGTGCAGGGCGTAGTCCTCGGGCAGTTCAAGCCCGGCCTGCGCAATATCCTTGTCGAATCCGCTGACAGGGTGGGTGGCCCAGCCATGCTGGTTGGCCTGCAACTGGATCAGCACGGAGGCCGCCCCGGCGTCGAACGCATGGGTGGGGGCCGGTACGGGCTCACCCGTCTTGCTGGACAGCGTAACCGTGCGCGACGCCACGAACACGAGGGCGGATGCCGTTTCCGCCCAGGACTGGTTGAACGGGATCAGCCAGGACAGGAACCGGTGCCAGTCTGGCGTGCCCTGCAACGCGTAAAGAAAACGCCAGGGCTGGGCGTTATAGGCCGAAGGCGCCCAGCGCCCGGCTTCGAGAATGGCCAGCAGGTCGTGTTCCGTGATCGGGGCGTTCTGGAAACTGCGGGGGGACCACCGGTCCTGAATGAACGGGGCGATGGGGTAGGTCGTCTGGCGGGTGGGGGCGTGGGGCATGGCATGGCCTTTCGG
>NZ_JBDOBQ010000038.1:0-22407 GCF_047723915.1 Acetobacter sp. | reverse complement strand
TATTGTGGGGGGGGGGGGGGGGGGGTTTCCCCCTATTATGGCTGGGGCTACGGTGGCGGCTGGGGTTGGGGCTGGGGTGCCCCTTTCATGTTCGGGTCTGTGCTGGGGCTGGCTGTTGGCAGCAGCATGTATGATGGCGATGACGGGTACGATGGTGCCAGCCAGAGCATGGGTGTGCCCCCGCCATCCTATTACAATGGCGGCTATCAGGGTTATGGGCAGGGATACGGTCAGGGCTATGGCTACGGACAGGGGGTAGCCCCGTCGGGTGCCACGGTCAACGGTCAGCCGGTCGGCCAGCCTGCTGCTAACGATCCGTCAGTCGTGCATTGCAGTGCGGGGCGTTTCTTCAACAAGCTGACTGAAAGCTGCGACAGCCATTAAGCTTGAACCACGATCCGACGGGTGCCCCACAGGGTTGCCCGTCGGTACGGTGCAAATGGGGTATGGATCTGACGCAGATATGTGAAATCAGAAGCCGGGTGGCAGGCTTACGCCTTCCAGTCTGAGCAGCCAGGCTTTGTCGTCCACCCCGCCATCTCCTGAATATCCGCCCAGTCCCTGCCGCCCCAGAACACGGTGGCAGGGTATAAGAATGGGAATGGGGTTTCTGCCCACGGCCTGGCCGACCGAACGGGGACTGCCGCCAATTTTTTCCGCCAGATCCGCATAGGTTACGGTCTGCCCGACCGGAATGGCGGAAAGAGCGGCCCAAATCCGTTTTTGATAGTCCGTTCCGTATGGGGCAAGCGGGAAGGGAGGGCTGCCAGCCGCCGCCGGGTCGTCGAACCACTGGTCCAGCCAGTCGCGTGCGCGCAGCAGGAGCGGTGTTTCCGTCTGGTCGCGGCCCCACCCCCAGTCCAGCGCGATAATTGTATCGTCTTCTTCAGAGAGCGTGAGATCCCCGATCGGGGAATGCAGGGAAAGCTGGGGCATGGGGCAAAACCTCTCTGGCAGACGGCATGGAATACGGGGCGGACACCCATGCCCTTGTGTAGAAGAACATGTCTAGAAGAACATGGGAAAACTTTCATCCCCGATCACGGCAGGTACGCAATATAATGACAGCCCATGCGGACCGGGAGTGGGTGAACGGCGAATAAGCGTGATCAGGGTCCGGGCCTGCAGGAGCCGCTGTTTTGTGGTTTTGTTCGCCGTGCAAACTGCACTAGAACCAGCGGGCGGGACACAAAAGACCTGAAAAGGAAAAATGCCGAGTGGGCTATCAGGGAGAAGACACGATTTTTGCGCTGTCCAGCGGTGTGGAACGTGCCGCCATAGCCGTACTGCGGGTCAGCGGTCGGGACAGTGCCCGCCTGCTGGAGCAGGTCTGTGGAGCATGTCCTCCACCCCGCAAGGCGGTGCTGCGGCGGGTCTGGCAGGACGCCCATACCCAGACCAACCTGCTGGATGAAGCTGTTGTGCTGTGGTTTCCCGGCCCGGGGAGCTACACGGGGGAAGACGGGTTTGAGCTGCACCTGCATGCCGGTCCCGCCATTGTGCAGGCGGTATCGGCGGCATTGGTCGAACAGGGCGCCCGCCCGGCCGAACCGGGGGAATTCACACGCCGTGCGTTCCTGAACGGGCGCATGGATCTGATCGAGGCCGAAGGTGTTGCCGATCTTGTCAACGCGGAAACGGAAGGTCAGCGCAGACAGGCCCTGGCCCAGACCGATGGTGCGCTGAGCCGGATGTACGACGGCTGGGCCCGCAGGCTCAAACATGTGCTGGCCCACCAGGAAGCCCTGATCGATTTCCCGGATGAAGATCTGCCGCCCGAAGTCGAGCAGGGCATGCTGGCCGAAATTGCCAGCCTTGTCGCCGACATGGAGCAGCATATCGCGGAAGGCGGGCGGGGGGAGCGTATTCGCCGTGGCGTGGTGTTTGCCATTACCGGCCCGCCCAATGCAGGCAAGTCGAGCCTGCTGAACTGGCTGGCCGAACGTGACGCGGCTATTGTGTCGCCCATTGCGGGCACCACCCGCGACGCGCTGGAAATTGTGGGCAGTCTGGGCGGTATTCGGGTAACGTTTGTCGATACCGCGGGTCTGCGCGACACACAGGACGAGATCGAAGCCGAAGGTGTCAGGCGTGCATTGTTTCACGTGAAACAGGCCGATTGCGTTATTCAGATGTTCGCCGCCGATGACCCGCCACAGACAGTGTTTGCAAACGCGCTTCTGGTAGGGAATAAGACAGACATTGCCCCGGTCCCGGCGGAAATTGCGGGGGTCGGTGTGGTGCCGGTCAGCCTGAAGACAGGCCAGGGGCTGGATACGCTGCGCCAGATGCTGGAAGACAGGGTGGTCGCACTTACGGCGTCCGCCTCCGGCATGCCGTTGCTGACCCGTGCGCGCCATAGTGCGGGGGTGAAGGAAGCCACGGCCTGCCTGCATGAAGCCATGCGGCAGGACTGGCCGGAAATGCGGGGCGAGGAACTGCGCCTTGCCATGCGGGCACTGGGCCGGTTGACGGGGCATGTCGGGGTGGAAGACCTGCTCGATGCAATATTCGGGCAGTTCTGTATTGGAAAATAGGCAGAGCAGGTAAGGTCGGGGTTATGCAGGGGGTTTACGACGTCATTGTGGTGGGGGGTGGCCATGCGGGGTGCGAGGCCGCCGCCGCCGCCGCGCGGTGTGGGGCCAGAACATTGCTGCTGACCCACCGCAAGGCGACACTGGGGGCCATGTCCTGCAACCCGGCCATTGGTGGTATTGGCAAAGGCCATCTGGTGCGCGAGATCGACGCGCTGGACGGAATCATGGCCCGCGCGGCCGATCGGGCGGGTATTCACTTCAAACTGCTCAACCGCTCCAAGGGGCCGGCTGTTCAGGGCCCGCGCGCGCAGGCGGACCGTGCGCTTTACAGGCAGGCCGTGCAGGACCTGCTGGCGGAACAGAGCGGGCTGGACTGTGTGGAAGGGGCCTGCGCCGATCTGGTGCGCGATGCACAGGGCCATGTGTGTGGTGTTGTTGCTGAAGACGGGCGGCAATGGCGCGCAGGTGCGGTGGTGCTGACAACGGGCACGTTTCTGGGTGGTGTCATTCATATCGGGCATGAAAGCCAGGCCGCCGGCCGCATTGGAGAAGGCCCGTCCCTTGCTCTGGCGCGCCACCTCAAGGGGCTTGGCCTGCGCATGGGGCGGCTTAAAACCGGCACACCCGCGCGGATCGAGCGCACAAGCATAGACTGGGCCGGACTTGCGGAAGACAGGGGCGACGCCGTGCCCGAACCGTTCAGCCGGTTGACGACGGCCATTACCAACACACAGCTTTCCTGCGGTATTACCGCAACGACGGCGCGCACGCATGATGTCATTCGCGAACATCTGCATCTGTCCGCATTATATGGCGGGGCCATATCGGGGCGGGGGCCCCGGTACTGCCCCTCGATCGAGGACAAGGTGGTGCGGTTTGCGGACAAGACCAGCCACCAGATTTTTCTTGAACCCGAGGCCCTGCCCGAGCATGAGGGCGGTAATCTGGTGTACCCCAACGGAATTTCCACCAGCCTGCCCGCCCACGCGCAGGAGGCCATGATCCACACCATTCCCGGGCTGGAACACGCGGTTATCGCGCAGTACGGCTACGCGGTGGAATACGACTATATCGACCCGCGTGAACTCAGCGCCTCGCTTGAGCTGCGGGCCTGCCCCAACCTGTTTCTGGCCGGGCAGATCAATGGCACCACAGGGTATGAGGAAGCCGCCGCCCAGGGGCTTCTGGCCGGGGTGAACGCCGCACGCCGTGCAGGCGGGCAGGCGCCTGTCAGCCTTGACCGGGGCAAGGCCTATATTGGCGTCATGGTCGATGACCTGACAACCCAGGGCGTAACCGAGCCCTACCGCATGTTTACATCCCGCGCGGAATACCGGCTGATTTTACGGGCCGACAACGCGGATATGCGCCTGACCGGAATAGGGCTGGACTGGGGCTGCGTGAGTGCGGCCCGGCGCGATATATACGAACGTGACGTGCAGGCCATAGAACAAGTGCAGCGCCAGGCCGAGGAACAGGGCTGGCAGCCGCAGGATCTGGCGCGGGCAGGTATGAAGGTGGCCCAGGATGGGCGCCGCCGCACCTTGCTGGATATTCTGGGTTACGGTGTTGATGACGCTGTTCTGTCGGAACTGGCACCGTGGTTCCTGAACGTGCCGGACCGTGTAAGGCGACATATTACGACAGAGGCACGCTATAGCGGCTATCTGGCCCGGCAGCGGCGCGAGATCAGGCAACTGGAAGCCGAGACGGATATCCGTTTTCCCCAATGGGTCGATTTTGACGCCATAGGCGGGCTAAGTTCGGAAATGAAAGAACGCCTCCACGCCGTGCGGCCTGACAGTTTCAGTGCGGCACAGCGGATTCCGGGCATGACGCCCTCGGCCCTTATGGCGCTTCTGGCCTATCTGCGTAAAGGGCAGGCCCATGCCGACGTGGCCTGAAACGGTGGATGTTTCACGTGAAACACGGGAACGGCTGGATATTTACGCCGACCTGCTGCGCAAATGGAATCCACGTATCAACCTTGTCTCGCCCCGGGACATGGACAGGCTCTGGGAACGGCATATTCTGGATAGCCTGCAACTGCTTCCTTTGATACAAGGTCGCGAGCGGTTTATCGATATGGGTTCAGGCGGCGGATTCCCCGGTGTTGTTGTGGGAATTGCCGCGGGTATTCCCGGCACCCTGATCGAGGCGGACCAGCGTAAGGCGGCGTTTTTGCGCGAAGCCGCACGGCTTACGGGGGCACGGCTTACGGTGGTGTCGGCACGGCTGGAACAGGTCGATGTGCCGGCGGCCCCCCTGGTGACGGCGCGGGCGCTGGCGCCGCTGGGCAGGCTGCTGGAATGGGCCCGCCCGCTGCTGGAGCCAGACGGTGTTGCGGTGTTTCTCAAAGGCCAGCAGGCAGGAGAGGAAATCCGGGATGCCGAACGGTCCTGGACCATGGATATACGGTCCTACCCGAGCCTGACGGCTCATGATGGTGTTGTTCTGGAAGTGAGTAATTTTCATCGTGTCGAAAAAAGCTGAACAGAGCGCACGGACATGCCGTATCCTTGCCGTGGCCAACCAGAAGGGTGGCGTAGGCAAGACCACAACCGCCATCAATCTGGCGGCGGCGCTGGCGGCCGAAGGGGCAAAGGTGGTGCTGGTCGATCTGGACCCGCAGGGCAATGCGTCCACAGGCGTCAGCGTGCAGAACGATGCACGGCAAAGTGGCACCTATGCGCTGCTCATGCATGAAAAAACGGCGCAGGATCTGCTCAAGCCGACCGAGGTGGACAACCTCCAGGTGATTGCCGCCAATACCGAACTGGTCGGGGCCGAGATTGAACTGGTCGATGCCGAAGGCCGCGAAACCCGCCTGCGTGACGCGCTGGAGCCCCTGAAGGCCGAGGTCGACTACATTATCATAGACTGCCCGCCCAGCCTGGGCCTGCTCACGCTCAATGCCCTTGTGGCGGCGGATGGCGTTCTTGCGCCGTTGCAGTGCGAGTTCTTTGCCCTCGAAGGGCTGGGTCATCTGGTCAAGACCATTGGCAGCGTTACAAAAAGCCTCAATCCCCGGCTGAGCATGGCAGGGATTGTGCTGACCATGTACGACAAGCGGAACAACCTGTCCGAACTGGTTGCGGCCGATGCACGCAGCTTCTTTCGTGGCGATGTGCTCGAAACCGTCATTCCCCGGAATATTCGCATTTCCGAGGCACAAAGCTATGGCCAGCCGGTTACGGTATACGACCCCCGGGCCAGCGGGGCGGCTGCCTACCTTGCACTGGCCGCCGAAGTGATGAGGAGGACAGCATGAGTTCATCCGCCCGCAAGAACGCCGCCCGGCCCCGGCTGGGCCGGGGGCTTGCCGCCCTTCTGGGTGACGCTGCCGTGGCTCCGGCCCCGTCTGCCACACCGCCTGCCGGGCAGGGTCAGCCTGTGGCCACAAGTGCTGGTTCGCTCCCGATCGAGGTGCTGGTGCCCGGTCCCTTTCAGCCGCGTCAGGACATGGCGCCCGACGCGCTGGAAGAACTGGCCGAGTCCATACGTCAGCGCGGGATTCTTCAGCCTATTCTGGTCCGGCCCGATCCGCAGCAGCCGGGGCATTACCAGATTATCGCGGGGGAACGGCGGTGGCGCGCGGCGCAACTGGCCCAGTGCCATACGGTGCCGGTGCATGTGCGTGACCTGTCCGAAGCCGACGCCATGGCGGCCGCTCTGGTTGAGAACCTCCAGCGCGCCGATCTGAACCCGATTGAAGAGGCCGAAGGCTTCAACCGCCTGCTGGAGGAATACAACCTCACGCAGGAGGAACTGGCAAAAGCCATTGGCAAGTCGCGGCCGCATGTCGCCAATATGCTCAGGCTGCTGCGGCTGCCCGCATCTGTCCGGGCAGAGGTCAAAAAAGGCGCCCTGTCCGCCGGGCATGCCCGGGCCCTGCTGTCCCACCCGGACCCGATTTCGGCGGCGGTGGAAGTTCTGCTGAAAGGTCTGTCGGTGCGGCAGACGGAAGCACTGGTGCAGAAAGCACTGGAACAGCAGAACACGCAACCTGCCGCGGCCAGGAAAAAGCCGAAACAGGACCCCGAAATCGCGGCTCTGGAGCGTGATCTGGGCAACAGGCTGGGGCTGCGGGTGGCGGTGAGCTTCGACGGGCGCAAGGGTGGCTCGCTTGAAATCCACTATAAAAGCCTGGACCAGCTTGATGCTGTGCTCGCGTTGCTGAAAGCCTGATCAGACTTTCAACGCCCGGTGCCATCATTAAGACCGGCACGTCTTTTCCCTCAAAGCGGCCCAAAGGCTCTTTGATCCTGAAAAACCGGCCTGTCAGCGGTAACGAAGGAATTGGGCGGGAAAGACGCTGCGGGACCACGGGGTATTCCCTCCGGCCGGGCAGAATCCGGTGTCCATTCCGTGTCGTGTCATGCCACGGGGTATGGAGCACAGACTTCAAGTCGATGGGATTTTTCTGTCAGTCACGTGGAAAACTACCTGCTGGTTTCTAAAAATTTTAGATGAAGCGCTTTAAAAAACTCGGTGGACGGCAGGTTATTTAAGAATAAAGCCAGTATCCGGAACTGTGATGGTGTTTTTACCGGTGGCTTATTCCGGAACAGGTCAGAGCAGAACCGGGTAGCCCGCCTTTTCCCCCTTGCCGCGGCTAAAACCTAGCCTGCTACCTGCCAGCGCGGGCATGAAGGGCGAAATGTTTGCAGAACATGGATTTTCAGGCTTGTGTCATTTTTGAACCGGTGTTAAAACGCCCCCACTTCAGCCGTTAAGGCTGTAAGGGCGCATAGCTCAGTTGGTAGAGCAGCTGACTCTTAATCAGCGGGTCCAAGGTTCGAGTCCTTGTGCGCCCACCAGATTTTCTCCCCTTTTATAATCTGGTGTCGGTTCCGGCCTTTATGGCTGGTCCGGATCGATGTTCCCTCTTTTTCCCAGATCGCAAACACATACGGCCTTTCGCATTATGAATGCGGGTTTCGTGTTTTTCATCACCCTGCTTTGCCCTTTACGGAGCGGCAGCGCTGGTGGACACTCGTTCAGTGTCATCAAACGGGGAACGAGATATCATGCGTCAGCCAGCGTTTCTGTTCAGGGGGTGGAGCAGTCTGTTACTGGGCTGTGCCCTGGCGTCTTACATCCCGCTTTACCCGGCCTTGGCGGAAGACGCGCCCTACGCCAGCGATCTGTCCCATATGCCGCAATATGCCCCCGCCTATCATGCCATGATGCAACTGCCTGACTGGGCCCGTACCGGTGCTGCGGTTTCGGCCCCGGTCGGCACCATAAATCTGGCCGGGCATGCCTATGTGGTGGGGCATCTGTGCAAGCCGCATGACTGTGCCGATAACCAGATGGAAGTCATTTTTGCGCGCGACGGCAAGGCGGGCTGGGGTTTGCTGACCTACAAGTCAGGCCGGACCCTGTATCAGATGCCCTTTGGCGACCCGGACGACACCATTCTGGCTGCGCTGCACGCCTCGTACCGGGCTAATAATCCGGGTAGTTCCTGAACGCGCTTTTCCGGCCGCGTATTTTTTGAAATGGCGAGGGAGGGGGATAAACCCTTGCGGGCCTGTTGGCATTGGTACTCCGGCCGGGGTGTGCGCTCACCCGGAGTAGATGCCTCGAAAAAATGCCGGGCAATTCCCATATGCAAACCATGACAAGTCGGCAGGGTGATCTTTTTGCGCCAGAGCCGGGTCAGGTGGCTGTTCCTGCGGATGTATGGGACAGGCTTGCCCGCTCGGCCTTTCGTGCCAGATTTTCGCTTAACAAGGCGGATCGGGCTTATCTGTGCCAGAAGGGGCTTGCAACCGTCATGGAGCACGGGGGCGATTTCATTGCCCGCAGGCTGGCTCCGGCCGATCCGGCACGGGATGGGCGACAGACACCCTGGAAAGGCCACCCGGTTTTTGTGGCGCAGCACGCCACGGCTACGTGCTGTCGTTCCTGCCTGCAAAAATGGCATGGTATGCCCAAAGGGCGCGAACTGGCCCCCGTGGAGCAGCAGCAGGTGCTGGCCGTTATCGAGCTGTGGCTGCTGCGCGAATTACAGAAACAGCCCCAAGATAACGCCAGAAAATAACAGTGCTGGAGCAGGCTGAAAACAGGGGTTGTAAAAGCCTGCTTCTTGCACGACACGCCTGGGTCCATAGGTCCATAGGTCCATAGGTCCATAGGACTATCAGGCCCTGCCACGTTTTTTCTTTGCCGGGTGTCGCGTCTGGGGTCTGCTCGGCAAAGTTATGTCAGGGCGTGGACGCCTGACGATCCATGAGCAGCGATGTCACGGCGTTTTTGAACGGCGTGAAACGGTCCGCCAGTTGCAGGCCCACCTGGCGCAACTGGCGGAAAGGCGCTCCGTCATGGGTGTAAAGGGTTGCAATGCCATTCGTGCCGGCAAAGAGCGGGGCGGTGGCCAGGCGGTGCTGGCGTTCAAAGCGGCGGAGTGCCGTGGCGTTCCCGGCGTCTCCCCCCTGTGTAAGGGCTGCGGTCACCGCCTGCACCAGCGTTTCCTGCCCTTTCAGACCAAGGTTGAAGCCATGGGCGGTAATGGGGTGCATGCCCACGGCAGCATCGCCTACAAGGGCCATGCGCCTTGCCGTGAAACGATGGGCATAAACGCCCTTGAGCGGGTAGAAATGCCGTGTGCTGACCAGCCGCATGGCCCCCAGCCGGTTGCCCACACGCTGCATGACCTCGGTATTGAAAGCCGCGCGCGGCAGGTCGGCCAGACGGCGGATATCGTCATGCGGTAGCGTCAGCACCAGGGAAGACGCCATGCCGTTGACGGGCAGGAGGGCCACGGTCTGCCCTTCGTCGAACCATTGCAGCGCTACATTATGGTGGGGCGATTCATGCGCCATGCGGCACACCAGAATGGAGCGGTCGAAATCGTGGATAATGGCCCCTATGCCCGCCCGCTGCCGGGTGGGTGAAAACCGGCCATCGGCGGCAACCACCAGTGCGGCCCGGATCTGCCCGCCCGAATGGTGAACGGCGGCGAAATCCTGCCCCTGCCGTATGGTTGCAACATCGGTCTGCGGCAGCAGGCTGATGGAGGGATGATCCATGGCCGCGGCAAAAAGGGCGCGGCGGATATGGTGGTTGGACACCAGCCACCCCAGCGCGTCCACACCGCGCCCCTGCGTGTCGAACCGGAGCGGATGGCGGAAATTTCCTGTCTCTATCCGTGCTTCTTTCAGCGGGCAGATAATGGCGGGGGGGATATGCTCCCAGGCCCCCACGTCCTTCAGCAGTCGAACGGAATGGTGGGTCAGGGCAATTTCGCGGCCGTCAAAACGTGGCTCTTCCCACGCATGGGCGGGCGCGCGTTCCAGCACGCTGACACGCAGCCCCGCCCGGGCCATGCCCAGCGCGGTTGCAAGGCCGACCGGACCGCCGCCTATAATGGCGACATCCGTGTGCGTGGGGGTCTGTGCGATAGTCTGTGCGGAGGCGGCCATGGCGGGTCAGTCCTTGTCCGCGGCAAAGGTGACGGGTGCCCCCTGCCAGTTGGCGCTGAACGCCTGCGGGTCAGGGCGCGCGGGTGCCGGGTGGGGTGTGCCGTCGGGTGTGCCGGCAAATATGAAACCCGCCAGCCGGTGGGGGGCGGCAAACCCCAGTTCGGCGGCCAGAACGGGGTCCTGCGTTATGGGGCCAGACACCCAGATACCGCCAAAACCCAGAGTATGCAGGGCATTGAGAACATTCATCGCACCCGCGGCCACGGTCATTTCCTGTTCCCAGAGCGGTATTTTGTGATCCGGGCGCAGGTGCATGCCAAGGGCGATGGTCATGGGCATGGTGGCAAAACGCGTACGGCGTTTGGTCAGGTTGAATTCAGGCGTCTGCGGGTCGAGCCTGAGCATGCTGTCCACGACTTTCTGCGCGAACAGGGGCCGGGCGTCACCTTCCACGACAACATAGCGCCATGGGCGCAGGCGTCCGTGATCGGGCGCGCGCAGGCCGGCGGCCAGAATCTGTTCAAGCTGGGCGGCCGACGGGGCAGGGGCCACAAGCCGGTCGGTGGATGCGCGCGAAAGCAGAACGTCCATCGGTGTTGCTGCGGTCATGGGGCTCTCCTTTGTAACCGGCTTTGCCTGAACAGGTTCGGGAACGGTGCCTAAAAAAACAGGGCCTGAAACGGCAGGTCAGTGCGCGAAGATCGGGAGCGCCTTGCCGCCGAGCAGATGCAGGTGAAAATGCGGCACTTCCTGCCCGCTATTGGTGCCTGCATTGGTTATAAGCCTGTAGCCGCCCTCTTCAAGCCCCTGCGCCCGCGCGATCTCGCCGGTGGCGCGCGTCACCCCTGCAATTTCCTCGGCCGGTGCGGTGGCGCTGAAGTCCATGAAGGATACATACGCGTTTTTGGGAATGATCAGGATATGGACCGGAGCCTTGGGCGCAATATCGTGAAAGGCCAGAACCCATTCGTTCTCGAACACTTTTTTGCACGGAATTTCGCCACGCAGGATTCTGGCAAAAATATTCTGCGGGTCGTAGGGGCCTTTACCGTTCACGGCCATGACTTATCCTTTCCTTGCCGGGGTGGTTGTGCGGGCTGCTTTTTCGGCAATGCCGCTTGTGCCCTCGCGGCGGCGCAGTTCGGCCCAGACCTCATCGGGGGTCACGCCTGCATCCACCCACAGGACGATCAGGTGGTAGAGCACGTCCGCACTTTCGGCCACCAGCATGTCCTTGCGGCCCGCTACGGCCTCGATCAGGCATTCGACGGCTTCCTCGCCGAATTTCTGGGCGATCTTGTAGGTTCCGCGTGACAGCAGCCGGGCCGAATGGCTGACCGTGGGGTCCGTATCCTTGCGTTCCTGCACCACCGCGTAAAGCCGGTCCAGCACGGCGCTGCTGGCCTGCGGAATAACGGCCTGCACCGCAGGTTCCGTCGCGGGAGCCGGCGTGGCTGCCGGGGCCGCCTTGTCCTTTTTGGGCTTGACGGCCTTGGCGGGTTTGGGCGGGGCTTTGGTTTCAGCCTTGGAGGGAGCTTTTTTGATCATGGGGCGGACAGACCTGGACAGAAGCTAGAAAGGAGGGGGCGAGGGGCGGACAGGCAGGCCGGCATCGGCCAGGGCCGTCTTGACGTCAGAAACCGTGAACTGGCCGAAATGGAAAACGCTTGCGGCCAGCAGGCCGGTTGCACCCGCCTGCGCACCGTCCACAAAGTGTTCGAGCGCGCCCACCCCGCCCGAGGCCACGATCGGCAGGCGCACGGTCCCGGTCGCGGCGCGCAGCAGGTCGAGGTCGAAACCCGAGCGCGTGCCGTCACGGTCCATGGAGGTCAGCAAAATTTCACCGGCACCCCGTTCGGCCACTTCGCGGCACCAGTCTATGGCGTCGCGGCCTGTGGCGGTGCGCCCGCCCTGGGTGAACACCTCCCACCGGCCCGGTGCGGTCTGGCGGGCGTCCACGGCAACAACCACGCACTGGCTGCCGAACTTGCGGGCCGCTTCGTTGACAAGTTCGGGGCGGGCGACGGCGGCGGAGTTCATGGCGCATTTATCCGCCCCCGCCAGCAGCAGGCGGCGCATGTCCCCCGTGCTGCGCACGCCACCGCCCACGGTCAGCGGCAGAAAGATCTTTTCGGCCGTGCGGCTGACGACATCGAAAATCGTGTCGCGGTTTTCGTGGCTGGCGGTAATGTCGAGAAAGGTCAGTTCATCCGCGCCGGCGGCATCGTACACGGCGGCCTGTTCAACCGGGTCCCCCGCATCGCGCAGGGACACGAAGTTGACCCCTTTGACAACCCGCCCGTTCTTGACGTCCAGACAGGGGATGACACGCAGCTTCAGCATGCGCCAAGCACCCGCAGGGCCTCGGCTGGGGCAACCCGGCCATCGTACAGTGCGCGACCCACAATCACGCCCTCAATGCCCGGCGCGGTGCGCGCGGCGTCGTGCAGGGCCGCCAGATGTGCGATGGTGCCCACGCCGCCACTGGCGATAACGGGCACCTGAACCGCATGGGACAGCGCTACGGTCTGGTCGATATCCAGCCCCTCCAGCATGCCGTCGCGGCTGATTTCGGTAAAGATGATGGCCGCAACCCCTGCATCCTGCATGCGCACGGCCAGGTCTGTTGCCTCCATGTCCGAGACTTCGGCCCAGCCTTCGGTGGCGACACGGCCTGCGCGGGCGTCAATCCCCGCGACAATGCGGCCGGGGAACGCCTTGCAGGCTTCGCGCACCAGATCGGGGTTCTTGACCGCGACAGACCCCAGGATCACGCGGGTCACGCCCGAGGACAGCCAGGTTTCTATGCCTTTCATGTCGCGCAGGCCGCCGCCAAGCTGCACGGGCAGGGTCGTGGCCTCGATAATGGCGCGGACTGCTGGCGCATTGACCGATGACCCCGCGAACGCGCCGTTCAGGTCCACCACATGCAGCCATTCGAACCCCGCCGCCTGCCATGCGGCCGCCTGCGCGCCGGGGTTGTCGGAATAGACCGTGGCGTCATCCATTTCGCCCCGGCGCAGGCGCACGCACGCACCGTCCTTGAGGTCGATCGCGGGATACAGGGTCAGGGGGCGGGCGGGGGGCATTGTCATGGATCGGACGGGCTTTTTTTCGGTGGGTGTGTCGTCTGGTTTGTCAGGGCTGGTCGATGCGGAACGGCGGGGTGCTGTCCAGCAGTTTGGTGAAGAACAGGCCACGCAGGGTTTCTTCCCCCATGCGGGCGTAAAAGGGGTGGCAGCCCCATTGTATGAATCCCGCGCGCTCGAACAAGGCCACGATATCGGACCGGCTTTCGGGCACATCCACGTTCAGCACGCGAAAGCCCATGTTGCGCGCGGCACTTTCCACTTCCTGCAGCAGGAACGCGCCAAGTCCCCGGTGGCGGGCATAGGGGGCGACAAACAGGTGGGCCAGGGTTACGCACATGGCCTGGAGTTCGTTATTGCGCGGCGTGCGCACAAGCTGCGCGCCGCCCACGATTACGCCATCGAGCCTGACGGCGAACAGCATGCGTTCGGGCACCAGCAGCAGGCCGCGAAAATAACGCTCAAGCACCTGCCGCCCCTGCGGCTGAAGCCAGCCGAACCCGCCATCGTCCAGAATGGCGGCGTCCACGGCTTCGCACAGGGCCTGCAGGTCGTCTTCATCGAGGGAGAGAATGCGCTGTACGCGTGAGGACTTGTGCATCAGCGCGGCACCTGTGGCACCCATTTGAGAAAATTGGCCAGGATTTTCAGTCCGACCGTCTGGCTTTTTTCGACATGGAACTGCGTGCCCGCCATATTGCCCCTGCAGACAATGGCCGGAACGCTGCCGCCGTAATCGGTGGTGGCGATCAGGGTGTCAGCCGGGGTGTCGCGCAGGGCGTAGGAATGCACGAAATAGCCGTGCGGGGCGTCCCCCAGCCCTTGCAGCAGCGGGTGGTCGGGCTGGTGCAGGTTCAGCTCGTTCCAGCCCATCTGCGGCAGGCGCAGGCCGGGTGCGTCCATGGGGGCGATTTCCCCCCCGATCCAGCCAAAGCCCGGTGTCACGCCATGTTCCAGCCCGCGTTCGGCCATAAGCTGCATGCCCACGCAGATACCAAGGAATGGCGTGCCCGCCGCGACGGCTGCAAGAATGGCGTCCTTCAGGCCCGGCGTGGCCTCAAGCCCCTGGGCGCAGTCGGCAAAGGCGCCCTGGCCGGGCAGCACGATCCGGTCTGCCGCGCGCACCTCGGCGGGAACATTGGTCACCACGACGCTGGCTGCAATCCCGGCCAGTTCCGCCGCCCGCGCGCAGGCCCGCGCGCAGGAGGCCAGGTTGCCCCCTTCGTAATCGATGACGGCGATGGTGAGTGGCTGGGTCATGAAAACCCTCTTGCTGGTCTGATCGGGGCCGTGCCCCCAGTGAGGTCACGCATATGCGGCATGCCGTGCGGGCCGCATGGCCGGTGGGATGGCCGGTGTAATGGCCGGTCGCATGGACGGTCCATGGCGGACAGCTTACAGAACTCCCTTGGTGGAGGGAATGGCGCTGCCCGCGCGCGGGTCGGGTTCTGCGGCCATGCGCAGGGCACGGGCCAGCGCCTTGAACGCGGCTTCGGCAATATGGTGGCAGTTCTGCCCGGCTTTCTGGTTCAGGTGCAGGGTCAGCATGCCGGCCATGGCGAAGGCGCGGAAAAATTCCTCCACCAGTTCGGTGTCCAGCTCGCCAATGCGGTCACGGTCGAAACGGGCGTCAAACGCCAGGAACGGGCGGCCCGAAAGGTCCACCACAGCCTCGCACAGGGCTTCGTCCAGCGGGATCAGGGCATGGCCGAACCGCCGCACGCCGCGCTTGTCACCCAGCGCCTGCCTGAACGCCTGCCCCAGCGCAATGCCGGTATCCTCCACCGTGTGGTGGCCATCGATATGCAGGTCTCCGCGCACGGTCACGTCCAGGTCGAACAGGCCGTGCTTGGCAAGGGCTGTCAGCATGTGGTCGAAAAAGCCGATACCGGTCGCAACCTGTGCGGTGCCTGTACCGTCCAGATTGAGGGCGATGGCAATATCGGTTTCGCTGGTGGCGCGATGTATGGTGGCTTGGCGTGGTGCTGTCATGGTGAGCCGCTTATAGCCCAACAGGCCAATGATTGCCATCGCGATACGTGCCGTGGCGGGCTGGCGCGCGCGGCCCTGCCCATCCGCCGTTGGCCTGGCGGTATCACCCCTTTTGGTTACCCCCCGTGGTGTGATCCGCCGTGGCGTAACCCCCTGGCGTATCCCCGTGGCATGACTCCCATGGCAGGATCAGTGGCGCTACCTTGTGATGCGACAAAGCCGCGTGGGTCTTGCCGCGCCACCCATTGGCGAACCGGGCCGCTTATGGCGTTCAGGGTCGGCACGCCATGCGGGTGGGGCCGCAGCCCCGGCCCGTATGCTCAAGCCGGGCACGCGGGGGCGGTGTTCGGGGGCGATATTCGGGGGGAGGCGGCAGGGCGCGGTGCGGCTAACAGGCGGGTACGTCGCGTTCAAGCTCGGCCAGCCACAGCCGGGCATTGCCGTCGGACGGGGCGCGCCAGTCCCCCCGGGGGGAAAGACTGCCGCCCGCCATCACCTTGGGGCCGTTGGGCATGGCCGAACGCTTGAACTGGCTTGTGGCAAAAAAACGGTGGAGGAATATGCCCAGCCAGTGGCGGATTTCGGCCAGGTCGTAGGTTTTGCGGTCCTTTGGCCTGAACCCGGGGGGCCAGGTGCCCGTATCGGGGTCGGCCCAGGCCTTTTCAGCCAGAAAGGCCACGCGGGCGGGGGAAAAACCGTGGCGCAGGATGTAATACAGGGCGAAGTCATGCAGGGCATACGGGCCAATGATGGCTTCCGTCTGCTGGCCGCCCCCTGCCTGCGCGGGTACCAGTTCGGGCGAGATTTCCGTGGCCAGCACGGTTTCCAGCACGGTGCTGACAGCAGGGGGAAAATGCCCCGAGGCAATGCACCAGCGAATGAGATGCTGGATCAGCGTTTTGGGCAGGCCCGCATTGACATTGTAATGGGCCATCTGGTCGCCCACCCCATAGGTACACCAGCCCAGCGCCAGTTCCGACAGGTCGCCCGTGCCGATCACGATTCCGCCATGCTGGTTGGCCAGACGGAACAGGAAGTCCGTTCGCAGGCCGGCCTGCACGTTTTCGAACGTAATGTCATGCACGGGCTCCCCCCGTGCGAAGGGGTGGTCGATTTCGCGCAGCATGAGTTCTGATGCGGGACGGATATCCAGTGTTTCGGCATGGATTCCAAGCCCTGTCATCAGCGCATTGGCGCTGGCCAGGGTTTTGTCCGTGGTGCCGAAGCCCGGCATGGTATAACCGCGCACCGCAGTACGGGGCCAGCCCAGCTCATCCGCCGCGCGCACCGCCACCAGCAGGGCATGAGTGGAATCCAGCCCGCCGGAAATGCCGATCACCATGCCGGTGGCCCCGCTGGCGGCAAGCCGCTGCCTGAGCGCTGAGACTTGGATGGTAAAGGCCTCGAAACAGTCCTGTTCCAGCCTCGCCGGATCGGAGGGCACGAAGGGAAAGCGTGAAACAGCCCGTTTGAGCCCGATATCGCCTACTGGCGGGGCCAGGGTAAAAGCGATCCTGCGCCATGCCTGTTCGGGTGGCGCCACGGCCCCGGCATTGGCGGTGAAACTGCCGGTCTGCATCCGTTCCTGGCGCAGCAGGGTCAGGTCGATATCGGCCAGCACGCTGCGCATGCCAGCGGGAAAACGATCGCTCTGGGCCAGCAGGGCGCCATTTTCAAAAATGGCGGTCTGGCCGTCCCAGGCCAGATCGGTGGTGGATTCGCCTTCCCCCGCTGCCGCGTAAAGATAGGCGGCCATGCACCGGGCCGACTGCGAACGGCACAGCATGGCCCGTGTCTGTGCCTTGCCCACCGTAATGTCGCTGGCCGAAAGATTGGCAATGACTGTGGCTCCGGCCAGCGCTGCAGCGGTGGACGGCGGAGCGGGTACCCACAGGTCCTCGCAGATTTCCACCCCCAGACAGAAACCGGGCAGGTCGCGGGCTTCGAACAGCAGATCCACCCCGAATGGAATGTCCTTGCCCCGCAGGCGCAGGCTTTCCCCCCTGACGGACGCACCGGGCGTGAAATGGCGCAGTTCGTAAAATTCGCGGTAATTGGGCAGGTAGCTTTTGGGAACTATGCCCAGAATCCGGCCCCCGTGCAGGATAACGGCGCAATTATACAGGGTATGGCGGTGGCGCAGGGGCGCGCCCACCACCAGCACCGGGGCCAGTTCGGCGCTTGCCTGCGCCAGTTCCCCCAGCGCGGTCTCGACCATGTCAAGCAGTGCGGTCTGGTGCAGCAGGTCGCCGATCGCGTATCCGCTCAGCCCCAGTTCGGGGAACACGCACAGCGCGGCACCGTCATGCGCACAGGCCGTGGCGGCGTCGAGCACGCGGGCGGCGTTGGTCCGCGGGTCCGCCAGGGCCACAGGCAGGGTGCAGGCCGCGACACGGGCAAACCCCTGATGATAGACCGATCGGAAGAAGGACGACGGCAACGGGTGTTCCTTTCCAGCCGGGAGCAGATGCCAGCACTATACCCCGATTTAGCAGGGCACGGAAAATCCTGCCAATAAATCAGGAACGAGCAGCGCCAACGCAGGAATACGGGGCCGGGCAAAAAAAAGCTCGCGCAGTCATTTTCCCTCTTGCGTGTTTCATACTTCGCTCGTAGAAGGAGGCCATCTGATGCGGGCGTAGCTCAGGGGTAGAGCACAACCTTGCCAAGGTTGGGGTCGTGGGTTCGAATCCCATCGCCCGCTCCAGATTTTTTCCAGTAAAACCAGAACAGTCAAAACGCTCCTCCGGGAGCTTTTTCTGTTTGTTCCATGGCCTGGCGTCGTCAGTGTCATGTACCCGGCGCAGGATCGATCATGGCGGCTGTCCCAGCCACTCTGTCGTGATCGGCCAAAACCTGCACTCCTTAGTTATTGACCGAAACACATCCCTGAAATCCGGCTCCGGTGGCGGGGCCTGTCCGGGGTGTGGCATGGGTAAAACCCCTTGCCACGCGACTGGTTTTGCCCGTTGCGGTTCCGTGCCCGACCATGGCGCGTCGTGCTGTGCGCTCCATGTCGGTCCTTTGTCGGGCGTTGCATGTCATGGCGGGACAATGACGCTTTTGCAGGCCCCGCATTGTTCGCGCTTGCATACTCCATGGTAGTATGGAATCATACTTGGTAGGAGTATCATGGAGCAAGCAGCCCGTGCCGCGCACACCCGAAGAAAAAAAGAAGGTTCTTGCGCGGGTGCGCCGGGTGCGGGGGCAACTCGACGCGCTTGAACTCGCGCTGGAAAAAGGCACCGACTGTGGGCCGGTGCTTCAGCAGATTGCCGCGATCCGGGGGGCTATCAACGGACTGATGGCCGGTGTTCTGGAAAGCCATCTGCGCGAGGAATTCGTCGAATGCGCCGGTGGCCGGGAGGCAGCCCATGATTCGATCGAAAATGTTGTCTCGCTCGTCAAATCGTATCTCCGCTGACCCTGTGTTCCTGAGCGGACGTGCCGCCAAAACTGGAGAAATAAACAATGAAATCACGCGCCGCTGTTGCCTTTGAGGCCGGCAAACCCCTTGAGATTGTCGAGATCGACGTCGAAAAGCCCCGCGCGGGTGAAGTGCTGGTGCAGATTACGCATACCGGCGTGTGCCATACCGACGCCTTTACCCTGTCGGGCGAAGACCCCGAAGGGCTTTTCCCGGCCGTTCTGGGGCATGAGGGCGCGGGGATTGTGATCGAGGTTGGTGAAGGTGTGACAAGCGTCGTGCCGGGCGATCATGTCATTCCGCTTTATACAGCCGAATGTGGCGAATGCCTGTTCTGCAAGTCGGGCAAGACCAATCTCTGCACCTCGGTCCGCGCGACCCAGGGCAAGGGGCTCATGCCTGACGGTACAACGCGTTTTTCCTACAAGGGCCAGCCGATCTATCATTACATGGGCTGCTCGACCTTCAGCGAATTTACGGTCGTGGCCGAAGTGTCGCTGGCCAAGATCAACCCGGCGTCCAACCCGGAGCATGTCTGCCTTCTGGGTTGCGGGGTTACGACCGGCATTGGCGCGGTCCACAATACCGCCAAGGTGCAGCCCGGTGATTCGGTTGCCGTGTTCGGCCTGGGCGGGATCGGGCTGGCCGTCATCCAGGGTGCAAGGCAGGCAAAGGCCGGCCGGATTTTCGCGATTGATACAAACCCCGCCAAGTTCGACCTGGCGAAGGAATTCGGCGCAACCGATTTCATCAACCCCAAGGATTACGACAAGCCCATCCAGCAGGTGCTGGTGGAAATGACGGGCTGGGGGATCGACCATACGTTTGAATGTATCGGCAACGTCAACGTCATGCGGGCGGCGCTTGAATCCGCGCATCGCGGGTGGGGGCAGTCCATCGTTATCGGTGTGGCCGGGGCCGGTCAGGAAATCTCGACCCGTCCCTTCCAGCTTGTCACCGGTCGCTCATGGCGTGGCACGGCGTTCGGTGGCGTAAAGGGCCGTACGCAGTTGCCCGGTATGGTGGAAGACGCAATGCGGGGCGATATCCAGCTTGCACCGTTCGTGACCCACACCATGCCGCTTGACGACATCAACACCGCCTTCGACCTGATGCATGAAGGCAAGTCCATCCGCTCGGTCATTCATTACTGATCCCGGACCGATCCCGGAGGGCTGATACGGGGCTGATACAGGACCAGCGCTGCACGGCGCTGGTTTTTTCCAACGTCACAGACAATGCAGGAGGCCGATCATGGCAGTTATTTCCGGCGACGGTGTTTTCTCTCATGTCTTTATCGGTGCCGTGGACACCGCAGTTTCAGCAAAGTTTTACGATGCCGCCCTGGGTGCGCTGGGTATTGGCAATCTGGGCCCCTTCGGGAACGGCTGGGTTCTGTACGGCCGCGACAAGCCGGCTTTCATTATTGCCCGGCCCGGTAATGGCGCACCGCCGTCAAGCAATGGCGTGACCATTGGGTTTGCGGCGGCAACCTCGGCCGAGGTCGATGCTTTTCATGCCGCGGGTCTTGCCAATGGTGGCACGGATGAAGGCGCACCCGGCCCGCGCAGCCATCTGCCGGGCGCTTATGCCGCGTATCTGCGCGACCCGGCGGGGAACAAGGTGTGCAGCTACGCCTTTACCGACGGGAACTGAACTGCGGTAAAACACAGCGCGCATCATAGTATGCGCCGGAGAAAACCGGATTGTGTCAGAATGATCCGGTCTGTCTGGTATTATAAAATGGAAGGTCGCGACGCAGGTCGCGGCCTTTTTTGCAGCCACGGGCCGGACATGACCGGAAAACAGCGGTGGGAAGAACACCGGGGGCCGCGTCAGATGCAAAGCAGGCTGTTCTTCCTTTCGCGCATGGACCCGCTTTGCCGGTATGGGCATTTTGGGCCGGTGGTTCCGTAGGGTTCATGGTTTACGATGTGGGCTGCATTTTCTATGCAGATCGCAACAGGGCTGATATCGCAGCCTTGCGAGAGACCGGGCCTGTCCGGATCATCCGGTGCAGTGCAACACAAAGCGGAATTGCCATGCCCACCACGCGTGAACCCGGCACGGGCCGTGCCGATCTGCCACCCCAGAGGCCACCCCAGAGGCCATTTGAGGGATCGCCCATGGGTACGGCGCGCGCGCGGGCTGACAGTGCCCGGCCCGGGCTGGTGGACCGGGGGCTCAGGCTGCTGCTCCGCTCCCGGGTTCTGCCGTTTGTCCTGCGGCTGAAGCTGAACAAGCTGCTGTGTTCGGGCGGCCCCCCAGTGGCCTACCGCACGGATGTGGGCGGGTGCATCTATCAGGGCATGCCACACAACCTGATCGATAATCATGTGTATTATCTTGGCATGTATGAACCCGCCATTGCCGAGGCCATGCGGTTCTGCGTTAAGGCCATGCCGGACCTGGGACGGTGCGCCTTTGTCGATATCGGGGCCAATACGGGTCTTTTCACGCTGGTGGGGGCAAAGCTTTTTGCCTGTGTGCATGCGTTCGAACCTTACCCGCCGGTTTTTGCCCGGCTGGAGGAACACATCGGGCTGAATGGTCTGGAGAGTGTCAATCTGTATCCCCTCGGGCTGGGTGCCGGGCAGGGAGACCTGCCTTTTATCGCCCCCTCGCCGGACAATTATGGAACAGGGCATTTTCTCGGCACCGGTGCGGGGTCTGCGGGGCTTCGGCTTCCCGTGGCGTCTGGCGATCAGGTTCTGCAACATCGTTCATGCGCCATCGGTCTTGTCAAACTGGATGTGGAAGGTCACGAACCACAGGTGCTGCGTGGACTGGCGGATGTGCTGAAAACCGATCAGCCTGTTGTCATTATGGAACTCAACACGACCACCAAGCAGGCTTTCGGAAATATTGAAGCGCTGATGGCCTCTTTCCCAACAGGCTATATCCCTCTGGCGATCCGGCGGAAAAAATGCGGCTTTTCGGTCGAACGTTTCCAGTGGGCGAAAAAACAGGACAACATCGTGGTTGTACCGGCTCACAGGCGGGCGGCATTCGGGCCGGTGGCATAACCGCCCTCCGGTGTGGGCCAGACATGCGACAGGTGCGTGTGCGGGCCAGTCTTCACTAAAAAAACGCAGCAGGAACACCGTATAATCGGCGCTGCGGTTTGGGCGGCCGCGCGAGGTATCGTGCAGAAAAGGGCGGCCTCCATGCAGGGGCCGCCCTTTGCCGAACACTACGTCCTGTTCGGACTGTGCCCGGTTTTGGAATGGGTGTCAGACGCGCGCCTTGACCCGTTTTGGGGTTTTGTCGCGCTGTGCTGTGTTGTTTTGTGCTGGCCTTCGGCACCCTGTTTTGTGGCCTGACTGTCCCCACTGGCACTGTGCTGGGCGCTTTTATGCGCGGCGTCCGATGCTTTTTTGGGGTCATGGGCAAAACTGCCCGGATTGTGGGTGGTGGCGCCACCCCGGCTGTCGGCCTGGGCCATGGGAGCAGTGCGGTGCGCGTTAACGCCATGAATCTGATAAGACATAGTCGTCTCCTTTCGCGATTGCAGTGGCACGGCACGCGGGGATTAGGTGCCTGCCCCAACTGGAGCATAAGACCGTGCTTTGCGTACCGGCCACTGTGTTCCGTCAACGGCAGGGAAATGGCACAGTTTCAATAAAAATAAAGAAAACATGACGATTATTTGAGTTATTATTTTCATTCTTCATGACGAATACTGTATCGGTGGCGGAACAAGAGAGCGGTGGGCCGATATAAATCTGCTGTTTTATCAAGCCCCTCCATCCGGCTTGCGCGGTCCCGGACAACAGGGGCATTGGCACGCCCCGCCGGGGCGTGCATACGAACAGGGGCCGGATTCAACGCTGCAACGATCTGGAGCTGGTCCGTTGCATGCCGGGTTGCAGCGCCCCGTGCCCGCGTGCGGGCAGGGTCAGGCCGTGTCGGGGCAGGGGCAGGGGGCATGG
>NZ_JBDOBQ010000037.1:6608-22943 GCF_047723915.1 Acetobacter sp. | reverse complement strand
CCCATATGGTGTTAAGGCCAATCCGGGCGCACCTGGTGGGGGGCTGGGGCATGGCGGGCAGGTTCCGTGGTGTGGGCCGGAGTGTCGGGCTGGTTATTCAGGTGCTGTGTGTGGCTGTGTTGCGGCTGCTTACAGGGCGGGGCGCCGGGTTTCGGGCTGTTCGGCCATGAGCGAGACGTGGGCTGCCAGAATTTTCCAGCCCTGCGGCGTGCGCACCCAGGTCTGCATCTGCCGACCCGTGCGGGTCGAACCGTCGCGCCGGAATTCGAGACTGACGACAGCACTGTCCGTGCCGATGGGGGTCACGACGCGGCGCAGCACCGTGCGCGGGGGCGAGCCACCGCTCCGTGCCCGCCGGAATGCCGCGATTTCAGCCGCGCCGTACAGGTTTTCGCCCACGCCGTAGCGCACGGTCTGCGGCCCGTCCCAGAACATGGCGTCAAGGGCCTGCAGGTCATTATCGGCCAGCGCTTTTTCGTAGGCATCGGCGCACAGGGTGACGTCGTGCAGGGTTTGGGCATCGTCAAATGTCATGGGCGACCTTGGTTATGGTTCTTTCCCTTTTGGTGGCAAGGGACGGGAGCTGGTAAGCGGGTCTTCAGAAAAGACCGAATGAGTGGCCGGGTACATGGCGTGCGACGACGCACCGACCGAATATGCCAAAAACTATAGGCCGGTTTTTACCGTTCTCTCAAAAACAAAAAAAGCACTCACGCGTTGCCAAATTGCGCGCACCCTCCGGTCTTGTGCAGCAACGCCCCTGAAAGGTTTTTCCGGCTTGGGCACGCACAGCCCGCATATCCGGCTGGCGGTCAGCAGGGCCGTGGTGTCAGCTTTACGTCGTAGTTTCATGCACTGTGGGTGGGGGCTGGGGGCTGGTGTCGGTCAGGGCCGTATTCAGCCAGCTTTCCACGGTGTCGACCAGGGCCCGCCCGCTCGCCTCATCCCGCGCGGGGGCGGCAAAGCGCGGCCCGGCCTTGACGGTATAGTGCATGGGCAATGGCGGGCGTTTAAGAAACGGCCAGCCCTGCGACAGGTAGGGGGAATCCGTCTCGATCAGCAGCACCTGTACTGTGGCGCGGGTGCGTTGGGCAATGGCGGCAAAACCGGGCTGCATGGCCCCCGGTGCATTGCCCGCGCGCGAGCGTGTACCTTCGGGAAAAAGCAGAAGCTGGCAGCCCTCGGCCAGCCGTTCGGAGGCCGGGCCGATCACGCGCAGCAGCGTGTCGTGCCGGATATAGCCTGCCGTGCGCAGGGTGCTGCCCAGTACCGACCTTTCCCAGATTGAGGCCTTGGTCACGCAGGACAGGTGGGGCAGGGCGGAGGCAAGGATGAGACTGTCCATGCGGGATGGGTGGTTGGCCACCAGCACCACATGCTGCTGCCCCGCCAGTGTCTGAAGCGCTCTGAGGTCACATTGCACAATGCCTGCGGTCTGCAGGTAGCGTATGGCCAGGCGCGACATGGCATATAGCCAGCGCTGGCCCGCGCGCCTGCGGGCGGCCCCTTCGGGCAGTACCCGGCGCAGCAGGAAAGAACCCGCATCCAGGCACAGGAAAATGCACCCCGTTACGGCAAGGGAGACATAAAACCGCATGCTGGCGTTCAGGGAGGACAGGAGGGACATGGACGGGCCACGCAGTTCCGCAAAACGGATGACGGCAGGGTGAAAAGACTTATTTGTCCGCAGTCGTGGCCATGATCGTGCGCAGGGCCTCGGTCATGGTGGCGGCGTCCGCATGGGCGTCGACCGTGCCACGGTAGCGGGTCTGCGGGTCCATGACCACGAATTGCGGTGACATGCGCATGGCATAGGTCCATTCGGGGTCGTTCACGCGTTCGATGGGGGCGTGGTATTCCTTCGCCAGATCGGCCAGGGCGAAGGGGGCCGCCGTTCCGGCCACCACACGCGGGCTAATGCTTTCGCCGTACTGGCGCAGGCGTTCGGCATCGTCACGATCGGGGTCCAGGCTGACAAATATGATCACGGCCTTGCGCCCGCCGGGGTCTACCGCGTTCAGGGCCGTGGTCATGGCCTGCATGGCTGGCACGCAGGCTTCGTCCGCGCAGTGCGTGGCCCCGAACAGCACCACCATCCAGCGCCCCTTGAAGGTCTGGTCGGTCATGGTGCCGGTGGTGGAATCCATCAGCCGGAACGACCCGCCCACGGCATTGCCGTAGCTGTCCAGCGTCAGCTTGTGGTGCAGCGCATAGCGTGTGGCCGCGTAGCTGCCAGCCCCCGCAAGGGCGATAATGGCGCCCGAAATCAGTAAGGCGCGTTTTCCTGCCGGTGTCATGGGGTCAATGTGCCTCCGCCCAGTTCTGGCCTATGCCGGTTTCCACGACCAGCGGCACCGACAGGCGTGCCGCGTCCGCCATGACGGTTCTTGCGATTTCAGCGACGGCCTCGGCCTCATGCGTATCGGCTTCGAACAGCAGTTCGTCATGGACCTGCAACACCATGCGCGCGGTTTCAAGGCCTGCGGCGTTCAGGGCCGCGGGCAGGCGGACCATGGCGCGCTTGATAATGTCGGCCGCCCCGCCCTGCAGGGGCGCGTTAATGGCCTGGCGTTCGGCATATTGCCGGCGCGCGGCACTTTTTTCCTGAATGCCCGGCACAAAGCAGCGGCGCCCAAAGGGGGTCAGCACATAGCCGGTGCGCTGGGCCTGTTCCTTCATGCGTTCCATATAGTCGCGTATGCCGGGATAGCGCGCGAAATACGCATCGATATAGCTGCGTGCCTCCCCTGCGGGAATGCCAAGCTGCTTGCTCAGCCCGAAGGCCGAAATCCCGTAGATGATCCCGAAATTGATGGCCTTGGCCCGGCGGCGGGTCAGCGGGTCCATGCCCTCGAGCGGGATGGCGAACACTTCTGACGCCGTGCGGGCGTGAATGTCCTGCCCAAGGTGAAAGGCCTCGCGCAGGGCCGGTATGTCGGCCACGTCGGCCAGAAGGCGCAACTCGATCTGGGAATAGTCGGCCGAGATCAGGCGGCGGCCTTCGGGGGCGACAAAGGCGCGGCGGATGCGCGTGCCTTCTTCCGTGCGGACGGGAATGTTCTGCAGGTTCGGCTCGGTGGAGGACAGCCGCCCCGTGGTGGTGATCGCCATCTGGAAGGACGTATGCACCCGGCTCTGCGCATCGGTCTGGCGCAGCAGCGCGTCGGTATAGGTGGATTTCAGTTTTGCAAGCTGTCGCCAGTCCAGGATGCGTACAGGCAGGTCATGCCCCTGGTCCGCCAGATCCTGCAGGACGGAGGAATCGGTGCTCCATGCTCCGGCCTTGCCGCGTTTGCCGCCCTTCAGCCCCATTTCGTCAAACAGGATTTCGCCCAGCTGCTTGGGCGAGCCGATATTGAATTCCCGGCCCGCCGCATCGTAAATGCCGCGTTCCATGTCCTTCATGCGGGTTTCAAAATCCGTTGACAGGCGTGCAAGTTCCGCGCGGTCCACGGCAATGCCCGTTTTTTCCATACGGGCCAGCACCGGGGCCAAGGGGCGTTCCACCTGTTCATACAGGGCCAGAGCCTGGTTGGGGCGCAGGGCGGGGTGCAGCACATGCCACAGCCGTAGCGTGACATCCGTATCCTCGGCGGCGTACCGGGTGGCGGTGTCCACAGGCACCTGAGCGAAGGGAATACGGTTGCGCCCCGTGCCGGTCACGCTGTCGTAGGAAATGGGTGTGTGGTTGAGGTGCAGGGCCGACAGTTCGTCCATGCCCTGGCCGTGCAGACCGGCGGACTGGCTGTAGGAGATCAGCATCGTGTCATCCACGGGGCCGATCGTATCCAGCGCCAGCCCGGCATGGTCCAGCACCAGCAGGTCAAACTTGGCGTTATGGAAGATTTTGAGAACCGTATCGTCTTCCAGCAGCGGGCGCAGCAGGTGCAGGGCGGCGGATGCCTCAAGCTGTTCACCTGCCGGGGCTTCCAGCGTGCCTTCGTGCCGGAGCGGAACGTAACAGGCCTGACCCGGTGCCGGGCAGAGCGAAAACCCGACAAGGTTGGCGCAAAGCGGGTCCAGCCCGTCGGTTTCGGTGTCGACCGCGCACAGCCCTGCTTCCTGGGCCATGCTCACCCATTTTTGCAGGGCTTCGGCGGTGCGGACGGTTTCGTACTCGTGGTAGGGGGCCGCCAGCACCTGCCCTGCCGGGCTGGCGGGGGCTGTCGCCGGTGCGGGCTGGTGGCCGTTCGCGCTGGCATGGGCTGTGGCACGGGCAGCGCGGTGCGGCTGGCTGCCCGATGTCTGGCCCCCGCCCATGCGCGCCAGCACGGAACGAAAGCCCATGCGGTCCAGCCATTCGGCCAGCACCGGCATGTCAGGCTCACGCGTGGGCAGGTCTTCGAGCGGTACGGGCAGGGGCACATCCCGCGCGAGGGTGACGAGCTGCATGGACACGCGTGCGGCCTGCGCATGCTCGATCAGCATGTCGCGGCGTTTCGATTTTTTCATGTCCGGGGCGGCGTTCAGCACCGCCTCCAGGTTCCCGAACTCGCACACCAGGGCGGATGCCGTTTTGGGGCCGATTCCGGGCACGCCGGGCACGTTGTCCGTGGGGTCTCCCATCAGGGCCTGCACGTCCACCACTTTTTCCGGCGGTACGCCGAATTTGGCCTCGACTTCCGCCGGGCCTATGGGTGTCTGGCGAATGGGGTCGAGCATGCACACGCCCGGCCCCACAAGCTGCATCAGGTCCTTGTCGGACGAGATAATGGTGCAGGTGCCCCCCGCCGCGCGGATGGCCGTGGCGTAGGAGGCGATCAGGTCGTCCGCCTCCCAGCCGGGCAGTTCTATGCCGGGCACGCCGAAGGCTTCCGTCGCGTCGCGGATGAGGCTGAACTGGGGGCGCAGGTCTTCGGGCGGGTCGGGGCGGTGGGCTTTGTACTGCGGATAGATTTCCGAGCGGAAAGTCTGCCGGGACGCGTCGAACAGCACGGCCAGATGTGTGCCGGTATGGTCACGCAGCAGCCGCGCCAGCATGTTGGTAAACCCGTAGACCGCGTTGACCGGCACGCCCTCGGGGTTCGTCATGGGCGGGAGGGCGTGAAAGGCGCGGAAGATGAAGCCACTGCCATCCACCAGCACCAGATGCGGGGTCTGGTTCATGGTCAGGCCAGTACAGGGCGGGCGGGGGTGGGGCGTGCGCCCGGCATCGTCTCGGTCAGCATTGTCTGGGGATATGCGGCTTGCGTCATGTTGTCCAGCGTGAGGTTGTCCCGCATGGGGTTATCCGGGGTGGCCGGACGTTACCAGCCGACAGGCCCCATGCCGGGGTCCCAGTTGCCCCAGGACGGATTCCAGCCATACCACCCGCGCCCGACCCACGGGCCGCCACCCCATGGCCCCCAGGCCCCCCAGTTCCATGAGGCATCCTGGTATTCCATGGCCGTAAACTGCTGTTCGTCGGCAAGGGCTTTGGCCTGGCGGTATTGCTGGTAGCGGGCATAGGCGCTCTGGTCCCCCACATACAGGCAGTCGCACACGGCAGGGTCGGAATAGATGTAAAAGGGCTGTCCGTCCCGCATGCGGGTGACAAAACGGTGGGCAGGCAGGCGGTTCAGCATGGCCTGGCGCTCGGGCGTGTTGGCGGGCTGGAAGGCAAAACCCGCCGCCGCCAGATGGTCTTCCTTCGCCAGTGTCCGGTCACGCGCGCTTTCGCAGGACGGCAGCAGGCCCAGTGCCAGGAAAAGAGCCGCTGCCCGCGTCATAGGTGTCAAGGGGAGTGCCATGTTTCATCTCCGGGTGAAGGAACGGCCCTGATCGTGCTGGCCCTGTCTTTATGACCCTGCCTGCTGATCCGATCCCTGACAACCCATGCAGGCCCCACGGCAGTGGGGCGGCATGGGGCCTTGGGCAGAGATCAGACGACCCGCTTGACCCAGCCATGCGGGTCGTTCGTGCGGCCGAACTGGATGTCGCACAGGGTCTGGCGCAGGGTCGCGGTAACGGGGCCCGTGCTTTTGCCGTCTCCAATGGTGCATTCGCCCTGAGCACTTTTGAACGTGCCGATGGGGGTGACGACGGCGGCGGTGCCGCAGGCGAACACTTCCTTCAGGCGGCCCGCGTTCGCGTCGGCATAAAGCTGGTCGATCGCGTAGCGTTCTTCCCTGACTGCAAGGCCGGTGTCACGCGCGAGTGTCAGCAGCGAATCCCGGGTAATGCCATGCAGGATGGTGCCGCTGTCCAGCGGAGGCGTGACCAGCGTGCCGTCCTCGAACACCATCATGACATTCATGCCGCCCATTTCTTCAAGCCAGCGGCGTTCCTCTGCGTCCAGAAACAGCACCTGGTGGCAGCCATGGGCCTTGCCTTCCATCTGGGCGGTCAGGCTGGCGGCGTAATTGCCCCCGCATTTGGCAATGCCCGTGCCCCCGCGTGACGCCCGGACGGAATTTTCTTCCACCCACACCGAAACCGCCCCCGCGTCGGACGAGAAATATTCTCCCGCGGCACAGGCAATGACAATGAACTTGAATTCGGCCGACGGCTTCACACCCAGCGCCGCTTCGGTCGCGATCATGAACGGGCGGATATACAGGGTGCCAACGCCGGGCTGGGGCACCCATGCCTGATCGATGGTGACGAGCTGGTCCACGGCCTCAAGGAACAGGTCTTCGGGCAGTTGCGCCATGGCCATGCGCTCGGCCGATTTCTGGAACCGGCGGGCATTGGCTTCGGGGCGGAACAGCAGAATGCCGCCGTCGGGCGCGCGGTAGGCCTTCATGCCCTCGAAAATTTCCTGCGCGTAATGCAGGACCGATGCGGCAGGGTCCAGTTGCAGCGGCTGGCGGGGCAGAATTTCAGCCGAGTGCCAGCCCCTGCCTTCCGTATAGGTAATGACAGCCATGTGGTCCGTAAAAGCACGGCCGAAACCGGGGTCGGCCACAATGCGTTCACGTTCAGCGGCCGAAATGCCGTCTGTCTTGCGTGTGATCTTGAAGGCTGTCTCAAGGGCCGTGTCAGGGGCGGTGGTCATCGGTTCTGGTGTCTCCGCGGCACTGGTACCGGGGCAGGGTCCGGCTGTGCCGTAGCACGGTTGGCGGCAGGGCATTATGCTCGGCGGGCATGGCGCGCATGGACCTGCCAGCTCAAAGACCCTGTCGGGGAAAGAGCATGTCGGGGATACGCCCGGCGGTGCTCTTCCCTATCATGTTCGGCCCGCCTGTGCCAGACAGGGTGAACAGGTCGAAAGACCGATGGACAGGCCCGACTGGTAAGCCCGACGACTGGCGGCCCGGCTCATTGATCCACTGGCGGGCGACCGGGTACGGCCGACTGATGCCACCGGTCAGGGCAGCGGATTGCCGCCTGCGGTTGGCATGCGGGCTTTCCTGCGTGCGGGTCTGTGCGGGCAGTATTGCCCGGGCCGTGCTTCGGCCTGTTTCGTGTTCATGAGGTGGACCACAATGCCACAAGCTGACCAACATCTTGAAAAACCGTCCGAAATCGTGCCCCAAAGGCGGCTTGCAGCCCCTTGGGGGGACATGCGCCAGAGTTATGACGGCCTGCCCGAACGCTTTTACGCCCCGCCAGAACTGACGCCCGTGGCGGATGCGCGGCTTGTGCATCTCAACCGTCCACTGGCGGCGGAACTCGGGCTGGATGCGGACTGGCTGACCGGGCCGGAGGGGCTGGCCATGCTTTCGGCCAGCCATATGCCGCCGGGCGTGCGGCCTCTGGCTCTGGCTTATGCCGGGCACCAGTTCGGGCATTTTGTCTCCCGCCTGGGGGATGGGCGCGCCCTGCTGCTGGGGGATGTGCGCGACAGTCACGGCCATGAGCGCGAAATCCAGATCAAGGGGTCGGGGCGCACGGCGTTTTCTCGCCGGGGGGACGGTCGCGCGGCACTGGGGCCTGTGCTGCGCGAATACCTGCTGAGCGAAAGCATGGCAGCACTGGGTGTGCCCACCACGCGCGCGCTGGCGGCCCTGCGCACGGGCGAGACGGTCATGCGGGAAAAACCGTTGCCCGGCGGCATGATCGTGCGGGTGGCGGCAAGCCATATCCGGGTCGGTACGTTCCAGTATTTCGCGGCCAGGCAGGATGTGGCGGGCCTGCGCCTGCTGGCCGACTTCGCTATGGCCCGCCATGCGCCAGACGCCGCCCGGGCCGAACACCCCTATCTGGCGTTTCTGGAGTCCGTCGTGGCCGCGCAGGCAGCCCTTGTGGCGCGGTGGATGCTCATAGGCTTTATCCATGGCGTGATGAACACGGACAACATGGCCGTTTCGGGCGAGACGATCGATTACGGTCCCTGCGCGTTCATGGACCAGTATGACCCCGCCACGGTGTTCAGCTTCATCGACGAACACGGGCGCTATGCCTATACCAACCAGCCCAGCATCGCGCTGTGGAACCTGACCCGTCTGGCCGAGGCGCTGCTCCCCCTCCTGTCCGAGGACGAGGACAGGGCCGTGGAACACGCGCAGCAGGTTCTTGCCGGTTTCCATGCCCGCTTTCACGACGCGTATTTCGCAGGCATGCGCGCCAAGCTGGGGCTTGAGGGCGAGGCCGAACAGGACGAAACCCTGTTCCATACCCTGCTGCAAACCATGCAGGCCACGCAGTCCGACTTTACCAATACCTTCCGCGCGCTCAGCCACGAAGCAGTTCTGCAGGGCGCGACCCCGGCCGACTGGCCGCAGCCTGTGGCCGAAGCCTTCGCACCCTGGCTTGCACAATGGCGGCAACGTCTTGCGCAGGGCGGGCAGGCCGCGCCGCACGACAGGGCCGCGCGCATGCGAAGCGTTAACCCGTGCTATATTCCGCGCAATCATCTGGTGGAGGCCATGATCGCCGCCGCCATCGAACATGATGATGACGCCCCCTTCAGGGAAATGTTGGCCGTGCTGGCGAACCCCTACGAGCATCAGCCGGGGCGCGACCGTTATGCCGCCCCGCCCACGCCGGACGAACGTGTGCGCTACACCTATTGCGGAACCTGAACACCGCGCGGCAGGCGCGGCCCCCGTCACCTATCCCTTCGTAACGCGGTGTGTCGGCGCGGCGCGCCGTTCAGGCTTGGGTGGTGGTGGGCCGGGCCACGCCCCGCACGCTGATGAAGCGCTGCCCATGGGCGCCGGTATCAAGGCAGGCCTCGATACCATAGACACGGCGCATGAGGTCGGGGGTCAATATCTGTGCTGTCGGGCCGGATGCGGCCATGTGCCCGTCATGCAGTACGCTGGCATTGGCGCAGCGGGCCAGGGCCATGTTCAGGTCATGCAGCACCATGACCACGATCAGCCCGCTCTGTCGCGCTTCATCCGCCAGCAGGTCCATGACCCTGTGCTGGTAGTATGGGTCAAGCGCGCTCAGCGGTTCATCCAGCAGCAGGGCCCGGGGTCTGCGGCTGAGTGCCTGCGCCAGCCCCACCAGCTGGCGTTGCCCGCCCGAGAGTTCGCGCAGGCTGCGCATGGCCAGATTGGCTATACCGACGTGACCCAGCCAGGCAAGGGCTGCGTCCGGCCCGTTCGTGGCGGTTACCTGCAGGCTGGCTCCCGTGTCGGTTCCTGCGCTGCACGGAGCGTTATCTGCCGCGCCGCTGCCATTTCCGTCACCCTTGCGCGGTTCGGCGTCTGCGCGGTTCGGCGTGGGGCCAGGCAGGTGCATGGCAGACTGGGGTGTGGCATGGCGGGCGGCCATCATGGCCTCGATCACCGTGATCTGCATGGGTTCGGGCAGGCTTTGCGGCAGGTAAAGGCAGCGCTGCGAACGCGCGGGCAGGCGTAGCCGGGCCAGATCATGGCCATCGAGCGTTACAGTGCCGCGCAGGGGCACCAATCCGCTCAGTGCGCGCAGCAGGGTCGACTTGCCGCTGCCATTGGGGCCAAGGATCGCGCTGAGTGTGCCGGGCAGGAATGGCCCGACCGTCATGCCGTGGAGCACATCCCGCCTGCCATGGCTGACATGCAGGTTCCGCGCCACAAGACCCGTATTTTTTCCGGCGGGGACAGGTCCTTCGGTGGTTGGGTGTGTGTTCATGCCGAGTTCTGGCGTTTGAGAATAATGGCCAGAAAGAACGGAATGCCCACCAGTGCCGTCACGATCCCGGTTGGCACCACCACGCCAGGCACCAGCACACGGGCCACAAGCGCTGCGGTGGAGAGTATGAATGCCCCGCCAAGCAGGCTGGCTGGCAGGTAGAACCTGTGGTCTTCCCCCACAAGCCTGCGGGCGATATGCGGGGCCACCAACCCGATAAAACCGATAATGCCCACAAACGCCACGGCCAGTGCGCTTAGCAGGCAGATACGCAGCAGGGCCGCGCGGCGCAGGCGGGGTACGTCCACACCCAGACTTGCTGCCCGGTCTTCCCCCATGCGCAGCACGGTCAGCCCCCAGGCGGCGCGCAGTGAAAAGGGCGTGACACAGACAAGGCCCAGCCCCAGCAGGGCAATGCTGGCCCATGTGGCGCGGTTCAGGCTGCCCAGCGTCCAGAAGACAAGGTCCTGCAACGTGTCCTCGCTGGCGATGAACTGCATGAGAGCGACAAGGGCCTGAAAGCAGAAAACAAGGGCCACGCCGCATAGAATGACGGTGCTGCTATCGGTCGGGCGCAGGCGGGTAAGCAGGTCAAGGGCAATCACCCCCATCACGGCGAACGCGAACGCGCAGCCCGCCACCAGCCAGCCCTGTGGCAGCCCGCCGACATGCCAGTCCAGCACAATGGCAAGGGACGCCCCGAAAGCGCCCGCCGCCGACGTGCCCAATGTAAACGGGCTTGCCAGCGGGTTGGCCAGAACGGTCTGCATTTCCGCCCCGGCCAGCCCGAGGGCCGCGCCCACGCAGGCGGCCATAAGCGCGTAGGGCAGGCGGATCTGCCACAGGATCAGCGCGGTTTCGGGCGGGGTATCGGCGGAAAACAGCAAGGCGCGGATCAGGGCGGTGGGGGACAGCATGGCCGGGCCTACGGCAATATCCGCCACAAGGGACAGTAGCAGGGCCAGACAGAGCCCCCCCAGCACCCCCAGCCTGCGCCGCAATGCCGTGGCGTAGGCCTGCCTGACAGCCTGGGGGGACAAGGTGGCGGAACCGTTCCCCATCAGATTACGGCCCGCGTTGGCGCCGCGTGGTGGACTGGCGTGCGGCCCCCGGAAAAGTGCCCGGATGAATGCCCAGACGGGTATCCCGACCAAGGCCCGGCCCGATCCATGGACCCGGCCCCATGGCCGGGCCTGCCGCAGCGGAGGCTTTGCCGTTTGCGTGCGTTCCGGCGGGGTGGGTGTCGGTGGGGTGGGGCGTATACTGTCATGACTGTCGTATGATTGCGGCAGTTGCGGGCCGGAGAAAAGGGCTTCCTGTGCATGGCTTGTGCTGGCGCGTGTGCGAAAGCTGGCGTCATGCTTGACGGTATGGGGTAAAATGGTTTGTACACACCCTGTCTTTTCCACCTTTATCGCAGCGAGACAAACCGCGTTTGCCCCAGAGTCATACCCCGTCAGACGATCCCTTGCGTCCGGCATGCGACCAGTCCGGCGCGCTGTCCTTTACGGTGGAGCAGGCCCGGGCGGGCGAACGCGTCGACCGCTATCTGGCCGATGCCATCCAGCACACGGTCGCCGCCAGTGAGCACCTGCAGGCCCAGACCCGGTTTCAGGCGCTGTCGCGCTCGCGTATCAAGGGCCTGATCGAGGCCGGGCATCTGCACTGCAATGGCCAGCCCCTGCGCGAACCGGCGGCACCCGTGCGCGCGGGCATGCGGCTTTTGCTGGAGGTGCCCCCGGCAGCCCCCGCCACGCCCGAAGGCGAGAACGTCGCCTTTACCATGCTGTACGAGGATGACGACCTGATCGTGCTGGACAAGCCCGCAGGCCTGGTCGTGCATCCGGCGCCGGGGAACGAGACAGGCACCCTGGTCAACGGTCTGATCGCCCATTGCGGCGCCAGCCTGCAGGGGATCGGTGGCGAACGCAGGCCGGGGATCGTCCACCGGCTGGACAAGGATACGTCCGGGGTGATGGTGGTGGCCAAGACCGAGCTGGCGCATCTGGCCCTGTCGGAAGATTTTGCCCAGCGGCGGATAGACCGGTGCTATCTGGCCTTTGCATGGGGCCTGCCCGCCCCGGCCAGCGGGGAATACGAAGGGGCGATCGGGCGCGACAAGCGCGACCGCAAGCGCATGGCGCTGACCCCGCGCGGCGGCAAATGGGCGCTGACACGTTACCGCACGCTCGAATGTTTCGGTTCCGCGGCGGCTCTGGTGGAATGCCGCCTGGCCACTGGCCGCACCCACCAGATCCGGGTGCATTTTTCAGCCAATGGCCATCCGCTGATCGGGGACCCACTGTATCTGCGTCGCATTCCGGCGGCGGCAAAGGGGCTGGAGGCCGGTGCGCGCGGTGCCGCACTGGATTTTTCCCGTCAGGCCTTGCATGCGGCCCGGCTTGGCTTCACCCATCCCCGCACGGGTGAGAACCTGCTGTTCGAAACCCCCATGCCCGAGGATATGCAGGCCCTGCGCGTGGCCCTGTCCGGGGGCGATGCCACGACCCGGTCCTGACGGTTTTTCGAGTCGCGCTATAAAGAGGACCATATCAGTCCTGAAAAACGGCGCGCCGGGGCGGGCTCAGGGTGGTTTTCTTGACAGGGGCCATGGTTGGGGCGCACCCTCCATACGCTTCCTTCATCATTTGTTTGTTAGAAGACGATGAAGGGGCGGTCTGTTCCTGTTCGCTGCTCAGCCGAGGGTGAACGGAAGGAGACGTCCATATAGTCCATGACGTGCAGGAACTTGCCTCCATGATTATGGGGGGTGCTGTGGTGACACAGGAACCAAACGCCCCGCAGGGAGTTTTCAGCACAGAGGAGGAGTCAGCACATGGTATCTTCCGTTATCGATGTTGGGCCTGAAAGCAACCTTTCAAGGTACCTGCAGGAAATACGCAAATATCCGATCCTCACCCCCGAGGAAGAACTCAAACTTTCCCGCCTTTGGCATGACAAAGGCGATGTAAAGGCCGCGCACAAGCTGGTTACGTCGCATCTGCGGCTGGTTGCCAAGATTGCCATGGGCTATCGTGGCTATGGCCTGCCGGTGAACGAACTCATCAGCGAAGGCAATATCGGCATGATGCAGGCCGTCAAGCGGTTCGACCCGGAAAAGGGTTTCCGTCTGGCCACCTACGCCATGTGGTGGATTCGCGCGGCCATTCAGGAATACATCCTGCATAGCTGGTCGCTTGTGAAAATGGGCACCACGGCCGCGCAGAAAAAGCTGTTTTTCAACCTGCGTCGCGTCAAGGGCCAGATCCAGGCGCTGGAAGAGGGCGACCTCCAGCCCGAACATGTCAGCAAGATCGCAACCACGCTGGGCGTGTCCGAGCAGGATGTGGTGGACATGAACCGCCGCATGGCCGCCCCCGATCACAGCCTGAACGCGCCGCTCAAGGCCGATCAGGACAGTGAATGGCAGGACCGGCTGGTGGACGACCAGCACAACCAGGAAGAAACTTACGCCGAGGCGGAGGAAATGTCCGGGCGCAAGGCGTTGCTGGCCAATGCGCTGGAAACGCTGAACGAACGCGAGCGGCGCATTTTTACTGAACGCCGCCTGCAGGACGAACCTGCCACGCTGGAAGATCTGGCGCAGGAATATGGCATTTCCCGCGAGCGGGTGCGCCAGATCGAAGTCCGCGCTTTTGAAAAAGTGCAGGCCGCCATGAAAAAAGAAGTGGATGCAAGGCGTAATGCCGCCCTGGAGGGGTGACTCCCTCCAGGCTATCCTTTCGTTTCTCCGCACCTGACGGGTGAGGCTGCGTTTTTCTGCTTAATCCGTGCAGGTGGTTTAACCGCGCCCCGGTATCAGCGCCGAGCAGTGCTCGTATTGAGCATCGGTCCGTTACTGCGGGGTGATTTTAGCTGAGTGCGAGGTCCTGCTCTATCGCGCGCAGGCGGGTGAGCATGGTTGCCAGTTCTGCCGGTGTCAGTTCAGTGGGTGTATCCGCCCGTTCGCGTTCGAACGCCGCATAACGGCGCGCACGTTCCTGCCGCGACGCCCGGAGCGGGTCGTTGTCAGCACCCGCTTCCAGATCGGACGATGAACGGTCCACCTCTGCCGCGTTCCGTGGCGTGCTGCCTTGCGGTACCGTGCCCGGGGCAGGCGCGGCCTGTTGCACAATGTCAGTCGTATCGGGTGCCACATCGGTAGCGGCCGCCTCCGGGGGGACGGTGCCGTTCTGGTCCAGCCCGGCCTTGGGTGCGGAGGCAAGGCTTGCAGGCATGGGTGTGCCTGCGTGTTCCAGCCACCACACACTGGCTGCCCCGGCAAGCTGGCGCAGTTCGAACAGGAGATCACCGCAGCTTTTCAGGTAGGTCGAACGGCGCAACCCCTCAAGACAGGTCTGCTGGTACAGGATTTCAGCCTGGGTGGAGGTGGTTCCAGCTTTTCTGCGGGCCTGTTCGATTTCGCCCCAACCGGCCTTTTCGGTCCGGGCGGCCAGTGCCGCGTAAGCGACATTGGCGTCAAAGGCGCGGCCCAGCAGCACGGGCAGGGTGGCGGCGCGTTTTTCCGGCCAGACCGTCAGGCAGGCGACAAGCCCTATCAGACTGCCGATAATATTGTCGGTCGCGCGCGACAGGGCGACATCCCACCCATGGGTGGTGCTGACAAGGTCTGTCACCAGCACGAAAAGCTGGGTCATGAACATGACGCAGGCTGTGTAGTTCACGCTGCGCAGCGCAATGGTAAGGGTGGCAAGCGGGAAGATCAGCACCAGAATGACCGGCAGCGGCAACGCCACTCCCATGATGGCGGCCAGAATACCCCCCGCTATGCTGCCGGCCATGCGTTCAAGAGCGCGCGGCAGGGTGGCGCTTGCACTGGGCTGAGTCACGACCACCACCGCCATCAGCGCCCAGTAGGCATAGGACAGGGCGAAAATGCGCGAGATGGCGTATGTGACCAGCACCGCAACGGTCAGGCGCGTGGCATGGCGGATGAACTGCGGCGGGGCCAGGGGCCGTCGTCCCGTGGTGGCGGTGGCAGCGGCCTTGGGTGGGGCGGGCCTGTCCAGCGGGGTGTCCCGCCATGCAATCTGGAGGTCGGCCACGGCATCCGCGCATAAACGCGCGCCTTTGGCGAAAATATCGGCCTGCCCGCCGCTGATAGCGCGCAGGACATCGATAGGCCTGTCCAGTTTTTCGGGGCGGGGGTCGGTACGGGCGATCTCGCGCGCGATGCGGTTCAGGGTCGCGGTGACAAGGCGGATGGCGCGCGGTGCTCCGGCGGAAGGCGTGCCTGAAAGCACGGCGTGCTCAAACCCCATCACCGCCACAAAAATACGATCGGCGGCTTCTACCGCGGGCAGCAGACTTGCGCGGGCCCGGCTGGAAGACAGCCCCCCGGACAGGATTTCGATTTTCGCGCGGGCCTGTTCGATGCGGTTGCGGATATCGCGCCTGTAGGCGCTGACGGCGGCATAGCGTGTCTGGCTGTTCAGGGGGCGGCGGGCCAGCAGAAAGCTCCGCAGTCTGCCAGCCATATGGGCCTGTTCGCGGAATATGGCGGCACAGGCCTGTTTTTGCGGGGCATAGGGGTCCACCGGCCAAGCAAATGTGCAGACCAGCATGGCCCATACGGAACCCGAAAGGAACATGCCTGCCAGATGCAGGCCGCCCATGGGGGATTGCGGGTAACAGACCGCCACCACCGCGACAATGGCCGCCAGTACGCTGATCTGCGTTGCAATTGCGCCGCGCATGCGTTGCAGGCCGCACACAAAGACACACGCACCCAAAGCGGGAACGACACATAACGTCCCCAACCCCGAGGCCGTTGACAGCAGCCCGGTTATGACTGTGCCTGACAGGCCGAATTTGATCTGGGTTTCAAGTCTTACGCGGGGCAGGCCGCCAGGGTCGACCAGGCAGGTCCAGAAGGCGGCAAAGGCTGCCCAGGCCATGAGCGGCGCATGCAGGTACCACGCCACCAGCATGACAGAGCCGACCGACACCCCGGCCCGCAGGCCTTCACGCAGGGCGATCTGTTCCGGTGCGACAGATATGGCGCGCACACCCAGCCAGTGTGTTACCGCCACAGGCATGAGACTGCCTGACAGAAACGCAAGAATACGGCGGGTCCGGCGAAGGAGGGCGTGCGGGTTTTTGGGCATTGATAAAGAGCGCAACCTGAAAAAACCGGTCATGACGACCGGAGGCGATCCGACAGGCGAAGGATTGAGTTATAACACGATAAAGCTCTCGTGAGAGCGCTGAAAACAAAATCAGTGCCCGGCCCGCACATGGCTTGTTTTAGTATACCGCATGGCGGAGACCTGTAGCCTGTAGCCTGTAGCCTGTAGCCTGTAGCCTGTAGCCTGTAGCCTGTAGCCTGTA
>NZ_JBDOBQ010000037.1:0-6508 GCF_047723915.1 Acetobacter sp. | reverse complement strand
GCGTCAGGCGCGGGCCGCGTCCTGGATAAAGAACGTGGCGTCGGTCCGTCCGTTCCAGCTTTCGGCCCGCAGATAGCCCGCCATATGCAGCGCGGGCCGGGTGGTGTCTTCCAGCGTGGGGGTCAGGGGGTTGTCTTCGGCGCGGAACAGCAGCGCCTTGAGCCGCGCGCCGTTCTCGGCCCGCAGCAGAACGCGCAGGGTGTTGCCATCGCGCCCGATGCGGTCCGTGCGCACAATACTGACATGGGGCAGGGCTATCAGCGGTTCGGGGTTGCCCGCACCGAACGGGGCCAGACGGGCCATGTCCTGCGCCAGTTCGGGGGTAGCACCTGAAACGGCCACCACCGTGTCCAGGATCAGGTCAACCGTCTCGGGCAGGCTGGCGGCGTCTGGCAGGTGGGCGTTCAGGAAGGTGTGGAAGGCTTCAAGCTGTTCCACGGTCAGCGAAAACCCCGCCGCCATGGCGTGGCCGCCACCTGTCTTGAGCAGGCCAGCCTGCCGGGCGGCAATAATGGCGCTGCCAAGGTCCAGTCCCGTAACCGAGCGGCCCGACCCTTTTATGCTGCCATCGTCCAGTTCGGCCCCTACAAGCGTCGGGCGGTTGAAGCGTTCCTTGATCCGGCCCGCGACAATACCCACCACGCCGGGATGCCAGTCTTTGCCCGCCAGCAGAATGACCCCGTGTCCGGCTTCCTTCTGTTCGGCGGCGGCCAGCATGGCGCGGTCGAGAATTTCAGCCTCCACCCCCTGTCGGCGGCGGTTGACGGCATCCAGCCGCTCGGCCATCTGTCTGGCGTCCAGTGCGTCATCGCAGCGGAGCAGCCGCAGGCCAAGGGTGGCTTCGGCAATGCGGCCGCCCGCGTTGATTCGCGGCCCCAGCGCAAACCCGCACGAAAACGCATCGGGCGCCTTGGTCACGCCCGCGATCTCCATCAGCGCCACCAGCCCGGTGCGCTGGCGTTTTGCCATGATCTTGAGCCCCTGCGCGACAAAGGCGCGGTTCAGCCCCTGTAGCGGCATGACGTCGCATATGGTGGCCAGCGCAACCAGGTCGAGCTGGCACATCAGGTCGGGTTCGGGCCTGTCCGGGCCGAACCAGCCTGCCTGGCGCAGCACGCGTGCGGTGGCCACAATGGCCAGAAAACCCAGTGCCGCCGCACAGACCGACCCCAGCCCCGACGAACAGTCCACCCGGTTGGGGTTGACCGTTGCCAGAATGTCGGGCAGCGCTTCCTCGGACTTGTGGTGGTCCAGCACGATCACATCGGCCTGCGGGGTCAGCGGGTTCAGCACGCTGGTCGAGGTGGTGCCGCAATCCACACAGATCAGCAGCGTGGCGCCCTGGGCGATCATGGCCTGCAGGGCAGGGCCGTTGGGGCCGTAGCCTTCGGTCAGCCGGTCGGGAATATGGGTGTGGACCGTGCAGCCCAGCTCTTCGAAAAAACCTGCGACAATGGCGCTCGCGCAACTGCCATCCACGTCGTAGTCGCCAAAAATGCCCACGGTTTCGCGGTTCTGCACCGCGCGCGCCATGCGCGCGGCCGCGACGTCCATATCCGCAAGGCTGGACGGGTCAGGCAGCAGGGCCCGCAGGCGCGGGTCCAGAAAGTTGGCAGCCTGTTCGGGGGTAATGTCGCGCAGGGCCAGCAGGCGCCCCACAGGGGCCGGAACGCCCAGTTGCTGGGCAAGGGCTGCCCCCAGCCGTTCGACAGCAGGGCTTTCAGCCCCTGTCCGCCATGTCCAGCGTCGCCCGCTCAGGCTGTGCTCCACCCCCAGAACAGCGGGGGTGGTGTCGGCGGGGCGGTCAAGCACGGGCATGGGCTGAACGGCGCGGGGCTGCATGGACCGGAGCGCTTATTGCGGCGCCCAGGTCTTGGTGCGGAAGTTGTGGTGGCCTTCGATAAAGCGCGACGTGCCGGATTTGGAGCGCATGACCAGTGAATGGGTCACGGCCTGATGGGCCTCGTGCCGCACGCCACGCAGCAGCGTGCCGGTCGTGACCCCGGTGGCCGAGAACAGCACGGGCCCGGCTGCCATTTCGTGCAGGGTCAGCTTGCGGTCGGGGCTTTTGCCGGGGTTCATCTGCAGGGCGCGCTGGCGCTGTTCGTCGGTCTCGAACAGGAGGCGGCCCTGCATCTGCCCTTCCACGCAGCGCACGGCGGCGGCTGTCAGCACGCCTTCTGGCGCGCCGCCCGACCCCACGTAAATATCGACCTGACTGTTGTCGAGACACGCGGCAATGCCACCTGCTACGTCGCCATCGGTCAGCAGACGCACGCGGGCACCGGCCGCGCGGGCGCGGGCGATCATTTCCTCGTGGCGTTCGCGTTCGAGCGTGCACAGCAGCAGGTCGTGCACGGTCCGGCCCTTGGCACGCGCAAGGTTCTTGAGGTTGTTCTCGATCGAGGCGTCAAGGTCCACGACCCCTTCGGGCAGGCCGGGGCCGACCACGATCTTGTCCATGTAGATATCGGGCGCATGCAGGAAGTTGCCGCGTTCGGCCAGGGCCACCACCGTAATGGCGTTGGGCATGTCCTTGGCGCACAGGTTTGTGCCTTCGAGCGGGTCCACCGCGATATCCATGGCCGGACCGCCCGAACCCACTTTTTCGCCGATATAGAGCATCGGCGCTTCGTCCATCTCGCCTTCGCCGATCACCACCGTGCCGTCAATGGCCACCGTGTCGAAAGCGGTGCGCATGGCTTCGACCGCGGCGCCGTCAGCGTCGTTCTTGCGGCCACGCCCCGTCCAGCGGGAAGAGGCAAGGGCCGCGGCTTCGGTCACGCGTACCAGTTCCAGCGCCAGATTGCGGTCGGAGACGACAAAGGGGGATGGGCCAATAGGTTCAGACATCGGAATACGTGGTCCTTATCGTGACTGCGGGGGCAGGGGATGGAAGATGGACGGTTTCTTACGCCGTTTCGATCCGGATCATGACCGGGGTGTCCGTGACAACGCTCAGCGCGTCAATCTGGGTTACGGCGTCCTGCATGGCAGCCTCGGATGTCTGATGTGTGACCAGAACAAGGGGAACATAAGGCGCGCTGTCGGTTTCAGCCGGGTGCTGGAGCATGCTGCGCAGGGAAACCCCGCAGTCACGCAGCACGGCTGTAATATCCGCGATAACGCCGGGGCGGTCTTCCACCAGCAGCCGTAGGTAGAAAGCGCCGTGGCCCAGTGTGACGGGGGCCGCGCGCAAGGGCTCGCCCGCGTCGGCTTGCACACCCCATACGGGAATGGTGTGGCCCCGCGCGATATCGATCAGATCGGCGGTGACGGCACTTGCCGTGGGGCCAGCCCCGGCGCCGCGCCCTTCGATCATGATCCGGCCGACAAATTCGCCCTCCGCCACCACGGCGTTGAACACGCCATCGACCTGCGCAAGGGGGGAGTTCTGGGGCACCAGGCAGGGCGTGACCCGTGCCTGCAGGCCGGCATCGGTCACGTGGGCCAGGCCCAGCAGCCTGATCCGGTAGCCCAGCGCGCGGGCAAAGGCCAGGTCTTCCGCGCCGATGCGGCGAATCCCTTCCACATGCACGGAGTCGAAAGCCACTGGCTGGCCAAAGGCCAGACCCGCCAAAATCGTCAGCTTGTGGGCGGCGTCCAGCCCGTCGATATCGGTGGACGGGTCGGCCTCGGCATAGCCCAGATCCTGTGCGTCCTTGAGTACGGTTGCGAAATCCTTGCCGGTCTCACGCATGACGGTCAGGATATAGTTGCATGTGCCGTTCAAAATCCCGCCTACGCGCAGCAGGCGGTCCCCCGCCAGACCTTCGCGCACGGTCTTGATGGCGGGTATGCCCCCGGCCACTGCCGCCTCGAACAGCAAAGGCGCTTGGTTGGCGGCGCTGAGCTGCGCCAGCGCGGAGCCATGCAGGGCCACCAGCGCCTTGTTGGCGGTCACCACAGGCTTGCCAGCCGCCAGCGCCTGTTCCACCACCGCGCGGGCCGTGCCTTCCGCCCCGCCGATCAGTTCCACCACCACATCCACGTCCGGATCGGTGACGAGTTCGCGGGCATCCTCGTACCAGCGTAGCCCTGCCAGATCGACCCCGCGGTCACGTGTCCTGTCGCGTGCGCTGACCGCCACAACCTCGATAGGGCGGCCGGCGCGGGCGCGCAGCAGGTCGGCATTGGCGCGCAAAAGCTGGATCACGCCTGCGCCGACAGTGCCAAGGCCGGCAATGCCAAGACGCAGGGGAGTGGTATGCGCAACAGCGGAAGAAGTGCGGGATGTCACGGTGTAACAGACTCCGGTTTTTTCACGGATGGGGAGGAAACAGGCGCATTCACGCCATGGGCGGACATGAAACCGCGGATGGACCGCAGGGCCTGGCGCAGACGGTGGGTGTTTTCCACCAGCCCGATCCGCACATGGTCATCGCCATATTCGCCAAAGCCCAGGCCGGGGGCCACGGCCACGCCCGCTTCTTCCAGCAGCAGCTTGGAGAAGGCGACACTGCCCATGTCGCGGAACTGTTCGGGAATGGGCGCCCATGCGAACATGGAGCCTTCGGGGGAGGGAACGTCCCACCCGGCGGCGTGCAGGCCCTTGATCAGCACGTCGCGCCGGTCCTTGTACAGGGCGCGCAGATCGGCCACGCAGTCCTGCGGGCCGTTCAGTGCTGTGACGGCCGCAACCTGGATGGGGGTGAACGCCCCGTAATCGAGATAGGACTTGATACGGGTAAGGGCGGAAATCAGCCGTTCGTTGCCGGCGGCAAAGCCCACGCGCCAGCCTGCCATGGAATAGGTCTTGGACAGGGAGGTAAATTCCACCGCAATGTCGCGCGCACCGGGAACCGCCAGAATGGAGGGCGGCACGCGGTCACCGAAATAGATTTCGGCATAGGCCAGATCGGACAGGATCCAGATATTCTCGCGCCGGGCGAAGGCCACCAGTTCCTTGTAGAAATCCAGATCGGCCAGATACGCCGTGGGGTTGGACGGAAAATTGACGATAAGGGCCGTGGGCTTGGGTACGGAATGGCGTACCGCCCGGTCCAGGGCGCGCAGCATGTCCTCGTCCGGTGTTGCGGGAATGGAGCGGACGGACGCCCCGGCAATAATAAAGCCGAACTGGTGAATGGGGTAGGACGGGTTGGGCACCAGAATGGTGTCGCCCGGGCTGGTGATGGCGGAGGCCAGATTGGCCAGCCCTTCCTTCGACCCCAGCGTGACGATCACTTCCTTGTCGGGGTTCAGCCCGACATTGAACCGGCGTTCGTAATACCCGGCCACGGCCTTGCGCAGACCCGGAATACCCTTGCTGACCGAATAACGGTGGCTGCGCGGGTCGTTCACGGTTTCGATCAGCTTGCTGACGATATGCGGCGGGGTGGGGGTGTCGGGGTTGCCCATGCCCAGGTCGATAATATCCTCGCCACGCGCTCGGGCCGCTGCCTTGGCCTGGTTCACGGAGGCAAACACATAGGGCGGCAGGCGACGGATGCGGTGGAACTCTTCGGTCATGGACTTGGGTGCTTTGGCTGAGGGGGCAGGCCCCTTGATTGCGAGAGCGACTATAGTAATCGCCAAAATGGAACAGGCAACTCCTCGCGCGGGAAAAGCGTGTGGGCTGGCATGTTTTTTTCAGCATGGCAGCCCGGCATGCGTGCGACCGTGCGAGGAGTGGCCTTATAAGGTCGCACGGGGTGCGTCGCTGGGCCTGCGATGGCGGGCTAGGGGGTCGTACTGACCATGGCCCCCGTGCCGAAGGCGTCACCCCGGACATGAATGGCCGACGCCGGAACACCTCGGCTGACCAGTGCCTGCGCGACGCGCGACGCGCGTAAAAGCCCCAGCCTGACGGCATCGGCCTGGTCCTGCACGCTCTGCGACGCCGCATCTCCGAACCCGTGGACGTAAAACGGGCCATGCGGCGTGGTGCTGAGCAGTTTGGTGAACGTGCCGTCCTGCCCCGCCGCCAAAAGGTCCGACTGTGACACGAAGTGGAACGGCGTGCCCCGTACGTCCGTCAGGTCGTAATTGGGGTGCATGCCATCGGCCAGCCCGGTGTCCGACGGTACCTCATAGCCGGGGAAGGCCGGTGGAGTGGGCGGCGCATCGGGAATCTGCGGTATGACGACGGGCGGCTTGCCAGCCTGGTCGGCCTTTTTGCGCACCTCGGGCATGGCGATTTCGGGCTCGTCCTGTGCCGTGGTGTTTTTGGGCGCGCCTGTTCCCGGTACACTCGGCATGGGCAGTTCGGGGGCACCTGTTGCGTTCTGCGGTGCCGTGTCGCCTATCCCGGCCTTGCCCACCTGCGTTGCCGCTGCCGCAGGGGGTGGTGGGGCGTCCGCCGCATCCATGATCGCGCCGTTTACGCCGGGTGGCAGGCTGGGGGGGGCGGGCTGTCCGTTCGTGTCTTTTTGCGGTGTAGTGGCGGCATTGGGTGGTGGCGGCACATCGGGGTAGAGCGTGCCCGTGGACGGCATGGTGCGGTACGTCAGGTTCCGGTTGCGGATAAGCTGCTGCGTTAACAGGGTGCGCGCCTGGGGGGATGGCA
>NZ_JBDOBQ010000036.1:0-23064 GCF_047723915.1 Acetobacter sp. | reverse complement strand
CAAACCATAAAAATACGATGCCAAAACAAATAAAATACCGCAGAGGCGGAAAAAAAGCGGCCCACAGGGGGCCGCCGGAGAAAGACAGGTTAACGCACGGTTTTGGATGGCGGCGCTGCGAGGGCCGTTTGCGGGAAGGCCGTCTGCCACCCCCCGCCAAGGGCGTTATAAAGCCGCACCAGATTATCGGACATGGTGCCCGTGCTATCCGCCAGCTGTGTCTGGGACTGTAACAGGCGGCGCTGTGTGTCGAGCACATAGAGATAACTTTGCAGCCCGTGGCGGTACTGACTTTGCGCAAGGTCCAGGGACCGTGTGTCCGCCGCGACCTGGGCCACCAGGTTCTGGTTGCGCCGCTGTTCCGCCTGATAGCTGGTCAGGGCATTGTCGACCTCACGCCAGGCATTCAGCACGGTCTTGCGGTAGCGCACGGCCGCTGCTTTCTGCGACGCCTTTTTCATCTGCAACTGGCCGGTCAGCCGCCCGCCCTGAAAAATGGGCAGGGTAATGCTGGGCCCGACATTCCAGGCGCGTGCGCTCCACAGCCCCAGATCGCGGAACGAGAAGGACTGCATGCCGAATGAGGCATCGATCGTCACCTTGGGGTAAAAATCAGCCTCTGCCTGCCCGACCTCTGCCGTTGCGGCATGGAGTTCGGCCTCCGATTCCCGGATATCAGGGCGGCGACGCGCCAGTTCGGACGGCAGGCCAAGCGGGGCGGCAGGGGGCAGAAGCGGAATGGCCCCCGTTTGTTGCAGTTCGCCATTCAACCCGCCGGGAGGAGACCCCATAAGCAGGTTGATGGCGTTGATCTGCATGGCGATACGCTGCTCATACTGGGGAATGAGCCCGCTTGTGCGCTCCAGTTCCGACCGCGCGCTTTCCACATCCAGATCGCTGACCAGCCCGCTCTTGTAGCGGGACGTGCTGAGCTTGAGCATGGCATCGGCCAGATCACGATTGGCCGTTGTAATCCGCAACTGTTCCTGCAGGGTACGCAGCATGACGTAATCGGACGCCAGTTCGGCCTGCCGGGCGACAAGAATACCGCGCCGTTCCTCTTCCGAGGCTTCAAGATACGCCTTGGCGGCCTCGTACTGCCTGCGCACACGCCCCCACAGATCGACCTCCCAACTAGCGGAAAGCCCGTCCTGCCACTGGTCGAGCAGGGGAATGCTGACACTGGAGGACTGGCCGCTCAGCATATCGCCCAGACCGGAGCCCGCGGCATTTTCGCCAATACGGTCGATAATCCGCTGCAGTTCCTTGCTGCTGTACTGCGCGCGCTTATAGCTGCCCATGGCGGACAGTTCGGGAAAACGTTCGGCACCCGCCAGCACAAGCTGACCACGGCTGACAGCGAACTGTTCCGTCGCCTGCTGGACATCGAGGTTCTGCTTGCTCAGCCGTTCTTCCAGCGCGGTCAGTTCCGGGTCGTGAAAAATGGACCACCAGGCCGGATCGGGTTCATCCTGGGTGGGCACGCTGAGCATATGCGACCGTGCCTGAGTGCCCTGCCGCGCAGGCGCGCCCGCAGGCTGCCATTGCGTCGGGCTCCAGCCCTGTGGCTGCTTGTAGTCAGGCCCGACGGCACACCCCTGCAGGACGCCCAGCATGACAGCCAGCGGCATTGAAAACGCCGACGCACGCACCATGGACCGCCCCTTAGGCTGCTTGACGCCACACCCTGTTGAGCCCGCCCGCTGCGTATTCACTCTTGCCACCCGCTTGCCCTCGTTGAAAATTAGGCTCCAGCCCATATTCTTGCTATACCAGATTTCTGCTGACCGACCGGTTCGGTCAGCATTACCCTATCGTCTTTCACCCGCGCGTCAATCTCCAGCAGTCAAAGCCTGTTCTTCATGCCTTCTTCCACACCTGACATCGCGTCCCCTGCCGTACCGTGCATGGGAGAGTCCGAAGCCAAACGCCAGCAGATTCTGGCCGGGGCCAAGGCCGTTTTTGCCGAGCATGGCTATGAAGGTGCGAGCATGTCGGTCATTGCCCGCAAGGCCGGGGTTTCGAAAGGCACGCTGTATAATTATTTTACCAACAAGGCCGACCTGTTTACCGCTTTTGTCGAGCAGAACTGTCGCGAAAAACTGCCCGCCGCTCTGGCTTATGTGCAGCAGGACGGTACCCCGCAGGATATTCTGACAGCCGTGGCCCGCGCCATGGTCCGGTTGATGACCCTGCCCGAAAGCCTGATGCTGTACCGGATCATTGTGTCCGAAGCGCCGCATTTTCCGCAACTGGCGGTATCATTCTGGGAACACGGCCCCCGAATCGTGATTGAGACCTTCGCCAACTGGATCCGTGAGCAGACCCAACGCGGCGCACTGGTGACGGATGACCCCGTTTTTGCCGCCGAACAGTTCTTTGCCCTGTGCCAGACCCATATCGCCCATCGCAAACGCTTCAACATGACGCTTGAGAACGAGGCCGCGACCGAGGAAAAGGTCATTCACAACGCCGTTCGGGTTTTTCTGGCCGCCTACGGCCCCACGACACCCCCCGCCTGAACGCGCGCAACAGACACATGCCACCTGCCGACGGATGAGCAGGCGGGCAGGCGGCATCGGGCACAAAAAAGCCCGCATGCCAGAGCGGCGTGCGGGCCTGAATGCGAAAAAGCCTGAGAAGGCTTATTTCTTCAACGCGTCAACCAACTGCGGCACAACCTCGAACAGGTCGCCCACAAGCCCGTAATCCGCCACCTGGAAGATCGGGGCTTCGGGGTCCTTGTTCACGGCCACGATCACGCGGCTGTCCTTCATGCCGGCCAGATGCTGGATAGCGCCCGAAATACCGAAGGCCATATACAGTTCCGGCGCCACGATCTTGCCGGTCTGGCCCACCTGATATTCGTTGGGCACGAACCCGGCATCGACCGCCGCGCGCGATGCGCCGACCGCAGCACCCAGGCTGTCAGCCAGCGGGTCGAGGGCGTGGAATTTATCCTCGCTCTGCATACCGCGACCACCCGACACAACCACCCGCGCCGATTCCAGATCGGGGCGTTCGGAATCGGACAGGCGCACAGCCTCGAACCGCGAGACATCGGCACTGTCCACCGGGGCCACGACTTCGATCGCGGCAGACCCGCCTTCGGCCGGGGCGGCATCGAACGCGGCACTGCGCACGGTCAGCACCTTTTTGGCATCCGACGAACGCACGGTCGCCAGCGCATTGCCGGCGTAGATCGGGCGCACGAACGTATCGGCCGATTCAATGGCCACCACGTCAGGAATGGGCTGCACGTCCAGCAGGGCTGCGGCACGCGGCAGCACGTTCTTGCCCGCAGCCCCGGCCGCCGCCACGATATGGTCGTAGCCGGGAGCGAGGGCGGCGATCAGGGCCGCCAGCGGTTCAGCCAGTTCATGCGCGTAACGCGCATCCGCCGCATGCAGCACCTTGCTGACACCCGCGACAGAAGCCGCGGCCTGCGCCACGGAGGCATCGCCCGTGACCAGCACATGCACATCGCCCAGGCGGGCGGCGGCCGTAACGGCGGAAAGGGCTGCTTTTCTGATCTGCCCACTTTCATGGTCCAGAAGAACAAGAGCGGTCATGCTCAGATCACCTTTGCTTCGTTACGCAGTTTTTCCACCAGTTCGGACACGGAACCCAGTTTTTCACCCGCCTGACGGGACGAAGGTTCCGCCACGGACACGATGGTCAGGCGCGGCGCCATATCCACACCCAGATCAGCGGCCTGAAGGGTTTCAAGCGGCTTTTTCTTGGCCTTCATGATATTGGGCAGGGAGGCATAGCGCGGTTCGTTCAACCGCAGGTCCGCCGTGATGATGGCCGGCAGCGACAGGGACACATCTTCCGCGCCGCCATCGATTTCGCGGCTGACCAGCACGCGGCCATCGGCCAGTTCGACCTTGCTGGCGAACGTGCCCTGACCCCAGCCCAGAAGCCCCGCGAGCATCTGGCCCGTGGCGTTCATGTCGTCATCAATGGCCTGCTTGCCCAGAATGACCAGACCGGGCTCTTCCTTTTCCACCAGCTTTTTCAGCACCTTGGCGACTGCCAGCGGTTCGGGGCTTTCCTCGGACAGGACCAGAATGGCGCGGTCCACACCCATGGCCAGGGCCGTACGCAGCGTGTCCTGTGCCTGCTGCACGCCAATCGACACGGCAACCACTTCGGTCGCGGCACCTTTTTCGCGCAGACGCACGGCTTCTTCCACCGCGATTTCGTCAAACGGGTTCATGGACATCTTGACGCCAGTGGTCTCAACACCACTGCCATCTGCTTTTACGCGCGGTTTGATGTTGTAATCAACAACCCGCTTTACAGGTACAAGTATCTTCATAACATCTTTCACTTGCAACGCAGGAGAGTTCAGAAAACCCATACCGCATCTTGGCAAAAAGCCACAACCAGGGGGTGAGCAGTTACATGCCGACCGGATAGCTGGGACCGCCGCCGCCTTCTGGCGTGGTCCAGTCTATGTTCTGTGTCGGGTCCTTGATATCGCAGGTTTTGCAGTGAACGCAATTCTGCGCGTTGATCTGCAGGCGCGGGCTGGTGGCCTCGTCCGCAACTTCATAAACACCCGCAGGGCAGTAGCGCGCTTCGGGCGCACGGAACACGTCCCAGTTGACCGTTTTCCACAAGGACGGATTTTTCAGCCGCAGGTGAATGGGCTGGTCTTCCTCATGATTGGTGGCGGACAGAAAGACCGAGGACAGACGGTCGAATGTCAGCTTGCCATCCGGCTTGGGATAGAGCGGCTTTTCCGACAGGGTAGCGGGTTCGAGCGTTTCGTTGTCCTGATGTTTGAAATGCAGGGTCCAGGGCGCGCGCCCACGCAGGACCATGGCGTCGAGCGCTGCGTACACAGCCCCGCCCTTGGCCCCCCACCGGGCAAAGGCCGGGCGGATGTTGCGCGCCCCGCGCAGTTCTTCCCACAGCCAGGACTTGCGGACACGCTGGGTGAAGGTCGCCGGTTCGATCCGGTCCGCCTTGATGGCGTCCACCACCGCTTCAGCCGCGAGCATGCCCGATTTCATGGAGGTATGCGTACCCTTGATCTTGGGCACGTTCAGAAAACCGGCCGAATCCCCGATCAGCGCCCCGCCGGGAAAGGTCAGGCGCGGAATGGACTGCAACCCGCCCTCGGACAGCGCGCGCGCGCCATAGGTGATGCGCCGCCCGCCTTCCAGATGCTTGCGAAAGACCGGGTGCAGCTTGATCCGCTGCATTTCCTCGAAGGGGGACAGCCAGGTATTGGTATAGTCCAGCCCCAGCACGAACCCGTAGGATACAAGGTTTTCGCCAAAATGGTACAGCCAGGCACCGCCGTAAGTCCTGTCGTCCAGCGGCCAGCCAAAGCTGTGCTGCACCAGACCGGGCCGGTGGTTTTCGGCCGGGATTTCCCACACTTCCTTGATACCCAGGCCGTATGTCTGCGGGTCCACGCCCTTGCGCAGGTCGTAATGCGCCATGACCTGCTTGGTCAGCGACCCACGGCAGCCTTCCGCGAACAGGGTATAGCGGCCGCGCAGTTCCATGCCGGGCTGGTAGTTCGGGCCGGGCTTGCCGTCGCGCCCCACGCCCATGTCACCAGTGGCGACACCCACCACGCGGTTATCCTCGATCAGAACCTCGGCCCCGGCGAAACCGGGATAGATTTCAACCCCCAGTTCCTCTGCCTGGGTGGCAAGCCAGCGGCAGACTTCACCCAGGCTGACCACGTAGTTGCCGTGGTTGGCCATATGCGGCATGACCCGGTCCAGGAACGGCACGCGCAGGCCGCGCGTGGGGGTCATGTAAAACATGTCTTCCGCCGTCACGGGCGTGTTCAGGGGCGCGCCACGTTCACGCCAGTCGGGCAGCAGCTCGGCCAGGGCGCGCGGTTCGATCACGGCACCAGAGACGATATGCGCCCCGATCTCGCTGCCTTTTTCGATCAGGCAGACGCTTGTGTCAGGCGCGAGCTGACGCAGCCGGATGGCAGCGGCCAGCCCGGCAGGGCCACCCCCCACAATGACGACATCGAACTCCATCGACTCACGCACAGCGTCACTCATGCCCCTCTTACCTCGTTATGATCTTTCAATGAGTGTCCTAAACCCCATCTGGCGCCAAATTGCAAAACATGTCTGACGATACAGCCGGGCTTTTCGCACGCCACGGCGTTCAGTGCCGGGTGGCGCTCCGGGGGCCGAAGGCGAGTTCATGCACGGCACGCCAGCTTTCATCGACATAATTGACGATCAGCGTGCGGCGGGTGCCTTGAATCGGGCGCCGGACAAAACCATGCCATGTCCGGTCGGACGGAATGAACAGCACGGCGGAATTGAACAGGGCCGGCGCACGCACCGCCGATGCACCATCGGGCAGCATCAGGTCCGTGCCCCAGTCCTCTGCCCCTTCCCCTTCGGACAGGGAGACAAGCAGGGTCAGTTTCTTGGCGCCGATATCGGTATGCGGGGCAAGCCAGAATCCGTCGGTATCCAGACAGAGTTCAAGCCGCAGCGCCGCAGTGTCGAGCGACGTGCCGCAGACGGTCTCGAACGCCTGACGCATGGGGGCGGCGTCGAACTGGTGCGCCATGGCGTCAAGCCGGGGTTCACGCGCACGGGTTGCAGGATCGACGAACACACGGTGGGCGTTGCGGGTTTCACGCCGGCCGCCGACATCGCCCGCGACAGCACCTTCACCCGGGTTCCACGCAACAAGAGCGTCACACGCCGCGGGGGGCAGAACGTTCTCCAGTTGCCAATGCGCGAACGGATAGGTGGCCACAGGGGTATGGGCCAGCGTTTCGGGCAGGGAGAAACCCCCAGCGTGCAGGGGCAATGTGGTATCGGAACCCATGATGGCCGATCCTTCGACTGAACGAGAGATATGCCGCGCATGACGGGCTGCCAGGGCCGGGCGGCATCGCTCCTGTCTTTCAGGAGTCTTCCCTCACATGCGCCAAAATGCCTTGCGGATCAAGCCATGCGGGTCCCGCCTGCATGACGACAGGGACTGCACACCCCACCATAAACCAAGCCGGAACAGAGGGTTACGGACCGAAGGCGCGGCGTGGCCACCGCTTACAGGGTGCTGGAAAAACGCGGCGTAAACGCACCCTGATCCGCCACAGCGTCGGCCGTGCCGGCAGGACCGTTGACCGGGGGCACAGCCCTGGCCCCTGAAAGCGGGCCACCGGACTGATCACCGGAGTGGCCATGGGGCTGATCGCCGGATTGCCCCCCGGACAGGCCACGCCGCGCGCCATTCTGGCGGCTGTCGCGGCTATGGCCCTGCCCGCCGGCCCGTTCTGCCTGTGCCATCAGGCCCGCGCGATGTGTATCGAAAACGGCGGCGACATTGCGCAGGAACGGCCGCCCCAAATCCGTAACCCGGATGCGCCGCCCTTCCAGCACGACAAGGCCATCCTGCACAAAAGGAGCCAGCGCATGCAGTTCAGCCGTAAAATCGGGCAGTTCCATACCCGCTGGCGGCACAACCCCGTCCAGATCCACGCCCATGTCGCACATGATCCGCTCGATAATCCCGCCGCGCAGCCGGTCGGTGGGGGTGCGGGCAATACCGCGCGCCACGGGCAGGGCCGCGTGGCCCGCCATGGCCCGCGCATAGGCGGAGGGCGAGGTCACGTTCTGCGCGAAGCCCTGGGGCAGCATGGAAATGGCGGAAGCCCCCATGCCCAGCAGCACATCGCACGAATCGGTCGTATAACCCTGAAAGTTACGATGCAGCGTGCCTGCACGGGCCGCGCGGGCCAGAGCGTCGTCCGGCCGGGCGTAATGGTCCAGCCCCACGGCCACATACCCCGCCTCGCACAGAACCCGGTCGATCCGCGCGCGTTGCTCAAGCCGCATCATGGAGCCGGGCAGGGCGTCGGCGGGCATGGTGCGCTGGCGTTTCTGTTTCCATGGCACATGGGCGTAGCCGAACACCGCCAGCCGGTCCGGCCCCAGATCGGCAATACGGGCCGCGGTCAGGCCCACGCTTTCAGCCGTCTGATAGGGCAGGCCGTAAATGAGATCGATATTGACCCCTGCAATGCCGGCACCACGCGCCAGGGTCATGCAGGAGCGTGTCTGTTCCAGGGACTGATGCCGGCCGCAGGCGTCCTGCACCTTGGGGTCCAGATCCTGCACGCCAAGGCTGACGCGGTTGAACCCCAGTTCGCCCAGCAGGCGCGGATAGTCGGGCGGCAGGTGGCGGGGGTCCAGTTCCATGGCCAGTTCGGCGTCGGCCCCGATCTGGAAAAACCGCCGCGCGGCCCGCATGATATGCCGCAGTGCCGCCGGGGGCAGGGTTGTGGGCGTTCCACCGCCGAACTGCACATGCCCGACCGCAACGCCTTGACCCGTCAGGGCCGCCACACGGCGCATTTCCTCGCGCAGCAGGTCGCCATAGGCCTGCCGTCCTTCGTCATGGCGCATGACAGACGTATTGCAGCCGCAGAACCGGCACAGTTCGTCGCAGAACGGAACGTGAAAATACAGGGAAACAGGGCCGCGCGATGGAAGGTCTTTCAACCAGCCTTCCACCTGGGCCGGGCCGACCGCGTCCGTAAAGCTGGCGGCGGTCGGGTAGCTGGTATAGCGCGGCAGGTTTCCGCCGTAGCGGAGAACCAGGTCATGCAGTGACACCGCGCTCATACCGATCAGAACCGGTAGGCGATACCGGCGGAAACCACGGTGGGGTCGAGCGATTCGTGGGCGCGGACCTTGATGGTTTCGGACTGGTTTTCCAGCCAGCCGTGCATGCGCACGAAAAGCTGCTTCACATCGGCATTGAAGAACCAGTTGCCAACCACCTGGTAATCAAACCCGACATTGACGGACGGACCACCCGTAAAGCCGACATTCAGCTTGTTGAGCGCATAGGCCGAACCCAGATTGCCCAGAGCGCCCGCCGCATGCATGCTGTGGAACCACATCATGGTGCCGCCCACGCCCACATAGGGGTTGAAACGCTTGTGGGGGCGGAAGTGGTAGGCAATGGTAATGGTGGGCGGCAGAACCCAGGCACTGCCCACGTCAACCTTGTTGCCCGGGCCGACATTGCCGCCAAGACCGGCAACGGCGCTACCCAGTTCACCCCCATGGGACGCCACTTCATGGCGCATGCTGGTGGCGATCAGGTCGACCGAGATATTGTCGGTCAGGAAGTATTCGACCGTCAGTTCCGGCATGGCCTGGTTGGTGGTGGACAGACGCCCGCCAGCCATGGGCGTGTTGTTGGGAACGCCCACCGCCTTGGCGGACAGCCAGGTGCGGCCGTCACGGTCCTGCGGCAGAATACCCACGCCCGAGAAACGGATCATGAAGTCACCCTTGCCCAGACCGATACGGGTGCTGGCGCAGGTTTCGAAAATGCCGCAATGCCCGCTGGGCGGGGGCGCATCGGGAATCCGGCTGACGACCGGCGCATTCACGTAGGCGGCCTTGTCGGCGGCGGGGGCCACGGTCTGGGCCTGAACGGTCTGCGCCTGGGCGGCACCGGCCATGGTGGCGACACCGGCGGCCATGGCTGTAAGGAGGGAACGGAGCTTTACCATACCTGCTGTCTCTTCCACGATGGTCAATAACGTTTCGGTGTGGAGAAATCATGCCCGGCCCACGGCCACCTTGATTTAGATCAACCCGACAGGCCATGTGGCGCGATCGATTTTTATTGTGACATTTTAATCACAAGCAGCAGACAGGCCCGGCCTCCCTGCATGCGGTACCCGTACCGCCGACGCACATGTGGCATACCCTGCCTGTCATTGATTTATGTCAAAAATGCCATAATAATTATGGACGCATTTGTTTTTGTGTTTCTACCGGGATAACTGGCTGCTGCGTACCTCCAGAGCGCTCGGTTTGCGGATGATACAGCATGGCTCCTCCCCTCCAGACATCAGCCTTCTTCAGTCCGGGTCTGGGCGTGCATCCAACGCGGCAGGCCGACATCCAGCGCTGCCTGCTATGCGACCAGCGCGACGCAAACCTGTGCAGCGGTCTGGACAAGCAGGGGCTGGCGGCGCTGTCCCAGTCGTCCAAGAGACTCGTGCTGCCCCCTGGCACGACCATGGTGGAAGAAGGCGAACCGGCGGTGTCGTTTTTCAATGTGACACAGGGCACGGTCAAGCTGTTCAAGTCCCTGCCCGATGGCCGCCGACAGATCACGGGGTTTGCCGATCCGGGCCAGTTTCTGGGCCTGAGCGCGTCGGATGTGTATTCCTTCGGGGCGGAAACGGTGGATACCGTGCAGGTCTGCCGCTTCCAGCGCCCCCAGCTTGAAGCATTGCTGAGCGATTTTCCCGTCTTCGAGCGCAACCTGCTGACAGCCGTGACCGACCGCCTGGCCGAAGCGCAGGAGCAGATGCTGCTGCTGGGCCGCAAGACCGCACGGGAAAAAGTGGCCACTTTCCTGCTGGACCGCCTGCATGCCCATGACCATGCCCGCGCCACCGCCGCCGCACGCGAGCATGACGATGACGCAGCCCCCGTTACCGAGCATATAGCCTCGGTCCCCATGACGCGGATCGATATTGCCGATTATCTGGGCCTGACGATCGAAACCGTCAGCCGCACGATCAGCGCACTGCGGCGCGAACAGATCATCGCCAACATGGAAAACCATGCCATCCGCATTCTGGCCCCCGCCGTCCTGCGCCAGATCGCCTCGGGCCAGCAGGGCGGCTGAGCCACCTTTTCTGCCCCAAAAAGACCGGCAGGCAGAATCTGGCCGGCAGACCCTGCCTGCCGCAACAACTGACAGGTCCGCCAGACCGGGAACAACCGGCCCGACATCCATGACGCGGCTGGCCCGTGCAGCCATAAAAAAACCGGCCCCCCGAAGGGAGCCGGTTTTCATACATTGCACGAAAGCGCGTGGGCTCAGTTATCGTCGTCCCCGTCATCCGTTCCGCTATCCGCCGGGGGGGCCGAAGCGGGCTGGTCGGGAGAAATGGCGATAAAGAGCGACTGGTTCTCACGCAGGATCCGCAGCAGCACCGGCTTTTTGGCCGCCAGCGCCGCCTTGACGTCGGCCGCAACCGTGCGGGGGTTGTCCACCGCGTCGTTGCCCACCGCCTGGATAAGATCGCCCGGACGCACGCCAGCCTGATCGGCAGGCGATCCGGCTTCGACATCGCTCACCACCACGCCATGCACACTGGCCGCCAGACCAAGCTGCTGGCGTAGCTGCGCTGTCAGCGGCGCAAGGGCAACGCCCAGACGCGGGCCGCTGGCAGCACCCGTGCCACCCCCGTGCGCATTGGGCGTGCTACCCGCCAGATTGCCGATCTTGAGCGACAGGGTCTGGGGGGAGCCCGCACGGATATACGCGACAGTCACCTGCGTACCGGGCGCGATGGAGGCCACGCGCACCGCAAGGTCATGCGGGCTGGCGACCTTCTGGCCATTGAAATCGGTAATCACGTCCTGGGCTTTCAGCCCCGCCTTTTCCGCCGGGCTGCCCGGAGCCACGCTGGCCACCAGCGCACCGGAGGGCAGCGCACCCTGTTCCTTGGGGGTGGGCAGGTTGAGCGCCCGCGCCAGCACCGGCGAGATCGCCTGCGCGTTCACGCCCAGATAGCCACGCACCACATGCCCGGTCTTGCGCAGCTGGTCGACCACCGACCGCACGGTATCGGACGGGATGGCAAAGCCGATCCCGATGGACCCCCCGCCCGAAGGCGAAAGAATGGCGGTGTTGACCCCCACCACCTTGCCGTCCTGCGTGAACAGCGGACCGCCGGAGTTGCCACGGTTGATGGGCGCATCCACCTGGATGAAGTTGTCGTACGGCCCTTCGTTGATGTCACGCCCACGGGCGGAGACAATGCCCGCCGTGACCGTACCGCCCAGGCCATAGGGGTTGCCCACGGCAATCACCCATTCACCGGGCTGTACGTCTTCGGATTCGCCCAGTTCGATAAAGGGCAGTTTCTGTGTCGCGGCGACCTTGAGCAGCGCAAGGTCGGTCTTGCTGTCGCGCCCGACAATCTTGGCGGGCAGGGTTGTCCCGTCATCGAACGTGACAGTGACCTTGGTGGCCCCTTTCACGACATGGTTGTTGGTGACGACATAACCGTCGGCCGAAATGACAAACCCCGACCCGCGCGCTTCGACAAGCTGGTTGGACGGCTGGGGCGCCATCTGGAACGGGAAGGGGAACGGAAAGGGCGAACCGCCCATGCCACCCATGCCACCGCCTTCGCCCTCGACCGCGTCGGCACGGATCATGGCGGTAATGGACACCACCGCCGGCTTGACCTGCTTGACCAGGCCCACAAAGTCGGGAATGCGCTGCGCAGGTTCGGTGGGCTTGATAACACCGGCTGTATCCGCCCAGACCGGGGAGGTGGAACAGAAACCGGCCCCAAGGGCAAAAGTGCAACCCGCCAGCAGCGCCAGGGCCTTGTTTCGGGTTCCGCTATAGCTGTCATGGCGGCTTGGGCCATGCTGTTTACCAATCGTCACAGATTTTCCAGACATCACGACTTCGACTGTTCCTTGTGTTACGCCCCCGACGGGACACCACGCCAGCACCGCGCGGGTCGCGGGTACCGCCTGAACATGTGAGAAGACCCCGGACATAGCCAGAACCGCAGCCTCCGCGACCCTTACGCGTTACACGCTAACATGGTTTCCCCCGTAAGGAAAAAAAGCCCCCGGGCGTCCTATTCTTCCCCCGCACACCCGCCGCGCAGGGCCTGGAAAAATGTCCTGAGCAGGTCTGTCGCCTGGCCTTCGCACACACCGCCCACCACCTCGGGCCGGTGCAGGGTCTCGGGCCGGTAAGGCAGGCGCGCACCGTGTTCGACAGCCCCGCCCTTGGGGTCGTACGCCCCGAACACCAGCCGCCCGACCCGGAAATGGGCCAGAGCCGCGGCACACATGGGGCAGGGTTCAAGGGTTACCACCAGCGTGCAGTCGGCCAGCCTGCGCCCGCCCCGCCGCCGCAGGGCCTCACGCATGACCAGCATTTCGGCATGGGCGGAGGGGTCTTTGCATTCCTCCACCCGGTTGCCCGCCCGCGCCACCACAGCCCCGGCACCGTCCAGCAATACCGCCCCCACCGGCACCTCACCCCGTGCGGCGGCGGCGCGCGCTTCTTCCAGGGCCAGAGCCATTTCGCCACGGTCACACCAGGTTTTCACGAACGGGCTCTCCTTGCGGCGGGGGGTGATCGGCAGTGCGTTTTTGCCCCGGTGTTTTTCCGTTATGCGGGCTCACGCAATATTTCAACGACACGGCAACCGTTCTCTGGTCGGGCGCGTATGACAGTTTATGGACAACGCCACATTTTCCTTGATTTTTTGCCGCTTTTTATCCAGCATGCCTTAAAGTCGCCACGGTTCGTTCTGTAACACATTACAGCATGGCGGCGGAATTTCTCATGCTCCTTACGGGTCTGACAGAAAGGATCGGAACCATGCACACCCTGTCTTTCATTCTGGCCGCCGCAGCCATCGGGCTTGGACTTGCCGCCGCTGACAGGCTGCCCACGGATTCCAGCACCCGCCCCGCCACAGGCCTGTCCGCCCGCGTTCTGCACGCCAGCATCCCGTCGTTCCTGTCGCATTAAGCGATTACGGTCAAAAAAAGCCCGTGGCTGGCTGGCAGCGTCGGGAAAAGCTGCTCTGAAACATGTTCCCGGACATCCGCTTTGTTTCAGTGCGGTGGAGTCCTGGCCGCACCGCCACCCCCGGTTTTTTTGAATGATCGCCACACCGCGCAGCGCCGACAGTCCGGTCCGGCCTGTTCCTGTCTGTCACGACATCGCCCCTTACCCCCGATCCCGCGGGCGGCATGGACCTTGCCCCGCCATTGTGGCACCTGAAGCTGGCGCCTTTCACCCGTCATGCGCTTTGCGTTCAGAACAGGCAGGATCATGGTTTCCCAACGTCCGGTTATTGGCATCACCCTCGACCTGGAAGAAGGGGGTGCCCAGCAGTATTCCCGCTTTAGCTGGTGCGCCCTGCGTGAAAACTATCTGTCCGCCGTGGCCACGGCCGGGGGGCTGCCTGTGGCGCTGCCCCTTTTCCCCCAGCTCGGGGCCGATTACATGGCCCATATGGACGGGTTGCTGATAACCGGTGGCGCGTTCGACATAGACCCTGCCCTGTATGGCGAAACCGCGCAGCACCCAAGCGTAACCCTGCGCCCCCGCCGCACCCGGGCCGAAAGCGCCTATCTGGCCGCAGGCCTTGAACGCGGCATACCCATTCTGGGAATATGCGGCGGCATGCAGCTTATGGCCGTGGCCATGGGCGGCACGCTGGTCCAGCACATTCCCGACGAAAACCCCACCGCCCTGCCGCATGAACAGCCCAACCCGCGCAACGAGGCCAGCCACGCCGTTGACATCGTGCCCGATACCCGGCTAGCCGGGCTGGTGGATGGGCGTATGCGCATTGCCGTGAACTCCGCCCACCATCAGGCCGTGCGCACGCCCGGGCGTGGACGGATCAACGCCATGGCGGAAGACGGCATTATCGAAGGGATCGAAGATCCCGCCCACCGTTTTTTCCTTGGCGTGCAATGGCACCCGGAATTTGGCATAGACCCCGCAGACAGGGCCCTGTTCCGGGCTTTCGTCAAGGCAGCAGGAGAACAGGGGTGACCCAGGACACGCGCGGAGAACGCATTGCGAAATGGCTGGCACGGTCAGGTGTGGCCAGCCGGCGCGACGCCGAACGCATGATAGAGGAAGGGCGTGTGCGCCTGAACGGGCACCCCGTCACCCATCCGGCGACGTTTGTGGGGGAGGGCGATATCGTTCTGGTGGACAGCCAGCCCGTATCCGCCCCCGAACGCACCCGGCTGTGGCGCTACCACAAGCCCGACGGGCTGGTGACCACCCACCGCGACCCCGAAGGCCGCCCGACTGTGTTCGGTTCCCTGCCCGAGGGCATGCCGCGCGTAATCAGTGTCGGCCGGCTGGACCTGAACAGCGAAGGCCTGCTGCTGCTGACCAATGACGGCGCGCTGGCCCGCAAGCTCGAACTGCCCTCCAACGGCTGGCTGCGGCGCTACCGCGTGCGGGTGTTCGGCGTGGTGGACGAACAGCGTCTGGCGGGGCTGGCCCAGGGCTGCGTGTTCGACGGCGTGCGCTACGGCCCCATTACCGCCGCCCTCGATTCCCGCAAGGGTGACAATGCGTGGCTGACCGTCTCGCTGCGGGAAGGCAAGAACCGCGAGATCCGCAAGGTCATGACCGGGCTGAACCTGCATGTCAGCCGCCTGATCCGCACAAGCTACGGGCCGTTCCAGCTTGGCACGCTGCTACGTCGCGAACTGGAAGAAGTGCCCCCCCGTATCCTGCGGGACCAGTTGCCCAAAGGCGAGGCCCCGCAGACCAGCCCCCGATCGCGCTGATGGTCCGGATCATCGCCGGCGCCCGCAAGGGCCGGGTGCTGGTCACCCCCGAAGGCTCAGCCACCCGCCCCACGGCGGACCGGGTGCGCCAGGCCCTGTTCGACATGCTGGCCCATGCACCCTGGGGTGGAGCGGACCTGCTGGCCGGGGCACATGTGCTCGACGCATTCGCAGGTACCGGCGCACTGGGGCTGGAAGCCCTGTCACGCGGGGCCGGGCATGCGACATTTTTTGAAACCGACCGCGCGGCCCTGGCCGCCCTGCGCGCCAATATCCGCGCCTGCGGGTGGGAAAACCGCTGCACCGTGATCGCCCGGGATGTGACGGCCCCGCCCCGCATCAAGGCGGACCAGACCCCCGCCGGTCCGGTCCCCGCCAGTCTGGTCTTTGTGGACCCGCCCTACCGTATGACCCTGCCCGCGCGCGCCCTGACCGGCCTGAAAGCCTCGGGCTGGCTGGCCGAAAACGCGACCGTCGTGATCGAAACCGGGCGTGACGAACCCCTGCCTTTTACAGACACCACGGCCCATGCCGCACCGTCCGCCGCGACGACCCGGCCTGCCGGACAGGCCGCCCCCCCCTCAGCCGCGGCCGAACCGGGTGTTTTTGCCCCATCCCCACATCACGAAGCCACGGGTGGCCCGCGCTGGCTGGCGGAACGCCAGCATGGGGCCGCCCGCCTGTCGATCTGGCGGCTCTGAACCATACCATGGGGTACGCCAATACGGGCTGTTACCCGTACGGCAGGCGGATATCGGCCCGGCACTGATTGAGACACCGGTTCAGAAACAGGCAACAACGCACACCACACCGCCCCAGAAACACGCAGACCGGGCACAGCATCCTGTTCCAAGCCGCAGGGCCCGTGCGGAGCAATAGCCGGACAGGACGTCGCGGCCGTACGCGCAGGTGCTGAAACAGTCTCTTAGGTGTGGTGACAATGGGCAAGCTGCGCTACACAGGGCGGATTGGAACAGAAGTGGATCAGGAAGGCGGAACCGTACATGGCCGGAAGCGTGAACAAAGTCATTCTCGTGGGCAATCTGGGCAAGGACCCCGAGGTGCGCACCAGCCAGAGCGGCGCGAAGATCGTCTCCTTCCCGCTGGCCACCAGCGACACCTGGAACGACCGCGCCTCCGGCGAGCGGCGTGAGCGCACGGAATGGCACCGCGTGGTGCTGTTCAACGAACGTCTGGCCGATGTTGCCGAACGCTTCCTGCGCAAGGGCCGCAAGGTTTATCTGGAAGGTTCGCTGCAGACCCGTAAGTGGACAGACCAGGGCGGGCAGGAACGATTTACGACGGAAGTCATCATCGACCGGTTCCGTGGCGAACTGGTTCTGCTGGACAGCCGCAACAGCGAAGGTGAAGGCGGTGGCGGGTATGGCGGCGGGGCCAGCGGTGGCTCGGGCGGCAGCAGCTACGGCGGTTATAGCGGGGGTGGCGGCGGCGATTACGGCGCACCGTCCGCGGCACCTGCGCGCGGGGGTTCCGCACCCCAGCGTGGCGGTGGCGCGCCCTCTGGCGGGTGGGATGCATCGGGCAGCAGCGATCTGGACGACGAAATCCCGTTCTAAGCACCTGCGCCACCCGGCATGTCCCCCGGGTGGCCCGTCTTGCCTATAGTCCAGCCGGGCAGCATATGCCCTTGCCAACAGGTCGGGACAGACAGCCGGAACACCGGCTCGGGCCATTGTTTTCTCGTGTCCTGAATGCTCAAAAATGCCCGGCGGCATGATGCGGCACGACGAGAGGAGAATGAATGATGCCCATAGCTCCCCCCCGCACCGCGACGACCCGCACCCAAGCCAGCACGCCAAACGGGACCCGCCCCAGCAGGGCCCGAGGCACCGCCCGGATGGAGAGGCACCCGCCTGCCACGCGCCTGCCCGCAGCCAGGCCAGACACGGCGCATGACACAGCTCATGACATGGCGCTGTATGACACTCCCAGACCAGGTCTGCGCGAACGCAAGCAGGCACGCGCCCATGACACACTGATTGCCGAGGCCATGCGGCTGTTTTCCGCCCAGGGGTACGACCAGACCACCGTGGACGAAATTGCCGAAGCCGCCGACATGTCCCGCCGCACGCTGTTCCGCCTGTTCCAGACAAAAGGCGATATCGTTCTGGCCTGGACACGGGGCATGACACAGACCCTGACAGAAGCCCTGGCCACCTGCCCGAAAGACATGCACCCCGCCGATGCGATGATGCATGCCTTTATCTCGCTCGTGCCGCGCATTGCCGCCAACCGGCGTGACACCTATGCCTTTGTCTACCTGATCGAGAAAACACCGTCCCTGCAAAGCGTCAGTCTGCAGAAATACGCCACATGGGAAAACTGCCTGACCGAAGGCCTGCTCCTGCGCATTGTAGAGCGCAAAAACCGCAAAAACGCGGCCCGGCTTATGGCGCGGGGGGGCATTGCCATTTTCCGCACCGCACTGGATGAATGGATCAGACTGAAAGGGCGCCCTGCCCTTGTGCCGCTTCTGCAAAAAACCTATGCGCTGCAGGCGTCCTTATGGCCCACGCCACATGACAGCCTGCCGGATGGTACAGAGCCTGAAATGTCGCAGGAGACGTAAAACTCTTAAACGCTGCCCTCAAACGCGGCGCGGATAAAAAGCAAAAATTTTCAGATAGCGTGTTTTTACAAAAATCCCGACTTCAGAATTTTTTAAGCATTTAATCAGAAACTCATCGAAATATTCTGTCTATTCCAAAACCCGGACTTCAGGACCGCCGCCAGAAATTTCCACGACGGCACTTGTCCACCGCAACGTTTCCGCCACCCCGCGCGCATCCGCCGCACCTGCCCCGAGGCAGATGCGGCAGGCATAAGCGCCCTTAATCCAGGCGAACCGAAGGCCGCACGAACACATCCAGCCAGTCGACCAGGCAGGACATGAGCCCCCGAAATGTGCCGTACAGTTCGAACTGATGCTGACGGTACAGCATGAGATGCACCATGCGCGCGCTGATCCCGCGCAGCCAGCCACCACCGAACACCTTGCCACCGGGGAACGTACCCCAGCCGTTATAGTCACCCAGCGCGACAACGGCCCCCTTGTTATGGAATGCAAAGGCAGGCAGCGGACGCCCCGCAAGCCAGCCGGGAATGGCGCGGGCAAGGTGGTGAGCCTGCTGGCGGGCCGCCTGCGCGGTCGGAGCCACAGGTTTTTCGGCTATGAACGCGCAGTCGCCCATGGCAAAGATATTGTCGTCCTCCAGCAGTTGCAGGGTGGGACGCACTTCAAGCTGCCCGGAACGCGAAAGCTTTATTCCGCCAAAATTCCTTGTAACATCGGGTGCTTTTACACCTGCTGCCCATACCCGCAGGGTCGCTGGCACACGGGTGCCGTCCTTGAGCACAAAGCCGTCCTTATCGGCCCCACTGACCATGGCGGATGTCTGAACGCTGACACCAATCGCTTCAAGCTGCCTGGCGGCGGCGGCGGATACCGCGTCGGGAAAAGCGGGCAGAATACGTGGACCTGCCTCAAGGAGAGTAATTTTCAGTTTCGGTGGCTTTTTGCCAAAACTGTAGAGGGATGCGAGATCGAGCGCCTTGTGCAGTTCGGCGGCAAGCTGCGTGCCCGTGGCACCTCCGCCGACTATGGCTATATCCAGTTCCTCGTTATTGCCGAACGCCTTGAGCAGTTCCATGCGAAAACGGTCGTTAAAACCGTTTGCTTCCACAAGGTTATCGATAAACAGGCAATGTTCGGCAACACCGGGCGTCCCGAAGTCGTTGGCACGGCTGCCGATGGACAGAACGAGCGCATCGTATTCCAGCTGGCGTTCGTCCAGCACGATCTCACCGCCCGAATCAATAACCGGGGCCAGCGTTATGGTTTTGGCCGCACGGTCCATACCGGCAATTTCGCCGGGCCAGAATTCGAAATGATGGCGGCTGGCCTGCGACAGAAAACTGATACGATCATTTTCGTTCGCCGCCGTGCCCGCCGCGAAACAATGCAGCATCGGCTTCCAGACATGCGCGAAACTTTTGTCGACCAGCGTTATTTCAGCCCGCCCCGATTTGCCGATCGCGTTGCCCAGCCGGGTTGCCAGCGCAAGCCCCGCCACACCGCCGCCGACAATCACGATCCGAAATTTCTGTGCCATCTTCTCTCCCCCCAACCCTGCCGCACCGCTGGTGTGCCAAAAAGGCCCATATCAGACGAAACGGGAAAACCTTTTATAATACGTGACACATTCAAAATACTTTATGGCCAGCAGGTACGCGCCCGTGTCGGGCACGCACACCGGTCATGACCGGCAGGCCGAACCAGCCCACCCCCATGACCGGCACCTGCATGGCCGTTTGCGGATCAGAAGAAGCCAAGCTTCTTTTCGCTGTAGCTGACCAGCATGTTCTTGGTCTGCTGGTAATGTTCGAGCACCATCTTGTGGGTTTCACGCCCGATGCCCGATTTTTTGTAACCGCCAAACGCCGCATGGGCGGGATAGACGTGGTAGCAGTTGACCCATACGCGCCCGGCCTCAAGCCCACGCCCCATACGGAAGCAGGTATTGGCGTTACGGCTCCACACACCCGACCCCAGACCGAACGGTGTGTCATTGGCAATGGCCAGGGCTTCTTCTTCCGTTCTGAATGTCGTAACCGCCAGAACGGGGCCAAAGATTTCTTCCTGGAAGATGCGCATCTTGTTGTTGCCCTTGAACACGGTAGGCTGCACGTAGCACCCGCCGTTCAGATCCGTGCCAAGATCGGGGCGGCCGCCGCCGGTCAGCAGTTCGGCCCCTTCTTCCCTGCCGATATCGATATAGGACAGGATTTTTTCCTGATGCCCGTGCGAATTCTGCGCACCCATCATGGTGTTGGGGTCCAGCGGGTTGCCCTGGCGGATGGCCTTGATACGGGGCAGCGCGCGTTCGATGAATTTGTCATAGATCGATTCATGAACCAGCGCACGGCTGGGGCACGAACAGATCTGGCCCTGGTTGAGGGCAAACATCGTGAACCCTTCTATCGCTTTGTCCAGATAGTCGTCATCGTGGTCCATGACGTCGGCAAAGAAGATGTTCGGGGACTTGCCACCCAGTTCCAGCGTTGCGGGAATAAGGTTTTCAGCCGCCGCATGGGCGATCATCTTGCCGGTAGGGGTGGAACCGGTAAACGCCACCTTGGCAATGCGCGGGCTGGTGGACAGCGCGGCCCCCACGTCGCGGCCAAGACCGTTGACGATATTGAGCGTGCCCGGCGGGAACAGATCGCCGATCAGTTCCATCAGCACCAGAATGCTGGCCGGTGTGGTTTCAGCCGGTTTCATGACCACGCAGTTCCCCGCCACCAGTGCGGGAGCCAGTTTCCATGACCCCATGAGCAGCGGGAAGTTCCACGGAATGATCTGGGCCACAACACCGAGAGGTTCATGGAAGTGATAGGCGATGGTGGTGTCGTTGATTTCGCTCAGCGTGCCTTCCTGCGCGCGGATGCACCCTGCGAAATACCGGAAATGGTCGATCGCCAGCGGAATATCGGCGCTCAGCGTTTCGCGGATGGGCTTGCCGTTGTCCCATGTTTCCGCCCGTGCGAGCAGATCGAGATTCTGCTCCATTTTATCGGCGGCTTTCAGCAGGATCAGCGCGCGATCGGCTGGCGCCATATGGCCCCATGCGGTCTTGGCGCTATGCGCGGCGTCCAGTGCAAGTTCGACATCGGCGGCGGTGGAGGCCGGAACTTCGCACAGGACCCGCCCGTCCACGGGGGAGGTATTGGTCAGATAATGACCTTCGACCGGGGCCACCCATTTGCCACCGATATAGTTTCCATAACGGGATTTGAACGGTGGCGGCGCGGAAATGCTCTCTGACGACATGGTTATGTTCCTTCAGGACTTTTTCGTACCCGGCCCGCCTTGTGGGTGGCCCGTCATGAGCACTCCATGAATGTGCGCGGCAATCGGGCACATTCTGTCGCACGGCAAAAACCCGGTACGGTACACTAAAAACTCGGCAAGACGTGTCGCGGCTCTGCCCATATTCCCCACCGGGCCGACAGATCATCCACCCATGCGGGATCACACCTCATGGTCGTGAACCCGCATGGAAGAGGATCGCCCGGAAGATCGGACAGAACCTGCATGACACCCCGGCATGACCCCGGGCCTGTCTATGTCCATCGATATATAGACATGGGCGGCGCTGCAAGTCGGCCTGATGTAACGTAAGCGTGATACAGGCATCTGGTGTCATAAATTATGTTATATGAATTGTTTAATATCAATGTGTTATAATTTTCCAGAAATAGGACTTATTTAGTTCTTTATGGAATTCACACGTGCGCCACAGCCGCCGCGACATGGTGGACGATCATGCGCCAACCCGGACGCGAATCACAGACGGAACAGAATGTCGTTTTTTAAATTCCGTTATTATGTCAGGATAATATTGAGCAGGATGACAAACATCCCCACCACGCTGCCGCCAGTTCGTTGAAGACCAGCATCGGCGCACCATATGCTGGGCCGCCCCGTCAACACAGGCCGGAACACCAGCCAGACACCATGACCATGCCAGAACGTGACGCCGCGCATACAGGGCAGGTGCTGGCACCCACCGGATCGACACGGTGTCCGGGACCGGCTGGCAACCCCACAAGCGTTCCGCGCCGGTATGTCCATGGCATGACACGACCAGACAGACCCGCACCCCGCTCAAGACGTCCTGCCGGCTCTCACGCGTGCAGAGGGCGCCCTGCGCAGCGACATCGGCCCCGAACCGCCACCCAGCCAGGACCCAAGGCCGAGCGGGGCGCGAACCACGGTACTCTTACCCCCTTACCCCATACGCCCACCCTGCCGGAGCGCCTGCCAGCGGTTCACCCTACCCACCGGGCAGCAACAGGCCCTGAGCCTGCAAGAGCGAAAGCCCGCCCGCATGGGGCACAGCACCTTGCGGGAGCGCGGGTAGCATACCTCGGCGGATGGGTTGGGCACGTCCGGCGTTTTTGCCGCAACCCGGTCCGGGTGCATTTATTACTCGGTGCGTATAGGAGTTTTTCTTTACGTTAATTATACGAGTGTTTTCCTTCTTTTCCCGCTTGCGCATAAATTTCTTGGCGGACGGACATGTTGCCGCTATAAGCCGCGTCATTCTTTCAAGGCAGAGTCTCTGTCATTGGAAAGGCTGACGATACACATGATTACTCTACCGCCAGATTATCGCCCGTCCGAAGACGAAGAGTTCATGAGCCCTCTTCAAACGGAATATTTCCGGCAGAAACTGCTCAAATGGCGTGCCGATCTGCTGAAAGAAGCGGGGGATACGCTGGCCAGCCTGTCCGAAGGCGGCATTCATGAGGCCGACATCACGGATCGCGCCAGTGTCGAAACCGACCGCGCCCTTGAACTGCGCACCCGCGACCGGGCACGCAAGCTGATTGGCAAGATCAACCTGGCACTTCAGCGCATTGAAAACGGCACCTACGGCTATTGCGAGGAAACAGGCGAGCCCATCGGCCTGAAGCGGCTGGAAGCCCGCCCGATCGCAACCCTTTCGATCGAGGCGCAGGAACAGCACGAGCGCATGGAAAAAACCCACCGGGACGATTAATTTTCGTTTTTTTTGATCCCGGCAGACTTGCGGCGGAACGCGTGAACCGCTAGAACGCCCCGCAGACGGCGCTGCTGTAGCTCAGTGGTAGAGCACTCCCTTGGTAAGGGAGAGGTCGACAGTTC
>NZ_JBDOBQ010000035.1:0-26976 GCF_047723915.1 Acetobacter sp. | reverse complement strand
TCAATCCCATCCGCCAGAGACAAGCGCGGACGCCACCCCGTCAATTCACCAATCTTCCCAATCGAGGCTTTGATATGGCCTTATCGACTGGCTCGGATCACTGGTAGGACAAGGGTAAGAGAAATCACTTATTTTCCCATCCTTATATTCTGCGCCTCCGACCCGTTGCCCTTTCTTATATTCCGTGACATTCCCCAATGAGTTGAAACCCTATTCGGTTAGCCCTGCATGTCATTCGTTCGTTTTTCTGCAATGGCCCTATTGCTCGCCCTCCCGCTTTCGGGACAGGCCATTGCGGCAAAGCCGTGCTCGCCAGATGATGGGCGACTTGAGCTTTCCATGCATGGTGTGAGTATCGCTGTCGGCTATATGTGGGGACGCGGCACTCTTTCCTATGCTGGCCGCACCTATCCTGTGTCGATAAAAGGGGGCGGTATGCTTTCTTTTGGAAGCGCTTCATTTGTTGGAACAGGCTGCGTCAGAAATCTGGGCAGGCTCAAGGATTTTAACGGCACCTACTGGACCATTGGTGGGGATGTCGCGCTAGGCCGGGGCCCAGTAGGTATAGATATGGAAAATGCCCGGGGCGTGGACATTGCCTTTTCTGGGCACGCGCACGGTGCCCATGTGGCTGGCCAGATTTCACGCCTTTACCTCAGCATTGACAATCATTAACCGGCGTCAAGCCGGCCGGGGCTGCTTATATTTGGAGCATGCCCTATAGCCACCAGAGACAGGCGTTGATTACCCTTAAAAAGAAATAGAAATATTTTTTATAGATATATTTAATTAATTTTTTACAGCCATAAATTTTTTTATAAAAGAAACTGCATAACATTGATCGTATTTCCTGATGACCCTGATTGCGGGTTCAAGGAAATGGGTCGGCATGAATGCACTTGTCATAACCGCATTGAAAAGACCTTACACTTTTGTGGTCCTTTCACTGCTTATTCTTGTGTTTGGAATACTCACCGTATTCCGGGCACCTACTGATGTATTCCCCAACATAAAAATTCCGGTGGTGTCTGTCGTCTGGACATATGGCGGCATGTTGCCAGAGGAATTTGCCGGGCGAATTACCTATAATTACGAACTGGCCGTGACCTCCACCGTGGAGGGGATCGAGCATATGGAAAGCAGTTCGTATTACGGACGCAGCATCGTCAACATCTACTTCCAGCCGGGGACGGATATTGGCGAGGCTGAAGCGGAAGTTACGGCAATTTCTCAGACTGTGATCAAGCAGTTGCCTGAGAATATTCCCGCTCCCATGGTCATGCGGCTGGATGCGTCCTCTGTGCCTGTGCTCTCGCTGCAGGTCACGTCGGACAAACAGACACCTTCCGATCTGTTCAAGATCGCCATGACCCGGATCCGTCCCATTCTGGTCACGGTACCCGGATCTGTGTTGCCACAGCCTTATGGCGGGATGGACAGCTTTATTATGGTCGCGCTGAACCAGAAACAGCTCCAGGCCCATCATCTTTCGGCCATGGATGTGCAGAACGCGCTACGCAAGCAGAATATCGTGCTGCCGGCAGGTGACCAGAAGATCGACCGGACGGACTGGATGGTCCAGACCAATGCCACACCACGTTCAATGAAGGAACTGGGTGATATTCCCGTCAAACGGGTTGGAAATTCGGTCATTTATGTTCACGACGTCGCCAATGTTTATCGTGGTGGCCACCCGCAGACCAATCTGGTTGTCGTAAAGGGCCGCCAGGGCGTTGAAATCGTAGTCATGAAAAGTGGCGACGCCTCGACGCTGGATGTCGTTGCCCGGACCAAGGCGCTTCTGCCCAGATTGCGCCAACTGGTTCCTGCTGACGTGCATATTTCTGTCCTGAGCGACGCGTCCGTTTTTGTGAAAGACGCGATCAGCGACGTTGTGCGCGAAATGCTGACGGCAGCCGTCCTGACCGGATTGGTTGTGCTCCTGTTCCTGGGGTCCTGGCGGTCTACCGTGATTATCGCCACCTCCATCCCTCTTTGCATTCTCAGCGCGATTATCGCCCTTCTGTGGTCGGGACAGTCCATTAACGTCATGACCCTGGGCGGGCTGGCGCTGGCAGTCGGTATTCTGGTCGACGACGCAACGGTCATGATCGAAAATATCGACACACATCTGGAGATGGGCAAGGACCTGGAAAATGCCATTATCGATGCCGCCAACCAGATCGTGATCCCGACGCTGGTGTCCACCCTTTGCATCTGCATTGTGTGGACACCGCTGTTCGGGCTGAGCGGCGTCGCCGGCTGGCTGTTCATGCCGATGGCCGAAGCGATCATTTACGCCATGCTGGCGTCGTTCATACTGTCGCGCACGCTGGTGCCGACCATGGCTAAATATCTGCTGGCCGGCCAGGTCCATCCGGGACTGCATAGCGATGAACACCTTGCCCTGCCCAAAGGCGTGTTCGGGCGGTTTCAAAGCCATTTTGAAAAGGCGTTTCATACATTCCGGCTTGCCTATGGACGGCTGTTGGAACGCATTGTCGTCCGGCGCAGGCGTTTTGTAACCGTGTTTCTCGGGTTTTCCGTCATTTCGCTCGGGCTCTTCCTGGTTGTCGGACAGGATTTCTTTCCCGAGATCAAATCCGGCATGCTGCAGATGCACATGCGTGTTCCTCTGGGAACGAGGATCGAGACGACGGGGCGGATTGCAAGTCTGGTCGATGACCGGATCGAAAAGGATTTTCCCGGCAAGATTGAGGGCGTCATCAATAACTGCGGCCTTCCCGAAGGGCCCCATAACCAGGCCTTCATTCCTACCCCCAGCATAGGGACGCAGGACTGCGACCTTGCCATTACCCTGAAAGATGATGCGTCGCCCGTATGGGATTATCGCACCGTGCTCAGGCGTGACCTTTCAGCGCAGTTTCCCGGCACTGTCTTTACATTCCAGCCTGCGGAACTGACTGACAAGATCCTGAATTTCGGATCGCCCGCGCCGATCGATATCCAGATTTCCGGCCCGGACATTCGTGCCAGCTACCATTATGCCACCATGCTGGTGAACCGCCTGCGTCATGTGCCGGGAGCTGTGGACGTGGTGATCCAGCAGACCATGAAAACCCCTACCCTTTTCGTACAGGGTAACCGGACGTTCGGGCAGGCGACCGGCATGACAGAAGGCGATCTGGCCAATAACGAACTCATGACCCTGTCGGGCAGCCAGACAGTCGACCCGCAATACTGGCTGGACCCGCAGACGGGCATTACCTTTCCGCTCAATGTCTATGTGTCGCAGGACCAGCTGACACACTACAACAACCTGCTGACTATTCCGGTAGACAAGGGTGACAGCGACCCCGACGGCAAGGACATGCAGCTTCTGGGCAGCATCAGCACCATTACGCCTGTTGGAACACCGGGGCAGGTCTCCCATTACAACTCCATGCCCGATATCGATATTTACGTATCGACTGAAGGGACTGACCTTGGCTCAGTGCTAAGCGGTGTGAAACGCGAAATTGCCCGGACCAGCCAGGATGTCCCCCGTGGGGCTGCGGTCGATATCCACGGGCAGGCAACAACCATGCACGGGGCGTATATCGAACTGGTTGTGGGGCTCGTGATATCGGTCATGCTCATCTACCTGCTGATTGTCGTGAACTTTCAGTCCTGGACAGATCCGTTCATTATTATCTCCGCCCTGCCCGGCGCACTGGCCGGCATTGCCTGGAGCCTGTTCCTGACCCAGACGCGCCTGAGTGTGCCTGCCCTGACAGGCGCCATCATGTGCATGGGCACCGCCACGGCAAATTCCATCCTCGTGGTTTCGTTCGCAAAAGAGCGGCTTGCCATTCATGGCAGCGCCGTTGCCGCCGCGGTGGAAGCCGGTTTCGGGCGGATCCGTCCCGTTATCATGACCGCATCCGCCATGATTATCGGGATGATTCCCATGGCCACCAGCAATTCGCAGAACGCCCCGCTGGGCAAGGCTGTCATTGGCGGGCTGATTGTCGCGACATTTTCCACGCTTTTGTTTGTTCCCTGTGTTTACGCCATTTTTCATCATCGCTCGTCCGTGTCCCATGCAGGTGATACGGTTGGCAGCAAGGAGACTGTCTGATGCCACGCTCCCTTAAAGCGAGATTGGCCCTTGTGCTGGTGCTCTGTGTTATTGTGGGAGATATCGGCTATCTCCTTGTTCAGCGCGCCCGCAATACAATCCATATCCGTCGTGACGCGGCCTATGCCAGCGTGCCGGATGTGGCTGTCGTTGAACCCAAGCCCGCCCCACCGACTGTATCCATGACTCTGCCAGGCACGCTCAGCGCCTGGTACGAAGCGCCGATTTACGCGCAGGCCTCCGGCTACGTGAAAATGTGGTACAAGGACTATGGTGCCAATGTAAAAACCGGCGATATTCTGGCCGAAATCAATTCCCCCCGCCTGGATGCCGAATACGCACAAGCGCAGGCGGACCTTAAAGTTCTGCAGGCCAAATTCGGACTTGCCGCCATTACTGCCAACCGCTGGCGCGCCATGGGCCAGTCGCAGGCGGTGTCGGGACAGTCCGTTTCCGTGCAGAACGCCAATGAGCAGGCGGCCCATGCCGAGCTTGAGGCAGCCCAGCACAAGGTGGACGCCTACACCGCCCAGATCCGGTTCAAGACCGTCGTAGCGCCGTTCGACGGGGTGGTGATCGCACGTAATATCAACGTCGGTGACTATGTGGGCGCGGGCAGCGGCAACATGAACGCCAACGGCACGACAAGCGAGTTATTCATGGTGGCCGATACCCACGCCATGCGCCTGTTCGTATCCGTTCCGGAAACATTCTCGTCCATTCTCAAACCCGGCCTGCTGGCAAAGGTGGTTGTCCCGCAGTTTCCCAACACGACATTTACGGCAAAATTCCTGACGATTGCTAAAGGTTTTGATCCCAACACCCGCACGGTGGTGACTGAATTCACCATCGACAATCCCGACCAGAAACTCTGGCCCGGCAGTTTTGCATCGGTCACCATTACAGCACCGGCTGACAAAGGAATTTACACCGTTCCTACGGGTACGCTGGTTTTTCAGGAACACGGCATGCAGGTCGCGACCGTGGACGGCCAGGACATCGCGCATTTCCACAATATCACCGTCGGTCGCATGTCTGATTCCTACACCGAGGTGGATGCAGGCGTAACACCAGCGGACAGGATCATCAACAACCCGCCAGCCGACCTGCTCGAAGGCCAGAAAGTACGTATTGCGTCCCCCGCAACCGGGTATCTGAGCACACCGCCGGCGACAGCAACGGACACCACCACGACGGAGGAGGATGAATAATGCGTCTTTTCCCTGTCATGCAGCACATACCCCATGCGCGACCTGCCCTGGTCCTGCTGGGTCTGTTCTCGCTCAGCGCGTGCGACCTGGCGCCGGATTACCAGCCACCGCATTACATCGTACCGGCATCGTGGCATGGGGCGGGCCTGTTCCACGATGCCGCACCGCAGAGTGTCGCACTGCGTTCGGACTGGTGGACACAATTTGCTGACCCGCAACTGAATACACTGGAAAATCAGGCAACCAGCAACAATGCGGACCTGCAGGCCGCAAGCGAGCGCTTTTTACAAGCTCGTGCCATGGTCAAGGAAGCGCGTTCGGACCTGTTGCCGCATTTCGGCCTGGCGTTCGGGTCCAGCGACAACAAAAGTTCGACCGACCGGCTGTTCCGATACAAAGGCCCCATTACAGCCACGGACGAATTCTATTCCGGCCTGGCCAGTTGGGAACCCGACATCTGGTCCGCCATACGCAACAAAGTAAGGATACAGAAATCCTTCGCTCAGGAGCAGGACGACCGCTACGCCGCAGCCCGCCTCAGTTTGCAGGCTGAGGTGGCGACAGATTATTTCGCCCTGCGCGGGCTGGACGCCCAGATGGCGATCTACCAGCAGTCCATCAGCTATTACGAACAGGCGCTGCATGTCACCCAGACACGGCTGGACAACCAGGATGCAACCGGGATCGACGTCGCCCGCGCACAGAACCAGCTTTATATGACACAGGCCCATCAGCTTGAGGTGCAGGCACAGAGGGACGTGATGGAACATGCCATTGCAGTGCTGGTCAACGAGCAGCCTTCGACTTTTCATATTGCACAGAGTGATACTCTCAACAGCACAGAACCATCAGTGCCCACAGGCATGCCGTCGGAACTGCTCCAGCGCAGACCCGATATTGCGGCCGCAGAACGCGAAATGGCCCAGGCCAACCGCAGTATCGGCATTGCCCGGGCAGCGTTCTACCCGCACCTGTTTTTCAGCGCCAATGGCGGGTTCGATTCAAACGGCTTCAACCTCGCCAATCTGGCCAACAGCATGTGGGCTTATGGCGCATCGGTCTCCATGCCGCTTTTTCAGGGGGGGCTGCGTCAGGCCCAGTTGCAGCATTCCTGGTCCGTCTATCGTGAAACGCTGGATCATTACCGCGTAACGGTTCTGTCAGCCTTTCAGGACGTGGAAAATGGACTTTCGGTTACGGCGCGCCTTCGCATGGAAAATGCCAGGCTGAAACAGGCCGTAAAGGCAGCCCAGCAGTCGCAGACCCTGACCATGACACTCTATAAAGGTGGGGCCGACAGCTATCTGGATGCGCTGATAGCACAGGTGAACACCCTGGACGCCCGTATCGACCAGGTGCAAGTGCAGACCCACGCGCTTCAGTCAACCGTGGCCCTGTATCGCGCCGTTGGGGGCGGCTGGCACGCAACCCTTTGATGCGTAAGCCCCGGCACGCACGATCTGTGTCGTCGCGCCGGGGCCCGGTACGTTGTTCTCAGAACGCCCAGATCGCGTCGCAGTTGAACCAGAGCATGTTGTTCGTGCCGTTGTTCACGATGGGCGCATACCCGTTGGCAGCACTTGGTACAGCCGCCCTGTTATAGGGCCTTGTGCCATTGAGCGATTTATCAAGCCTGATTTCTGGCCGTATGGTTAACTGCCCGAAATCGCTATGCCGATTGATAAAATCCGGACGGTAGCTGACGCCCACGGTCAGTTCGCCATAGGTGGTAGGAGGCGCGCTGTAATAGGGATATGGTTTGTTTGAAATCGACCGGGTAAACGACGTCGTGCTGGTATACTGGGTAATGGTACCCCCTGTATTGTCACGAAAAATTTCGCCCCGCGCGTTCAGCGTCAACGACGGGTTCAGGTCGTATGCAAAAAACGTGGTAACGCCATAGGCGTCGTCACGCAGCAGGTCGTCATGCAGGTAAGACCCATCCACCGTGACAGACATGGCCTTGTTAATGCGGTAAGTGGCCAGAAAATCAGCATTATATTGCATCTTGCTGTTCGCCAGACGGCCTGCGCCAGCACTGGTCCATAATCCATCGGGCGATTTGACGGCGATACCGTTATTCCCCTGCGGCCCGAAATGCCCGATGATATGCATGTCAAGCCTGCCCCCCAGCAAGCTCTTCCAGACAAATCCGAAATATCCCTTGGGTTTGTTGTTATTGCCATATCGCCCGAAAGAGGTGGAATTTCCCGCATCCACCCCCAAAATCCAGTCCATTCTGTCGCTCAGATGCGCGGTTGCCACCACACCCAGCATTTCAAAGGGCATAATATAGTCGGCCGCATAGCTGAACGTGTAAAATGGCCGTGCCGTGGCCGGTGTACCTTCGGCCCCCAGCAGCCCGTATAACTGCCCCACCTGAACATCGATCCCGTTCCTGAATATCCACGGAAACTTCACATCGATATGGGCCTGTGTCGGCACCCATTGATACAGCCCGTTCAGGGACCCCGATCCCATGCCAAGTGTCGGGTCGAACCGGCCATCAGACCCGTAAAGGGTCTCGAACGTGAAACCTATGCCGTATCCAGCCCCGATGTTCTCGACCGGGTGGGACAGCGAACCTATAATCTGGTTCATGGTAACGGTATTGGCGCGGTCGGCATAAAATTGCGCAAAGTTCCGTCCTGTCCGCGTCCAGGGGTTGCCGGTTATGCCCACTTCCACTGCCAGATGGCCGACCAGATTATCCCAATAGCTATGAGAAGCCCCGGGCCTGTGCGGAAAAATATTGCCGGTCGACGCCACATCAGGGTCCGGTGCCTGCTCTGCCGCGCCAGACAATACAACGGACTGACTTCCATCGCCGAGCGCGACATGACTGCTCTGGGCATGACCAGACTGGGGAGCGTAGAGTGCAAGCCAAGCGGCGGAGACTGCCAGTCCTGCCAACCACCGCCACGCGCTTCCGCCCGATCGCACGTGACGTTGCAGGTATACTCCTGACCGGAGCACACAGCCGTCCGGGGCGCGATTTGGGCCAGCACCTACAGGTATTGTCAGTATGGTGCGCAAAATAGATACGTCATCGACATAAAAACTCAACGTCATTCAAGAAGAACTCGTTTACACAAGATCCATCAAAAACCGCATTCAGCCCGAAGCCGGGAAACATCAGCCTCCAGAATTTTTATCGTATTATAGGCTTGCAGCAAAACGTCACTTTATAATTCGGCATGGCAGTATACCAAAAAAATGTGTTTCGGGTTTTTTACACATCAGAAGCGTAACAATAATGTCGCTGTGAAGCCAATTTATCCACACAGGAGCGGCGGGGGCTGTCCACACACCATCTTTTGAGCCCGCGAGATCGTGTTCCGTAGCGCGTTTTTTGCGTAGATACGGAGTGATCGCTTCTTTCGGCCTGGAAACCAATATATGACCTCCGTACCGTCTTTCCTGTTCCCGCCTCCCGTTTCGGCCCTGCCTGTCGAAGGCACGGACAAGTCCTTTCCTGTTGGGCGCATCTGGTGTGTTGGCCGCAATTATGCCGAACACAGCCGTGAAATGGGCAGCGACCCAGACCGCAACCCGCCTTTTTTCTTCAGCAAACCGGCCGACGCCATCACGACCGCGCAGACCCTGCGCTTTCCCCGCGGAACCAGCAACCTGCACCATGAGGTAGAGCTTGTCGTGGCATTGGACCGGGGCGGGGTCGCACTGTCGCCCGCCGAAAGCCTGCACCTTGTGTACGGCTACGCCCTTGGCCTGGACATGACCCGCCGCGACATGCAGGAAGAAGCCAAAAAAAAACGGCACCCATGGACCCTGTCCAAGGGGTTTGATGAGTCCTGCCCCATTACCGCCATCCGCCCGGCCGCGAGCGTGCATAACCTCGAAAACAGCCTGATTACCCTGAGCGTAAACGGCGAACTGCGCCAGAAAGGCGTGATCAGCGACATGATCTGGTCGATCGCCGAAATGATTTCCGCGCTGTCACACAGTGTCCAGCTCAAACCCGGTGACCTGATCATGACGGGTACACCCGCCGGCGTATCCCAGGTCAAACCCGGTGATGTGATTGAAGCCGATTGCGAAAATGTCGGCCACCTGTCCGTGCGCTACCTGCCAGACTGACGGAGAAGGACCGCCACCCCGAAAAGAGCTTGATTGTGGCTGTTATCGGGGCATAATTTCAGGGCAATAGCAGTGCCCCCGATATGCCCCGGCAACATGCACAAGGAAGTCTTTCGCGCGTGTATACACTCTACGTTTATGACCACTGCCCGTTCTGTATCAAAGCCAGAATGATCTTTGGCCTTAAAGATATTCCTTTCCATCTTGCCATTCTGCCAAACGACGACGAACAGGGGCCGATCAGCATGGTCGGGCGCAAGGTCGTGCCTATTTTAGGCAGGGACGGTCAGTTCATGGCGGAAAGCCTGGATATCGTCGCACGCATCGATGCCGAGGGCGCACCCGTGCTGGCCGGACAGCGCAACCCGCTGCTGGGCGAGTGGATGCGGCGCAGCAATGCGCCGCTTTACCGGCAGTTTCTGCCCCGCGCCGCAGCCGCCCCCTTCCCCGAATTCGCAACCACTTCGGCCCGGGCCTATTTCATCGGGAACAAGGAACGTACCGAAGAACCGTTTTCAACAGTCCTGCGCGAAAAGCATGTCGCGATCGAGACATTGAACCCGCTGCTTGCGGAACTGGCTCCTCTTGTGCGCGCACCGGATGCCGTAAACGGTACGCTATCCTATGACGATATTGATCTGTTCGCCCTGCTGCACAGTTTTTCCATTATTCAGGGCCTGACCTATCCACCAGAAGTCGAAGCCTACCGCCAGACCATGTCGAAACGCTGCGGCATTCCGCTGCTGGACGCGCTGGCGGTTTGATGAGCAGCCCCCCCGCCCCTCCGCCTCTGCTGGATGTACGCGACCTGAGCGTGAGTTTTCGCTCGCGCGGCCGCATGATCCCGGTGGTCGAGCGTGTCTCGTTCATGGTGCGCGAAGGCGAAATTCTGGGGCTGGTGGGGGAGTCAGGATCGGGCAAGTCGGTGACAGCCATGGCCCTTATGGGGCTGATCGACACGCCCGGCGTGCAGATCAGCGGGTCCGTGCAATTCCAGGGGCGCGAACTGGTGGGCATGCCGCAAAAGCACCTGCGCCGTTTGCGCGGCAGCAGGATCGCCATGATCTTTCAGGACCCCATGACGGCGTTCACGCCTGTGTACACGGTGGGCTGGCAGATCGATGAACAGATCCTGGCGCACCAGGCTGTCTCTCGCAGTCAGGCCCGTGCACGCACGATTGCGCTGCTGGGCGATATGGGCGTCCCGGACCCCGCCAGAACAGCCGACAGCTATCCCCACCAACTTTCGGGCGGCATGCGCCAGCGCGCCATGATCGCCATGGCGCTGTCGTGCAACCCGGCATTACTGATAGCCGACGAACCCACCACGGCGCTTGATGTCACCGTGCAGGCCCAGATTCTGGACCTGATGCGCAGATTGCGCACCACATATGGTTCATCCGTGCTGCTGATTACGCATGACATGGGCGTTGTAGCGGAAACATGTGACAAAACGTTCGTACTGTATTCCGGCCGCATGGCCGAGACCGGTCCGACCGCGACTGTTTTCGCGCAGCCCGGCCATCCGTACACGGCTGCCCTTCTGGCCTCCATTCCGCCTATGGACGGGGCGCGGCCCCACCGCCTGCCCGCAATTTCCGGCCTGCCCCCCGCACCGCTCGAACGCCCGGCAGGCTGTGCTTTTGCCCCACGCTGCCAATACGTTCACGCCCCCTGCCTGCCTGCTCCACCGCCAGCGCTGGTCACTGTCGGGACCGCACATGAGGCGGCATGCGTTCTCCCACTTGAAGGCACACCCCTGCAAGCCGCAATAACGGGCATGCACGCGGCATGAACAGCGCACTACAGACCGGTCCCGGCATATCCGCCCCAGCGCCGCTGCTTTCGGTCACGGATCTGCGCAAAACCTATACGTTGCGTCACGGTCGGGTTCTTCATGCCGTGGACGGCGTGTCGTTCAATGTCCTGCCCGGTGAGGTACTGGGGCTGGTTGGTGAATCCGGGTGTGGAAAGTCCACTCTGGGGCGCAGTCTTATCAGGCTGACCAACCCATCCAGCGGGCGGATTGTGTTTGACGGCAGGGATATCACCACCCTGCCCGAGCGGGCGCTGCGCCCTTTGCGTCAGCAGATGCAAATGGTTTTTCAGGATTCCTACGCATCGCTCAACCCGCGCCGACGTATTGGCGACCTGCTGGCCGAACCGCTTAAGGTCCATAAAAAGCCCGACGGACAAAAATGGACGGCCCAAGGCATTGCTGAGCGCCAGAGCGAGTTGATGGATCTGGTCGGGTTGGGTCGCAGCGCCCTGGAACGCTACCCGCACGAATTCTCGGGCGGGCAGCGCCAGCGTATCAACATCGCACGGGCTCTTGCCCTCTCGCCCCGCCTGATTGTGGCTGACGAACCCGTTTCGGCGCTGGATGTTTCCGTTCAGGCCCAGATCGTCAATCTGTTCGCCGACCTTCAGGACCATCTCGGCCTGACCTATGTATTTGTCGCCCATGATCTGGCGGTCGTTCGCCAGATTTCGACACGGGTGGCGGTCATGTATCTGGGCGCCATCGTGGAGATAGGGGAAACCGACGCCGTCCTGCATCGGCCAGCCCACCCCTATACACTGGCGCTGACACAGGCAGTACCCCGCCCGGTACCCGGCGCACACCGGCCTACGCCCCTGCGCGGCGACGTTCCAAGTCCGATTGCCCGGCCCACTGGCTGCCGCTTTCATACAAGGTGCCCCGTCGCGCAGGATCGCTGCAAGGTCGAGGAACCGCGCCTGCGGAGCGTGACAACGCGGCAGGATGTCGCCTGTCATTACCCCAATGACTGGGTGGTGTCAGACACGCCTGCGGCATAAATACCGGCCCGGCAGACGCCAGAGAATGGCTGCGCCGCGCCTACGCCTCTTGTTAAGGCATACAGCGCAAGTCTCTAATACGAGGCCAGCAGTAAAACCTTAGAGTTTTACAGGGTATCCATATTGGTGCCTGGCTTGCCACAAGGCGCATGCCCACGCCCCTGCCTGTCACGTGAAGTCCATGAACGAACGGAGCAAGATATGCCGTCTTCCACGCCATCGCACCCCGTTTCAGGGTCGCTCCGTGGCGTTTTAATGGGTTTTGCCGCCTTTGCGCTGTTCTCGTTCAGCGACACAAGCGTAAAACTGATCCGCCATGGCCTGCCGCCATATGAATCCGCGTTTATCGGTGCCGTGTTCGGATTACTGGTTTTTCCTTTCCTGCTCGCGCCCGGAGACAGGCTGAGCGATGTGCTGACAACGTCCGACCGGCGGTTATGGCTGGTTCGTTTTTTCTCCTATCCGGCGGGGGTTATCGGCAGCGTCACGGCATTCAGCCATTTACCCATGGCAGAAGCCTTTACGCTTATTTTTCTTCAACCGTCCTTTGTCACGCTCCTGTCCATAGCCTTTCTTCGCGAGCGCATCGGCCTGCCTCGCAGCTTTGCCATTATTCTGGGTTTTGTCGGCGTGCTCGTTGTTCTGCGTCCGGGCATGCGTCCGCTTTCCATCGGCCATCTCGGCGCGTTGATCGCAGGGCTGGGCGGCGCGCTTTCAGTCGTTACTTTTCGTGCGGCTGGCCCGCATGAGAAACGTATCTCGCTGTTTGGTGCTGGTATTCTGGGGGGAATTGTCATTGGCGGGCTGACCAGCCTGCCAACGCTGGTGCTACCCACCTGGCATCAGGCTTTGCTGCTGGCCAGCTATGGTCTGCTGGCGGCCTTTGCCAATATCGTGCTCATGCACGCGGCCTTCGCCGCTTCGGCCGCGGCTATTGCGCCAACACAGTACAGCCAGATGGTATGGGCAGTTCTGATCGGGTATGTCATATTTGGTGACAGGGTGGATATGCCCACCATAATCGGCATGGTGCTGATCGTTGGTTCAGGGCTGATCACCCTGCTGCGCGAACGCACCATAGGGGGCATGGAACCTCCACCTATTGCCGTGAGCCGCGGACATGCCGCCTCTGTCCTGGTAACGGAAAACCCGGACAGCACCTGAGCCAAAACACCCCAGACACACAGCACCCAACTTGCGCATCACCCTTTTGGGCAGATAAGCAGTCGGGGCTGGAGATCGCTCTCCAGCCCCTGTATCAGATCATGACGGTGTATAGATCTGATCGAAGATTCCGCCATCGGAAAAATGACGCTTCTGCACGGCCTGCCAGCCACCCAGACTTGCAATGTCGAATGTATCCGTTTTGGGGAAAACGGACCCGACTTCAGCCAGAACAGCGGGATCGACAGGGCGGAAATAATGCTTTGCCCCAATACGCTGGCCTTCCGGCGTAAACAGGAAGTCGAGATAGGCTTTTGCGACCGCTTCCGTCCCGTGGGCCTTGACGTTATGGTCCACCACTGCCACGGGCGGCTCTGCCAGAATGGTCAGCGACGGGACCACGATATCGAATTTGTCGGGCCCGAGGTCACGGGTGGCCAGCAGGGCTTCATCCTCCCACGCCAGCAGTACATCGCCCAGGCCACGCTGCACGAAACTGTTGGTTGCGCCACGAGCACCGGTATCGAGAACCGGCACGTGTGCGAACAACGCCTTCAGGTAGTCGCGCGCCTTCTGCTCGGAACCGCCCTGCTGGTGCAAGGCCCAGCCCCATGCGGCCAGATAGTTCCAACGCGCCCCGCCCGAAGTTTTGGGGTTGGGTGTAATTACCTGCACGTCGTTGCGCACCAGATCTGGCCAGTCATGAATGGCTTTGGGATTACCCTTGCGGACAAGAAAGACGATGGTACTTGTATAAGGCGTGGAATTATGCGGCAGACGGGTCTGCCAGTCTGCGGCCAGCAGACCTTTCTGGGCCAGAATATCGATATCGTACGCAAGCCCGAGCGTGACTACATCCGCCGGGGCGCCGTCAAGCACGGAACGCGCCTGCGCCCCTGACCCGCCATGCGACGACCGCACCCTTACGACATCACCCGGATGGGCCTTGGCCCAGCTTGCAGCAAACGCCTTATTGACGTCGGCGTACAGCTCCCGCGTGGGATCGTAAGAAACATTGAGCAGGTTGTATGAGGCGGCTTTGGCGGGCCGCTGGCCCAGCCCGACAACCAGCCCAGCCCCCAGGGCAATACCCCCCTTAAGGACGGCACGCCGGCTCGTTTTCATGGAGTGTACCATTCTATGGCTCCTGACTTGCGTCGATCAGAAAGAGGCTTGCACGCGGCCGACAACGGCGTTGCCATCGCGCCCGAACAGATTGACATTCCCGCTTACGCCCTTGGAGCGTGACACTATGAAGCGGGCATAATCGAGCATGAACTTGAAGTGACGGTTGGGGTACCAGTTCAGGCCACCCTGCCATACGGTCTGCTGGTTCCCGTTAATGCCTGTCCCGCCCTGGTTGCTCTCTCCATAAAGGTCGGTGACACTCCACCGGCCACTGACTTCCAGCGCACCCCAATGATTATGTGCGGGGTCGAAATCATACTCGACGCCAGGGGTCGTGAACGCGGCAATTTTCTCGTTATAGGCACGCGGCTTGCCAAAAACTGTATAGTTGGCAGAAACATACCAGCCGTCGAACCCGAGCGATGGCAGATGCACGGCCTCGGCATTATTAGCCCGCTGCACACCGATATGGTAATATTCGCTCTTAAGCAGGAAACGCTTCCAGCGTAGCGCCAACTGCGGCCCCGCCGCCCAGATCTGCGCCACGTTCGTCAGTGCCCCGGAGGTCAGCAGATTGGTTTCACCCAGCGGCACTTCCATGTTGTCGCTCAGCGTGATCTGTCGGCCCTTGCTGTTTTCGTTGACTTTGAAAACGGATGTGGCACCTGCGCCCACATGCACGTCAATATCCTTGCTCAGATACGGACGGCCCGCGACACGCACGACAGCACCGGTCTGGCTGTCGACGATCGTCGTATCCTTGCTCCGGTCGCCATATTTCTGGCCCGTGAAGTAAGCGGCCGCCAGCCAGCGTTTTTCATAATGTTCGCCACCCACGCTGAAGCGCGCCACGCCACCAGCCAGATTACGCACCAGATCGACAATGGTCGGGCGTTCAAGGAATTCGAACGCGCCTGAACGCTCGGCACTTTCTTCTTCCATACGGGGCTGGAAATAGCCGACTGTCAGGGTCGTATTATGCAGCCCTGTATAGTTCAGGTTGGCTTCGAACAGGCCTACGGAACCATCCACGGAACTCGACCCGAAATCGGGTGTGACATTCACCACCCAGTCCTTGTAACGCCATGAGAAATACAGGCGCAGCCGACGGGCGTTCTGCGTGAATTTGTTGAAATTACCGGCCCCCTCCCGCGGGGCGCTGGCCATACCCAGGAAGCCACCTATATCTTCCTGAAACAGCAGACCGACGGAGAACGCATAAGCCTTGTCATCGGACGCAATGGTGGGGCGCCCGTTCGGAAAGCCGATCTGCATGCCGCCGATATGGACCTCTTCATCTTTCGCGGACGCAGCACGGAATTCTTTCCATGACAGCAGCGGACCTTCGGCCAGCACGGTGTGACTGTCAGCCCCCTGGCGCGGACCATGATATGCCACTGGCGCCTCGGCAAAAACAGGCTGCGGTTCATTGGCTGGGGCGTCAACAAGCCTGTGGGGGGCATGCGTTGCATGAGCGTTGGATGCCGTAGTCGTGTGCTCGTATTTGGCAACGCGGGACTGGAGCACATGCATTTCCCGGCGCATGGCGTCCATTTCGCGACGCAACTCGGAAACCTCAGAGTCTGACGCTGCAAATACCTGCGGGGTAGAGAGCAGAAAAACGGAAGCAGCACTGGCCAGCAGCGTGCTGGCGCGATGATAACGAGGCATAACAGGCCCTTTTCTTGGCGATATTTATCTGCTCACAACCCCGGATGCATGGGGGCGGAGTAAAATTTTCAGTTAGTTGGTCAAGGCGCGCATCGATCAAGCTCTGGCCCGGCGACGGAACCCGACCGTCGCCACACGCCTGAGTTCATCAATATTATCGAAAATATGCTGATGTAGAGGCCTGACGCTTTCATGGGCAGCATAGAAACGGCTCTTTTTATAGTCCGATTCCAGAATAGCAGCCCCAAGAAATGTGCCGTCTATTTCAATGATACTTGATTCACGCACGATCTGCCATCCATCACGATTTGAATAGCTGACCAGCGCAAATCTTTATCTGCTACCTGTCAGCTATGCCATTTTCCCTGTCTTCTGCCAAACACGGGACATCGCATTCGCATGCTGCCTTGTCCGTTCACCGCAACGCCTCCCCTGTTTTTGAATCTGACGGGTCTGTCATAACCTGTTGCGCTTTTACACAGAAAGAGATGTGACAGTCAACAACGCACTAGATGTTTCTGTGTTTTTTTCCATAAAATACACAGAATTTTAGTTAATTAAGCCGTAATATCATTTTAAAACAATGATCTGGAACACCAATCCGTTGATTGCCGTCTCAAAATTCAGGATGCTTCAAAGCCTTTGAAATCTGCCCCTGCACCGCGTCCTGAAGTCTTAACGTTCGCATGCGGGGACGAGGTTCCGGCCAACAGGGCATTTAGTGCATCGGAATTAAAAACAATTCTAAAAAAGTAACGATACCGTGTTTCATCTTCAGTCTGAACGCGTCGTGCATAAAGAGAGCCCAGACGCATACCCTCCGCAGTCCCGGCACCCGTAAATTCCCCCGCTTTCCCATGGGGGGCAACCTGGCTACCGTATCAGATTTTTGATAAAATTCTTTATTTATAGCAATTTAACAGAAACAAGTCCTGTTCGAAAAATACCGAAATTCCGTATCTTGCAAAAACAGCCTACCCGCATCGGGCGCTGTTTTTTATTTTCCTCCGGGCCGCAGACCGTGCCGTCCAGCCCTTCCGAACAGGCCGCCGCAGTCAATGTCAGACGGGTATGACCACTCTTGATGTTCGATGCAAACTCTCGCACCGTTTGCCACAAAACGCTTCTGAAAGGACGATTATGACCCTCGATGTCGCTTCCGCCATCCTGAACCGGCGCGCTATCAAGCAATTCGATCCGGCTTACGCCATGCCAGACAGCGATATGGAAAAAATACTTGATCTTGCGCGACGCATGCCAACAGCGTTCAATATTCAGAACTGGCGTTTTGTGGTCGTGAAGGACCCGGACCTTCGTCGCAGGATCAGGGCCGCCGCATGGGACCAGCCACAGGTGACCGATGCATCTGTATTGCTGGTGCTGTGCGCCGATCTCAAGGCATGGGAGAAAAAACCCGGCCGTTACTGGGAAAATGCCCAGCCTGACATACAGGCAGTCATGACCGCAGCCATAGACCAGTATTATCGCGGACGCGAACAGGTCCAGCGTGACGAAGGCATGCGTTCATGCGGCATGGCGGCCGGGGCGATCATGCTGCTGGCACAAAGCATGGGTTACGGCACCTGCCCGATGGATGGCTTCGATTTCGGCGCGGTCGGGGCGCTTATCAACCTGCCAGCGGACCACGAGATCGTCATGTTCGTCGCGATCGGCAAGCCCGCGGCGCCCCCCAAACCCACGGGTGGCGTGCTGCCCCGGGCCGAACTTGTTCTGAACGATACGTTTCCCGCTTAACTGCTACGGCCCCTTCGCCAACCCGCAAGGCCAACCCCGCAAGAAAGATATCCTGCCGTGCTTTCCCACCCAACAGCCGCACCTTCGGGACAGGACAAAGCACCGCGCACCATGGTGTGGCTGGCTTCAGCCCTTTTCCTGTCCTACCTGTCTGTCGCGATGTCCATGCCGACGACATCGATCTATGTCGACACGGCCCTGCATCTGGGCAACGCCATGGCAGGGCTGGCGGTGGGCGTGGCGTTTGCCTCCACCATCCTGACCCGCAGCCTGGCCGGTCGCTTTGCGGACCACCACGGCGGCAAGCCCTGCATGTTATGGGGGCTCGGGCTTTACGCTGCAGGAGCCATTATCAGCGCGCTTGCGGCGTGGCATGCGGCCCCGCTCCTTGCCTTTGGCGTGCTGATACTGGGCCGGCTGATCCTCGGACTGGGAGAAAGCCTGACAATCGTGGGGGTTCTGGCCTGGGGTATCGGCATTATGGGGCATAAACGCTCCGGCCGGGTTTTTGCACTGGTTGGCATGGGCATGTACGGCGCTTTCGCCGCCGGCAGCCCACTTGGGCTCAGCCTGTACGAACAGGCGGGGTATCTTGGCGTCAGTCTCGCATGCCTGTTGGTGCCCCTGCTTGGCCTGACCATGGCCGCCCCCATAGCACCTGTACCGCCACAATCGGGCGAACACCCTCCGCTGCGGCAGATTATCGCCAAAATCTGGGATCTGGGACTGGTCGTGTTTTTGCAGGGGATCGGGTTTGCGGCATTGGGTGCCTTCATGCCTTTGCTGTTCCTGCACCGGCACTGGCCCCACGCCAGCCTGGGGCTGACATTTTTTGGCGCGGCGTTTGTATTGGTACGCCTGTTCTGTGGCCACCTGCCTGACCGGATCGGTGGCGTGCGTGTTGCCGTTGTTTCTCTGGCGGTGGAAACCTGCGGGCAGTTCCTGCTTTATTCCGCCAGCACCCCCTCATGGGCGCTGGTCGGCGCCGCACTGACCGGGACGGGATGCTCCATGATTTTTCCTGCCATGGGGGTCGAGGTCGTGCGGCGTGTCGCACCCCATCTGCGGGGCACGGCCATGGGAGGTTTCGCCGCCTTCCAGGACCTTGCATATGGCGCTACCGGCCCCCTGACCGGTCTTCTGGCCGACCGCGCGGGAGATGCAAGCGTTTTTCTTGCGGGCACCATCACCAGTGCGCTGGGCCTGAGTGTCGCAATCGTTCTGGCATACCGCACACGCCAGCCTGGAAGCCCCCCTTCTCAAGCCAAGGAGACATCATGAAACCGACCCTGGCAGCAGCCGCGCTTTTGCTGGTCCCATCCGCAGGCGCATTGGCCGCGACACAGCCCACACCCGTCGCCCTGACCCATATCCGGATTATCGACGGCACGGGCGCGCCCCCTGTCGAGGATGCGACGATCATCATGCAGGGCAACGTCATTCTTGCCGCGGGCAAGGACGTGGTCATTCCCAAAGGGACTAAAATACTTGACCGACGGGGCGATACCGCACTCCCCGGACTGATCTCCGACCATAGCCATGTGGGGCAGTTCAGCGGTGTTACGGTCAGCCCCGGATTCTACACAGCCCCCGTCATTACCGACGCGCTGGCACAGTACCGTCGTTACGGCGTGACCACAGTGACAGCACTGGGCAACAATATCCCCGCCATTTTCGACCCATTGCGCAAACAGGCCCATGACGGCCACCTGCCAGCCGATCTGTTCGGGGTCGACAAAGGTATTGGCGTGCCAAATGGCGCCCCACCGATCGATGTCGGCAAGGACGAACTGAACCGCCCCACCACCCCGGCCGAAGCCCGCCGCGACGTGGACCAGATGGCGGCCGACGGCACGGACCTTGTCAAAATCTGGGTCGATGACTTCGGGGGCTCATTGCCTGTCAAGATGGACCCGGCAATTATCGCCGCCGTCATAGACGAATCCCACAAGCTGCATTTGCGGGTCGCGGCCCATATTCACGACCTGGACGACGCCCGACGTGTGGTGGCCGATGGTGCAGATATTCTTGCCCATGGCGTGCGCGACCAGCCAGTACCCGCCGCCTTTATCGAAAGCCTGAAATCGCGCGGGATCTGGTACATCGCAACCCTTCAGCTTGACGAGGCCACCACAGCCTGGGCCGACCCGGCACCGTGGACCGCATCCCCCTTCGTTCAGGCCGGGCTGTCGACCCCGCTGCGCGCCCAGATCGGTGATCCGGCCTGGCAAAAGGCCAATAGCACCGGCCCCAGGGCCGACGCCGCCCGGCGGTCACTGGCCATGAACCTCCGCAACCTCAAAGCCCTGTATGATGGCGGCGTACAGATCGGCTTCGGCACCGATAGCGGCGCCATGCCCCTGCGCGTGCCCGGCATAGCCGAACACCGTGAACTCGCACTGAGCGTTCAGGCAGGCCTGACCCCACTACAGGCCATTCATATCGCCACCCAGAACGCGGCCCACCTGCTGCACCTGACAGACCGTGGCGTTATCGCCCCTCAAATGCGTGCTGACCTGCTTGTTGTGGCAGGCAACCCGGCCACGGATATCTCACATACCGACAACATTGTGGAAACGTGGGAAAACGGGACCGCCACGGCAGGGCCTGTCACCGCAGCGCCTAATGGAGAACAGTAATGGAGTATCGTCTGCTCGGTCGTTCCGGCCTCAAGGTTTCAACCCTGATGCTGGGCACCATGACCTTTGGCGGCAAAGGGAATTTTGCAAAGACCGGCAATACGGATGTGCAGGGAGCGCGTCGGCAGATCGACATGGCGCTGGACGCTGGCGTAAACATGCTGGACACGGCCGATATCTATTCTGATGGAGAATCAGAAGAGATCATCGGCACGGCGCTCGATGCCGGACGGCGCAACCGCGTGATGCTGGGCAGCAAGGTGCGTTTTCCCACCGGCACAAAGGGACCGAACGAACGCGGCCTGTCACGCCACCATATCATCAAGGCCTGCGAAGCCAGTCTCCGACGGCTCAAAACCGACCATATCGAGCTTTACTGGTGCCACGAATGGGACGGCCTGACCCCGATAGAGGAAATTCTCGCAGCCCTTGACGACCTGCAACGCGCAGGCAAGATCGGGTATGTCGGTGTTTCCAATTTTTCGGGCTGGCATATCATGAAAATGCTGGCTGCGGCCGAACGGAGTGGAAAAGTCCGCCCCGTCGCCCAGCAGATCCATTACACGCTGCAGGCTCGCGAGGCTGAATATGAACTGCTGCCCATAGCGGTCGACCAGGGGGTGGACACGGTGATCTGGTCGCCACTTGCAGGCGGTCTGCTGTCCGGCAAATACCGCCGGGGACAACCCGAACCCGAAGGCACCCGCAAGGCCGCCCATTGGGACGAACCACCTGTACGCGATGTCGAGGCTCTCTATGACATTGTGGAGGTGCTGATCCGCGTCGCAACCCGTTACGACGGCGCGACACCGGCACAGGTCGCCCTTGCGTGGCTGCTGACGCGGCCGGGCGTGGCAAGTCTGGTGATCGGCGCCCGGACCGACGCGCAACTGGCAGACAACCTGAAAGCCGCATCGCTGAAACTGGCTGCGGAGGATATTGCCGAGCTGGAAAAAGTCAGCCGTCCCCCCCTGCTGTATCCATACTGGCACCAGCGCTCAACCGCCGCCGACCGGCTTTCCGTGGCGGATCTGGCACTTCTGGCCCCTTTCCTGCAGGCATGAAGGCACTTCGATCACTGACGCTTGTGGCCGCGCTGGGCGCCGCCACAGGTCCGTGCGTATGGGCGGCGCCCACGCCCGCCATCACCAGCAATCAGGACCCCGGATTTGGTGCGACAGGTCATGTCGAAATCGTGGCCAGTATTCCCACCCCCTGTCCGTCCGGTATCGTGGTGGTGAACAACCGCCTTTTCCTGACATTTCCCAAACATGACGGCGACCACGCAGGCCCAGTGCTGGCGGAATGGAAAAACGGACAGCTTTCCGCCTTTCCTTCCGAGAAATTTGCCGCCTCAAAGTCCGGGCCGCCAGAAGACCGGCTCGTCTCCCCCCACGGCATGACCACCGATACGCGCGGCATGATCTGGGTGATTGATGACGGGAAAGTTCAGGGCCAGCCGATCCCGCCCGGTGGGGCCAAAATCGTGGGCATCGACCCGGCTACGGGCACGGTGGTATCCAAGGTTGTCCTCAAGGACACAGTACTGCCTGGCAGCCATATGAACGACCTGCGGGTTGACCTGACCCATGGCCCAAAGGGCACGGCGTTCATTACCGACAGTTCGTTCGACGGCCATCCGGCCCTTGTCGTGGTCGACCTGGCCACAGGCCGCCAGCGGCGGGTGCTGGAAGGAACGGTGTCCGTTCTGGCAGATCCGGGATACCAGACCGTACTGGACGGCCGCGTCCTGCCCTTTACCCCCAAAACACCGACTTTCCCCGGTGGCGGAGCAGACGGCATTACCCTCTCGCAGGATTCCTCGCGCCTCTATTACGCTCCTTTGGCCAGCAGGCGCCTGTACAGCCTGCCCACGGCGCAACTCGCGGATTTTTCCGTCAGTTCCGCCTCTCTGGCGAAGATGGTCGTTGATGAAGGGGAAAAAGGGGCTGCAGACGGTCTGGCAACTGATGCATGGGGCCGTATCTATACAACCGCCGCAGACCATGACGCGATTTTTCGGCGCAATACCGACGGCAGCTTCGATCTGGTCGCATCCGATCCGCGGTTTGTCTGGCCTGACGGTATTTTCGCCGATAACCGATATGTCTATGTGGTGCTGGGACAATGGACACGCCTGCCCCGTTTCCATAACGGGCATGACATGCGCAAACCCCCGTTCCTGATCGCGCGCATGCCAATTCGTGCGCCATGAGGAACCCTCACTGACAAACATTAAGGGTGTGCTGCAAACGCGGCACACCCCATGCTGCAAAGCGTGTTGTTCCCCGCCAACCCGTATAGCGGCTGTCAGGCGATTTCATGGTTTTCAAGGCGAACCCGAATATCAGCCTTGGACAACACAAAGCCGCCCGCGTCGGGAGCTTTCTTCGGAAATCGTGAAAGCCCGAGCCTTCGCAAGCATGCGAAAACGCCGATTGCGGAGTCACTTATGTAGAGGTTCTACATAGACACCCAGAATTCGGGGCGTTTTTATTATTTATTTCAATCAATTACGGAGAGAAATGGCTGGGGGACCTGGATTCGAACCAGGGCTGACCGGGTCAGAGCCGGTAGTTCTACCGCTAAACTATCCCCCAGCATGCCGCGCTTGAGGAGGCGTCTTGTGTGCCCCTTCGTGCTGGTGGGGCTCTCCTACCATTACGATCACAGGCATGCAAGCCCACCTCCAAAAGAATTTTCGATTTATCACATATTTGTCTTGTCCCATGGCGGATGCACTCCCAGAATAGATGAAAGAGTTTATCAACCCCGAACAGAAAGGACCGGACCTATGGATGACATGCCCCCCTGGCCCGGCCCGCCAGGCAGGCCTTTCCATATCACGCCGTCCCTACGGACGGGGGAAGATGATCTGTTTGCTGCACTGGATCTGGGAACAAACAACTGCCGCCTGATGATTGCGGCGCAGACCGCCGGCGGTTTTCGTGTGGTAGACAGTTACAGCCGCATGGTCAGGCTGGGCGAAGGGCTGCACCATACCGGCGTTTTAAACCGTGACGCCATGGAACGGACAATGGAGGCCCTGCATTCCTGCGCGGAACGTCTTGGGCGCCGGCAGGTCCGCAATATCCGCGCCGTCGCGACCGAAGCCTGCCGCAGGGCTACCAACGGGCAGGCTTTCCTGCAACGCGCCAAGGCGGAAACCGGCGTCGATATCGACATTATTTCCGGGCGCGAGGAAGCCTGGCTGGCCGTGGAAAGCTGCGCCAACCTGCTGCACGACCAGCGCCTGGGTGCCGCACGCAACCGGGCCCTGCTTTTTGACATCGGCGGTGGCTCGACAGAAATAGCCTGGGTCCGAACCGAACCCGACCGCCAGACAGAATCCCTTATCGGGTATCTCAGCCTGCCTGTCGGGGTCATAACATTGTCCGAACAGTTCGGACCGATCCGCAACCTGACGGAAACCGTCTATCGCGAAATGGTAGCCTATACGCGCGCCTTTTTACGTGATTTTGAGGAAATTCATCGGATCGGCCCGGAAATCCGGCGCAATCAGGTCCGCCTGATCGGCACAAGCGGAACGGTGACAACCCTTGCCAGTCTTATCCTGAACCTGTCGCGCTACGCCCGTGCCGCGGTCGATGGCTCCCTGCTGCCAGCAGCCAGCGCACGGCTGGCAGTGCGCAAACTGCTGGGCATGGGCCACAGGGGTATAGAGCAGCACCCATGTATCGGACCGGACCGCGCCCCGTTCGTTCTGCCGGGCTGCGCGATTTTCGAAGCCATTCATGATATGTGGCCCGTGGGCGATATTGTCGTGGCGGACAGAGGTTTGAGAGACGGCATGATTCTGCGGATGATCCGCAAGGCTTACCCAACACCCCCGACACGGCGCACTGTGCGCCAGAATGCCCCTTACAAGAAACATTTCACGCAGAGTTCCATGCAGGTTACAGGTTTATGAGCGATAAAAAAGGCCGCTCCTCCGGCTCTTCCTCCACATTGCGGGTGCCGGGTCGCGCACGCAAAAGCAGCGCTGCCCCCGGCAGCCAGCTCAGTCAGGATGATTCGGCGGCGGTACAGAAGGTGCGGGCCAAGTCGGTGTCCCTTCGTACGGCGCGCGGGCGCACGACTGCCCAGCAACGCTGGCTGGCCCGCCAGTTGAATGACCCCTACGTGCAGGCCGCGCAGAAACAGGGCTGGCGTTCCCGCGCGGCCTTCAAGCTGATCGAACTGGATGACCGCTTCCACCTGATCCGTCCGGGGATGAAGGTGGTTGACCTGGGCGCCGCCCCCGGCGGCTGGACACAGGTTCTGGTCAAGCGCGGGGCGGCCCAGGTTGTCGGGGTCGATCTGCTGCCTGTGGAACCCGTGCCAGGTGCAACGATCATAGAAGGTGACTTTACCGCCGATGGCATGGCCGAACAGTTGACAGCCATGCTGGGCGGCGGAGCGGATCTGGTCGTTTCAGACATGGCACCCAACACGACCGGGCATGCCGCCACCGACCACCAGCGCATTATCGGCCTTGCGGAAGAAGCACTTTATTTCGCCTTCGACATTCTGGCCGAAGGCGGGGGGTTTGTCGCCAAGGTCTTTCAGGGCGGGGCTGAAAAAACAATGCTGAACACCCTCAAACAGGCATTTGCCCAGGTCCGCCACGCCAAACCCCCTGCCAGCCGCAAGGACTCGGCTGAACTGTATGTCGTGGCAACCGGCTTCCGCCCACAAAAACTCGCTCTTGCCAGCGGCTCCGAGTAACGGGCACCACGCAACGCAGCATTCCGCATGCTGCCCGGCTCCACACACGGCCACATGCGGGATTACCCAAAAATTCTAAAACAAGGTGCGATGCCATGAGTGAAACCGTGCTTGACGCACGCGGGCTGAACTGCCCGCTGCCCGTGCTCAAAGCCAACCGCATGCTGCGCGGCATGACGCCGGGCGAACGCCTGCGCGTACTGGCAACCGACAAGGCATCCGTTACCGACTTTCAGGTCTTCTGCCGCGAAACCGGACACGCCCTGGTCGCTTTTGCCGACCAGAACGGCGTGTTCGCCTTTACGATAAAGCGCAGGGCCGACACCCTCCCCGATCGGGCAGGCTGATCCCCCGACATCATACCTTACAAGCAAGACTTGGCAGACCCCTCCTTCTCGGGGTATTGCCATCCCCTTCGAGACGAAGAGGAACGCCCGCGTCATGCCGGATAACATCACATCGCTCTCTTTCGAGGCGGCGCTCTCCGAACTGGAGAAAATCGTGCGCGGCCTGGAAAGCGGACAGATGAAGCTGGAAGACGCCATTGCAGCGTATGAACGCGGCGCGGCCCTAAGGCAGCATTGCGAAGCCAAGCTCAGCGAAGCCGAAGCCCGCGTGCAGGCGATCGTACAACGGTCCGACGGGTCGTTGGACATGAAATCTATGGACTGAGATGTCAATGACGAACCCGGCCCCCACATCCCTCAGCCGCGTGGCGGAAAACGGCGCCCTGCTCAAGCAGGACATGAGTGCCCGCGCACGCGTGGTCGAAAACACGATCGACGCCCTGCTTGTCCCCACTAAAGGCGGCGATGCACGCCTGATCGACGCCATGCGTTACGCTACACTCGGGGGCGGCAAGCGCCTGCGCGGCTACCTTGCCATGACGGTCGCCAGCCTGTTCGACGTGCCTGAAAACCAGTCGGCAAGAGCGGGCGCGTCCGTCGAAATGCTGCACGCCTATTCGCTCGTGCATGATGATCTGCCCGCCATGGACGACGACGACATGCGCCGTGGCCAGCCATCGACCCACCGCAAGTTTGACGAGGCCACCGCCATTCTGGCAGGTGACGCCCTGCAGACCAAGGCCTTCGAAATTCTCGCATCGGCCCAGACCCACAACAGCGCCGATGTTCGGATCGACCTCATTTCCTGCTTTGCCGAAGCGTCGGGGGCCGCTGGTATGGTAGGCGGGCAGATGATCGACATGGAAGGCGAAGGCCGTGCCCTCCCGCTTGATGAAGTCCGCCACCTGCATGCCCTCAAGACCGGCTGCCTGATCCGCTATTCCGCCGAATGTGGCGCCATTCTGGGCCAAGCCACGCCAGACCTGCGCAAGCGTCTGCGCTCCTATGGCACCAGCATTGGCGCGGCCTTCCAGATCGCGGATGATATTCTGGATACAACAGCCACGGCGGAAGAACTGGGCAAGACAGCCGGCAAGGACGAGGCTTCGGGCAAATCGACCTTTGTCGCCCTGCTGGGCATTGATGGCGCACAGAAAGAAGCCACCCGGCTGACCGAACTTGCCGTGGCCGAACTGGAGCCCTTTGGCGCGCGGGCCGACAGATTGCGGGACCTCGCCTACTATGTGATCGAACGGAGAAACTGAGATCATGGCCGAGCAGAACGCCCCCTCCCCGATTCCGACGTATGGTCGTTTTCCGGCGCTGGACCGGGT
>NZ_JBDOBQ010000034.1:0-28101 GCF_047723915.1 Acetobacter sp. | reverse complement strand
TCAATCCCATCCGCCAGAGACAAGCGCGGACGCCACCCCGTCAATTCACCAATCTGCTCAATCGAGGCCCATGTCCGCTCCACATCCGCTTCAGGACGAGCTTGCAGGGTAATCTGCGCGGGGCGTTGGAGAGCGTGTTCCAGAAGGGTCACCAACTGCCTTACGGGTTCTGGCCGGTCGTTGCCGATATTGAGCAGCCGGGCCTGGCCCGCGGGCGGGGGAGCGGCGTATACGGCCAGCACGGCGCGCACCACGTCATCGATATAGGTGAAGTCGCGGGCCAGGGCGTTGCCTTCGTATAATGTGACGGGCTGCCCCCGCATGATGGCCCGGGCGAAGGTGTAATAGGCCATGTCCGGCCGCCCCCATGGCCCGTAAATAGTGAAAAACCGCAGCCCTGTCTGCGGCAGGCCGTACAGGTGGCTGTAGGTGGAAGATGTCAGTTCCGCGCAGCGCTTGGTCACGGCATAGAACGAGCCGGGTTGATCGACCGGATCTGTTTCCATGAACGGCAGTTTGGTGTTGCGGCCATAAACCGAGGACGACGACGCATATACCAGATGATCGAGCCGCTTGAGGTTACGTGCAAATTCCAGCACCGCCACATGGCCCCGCACGTTGACGTTGGCGAACACGTACGGGTCCTTGAGGGAGTGCCTGACCCCTGCCTGCGCCGCGAAATGGAAAATACCCCGGATATCGGGCTCACGCACCGCCAGATCCGCCAGATTGGCGGGATCGCTCAGGTCGAAACGGTGGAAGGAGAACGCCTTGTGCCCTTCAAGCAGGGCCAGTCGCGCCTGTTTGAGAGCGGGCGTGTAATAGCTGTTGAGGTCATCGACCCCGATCACGCGCTCCCCCCGTTCCAGCAGCGCGCGCGAGACGTGAAACCCCACAAATCCGGCGGCGCCGGTTACCAACACAGTCAAGATCGTTGCCCCATCATCCGGGGCAACGTGGCCCCGCCCGCCAATGTCATGCCCGGATATCTAGCGCAGACGCCACGCTGCGTCAGGTTTTTTCCCTGTTCAGGGTTTCGCGCTTGCGGTGACCGCCCCCAGAGAAGGAGATTCCACCTTGTCCCCCACAGTCAGGCTCAGCCTGGCCGCGACGCCACCTGCCAGTTCCAGCGTGGCCAGAACGGGGCCGTGGCTGCTGATCTGGGCCAGACTGCGGGGCACGGCGTTTTCCTCGATCGCGTGAATGCGATGATCCGCGCCGATAAACACGATATCGAGCGGGACAAGCGTGTTTTCCATCCACATGTCGCTGTCACGCGGGATACCCCACAGGAACAGCATGCCGGTGTTTTCGGGCATCTGGGTGCGGAACATTTCCCCCACCTGCTGCTGGCGCGGGGTTTTGGCCAGTTCGACCGTAAAGGCATGCGGGCCGGAAGCTGACGTAATGCTCAGTTTTTCCTGCGGCAGGGTCGGCTGCGCCTGGGTGGGTTCGCCCGTATCGTCTGCCAGGGCTGGCAGGAGGGGAACCGCGGCCTGCGCCATAAAACCGGCCATAACGGCCACGAACAGTTTATGCTTCACGTTGGTTTGTTCTCCTCTTTCATGCACCGTCACGCGCTCAGGCCTGCAGGAACGGGTTGCTGGCCTTTTCCGTCGCCAATGTGGACAGACCGCCATGCCCCGGCACGAAAGTGATGTCACCCCCTGACGTATCAAGCAACGGGAGAAGTTTGTCGCGGATGGAACGGATCAGCAGCGGACCATCACCATAGGGGAAATCCGTCCGCCCCACGCTGCCCTGGAACAGCACATCCCCCATGAAGGCAAAGCGGGCCTGATCGTCCACGAACACCACATGCCCCGGTGTATGGCCCGGCACATGCAGCACCCGCAGGCTGCGACCGGCGTAAGTCAGCACATCGCCTTCCTGCGTGAAGCGGTCGACCTCCGCGTTCTCCAGCCCTGAGAGGCCGAAAAGCCGCGACTGTTCGGTAATGGAGGACAGCAGGAACGCGTCGTGCCGGTCGGGACCGATCACCGCCGGGCGGGTGGGCTGCGCCGCTTCCAGCCCCCGGCACAGCGGAGCCACGCCGCCCGCGTGATCGAGATGCCCGTGGGTCAGGAGAATGGCCTCCACCGTCAGGGTGTTCCGGGCGAGAAAAGCCAGCAGGGTGTCTGCGTCGCCGCCGGGGTCCACCACCAGGGCGGCACGCGTCTGGGGGTTCCATAAAATGGAGCAGTTCTGCCGGAAAGGGGTGACGGGAATAACGTTGAGCTGCATGCCGGGATAGACGACAGGCATGAGGCATTCTCCTTTTTTGCCGTGCGGGCCGCAGGCGGACCGGCCCCTGGAATGGCGGGCAGGATGGCACAGAATACATAAAAAAACTGCCAGACCCGAACGATCTGGCAGTTTTGCGTCATACAGATGAACTGGCAGGCGAATACGCAGGCAGGCGCGATCAGCCCGGCAGCACCCAGCCTGTGGCGGGAATATCGAAATGCCCGCGCAGGTCATGGGCGGGAATGTTGGTCAGGTCCCTGGGCAGCGTCGTAATGACCCTGGCGGCAGCGGGCTTGCTCAGATGGGTGCTGATCTCGTGCAGGACGGGGGCCGGGGCCGCGAGCACAAACCCGGCAACCTGCGCGCCGTCATGGGCAACCAGCGCATTCATGCGGTCCGCCACCGTGCGGGCGAACGCGTCCTTGTTCAGGTCCGACGGGGTGGAACCCGCTGGCATCCTGCCCGGGGTCGCATGACCCTCGCCCTTGCTGTGACTGTCGAAATCCTGCACGTCGCGCATGGTGCCATCCGCGTCATGCACAAAACGTGCCTTGCCGCCATCGGCCACCACGTAAACAATCAGCCCGTCTCTTGCTTCGGTCATCAGCGTGTTCCTCATTCCATTGCCGGACCAAACCCGCCGCATCCCATTCTGGCGCGGGGCTTCTGGACGGCCTGTGCATGATATAGGGTGATTGCATGACACTTCCAGCCCCCCAGCACCTGCCAGCCACGCCTCTCGATCATGCCTTGGCCTGGGCACGGCAGGGCCAGCCTGTCGCCATTGCCACCGTAACCGGGGCTTGGGGCAGTTCGCCCCGGCCCGCGGGCAGTTGCATGGTGATCGCGGGGAATGGCCGGGTTGAAGGCTCGGTCAGCGGCGGGTGCGTGGAATCCGACGTGATGGTGCAGGCGCAGGATATTCTGGCAGGGGCAGCCCCCATGCTGCTCCATTACGGCGTGACCAGCGCCCGCGCGTGGGAGGTCGGGCTGGCCTGCGGCGGCAAGCTGGATGTGCTGATAGAAGCCGTGCAAAGCCCCGCCTGCCCCAGCGGCACCCTGCCCCTGTCCATGCTGGAACAGGCCTGCACGGACATGGCCGCCCGGCGTTCCACCGCACTGGCGCGCACGCTGGACGGCACGCACCACGTCCTGCTCCACCCCACCACCCCGGCAGTGGGCGGCACGGTCGTCACGCGGGGGGACAGCACAACCCCGCCCACCTGCCCGGCCCCCGTCATGGTGGTGGCCACGCAATGCCTGGTGGACGGACGGGCCGCCACCACGGCGGATGAGAACGGGCGGGACTGGTTTGTCCAGCCCCTGACCCCGCCCCCGCGCCTGCTGATTGTAGGGGCCGTGCATGTGGCGCAGCACCTGGCCCGGATGGCCACCCTGACCGGCCTTGCCCCGGTCGTGATCGACCCGCGTGAAGCGCTGGCGACCCCGGAGCGCTTTCCCGGCCTGGTGCCCGGCCAGACCCTGATTGCCGACTGGCCGACCGAAGCGCTGGAAAGCCTGAAGGTGGACACCATGACCGCCATTGCCACCCTGACGCACGACGCCAAGCTGGACGACCCCACGCTGGAGGCCGCGCTGGCCAGCCCGGCCTTCTATATCGGCGCGCTGGGCTCGCGCAGGACGCAGGCCAGCAGGCTGGATCGCCTGCGCGAACTGGGCTTTGGTGAAGATGCCCTGCGCCGTATTCGCGGGCCTGTAGGACTGGCCATAGGCGCGGTCGGGGCGGAGGAAATCGCCCTGTCCATTCTGGCGGAAATCGTGGCCGTGCGCCGCAATGCGCCCCTGGCCGCCCAGCCCGGATGGTAGAGCCGACCGGCCCACAGCCGGGCACCCCGGTCGGTGCACCCGGTGGGAACCCCACTGGAAACCCCATTAACACGCTGTCCGGCATTCTCTCCGGCACCCTGGCCATTGTTCTGGCAGCCGGTCGGTCCAGCCGCACAGCGCCTGCGCACAAGCTGCTGGCCCCGGATGCCACGGGCACGCCCATGCTTGCCCGCACGCTCGATGCGGTTACGGCCAGCATGGCGGCCCGTATTCTCGTGCTGCTGCCCCCCGACCAGCCGGACCTGGCCGCCCTGGTAGCCCCCTATGTGCAACGCGACAGCCGTGTCGGCACACGCGTGGTGGTGCGCGCGCCCATGGGCCTGTCGCAGTCCCTGCACGCGGGGGTCCGGGCGGCGCGGGCGGAGCAGGCGCGCTGCCTGCTTGTCTGCCTGGGGGACATGCCCCTTGTCCCGCCCACGTTGCTGAACGCGCTGATAACCGCCCAGCTTTCCACCAATGCCCCGGCCACCGCCCCGGACTGCGACGGCCGACCGGGCAATCCCGTGGCCTGGAGCGACACATGCTACGACAGGCTGCTTGAAACACGGGGCGACAAAGGCGGACGCGACCTGCTGCGCGCGCTCGGCCCCGCCGTGCGGCTGATCGCGGCCCCGATGGCCGCCCTGCAGGATTTCGACACCCCCGAAAGGCTGGCCGCCTACGCCCTGCTTGGCCATTTACCCCCGGGCCAGGCCCGCCGCACCCGGGGGGAGTTGACCGCGACGCCAAGCCGTCCAACAACTAGGGCCACGCCACGCGGGCCTGCCGCCAGAGCTGGCGCGTCATTCTATTGCAAGGAAAGATGCCGATCATGAGCAAGATTCTCCGCACCAACCCCGGTCCCATCCTGTCCACCGCCGTGGAATACCATGGCTTTGTGTTCACCGCCGGGCTGGTGGCCCGCAACCTCGAACTGGATATGGAAGGCCAGACCCGCGACGTACTGGACCAGATCGACACGCTGCTGGAACAGCACGGCACGGATAACACCCGCCTGTTGCAGGCCCAGATCTGGGTAAAGGACATCAAGGACCGCGAAGTGCTGAACACGCTGTGGAAAGCCTGGCTGCCCGAAAACCTGGCCCCCGCCCGCGCCTGCGTACAGGCCGTGCTGGCCGACCCGCGCGTGCTGGTCGAAATCATGCTGATCACCACCAAATAAACCGCACACGGTCTCGCCGCCCCCGGCGGCGGGACCAGCCTGCCCACAACCCCGCCCAAAAGGGTCTTGCCCGTCGCACCTGCCAGCAGATTCTCCCTGCCAGTCAGTGGGCCTCTCCCGTGGGGCTGGCACATTCTCCCTTGTAGCGCTGGCGATCAGCCGCTCCCGCGCGCCAGAAGGGACAGCCAGCACACCCGAGGCCGGACGGCACCCAGCGCAAGCCTTACGGCGCGACACCGCCCCTGATCCAGCCTGTCCGCGCCCGTCCCCGATGATCCGGTCCGCGCCTGAGCCCGGCAGGCCGCCATGCGTTCGGGCTTATGCGGCAGTCCAGCCATGCATTGGCATTGGACGCGGCGGAACGGCAGAACGCATGACCGGTTTGCCACCACCATGATGCCATGCCGGGATCGCAGACAGATATGTCACGCTTTTGTTGCATCGGGATCACAGTCAGGTCGAATCCTGCCCATGGCGGGCTCGGGGCTTTTTCCCCCACCCGAACACGATTTTGTTCCGTCGAAGGCGTAAAATGAAACAGATTCGGGCAAATTTGTGAAGAATAATAGGATTAAATTCCTATTTTCTAGTTTTTAAGAGGGATAATTCTGCAAAGATATGATTCGTCGTTTTGCCACGCAATGAGTGCTTGCCTGATCTGCGTGAACCTTTATACCTGTTCAAGGAATGCAGTCAGACTTGCAGAAAACGCAGGAAAGGTAGACGGGATGCGGCATGGACGGGCTAAGACGCTGAAGCTGAAACTCGCCGTCCTGTCATTTCTCTCCCTCTCCGCTTTCACCACCGCAGCCCATGCGGGCAGCCACCGGGCGCATGCCGGTGCGGCGCATCACAGCACCGTGCATTCAGGCAGCCACGCCCGTATCCAGCATACATCCGTATCGTCACGTGGGGCACGCCGGGGTTTTCACTTTGCGTCATCCCGGCATCATGCGCATGTGATCCAGTGCGTGGCCTATGCCAAAACCGCATCGGACGTGATGCTGCGCGGCAATGCGCGGGACTGGTGGCATAACGCCGCCGGTGTTTACGATCGCGGGCAGGCCCCCGAGTCCGGCAGCGTCCTGAATTTCCGCGCGACCCGCCGCATGCCGCTGGGTCATGTAGCGGTCGTGCATAACGTGATCGACAGCCGCACCATCACCATCGACCAGTCCCACTGGGCGCAGGCCGGTGTCAGCCGCAATGTGGCGGTGATCGACGTGTCACCCAACAATGACTGGTCCGCCGTGCGCGTGGCGCTGAATGGTGGCTCGGGCAATTACGGTTCCATTTACCCGACCTATGGCTTTATTTACCCGCGCCACGACGGAACAGGCCAATCCCTGCGCCAGACCGTCATGACCGCATGGAACAAAAAGAACACGGCCACCCAGTTGGCTCAGGCCCCCGAAGCCCCTGTAAAGGCAACCCCTGCCGCGGCAACACAGGACGCCACCGCAACAGCCCAGAACGACGGCCCGGTCGCCTTCGGCAACGAAGAATAAGCCCACGGCACCGCCCCGTTTTTGCGGCAATACCGCCTTTGCACCATAACCCGGTTCATATGAGCCGGGTTTTTTTATGCGGCACGTCCGAAACAGACACACTCCCAGCCGATACATGCTGACAATCGTTCATGCATGTCCGCAACGCTGCTGACACTGTGGTTTGCAGAATCACCCGATCAAGGCCGTAGGCAGCACAAGCCACAAGCCACAAGCCACAAGCCACAAGCCACAACGAATACTATAGCAACGCTCACGCACCAGCCATCCATAGCACATATATTGAAACTGACTGGGCTCCCTGATATAGGATCGCTGCTTTTTTGGATATTGACTGCTTTATATTCCATCGCTGAGCGGGACGCGAGAGCTGCATTAACCATGAAATATTTTTGGAACCGATATTTATATTATACTTTGGTCGCATTCTGCGTCTTATGGTACTGTGGCAATATTTTATTCTGGCGTCATTCACCGATCAGCATCAGGCCAGACGGTTTTTCTCTAACATTCAATAGCATGATGGAAAACCTCCTTCATGGACGGTTTGATGTCGATCCCAAGACCGTTGGAGATGAAGGCTTTTTACGTAATGGGCGGGTTTACGCGTATTGGGGGCTTTTTCCTGCCTTCTTGCGCATGCCTTTTCTACTTTTACCGCAGGGGCAGCATTTCGATATCACACGGTTATCATGCATCCTCGCGACCCTGATCATGTTTATCATCAACTGCAAGACCGTCCAGTATGTAGCAGAACACGCACTGCAAAGAACACCGTGGCTGAAGACCGTACTTTTTGTAACAGTCGCGTTCACAGGCGTACAAATATGCTTTCTGCGGCCGTCTCTATACCAGGAAGTATGCCTGTGGTCTCTCGTGTTTGCCGTATTTTTTGTCTATTGGGCTTTGCGCGCATGTCTTCAAGCTCAGGATACCCCAAAAGCGCTCGTCTGGATGGCTCTTGCCTCTGTGCTGGCGCTGCTGACACGGGTTTCAATGGGGATCGGGCTTTATGCGGCGGAAAGCCTGTTCGGCCTTCTGATCCTGTGGCGCTGCTGGCGCGACACGTCCTGCCCATCCGTGCCTCTGGTCCGGTCATGGCTACGCCATTGCGCTGTGGCAGTTTTTATTTTGCTAGCCGGGGTCGCCCTGACATCCTTCATTAATTTTGAACGGTGGGGAAACCCGTTAACATTTGCCAACTACCACATTTACCTGTTCAATATAAAATATCCTGACCGCCTGCCCCGAACAGAGCAGTATGGTCTTTTCAATACACATCGCATTCCGCTCGGGCTTATCTATTTCTTCTTTCCAGTCTGGGTTTTGCGCAATAGCGAAGGCCATTTTTTCTTTCAGGACGCGTTCTCACGCCTGATAGACGCAGCGGAACTTCCTCCCAGCAGCTTTTTCCTGACGGATGGACTTTTTCTTTTTTTCAGCGCTGTTTTCGTCATCTCCCTTGTCCAAGGGAGACATTACCCCGCCATGGCCAGAGCGGCATCTTTTGCCATCATGGCAGGACTTGTCATCCCCGCAATCCTCATGCTCATGGCTATCAGCATGAATTTTCGTTACCGAGCGGAGTTCTATCCGCTCATTCTGTTTTCAGGCTTCATGGGCGCAATTTTTATCGCGCAACATCTCCATGACAGAAAGTGGATCAAACCTTTTTCAATCATACTGACAGTCGTTGGCGTCATATCCTCCCATCTTGTTCTGGTCCTTTATGATCTGAGCGAAATGGGGCCGGCCGGCCGTCTTCTCAAGCATGGCGTTGCGGATTACTACCTCTCCCGTATGGGACTGAAACCATGACAGATTTCTCTCCATATGACCGCACCACCTCGTTCGACAGGGGGCTCACCAGTCAAGCGTGAGCAAACTCCGCCAAGGGACAGTTCCGCCCCTGCCATCATGAAGGGGTCACGGTAACCGCCCTCATGCGCAGGGCCGTACCAGCCTGCCGGTATGATTATCGATCCAGATTTCTAAAAAAACAGCACATGCACAGCGACTGCGCCCAAGCGACCAGAACACCCGCGCTGTCGCAACGCGTGACCCAACGGCTGAACGACCCGCGCCCTCCCCGCCCCTGGATTACGCGGATTCCGAACAGGCTGCATGATCGCCTGCTACGCCAGAGAGGTATGACACCACAACGTTATACCTTTGGATGTGCCAGAACGATGAATAATCGTGACTGGTGTTTTTCAAACAACTCCGAGATGGCCCCCTATACAAAAAAGGGCGGCCCGAAGACCGCCCTGCATGACCCGTGCTGTCTGCCCTATTCCATCCATTCCGCGATATCGGGGCAGGAGCAGATCAGGTTCTTGTCGCCATGGGCGTTGTCGATCCGGCCTACTGGTGGCCAGTATTTGTTGGCCGGGCGCACGCCGGGCGGAAAGCAGGCCTGCTGGCGGGTATAGGGGTGGGTCCATTCGGCAGCCCCCAGGGCAGCCCCCGTATGGGGCGCGTGCCGCAGGACCGAGTGTTCGGCCGTAACCTCGCCCCGTTCGATGGCGCGCACTTCTTCCCGAATGGCCAGCATGACGTCGCAAAAGCGGTCAAGCTCGGCCTTGCCTTCGGATTCTGTGGGCTCGATCATGAACGTGCCCGCAACGGGAAAGCTGACCGTGGGGGCGTGAAAGCCGTAATCCACCAGCCTTTTGGCCAGATCATCCACGCTGACCCCCGTGCTGTCCTTGATCGGCCGCAGGTCCAGAATACATTCATGCGCCACCCGCCCCTGCGCGCCGCGATACAGCACCGGGTAGTCGGCCACCAGACGGCTGACAATGTAATTGGCGTTCAGGATCGCAACCTGCGTTGCCCGGCGCAGCCCGTCATCCCCCATCAGGCGGATATAGGCCCATGAGATCGGCAGGATGGAGGCCGAACCGAACGGTGCGGCACTGACCGCCAGCCCCGATGTACCATCCGCCGGGTTGCTGGGCAGGAACGGGGCCAGATGCGCGCGCACGCCAATCGGGCCCATACCCGGCCCGCCGCCGCCATGCGGAATGCAGAAGGTCTTGTGCAGGTTGAAATGGCTGACATCGCCGCCGTAATCGCCGGGGCGGGCAAGGCCCACCTGCGCGTTCAGGTTCGCGCCGTCCACATAGACCTGCCCCCCGGCCTCATGCACCAGATCGCAGATGGCGCGCATGTTTTCCTCGAACACGCCATGGGTGGACGGATAGGTGATCATGACCGCCGCCAGATCAGCCGCATGGGCGGCCACTTTCGCGCGCATGTCTTCCAGGTCGATATTGCCCTGGGTGTCGCATTTGACCACAACCACCTTCATACCCGCCATCTGGGCGGAAGCCGGGTTGGTGCCATGGGCGGATGCGGGAATAAGGCAGACCGTGCGCCCCGCCTGCCCATTGGCACGGTGATAGGCGCGAATGGCCAGCAGCCCGGCATATTCGCCCTGCGCGCCCGAATTGGGCTGGAAGGATACCGTGTCATACCCGCTGATGGCGCACAGCCAGCGTTCCAGATCGGCCAGCAGTGTCTGGTAGCCACGGGTCTGTTCGGCGGGGGCGAACGGGTGCAGGTCGCAAAAGCCCGGCCAGGTGATGGGCAGCATCTCCACCGTGGCGTTCAGCTTCATGGTGCAGGACCCCAGCGGGATCATGGTGCGGTCAAGGGCCAGATCCTGGTCGGACAGGCGGCGCAGGTAGCGTAGCATGTCGGTTTCGGACCGGCAGGACGAAAACACCGCCTGCCGCATGAACGCCGACTGGCGGACAAGCCCCGCTGGCAGGGCGCAGGACGGGGCAGGCAGCTTTGCCGCCATCCGGGCCACCTGTTCGGCATCGGGGCAGAATACGCCCCATACCGCGTTCACGGTCCGGGCGGTGGTGGTTTCGTCCAGGCTGATGCCAATACGCCCACCGCCCGCGTCACGCAGGTTCAGCCCTGCCCCGCGCGCGCGGGCCAGCAGGTCGGGGGCTGCCGCACCGGCATCAACGCTCAGTGTGTCGAACAGGGGCTGGTCCACCACCGCCACGCCCAGCGCCCGCAGGCCGGCGGCCAGTGTGACGCCAAACCCGTGGACGCGCCGCGCAATGGCCTTGAGCCCTTCCGGCCCGTGATAGACCGCATACATGCCCGCGATCACGGCCAGCAGCACCTGCGCCGTGCAGATGTTCGATGTCGCCTTTTCGCGCCGGATATGCTGTTCGCGCGTTTGCAGGGCCAGCCGGTAGGCCGGACGGCCCGCGCTGTCGACCGACACGCCCACAAGGCGGCCGGGCATGCTGCGCTTGTAGGCGTCGCGCACCGCCATATAGGCTGCGTGCGGACCGCCAAAGCCCATGGGCACGCCAAAGCGCTGGGTGGACCCCACGGCAATGTCGGCCCCCAGTTCACCGGGGGATGCCAGCAGGGTCAGGGCCAGCGGGTCCGCCGCCATGACGGCAATGCCGCCCGCCGCGTGCAGGGCCGCAATGGCTGCCGTGGGGTCCGCAACCCGGCCGGACGTGCCGGGGTACTGGAACAGCGCGCCAAAAACAGCCGTCGCGTCCAGCTCGGTCGCGGGATCGCCCACGACAAGGCTCCAGCCCATGGGTTCGGCCCGGGTTTTCAGCACCGCTATGGTCTGGGGATGGCAGTCGGCATCGACAAAGAACGCCGTGGCCTTGGACGACGCCACACGCCGGGCCAGGGCCATGCCCTCGGCCGCCGCCGTCGCCTCATCCAGCAGGGAGGCATTGGCAATGTCCAGCCCGGTCAGTTCGGTCACCATGGTCTGGAAGTTCAGCAGCGCTTCAAGGCGCCCCTGGCTGATTTCGGGCTGGTAGGGCGTATAGGCCGTGTACCAGGCCGGGTTTTCCAGAATATTGCGCCCGATGACCGCAGGCAGGATGGTGCCGTAATACCCCTGCCCGATCAGCGATGTCAGCACCGTGTTCTGGGCAGCAAGGTCACGCAGGCGGGCCAGCACTTCGGTCTCGCTCCAGCCTTCGCCGATATCGGTGGGGTGCCGCGCGCGGATGGACGCCGGCAGGGTCTGGTCGGTCAGCGCGTCGAGCGAGGCAGCCCCCACCGTGCGCAGCATGGCGGCCTGGTCCTCGGGCGTGGGGCCGATATGGCGCGCGGCGAACGCCCCGGCCTGTTCCTTCAGCCCCGCAAAGGCGGGCAGGGCGTCAACACCATGTGCCGATCCGTGATCGGGGCCGGAAGCGTGAGAATACATAAGACGTTATCCTGAACAGGCAAAACACGAACACACCGGCGCAAGGAACCGACCGGCACTTTTCAACACGGCTGCACCGCCCCTGCGATGCAGCCCGGCAGGATGGCAGGGCGGAAACCGGGCCTGCCCCGCAGGCCGGCACCCGGCCCCGGGCCTGCCGTCAGCCCAGAAGGGCCTTGTAGGCGGCGGCATCCATCAGGGAGGAAAGCTGGGCCGCATCCGTCACGCGGAAAGTGAAAATCCAGCCCTCACCCTCCGGGTCGGCGCTGACACGGGCCGGGTCGTCGGCCAGCACGGGGTTGCCTTCCAGCACCACGCCATCGACCGGGGCGTAAATGTCTGACGCCGCCTTGACGGATTCGACCACAGCAGCGGATTCGCCCGATTTCAGCTCCGTGCCGGTGGGGCGCACTTCCACAAACACCAGTTCACCCAGTTCGTCCGCCGCGTGCTGGGTAATGCCCACCACAGCCGTATCGCCTTCAACCCGCAGCCATTCGTGTTCGCTGGTGTAATAAACGGTCATCCGTGTTGTGCTCCCCGCACTTTATTTTGAAAATTCGTTGAAAAAATCAATAAAAAACGGGCCTGTCCCGACAGGGACCATGCCCGTTCGCCCTTAACGCCTGAAACCCGCCGGCACGAACGGCAGCGGGCTTACAGTACACGGCACCGCACGGCCGCGCAGTTCGGCCACGACCTGCGTGCCCGCCGCCGCATGCGGTGTCGCGACATACCCCATGGCCACCGGGGCTTCCACCGTGGGGCCGAACCCGCCGGAGGTAATGCCGCCAATGCCATCGGCAAAGCTGCTATCGGTGTAAAGCGGGGCACCACCGCGCACGGGGGCACGGCCATCGGGGCGCAGGCCCACGCGTTTGCGGGTCACACCCTGGGCCAGTTGGGCCAGAACGATTTCGGCACCGGGAAAACCTCCAGCCCGCGCACCGCCCGTGCGGCGGCTTTTCTGGATGGACCATTCCAGCCCGGCCTCGACCGGGGTAGTGGTTTCATCGATATCCGCACCGTACAGGCACAGCCCGGCCTCAAGCCGCAGGCTGTCGCGCGCGCCCAGCCCAATGGGCCTGACCTGCGGCTGCGCGGTCAGCGCGGTGGCCAGTGCCTCGGCCCCTGTGGCGGGAATGGAAATTTCAAACCCGTCCTCCCCCGTATAACCCGACCGCGAGATCACGCAGTCCGCCCCGGCAATGGGCAGCACCCGCACATCCATGAACGCCATGGCGCGCAGGGTCCCGGCATCGGCGGGGGAGAGAATGGCGGCCAGTGCGTCCTCCGCCGCCGGGCCCTGCAGGGCGATCAGGGCGCGGTCTTCCAGCACCTCGACCGTGCAGTCGGCTGCAAGCCCCGCACGCAGATGCGCGATATCCGCCGCCTTGCACGCGGCGTTCACCACCAGCAGGATCGTGTCATCCAGCCGGGTGATCATCAGGTCATCGAGAATACCGCCCGCCGCGTTGGTGAACTGCGTGTAGCGCTGCCGACCGGGCTTGAGGGCGACAATATCGGCGGGCACCAGCCGCTCAAGCGCCGCGGCCACATCGGCCACGTTGCCCGAACGCGCGGTTACGCGCACCTGCCCCATATGCGAGACATCGAACAGGCCCGCCGCCTCACGCGTGTGACGGTGTTCGACCATAATGCCATCGGCATATTGCACGGGCATGGCGTAGCCCGCGAACGGCACCATTTTGCCGCCCTGGCGCACATGCCAGTCATATAAAGGGGTTTGGAGCAGGGCGGTGGTGTCCATACGTGCAGCCTTCAGGTAAGGCCCGACACCCACCCGGCCTGGCCGGGGTAAAACAGGGGTGCGGGACCGGAGTGTCCGCTGCCCCTTCTGTGCTTGTGCCTGAGATCGCTATCCCGTCGGCGGATGCCACTTGGGGCACCTCTCTCCAGAAGTTTTGCGCGCAGGGTCCTTTTGCCTGAGAGTTTCCGGGGCGGTTGCTCCTTCGGCGCTGGCGCGTGGCCAGTCTCTCCCTCTGCGCGACATCAAAGGTCGCATTATTTCAAACCCGAGTCAATCGCGACCATGCCTCCACGCCAGCCGGTCCGTGGGGGTGGCGTGGGGCTGGCGGCGCGTTCGGGGCCGTCAGGTCGTGGGCAGGTGCCGGGCGATATAGGGCGGCAGGTTGAACGCGCCGGCATGGATTTCGGGCGTCCAGTACTGGGTCTTGCCCGCAATGCCCGCCTGTTCGGCCCGCGCGCGCACCTTCGCCACGTCCTGCCCGGCCAGCGCACCGCCCTTGGAGGCAATGCCCAGCGTCATGAACCCGCCCACATAGGTGGGCACCGCCGCGACATAGGCCGACACATGCGCAAAGAACTTGGCGCGGCGCAGGCTGGTTTCGTACAGTTCTTCAGCCTGCATGAAGGGCACGCCGCACTGGTTCACGATCAGGCCCTGCGCGGTCAGCACCCGGGCGCAGTTTTCGTAGAACGAATCCGTGAACAGGACCTCACCCACACCGATCGGGTCCGTGCTGTCGACGATAATGACATCGAACGACGCATCGGGCGCGCGGGTCACGTAGTCGATTCCGTCACCCACGATCACCTCGGCGCGCGGGTTGGTCCAGGCGTCCCCCGCGATGGCGGGCAGGTACTGCTTGGACAGGTCGATGACCGCACCGTCGATTTCCACCATGACGGCTTTTTCGACACCGGGATGTTCGAGCACGCGACGCAGCACCCCGCCATCGCCCGCGCCGATAATCAGCACCTTTCTGGGGTCCGGGTGGCTGAACAGCGGCACATGGGTCAGCATTTCCTGGTACACGAACTCGTCACGCTCGGTAATCTGCACCACGCCGTCCAGCAGCAGCACCCGACCGTGAGATTCGCTTTCGAACACGACAATGTCCTGGAACGGGCTGCGCACGCGCGCCAGTTCGGTCATCACGCGGAAGCGCTGGCCCCACTTGTCGTACAGGGTTTCTTCAATCCATGTTTCAGCCATGACAGCAATCCCGCTCAACGCGGCAAGGCTGGCCACACCCGCACGGATGCCGCCAGTCCCACCTGACACCAAATGATGTATATTGGTAAAAGAACGGGCCCGGTCGCAGCCGGGCCCCGTAGCTTCACGCCGCGACGCGACCGCGACGTTCTTCGTTCACTTCAAGCCGTTTGGCCTGGAACAGACGCTGCATGACCGGAATGGCCAGATGCGGGTCGCATGCGCCACACATGAAGATATCGACCGCCGCAAAATTGCGTTCGGGCCATGTGTGAATGGAAATATGGCTTTCCGCCAGCACCACCACGCCAGACACGCCGCCATTGGGCGTGAAATGGTGAAAATGGCTGTGCAGAATGGTCGCCCCGGCGGTCACCGCCGCTTCGCACAGGGTCTGGTCGATCTTTTCCGGATCGTCCAGGTTGGTCGCACCCCACAGATCGACAAGCAGGTGCGTTCCTGCAAATTTCTCGCCGTTCTTTTCGACAAAGTAGTCTTTACGTTCTTCGTCAGCGGACGAGAGCGGTGATGAAAATGCCTGGTTATTGCTCGGGAGTTCCGAGACCATCCCCAGTTGAGCAAGTGCGTTCATTGACGTACCCCCAAACCAGTAGACAGCCTGTTGGGCGGGATCGCCCCCTTGGGCCAAGAGCGCGCTAACTAGGGCCTTATATCCGCCATTGCAAGCAATAAATGCGCTGTTTCATCGTTTTTTCACAATCCGGCTCGCGCTGTGCATCACGGCCAACAGGCCCGCCCGCGCCTGCGGGCCGGACGGGGAACAGTGCTGCGGCACGCCCCCGGACGCGGGGCAAGACTGGCGGAAGACTGGCAGAAAGTCGGCGCCAGACAGGCTCAGAACCGGAACAGGAGCCGGGGCAGCAGCGGCGCAGGACTGGCATCTTTTTCAGGGCGTGGCGTGGGGGGGCACCTGCATGACGAGCGGGCGGGGCAGATCCATGCGGTCGGCCACCCAGCCACGCAGGCGGCGCAGGGTTTCGGGGTCGTTGGCGTTGATGGCGTCAGCCGCGAGCCTGCTGGCCAGGGCACGCTGACCGGGGGTCAGGGCGCCGTGTTCGGGCAGGGCGCGGCTGCACAGCCTGCCCAGCACCAGCACGGCCTGCGGCCACAGCCCCGCCCGTTCGGACAGGCGGGCGCGCAGGTCCAGCCCCGTATCCGATTCATCCTCGCCCAGCAGCAGCAGGGCTCCTGCGGTATCGCCGGTCATGGCGGCCAGCCGGGCCTCGTCATACCGGCGGCGGGCCGTCAGGTCCGGTGGCAGGTCGGGTAGCAGCCCACGCTCGAGCGCGGCGCGGGCCAGCGCCACCTGCCCCGAATCGAGTGCGGCGCGCGCCAGAAGCTCGGCGCTGTCGGCGCGCATCAGCGGTTCGGCGCTCAGAATTTCGGCCTGGGCAAATACACGCGCGGCCTGCGCTGCGTCACGCAAGGCGGCGGGGTCAGTCATCCTGTCCGCAACATCGCCCGGCCCGCCGGTATCGGGAGTGGCGGAGCCAGCATGCGGTGCGGTGCCGGAAAGCGGCTTTGCCCCCGTACCGGCCCCTGCGGGGCGCAGACCGGGGCGACCCGTGGCAGCGCCTGACCGACCGCCGGGCGCGCCATGGCCGCCGGAGCCGGGGGGCTGTCCGGCATCCTGTGCACCTGATTGCTCTGCCTGCCGCGCCGCAACCAGAAGCTGGCGACCATACCCCGCCAGCAGCTTGGCCTTGGCCGGACCGTCCGTCAGGTGCCGCAGGTTCGCACCCACCACCGCAAGCTGACCCGGCGCGGGTGCCGTCACCTCCTGCCCGGCAGGGCCTGCACCATCACCAGCACCGTTACCCGCGCCAAATACCAGCGCATACAGGGCCGCGCGCCATGCGGCTTCGATCCGGTCGATGGGGGCCTGTTCCCCCGGATTCAATCCAGCCAGCACGGCCAGAGCGGCAGGTACCCTGCCCGCCTGCACCAAAGCCTGCGCGTAATCCAGCCGTATTGCGTCATCCGCCCCGGTGGCGGCAACCGGCGACGCCGCGCCAGTTCCCCCTCCAGCCCCCGTGTCAGCGGCCCCACCAGCGGCCCCACCAGCGCCTCCATCGGCAATTCCGCCATCGGCAATTCCGCCAGCGGCCCCGTGCGGGCTGGCAGCCCGATCGGGCTTATCCGCCCTGCGCCCGGTCTTACGGGCCTGTGCCGCGCGGGCCACCTGCCCGCCAGTGGGCAGGCCGAGCAACTGGGCAAAGGCATCCGCCGCCATGGCCGGGGAAATCTGGTCCTGTTCACGCATCAGCCCCACAAGGGCGGCCCGGGCGTAAGCCGCTGTCTGGGCGGATTCGACCCCGGAAAGACGTTCGAGCATAGCGCGGGCGGTCTCGCCCCCGTCATCCTGGCGGACCAGCAGCGCCTGCGCGAAGGCAAAGGCCGGGTCATCTGGCAGCGCGGCAAGAACGGCCCGCGCATCCGCCGGGCCGAACCGGGCGATATACGTGGCCACGCGGGCGGCCAGCAGGTCACGCACGGGGGCGGGGTAGGTTTGCAGATGGCCAAAATCCCGCGCCAGCAGAATGGCGGTCTGCGTGCTGTCTGCCCCGGCCTGCATCTGATACAGCGCCCGCCACAGCGCCCATTGCGGACCAAGGCGGATATCCGCATCCGCCAGCGGGCGGGCGGCATCCATCTGCCCGGCCAGCAGGGCGGCACTGGCGCGCAGCATGCCAAGACTCTCGGGCGTATCCGCCCCCCAGGACACCCTACCCGCAGGGGCGTGGCCATGCGGCCCGCCTGCCCCAACCACCCCTGCGGGCGGCAGTGTGGGCACGGGTATGGGCAGGTCACGCAGCAGCAGCCAGCTTTCATGCGCCAGCCCGAGGGCAAAGGCCTCCCGCGCGGCAGCAATACGCACCGGCCATGGGGGCAGCGGCGCACTCCCCCCCACCGCAGTCGGGACGACACCGACCCTGCGTGCCACAGGCGCGCTGGCAGTCGGGACGGCACCGGCAGCCCCCGGGCGGGCGGACTTGCCCGGTTCGTCACTACCGGCCAGAGCGCGGGGCTGGGGGGCGGGCTGTGCTTTTCCATCGGGTGCCGATGTGCCGGGTGACGTTGCGTCGGGTGCCGACACCCCGGATTCTGTCGTGCCGGATGCCGTTGCCCCCGGGCCTGTGTCATCCGGCCCGTTTGCTGGACTGCCGTTTTCGTCCAGGCGGGTTTCGGTGCGCGTTGAGGTCACCCGCGTTGGAGTGGCCTGTGCCCTGTCAGCCTGTGTTGTATCAGCCTGTGCCGTGTCAGTCTGCGTTGTGTCAGTCTGAGCGGATTGGGCCTGAATGGATTCGACCGGGCCTGTCTGGGGCTGCGTGGCGTCACCTGGGCTGGTGTCTTCCGCGCCGGTTTTGTCCGGCTGACCTGCCACCGTCTCGGTTACGCTCCGGCTGCCCGAACTGTCATGCGCCGCCCGATTTGCGGCGATCTGCCCTGCCCCAGCCCGCCCCGGCCCCGCCTGCTCCAGCCCTGTCTGCTCCGATCCGGCCTGCCCTGACTCGACTTGACCCTGCTCTGCCTGACTTGCCTCTGCCTGGCCTGGCCCACCCTGACTGGACCTGCTCTGAGCGGGCCCGGTCTCCTCTGCTCCTGTCTGGTCTGGCCTTATCTGGTCTGCCGGGGTGATGCTGTCCTGCTGTGGGGTATCGGGTTGCGCACTGGCATTGTCCGTCTGCCCGACAGCACCGCCGTCGGTCGATGCCTGCTGGGAGAACGTGACAGACCCGGCATCGACATCATCGGTATAGGCCGGGGGCGGGGGCGGGCGCTGGGCTTGAGTCTGGAGCGGGGTCGCGCCCTCTGCCGTGCTGCTGTCCGGCCCAGCACCTGCCGGAATTTCCGCCGGGGCATCGGCCCGCTCTGGCTCGGGGGCCGCACCGTCATGGCCCGCCGCAGCTTTGGGCGCGTCTGCCGTGTTCGCAGGCCTGCCTGTGGGGGCCGCATGGGCCCTGCCCCGTTGCGGCACGGGTGACGCTGGCGCTGTCAACGCCGCCAGCAACGCGGCGTGGGTCCGCAACCAGGTCTGTTGCGCCGTGGCAAGGGCGCTGCCAGCCAAAGGCGGCCCGTTCAGGCCCAGCCATAGCCGGTCCTGCCCCGGCTGGTCGGGCGGGCCGCTGGCAGGCGTTTTGCCAACCGGTAGCGGAGCCATGGCAACAGCTTGCAGGTCCGGCCCGCGTGCGGTTTCGCGCAGCGTAATCTGGGCGGAATCCGCCGCCACCACCACGCCCTGCCAGGACGCGCGCACGCCATACCCTACCGCCGCATGCCCGGCCGGGATGGCCCCCGTCACCGCCACGGATGTCGCAACCAGCAGCCGCCCGCCCGACGCGGGGTCAGGCAGGCTCAGCACGTGCCCGGCAGGTACGCCGGCAAACACGACATGGCCGGGCAGCGCCACCTCCATAGGGGCCGGGCCAGCCTGCGCCGCCACGACGGAAGGAGCAGGCGCGGGAGCCGCCGCAACGGCCGGTGCTGCGGACACGGCAGAGTGCGAACCGGCAGACTGCGCAGCAGCCTGCGGGACGACCTGACGGGTAAGCTGCGGTTCTGCCTGTGGAACTCCCTGTGGGCCTCCCTCTGGAACTCCCCGCGACAGTCCCTGCTGGGCTGTTTTCAAGGCAGGCTGTGGGCCGGGCAGACGCACATGCATGCGCCAGCCGTCGGGGTCATGGGTGAAGGTGACATCACGCACCGCAGCAGGCAGCGCCAGCCGGAACAGTGTCGCATGATCCAGCACGATACTTTGCAGCGCGGCATCCGCCGGGCCGGGCCAGCCAGACAGGCGGGGGGGCTGTGGCAGTGCACGGTCGGCCACAAGCAGCAGCATGTCCCCCGACCGGAACGCGGCCAGACCGGTCGTGCTGTCAGAGGCGATAAAAAGACCCGGCCCGGCCTGCGCATCGGCCACAGACCACGCGGCCGCCCCGCCCCCAGGGAAATGGGGAGCGGAATGGGACGCCGCATGACGGGCAGGATGCTGGCTGGCGCGGGCCAGCACAGCCGACACCGGCATATTTGCCACCAGCATGCTGCCCGCCATCAGCATGGCCATGAACCGCCGACCTGCCCCACCGGGCCGAACCGGCCGCGACACCACCGAAACCCCGCGGCGGGACACGGGGCAGCATTCGGACACACGCAGCCCCGCCGGTGCATGACGGGGGGGAGACAGAACAGTCGCAGGGCGGGATAAAGCCATGCCCCACGCTAGAGCACGACGGCCTGTTTTTCCAGAGCGGGCGGTGGAACCGCGCCCAGCATGGCCTTCAATACCCGCCGGGCACAACGGCCCACACCCGACGCCAGCCCCGTGCTAGAAACCGGGCTGCCTGAAACGCAGGAAGAACGTCATGCCACCGGCCACGGTATACAGGGCCGCATATGCCACGATAACACCCTGCACGCCCCAATGCGTAACCAGACCGGCAGCCAGTGCCGGACCCAGAAAATTGCTTAACCCGCCACCGAGATTCTGGATGGAAACCGCGCCGCCTTTATGAGACGGCACAAGAGCGGGAAAAAGTGCGCTGATCGCCACGAACGACGTTACGGTGACAGCCGCCAGGGCCGCGGCACCGGTTGCGAGAACCATGTTCCCCGGCGCAAACAGTGGCACGTAATAAAAAAGAAGCGTCGTGAGCGCACACCCGAAAAAACCCGCCCAGCGGAGTTGCCTGATCCAGCCGATGCGATCGCCAATAAGCCCCCATGCCACATTGCCGAAAGGCTGGACGAAAAAATACACGCCGTAAACCATCATCCATTGCGCCATGCTAAACCCACCCTGCGCCGATGTATAAAACAGGGGCATGACAACAGGAAAACCGTACAGCGACAGATTGGATACGACCCGCAGGAAAAACATGATTGCAATATCGCGGTTTTTTATAATGACCGGCAGGCTGGCCAGGGCCTGACGCAACGCCCGGCCCGACCCGCCCGCGCCCCGGTCAGGGGTTGCGGCAGACGTAACGGCGAAAAAAGCCACGACGGCCCCGGCCACAATCCAGAACAGGGACATCCACAACGTCGGCAGAACCCCGAAATGGGGGATCGCAATACCTGCGATAAAGGTCGCCAGTACGCCATAGCCGATGGTGTAGACAGACCAGAGCCACCCCAGAGCCGAGGCCAGCCGGGTCTGCGGCGCAACCTGCACGATCCGCAGAAAAAATGCATAAAAGAACAGTGGGTGGGCAAAGCCCCGCAACGCATAAAACAGAAGCATCATTTCATAACTGGATGCTTCAATACCGAATTTTAAAAAAGCCGCCTGGCACAGCACCCACCATGCGGCGCCGACAAGCATGACGTGGCGGGCCCCATACACTTCGGCCAGAATACCCGACAGCCACCCCGAAACCGCGGCCGTCGCCCCGAATGCGGAAAACAGCAGCGCGGCGTCCCGCGCGGAAAAGCCAGTATCCGTCACGTAGCGGGACAGAAACGTGACCTCGATCCCGTCCCCCGTCATAAAAAGGGCGACAGCCACATACCCCCACCCCAGCGCCAGAGGCAAACCCCACACCATGCGCGTAGGCGCACAGGACCGGGCACCGGGCGCATCACCCGTATGTGGGCCATGAGAGGTCATGACCAGGCGGACCCGGCCGGACGCATGAGCCCACAACGCGAAAAGAGGCCACAAAAAGAGAATGCCATGTCTTTAACTATGTATTTGCGGTCGTATAGTTCAGGACAAGCCGCCCACCGTCGACATAGATCGTCTGACCGACAATATAGGATGCGTCATCACTGGCCAGAAAAGACGCAACGCTGGCGACTTCCGCGGGGTCGCCACAGCGCCCGATGGGCGTGCGGGACAGGATCATGTCCTGCTGGTCCGCGTTCATCATCAGTGACTTTTTCACCATGTCGGTCAGAATTGTACCAGGCCCGATGGCGTTGACCCGAATACCGTAGCGGATCAGATCGGCCGCCATGACCGCCGTCAGTTGCCTGATCGCTCCCTTGGAAACCTCGTAGGCGGTAGAAGCAGGATTGACCAGTATCGCATTGGTCGACGACATGTTGATGACACAGCCCCCTTCCCCCTGCGCAATCATGGCGCGGGCTGCCGCCTGCCCGAGCAGGAAAGGCGCCTTGACGTTGACCCGCATGACCGCATCGAAAGCAGTTTCCGGATAGGCGACAAAGTCATCCAGATGCATGATGCCCGCGTTGTTGATCAGAATATCCAGCCGACCGAACGCCGTCAGCGCGGCCTGGACAATACTTTGTGCCCCATCCCTGTCGATTGCGGCAAGATCGGCCGCCAGACAGGCTACCTTTTCACCCAGATGGGCAGTTTGTGTCGTCAGGAATGCCGCGTCGCGGTCGACCATCAGCACCTTTGCACCATCGGCCACCAAACGCTCCGCGCAGGCAAGCCCTATACCCTGGGCCGCGCCAGTCACCAGAGCGACCTTGTTCGTCAGCGTCACGTACACCCTCCTGTATAGTTCAATAAATACTGCATCATCCCTTGGAAAAAAGGCGCAGAAAAAGACGATTTATTGATATCGTTGCACCATTTTTCATGCAGCATTCAGCCTGAATCAGTGCCTGACCGGTCATCAGAATGGTCTGTTTTGACTATGCAATGAAAGAGAGTTTTGCGCGTCCAGCTATCACCCGCAGGAATAGCCAATCCGCCATTGCCCGTCAGGTTCGGGCTTCAGACCAGTTGCTCATCCACAGGGCAAGGCGATGACATGCGCAGAAGACGCAAAACCTGCTGGCCCCCACGACGGCGGGCCACCCCGGCAAGCCTGCCCGGCACTGACCGGGATGGCACTGGCCGGGATGGCACGGACTGGATCACAGGCAAAAAACGGGCGGACGCCGAATGGCGTGGGCGGAAAGCGGTCCCGTCAGGGTATGGGGTGGCCCATACCGCCCGCGCCCGGGCGGCCTGCCACAAGTTCGTTCACCCGGTTGACATCCATGCCACCGGGCAGGGGGTGGCCGAACAGGAAGCCCTGCGCCTGGGTGCAGCCCTCGGCCTTGATCCGCTGGTGCTGCTGCGACGTTTCCACCCCTTCGGCCACCGTATCCACCCCCAGGGTGGCGCCAAGCTGGGCCAGCGCGCTGACAATGGCGTCGCAGTCCGCGCGGGTGTCGCCATCGCGCACGAAGGAACCGTCGATCTTGATCTTGTCGAAGGGGAAGGAGCGCAGATGCGCCAGTGAGGAAAACCCGGTGCCGAAATCGTCCAGGCAGATGGCAACCCCCAGGGCGCGAATGGCCTGGAGGTCGCGCAGCGCATCGGCTCCGCCCTGCATGAGCGCTGTTTCGGTCACTTCCACATTCAGTCGCGCGCCGGGCAGGCCGCTCTGCTCCAGGGCGCGGCTGACCGCGGCGGGCAGGCGGTTCAGCCCCAGGCAGGCGGCGGACACATTGACCGCCACCGTAACCTCGTCCTCCCATTTGGCGGCTTCCGCGCAGGCGGTGGACAGCACGAATTCGTCCAGTTCGTAGATCAGCCCGGTTTCTTCCGCCACGGGTATGAAGTCGGCGGGGGAAATCCAGCCCTGCACAGGGTCGTACCAGCGCAGCAGCGCCTCGCGCGAGACGACGTTGCCGGTCTTGAGGTCGATGATCGGCTGGTAGAACACGAACAGGTCGCGCCGTTCGGCAAAGGCCTCGCGCAGCATGCCTTCCAGGTTGCCGCGCATCTGCAGGCGGACTTCCATTTCCGGCATGAAAACGCGGGCCGTGCCCTTGCCAGCCCCCTTGGCGGCATAAAGCGCCATGTCCGCGCGGGACAGCAGCAGGGTGGGGTCCACGCCGTGTTCGGGCGAATACGCCACCCCGATCGACGCGCCAATCTGGTGTTGCAGGCCCTGGGGCAGGGTGAACGGGCGCTCCAGCGTTCCGATCACCTTCCGGGTCATGATGTCGATGGTCTCGACCGAGGTGGAGGGCACCAGAACCGCGAACTCATCCCCCCCGATCCGCCCGAGGGACGCACCATACGTGTCGCAGATATCGCGCAGCACGTCCGCCACCGTCTTGAGCATGAGATCGCCCGTGGCATGCCCGTACGTGTCGTTGACGAACTTGAAACCGTCCAGGTCCACAAACAGGAGGGCATGCACCTGCGGGTTTTCGGCCTGGCGGATTTTGTCGAGCGTTGCGCTCAGATCGTCAAAAAAGGCGGAACGGTTCTTGAGCCCGGTCAGCGTATCGAAACAGGCCAGTTGCACGATCCGCTCTTCCGCCTTGACCTGGGCGGTCACGAGCGACCACGTCAGCATGGGGCCGATATAGTCGCCCTCCAGTCCGGTAATGCTGGAAATCAGAAGATCGAGAATTTCATCCCCCAGGCGGATACGCGCCCGGTGGGGCAGGTTGCCGGGGTCGGCCAGCAGGGCGCGCTGATGGGCCGGGTTCTTGTGAAAGATATCGACATTGGCGCCGATCAGGTTCTCAACCGGCACGGGCAGCAGATCGCGGATCTGGTCCAGCGTTTGTTTCGAGGTCTCGTTGATATAGGAAATACGCAGCGTTGCGGCATCGAGCATCATCACCGCGACGGGAATCTGGTCGAGCATGCGCAGGAACTGGACCGGCCCCAGGGCAATGCCGTCTGTCATACCGTCTGTAACGCCGCCGGGTGCAGCAGCGGTGCCGCTGTCCGTAGCGCTGTTCAGGTCATTGGGGGCGGGCGGCGCGGGCCGGTCTGTATGCGGCCCTGAAATGTCCTGAGATGTCATTTATCTGTCTGGCTCAAATTACTGATCGCTTCCGACAATAGAACACCCGCGCCATGATCTCATAACACTTTCACAATATCTTCATCGGTACAGGCGCACGCGGGCGCGCGCGGGCGGAAAACTGCGGCGTTCAGGACGGGTGCGGCCCCAGCATGATGACAGCGGCCCCCACCAGGGACAGCGCCACCCCCGCCATGTCCCACCGGTCGGGCACCACGCCTTCGACCAGCCAGCCCCACAGGCAGGACGCGACAATATAAATGCCCCCATAGGCCGCAAAAGCACGACCCGCTGCGTCGGTCTGCACCAGTGTCAGCAGGCTTGCAAACGCCACAAGGGACACGCATCCGGGCATGAGCCACAGCGGCGAGCGGCCAAGCCGCAGCCAGGCCCAGAACGCAAAGCACCCGCCGATTTCGCACAGCGCCGCCGCCGCGTACACAAGCCCCGTCACCATTCCCGCACCTGCCCGGCCCCTTCTGCATCCGCCGCATGCGCGACGCTGCCGGCCACAATGGCAGGCCGGGCCACTACCCGGCAAGCAGGGCGGCGTTACGGGCGCGCAGGGTCGCGAGATCGGGGCCGGTTGGGTAAGAGCCGTTCGCCAGCACCAGTTGCGGCCAGAGCAGGCCATGCACTTCCATGATCCGGCTGGCCAGCCAGCGCCATGTGCAGCGTGTGGCGGCGCTGCCCCATGTCAGCAGCGTTACGCGGTCCGTGGGGGCCGTACCGTCATACGCCCAGGCCAGCAGGCAATGCCCGCCCGCGCTGCCCGGAGTCGTATCGCCACAGGTCTGGCCGGTTACATCCAGCACGCAGGCGCCGTCTGTCGCTTCGATCAGGTCCATATCCGAAACCGAAAGCCGGACCCCCAGATAGGCCACCCCAAACCCGGCCATGACCAGCCGCAGGGCGTTGAAATCGAGCGGGTCCGCACTGCCCCATAGCGGGTACAGGGTCTGCGCGCCCAGCGCAAAACCGTGCCGGGCGGCATACGCCAGAATATCAGCCTCCACCCCGCCCAGATCGGTTGCGGGGCTGGCAGGGCTGTAGCCCGTGCTTGCGGCGTAAAAGCGGATGGCATCGGCCTGCGTCACCGCCACCTGGTACCCCCCCAGTGCCGCCACGGCCCGGATGGCGTTACCCAGCCCCGCGCTGGTGCAGTCACCCAGCGTGTCGTTGCCCAGCATCAGCGGGGCGGGGTCAATACCTGTGCGGAGCAGCCGTGGCGGGGGCAGCACCTGCATCATGCGCAGCCCCGCCAAGCGCGGTTGCCGGGCCTGTACACGCGCGGGCAGGCAGCCCAGCCTGCGCGAGAGCACCCGCGCGCGCCCGACCGGTCCGTTATGCATGGCTGTACCTTTTTCGAATTCCGGCGGCGGCGCCAACTTTACGCCAGAATTGGCGTTACACTGGTAAGAGGCACAACATGAGGACTGTCTGAGACCCCGACCACCGCAGGGTCGCGTTCGCAAACAGTCCGTAAAGGAGGTCCGCCATGTTTAAACTGAGTAGTATCGGCCTGCTGCTGGCCACATGCCTGCTGTCCGGTTGCGGACATGACCACGATCACCGCCGGGACGGCTACTACCGCGACGGCTACCACGGTGGCGACCGCCACCGCGACGGGCGCTGGTAAAGCCCCTTGAAACCTGCCCCCGGCGCACCCGCGACATAACGGGGGCAGGCCTGGACCCGGCGCAAGGGTTCAGCCCACGCCCAGAATTTTCAGGGCCTGGCGCTCGGTCATGCGGGGCTGGCCGGGTGTGAGGGCGGCACCCGCAAGACCCAGCACCCCGCTGAACAGGTTTATCAGCGTATCCAGTGCGTTCAGCGCCGTTGTGGCATCCGCCCCGACACTGGCTGAAAACGTTGATCCCCCGCCCTGTATGGCCGCGGCAATGGCGGAAGACACCGCCCCCATATCGGACAGGATGGAATTGACCAGCGTTTTCCATGTCGCATCGTCATAGGACACAGCCAGTGCCGGACCCACGGCGGCGGAAAACGCCCCCAGCGCCCCAGACAGCCCGGCGCAGGCCGTGCGAATACCCGCGACATACGGGGCAAGGCCCGGCAGGGGGGCCAGAAAATCCATGACCGTGGCCGCAGCGTTCAGTCCCGCCTGGCCATAGGCCCGGACCTTTGCAACATCGAGCGTAACGGTGGTGGTGGAACCCGACGTGGTAACAGTGCAGGCAGCAAGAGTGGTGGCGGCCGCAAGCGCGCCCATGCGCGCCCCGTGCCGCATGACCGCGCGGCGGGAAAAAATCATGACAGTATCTTTCTCCATAAACCAGACCGGATAAAACAGACCGGACACAACAGACAGGTCGACGACAGAGCGGTCCCTGCGTGCCCCTTTTTTCGGGGCAGAATCCCCAAACAACCTGAACGGCCCGCGTTCAGGATTTGCCAGCCTTCACGTCATCCGCGTTGGTGGCATGCCCGCCGTTCTGGGCCACGGCATTGACCAGCAGGTAAAGTTGCAGCCACACCCCGGCGGTTTTGGGACGGGGCCAGAACCGCGCCACAATGGCGCACAGCGTTACGGCGAGCGAGGCAAACAGCCCCAGTACGGTCGCGGTGTCATTCATGCATCGATCGCTTTCTGAAAAAACTGCTGGTTACAGGCGGCATTGGCCGCACCCAGCATGGTGTTGTAATATTGCTTGTGGTACGCGCTCAGCCCGGCGGCGCGACCGGCCTGCGGCAAAGGGGCCGCAGCGCGGTAGTATTTGATCCGCGCCATGGCGCAGGCATAACCCAGGTTTGACACCATCAGCCCCGCCGACGGAGCCTGCATGCCCGCAATCGCCCTGACGGGGTCGGCCAACGCGGGATGTGCCGACAGAAAACTGGCCCAGCAGTCATCATGCGTTGCAGGTTCCATCTGGAACACCCCCAGCGCCGGACCGCTGACCTGCCTGAGAAACACCAGCCCGCTCTCGGCCAGGGCGGTGCCGGTCAGCAGGTTGAGGGCTGCCGGGCCATCCAGCCCGAGCCGCAGCAGCGTTGGCCGCACCACCAGCGCCTTGAACTGGCCAGGATCGAGCCCGCTCATGTTCAGCGCCCCGCCAGATGGGCAAGGACCGCAACCGCGCGCACCAGCCCGTCTATCCCGATCAGGCCGATGGCGGCATAAACCAGACGGATTCCATTTCTGGCGAAATCGATAATCCGCAACAGGCCATTGACGGAATTTTCAAGCCGTTCCACCGCGCGTTCCAGTGAATCCACCCGCCCTTCAAGCCGACCGATATCCCGGTCGAGGGATGTCGCGGGTAGCGGCGGCGCAAGCCCGCTTTGCGGGTCCGCTCCGGCACCCGACGGATCGGGTGGGGTGGTGCGGGGTGCGCCTGCGCAGGCCGCGCCCGGATCGGGCGGGTGGGCAC
>NZ_JBDOBQ010000033.1:17766-28232 GCF_047723915.1 Acetobacter sp. | reverse complement strand
GGCGAACAGGGGGGTGGCGGAGGGGTGGTACGCGTGGCTGGAAAAGCTGCGCACCCGTATGGACATGCGCATACGCGCCGTTCTGCCCGGCGATGTCGGGAGCGTGGCCGCAACCCTGCTGGCTGGAAAAAGCGAGGGCATTGCCCCCGCCGTGCGGGAGGATTTCGCGGCGTCGGGGCTTGCTCATTTACTGGCGGTGGCGGGGCTGCATCTGGGGCTGGTGATGGCGGTCGTCATGGGGGTGTGCCGCTTTTTGCTGGCCGCGTGGGAATACGCGGCCCTGCGCTGGCCCTGCAAGGCGGTGTCCGCACTGGTGGCGTGGCTTGCAGGCGGGGTTTACGTGCTGCTGACCGGTGCGCATCTGCCTGCCCAGCGCGGCTGGCTGATGGCGGGTGTGGTGGTGCTGGGGCTTGCGGCGCAGCGGCGGCCCGTTTCCATGCGGGGGCTGGCGCTGGCGGCATCCGTGCTGGAAGTGGCGCGGCCACAGGTGGTGGTGGGCGTTGTGTTCCAGATGTCCATGGCGGCGGTCATGGCGCTTATTGCCGGTTACGAATCGCTGCAACCCCGCCTTGTGCCGTGGCGGGGCAGGGTCCGGGGACCTGTGGGCTGGCTGCTCGGCCATGTGGGCGGGCTGGCGCTGGTCAGCCTGCTGGCAGGGGGTGCGACACTGCCTGTCGTCATGGCGCATTTCGGGGTGGTCGAGCCGTATTTCGTGCTCGCCAATCTGGTGGCGGTGCCGCTGATGGCGGTGTGGATCATGCCGCTTGGTCTGCTGGCGGTCTGCTGCATGCCATTCCATGCCGACGCAGGGTGCCTGCACCTGATGGGGCTGGGCATACGCTGCGTGCTGTGGATGGCCCATACCGTGGCCCATTGGCCGGGTGCCCGGCTGGCGGTGCCCCATATGCCGGGCTGGGGGCTTGTCGGGGCGTTGCTGGGGTTATGCTGGCTGTGTCTGTGGCGGCGGGGGTGGCGCTGGCTGGGTTGCGCTGGGCTGGCGCTGGGCCTGCTGTCGCCCTGGCTGGTGGCCCGCCCCGATATTCTTGTCAGCCCTGATGGCCACATGCTGGGCATACGGATGCCCGACGCCGTGCTGCTTATGGGGCAGTCGCGCGACGGGGGCGTGCAATCGGCGGCCTGGGCTCAGGCCCTGGGCCTGCCCGCCCGCCCCTGGGCCTGGACGGCGCAGGCCCAGACCGCTGACGGTGCGCTTACCTGCGGGCAGGACGGGGTGCCCGGCATCTGCCTGCTGCTGCGTGGCGGGCATGAGATCGTGCTGGTGCTCCAGCAGCCCCCACAGGCGGGGGAGGAGGCAGGTGACGAGGCGGGTGAGGGGCCGGGTGACGGTCCGGGCGCACTGGCCTCGCTCTGCGCGGGGGCGGATGGGGTCATCAGCACCGCGCGGTTCGGTCTGGTCTGCCCGCAAGCACCATTGCGGCTGGACCGTATGTCAGCCTGGTGGCAGGGGGCGCATACGCTCACGCTGTCCGGGCCTGTGCGGGTGCGTGCGGCGCGGCCTTCTGGCGCAAGCCGCCCCTGGATGCTCCGGCCCGGTGGGCACGCTACTCCCCTGCTGCCGCTTCCCAGGTCCGAATGATCCGCCCGGATTCAGGGCAGGCCGCTACAGGGGGCGTCAGTCTTCAACGCTTTCGAATGCGGCCATGACCCGGCTGGAATAGACCAGAGCCGCGCCGGCGTTCAGGGCGACGGCAACGCCCAGGGCTTCGGCTATTTCTTCCTTGCTGGCGCCGACTTTTTTGGCCGCGGCGGAATGGACGGCAATACAGCCATCGCAGCGGGTGGTGACGGCAACGGCCAGCGCGATCAGTTCACGCGTTTTGGGGTCGAGGTGTTTGCTTTCGGGCAACGGGGTTTCCAGAGTCTGGAGTCCGCTCAGCGTGTTGGGGGTCAGCTTTGCCAGGGTCTTCACGTTTTTTTGCATATCGGCGCGATAGGCGTTCCAGTCGGTCATGATCTGAGCTTTCGAAACGGTTTGCGGACATAATCAGTGCAGCAGAGAGCCCACTTTCTGTCACGACACGGTTAGGAGAGGTCAGGACGCTTGCGAAAGGCGCTCTCCTGCCGGTATCGGGCAGGTTATGACACAGACAGACAAGAGCGCGCCTGCCGCCAGCACACGGCAGGGGCCATTGGCGGTTTACCGGCAGCGCGTGGCGGCGGGTGACCTCAACAGCGATCCGGATCAGGCCCGTGTGATCGAGCGGCTTGACCAGTTGTGGCGCGAACTCGCGGCCATGCCCGACCGGCCGGCTCAGGCCCCCGCGCCGGACAATGGCGCGCGCGGCCTGTTTTCGGGGCTGGTCAGCCGCCTGCGGCCGCAGGCCGTCGCGCCCCGCCCCGCCCGCCCGCGCGGGCTCTATATCGTAGGGCGTGTCGGGCGTGGCAAAACCATGGTCATGGACCTGTTCTATGCCTGCGCCCCCGTGCGGCAGAAGGAACGCCTGCATTTCCTGCGCTTCATGCAGGACGTGCACCAGCGTCTGTTCGAACTCAAACGCGACAACCCCAGCATGACCGACCCCATTCCGCCGCTGGCCAAAAGCATTGCGGGGCGGGCAACGCTGCTGTGCTTTGACGAATTCCAGGTGAACGACATCGCGGACGCCATGATTCTCGGCCGCCTGTTCGAAGCCCTGTTCGCCTGCGGGGTGGTGATTGTCGCCACATCCAATACCGAGCCGTCGCAACTGTTCCAGAACCGGCCTGGGGCGGACGCGTTCAAGCCGTTCATCGCCATCATCCGGCGCGAACTCGACACGATCGAACTGGATTCGCCGCGCGATTACCGCCGTGGGCGCGAGCAGGACCAGGAGACATGGCTTGTTCCGGCGGATACCCGGTCCAGCCAGCAACTCCAGCATGTGTTCAGGCGTTATGCGGCGGGCCAGAAAATCGAGCCGGTAACACTGCAATACAGCGGCCGCAGCTTCGAGATCGAACAGGCGGCGGGGCCGGTGTGCCGGTTCGGTTTCAACTCTTTGTGTGGCAGGCCGCTTGGACCGAACGATTATCTCGCCCTCGCCAAGCGCTTTCCGGTGGTCGTGATCGAGGACATTCCCTGCATGGGGCAGGACGAGGCCAACCTGGCGCGCCGCTTCATTACCCTGATCGACGCCTTGTACGACAACGGAAATCTGCTGTTTGCATCGGCCGAAGCCCCGCCCGACAAGCTGTTCACGCAGGGCGAAGGGTCGGACGCATTCGCCCGTACCGCATCACGTCTGGCGGAAATGGGGAGCGAAAGCTGGCTCGAACACGGGGCCCAGGCGGCTCAGGCGGCGCACAGCCTCTCTAGAGCGTGACAGAAGGCGATCTTGTTCCCGCGACAGGGCGGGTCTAGCTCTTTGGGACACAGCCGCCGGGCCAGCAGGGTCCGGCGCAGGATTGCAAAAGGGCGCTCGGGGTTTGGACCCGGAGCGGGAGTAAAGATGGTTCGGCTTACCTTGGCGTGTGACAAACTATCTGGTCAGCAGCGCGGACGGGTTCCGCAGCAAAGGGGAATGTAAGATGGCGGTCACGGACATGCTGGCAACCGCATTGAACGGTGCCAATATCGCTTACCTTGCGGATCTGTACGCCCAGTGGGTCAAGGAACCCGCCAGCGTTGATCCATCGTTCGATATTCTCTTCAGTTCCCTGGGGGACGATGAAGCCGCCGTGCTGCAGGACGCGGTCGGGGCGTCCTGGGCGCCGCGCGCCTCGATCATCACGGGGGACGAACCGGCCCCCGCACCCAAGGGTGCGGCCGTGGGCGGTCTTTCCGCGCAGGACAGCCTGTCCATCGCGCGGCTGATCCGGGCCTACCGCGAATATGGCAGCTTCGAAGCGGCACTGGACCCGCTGGGCCTGAAAATTCCCGCCCCGCGTGAGGAACTTGACCCCGCCACCTACGGTTTTGGCGCAAAGGACCTGGACCGCGACGTGTTCGTGGGCTCCCTTATGGCCCCTCTGCTGTCGGGCAAGACGACGGCAAAGGTCAAGGACATCATTGCCGCCCTGCGCGGCGTGTATTGCGGCGCCATCGGTGCGGAATACATGCAGGCCCCCACGGCGGAGCAGCGCGAATGGTTCCGCCAGCGGCTCGAGGGCGATAACTGGCAGACCAACGTGTCGGTCGAGGAACGCCGCAGCATTCTCAAGAACCTGACCGAAGCCGAAGGGTTCGAGGCGTTCTGCCAGAAGCGCTATGTGGGCGCCAAGCGCTTCGGCCTTGAAGGCGGGGAAATCTCCATTCCGTCGCTGCATGCCATTATCGACCAGGCCGCCAGCCAGGGCGTGACATCGGTTGCCATCGGCATGGCCCATCGTGGCCGCCTGAACACGCTCGTCAATGTGGTGCGCAAGCCTTACGTTGCGATTTTCAACGAATTTGCGGGCGGGTCTTTCAAGCCTGACAATGTCGATGGTTCGGGCGACGTCAAATACCATCTCGGTTCCTCGACCGATGTGGAAGTGGGTGGCCGGCCTGTTCATATCTCGCTCCAGCCCAACCCGTCGCATCTCGAGGCCGTGGATACCGTCGTGTGCGGCAAGGTGCGCGCCATTCAGGACGATTCGGGCGATACCGAAGGCCGCCATTCTTCCATGGCCATCGTCATCCATGGTGACGCCGCGTTCGCGGGGCAGGGCATCGTGTATGAAACCTTCGCCATGTCGCAACTGCCCGGCTACCGTACGGGGGGCAGTATCCATATCGTGGTGAACAACCAGGTCGGTTTCACCACCAATCCGGAACTCGGGCATTCGGGGCTGCGTGGCACCGATATCGCAAAATCCATCAACGCGCCGGTGCTGCACGTGAATGGTGATGACGCCGAGGCCGTGATCTATGCATCCCGCCTCGCGGCCGATTACCGGCAGAAATTCGCCTCCGACATCGTGCTTGATATCGTATGCTACCGTCGCCATGGCCATAACGAGACGGATGAACCCGTGTTCACCCAGCCCGTGATGTACAAGGCCATTGCCGAACACGAAACGCCGCATGCGCTGTATGCCAAGCGCATTGTGCAGGTCGGCGCCGCGACCGAGGCCGAGGTGCAGGCCCAGTGGAATGCGTTCCAGGACAAGCTGGACGAGGACTACAAGGCTGCCCAGTCCTACAAGGTGAACAAGGCCGACTGGCTGGAAGGTGGCTGGAAAGGCATGACCGCCCCGGGCCACAAGTCCGAGAGCGCTTTCCCCGAAACCGGTGTGTCCGAGGACGCGCTGCACAAAATCGGCGTTGCCATCACCACCGTTCCCGACGGCTTCAACCTGAATTCCAAGATCGCGCGCCAGCTCAAGGCCAAGGCGGCCATGTTCAGCTCGGGCGAAGGGTTCGACTGGGCCACGGGCGAGGCGCTGGGCTTTGGCTCGCTGCTGCTTGACGGCCACCGCGTGCGCCTGTCGGGCGAGGACTGCCAGCGCGGCACGTTCAGCCAGCGCCATGCCACATGGACCGATCAGGTCAACCAGACGCAGTTCACGCCGCTCAACGCGGTGGAAGGCGGCAAGGCCAAGATCGAGATCTGGAACTCCCTGCTGTCCGAATACGGCGTGCTGGGTTTCGAATACGGCTATTCGCTGCGCAACCCGCAGAACCTTGTGCTGTGGGAAGCCCAGTTCGGTGATTTTGCGAACTGCGCGCAGGTCATTATCGACCAGTTCATTGCCTCGGGCGAAACCAAGTGGCTGCGCATGTCCGGTCTGGTCATGCTGCTGCCCCATGGTTACGAAGGGCAGGGGCCTGAACATTCCTCCGCCCGGCTTGAGCGGTATCTGCAACTCTGTGCTGAAGACAACATGTTTGTCTGCAACATCACCACACCGGCGAACTACTTCCACGCCCTGCGCCGCCAGCTCAAGCTGGATTACCGCAAGCCCCTGATCCTGATGGAGCCCAAATCCCTGCTCCGTCACAAGCTTGCCGTGTCCAACCTGGCGGATTTCGGTCCCGGCACGCGCTTTACGCCCGTGCTGCCCGAAGTGGACGCGCTGGACCCGGATGCAAAAATCCGCCGTGTCGTGCTGTGCTCGGGCAAGGTCTATTATGACCTGCTGGCCGAACGCCGCGAAAAAGGCATCAAGGATGTTGCCATCCTGCGTCTGGAGCAACTCTACCCCTTCCCGACGGAGGCTCTCGCGGCCGAGCTGAAGCGCTATCCTGAAGCCGATATCATCTGGTGCCAGGAAGAAACGGAGAACGGGGGTGCCTGGTATTTTGTCGACCGCCGGATCGAAGGGGCGCTGCTCAAGGCCGGGCACAAGACAGGGCGGCCCAGCTATATCGGGCGCGCCGCCGCGGCCAGCCCCGCGACAGGGCTTGCCAGTATCCACGCGGCCGAACAGGCCGATCTGGTTGCGCGGGCTCTCGGGGTAAAAGCCACGGCCTGAGGCCGGGTCTGAAACACCGGCCCGTGCAATGCGCGGGTCGGGCATAGGTTAATTCATGAGCACCCGTGCGGGTCGCGGGTGGCAGGACCGGTGCTGCGCGAAAAAATGGCGCGCCACATCGGGGATTTCTGAAAAGAAATGGGGAACAGGATGTCAGTCGAGATCAAGGTGCCGACACTGGGTGAGAGCGTGACAACCGCGACAGTCGCCAAATGGCTGAAGCAGCCGGGTGAAGCGGTGAAGGCAGACGAGCCGATTGTCGAACTTGAAACCGATAAGGTCAGTGTGGAAGTGTCCGCGCCGCAGGCCGGAGCACTGGGCCCGCAGGCCGCCAAGGAAGGCGACGAAGTGGAAGTGGGCGCATTGCTGACCACGCTTGAACCCGGTGCCGCGGGGACAGTTGCCGCCAAGGCCGCGACCCCCGAGAAAAAAGCCGCGCCGGCTCCTGCTCCGGCCGCGCCTGCCCCCGCACCCAAGGTGGCGGCTCCGGCGGCGGATGCCGCGACCGCCCTGCCGGCGGCGCGCAAGCTCCTGGCCGAAAACGGGCTGAGCGCACAGCAGATCGGGCAGGGCACGGGCCTTGGCGGGCGCGTGACCAAGGGTGACGTGCTGGGCTTTCTGGCGCAGCCGCAGGCTCCTGCCGCCGCTCCCAAGCCACCGCGCAACGACGACCCGCGCGAAGAACGCGTGAAAATGACGCGCCTGCGCCGCACCATCGCCCGCCGCCTGAAGGAAGCGCAGAACACGGCGGCCATGCTGACCACGTTCAACGAAATCGACATGTCCGGCGCCATGGCGCTGCGTGCCGAATTCCAGGACAGCTTCGTGAAGAAGCACGGCGTGAAGCTTGGCTTCATGTCCATCTTCTCGCGCGCGGTCATTGCGGCCCTGAAGGAATTTCCGGCCATCAATGCTGAAATTGACGGTGAGGACGTGATCTATCGCGACTTCATCAATCTCGGCATTGCGGTCGGTGGCCCCAACGGGCTGGTGGTGCCTGTCATCCGCGACGCGGACAAGATGGGTTACGCCCAGATCGAAAAAACCATTGCCGGTTTCGGCAAGGCCGCGCGTGAAGGCACGCTCAAGCTCGATGAACTGTCGGGTGGCACGTTCTCCATCACCAATGGCGGTATCTACGGATCGCTGCTGTCCACCCCGATCCTGAATGCGCCGCAGTCCGGTATTCTGGGCATGCACTCCATCCAGGAACGCCCGGTTGCGGTGAACGGGCAGGTTGTGATCCGTCCGATGATGTATGTGGCCCTTTCCTATGACCATCGTATTGTGGACGGGAAGGAAGCTGTCAGCTTCCTGGTAAGGCTGAAGCAGAATGTGGAAGACCCGCGCCGCCTCCTGATTGACGTCTGAGGCCGGTCTGGCCGGGTGGCGCATGACGCCCCCGGCCTGTTCCCTTCTGCCCCCAAACGTGAGCGAGACAAGATCCATGCCGACTGAAATCAAAGTACCCACACTTGGCGAAAGTGTTACAACTGCCACGGTGGGGAAGTGGCTCAAGCAGCCGGGTGATGCCGTCAAGGAAGACGAACCGATTGTAGAACTCGAGACCGACAAGGTCAGTGTCGAGGTTCCCGCCCCGGCCAGCGGTCGCCTGGCCAGCCATGCCGTGAAGGAAGGCGACGAGGTCGAGGTTGGCGCCGTGCTGGCGACGCTTGAAGCCGGCGCCGCCGGTGCCGCGCCGTCAGCCCCTGCTGCCCCGGCACCCGCGGCCACGGCGGAAGCGCCCAAGGCTGCTCCGGCCGCCCCGGCTGCCGCAGCCCCGGCCGAGACCGATTACGATGTCGTGGTGATCGGTGCCGGGCCGGGCGGGTATGTGTGCGCCATTCGCGCCGCCCAGCTTGGCTTCAAGGTGGCGTGCGTCGAACAGCGCGCGACTCTGGGTGGTACCTGCCTGAATGTCGGGTGCATTCCGTCCAAGGCGCTGTTGCAGTCTTCTGAAAACTTTCATGCGGCAGGCCATGATTTTGCATCCCATGGCGTGGTGATCGACAGCGTTAAGCTCGACCTGGCCCGCATGCAGGCCCGCAAGGCTGAAATTGTCGGCGCCAACGTCAAGGGTGTCGAATTCCTGTTCAAGAAAAACGGCATTACCTGGCTGAAAGGTCATGGCAAGGTCGAAGGCACGGGCCGGCTGAGTGTTGACGGCAAGCCGGTGACAGCCAGGCACATCATCATCGCCAGTGGCAGCGACAGCGCGAACCTGCCCGGTATCGAGGTGGATGAGAAAGTTATCGTTACCTCCACGGGTGCGCTGGAACTGTCCGAAGTGCCCAAGCGCCTGGTGGTGATCGGTGGCGGCGTGATCGGGCTAGAGCTTGGCAGCGTCTGGAGCCGCCTTGGCTCGGACGTGACGGTTGTGGAGTTCCTGGACCGTCTTGTGCCCGGCACGGATAACGAAGTCGCAACCCAGTTCCAGAAACTGCTGGTCAAGCAGGGCTTCAAGATGAAGCTGGGCCACAAGGTGACAAAAGCCGAAAAAACCAAGAAGGGCGTGGTGCTGAGCATCGAACCCTCCGCCGGTGGATCGGTTGAAACGCTGGAGGCCGACGTGGTTCTGGTGGCTGTGGGGCGCACCGCCGCCAGCAAGAACATGGGGCTGGAGGAAGCGGGTGTTGCGCTGGACAAGCGTGGCCGCGTGGAAGTGGACGGACATTTCGCCACCAGCGTGCCCGGCATTTATGCCATTGGCGACGTGATCGCGGGCCCCATGCTTGCCCACAAGGCCGAGGAAGAAGGCGTGGCCCTGGCCGAAATTCTGGCTGGACAGGCCGGTCATGTGAATTACGACGCCATTCCCGGCGTGATCTACACCTGGCCGGAAGTGGCGTCCGTCGGCTTTACGGAAGAGCAGCTCAAGGACAAGGCCGTAGCCTACAAGACTGGCAAGTTCCCGTTCCTGGCCAATGGTCGCGCCCGCGCCCTTGGCATGACGGACGGTTTTGTCAAAGTGCTGGCGGACAAGCAAACGGATCGCGTTCTGGGCGTTCACATTATCGGGCCGGCAGCAGGTGAACTGATTGCCGAGGCAACCATGGCGATCGAGTTCGGTGCATCCGCCGAAGATATCGCCCGTGTGTGCCATGCTCATCCGACGCTGAGCGAAGCTGTAAAGGAAGCAGCACTGGCCGCCGACAATCGCGCATTGAATATGTGATTGTTTTTCTTCTGTTAGAAAAAATGGCGTAGTCTCTGCTGACTGGATTGCGGGAGAGACTACGGCATGCATGCGCTGAAATGTCTGGCGGTGGGCGGTCTGCTGGCCGTGCAGGCCATGCCGGCAATAGCGGAAACTACGCCCGCGCCGTCACTGTCAGGCCCTGTCACGGCGGATGGGGGGGCTACCGGTTCTGAAACCGGAGCCAGGCAGACTCCTCACGCTTTTTTCCCTGACGGTGACGTGGGGGCAAGCTGGTCCACGCCAGCGGACAGAACGGTGGAAGGTGCTGCGGCCGGGCCGCAGTCCTCGGGGGGGGTATCCTCTCCAGCCGGTGGGGCAGCGGCTGCATCTCCTCCTGTTTCACAGCGGGCACCTCTGGCGGACCCCGCCGTGGCCACGCCTCTGCATTCCCGTTCCGCGCCGCCGTTCAGGCCCATCGGGCCGCTCTGGCCGGCATCGCACGTTGTGGCACCTGCTCCGTCCGTTCAGCCGCCGCAGGCGCTGCCAGCGCCGCCCGCCGCGCTGCCGCAATCACCGTTGGCGGTGCCTCCATCGGTTCCCGTGCCTCCATTGTCACCGCACCCGCGCCCGGGTTTTCCCGGGGGTGGTTCACAGGTTGCCAGCACGACTCCATCCCAGCCTCTGCTCCAGCCCCCGGCCGCCCCCATACCGGCGGGGCCATCGACAACGCAGCCCGGACCGGACACGCCCAGACCTGAAGCGCGGATGGCTGAAACGCCATCGCCTGAAACGTCCGTGCATGAAATGCCAGCGTCTGGAATGCCGGGGCATGAAACACAGGGGCCGGAAACACAGAGAGCTGAAACACAGAGACCTGAAACCTCCAGTCCTGAAATAACCGGGGCCAAGGGTGGGGCATTGGGGGGGCAGG
>NZ_JBDOBQ010000033.1:0-17756 GCF_047723915.1 Acetobacter sp. | reverse complement strand
AACCCGGGGCCCCCAACCCCACCCCCCACACCCCACCCCACCCAACCACCCACCCCTCAAAACCCCCGGGCCCAGGGGGGGGCATGGGGGGGGGCAGGCTGGCACAGGGGGCCAGCAGGACCTAGCGCAGCCACAGCCCCGCATGCAGGGGCAGTTTGGCCTCCAGCCTTCACCGGGGGCGGTGCCCGGTGCGCCACTGGCGCCCCCTGTCGCCGGGGGCGTTGTGGCTGGCGGTGCTGGGGCGGTTTCTCCCGTTGCGGCGGAAATACCGTTGCCTCCCGTTCCAGTGCTGGATGAGGAGCAGGCCGTAGAGGAAGTCACCCGCCTGCGTGAGGACTTTTTCAGAGAAGTTCCCGTTGCGCTGCATCTGACAGAGCCGCAGCAGGAACAGTGGATTGCGCTGGCGCGCCAGCAGGTCGAGCAGTCCGGTTATGTGATAGACCGGCCCCAGATCATGGTCGTGGTTGACCGCAACCCCGCAGTACAGCGTCTTTGCCTGTTGCTGGCTATGCCGGGCCATGCCGACTGGCAGGTGATCGGGGGCACGCGCGTGTCAACCGGCACGACAGGCCGCAAATACTACTACATTACGCCGACAGGTATTTTTACCAACACGGTGGATCGCCTTGGCTACAGGGCGCTGGGCACCAAGAACGAGAACGGGATCAGGGGGATTGGCGCCAAAGGGATGCGGGTCTGGGATTTTGGCTGGCAATGGGCTGAAAAAGGCTGGCTGCCCAGTCGTGAAAAAGGGCAGATCCGACTGGAAATGCACGCGACCGATCCTGATTTTCTGGAACGACGGCTGGGCCGTACCGCGTCTGAAGGGTGTATCCGCATTCCGGCCACGTTGAATGTCTTTCTCGACCGTCATGGTCTGCTGGATGTCGCCTATGAACAGAAAGCGGCGGTTGACCGGCGTTTCCGTGCTCTGCTGCGGCCTGACAGAACCCCCTCGCCTCTGGCGGGGTTGGCCGTGCTGGTGGTGGATACCGCAACACCTTCGCCAGATGCGAAAAAAACAGCGGCGCTATAAAAAGGGCTTTGACAAAACATGACCGGGCCGCTGGCGTTCGGACCAGAGACCAGAGACCAGAGACCAGAGACCAGAGACCAGAGACCAGAGACCAGATACGTACAGCCAGTAGCCAGCAGGCATGTGCGCGCCATACCCAGGCATGGAATCAAGCCGAGCCTGGCATGCTGTCCGAACCGGGATAAAAATCCGGCGCGTTCAGGCATTCAGCCACGGCGCGCAGTTTTTGCGGGTCTGCGCTTGCGCCACCAGATCATGACACCTGTGACAGACAGCAGGCAGACGGCAATGCCGGATATGCAGATGACAATGCGCCCGAAAAGCCCCGCAATTTCCCCGCTATGCCAGGGAAACTGGATCTGAAGCACCAGGTCGCCCGCGCGCCCCTGGCCCGGAATCTGCCCGTCCGTCACCCGGCCGGTTGTCAGGTCCACGCTCAGGCGGGAACTGCCAAAACCTGACGGTGACAGACCATTGCTGCTGAAAAGATAAAACGTGGCCGTTGATCCGTCAGCCGCCAGCAGGACGGCGGCGGGGGGAGCATGATCGCCATGGGCGGCGGTATATGTCGCGGCAATGCGTTCGGCCTGATCGAGCGTGACGGCGTGGGGCGGGGTATCGGGCTGGGGTGGCGCCAGCGGTGGGGCCGTTGGCAGAACGGCCCGTACGACGGGGTTGAAAACCTCATCCCCCAAAGCCAGCGCCACGCCGCTGACCGCAACCCCAAGCAGGACCACCAGCAGCCAGAGCGATACGGCCCGGTGCAGGTCGAACGCCAGCCGGATGGACGACCGCCCGATGGCGATTGTCCAGCTTTTGCGCCAGCGGCTCCAGAACCCCGTGGCCCATATCGCGGGGTGGAGGGGGAATGTCAGAAGCAGCCCCACAATGCAGTCGACCGACCATAAAATGGCGCTCAGCCCCATGATCCATGTGCCGGTGCTGCCCAGATCGAGCGAATAATGAACCCGGTATATAAAGGGCATCAGGGCGCGGCGGGTCAGGCAGCAGCCTTCCGCCGGGCGCATACCCTGAATGGTGCCGCTAGACGGGTCGACAAACAGTTCGGTTTCCAGTGCCGGGTGCAGGCCAGTGCCCTCCTCGGTGGCAAAGGCCTCGATCGTGCGGCCGGGGGCGGGGCGGTAGAGCAGGGCGTTTATATGCGCGGCCGGACGCTGGTCGTGCAGCCGTGTGAGCAGATATGACAGGTCATGAGGGACGTCATTCCGGTCGCCGGGCCGGGTGCCGGAATGGGTGCCAGAATCGATGTCGGAATGGGTTCCGGGGTCGCCAGGCCGGAACAGGTCGGGGTTCAGTGCGGCGTCGATCTCGTCCTGAAAGGCGCACAGGCTGCCTGTCAGGCCAGCCGTGAACAGGATGGCGGCCAGAAGCAGGCCCGTATACCGGTGCATGCGCACAAGGAAGGGCCGAACGGTTTTCAGGGTGGGGACAGCCATTTCCCACGACTTGCCATGACGGATAAAAACGGGCAATAGGAGCAAATAAGAATAAGTCGCATGTAAACGACGGCCCCGCGTTCATCCGGGGCTTTGTGCGCGTGCGGTGCCTCTTTGCTGTTGCGCTGTGCTGCTGGAGTACTCTGTCAGGGAAACTTCAGGCCGTGTTGTCCACCGATCACCTTCTGGAAGCCTATCTTGCAAACCGTCCGCGTTTTGTTTCCCTCGCGACGTCCATGGTCGGGTGTACGGCCTACGCTGAAGACATTGTGCAGGACGCCTTTATCCAGGTCGCCACGGCAAAAAAGCAGGGCGTGGTCGTTTTCAATCCGCTTGCCTACCTGACCACCATTATCCGCCGTCTTGCATTCGATCATATGCGTGCGGCCCGCAGGCTGGTGCCGACACAGATCGATCACGCCCTGCTGGCCGATACGGGGGCGTGTTCCTTCTGCCCCGAGACACAGGCCGGGCACAGGCAGGAACTGGCCAGCATCGCGCGCGCTCTGGCGGCGCTGCCCCCCCGTACGCGCCGTGCGTTCGAAATGTACCGGATCGGCGGTTACACGCTGCACGAAATAGCCAGCGTTCTTGATGTCTCCGCCCCGCGTGTTCACAAGCTGATCCAGATTGCGCTGGTGGCGTGCGCCACAGCCCTGCCCGATGCGGAGCCATGACCCCTTTGAAGAAACGCAGGTGCCTGTGTGCGCCCCGACATGCAGGCCCCGACATGCACGGCCAAGGCGGGTAGGACACGCCATGAGCGAAAGTCCGCACATATGAACACGCCGGCTGAGAGAGAGACCATTCTGCAGGACGCTGCGACATGGAAGATTCGCCTGCATGAAAACCCGGACGATCCGGGGCTGAAAGCGCAACTGGCGGCATGGCGCGCACTGGACGCCCGCCATGACAGGGCATGGCGCAGGATGGAACGGGTCTGGGGTGCCACGGCCGAACTGGGTGAACAGGCGGCCATGTTATCGCAGGCCGGGCCGCCGGGCCGGGCCGTCCGTGCCAGGCGGTTGCGGGTGGGTGCCTGTGTCGGGGCCACGGCCCTTGCATGCGTTCTGGCTCTGGTCCCGTCGGATTTTCTGCTGCGTTTACGGGCTGATTACGCCACGACAACCGCCCAGACCCGCACGGTCGTCCTGCCGGACGGGTCTTCTGTCGTTCTGGGCGCGCGTTCGGCCATTGCCGTGCGATATAGCGCGACGGAGCGTGGCGTCACCCTGCTGGAGGGGCAGGCTTTTTTCAGGGTCGCGCACGACTTGGCGCGCGGTTTTACCGTTGTGGCGGGGGATGTCACAACGCGCGATATCGGCACCGCGTTTGATATCCAGATGGCGGGCCCGCATGTGGCCGTAGCCGTTCGGGAAGGGGGGGTGAATGTGTCGCGCCGGGGGGATGGCAGCCCCGTTCGCCTGATAGCGGGCCAGCAATGGGCGTTCGACCGGCAGACGGGCAAGTTCGGCATCGGGGCGGTCGATCCCGACACCGTAGGGGCATGGCGGTCGGGGCACCTGGTGCTGGATGGGCTGACCCTGCTTGAGGCGATGGATGTGCTGGGCCGCTATTATCCCGGAACTGTCGTGACGCGGGGCCTCGCGCGGGACACGACGCTGGTTGGTGGTGTTTATGACCTGCGACGCCCCAGAGAGGCGTTGCAGGCGTTGTGTGCGCTGCATGGCGGGCGGCTTGTTTCGCTGCCCGCTGGGTTTGTCCTGGCATTGCCGGGGCCGGAAAAACCCTGAGCCATCCATCCATGCGTGCGAATTTTCATAAAAAATTGAGCATCCCCGTTAAAAAAAAGACCTCCCGACGGACATAGGGATACGCAAATGCAATTCGTTTGCATCCCTTACCAACCGTATCGTCCATGGGACCAGACCATGCTGTGTGTTCTTCCGCCCTTTCGCCGCAAGGCGATGGGGCATTCCCCGCGCGTTCTGCTGTGCGGCTCTTCCCTGCTGATGGCCGCGGCCTGTCTGCCCGCCATGCGTCAGGCGGTGGCGGCCAGCCCGGTAGTGGCATCTTCCCATCTGGCATCTTTCAATATTCCGTCCCAGTCGCTGGGGCAGGCTCTTGTCGCGTTGGGTGAACAGGGCGGCATGCAGATCGCTTTCGACAGTGCTGCCGTGGTGGGCATGACATCGGGGGCCGTGGTCGGCCGCATGACGGCGGAGCAGGCCCTGTCGGCCGTGCTGCGGGGCACGGGCATTGGCTACCGGCAGGTGGGGGCCAGTTCGGTCGCCCTTGTCCGGCCCCCCTCGGGTATTGCCCTGCGACCGGTGCGGGTGGAAGGCAATGCCGAACGGTCCAGAAAGGAACTGGAGGACGAACGCTGGGCGGAACGGATTTCCGTTTTCGGGCTGTCGCGCCGGGCCGGGCTGGTGCCCAAGAACTCCAGCGCCGCCACCAAGACCGATACGCCCCTGCTCGAGACACCCGAATCCGTCTCGGTCGTAACGCGCGCGCAGCTCGACCAGCAGAATGCCCGCACCATAGCCGAGGCCCTGCGCTACAACGCCGGTGTGTCGGGGGATGTGGCGTCAGGCTACACGACCCGATTCGATATGGTTGAGATCCGTGGTTTTCAGGGGGCCGCCGGGGCGGACGAATTTGTCGACAACCTGCGCCTGTTCAATGGCGCCTATTACGCCACCCAGCAGATCGACCCTTATCTGCTCGACCGGATCGATATTCTCAAAGGTCCGCCATCCGTGCTGTACGGCCAGTCCAATCCGGGTGGCGCCATTGTGCTGACAACCAAGCAGCCGCTGGCTACGCCGGTCCATTCCGTCTCGGTCGAAGGGGGCACCTACGGCTATGTGCGCGGCACCGCCGACTTTGGCGGCCGGATCGACAGGGACGGCAGGTGGCTGTACCGCGTTGCCGCCACGGCTACGACTTCGGGCACGCAGGACCTGCATACCCGTAACGAGCGGGTGGGCGTGCTGCCGTCCCTGACATGGACCCCCACTGACCGCCTGACGATGACCGTCTCGGCCTTCTGGCAACATGATCCGCGCGGGGGCAATTTCGATACCGCGCCGTTACAGGGCACCATTCTGCCCAACCCGAATGGCAGGATTTCGACCCATTTCTACCCCGGCGATACCAGTTTCGAAAGCTACAACCGCACCCAGACGGCCGTTAATTACCATCTGGACTATCGCTTTGCCCCCAACTGGACATTTCGCTCCATGGCCCGCTACGCGAATGTGGGTGCGTTTTTCCGGCAGGTATCGTCCGGCGGCATGCTCGATGACGACAACCGCACGCTGGAGCGCGAAGCCTATGCGTCGAAAGAGCATTTCGACACGGTGACCGTCGAAGAGCAGATTCTGGGGCACTTCCACACCGGTGCGGTGAAGCATGATGTCATTATTGGCGGCAACTGGCAGAACATCCGGGATTCGGCCAATCTTTACGCGGGCGATGCCTCGGCGCTGGACGTGTTCTCGCCCAGCTATGGCGTTGCGGTGGATGGGCTGTCGGAAATCACGGCCCAGGGCATTACCACCAACCAGGAAGGGATCTATGCCGAAGACCAGATGAGCTGGGGCAGGCTGCATGTGCAGGGTGGCGTGCGCCATGACTGGTCACGGATCGATACGCGTGACGTGCTGGATGATGGTGGCTTCAACCAGACGGATCAGGCCACGACATGGCGCGGCGGCATACTGTACGCGTTTGACATGGGGCTTTCTCCCTATTTCCATTACGCGGAGTCCTTCCAGCCCACCAATTCGCTGTCGTTCGACGGCACGCCCTTCAAGCCCACCCGTGGCAGGCAGTTCGAGGTCGGGCTTAAATATCAGCCGCGTAATTTCAACGGGTTTTTCACCGTGGCCCTGTATGACCTCAAGCAGAGCCATGTTCTGACAACCGACCCCGAACACCTCGACTTCAATATCCAGACCGGGGGCATACGCTCGCGCGGGGTGGAGGTGGAAGCCCATGTCGACCTGACCCGCAACCTCAATATCATCGCGGCCTATACGTACCAGGACGTGGCCTACACCAGGGGCAGCGGCGACCTGACGGGGGAGCGCCCGACATCGGTGCCCAAGCAGACATTTTCCGTCTGGGGGCATTACGACCTGCATAACGGTCCGTTGCGCGGGCTCGGGTTCGGGGCAGGGGTACGCTATAACGGCAATACGCTGGTCGATAATACGCTCGAATATGTCACGCCCAGCTACACGCTGGTGGACGCCCAGGCGCAGTATGCGCTCGATTCCGTTTTGCCGCGTCTCAAGGGCATGCTCTTTCAGGTCACGGCCCAGAACCTGCTGAACAAGCGCTATTATCCCGGCTGCGCATCGGCGGATACGGGCTGCTATATCGGCGCGAACCGCAATGTGATCGGCAAGGTGACGTATACCTGGTAAGCGGCCGCGGCCCCTTTGCCGCAGTTCCTGTGCCGCAGCATTCCGGGCCGGTCCCTCGCCCCGCCCCGAGTGCTCCGCACGCAAGGGCTGGCGGCACAGGGGCCGTGGTGAACCCTGGCCCTTTTGGGGTAAGCGCATGGCTGGTGGCATGCGCCAGCCCGGTGCGGACTTGGCGCGGGTTGGGCATTGTGCCCGGCAGGCGGAACGTTCCTGTTCGCAAGGCCCGTATTTTCCAAAATCCGGGCATAAAAAAACCGCTCGTAAAAGAGCGGTTTTTTATTGTTCTGCTTGATCGCCACTGCTTGCCCGGTGGGGGGGGGGCAATGCGCCATTCCGGGGCGGATATGCCCCGAACCGACGGCCCGGCCTTTCAGGCAGGCGGCTGACGGGCGGGGACGGAGACCGTCCACGCCATTCATCCGGCCAGTGGCGTGGTGCCGATCAGTAGCGGTATTCTTCGTGCTTGAACGGACCGCTGACCGGCACGTCAATGTAGTCGGCCTGCTTTTCGCTCAGCTTGCTCAACTGCGCGCCGACCTTGGCCAGATGCAGGGAGGCCACTTTTTCGTCCAGCTTCTTGGGCAGGGTGTAGACCTTGACCTCGTATTTGCCTTCGGGCGCGGTCCACAGTTCGATCTGGGCCAGCGTCTGGTTGGTGAACGACGCGGACATGACAAAGGACGGGTGGCCCGTCGCGTTGCCCAGATTGACCAGACGGCCTTCAGACAGGACGATCAGGCGCTTGCCATCGGGGAAGACAACCTCATCCACCTGCGGCTTGATGTTGTCCCACGTGAAGTTGCGCAGGGCGTCGATCTGGATTTCGGAGTCGAAATGCCCGATGTTGCACACGATGGCGCGGTTTTTCATGGCGCGCATGTGGTCGACCGTGATCACGTCCACGTTGCCGGTGGCGGTCACGAAAATGTCGCCACGCGGGGCTGCATCTTCCATGGTGACGACTTCATAGCCTTCCATGGCGGCCTGCAGGGCGCAGATCGGGTCGACTTCGGTTACCAGCACGCGGCAGCCGGCATTGCGCAGGGACGCGGCGGAGCCTTTGCCCACGTCGCCATACCCGGCCACGACGGCGACCTTGCCAGCCATCATCACGTCGGTGCCACGGCGGATGGCGTCCACCAGGCTTTCACGGCAGCCATACAGGTTGTCGAACTTGGACTTGGTCACGCTGTCGTTCACGTTGATGGCGGGAACCTTGAGCGTGCCTTTTTTCTGCATTTCCCACAGGCGGTGGACACCCGTCGTGGTTTCCTCGGACAGGCCACGCACATGCTCAAGCAGTTCGGGGTATTTGTCGTGCATCAGCACGGTCAGATCGCCGCCGTCGTCCAGGATCATGTTGGGTGTCCAGCCGTCGGGGCCTTTCACGGTTGCTTCGATACACCACCAGAAATCTTCTTCCGACAGGCCCTTCCAGGCAAAGACCGGAATACCGGCGGCGGCGATGGCGGCTGCGGCATGGTCCTGGGTGGAGAAAATGTTGCAAGACGACCAGCGAACCGTGGCGCCAAGGGCGATCAGGGTTTCGATCAGCACGGCGGTCTGGATGGTCATGTGCAGGCACCCGGCGATCCGCGCGCCCTTGAGCGGCTGGCTCTTGCCGAATTCCTCACGCAGCGCCATCAGGCCCGGCATCTCGCCTTCGGCGATGGAAATTTCCTTGCGGCCCCATTCGGCGAGCGAGAGGTCCTTTACCTTGTAATCGGTCATCTTATCCTGTCTTCCTGTGCAGATCGTGGCTTTCTATACAGCGTGTGGTGATTGGAGGCCAGATGAAACACGGCGGGCCCGGCCTGTTCGTGCGCGGGCGCGGTGCCATACCCGCCAAGCCTTGCCATAAGGGCTTTTTTCTGGTGTCCAACCCGAACTGTTGGGCTGAATTCTGGCAATACCGGGTTACGAGTCATGGTTGTACTGCGTTCCATCCTGTTCAATGTTCTGGCGTTCCTGCTGACTGGCGTCATGGGGGTGGGGGCTTTTCCCATTCGCTGGTTCATGCGGGGCAGGGCGCTGGCCTACGCCAAGCTGTGGTCGCGCGCGGTGCTGTGGCTGTTCCGCACCCTGTGCGGCGTGCAGGTGCGGGTAACCGGGCTTGAGAACCTGCCCGCGTCCGGCCCGGCGCTGATCGCGTCGCAGCATCAGTCCGCGTTCGATACGCTGGTCTGGATGCTGCTGCTGCCCCGGCCATGCTATGTCATGAAAGGCGAATTGCGGCGCATACCGCTGCTGGGCCCCATGCTGGTGCTGGCGGGCATGATGCCGATCGAACGTGCCGCCGGGGCCAAGGCGCTGCGCCTGCTGCTGCTCGGCACGGACACGGCCGTCAAGGCCGGGCGGCAGATCGTGATTTTCCCCGAAGGCACGCGTACATTGCCCGGCGAGCATGTGCCGCTCAAACCCGGTATTGCCGCCATGTCCGGGCATGTGGGGTTGCCGGTCATTCCCGTGGCCACCAATTCGGGGCTGTTCTGGGGGCGCAACGCCTTTTTCAAGCGGCCGGGTGTGCTGCATGTGGCGATCGGCCCTGCCGTGGGCCCGGCCCGCAGGCCCGAACTGCTGGGCCAGATCGAGCAGAGCTGGCGCGGGCTGGAACAGGGTTTTGACGTGGCGGGCTGATGGGGAAAATTCGGTGCTTCCGCCACCGCTCCGGCCCGTCCGGCAGTCATGTGGACTCTGTGGATGACTTTGTGGATTACCATGCACGAACCACGATCCCGGCAGGCGGAATACGCCCTGTTCGGAGGCCTTGGCGCGGTCATGTCGATCCCCGCCACGCATGACGGGCACGGAATTATTCGATTCCCGCACGGCAGGGACTGCATTTTTTTCAACTTTTAGCAAGTATGCCGCTATGGCGGATAAGCCGGGCAGGCTCCGTGCGCCAGAGCAGGCAGGCTGTGAACATGATGTGGATATCTTGCCGGCGATGCAGAAAAACCCTACACCGCGCTGGCATTCACCCCTTGCGGACGGAAGGCGGGGAACACGCCCATGAACCCGGTTGGTAACCCGTTGTGGCGTGTCGCAGGCTCAAAAACAGCCCGTCTGGCAGTGGTGCTGGGCGGTGTGAGTCTGGCAGTGCTTGTCGCTGCGGGCGTGCTGTTCACATCACAGGCGGGTGCCCGGCTGGAACGCCTGGCAGAGCAGGTGCCCGCTGGCTGTCACCTGACATATGACGGCAGAACCACACGGCGCGGCCCAGGCCGGGTCACGCTGGTGCTGCTCCACCCCGGCCTGTTCTGCACCCCGGCGGAACAGCCCGGTGGCAATGGCCTGTTTTACACGGCAGCCCGGGCGGACCTGACGGTCAGCGCCTGGGCCCCATCCGGGCTGGGCCTGCGCATATACGGAATGCGGATTGTCCAGGCAGCCCCCTCCTCCGTTGCGCGCAGCCTGCTCAGCCTTGAGGGAGAGCCGGTCGAGGTGTTTCTGCCACACGCGCTGGCAAAGGGGGCGGGGCACGGTGTCGTGCGCGCGGCTTTTGTGCAGGTTTTGCCTTTTGGCTTCAGCCTGCGCGGGCTGGACGGAACCATGCTGTGGAACACGGCGGCAACCCCGCGGGACAGCGCCGGTGGGCTGGCTTTTTCCGCCAGGCAGGTTGTTGTTCCGGTCGGGGCTATGCCGGGTGGCCCGGCGGTGTTCGAGCATGTGCAGGCGGCGTTTTCGCTGCCCGGATCATCTGGCGGGCCACCCGTGCCACAGGCCGCGACGGGAAAGACCCCGCTCTGGCCCCCGCTCCTGGTGCAGCGCCTGTCCGGCGAGTGGCGCGGCGTTCCCCTGTCTGTAACGGGTCATGTCCTTGGCGGGGATCTGGCATCGCCCTCGGGGGATTTCTGGCTGACCCTGCATGACGTCAAGTCCCTTGCGCGCCTGCTGCATCCGCAGGGGGCAGCGCCCGGAAACATGGTGTCGCAATCGCAACGGGAGCAGTTTGAGGCAGCGCTGGACAGGCTGGCCGCCCGCACGGCCATGGGGGACGGCACGGTTACGCTGCCGCTCATGCTGCGTGCAGGCGATGTGCGGCTGGGCACCCTGCCTGTCAGCCTCATGCTGTCGGCTTTGCGGGCTGCCAGCCCGGAACCGGCGGCCCTTTCTGCCTCCGGGCCTGCCCACATGGCGCCCTCTGTCGGAGCCATTCGGGCGGCACCATAAGGCGCGGGGGTCATGCCGTGCTCCGCTCTCCGGACTGTCGCAAGGTGGGCTGTCAGGCGGCCTGTCCCGACAGCGGACGGACTGGGCAGGCTGTCTCAGAAATTGTCTTTTTCCGCGCGCAGGCGGCCCAGGGTCTGGGCGTCGGCGGCGCGCAGGAACGGGTTGGTGGCGCGTTCCTGTGCCAGTGTGGACGGCACGGTCGGCTGTCCAGTCTGGCGCAGCCTGCGCACGGCGTCGGAGCGGGCGCGCAGGGCTGCGTTGTCGGGGTCCACATGGCGGGCGAACGCTGCGTTGCCGAGTGTATATTCATGCCCGCAGCAGACCAGCGTTTCGGGCGGGAGGTCGTCGAACCGGCGCAGGCTTGCGAACAACTGGGCGGCTGTGCCTTCGAACAGGCGGCCACACCCCAGGCTGAACAGGGTGTCGCCGCAGAAAAGGGCTGGCGGGTCCGAAAAATAATAGCAGATATGGCCCCGTGTATGCCCCGGCGTTGCAATAACCCGGGCCATGCTGTCCCCTATGGCTATGGTGTCACCATCCTCCAGCGCCATGTCCAGCGGGGGCATGCGGTCCCGTTCGCTGGCCGGGCCGACCACGCGGGCGCGGTAGCGTTCGCGCAGGGTCTGGGTGCCGCCGGTATGGTCATGGTGGTGGTGGGTCAGCAGGATCAGGTCCAGACGACCGCCCTGCGCCTCGATCGCCTGTTCCATGGCGTTCGCGTCACCGGGGTCGACAACGGCGGTGGTGTTCGTGCCCGTGTCGTGCAGCAGCCATGCATAGTTGTCGGACAGGACAGGAATGGCGTGGATTTGCAGGGTCACGGTCTTTCTCCCGTAGGGTATGCCCGCCCGGTCGGGCCAGGTCATGGCTTTGGGGGCGGGGCTTATGGTAGGCAGGCAGCATGCACGATGTCATGCAGTCGCCCCGCAGTTTTTACACGACCCCGCAGGGGCTTGCCACCGCAGCCCGTGTGGCGGCCGCCATGCGGCGGATCTGGCCCATGCTGGGCGGCCTGTCGGTGCTGGGGGTGGGCGATGCTTCCGCCTGCCTGGCCCATCTGGGCGATGCCGGCACGCGCCGTCTGGCCGCGTCGATCCTGTCCGGCCCGTCCGCGGGCGGCCGGGCGGATGCCGTTCCGCTCTGCGTTGCCGATGAATGCAGCCTGCCTTTCTGCGACGGGGCGTTCGATCGTCTTGTGCTGGTGCATGCCCTGCGGGCCAGAACCAACCCGCTACCGGTCCTGCGCGAAGCAAGCCGGGTCATGAAGGATGACGGGCGGCTGCTTCTGGCCATTCCCAGCCGTCTTGCGGGGCGGACCCGGCTGCGTGGCACGCCGTTCGCGGCGGATACGGCATGGACGCGGGGCGGAATAAGGCAGGCGCTCGCTGCCGCCATGCTGCGCCCCGAACGGTGGGATGAGGCCCTGTTCCTGCCTGTCTGGCCCGGTGCGGGTGCAGGTCCTGTTTTTGGGGCTGTCGCGTCACTGTTCACACGGCTGGGGGGTATGTCGTCCATGCGCGGCCTGTCGGTGGACCGGGTTGGCAGGCTGGTCTGCCCCGGTGCGGCAGGTGTCATTCTGGTCGAAGCCGTGCGTGACGTCTATTGCGCACGGCCTGTGGCGTCGGGTACCGGGCGGCGCTGGTTGTCCCGTGTGGTCATGCCCGCGCACGGTGCCGCCCGTGAACACACGCGCGACGACACGCCGCACGGGCTGAACACATTGCCATGAACCCATGCGCATGATGTTATTCGGCCATATGGTGCGGCTTTCTTTATCGGCAGGGTAGGGCTCGGTTTCATTCTGGTTTCTTGTGTGACATGCGGTTTGCTGCTTGTGCTGGGCGCGCTGGGTCTCCTGTGTGTGCTGCCGGCTGGACTGGCGCGCGGCAGGCCACCCTGGCTTGGGGTGCTGTGGCGGCCCGAACTGGCGGGTGGCCTGTGGGCGCTTGCGGGTCTGGCCGCGCTGCTGGGGGCTGTGTTGCGGCTGGAAGGGGCGCCGGACTGGTTCCCCGTTTTCGGGCTGGATGGCCCGGCTCTGCCCATGCTGGTGCTGCTGGCCTTTATCGGAGCAGCCAGCGCGGGGCAGGGGCGGTGCCCCAATACCCCGCAACTGGCGCTGCCAGCGGGGCATGGCGGCGCGCACGGTCTGGCCTGTGTGCTGGCGGGCTTTGCCTTTCTTGCCATGTCGCCGCTGGTTTTCGGTCTTTTTGCCAGTCTGGCGCTGGCCCTGCTGGACGGGCGTGGAAAGCGCGCGTTGTGCCTGCCTTTTGCCGTTCTGCCTGCGTGTATCGCGGCCGATAATGTCCTGTCCGTGCCGTTGCTGTGCCTGAGTATTGTGCAGACGGGGTGGGCCGTGTCGATGCAGAGAGGCCCCGCAGCCCTGCTGCCTGCGTGTATCGGGCTGTTCCTGCTGGGGCGTATTCTGGCGGAAACGGGCACTCTGCCTCTGCTGGCCACGGCCGGGCTGCTGCTTTGCGGGGCCTGGGTTGCCGTGCGTGGCTGCCTGCGGGCGTTGGACGAACGGTCCGTGCAGGGCATCCTGGCGGGGTTTGGCGCCGCCTGGTACGGCGGAATGGTGGTTGACCTGACACTGGCCCTGGCGTCCGTCCTGGACGGTGCCGACGCTTTTCGCATGGCGGTTGAACTGGCCATGGGGGCCCCCGTTCTGGCCCTGCTGGGCCTGCAGTTGCTGGCTGTGCGGTATCAGGCCGGGCAGATGGTGGCGGATGGGCGGGCGACGGGTATGGCAATCCCGCGTGCCGGGCGTGTTCTGGCCAGCCTGTGCCTGTTCCAGCTTGCGGCAGTTCCCCCCTTTGGGGTTTTTGCGGTGCTCTGGACCCTTCTGCTGGCGGGGGATTATTCCGTGCAGGGGGCCAGGCCCGTTGTGGCGGTGGGCGTGGTCGTGCTTCTTGCGCTTCGTATCGGGGTGGTGGTGCTGGCGGGGCTTGGCTTGTTGCGGGCGGGGCTGCACCTGTTGCTGCCGCGTGCCGCCGCCCATGCCCGGGCCGACACGCGCCATGCCATACCGGTTCAGCCGGGCGGGGGGGAATGGACCGGCTGGATCTGTGCGCTGGTCGGCGGTGCTGTCGCGGTCTGTCCCGGGGTGTGGCTGTATGTGGCCGACCCCATGGTGGCCCCCACCGCGCTGGGGGACGCAACGCTGCCTCTGACATGGGGTGGGAGTTTTGTCGTCGGGCTGGCGCAGGGGGAAAGCCGCCTGACCCCCATGCTGGTGCTTGCCGCCATGACAGGCGCGGTCGGGGTGGCGCTTTTGCTGGTGCGGGTCATGGGGTTTGCGCCTTTGGGGCGCAATACAGTGCAGGTGCCGCTCTGGCGGCAGGGTGCCCCACGCACGGACAGCCCCGGCACGCATGATATGTCGGGCAATGAACGGTCCCCCATGCCGGTCTGGCCAGCGGTGCTGGGGCTGGGCGGATTTGCGGCGCGTTCAGGTGCCACCGGCGGCGGCGGTGCAGGTGCTGCGTACCGGCACGATCTCGCCCGGCGTGGCAGGGTGGTGGCGCGTTTTGCGCGGCGTCTGGTGTTTCGGGGTGCGCAATGGTGCGAAAGCCGGAGCATGGTGCTGATCGTGCTGCTGCTGGGGCTGGGACTGCTGGTGGGGCTGTTTGCGGGACCATGAGACACGATCGGCACAACCGCGAAACAGACAAGGGTGCGAGCAGGGGGCAGGAATGGTGCTGACAGCGGGCTGGATCGTGGTCTGGCTGCTGGCGCTGGCCATGCAGGCAGGGCTTATGGTGGCTGTCGCTCCCTGGTTTTCAGGGCTGTGCGAACGCCTGGCCGGGCGCGTCAGCGGGCGGCAGCGGTTCCATGCCGGGGCAGGCTGGCAGGAAATCCGACATCAGTTCCGCAGGCCCGCCCTGCGTGGCCCGGGCGACGGGCTGAACGGCGTTTTCTGCTTTCTCGCGCTGGTCATGGCTGTTCTGGCCTGCGGGCTGGTGCCGGTCTTTGCCCTGACACCACCGGGCTTTCCTGCTCCGGGGCTGCTGCTGGTGTGCTGGGTGCTGGTCATGGCCATGGTACTGCTGGACCTGCCGCTGGCGGTGCAGGGGCGGCTGGGGGCGTATCCGGGGCGGGCTGCGCTGCTGGGCAACGCCCTGCTGCTGCCGGTCCTGTGCCCGGTCATGCTGCTGGCGGGTACACAGGATCTTTCAACCTTTCTGGCGGGGCTTGCGGTGCTTTCCCCCCTGCGGGACGGTGCGCCCTATGTGCTGGCGGGTGTGGCCCTGTTCGTGGTGGCGGCCCTGTCAGCACGGGGGACGGACCGTGACGCCGCAGTGGCTCCTCTTTCCGGTCAGGATCGTGGCATGTGGCTTCTGGCGGCGGATTGCGTGCAGCTCTGCTGGGTCAGTCTGGCAGGTGACATGGCTTGGTCCGCAAGCCTGGCCATTGCGCCGGGGCAGGGCGGTGGAGCATGGGTGGCGCAGTGCGCGCAGGGCGGTGGTATATGGCTGTGCAAGCTGGCGGTGGCGGCACTCCTTCTTGCGCTGGGGCGACTGGTGGTGCTGCCTGCCATGCGCCGTATACGCGTCAGGCTCGGGGTGGTTTTTCTGCTTGGCGCGCTGGCCTGGCAGGTGACATGGGCGCTTGCCCCCCAGCCCGTCATCCAGGAAAGCGAAGGAGCCGCGACACCCATGGTCCTGCCGGGTGAAGCCGATCGCACGGCCACGGCGCGAGGCGGCCTGTCATGACGCTGGCTGCCATGATCGCGCAGTTGCTGGCCCTTGGCATGGTGGTGTGGGGCATGGGTTTCCTGCCCGCGCTGGGCGTGGCCAGCGCGGGTGCGATGCTACTGGATACCTCCAGCTCCCTGCCCAGTTCCATGGCCACCCCCCTGAGCGAGACAGGGGCCGCCCTGGCTGTGTTGATCGCTGTTCTGCCGCCGGTTTTTCTGGGTCGCTACCAGCCCGACCTCTCGCGTGAGAGACCGCGTGGCATGGTGCCGTTCCTGGCGCTGGGGCTTATGGTGCTGTTGCAGTTTACCACCGTGCGGGCAGGGCTCGCGGGTTTTCCGGCCGGGTTGTGCATGGCGCTTGCGGGGCTTGTGGCTGTGGCCTGCCGCCAGACACTGGTCTGGCAATGGGCGGGCCTGCTGACCTGTGGCGAAGGCGTGCTGCTGTTCGCGGTCCAGACGCGGCGGGCCGATATTCTGGGCGTGGCCGCCCTGGCCTGTGTGGTCGTTCTGGTGTCTGGCGGCCTGTGCGCGCATCGCACGCTGCTGCGCAGGGTTGCCGGTGCGGAAACCCGGCCCCCCGCCGCGCCACGTTCGGGCGTGGCCTATCCCCATGGGGTTGCGTACCCTCCTGCCCCCCAGGCGCATGACGAACATGCCGCCCAACAGGGCATGCCCCCGCCGGTCCCGTTGGCCAGCAGCGGCGGGGACGAACCACAAACGCCCCTCCCAGCCGAGCCAGATGTAAACGACCCCGCACACCCCACAGCTCCGGATGCGGCAGACCACAACCCGGACCATGACTGGCCAGAGGCAACCCTGCCAGCGGGTGCGGCCGAAACGGGGGGACCGGCACCGCGCCCCGCCGCCCCGCCGCCCAGCGAGCCCGGCTGGAAGAACCCCGATGAGGAGAAGCCCGGCGAAGCCGCATTCGGCGACGAACACGGGGACGAACACCACTCGGGCGAACACCACGAGGACGCATACGAGGACGAACACCGCTCGGGCGAACACCATGGGGACGAACGCCATGGGGAAGACCGCAGGGGGGGCGAATCGGAGCGGCCCGAAACCGGGGGGGCTGCCCCCCCGCATGACCCTTGGGCCGGGCGGGGAGAGCACGCATGATCGCGGGTTTGCAGATCACCATTTTTCTGGCGGCTCTTGCGTTTGTCTGGCCCTTTGTGGGGGCGGCGGTCATGTTTGCGGTGCCTCCATCCCGCGCGCGGGACGTGGCCCTCTGGATGGCGGGCACTGGCTGCGCACTGGCTGTGGCGGTGTTCGTGTTCCCCGCGGGCGGGGGTGCCTCCGCCGGGTGGGATGACGATCCGGTGCAGCGGGCCGGGCGGGTCATGCTGGCCTTCGGGCTGTTGCTGGTGGTGCTGGACTACACGGCGTCGTTTGCGGCGGACCGGCTCTTGCGCGCGTTGCCGCATGTGTCCACCGCAATGGCCGGGCTGGCCTGCGTGGCCCCCAATCCGGCGATCGGGCTCGGTATCGTGCAGGCCACGCTGGCCTGGGGGGTGTTCGTGCTGGCCCGCAGGCCGGGACAGGCCACAGAGGGCTGGACGCTTATCCGTGCGGGGTGTGTGGGCACGTTCCTTGCGTTGTCAGGGCTCATGCTGCCCGCGGGCACGCTGGGAGCGGGGCTTATGATGGCCTGCGGGTTGTCGGTCCTGGCGGGGCTTGCGTTTTTCGGCCCCGCCTGGCGGCTGCCCGACAGCCCTGTGCTGTTTGTGCCGGTGGCGGGTGCCGCGCTTTTGCTGGCCATGCGGCTGCGTGCCCATGGGGGTGTGGCGTTCGAAGGCGCGCTGGTTGCGGCGGGCCTGCTATGCCTGTGGCTGACTGCCTGCACGGGAGGGCTGTCCCGGCGCTGGCCATTGCTGCGTACGGTGCCTCTGGCGCTGGGGGTCATGGCCGTAGGTGTCCGGGCCGATGTTGCGGCGCTGCTTTTCCTGTGTGGCTGGTGTCTTGCGGGTGGGGGCCGGGTATTGCAGGGG
>NZ_JBDOBQ010000032.1:0-29232 GCF_047723915.1 Acetobacter sp. | reverse complement strand
TGCCGTGCCGTGCCGTGCCGTGCCGTGCCGTGCCGTGCCGTGCCGTGCCGTGCCGGAGCAGAATTCCCTTGGCGTTGTCCGTCAACACCGCATGCGGGCGTGACAGGAACTTTTTTCCCTGCCCGCGCCCGGTGACAGGGGCGGCAACGGGGGCGGGGTCAGATCATTTCCAAGGGTTGCCTGGTCCGCGGGGGTGGAAACGCGCTGTCCAGTTCGGTCAGGTCTTGGGCACTTAATGTTATTTCGGGGGCGGCCAGGTTCTGGCGCATATGATCGGGACTGCCTGCCTTGGGTATGGCCAGCATGTTGGGCTGGCGCAGCACCCAGGCAAGAGCGATCTGCGCGGGTGTTGCCGGGCCGGTGGAGGTCACATGCCTTGCCGCCACCCGCGCCAATGCAGGGTGGCCCAGCAGGGCGCCCCCCTGCCCTATGGGCGAATAGGCCATGGTCACGCTGCGGCGGGACATGTCAGCCCCCAGCAGGTCATATTCCACACCGCGATGTTCCAGACTGTACAGGATCTGGTTGGCGGCGCACTCTCCCGCCTGCATGCAGGCATCCAGTTCGCGCATGTCGCGCGTATCGAAATTGGATACACCCCAGTAGCGGATCAGCCCTTCACGCTGGAGGGTGCGGAAAGCCTCCACCGTTTCGGTCAGTGGCACGCTACCGCGCCAGTGCAGCAGGTACAGGTCCAGCCGGTCCGTGCCCAGACGCCGCAACGACTGCCGGCAGCTTTGCGCCACCCCCCTGGCCGATGCGTTGGAGGGCAGAACCTTGCTGACCAGAAAAACCTGCTCCCGGAACGGCTGAATGGCCTCGCCCACCAGAGTTTCGGACCGGCCATTGCCGTACATTTCCGCTGTATCCACCACTTTCGCACCCTGCGTTATGGCATAGCGCAGGCTCTCGATCTCTGACGCGCGGCGGGCCTGCGAATCTCCCATGTTCCAGGTACCCACACCCAGAGCGGGCAGGCTCTCCCCGCTGGAAAGCGTTATGGTTTTGGCCATGATGTTTTTTCTCCCGTTTTCTGGGCTGTTGCCGCAGCCCGCCGAGCAGGATACGGGGTGCGGCATCATCGTGCTGTTGGGTGATGCGTGAATGCTGCTAGAGTATGGGGCATGACACAGATCGGTTTCTACCACCTTACCCGCACGGGTGTCGCAGACGCCCTGCCCCGCCTGCTGGCGCGCACCGTGGCAAGCGGGCAGAAAGCCGTGGTGTGGTGTAGCGGCAAGCCGCTGCTGCAGGAACTCGACAAGGCATTATGGCAGGTTTCCGCCCCCACATGGCTGCCCCACGGGGCGGAGGGCACGCTATGCCCCGACCTGCAACCCATATGGCTGACAACAGGGGACGACTGCCCGAACGACGCCCATTTCCTGTTCCTGCTGGAAAACAGGACCAGTGCTGACCTGTCGCGGTTCGGGCGGGTGTTCGACCTGTTCGACGGGCTGGACGATGCCGCCGTGGCGCAGGCGCGTGAACGCTGGAGTGCTGCCAAGGCACAGGGCCACGAACTGGCCTACTGGCGGCAGGAAGAACAGGGCTGGAAGCGCGCCCGCTAGGCGCAACGCTGGCCTGCCTGTCCCTGCCCTTTGCCTTGCCGGGAACTGAAAACAGCCCCTGCGGACCTCTTATAATAGTCTACAGCCACATGACGGGCACCGCACCCGGCCTGTAAAAAGCCGGGGGCGCGCCCGTCAGCCGGGGCCGGTTCAGCCCTGTTCGAACGCGGTGCGGACAAACCGGTCGAGCAGGCGCACGCCAAAGCCCGTGGCCCCTTTGGGCTGGCCGTTGCGGGCCTTGTCCGCCCAGGCCATGCCTGCAATGTCCAGATGCGCCCAGGGGGTCTTGTCCACAAAGCGTTGCAGGAACTGCGCCGCCGTAATGGAGCCCGCCGCACGCCCGCCGCTGATGTTCTTCATATCCGCGATGTCGGATTTCAGCAGCGCGTCGTAGTCCTTGCTCAGGGGCATGCGCCACAGTTTCTCACCCGTGAAGGCTCCCGCATCCGCAAGGCCGGACGCCAGCGCGTCGTCATTGGAGAACAGGCCCGCATATTCGTGCCCGAGCCCGATGATGATGGCCCCCGTCAGCGTGGCAAGGTCCACCATCAGGCGGGGGGCAAAGCGTTCACGCGCGTACCACAGCACATCGGCCAGAACCAGGCGGCCTTCGGCATCGGTGTTCAGCACCTCGATGGTCTTGCCCGACGCGCTGCGCACCACGTCACCGGGGCGCTGGGCCGTGCCCGACACCATGTTTTCCACCAGCCCGACCACGCCCACGGCGTTCACCTGCGCCTTGCGCCCGGCCAGCGCGGCCATGAGCCCGGTCACGACCCCGGCCCCGGCCATGTCCCATTTCATGTCTTCCATGCCAGCGGCGGGCTTGATGGAAATACCGCCCGAATCGAACGTCACCCCCTTGCCGATAAAGGCCACCGGGGCCTCGCCTTCCTTGCCGCCGTTCCAGCGCATCACCACCAGACGCGGCTCGTTCGCACTACCCTGGGCCACACCCAGCAGCGCCCCGAAACCCAGCTTTTCCATGGCGGGGCGGTCCAGTACCTCGACCTCCAGCCCCAGGCCGCGCAGGTTTGTCGCACGTTCGGCGAATTCAACCGGGTTCAGGATATTGGCGGGCTCGCTCACCAGATCACGGGTCAGCACCACGCCACGGGCCACAGCCCGCAGGGACGGCCACAGCCCCTCGGCCTCGGCGGCGTGGGGGGTGAGCAGGGTCAGCGCTGTCAGCCTGTGGTTTTTCAGCGCCTCGGGCGCTCCATGATACAGGCTGAAATGGTACGCACCCAGCACGGCACCCAGACCGACATGGGCGACCAGAGCGGCGGACAGTTCGCCGGTCAGCACGCTGGCCTGCTCGACCCGGCCGAGAAGCGATGCGACAAGCCCGCCCGCTTTTTCAGCCGCGCAGGCGTCAACGTCGTCCGCGCGGCCCAGCCCCACCAGCACGATCCGCTCGAACGCCGCCGTGGGGGCGAGAATGACGCAGCTCGTGCCGTCCTTGCCGGTGAAGTCCTCCGCCGTAGCGGCACGGCCCAGCGCGCCCCCCGCCAGAGCATCCAGCGCCGTAAAGGCCGCCCCGAAGGGCTTGCCCTCGGGCACCAGAATGGCCACGGAGCCACCACCAGGCTGTGTTTCAGAAGAAAATGAAATCTGAAGCATGAGTTCTACCGATCATCCTGAAAACTGATACCGTTCTGGGTACGTCTCCCCCGCAGGCTTGGCAATAGGCCACGGCACAGACCCGCACACTCCATTGCAGGCATGACGGATGGCGCAAGCTGGCGTATGATGCACCCATGATACCCCATACAGACACCGACCTGCTGGCCCTGGCCACCCGACTGAGCGAAGAGGCGGCAGAAGTTATCCGCGTTATTCGCGCCCGTGGTTTCAAGACCCTGACCAAGACCGACTCCTCCCCCGTGACGGAGGCCGACCACGCGGCGGAGGCCCATATCCTGCGCGGCCTGCGCGCGGCCACGCCGGATATTCCCGTGATCGCGGAAGAGGAAGTGGCCGCCGGCCTGCGCACCGCCGTAGCCCCCGCCTACTGGCTGGTGGACCCGCTGGACGGCACGCGTGAATTCGCCGCCGGACGGGATGACTTTACCGTCAACATCGGGCTGGTGCGCGACGGCCGGGCGGTACTGGGGGCCATGGCGCTGCCCGCCTACCACCAGATCTACAGTGGCGGGGTGGGGCTGGGTGCGTTCCGCAAGGACAGCACGGGGGTTGCCCCCATTCGCGTACGCAGCGCCCCGGCCGAAGGGCTGAGCGTGCTGGCGTCGCGCCACCATGCGGACGACACGCGCCTTGCCGAATTCCTGAACGGTCGCAAGATCGCAAAACTGGGCAATATCGGTTCGGCCGTGAAATTCGCCCGCGTGGCCGAAGGTCTGGTCGACCTTTACCCCCGCCTTGGCCCCACCATGGAATGGGATACCGCAGCCCCTCAGGCCATTGTGGAAGCCGCTGGCGGGCATGTGACCCTGCTGGACGGTTCCGAACTGGTGTATGGTAAAACGGACTGGAAAAATCCGTCATTTGTCTGTACCGGAACGCTGTAACCCGCGGGCCGGTTAACGGGCCCCGTGGCCCTGTGCCTTCGTACCCCATGACCCGTGGGGCCATGACGGCACCTGTTCGCTCAGGTGGCAGCACCCTGACCGGAGCGGACGGTTCACACAGGGCCACGCCTATGGAAGACCCATGACCAGACGCCTGGAGAACACAGCATCCGGCCTTGCCACAGCCGCCAGTATCCTGCGCGCAGGCGGTCTGGTGGCGTTCGGCACGGAAACCGTTTACGGGCTGGGCGGGGACGCGACACAGCCCCAGGCCGTGGCACGGATTTTCGAAGCCAAGAACAGGCCGCGTTTCAACCCGCTTATCAGCCATTTTCCCGATGCCGCAAGCGCGTTCAGGCAGGTGGTGCCCAACCTGCTGGCCCTGCGGCTGGCCGACATGTTCTGGCCCGGCCCGCTGACACTGGTGCTGCCCCGCGCACAGGGCAGCACGGTCAGCGACCTTGCGGCGGACGGGCTGGCAAGCCTTGCCGTACGTGTCCCGCGTGGAGAAAGCGCGCAGGCCCTGTTGCGGCTGGCGGACCGCCCTATAGCCGCGCCATCCGCCAACCGGTCAGGACGGATCAGCCCGTCGACCGCGGCCCATGTGCTTGAAGAACTGGACTGCCGCATAGATGCCGTGCTGGACAGCGGGCCCTGCGCCGTCGGGCTGGAAAGCACGGTGCTGGACCTGACCGACCCCGCCCGCCCCTGCCTGCTGCGCCCCGGCGGCATAACCCTTGAGGCCCTGCAGGCGGTATGCGGCCCCATAGCCCTGCCCGACACGCAAAGCGATGCAGCCCCCCTTTCCCCCGGGCGGATGCTCTCCCATTACGCGCCGCACCTGCCCGTAAGGCTGGATGTGATCACCCCCATGGCCGATGAAGCCCTGCTGGCCTTTGGCCCACAAAGCAACGCGCCACCGCCCGGCGCGCTGGTATGGAACCTGAGCGAACACGGTCATCTGGAAGAAGCCGCGACCCGCCTGTTCTCCGGCCTGCGCACGCTGGACGATGCGGGCCAGCGCCTGCACCTGCGCGGCATTGCGGTACAACCCGTACCGGCCCACGGGCTTGGACTTGCCATACGCGACCGGCTGAACCGCGCCGCGGCCCCCCGCCCCGGCACACCTCACGACAACACGCCCCACGGCACTGCCCAAAACGCTCCCCTTGCGGATGGGGGCATTCCTCCTTTCCCCGCAAGCCCGCCCGATACGGGCGCGGCACCTGCGGGCCAGACACAGCATGCCCCCGTGGCGCAGGAAAGCGACAGCCCGTCATGAGCGAGTTCGACCCCAAGGAAGTCAAGCTCCTGTCCGATATCCTGGCCCTTGTGCTTGAAGACCAGGTGGGCCAGTCCACAGCAGCATTGGAGACCCTGCGCAGGCGCGCGCAGCGCAACAGCACCACGGGTGGGGCGCTGAAAAACCTGTTCCAGACCCTGGCGGCCGACCCCGGTCGCGCACAGGGGGCCGCAGCCAGCACGCGCACCCGCGCGTCCAGCAGCCGGGCCCGGTCCGACAAACCCGACATGCCCGATACGTACCGCACGCAACTGCGCGAAATGGCCGACAGTATCAACCGCCTCGACCGCGACCTGCGCACGATCAGGGCGCAGAACGAATCGCTCAAGGCCCAGCTGTACCTGACCCAGCAATCCCGCGCGGAACTGCAGACCCATCTTGCGTCCATGCAGCTTTCCTCCCGCGTTTCGCGCAAGATCACCATTGTGGCCACCGTCATGGCGGGGCTGCTCACCGGCATTGCAGGGACCGAGTTTTTTCATGTCCTGTATTCCGCCAGCCCACGCGCCGCGATAAGCGATACCCGCGCCGTAGGCTGACACATGCCCGCTCCTTGCCTTCGTGGCCCTTCGGATCAGTTTTTTTGCAGGAAACGCCATGCCTGAAACCGCCCTTCCCGCCCCGCTTCATGACGCATTACTGGCCCTGCTCGGCCCTGCCGGGTTCCTGACCGACACCACGGATACGTCCCCCTTCTGCACGGACTGGCGGGCTCTCTATCATGGCCGGTGTGCCGCAGTACTCCGCCCTGCCACGACCGAGGAATGCGCGCAGGCCGTAGCCCTGTGCCACGACCACGGCGTACCCATGGTGCCCCAGGGCGGCAATACCAGCATGGTGGGCGGGGCCACCCCCGATGGCAGCGGCCGGTCGGTTGTCGTGTCCACCACCCGCATGCGCAGGGTCATTGCGATCGAGCACACGGACCTGACCATGACGGTGGAAGCCGGCGTGACCCTGAAAGCCGCACAGGACGCCGCAGCGGCGGAAGGGCTTTTGCTGCCGCTTTCCATTTCGTCGGAAGGGTCGGCCGATATCGGGGGTATTCTGTCCACCAACGCGGGCGGCAACAACACCGTGCGCTACGGCAACGCCCGCGAACTGGCCTTGGGGCTTGAAGCCGTCCTGCCCGACGGCACGGTGCTGGACCTCATGCGCAGGCTGCGCAAGGACAATACCGGCTATGCCCTGCGCCAGTTGCTGATCGGGGCGGAGGGCACGCTGGGCATTATCACGCGCGCGATCATCCAGCTTCAGCCAGCCCCCCGCGCGCGGGAGACCGCGCTGTGCGCCGTGGCGGATGCAAAAGCGGCGCTGGACCTGTTTGCCGCCTTCCGCAGGGAGGACCCGTCCGCCATCCAGGCGTTCGAATTCATGTCGGGCGTCAGCATGGCGCTGGTGAACACACTGGTCGAAGGGGCAAGCCTGCCGCTGGAACAGCCCGCCCCCGCCTATGCGCTGGTGGAACTGGCCAGCCCGCGTGCGGGCAGCAGCCTGCGCGACCTGATGGAAGACGTGCTGGGGCAGGCGCTGGAAAGCGGGCTGGTGTCCGACGCGGTGCTGGCCGAGAGCGAAACCCAGCGCCTGGAGCTGTGGAAACTGCGCGAAGAACACGCCGAAGCCCAGAAACGCGCCGGGGCGTCGGTCAAGAACGACGTATCCGTGCCGCTGCCCGCCATCCCCACCCTGATCGCGGAAGCCACCAAGGCGTGCGAGGCGCTGATTCCGGGCATACGGGTGGCCCCGTTCGGGCATATCGGGGATGGCAACATCCACTTCAACCTCGTCCAGCCCGAAGGCGCGAACCCCGAGACCTTTCTTGCCCGGGACCATGACATCATGGATGCGGTGGCCGCCATCGTGCGCAGGCTCGATGGGTCTTTTTCGGCCGAGCACGGGGTGGGCCAGCTCAAGACCTACCTGATGCCGTCATGGCGCGGTGGCGCCGAACTGACGACCATGCACCGGATCAAGAACGCCATGGACCCCACCAACCTGATGAACCCGGGCAAGATCTTCCCGCCCGATCGCGGCACAGGCCACAAAATACTGCCCAAACTCCCGACCTGACAGCGGGCCGCCTGCGGGCGGCGACCATCGCCTGCGCGCACGCACAGCAAAAGCCCGGCCAGACCGCGCGGGACGGGCCGAGCCGGGCCGTAGCCTGTCGCAAACCGTTACGGAACAGGATTGATCTTGCCAAGCCCCGGCCGATGATTGAATACTGTATTCAATCCTGAGCCATGGGCACGCCATATGCGGCGCAAGGGCATGGCGGACCGCCCCACGTTCAGGACCGCCACGCAGCCTGTACCGGACATTCCGCCCGCCATGACAACACAGCTCCCCCCCCTCCTGGCCGACCTTGTGGCCGAACGCATGCGCCCCGGTGCTGACCTGCTGGCTGAAGGGCGCGCCCTGGCCCGGGACTGGACAGTCGGCACCAACGCCTTCCTGCGCCAGAACGGCGTAGGGTGCGAAGCGCAGTACAAAACCCGCTGCGCCGCCGAAGGGCGCATGATGCAGCATGCGCATATCGGCTTTCGCAGTGTCGAGCGTACGATCGAATCCATTGCCGAGGTCCACGCCACCTGCGCGCGCCAGGGCGTTACGGTGGACCGGTTCGGCATTACGCTGGACTGGTCCATGGGCTACCCGCTGGACCTGCGCGACAAACGCCCGCGCGGCACCGGCATTGTGCTGAACGGACCGGAGGACTTTGCCCGCATTACCAACGCCGCCCCGGCCGCCGCCCATTTCGGGGACTTCATGCTGGGCCTGCCCGGTGCTGTCGAAAACACCAAGGGGGCCATTGCCGCCGGGGCCACGGCCATTGGCAATCTGGGCCAGTATTTCACCTTCCGCCTGCCCTACTGGGACGATGACGTGGCCACGACCGAGGCCGCTGTGATCGCATTGGGGCTGATCGCCGCCCAGCCGGTGGACGTTCTGGTACATTCCAACCTTGATGACGGGTTTGCCGGAATGTTCGCGGATATGAGCTCGGCCCTGGGCATGGTGCTGATCGAACGCTATATTGTGGAGGATCTGATCGGCGGGCGCATGTCGCACTGCTTTGGCCACCATTATACCGCCCCGGCGGTACGCATGGCTTTTCACAAGGCGCTGGGCACCCTGACAGACGCCCCCGGCACCATGCTGTTCGGCAATACGGTGGCCTACAAATCCACCCCCGCGGGCAATTACGCAAGCCTTGCCAGCTACCTCCAGGCCGATATCTGGGCCTTGCGCCGCCACCATACGGGCCATGCCATCAACCCCGTTCCGGTCACGGAAAACCAGCGCATTCCCGATACGGACGAAATTATCGACGCCCAGATTTTTGCCGCACGCATGGTCGAACACGCCAGCGGCAGCCTGGATCTGGTCGACTGCGCGAAGGTGGATGCCGCAGCCGACACCCTGATTGAAGCCGGGCGACGGTTCAGTTCCAGCGTGCTGACAGGGCTGGCACAAACGGGGCTTGATATTCGCGACCCCGCCGCCCTCATGCTGGCGTTACGTCGCATTGGCCCCAAACGACTGGAAGCGCTGTATGGTGCTGGCCGCGCCGACACAGCCGTATGGGGCGGGCGGCGGGCAGTCATGCAGGCGGAATGGGTGGAGGAACTGGAGGAGAACGCGGTGGAATGGGCCGCACAGACCTCCCCTGCCCTGCGCCCGGCCGTGGCGGGAGCAGGCTTGCGCGCCTGTGTCGCATCCTCGGACGTGCATGAACACGGCAAGAACCTGATCGAGCGCATTCTGGGCCTGAGTGGGGTCGAAGCGCTGGACGCCGGGGCCTCCGCCGACCCCGAAACCGTCGTGGCAAGCGCTGTGGCGGGCGGGGCCGATTTTATCGCCATCAGCACCTATAACGGCATTGCCCTGCGCTACGCGCGCGAGGTGCAGGCCGCACTGGAGCGTGCGGGCGTGGCCATACCCGTGCTGATCGGCGGCAGGCTGAACCAGATCCCCGAAGACTCCAATTCAGGCCTGCCGGTGGACGTGCGGACCGAAATAACGGCCCTTGGGGTCGTCACCTGCGAAAACCCCACGACCATGATCCGCTTTATTGAAAAGCTGGCCGAAAAAACCCCGGAGGCAGCCGCGTCATGACACGTTGGACAGGTGTATTCCCCGCAGTCACCACAAAACTTGCAGCAGATGGCAGCCTTGACCTGGACGCCACGGCGGCCTCCATCGACAGGCTGATCGCAAACGGGGTCTCGGGCGTGATCGTGCTGCCCATGCTGGGCGAAAATGCCTCACTCTCGGCGGAAGAACGCGACCGGGTGATTACCGCGGCCCGCGAGGCCGTAGCGGGCCGCGTGCCCCTGCTGTCCGGGCTTGCACAGATTTCCACGGCCGATGCGACAGAAGCCGCCCGCCGGTACGAAAAGCTTGGCGCGCAGGGGCTGATGGCGTTCCCCTCTCTCGCCTATAAAACCGACCCGCGCGAGACCGTGGCATGGTACAAATCGCTGGCCGCGGCTTCGGGCCTGCCGATCATGATCTATAACAACCCCATAGCCTACGGGGTGGATGTCACGCCCGACATTCTGGAACAGTTGGCCGAAACCCCGTCCATTGTCTGTATCAAGGAAGAATGCGGCGATATTCGCCGGGTGACGGATCTCTACAACCGCTGTGGCGACCGCTTTTCGGTTTTCTGCGGGGTGGATGATCTGATCGTCGAAAGTCTGGCCCTTGGCGTGACCGGCTGGGTTTCGGGCATGACGAACGCATGGCCCGCCGAATGCGTGCGCCTGTTCAACCTTGCCGCAGGCGGCGACTTCGCGGCCGCGCGGTTATTGTACCGGGTGCTGACCCCCGCTTTCCATCTGGATACGCATGTCAAGCTTGTGCAGTATATCAAGCTTGCCGAACATCTGGTTTACGGTGCCCCCGAATGGGTCCGCGCCCCACGCCTGCCCCTTGTGGGGGACGAGCGCGCCCGGGTCGAAACCGTGATCAGAACCACCATTGCCGCGCTGGGCAGACTGTAAAAACCAAAGGCCCGATGGGCAACCCCGACCGGGCGGTAACCGGGCCGCAGGCCGCATAGGGCCCCGCGGCCTGTGACCGTTCCCGTCAGCCGCCGCGCCGGGGCATTTCCATACCGGGATGCCGCAGGGCAAAAATCTGCAGGACAAGGGCAGGCAGCACGACAAGGCCCGGGTCCCAGCCCACCAGCAGCATGGCCACGACCGTAAAGACCGGCGCCAGACTGCGTTCCATCCGCGCGCCATCAGGCACATTGCTGGCCAGGACGGAACACATGGCCGCCATGGCCAGCAGACCCGCCGCCGCCAGAGCGCGAAAGGGGTGGTTGATGCTGTCGGGCAGAAAACCCGCATGCATGGTTTCAAGCGATGACAGGTCCGAGGACCAGCCTGCAAGTCCCAGCAGAAAGGTAAAGGGCAGCAGCAGCACCCCGAACACGTCGCGCAGGATGGCCAGGAACCCCATCACGATCGGTGGCAGCAGCACGCAGGCCACGCCCACGGCCAGATCAACCACCAGCAATACCAGAGCGGGTGCGACTTTGCCTGCTTTCATATGCTCCGCTCTTTGCGTGCAATCATTACTGTCTCATCCTCATGCGCCGGGTCTGAACCGGGTCTGGGCCGGGTCTGAACCGGAATTTTCGGGCGGGTTATGGCCCGCCTTTGCGGGCCGGGTCGCGGCTTGCAGGCGCGCCGCTGGCCTGCGAGGGCGTGGCTCCGTCAATCTTTCCACCACTTGACCGGGCTGGGGCCTTCGCTTTCGGCTTCGTCCTGGGCCAGCACATAAGCACGGCGGCGGCGGGGCCGGGGGGCCGGTTTGCCGTCAACCGGGGCGGGCGGAGTGTCCTGCGCCACGGCCTGCGCCGCACTGTCGCGCGCGGCCTCGACCTGCTGGTTCAGCACCAGAATATCGGCCTCGCGCTTGGCCAGCATCTGCTGCGTGGCGCGCAGGTCGCGGGCGCTCTGGGCCAATGCCGCGTCGCGCTCGGCCAGTTTGGCCTGAACATCGCGCACCAGGGTTTCAGCAACGCCCAGACGGGTTACAAGACCCCGCTGCGCGGCCTGAAGATCCGCCAACTGGCGTTCGGCTTCTTCCGCGCGGAGCTTTTCCTCCGCCAGATTCCGGCGGGCACGGCTGAGTTCGGAATGATCGTCATCCGAAAAATGCACCGCGCGGGCAGACCCGCCAAGGCGCGGGCTGGCCGCCGTGCGCGGCGCGCTGGCCCGACCCAGCAGGTGCTTTTCAACCGGCACTTCGCCATCACGCACGAAACGGCGGCGCTTTGCCGCATCCGGCGTGGGACGCGCCGCAGCGCGCCCGGCCCCACCCGATGAATGCCCGATCCGCTCCAGCGCATTGCGCATGCTGGCTTCTTCAAGCCCTTCTTCCTCCTTCCTGTCAGACGGGGAAGACGACAGAAAAGACGATGTATTCATATTTGAAGATGTCACGTTTTGAATATTTCGTACCTGAACCTGAACCATGCGGCCCGGCCCGTTTGTTATTTGATGAGTTATCTGACCGACTAGTCTGGCGAATGCCCCAGCCCGCGTTTTCCACGCGGCATGGAGAAAACAGATGCGGTGTCGCATCCCGGCCATAACGCCATTTACAGGCCGTGGCGAACGCCAAAAGCATTCGTCCTGCACACCAGATACCACGCTCTTCTGCATTCTCCAAGACAGAACCGCGAAAATCGTACCAATTTGATCCTGCATGCCATCTGCGGGGGTGCGGACCGCCTAGGGAGTACGGGCCGGTGCCCATAAAAGATCGGCCTGACCGTCATCGTTGAAATAACGCGCAAGAACAAAAAAGTAATCAGACAATCTGTTCAGTATTTTCAGGATCGCGGGATTGACCTGTTCATGCCGGGCCAGGGCGACAACCTGCCGTTCGGCCCGGCGGACCTGGGTGCGCGCTATATGCGCCCAGCCTGCCGCCATGCTGCCGCCGGGCAGTACAAAACCGCGCAGGGGCTGCTGGCGCACGCGCATTTGCTCTATCCAGTCTTCCATATCGGCTATGATAGTTTCCTCAACCCGGCGGGCACGCTGCGTGCGTGGGCCTTCGGGCTGGCAGAGATCGGCCCCGATATCGAATAGCAGGTTCTGCAGGGCCGCCAGTTCCGCAACAATCGGCCGGGGGGCGGATACCTGGGCTGTTGCGGCATGGGCGCGCACCAGCCCAAGGGTGGCATTAACCTCATCCAGAGCGCCCAGCGCCTCGATACGCGCACTGTCCTTGCCCACGCGCGCGCCATCGCCCAGCGATGTCTCGCCCCCGTCGCCCCCACGGGTTACCACCTTGTCGATCCGAATGCTCATGCTCCACCTTTTTTCTTTCCCAGGCCCGTGACGTCGGGCGTGGCACCTGCCCGGAGCCTAGCAGAAAACGCGCAGTACCACCCGCTGGCCCTCCGGCCAGTTCACCATAACGGGCAGCCATAGTGGACAGCCATAGCGGGCGGCCATAACCGGCAGGCATACGGAACCCGCACCGCACGTCGAATGCCCTTTGCCGCGCGCCGTCAATGCGCCTATACACCACACCCATGCTGACATCGCATTCTCTCCCCCGTATCTGGCTTATCTGTGGCGCCCTGGCGGCAGGCAGCGGTACCGTCATGGGCGCGCTGACGGCCCACCTGCCAGACAGCGCCTTTGCCGTGGGTGGGCGGGCCATGGCCCATAACGCCATGGATATGCAGATGTGGCATGGCATAGCCCTTGTCGCGCTGGGCCTGGGCGTGGCCACACGTCCGAACCGCCTGCTGCTGGCAGGTGGCACGGGTCTTCTTGTCGGTATGCTGCTGTTTTGCGGCGGCGTTTACTACACCGCGTTTACGGGCCAGCGTATCAGCCACATGGCGCCCACCGGCGGCAGCCTGATCATTCTGTCGTGGCTGGCGCTGGCGGCAGGCTGGGCGCGCCGGGCGTGAGCGCAACCATAAAGGGCGCGTGGCTGGCGGCCGAAGGGCTGGAGACCATTCTGGCCGAAGACCTGCAACGCCGTGGCATAAACATCGACCGCTGGCACGGGCGGCTGGGGCTGTCCACGCATGCGGCGGTGTATTCGCCCTGGGCGCTCGATATCTGGGCCGAACCCGAACAGGCGGACATTACCTCCATCCGGCATGCGGCGGACATCCTGCGCGCCGTCCAGAGAAACTGGAGCCTGTACGCCGCCGACTGCTTCCGCCGCGCCGGGTTGATCGAGGATCGCCTGCCGCCGGTCAAGGCGGCACCTGTCGTTTTTCCCGCCCCCGCTCCCACCAGCCCGCTGGGGGCGTGGACCCTGCTGGATACCGCAACCCTGCTGTTTTCGGCCCGCAAAAGCAGCCCTTTCGTAAACGGCACCCCCAGCTTTGTGGAAAACCGGACAGACCCGCCATCACGCGCGTATCTGAAACTATGGGAAGCCTGCACCCGCCTCAACCGCTGGCCGGAACCGGGCGCAATCTGCTACGATCTGGGGGCGACACCCGGCGGCTGGACCTGGGCGCTGGCCAGTCTGGGCGCGCATGTCACGGCGTTCGACCGGGCCCCTCTGGCGCCGTCGGTGGCGGCCATGCCGGGAGTATCCTTCCAGCAGGCCAGCGCGTTCGGGCTCGACCCGCGACAGTTACCCCGCGCGGACTGGGTTTTTTCCGATATCATCGCCTACCCGCAACGGCTTTTGCGCCTTGCACGAAACTGGATCGACAGCGGACAGACCAGAAACCTTGTCCTGACTGTCAAATTCCAGGGCGAGACAGACCACGAAACCGTTGCCGCGTTCGAGGCCATTCCCGGTGGGGCGCTGGCCCATCTGGCCCATAACAAGCATGAACTGACCTTTTTCTGGTCGGAAGATGCGGCACGACGGGGCGCCTCGCCCCTGCCCGGTCTTTTCCAGGCCGAAACTGGCATGCCGTGCGCACCCGCCGCAACCGAGAGCGACGGGTAAGCCCGCAAGCCCCTGCAACACCAGTGCGGGAAAAACAGCAGCCAGCCCCGACAGACCCCGTGCGACCTGCATGCCGTTTCGAGCCGCCCCGCCGTCCCGGTCTGACGACCAGATCCGACGGCCCGCAATCTGACGGCCAGGTCTTCGCGACCAACTATCTGCGCGCCCCGCTATCCGTGCGGCCAGCTATCCGTGCGGACGGCCTTTTACGGCCGGGTCTTTACGGTCAGGTCTGTGCTGCGGGTTCAGGGGCCCGCAGCGTGGGTGCCGGCGCGCATGGCGGCCTGATGCTTCTCGACCGAGGCCTTAAGACCCGGTACATCCGGCGCGGCCAGCGTATCGACATAGGTATTGTGCCGCCAGACCCAGCGGTCCGACCCATCGACCAGAATATCGCGCATGCCGCCATGGGTGGTCGCCAGCAGGCGGATCGGCCCGCTGACCGAATCCAGCACCTTTTTCCACCCGTTCCCCTGCTGGAGATACACATCCGTCGAACACCCGGCCGAACCGCACAGGCTGGCCGACTGCACCTGCACGAACAGGCCCATGCTTTTTCCGTTGGTGGACAGGGGGGCGGAGCCGATCATGACCAGTGGTTTTTCGTGGTGCCTGCGCGCCGTCGCCAGATCATCCGCGTTCAGGTCGCGGGCCTGGGCGTCCAGCGGGCTGCCCGGCTGGCTGGACAGCGCCACCTCCACCGAACCATGTGCGGCAGGGGCCGGGGCCCTGACACGCGCATGCGCCACAGGCGCCACCCCCGCCGCAAGAACAGCCAGGCCAAGGCCTGTGCGCAGGACCGCATACCCCACGACCGGGCTGCGCAAAAGGGCGGCCTGTGCCGCCCGGCTCCATTTTTGCCCCATGCTCTGGCGCATAACACGACGATACGTCACAAAAGGCTCCTTATCCCCCAACCAACCTGCCGGACCCATCCGCAAGGACCGATCATGACCAGAGCTGACGCCCCGCGCAATCCCACGCCTGAGCCGGAGCACCCGCGCCCCGGGCTGTACCGTCATTACAAGGGAGGATTCTATACCGTGCTGCATACCGCACGCCATAGCGAGACCGAGGAATGGCTGGTGATCTACCGTTCCGAAGCCCGGCAGGACTACTGGGCAAGGCCGCTGGCCATGTGGTGCGAACAGGTCGATGGCGCCCCCCGCTTTGCGCCGGTCGAACCATCTGCCGCCAAAAGCTGAACACAGGCGCGGACAACCGCGCCAAGGCCACACCCGGCCTGTGCCACGCGGGTACATGAGCCGGGGCGGGCCGGGCCCCGTATGGCGGATACAGAAAAGGCCAGCCACCCTGCGGTGACTGGCCTTTTCTGCGCCGTGGCTGAACACGCCCCGGGGACTGGCCCCAGAGCGTGCTTATACCGGGCTGTTAGAGGGATGCCTTGGCCCGTGCCAGAACGACCTTGCAGGTCTTCTGGCGGATCGGCAGCGTTGCCATGGCAACGGTGTAGATCTTGTCCTTGACACGGATCTGACCGGCAGAACCGATCGCATAGAACATGTTGCCTTCGGCGCCATCCGGCACAGCGTTGGTTTTCTTGACGTATTCCTGCAGGGTGTGGAACGCGTCGTCGTAATCAACATATTCGTTCTGCACGCAGTAGTTCAGCAGCCCGGCATTTTCCGCCGGGTCGATGGACGCTACGAGATCAGACGGGTCCACCGTGGACAAGCCAGACGTGTCGCCCGCCCGTGCGCCCGTGATGGTGGCGTCTTCCTGCGCGTGGGCAAGCACCGGAGCGCCAGCCAGCAGGGTAGTGGTCAGAGCAAGCGCCGACAGGGCACGTACTGCAATAAGTTTCATTCAGAATCTCCCTCGCGGAATATGCGCCAAACTGGCCTGTAACCCGCCCAAAGATCAAGCTGCTCCCTTGCGCGCAAAGCACATGGCTGACCATTGCGGCACGGCAATTCCACCTTGCATGCCCCATGCCGCGACCCGTGATCCCCCCGGGGCCGACCGCGCCACCCGTGACGCGCGCGCGCGGCACGCCCCCGCCCCTGGCCACCAGCGCAGACAGGGCTGCCAAAAATATCGTGATGCCATCTCGGCTTTCTTGATCCACCGGGGCTGCCCCCACCCGCCAGAGGGCGCTGTGGCAGCGGCTAATGCCTTTGCCTTCAAGGGTCTAGGGGCGATGTTATAGCAACCCAGGGCAGGTATGCGCATACGTTGCATTGCCGACTATCACGATATGGTGATAATGGCGCGACAAGGCAAAACCGCAGCCTGGCCGTGTGTGCCGTGCCGGTGTCTCAGACGTGACCGGTATGACACATGATATCCCGGCAACGTATATGTCTTGTTATGACAAACCGTGATAGGTTTTCAACCCTGTCGTTTGTACTCGGCTTTTCATGCCGCCCGGAGAAAGCATGACCACCCGCAAGGGACATGACGCGCGACTGGTTGTCGCCATTCTGCTGGTTACCATGGCCATGGGAATGCTGGATGCCATATCGCTCCTGCACCTCAAGATGTTCGCAGGCTATCTGACGGCAAGCATCATTCTTATTGCCGCCAATATCGCCACATCCCAGGCGATTGTGCTGTCCGGATTCGAGGCGATCGGCTGTTTTTACCTCGGTGCGCTGGTCGGAGGCCGCATCGTCCGGCGCAAACGCGCCACCCGGCTTGTCATTGGCGACATTCTGCTGGGCGTAGGCTGCCTTATGGGGCTGACAGCCTGGATCTGGTCGTGCGACCTGCCGGGCAACACCTACATTACGCTGGGGCTGCTTTCGCTCACCATGGGGTTGCAGACATCCGCCACCCGGCATGCGCAACTGCCGGACATGACATTGCCCGCGGCAACGGTCGTGCTGCACGGACTTGCGCATAACAGCACCGCCGCAGGAGGCGACAATGCCGGTCACTGGCGCAGGAAAGCCGCGATTGGCGCCCTGTTCCTGGGCGCGCTGATGGGCACGCTGGTCTCGCGCCAGAGCGTGGCCGAGGGAATAGCCGGGGCAAGCATTATCGTCCTGGCGGCGGGACTGCTGCTGCACGCGCGCCCGGCCGCATTGCTGACACGGCTCGACCGCATGAGCATTACCTGATCGCGTACCACGCACGACCGCGCTCCTGCACCCCGCATAAATGCGCAACCGCCCCGGTACGGTGGGCAATGGCACCCGCGATATCAAAACCCGTGCTGGCCGAACACTGGCCCGAACAAACGCAGGTTTCTTACCCCGGCCCAGCAGGACTGACATATCGCCCGCCGCCGCCTGTAAATGGCACCCGCCACCGGCAAACCCCGATGGAGAAAACCTGCCAACCGAGTAGGCCCGCGAGTAGGCCCGATGGTCTTGCGGGCAGGCTTACGCCTTCTGCTTCGCCCAGCTTTCGGGCTCCGCGTGGCGGGCCTCGCGGCGGCCGATAAAGAACGAACCCAGCGCGTAACACGCAAGCGATGTCGCAAGAGAGGCAAGGGCCGTCATGCGCTGGTCGGCGTTGAAGAACATGGCCAGAAACACCAGCCCCGCCCCGCCCAGTGTTGCGTAATTGCACAGCGGGAACAGGGGCAGCGTGTAATGTCCGGCTTCGCGCCCGGTGCGGCGGGCCTTGTTGCGCGACACGATATAGGCGGTCACGATCAGGGTGTAGATAACCAGAATAACCCCGCCGCTACAGCTCAGCAGAAAAACGAAAATGGTATTGGGCGCAAGGATGGATGAAAACGCCACCAGCGTGCCCGCAATCCCGCTGAAGGCAATGGCCGCACGTGGCGCGCCAGATGCGGCACGGCGGGCCAGAATGGCCGGAGCGTCACCCCGGCTCGCCAGTTCCGTCAGCACGCGCGAGGTAATGTACAGGCAGGAATTCAGGCATGACAGAATGGCGCTGAGCACGACAATGCGCATCATAAGCCCCGCGCCCGGCACGCCCATGACATCCATGGCCGCGACAAAGGGGGACTGGCCACCCACCACGTCGGACCACGGCACCACGATCAGAATCATGCTGATGGCCATGACATAGAACAGCGTCACCCTCAGCCCCAGGCTGCGCGTGACACGGGCGATGCTTTTATGCGGCTCGGGCGATTCCGCCGCTGCAACGGTGGCGATTTCCGCCCCGATCATGCTGAACATGATGGTGGGCACGATGGACATGACCGCAAGCGAGCCATAGGGGAAAAAGCCGCCATGCCCGAACACGTTATGCGTAACCGCAACCCCCGGCCCGAACACATGCCCGACATAAAGGGCCGACAGCACGACAAACGCCACAATACTGACAACCTTGATGGTGGACAGCCAGAACTCGCATTCGCCAAAAATACGCGGAGCCGCGAAATTAACGGCCTTGAGCACGGCGATAATCAGGATGGACAGCAGCCAGACCGGCAGGTTGATCCAGTCGCGCAACAGGATGGCACCGGCTATGGCCTCGCTCCCCAATGCCACGATCCAGAAAAAACAGTACAGCCACCCGGCGGTAAAACCCAGCCGGTCGCCATGGGCTGCGCGAATGTATTCCACAAAGGACCCGCGCCCCGGATCGGCCACCACCATTTCGCCCAGCATGCGCATGACCAGCACCACCAGCCCGCCCACCAGCAGATAGGCCAGCACCACGGCAGGCCCGGTCGCGGCTATGGCGGCACTGCTGCCCACGAACAGACCGGCCCCGATGGTCCCCCCCAGAGAGATCATGGCAATGTGCCGGTTCCGTAGTCCCGCCACCTGCTTGTCCACGGTAGCGCCACCTGGTTCAGCCATGGGATGTCCTATCGTTCGTGTTGACCGTATGCGGAACATACCTCAAACGTAACGATCAGGGAAATCGCTCCCTGCCTGCGCGAACATAAAACGCGGTCCGGCGCGGGCAAAACGGGCGGACGACACAGCCCCACCCTGCCCGCCGGAATGACATTTGCCGTTATTTTCCAGACGACTACGCGCTGACACGCCATGGCATGACAGCACTGTCCCGCACAGCACAGGCGGGGAATAACGACGTTTTAAAAAATCAGGGAAGCGTTGGAGCGGATGAGGGGAATCGAACCCCCGTATGCAGCTTGGGAAGCTGCCGTTCTACCATTGAACTACATCCGCGTATCCGAACGCGGCGGACTATAGCGCCATGCCCGACCGGTTGCAATGCACCTAATCCGCTTTTCACGTCACCACGCACTTCAAAGGTTAAGGAACTGTATCCAAAGTCAGCCAGAAAGGCTGGCGAGAGATTTCTCCCTTGGGTTTCCCACGCCCTCAAAAAACGCCATACACACTACGGCTTGATCTTGAAGTTAAGGCAGATAATGACTGTGGCGCCTTGAACGGTAACGGGGAAGGTTGGTTTTCAGCTTAATGATAACCTTTGCGAGACCTATGGGGCAGAGCGTCGATAAACAGACGATATCCGCAACCGTTCCCTCAACATGACCGTCACGACCGGAGAGAAGACCTTTTATCCGGGCTACCGTCCTTCACTCGAAGCCTGCTGCCGCATTCACCTAATTTACTAAAAGCGTTTCATGGATCAAACAAAAACACAAGTCCCCACCGTAATATCTATCCTCTCACTGACGACACACGCTGGAGCGATAGCAGGTAGTGATTACAATAATGTTGCCTCTTGCAATGACATCATTGCAAGATTCCAAGAAACAGATAACACATCACATAAAGATTTTATCCAGCGAACCGTTCCTTGGAAGCGGTCGAGGAGTTTAGAAATGAAAAAATATTTCTCTCCGGTTTTTGAAGATCGGTTAAGTTCTTCAGAAATTCATAAAACGGTGGCTATCATTGGGAGCGGTCCTGCCGCACCAACCGCTCACCAACTGCTCGGTCCTACCACAATTGTTTGGGTTATTAACAATGCCTGGCGCGCAGTCCCAAAATATGACGCATTAATTTATAGTGACGACTTGCCTTTGGAGCGGAAGCCCGATGCTATCAGTTTAGCACGCTTGGGACGGTCAAGCCCGCAATATTACCCGGCAATGGTTCAGCATGGCGGTATACTTTTTTGTGGAGCGACAATGGCCCTAGCCGCAGGTTACATGGCAATTGAAGCATTCCCTTTTAGTCAGATTGCATTTTATGCCTCGGATATGACCTATGATTCCGCACCCTCTCACTTTTACGGTGAAGGGTCTGCTGACCCGTTGCGACACGATATCTCGTTACAAGATCTTGACGCAAAATGCCTGCGATTATTTTACATGGGATTGGAGAGAGGGTGTCTCGTCGTAAATGCATCATCAGCGAATATTAGCCGTTTGGCTATTCCTCATCCCAAAAATTCCGCATTTCTCCGTGTGAACGTGATGGAAGATTTAAAACAACCATTGATAAACTTGTTGGATACATTGAGGCCTCTTGCCGATGCCGCCCTTAAAATCGAGGCGCAGGCCGAATTTGATGCAGGCGTATATGACTACGGACGCTATATGAAAGAGAATGCCGTTTGGGAATATGTGCGCCGAGTGGATGCGGCATGGGCGCTTATGAAACCTGCGGTACGTAATTTTTCCGATTTGCTAACCGAGACCATTAAAGCGAAATGTGAAGCGCCCTCTTTAATCCGCCAGCCAACTGAAACGGCATGATCGAGCTGATTTTCCACCGAAAATGAGATCCAACACTTTTTTTACCAAAACAACCCCGAAATATCGCAACGTCCTCATAATAGGCTGGAATAAACTGTTCCCGCTGCCGTCCAACCCGTCTCGGACATCAGCTGTCGTCGCTCACGACAAGCCGTTGGGAACCGTCCTGCTCAGTCGGCCTCCGCCTCGGGGCTGATCAGGTCTGAAATATGGCCCAGTTCGCGTAGGCCCAGCCCTTCGGGCGGGCGGGTCCGGGCGTTGCCGCGGGCAATGCGACGGGGCAGGACCGCCTGCGTAAAGCCCAGCTTGGCCGCCTCTTTCAGTCGGGCGTCGGCCTGTGCCACCTGGCGGATTTCGCCCGACAGGCCCACCTCGCCAAAATACACCTCGCCGGAATTGGTGGGCACGCCGGTCGCGGCCGAGACCAGGGCCGCCGCCACCGCCAGATCCGCCGCGGGTTCGGCCACCTTGAGCCCCCCCGCCACGTTGAGATACACATCCATGCCAGAAAGCTTGAGCCCGCACCGCGTTTCCAGCACGGCCAGCAGCATGGCCAGCCGCCCGCTGTCCCAGCCCACCACGGCACGGCGGGGCGCGCCATCTCCCCCTTTGGGGGACAGCAGGGCCTGCACCTCCAGCAGGACGGGGCGCGTGCCCTCCAGCCCCGCGAATACGGCAGACCCCGCGATATTGCCCCGCCGTTCGGCCAGGAACAGGGCGGAAGGATTGCTGACTTCCTCCAGCCCGCGATCGGTCATGGCAAAAACGCCAATTTCGTCGGTCGCGCCGTAACGGTTCTTGGCGGCGCGCAGAATACGGAACTGGTGGCCGCGATCGCCTTCGAAATACATGACGGCATCCACCATGTGTTCGAGCACACGCGGACCGGCCAGAGCCCCCTCCTTGGTCACGTGGCCCACCAGCACCAGACAGAATCCCCGCCGCTTGGCCGCCCGGATCAGTTCGAACGCGCAGGCCCGCACCTGCGAGACGGTGCCGGGGGCACTTTCCACGGTTTCGAGCCACATGGTCTGGATGGAATCGATCACCACAGCCCGCACGTCGGGTTCGCTGTCCAGAGTCGCTATAATATCGGCCACATTGATCGAGGCCGCCAGTTCCAGCTTGGCCTGACCCACACCAAGCCGCTGGGCGCGCAGGCGAATCTGGTCCACCGCCTCTTCGCCCGAAATATAGAGCACCCGCTCGCCCTGTCCCGCCAACCGGCTGGCCGCCTGCAACAGCAGGGTAGACTTGCCAATACCCGGATCGCCCCCGACCAGCACGACGGACGCCGGTACGAATCCTCCGCCCAGCACGCGGTCGAGTTCGGCAATACCCGAATGCACACGCGGCGGCGGCTGCACCTGGCCCTGCAGTTCCTCCAGCCGGACACGCCGCCCGCCCCCCGCACGTGACGAGACGGAAGAGGCCGCCAGCGGTTCGAGCGGCATTTCCTCCAGCGTGTTCCATTCTCCGCAGCCCTCGCACTGGCCCACCCACTTGGCGTGGACAGCCCCACAGGCCCTGCATACGTACTGGCGGGTCGGTTTTCTGGCCAAGACTGCTTTCCCCTTTTACGCCCGCCGCAACCTGTGTTCCGCGCGACATGGCTGTTCCCTGATCTGGAATAAAACGGGAACAAACTCAACCCCACCCGGGCATTGGCGCGCGTGCGTTCCATGACATGCTTTGACGAACCCGGCATGAGGGGTTACGGCTCGGTAACGCGTTCGGGGGTGCAGCCACCCCCACCAGCAGGAGCAGACAGTTCAGCCCTATGGACATGGTGCTTGATCTCGTGGCCGGCATAGGCCGGGCCACACTTTCTTTCATACGTGCAGCCGGCGCCCTGGCGCTGTTCGCGCTGGAAGGGCTTTCGCACATCGTGCGGCCGCCCTTTCATGCGCGCGTCTTCCTGACCTGCTTTGTCGAGACGGGTTTTTTCTCCCTGCCCGTTGTCGCCCTGACAGCCATTTTCTCGGGCGGGGTCATTGCCCTGCAATCCTATACGGGGTTTGCGCAGTACCATGCCCAGAGCGCCATTGCGGGCATCGTGGTGCTGGCGGTCACACGGGAACTGGGGCCTGTTCTGGCCGGTCTTATGGTGGCCGGGCGCGTGGGGGCCGCCATGGCGGCCCAGATCGGCACCATGCGCGTGACAGACCAGATCGACGCGCTGTCCACCCTGTCCACCAACCCCATGAAATATCTGGTGGCGCCGCGCCTGCTGGCGGGACTTGTCGCCCTGCCCCTGCTGGTGCTGATCGCTGACGTGCTGGGGGTGGCCGGGGGTTTTATGGTTGCGGTGGTCAAACTTGGTTTTTCACCGCCCGCCTATATTACCGCCACCCTGAACGCCGTGAAGTTCGAGGATGTCAGCGTGGGGCTGGTCAAGGCGGCCCTGTTCGGCTTCCTGATCGCCCTTATGGGCTGCTACCACGGGTATAACAGCAAAGGGGGCGCACAGGGCGTGGGCTCGGCTACCACGGCGGCCGTGGTTGCGGCCTCCATCCTGCTCCTGGCGTTCGACTACCTGATCACGGACCTGTTCTTCTCACACTGACATGCCGCATACGGATGGCCCACGCACCATGACCCCTGGCACGCCCGCTGGTACACGACCCGGCACCCCGAATGGCACCGCCGCTGCCCCGCCCAAGATCCGCATCCGCGACCTGCACAAGGCCTTCGGGGACAAGAAAGTGCTCGATGGCGTGTCGCTCGATGTCGCGCAGGGTACGTCCTTTGTCGTTATCGGCGGTTCGGGCAGCGGCAAGTCGGTGCTGCTGCGCTGTATTCTGGGGCTGATGACGCCAGACGCCGGCAGTATCGAAATCGACGGTGAGGACGTACTGAACGCACCCGCCCACCGGCGCGACGCCCTGCGCAACGAGGTGGGCATGCTGTTCCAGAACGGTGCGCTGTTCGACAGCCTGCCGGTCTGGGAGAACGTGACCTTCGGGCTGCTGGCCCGCAACAAGCTCAGCCGCAGGGATGCCCATGCCCATGCGGGCACCATTCTGGCCCAGGTGGGGCTGGACCCGTCGGTGGGCGACCTTTACCCGTCTGAACTTTCGGGCGGCATGCAAAAGCGCGTGGGGCTGGCGCGGGCCATCGCCGCGCAGCCGGATATCCTGTTTTTTGACGAACCCACAACCGGGCTGGACCCGATCATGGGGGCGGTCATTGACGGGCTGATCGTGGACTGCGTGAAAAAACTCGGCTCGACCGCAATCGCCATTACCCATGACATGGCATCCGCCCAGCGGATCGGGGATGAAGCGGCCATGCTCTACCGGGGCAGGCTGATCTGGCAGGGGCCAGCCACCGCGCTCATGGACAGCGGCAACCCCTATGTGGACCAGTTTACCCATGGCCGCCGCGAAGGCCCCATTGCCATGGAACTGCGGCGCTAGGGCCCGGCCGTTCCCGGCTGCCACTCTTTTCTTGCCCGCAATGGCAACGAGTGAGATAGAAGCATTCGACTTGAAGTGGGGATGACACAGACAATGACACGTGCGGTTCTGCTGCTGGCCTGCGCCCTTGGCCTTGGCGCTTGCGGGATGTTCCATAAACCGCCGTCCCACCTGGGCACCCCGGCACAATGGGAGCCGCTGGGCTACCGCGACCACCTGCAATCCAACGGCACCTGATCGGCGCGGCACCGCTGGTTTTTTCTGACCTACGGGCACCGCCTGCCGGTCAGCCCTGCATACGCCCTGCCGCGTCATTTTTACCCGCATGACACGATTATGCTGTATGGTCGTAAGGTAACGCGGGCTGTCCCGGCCATGACCGCCCGCCACACCAACCGGCACGGCAGGGTGTTATGGCCAGATATTCCTTCGAACAACCCGCAGCCAGCGAGATCACGCCCAAAGCCGCGTACCTGAACCGCCGCTCCTTGCTGGCGGGAGCAGGCGGGATGATTGCGGCTGGCTCCGCACGGGCGGCAGGGCTGCAGACCCGCCCCGGCCCTTTCAACGCCCCCGAGCCGCAGACCCCGCTCGACGCCGTCACGCATTACAACAATTTCTACGAATTCGGGCTGGAGAAAGAAGACCCCGCCCGACTTTCGGGCCGGTTCCAGCCCCGGCCATGGACCGTGCGCATAGACGGCGCCGTGGCAAAACCGATCACGCTCGATATCGATGCGCTGATTGCAAAACACACGGTCGAAAGCCGCATTTACCGCATGCGCTGTGTCGAGGCATGGTCCATGGTCATCCCGTGGGACGGCATTCCGCTGGCCCAGATCCTGCGCGAGGCGGATATCCTGTCCTCGGCCCGGTATGTGGCGTTCCGCTCCGTGCTGCGCCCGGAGGAAATGCCCGGCCAGTCCATGGGGGCGGGCACGATCGACTGGCCATACGTGGAAGGGCTGCGGCTGGATGAGGCCATGCACCCGCTCACCCTGCTGGCCGTCGGGCTGTATGGCGATATTCTGCCCAACCAGAACGGCGCACCCATCCGCCTTGTCGTGCCGTGGAAATACGGGTTCAAGGGTATCAAATCGATCACGACCATCACCCTGCTCGACACCATGCCCCCAACGTCGTGGAACCGGCTGGCACCGGATGAATACGGGTTTTACGCCAACGTAAACCCGGAGGTGGACCACCCCCGCTGGAGCCAGGCCAGCGAACGCGTGATCGGCAGCGGCGGCTTTTTTGGCGAACGCCGCCAGCCCACGCGGCTGTTCAACGGCTATGCGGAACAGGTGGCCCCCCTTTACGCGGGCATGGACCTGCGCCGCTATTACTAAGCCCATGCAACCCGCAGACCGCCAGACGCAGACCAGCAGCCAGACCGGCAGACAGACCGGCAGGCAGACAGGCCCCCAGGGACAGACCAGGGCGCGGACAAGGGCCGCCCCCGGCCCGGCAGGGTTCCGCAAAGCCATACCCCCCGTACTCTACCTTGCAGGGCTGGCCCCGGCGGCGTGGGCGTTCTGGCTGGGCGCGCGCAACCAGTTGGGGGCCGACCCGGTTCGCACGTTCGAGCATATACTGGGGTTGTGGGCTTTCCGCTTTCTGCTGGCATCCCTTACCGTAACCCCGCTCCGCGCCCTGTCTGGCATCAATCTTGTGCGCTACCGGCGCATGCTGGGGCTGCTGGCCTTTGCCTATGCCGTCATGCATGTGGCAGCCTATATCGGGCTGGACCTGCGCTTTGACTTCGCGATCCTGTATCGTGACCTGACAAAACGACCGTTCCTGATTTTCGGCATGCTGGCCCTTGTCACCCTGCTGCCGCTGGCCGCCACGTCCAACAAGGTCTCCATCCGCGCACTGGGGCGCAACTGGCGCCGCCTGCACCGTCTGGTCTATGTCGCGCTGGTCGCGGCCTGTGTGCATTTTCTGATGGCGTTCAAGACATGGCATATGGACGCACTGGTCTATGTCGGGATCGGGGCCATGCTGCTGGCGCTGCGACTGGCGGCCACCCTGTGGCGGGCGGCCCGTCGCGCATAGGGCGGCACCCAGCCGCCTGCGCCTTGCCCCTTGCCTCCTGCCCGCAATGGTGTGGAAACCCTCTTTTAAAACCCGGCCGTTACACCTACCAAGGACTGGTAACCCCCAAAGGACTGGTAACCCCGGAATCTTCCGCCTGTCCGGGCCGTGCGGCAGACCCCATGATGCTTGAGGTACAAGGCTTGAAACGTCCATCCCCGATCCGTGTTCTTATAGCAGCATGTGCTGGCATGCTGACTGGACTGACCCTGATGACATGCCCCGGCATGGGGCATGCGGCGGACACCACGCAACAGACGACAGTCCCCTCCGCGGTCTCCGGCCCGGCATCCGGGGCAGCCTCCGGAACCGCACCCTTTATCACCAGTGTTTCGGACAGCGTTCCGGACAAGATGCTGGACGACATGGGGGCGGAAATCCGCGCCATTTACACAACCAGCCTCAAGGAACACGAAACAGGTGTGGACTCCGCCGATCTGGCCAGCCTGTTGCGCCGCACCACAGCCCTGACCACCCAGGTCGATACGCTGATCGCCCGGATCAAGCCGTATCAGGCCATGTATCAGAATTTTCTCGATATTCTCGGCAAGCCTCCCGGCAAGGACGACCTGCCCGAAGCCCCGTCCCTGGCCGAACAGCGCAAAACCCTGCTGGCCCGCCAGCAGGACGTAACCGCAAGGCTGACACGGCTGCGGCTTTACCAGAGCGAAGCGCGGCAGTTGCTCAGCGAACTGCGCCTGCATGGCAATGCCATCCAGCAGGCAACGTTATGGCAGCGTTTCCCATCCCCCCTGGGGGTCAATTTCTGGTCCGGACTTGCGCAGACCTATCTCCCGGACAGCGCTCGCCTGCATAATCTCGGCCAGCAGGCCGGCATGGCGGTCAAGGTTGCATGCAGCGGCTCGCGCACGCTGGTAACGCTGGGGGGGCTTGCGGGTGCGCTGCTGCTGCTGGCGGCGTGGCTGGCCTGCCACCGGCCGCTGCGCCGCCTGATCCTGCGCTTTCTGCCCCATGGCGCCATTCGGCCCATTGCCGCCACGGCCCTGTGCGCCGTGGTTGCCATTGTGGCATGGAGCCTGTTTTACCAGATTGTCTGGAACACGCTCGCCTTCGACAACCCGGCTGCCGAAGGTGACCTGGCGCTGCTTGCGGGCATGATAGGCGTGCAGGTACCGCTTTGCGCGTTCGTGCTGGAAATGGGCCGCTGCCTGCTGTCGCGCCGACCGGAATGGCGGATTTTTTCCATGCCGGACGACCTGGCCCGGGGGCTGCGCCTGTTCCCGACCTGGCTGGCCATTGCCATGCTGGTGCGTGGTGCGCTGCGTTACATGGACACCCATAGCGGCCTTTCGCTTCTGGCGGTTCAGGTCATGGACGGGCTTTACACGCTGTGTGTCAGCCCGCTGCTGTTCGCGGTGCCCCACAAACTGCGCAGGGCCGTCTCCACCTCCGATGATGAAACCAGCGCCCCGCTGGCGGAATTTGCGAAAAGCGCCGCCATGGGAGTTGCCGTCCTGTGCTGTTCGGCCGTGGTGCTGGGCTATGTGCCGCTGGGGTACATGCTCGTTTCATGGCTGAGCATCATGAGCATAAGCCTGTGCGGTCTGTTTCTGATTTCTGTCCTGATCGGCACCGTGGCGGGCACCCTGTTTACGTCCCATGCGCGGCTGGGCAGGCGGCTGGTGGAACTGGGGCTGCCCGCGCGCCTGGTCAACCAGGCCTGTGTGGTCGTTCCCGGCATGGCCAACGTGCTGTTGCTGGTCGTGGCCTATGCGATTGCCACCAGCGGCGCGAATTTCGATCCCGACCAGATATGGAACCAGCTTTACCTGATGTTCCATGGCACGGACAGCGCCGCCAGCAGCCATGTCTCGCTCGACGCCATACTGCTGTGCGTGGGGCTGTTCGTTGCGGGCCACTACGGGCTGAAAATTCTCAAATCCTGGTTCAGCCACAGGTATTTTCCCACCACCCGGCTGGATATCGGGGCGCAGGCCTCTATCCTGAGCATTCTCAGCTACGCGGCCTGGATTTTGATCGGGCTTGGCGCGCTGTCCATTCTGGGCGTGACCGTGCAGAGCCTGACATGGGTGGTCAGCGCCCTGTCGGTCGGCATCGGCTTTGGCCTGCAATCCATCGTGCAGAATTTTGTCTCGGGCATTATTCTCATGGCCGAACGCCCGGTCTCCATTGGCGATGTCGTGACCATTGCCGGTGTGACCGGCAAGGTGGAGCGGATCAGCGTTCGTTCCACCGATATCCAGCTCGATGACAAATCCATCATGATCGTGCCGAATTCGCAGTTCATCACATCGGCGGTCAAGAACGCGACACGGGCGCAAAAACCCGGCGTGTTCACCATCGTGCTGGACCTGCCCTTCGCCTCCGACCTGCAAAAAGCCATGGAGGTCATGACCACGACACTGGGCGAGTGCGACGCGGTGGAGGCCGATACGCCCCCCACCGTGAGCATGACGGCCGTGGCCGACGGGTCCGCCTCCATTACCGGCAGCGCCAAGGCCCGCGACGGGCTCGATCTCAAGGTTGCGCGCAGCACGGCGCTGTTCGCCATCTGGCAGGCGTTCCAGGACCATGACATTCCCGTCATGGTGCGCCAGATGCCCCGGCCCTGATCCGCCACCTTATTCCCGGCCCCTACCCAGCCCCTGATCCCGGTCCCGCCCCCCCCGCCCCGGCGGGGGGGGGGGGGCGGGGGGGGGCCCGGGGGGGGGGGGGGGGCCGGCCCCCCCCCGCCCCCCCCCCCCCCGGGGGGGGGGTGGGGGGGGCCAGCGCCAAACGCCGG
>NZ_JBDOBQ010000031.1:0-30103 GCF_047723915.1 Acetobacter sp. | reverse complement strand
CGCCCGCAGCATGACCATGCCCCACCCCAGGTTGAGCAGCGTGGCGCAGGCGTTCAGCGCCAGCCCCCGCCATGGGGGCAGCAGCGGCATGGGATGCAGCCAGCCTTCCACCGCTTCGCGCCCGATAATGAAGGCGGTTACCACCACCATCGTGCCTTCTGCCACGGCAGAGAGATATTCCGCCTTGTAATGGCCGTATGTGTGGTTGTGGTCCGCCGGGCGCTCGGCAATGCTCAGCGCCCACAGGCCACCGGCGGCGGCCACCACGTTGATGATGGTCTCGACCGCGTCGGCATACAGGGCCACGCTGCCGCTGGCCGCATAGGCCGCGTATTTGAGCCCGAGCGCCAGAAAGCTGACAAGCAGGCCAAGAACGGCAATGCCCTTGTTGTTCTTGGGCAGGGGAAGATCGGGCATGGAACAGTCGCAGCTAGGGTGGGCACGGCCCTGGCAGGCCGCGTGTTCAGACCGTATGCGCGGAGGACAGGTGGCACAGAGGGGCGTAATCCGCGGCTTCGATCTGCACGGTAGGGTGCACGATGCCAAAACGCTCGCGCAGCGCGGTTACCACGTTTTCCAGCACTACGGTATCACTTTGTGCCCCGCCTTCAACCGGGATTGCCGCGCCTTCGCGGACCAGGTGTACGGTCAGTGCCACCTCGGTCGTGCTCAGCGGCCATATGTGCAGGTCATGGATATCGGCAATGCCGGGCAGGCCGCGCAGGTAGGTTTCCACCGCGCTGGCGCTGACCTGCCGTGGCACGGCATCCAGCGCCATGTCCAGCGAATCCCGCAGCAGCGACCATGTGGCCACCACCACAAGAACGGCAATGGCAAGGCTGATGGCGGGGTCTATCCAGTGCTGGCCGGTCAGCAGCACCAGCGCGCCCGCCACCACAACCGCGAGCGATGTCAGCGCGTCGGCCATAAGGTGCAGGAACGCCCCGCGAATGTTCAGGTCGTCCTTGCTGCCCGCCGCGAACAGCAGGGCGGAAAAACCGTTGACCCCGATGCCGATGGCCGAGACGACGATCATGGTCCAGCCCGCCACGGATACGTCCGTGGGGTGTAGCAGCCGGTCCAGTGCTTCCCATGCTACGCCGCCCGTTACCAGCATGAGCACCAGCGCATTGGCCAGCGCCACCAGAATGGACGACCGCCGCAGCCCGTAGGTAAACCGTTCCGACGGGCTGCGGCGGGACAGGTGGTTGGCCAGCCACGCGGCGGCTAGCGCCATCACGTCCGACAGGTTATGGCCCGCGTCGGCCAGCAGCGCGAGCGAATGGGCGGCAACACCCCAGAACGCTTCTGCCGCAAGGTAGATCGTGTTGACCGCGATGCCGATGGCAAAGGCTTTCCCGAAGGATGCGGGAGTATGCACATGATGGTGCCCGAACCCGTGACCGTGATCGCACCCGCCCTGCGCATGGTCGTGTTCATGCCCGTCCCCGTCCGCGTGCTCATGCTCATGGTTGTGCGCATGGGGCTTGTCGGCCCCGCCCGCGTCATGGCCCGTATGGTCGTGGTCGTGGTCGTGGTCGTGGTCGTGGTCGTGGTCGTGGTCGTGGTCGCACCCTGCATGGGGTGCGGCGGCGGCGGGGCCCTGTGGGTCTGGCTGGTGCATGGGTGCGGTTGGCCTTGTGTTCCGTGCTGGACGTACTGTATGGCGCGCACATCGTCCTGAAAAGAAGTACAAACTTGGCGGGCGGGGTCTGTCGGGTCCGCCGGGGCAGTCCGGCGTTGCGTGCGGGTGGTGTTCCGGCCTAGGGAGAAACCGGCTTTTCAGGGTTCCGGCCTTAATTCAGTGTCCTTGTGGAATGGGTGATAAACCGTCTCATGCTCCGTCTGACAGAACTGCGTCTGCCACTCGACCATGCGCCGGAGGCGCTGGAACAGGCCATTTGTGCGCGCCTTGGCATAAGCCCGGCGGAGCTTGAGCATTTCAGCGTGTTCCGGCGCGGGCATGATGCACGCCGCCGCAACGCCATATGCCTTGTCTATGCGGTGGACTGCGCCGTGCGTGACGAAGGGGCCGTGCTGGCCCGTTACCGGAGCGAACACCCGCGTGACAGCCATGTGCAGCCTGCGCCTGACATGCGCTGGACCCCGCCGATAACGAACGGTCCTGCCCTGGCAGGGCAACCGGGGTACCAACGGCCCGTGGTGGTGGGGGCGGGGCCATGCGGGTTCATGACCGCCCTTGTCCTGGCCCGTATGGGATTGCGGCCGATCCTTTTGGAACGTGGCAAGGTGGTGCGCGAACGCACGGTGGATACCTTTGCGCTGTGGCGCCGCTCGGTCCTGACCCCTGAAAGCAATGTCCAGTTCGGTGAAGGCGGTGCGGGCACGTTTTCTGACGGCAAGCTTTACAGCCAGGTACGCGATCCGCGCTTTCTGGGCCGCAAGGTGCTGGAAGAATTTGTAAAGGCCGGTGCGCCGGAAGACATTCTCTATCTCGCCCATCCGCATATCGGCACGTTTCGGCTCGTCTCCATGGTCGAGCATATCCGCGCCGAGATCGAACAGGCGGGTGGGGAATACCGCTTTGGCGCGCGGGTGGATGACCTTGTGCTGGACCCGGCCACCCGCCGGGTACGGGGCGTGCGTCTGGCCGGGGGGGAGGTGGTGGAGAGCGCCCACGTCGTTCTGGCCATTGGCCACAGTGCGCGCGATACGTTCGGGATGCTGCACACCCAGGGGGTGGAGATGCAGGCCAAGCCGTTCTCCATGGGGGTGCGGATCGAACACCCGCAATCGGTCATCGATCTGGCGCAGTTCGGGTCCTGCGCGGGTAACAGCCTGCTGGGGGCGGCGGAATACCGGCTGGTTCATCATGCGTCCAATGGCCGGGGGGTGTACTCCTTCTGCATGTGCCCCGGCGGCACGGTCGTTGCCGCCACATCGGAGGAAGGGCGCGTTGTCACCAATGGCATGAGCCAGTATTCCCGCGCTGAACGCAACGCCAATTCGGGCATTGTCGTCGAACTGCGCCCGGGGGAGGATTACCCGGCCGACCCGCTGGCCGGCATAGCGTTCCAGCGGCATTGGGAACGGCAGGCTTTTCTGGCCGGGGGCGGGGACTACCGCGCTCCGGCCCAGCGCGTGGGGGATTTTCTGGCCGGGCGGGCGTCCACTGGTCTTGGCGCGGTGGTGCCGTCTTACAGGCCCGGCGTCACGCCGACCGACCTTGCCACCTGCCTGCCCGGTTTTGTGGTGGACGCCCTGCGCGAGGCGCTGCCGCGTTTTGACCGCAAGCTCAAAGGTTACGCCATGGAAGATGCAGTCATGACCGGGGTGGAAACGCGTACGTCCTCGCCGCTGCGTATTCCCCGCGGGGCGGACGGGCAGTCCGTGAACACGCCGGGTCTGTACCCGGCGGGTGAGGGCGCTGGCTATGCGGGGGGTATTCTCTCCGCCGGAATGGACGGTATTCGCGCGGCGGAGGCCGTGGCCTGCGATATGGCGGGTCTGGCCCAGCCGCAGGGTTAGGCAGACCCGGCGGACCCGGCGGACATGGGGGCGAGCCATGCAATGGGCCCCGCACGCTTCAGGTGTCGCGTGTCAGCCGTGTGTGTGCATGAACCGTGCGCGCATCGGGCGCAGGACCGCATATGCCAGCAGGGCTGTCAGCAGGTCTCCTCCTATGGCGCAGGCAAAGACCGGGTACCAGCTGCCACCGGCCTGATGCATCCATGCGGCCAGAGGTCCGCCGAAAACAGCGCCTACCCCCTGGGCAATATACAGCAGGCCATAATTGCGCGAGGCGTCGCGCGTGCCGAACGTGTCTGTCAGCGTGGCAGGGAACAGCGAGAAAATTTCGCCCCATCCCAGAAAAATCACGCCCGAAAGCAGCACGAACGCCACCGGGTGGTGGACGAGCGACAGCCAGCACCCCAGTGCGATGGCTTCGAGCGTGAAGGCGAACGCCATGGTGTTTTCCCGCCCGAGGCGGTCGGAAACCCAGCCAAACAGCGGGCGTGTCAGCCCGTTTGCAACCCGGTCCAGCGTCATGGCCAGCGGCAGGGCGGCCATGCCGGCCACCGTCAACTGCGCAACCCCGAAATCCGCCGCGATCTGGGCCAGTTGCGACGTGACCATAAGGCCCGATGTCGCCATTGTCGCCATCATGAAAAACATGAGCCAGAACAGCGGTGTTCGGATCACCTGCGCTGTCGGCAGGCCCGTCTGGCCGCTGTCGTCCAGTATGGTGGCAGGGGGGAGCTTCAACTGGCTGGCCGCGATCATGCCCACTGCCGCCATGGCAAGGCCGAACACCTCCAGCGTGTGCCGCCAGTCGGATGCGGCCAGCAGGTGGGCGATGGGAAAGGTGGTGAGCATGGCCCCCATGCCATATCCCGCCGCGGCGGCCCCTGCGGCCATACCCCGGTTTTGGGGGAACCACTGCATCAGCAGCACCACCACCCCGACATAGACGATCCCGGTGCCGATACCGCCCAGCCCGCCATACGTCACATACAGCATGCCCAGACTGCTGGCCTGTGCGGCCAGCACCCAGCTCAGCCCCGTGACCAGCACCCCGCTCATGATCAGCAGGCGCGGGTGGACATGTCGCGCGATCCAGCCCTGAACGGGGGAAAACAGCGTTTGCAGGACAATAAGAATTGAGAACGTCACCTGCAATGCCGGCGCGGTCACACCAAAATCATGCCGCAGGGCAGGGGTGAACAAGGTCCACACATACTGGGGGGAGGAAATGGAGGCCATACAGATCAGCCCCGCGGCCATCTGGCGCCATTTTACGTTCGACACGTCATGTCCTCCTGTACGGAAAAGGCGCTGTATTGTCTTACCTCATTACGCATGCGCTACGAGCTGGGCAACCTGCAAGCGGGGCGGATTCCATATCTGTCATCCCGCGTGGCAATGGTGGCGGAGCAGGGGCCGCCGGATCGATGCCATGACCGAATACCATCTGATCAGTGCCATCGGGCCGATGCCCGCTTAAAAACCCGTCGGGGCGGGAACCTGTCAGGGCGCGCAGGTGGCTGCTGCCCGCTCGCATGCCTTGGACCCTGTACAGCCAGTTACACGGCTGGCTGCGACCTGTCTGGCGGCGCTTTACGGGCCTCAAAACGGCCAGTTGCCCCGCTTCCGCGGGTTTCGGGTATCGATGCTGAACGGCGGCAGGCCCCTGTTGTGGGCGGGCGGAAACATGCTTGTCTCCCCCCGTTCACCTGCACCGGGGCCAGAGCGGGCTGACCGATGCAACCTGTGGAGCATGGTCTGGACCATGCCCAGACCACGCTACAAGCCATACCCTGGGGCCATACCCTGGGGCCATACCCTGGGGCCATACCCCGGGCCGTGGCCCAAATCACACCTGCCCGGCAGCGTTGCGCCATTTTTTTTCAGGCAGGGCCGTTATGTCGCGGCCATTGCTCCCCCGGCCGTTCCGTTTCAGGCTTTTGTGCGTCAGGTCGCCTGCGGTGTTGCAGCCAGAAAGCTTTCCACCAGTTCGGAGAAACGCTGCGGCGCGTCCGCATGCACCCAGTGGCCTGCCCCGGCTATGGTTTCCAGCCTGTGGTTGGGGAACAGCCGCCGCATGGCGGCATGGTTTTCCGGCTGTATATAACGCGAATTCTCACCGCGTATGAACAGGGTCGGCCCGGTGTAGCACGCATCTTCGGGCAGGGTGGGCCAGCCCATGGCGTTGGGCAACCCGGCCTTGATCTCGCGCAGGCCAATGGCCCAGCCGGGATTGTCGCCCAGGCGCATGTTCTGCACCATCAACTGGCGCACGGATTCATCCGCGATCAGCGGGGCCAGCAGCAGGTTGGCGCCCTGCACGTCAAGATGGGCGGGAAAGTCCAGATCCTCGAGCCCCGCTGGCAGGCCCAGTTGCGAAAAACCGCCCTGTCCGGGTGCGATATCGGCCACAATAAGGCAGCGCACCATGTCGGGCCGGGTCAGGGCCAGCATCATGGCGGTCTTGCCCCCCATGGAATGACCCAGCACGACGGCGGGTGCCGCGTGGTGGTGGAGCATGGTTTCCAGCACGTCTTGCGCCATGTCGGGGTAGGTCAGCGGGCCGTGCGGGCTGGCACCGTGGTTACGCAGGTCCATGGCCAGGGTGCGGCGGGTCGTGGCCAGACGGCGCTGCACAAAGCCCAGATTGCGTGCCCGCCCGAACACCCCGTGCAACAGCACGACCGGGGGCATGTGCGGGGTCGAGGGGGTTTCGGGGCCTCGTTCGATCACGTTGAGCAGCACGTCATGGCCTTTCGAGCATAAATACGTGGCGCACCGGGGCGATCCGGGCACCTGTTGCGACAGGCCCGGAGTATTTCCAGTTTTTGAACACGGACCTGTGGCCTGTTTGTGCCCTGCCTGACGCGTGAAGGCGAGAGGGCGCGGCCCTGTTTTTCATCACCTTGCGGAGAGAGCGCACGACAGCGGGCCGCCCTGTGGGTGGTCTGGCGGCACATTTGTCCGCAGGCGCTGGCAGCCATGCGGGACAGGGCCGGGACAGGGCCGGGGCAGGTCTGGAACTGTGGGCCCGTCCCGGCGTAATGTCGGTGCGGGCGTCTACAGGAAAGAGCAGGAAAGCCATGCAGCGGTGTCTTGTCATACTTGGCCGGGTGGAGCAGGCCCACGGACTTCTGGATATGGCAGCCCAGGTCATGGCCCGTGTGGGTGGGGCGCGCATGGACGTGCTGGCCGCGCGCGAACCGGCGGACGGGCAACCCGACCGGGGTGTGCGTGACAGCCAGCTTCAGTGGGCGGACAGCCTGCATACCGTGTTCCGCCAGTGGAAGGAGCGGGCATACGGGGCCGGGACATGGCGACCCGATCAGATCGAGGTCAACTGGCTGGACCCTGAAATTACCGTGGACCGCATCGTCAGCGGCTACGGCAAGGACGCGGACCTGCTGGTTCTGGGCTTTCCCGACCCGCGCGATTCCGCCCAGAAACAGGCGGCCACGCGTGCCGCCATTTTCGATACCGGTCGGCCTGTCCTGTTCGTGCCGCCGTTCTGGGAACGGCCCAGCGGGGACCACATCTTTCTGGCCTGGAAAGACACGCCGGGCTGCCGCCGTGCCTTTACCGCCGCGCGGTCTTTCATGGGGTTTGCAAAAAGCGTTACCGTCGTGGTGCCTGTGGGCGTGACATTACCGCTCGATGTGCTGCCCGGCGTGTCCCCCACCGTGCGCGAACTGCCCCCCACCGACAATGCCACCCAGGCAGGGCGGACCATTCTGGACATGGCCCATGCCGCCCAGGCCGACATGCTGGTCATAGGCGGGTATGAACATGGCGCGCTCTATAACCGGCTTATGGGCAGTGTCACGGACGAAATTCTCTCCCAGCCCGATATGCCGGTGCTGCTCCAGCACTGAGCGCGGGCTTTGCGTCCAGCCCGGATCGCGGCGCGGGTCAGGCGCGCGGAACTGCCTGCAGGGTTACGCCCCGTAACCTAGAGGTTCCGGGCTGCCGCCAGCATGTCGTGTGGCGGTGCGCCGCTGCGGTGGCGTGTCAGTTCTCTGCCGTGGTGGCGGCCCCCACGGTCTGGCGGGCGAACCACCAGCAGATGGCGCCAAATGCCCCGACCCCCAGCAGTGCAGGCAGGCCCGATGGCAGCAGACCCGCGACAGACAGGGCATTGTCGCGCCCAAGTGCCCCCGACAGCACGGCCAGGGCGACACCGGTCAGGCTTTCCCCCACGATAAAGCCCGAAGCCAGCATGGTGCCCAGCGTGTCGGCGTGGGATGCGGCACCCGCGGACCCGCGGCGCTGGATGGCGCGCCTGATCCCCCAGCCCAGAACCGCGCCCACGGCCAAAGTCATGCTGACGGAGGCAGGCAGGTAAAGCCCCACCGCCACGCCAAGGGGGGGGAGGGACAGGCCACGGCGGCGCAGGAGGAGATCGACCGCGATCAGGCCGCCCCCCAGCGCCAGGCCTATGCACAGCATGTTCGAATCCAGCGTGTGGGTGAAAATCCCCAGCGTGATCATGGTGATCAGCGCTGGCTGAGGGGCGGCCAGCGCGTGGGTGGGGTCCATACCCGGGCGGGGCATGGCGCCGACAAACCCGTAGGCCTGGTAAAGCAGGTTCAGCACCGGCGGAATAACGGCGGCCCCCGCGATACAGCCGACAATCAGCACGGCCTCCTGCTTCCACGGGGATGCGCCAACCAGTTGCCCGGTCTTGAGATCCTGAAGGTTGTCGTTGGAAATGGCCACGGTCGCGGTCATGGCCGAGAGGACCAGAATAGTGAAGGCGGTGGCCAGTTTCTGCCCGTCCATCAGCAGGGCGGGCGGGGTCAGGCCCAGCACTTCCATGGCCAGGATCATCAGCGTGCAGATCACGGCCCCCACAATGACAATGCCCGAAATGGGGGAGGAGGAAGACCCCACAATGCCCGCCATATAGCCGCAGGCCGCCGCCATCATGAAGCCGAACACAACGCAGAACAGGACCGCCGCCCCCACCAGTGGCCAGAATCCCTGTGTCAGCGGCGCGAGAAAGGCCGCGAACAGTCCTGCCATCAGCACCATGCAGAACAGCAGCAGCAGGCCTATGGTGCGTGGTGAAAGGTCCTGTTGTGTTTCATCCCCTTCCGCGGTACGGCCCAGCGCCATGGCGCGCAGGCCGCGCAGCACGGGTGGCAGAAGTTCCACCAGTGTCCAGAGCGAGGCAATGGCAATGGCCCCCGCCCCGATAAAGCGGACCTTGTGCATCCATATATCATGCGCGAAGGCGGCCGGGGGCAGGTGTGCGGGGTTGGGCAGATGCGCGCTCAGCCACGGTACGGCAAGGCCCCAGGCCAGTATGCAGCCTGTCAGCATGGCCAGACCGCCGGCAAGCCCTACAAGATAGCCCGCCCCCAGCAGGGCAAGCGACAGACCGGCGGAGGCCTGAAAAACCGCCTGCCCGGCCGTGGCCGTCAGGGACAGCGTGTCCGAGAAAATACGCAGCGCACCGCTGCAGAACGAAAACAGTGCTGAAACCACACTCCCCCCGATCAGTGCGCGCAGCCCCCTGTTATTGCCCGATCGCGCGCCCACACGCAGGATTTCCGCCGCTGCTACCCCTTCCGGGTAGGGCAGGGTGCTGTGCGTGACCAGGGCATGGCGCAGCGGAATGGTGAACACAACGCCCAGTATGCCCCCGGCAAGCGAAAGCCCTGCCGTCTGCCAGTAGGGAAAATTCTGCCACAGCCCGGTCATGATCAGGCCGGGGAATGTCGCGAACACGCAGGACAGCGTTCCCGCCGCCGAGGCCTGGCTCTGCACCATGTTGTTTTCGAGAATGGAGCCGCCGCCAAGCATGCGCAGCACCGCCATGGAAATGACCGCCGCAGGAATGGAGGAGGCAAATGTCAGCCCGATCCGCAGCCCCAGATACACATTGGAGGCGGTAAAGATGACAGTGATGATCGCACCCAGAACAAGGCCGCGCAGGGTAATTTCTCGTCGGGGTGTGGAAACGTTCATGCCTGTGGACCCTGTCGCTCAAAAAACCGGGGCGCGCAGGTGGCCCCCGTTCCATCTCATGTCTTCTTCCGCATTAGGATGGAACGGGGGTTTTGTCTGTACTGTCAGTGGGGGCAGGGGCTCAGAACGTCAGTTCCAGGTTGCTCTGGACAAACGCGCCGGACGATCCGCCATCCCGGATCAGGGTTTTGGAGGCGAAAATATACTCACCATCGATACTGAGCGTAATGTGGCGTGTGGCGCGCCAGGTAAAGCTGGCCTGCGGCATGGTTGCGACATAAGAGCCGTGTGGCCGGTATTTGTAGAAGGCCGTGCCGCTGGCATAGATCGCATCCTGCGTGCTGTTACGCCAGATGGCGGGCACCTTCATCAGCAGGGTGGTGTTGCTGGTGGGGGAAACGGTCGCAATCGGCCCGGCTGTAATGATGTTGGACTGGCCGATATAGGTGCTCATGTCCAGGTAGTAGGCGCTGGGCACGAAGGGCGACATGAAATTGCCCCACGAACTGGTCTGGCTCTTGTTCATGTTGCCGCCCGACACGTCGTCCACCTGAACGCCGACAACGGGGTGGCCCGCCCAGTGGGCAAACCGCCAGGACAGCGTGGCATCGATCGCATAGGCCGAAACGGAGCGGTTCAGGCCGGTCTTGGTCGCCTGGAATCCACCGCCCTGCCACATGGCCCCCACCGAAAATTCGATCGGCCCGGCATTGCCCCAGATGCGCGTGCCCGGCGTGTAGCGATGCGTCGCCCCGGCGATGGAGCTTTTCGCCGTGGGAATGGCGACATTGGCCAGATTGAAGCCCAGAAAGAACGTATCGACAAAAATCTGGCTGTTACGGTCCAGGAACCGGAACTTGGGCAGCGCATAGGACGAATACGCGCCATACAGCCGGGTTTTCCAGTTGACCTGATCGTGGAAAATACCCGGCGGTGCATTGTTGGTCATCAGCAGGTCGAACACGTCGAGCCGGAAATTTTTCCAGAAGGCGTAGCCGCGCAGGCCGTTCCATGAATACGGAACGGACGGGTACACGCTGCCTGCCGTAAAATAGGGGGGCGCGTCCAGGAACGTCATGCGTCCGGCCATGCCGCCCACTGTCGCCCCCAGAACATGGCCCCGCACTTCTATGAAGGCCTGCTGCGCATCCAGCGTGCTGCGCCACCGGCCACCGGCATAACCGTAGTAATTGACGCCGGCGGCCTGCCCGCTCATCAGTTCGCCATACAGCCGGACATGCTCGCCCAGATGCAAATCCGCCCCCAGGTTGGAACGGTAGTTGTTGCGGTAGGCCGGGGTGGTTTTCGTGGCCCCGAAACCCGCGCGCTGGTCGTAGAAGTTATGCTGGCGGAAGTTGCCGCTGAACGTGAGGTAAATGTCCCCCGTCTCGTTCAGCGGGATGTATTTGAGCGGATCCATGAAGTCGATATGGTTGCGCTTGTCGCGCAGGCTCGACCAGTCTTCCGCCCAGCGGGATACCGCGTAATACCCCACCGTGCCGAACCCGGCTGCCGCACCCGTATTGGCGTTGAACACCCCCCACGGCCCCTGATGCAGCAGGGACGAGGGCAGCGGTTTGAGTTCCAGCGCCTGGGGCTGGCCATAGGCTTCGGGGCGGCTGGTCAGGGGGGGCAGCAGGTTGACATTGTTCCATGACCCCTGTGGCGGAATGGTCCCGTTCATCTGCCCCGCGGGCGGGGCGCGGGTGGCAGGCGTTGCGACGGGTTGCGCCGCTGTCGGGACAGTGACCGTGGTTTGTCCGTTTTTTGGTGTGGGCGGCGTGTGCGAATATTGCAGATGGCCCGCCTGGGGCGCTGTTTCTGCCCATGCGGGGGCTGCATACAGGCACAGCAGGGCGGACGTGCCCGCCAGCAGCAAAGCCGCGCTGACCCGGTTGGGGCCTATGTCGGGGCGGGCCGACCTGCCGCTAGCGGGTGCAGTTGCAGAAAGGGCAAAATGGCCGAACAGGGTGGAAGGGCAGGTGCTGACGGGAGTCCCGCCGGGAGAGGAAAAGCCGCAATTTGTAGACATGGGCCTGAATCTCTTCTTGTTATTTTTTTTGGTGCGATATGCCATTCAAATTATGAATGACTTATATCAACATAATGATGTAAAATGGTGAAAAGTCATATCGCATTTGCGTGTAGGACATCACTAGGCGTTTATACACCTGATGCGCCAATTTTCAATAATTACAAAAATACGATTTAAAATATAAAAATGTTGCGTTTAAGGGGGTATTAACTTTTTGCCAGGCTGCTCAGGCAGGCTTTCACTCGGATACGCAGGGCCGCTTCATGGACAGACGACACGGCCTGGCGTGCGCTACTGTTCCATGCCGTGCCCATGCCGTGGCTCGAACAGATGGCGCGTGTATCGCTCATGGACGACGCCGAATCGCGCAGCGTGCGCAGTACGGTCTGCGGCTGGTAGGGCAGGGCGGCCTTCATGCTCATGCGCAGCAGGGTGGCGGTCTGCGGATCGGCCTTGGGCAGCAGCAGGGAAAGCGCGCGTTGCGCATCGTGCCGCCCGGAGGACACACCCTGCACGATGTCCTGCCACTGGCGACGGCGTGAGAGGGTCTGTGCGGTTTGCGTGGCGCCATCATGGGCGATCATGCCCAGAACCTGCCCCGTGCTGGTCCTGTGCGGGTGCATGACCGGGTGCGGCCCCTGGGTTGCCAGCAGGCACGACCCGCCCGCAAGGCTGAACAGTCCGGCGATAAAAAAGATACGTGCGCTTGGCAAGGCCGGTCTCTCTTCCAATGTGTAAGCTGTCGCATTGAAAAAGCCGGGGCGGGTCGGCGTGGATATTTTCAGGCATGAAAATCCCCCGCGCGCCGATCTGCGCTGACTTTCGATGCGGTCTCCACCCTACTGGACACACGGAAAGTGGCGCCCAGAGGGCGGTGCTGCGGAAAGGTTGCGGCACTTGCGGGAGTTGGCCTATAGCGTGCGGAACAGATTGGAAAACGGCCCGCGAACGCGCCTTTGCCTGTATGATGGCGGACATGCCTCATGCGCGGGCGCTGTTGGCGGACACCGTATTCAGGCTCCGTAAGGAATGGATTTTATGAGCGCTACTCTTTCGACCTCGGAAATCGCCCGCCTGCAGACCGCGCTGCGTCGTCTGCTGGGTGCGAAGGACCTGACCGTCAACCCCGCGCCGCGTTCGGGCATGTCGGTCGAACTGGCCGTCAATGGCGAGGTGATCGGCACGGTCCACCGCGACGATGAAGACGGTGACGTGACCTATGCCGTCAATATGGTCGTGCTGGAAGAAGATCTTCCCCCCGCCAAATAAGACCGCGCCGTAAGGTCGCCCGGCGTCGTTCAGGGGGGTGCCTGCCACCCCGCAGGCGCGGGCCGACCGTAAATGGCGGGACTGTCTGGGTTCTGCCTCTGGCCTGAGCGATCCCGCCACGGCGTGCGCCACGGTTCTGGTACCTGTTTTGGCTCAGGCTGGGCGGATGTAATTTATCCGCCGCCCTGGCAGAAATCTGGCCATATGGCCGGGCCGGTTGAACACCATGCCCGAAGGCTGCGCCAGCGCCCCGTACCGCGTGGGCCCGACTTTACGCGTGGACCGTAGCCTTATGTCGGGGTCTACAGGGCTGCAATGCCATTACCCTGCACTGCAGGGGCGGGCCGACAAGGGCTTGCGCGGGCGGCTTGCCGGGTATCGCGGCCCGGTGCTTCAGGCGTTATGCGCGGAATTGGCCGCCTGAACCACAGTCCCGTGCGATACGGGAAATTCCACGGCGGTTATTTTCCAGTGCCACCCCTCGATCCGCATCAGAATACGCAAAGGGCTGTCGTGCTCGTGGCCGGGTAGCGGCACCGCGGCCACGAACTCATCCGGGCGGGTGAAGCGTACCGTCATGTGTGTGGCAAGTGCTGCCACGGACAGTGCCGACGGTCGGGTCGTCGGTCCCGCGGTTTCAAGCAGGGCCTGGTCGACCAGCGTGCCGAGATTGGCCTGTGTCACGGACGTATCCACCGCGTTGGAAACAGCGGCATCCGCGAAGGAAGACCCGAATTCGGGCAGTTCGTCCGGTGGGGGTTCGGTTGCCATGTGCAGGCCGCTGAGCGCCTGTTTCTTGATCGAGGCATCCAGCCGGCCCCAGTTTATGACATGGCCAAGGGCAACCATGTCATGGCTGCGCAGGTCGGCCGCGACAAAAAGCAGCGTCATGAACGGGGATGCAAGATACAGCCCGCATGCGATCGTTGCGGAAAGAATGCACAGGCGGCGCGCGGTCTGGCCAGCCATGGCGCGGCTGGTCTGGCCTTGTGTCTGATCGGCGGACCCGATGGCGGACCCGGAGTCGGCAATAGTTGCCATGAGAGCATTCCTCCTATGCGAAGAGAGCGACCCTTCCTATAGCAAATGCAGACGTGCCATGCATAGTAACATCCGATCCCATGTGTGTTATTACAAAATTATGACGATCGAACTTCAGTCTTGAAAAACTGTCGGCAGGCAATAGAGGGCTGATTTTTAAGGGTGCGAGCCGTTCCAGCTTCCCTGGCGGCAGTAAATTCGCCTGACAGAGCGTTGAATTCTGCCCCCTATACGCCCCCTATGCCGCCATATATCCATGTGCGCTTTGTGTGCCCGTCCATGTCATCCCCCACGCGCGCACCCTCTTGGGCGCACCCCTTTGGGCGCGGCACCGTTCCACACCGCCTGCCACGCACAGGACCTGCAAGGTCGTTCCGGCGTGACTGTCTTGGCGCTGGCAGGCCCCCTCTGTGGAAATTCCCGTTGGAAATTCCTTACGGAAACGCCTTGCGAAAGCCCCCGCCGGAAAGCTTCCGCCTGAAAACTCCGGGCGTCCTGTACGGGGTCAGGCTCCATGTCCGTGACCCATGGGGGCGGATTTTGTCTTCACCTCCCGGCCCGGGGGCGTTACCCCAAGGCGTAACACGGGCTGTGGCAGCCATCTGCCCGGCCATGCGTGGCGGCCAGCAGCAAGGATATGGCGTATGGATATTGACCTGTCCGAAGACGAAATTCAGCGCTACTCGCGCCATATCCTGCTGGGTGAGGTGGGCGGAACGGGGCAGATGGCGCTCAAAAGCGCATCTGTTCTTGTGATCGGGGCCGGGGGGCTTGGCTCGCCCGCGGCTTTGTACCTTGCGGCGGCGGGTGTAGGCCGAATCGGCATTGTGGATGACGACGTGGTGGAACTGTCCAACCTTCAGCGCCAGATCGTGCATGCCACGGCGTCCGTCGGGCAGAAAAAGGTTGTATCCGCCCGGGCGCGGCTTGCCGCCCTCAATCCCGAAATCGTGGTGGAAACGTGGGATATGCGCCTTGACGCCGTTACCGCGTCCGATCTTGTCGCCCGTTACGATCTGGTGTGTGACGGCTGCGACAATTTCGCCACCCGTTACGCCGTGAACGCGGCCTGCGTGCAGCAGTCACGGCCCCTGGTTTCGGCGGCCGCGCAGCGTTTTGGCGGCCAGCTTTCAACGTTCCGGCCCTGGCTGGGTGGGGCGTGCTACCATTGCCTTTACCCCGATCAGGGAACGGTTGAGGGGCAAAGCTGTGGCGATACGGGCGTGCTGGGCGCTGTAACCGGAGTAATGGGCACATTGCAGGCGACAGAGGCCATCAAGGAAATTACGGGGATCGGTCGGTCCATGCAGGGCAGGTTGCTGATGTGGGACGCCCTGCAAATGCGTTTTTCCGAAATTGCCTTTGCGCGTGACCCGTCATGCAGGGTCTGCGGTTCTCTCGCGCGGAAATGTGACGATGCGGGCTGATTTTTCCGTAACACGCGCGGCGGTCCATGTGGCCGTGCGGGAGATAGTCCGGCCATGACGGGGCAATCGGGTTTAGGGCCATCGGGGGCTGGACAACCGGGCGTGCCATCAGGCGGGCGGGCAGGCCAGCCTGTCGCGGGGGGCAGTGGCGAGCCGGCCCGTAGCCTTGCCCTTGTTCTTGTCGAAAGCGGGTATGAGCGCCTGCACGCCGCTTTCATGCTGGCGGCGACGGCGGCGGCCCTCGGGCAGGATGTCATTCTGTTTGGCATGGGCGCGGGCGTTGCGGCCTTCAGCCGTGACTGGAGCGGGGTCGATGCTTTTGCTGCGGGCGAGAGTCAGCGTGCCCGCGCGGGTGTAGCCGGTGTGGCCGAACTGCGTGACGCCGTGGTGGACATGGGCGCCTGTCTGATGGTGTGCGACTCCGGCATGAAGGCGGCTGGACTGTCCCCCGCAAACCTGCTGGAGGGCGTGGCCTGCGTTGGTCTGCCCAGTTTTATGGACCGTGCCGCCCATGCCCGTCAGTTGGTTTTCTAGCCCGAAGCGGGCCGCCGGGGCACGGATTCCGTTCGGGTTTTCGCCCCGGGCGCGGGTATGCCGTGGCTGGGGCCGTATGTTTTCCTTTATACTGTGTGGCCGAGCCTCTTGCTCCGCGCGCGCTCTCTTGGCAGGGATGCAGGCATGACGATCATTCGCTTTTCCCTGTCCGGACGCCCTGCCTCATCGCGGCTGTATGTGCCTGCCTGTGCCGTGGGTGTCATGGCGCTGTTGTCCGGCGTTTCCGCCTTGGCAGCCACCACGCCACCGTCCACGACCGCCAGGCATAAACACCACCACCATCATGCGCATGCGCAGGCCGAGACCGCATCGCCCGCGCATAGCAAGGCGGGCCACAAGGCCAAGCCTAAAAGCAAGGCCCATGCCGCCGCCGAACCGGCCCACAAGGCGGGCGCGCACAAGAAAAAGCACCCGCATGCCGTGGCAACGGCGCATCATCACGCAGCACCTGCCCCGGCGGTTGCTGCGGCTGGCGTTGCGGCAGCCGGTGCCGGTGCAGTTGCCGCCGGTGCGGCTCCTGCGACTGCGCCCGACGCAGCGGCGCCCGGCGTGGCCCCGCCCGACCTGTCCAAGGGCACGGTAACGGGTCTGCCCCTGCCGCGCTATGCATCCCTGCGGGCGGATGAGGTGAATATGCGCGCGGGCCCGGGGCGGCGTTTTCCCATTCTGTGGGTCTATCATCGGCGTGGCTTGCCCATGCGGGTCGAGCGTGAGTTCGATGTCTGGCGTCTGGTGGAAGACCAGAGCGGGCAGAAAGGCTGGGTGCAGCAGGCGACCCTGGCCGGTGGCCGCGATTTTCTGGTGCCCGGTGAACCGCCGGGTAACGAGGCGCCCATTCCCGTCAAGTCGGACCAGAACGGCGACAGGGTTGGCGGGTCGGGTCATATGGACAGCCGCGAGGAAGGAACCGTCGCCACACCGGATGAGGCCGCCAGGGTCAGCGGGGCGGTTCTGCTGCGTGCGGGTGCGGGCAATGACAGCGGCATTGTTGCCGTGCTCAAACCCGGTACGGTGGGCTCCATCAAGGAATGTCCCGCCGGGTCCGGCTGGTGCCGGGTCTCGGTGCGGCAATATGGCGGCTGGGTGCCGCGTCAGGCAATCTGGGGTGTGGACGCGCAGGAGACGATCGGCCCGTCCTGACGGGTTGGCTCCTGCTCTCCGTCCGGCCTGTTTTGCCGGCCCCGTTGTGGAGAAAGGACAGATCCATGGCTGAAGCTCCTCCGTTGCCGGCAGGCAGCCTGCCGGGTGCGACCCCGCCATCGCGCCCGCATGCCGGGGCACCGGCAGGTGCGCCAGAGCACGGGGTCAGTTGCCGGACCAAGATCGTGGCCACGCTGGGGCCTGCCTCCTCGGATTATGACACCATTCGTGACCTCGCTTTTGCGGGGGCGGATGTGTTCCGCTTCAATTTCTCGCACGGGACGCATCGGGACCACGCTGCACGGCATGCCGTGGTCCGGCAGGTGGAGGCCGAACTGGGCCGCCCGCTGGGTATTCTGGCCGACATGCAGGGGCCCAAGCTGCGGGTGGGCAGTTTTGCAGGCGGGCGGGTAACACTGGTGGCGGGGCAACCGTTTCGCTTCGACCTGTCCGACACACCGGGGGATGCCACGCGTGTCTGCCTGCCCCACCCCGAAATTATTGCCGTTGCAGTACCGGGCAGCCGCCTGCTGATGGATGACGGCAGGCTGGCGGTCACGGTCGAGGAAACGGGTCCCGGCTGGTTGCGCACGCGTGTCGAGATCGGTGGTGTGCTCTCGGACCACAAGGGCGTGAACGTGCCCGACGTCACCCTGCCCATTCCCGCCCTGACCCCCAAGGACAGGGCGGACATGGCTTTCGCGCTGGATATGGGGGTGGACTATATTGCCCTGTCCTTCGTGCAGCGGCCGCAGGACCTGATAGAGGCGCGCGAACTGATAGGCGAGCGCGCATCCCTGCTGGCCAAGCTGGAAAAACCCCAGGCGGTCGAGAACCTGGCCGGTATTCTGGCGCTGGCCGATGCGGTCATGGTCGCGCGGGGCGACCTCGGGGTGGAACTGCCGCCCGAAAGCGTGCCGCTGATCCAGAAACGCATCATCCGCGAGGCACGGCGTCTGGGCAAGCCCGTGGTGGTCGCTACCCAGATGCTGGAGAGCATGATCAGTGCCCCCACCCCCACAAGGGCGGAAGCCTCGGACGTGGCGACAGCCGTGTTCGACGGGGCGGATGCGGTCATGCTGTCGGCCGAATCCGCTGTGGGGCAATACCCGCGTGAAGCGGTGCGGATCATGAACCGTATTCTGTGGCGGGTGGAACAGGATGCTGGCTGGCGGGCGCAGATGGCCGCGGCCCGTCTCGCCCCGGAGGACTACGTGGCCGACGCCATTGCCAGCGCGGTGCAGCAGGTGGCCGATACGCTGCATGCCTGCGCCATTGTCGCCTACACGCACCGGGGGGCGACGGCCCTGCGGATTGCGCGGGAGCGACCGGGCAGCCCGGTGCTGGGGGTCACACCCGTTCTGCATGCGGCGCGGCGTATGGCGCTGGTCTGGGGGGTGCAGGCGTTCGTAAGTGCGCCGCATACGACCCGCACCACGGTTGAAGACATTGTGGAGGCCGCGCGCGAGGTCGTGGCCAGCGCCGGCATGGGCCAGCCGGGGGATACGGTCGTGGTGGCGGCGGGCATGCCCTTTGGCGTCAGCGGATCGACCAATCTGCTCAGGGTGGTCACACTCACCTGATGACAGGTAGCCAGACGCGCTTTTCAGGTTATGAGAGTAAGGGCAAAGCCGGTCCTGCCACACCAGACCAGACTGGCCAGACCGGCTTTGCGACGGATGACAGCACGACAGGAGGCACAATGACGCAGGCTCGGCACAGGGGGCTGAACAGACGCAGTGTGCTCAAAGGCGTATCGGGGGTGTCAGCGGGGCTGCTGCTGGGTGGGGCCGCCCGCCCTGAGGCCGGTCCCGACATTGCCCGCCCGCCCGATGTCACCACCGTGCCCGCGCGCCTGTGGGGGCCTGAGGCCCCGCCATCCTACACCCCCGACCCGGATGTGATCGCGGTCGACCGCTCTTTCCGCGACCTGCTGTATGGCGGGGCGGTCATCCAGCGGGTGTGGGACAAAGGGCTGTGGCTGGAAGGCCCGGCCTGGTCGGCGCAGGGGCGATACCTGCTGTTCAGCGATATCGTGGCCAGCCGGCAGTACCGCTACCTGTGGGAAACGGGTGAGGTCACGCTGTTCCGGTCTGAATCCTACAACGCCAACGGCAATACGTTCGACTATCAGGGCCGCCAGATTTCGTGCGAACATTTCCTGCGCCGGGTGATTCGCTGGGAACATGACGGTTCCGCCCGTGTCGTGGCCGAACATTACGAGGGGCACCCGCTGAACTCGCCCAACGATGTCATTGCCCATCCCGATGGCAGCATATGGTTTACCGATCCGGGTTACGGCACCGGCCTTGCCGAAGGCCATACCGACATCCCCGGGGGGGAGGCCAATCCGCGCGGGCGCTTGCGCTGGCAGGTCGGGCAGGAACTGGTGGGTGCGGTAGGTGGCGTGCGGCGCCAGTCCGACCATACGTTCCGTATCGACCCCACGGGCCGGATCGATGTGGTGCTGACACAGGACCAGTTGCCCAACCCGAACGGATTATGCTTCTCGCCCGATTTTTCGCGGCTTTATGTGGTCTCCACCGGGCGGCAGGCCGGGGCCTACGGTCACGATGGCGATCTGGCCGTGCATGTTTTCGACCTGCACAGGGAAGAACTGCCCCTGTCCAACCCGAGACTGTTCACCAACATGCGTTTTGAAGGGGTGCAGATGGGCCCGGACGGGCTGCGGGCGGATGTGTACGGCAATATCTGGTGCGGGGTCAGCGGCCCGTTAGGGCTGTGCGGGGTGTTCGTCTTCAACCCCGAAGGTCAGTTGATCGGGCGTATCCGCCTGCCCCAGGGCGTTTCCAACCTCACCTTTGGCGGTCCCAAGCGGGACTGGCTGTTCATGTGCGCCGGTCAGTCCCTGTATCGCCTGCAGGTCAACACGCAGGGTGCGGCTCCGGCGTAAGGGGCAGTTGGGCCTACGGCTCAGCTATTGTCGGTTTTCAGATAACATGATCCGGCAGCGCGGGGCCGTGATCGGCTCCATGGGGCGTAAAACTGCTTCCCGCGCGGGTGTTTTCAATGCTCAGTGACAGCCGCCGCTCGAGCGGTCGCACCCGTTGCACTGCCCGCATCCGCCTTTGGCTGGCACGCGTCCGCGCTGTTCGCAGTGCTGACGCCACGCCCCTGCGGGCAGCAGGCGCGCCCCACCCCGCCACAGCGGCGCCGTCAGGCCGGGCGTCAGGCGCTGGGCCCAGTACAGCACGCAAAAAGCCAGAACAACACAGACAATACTGATCTGCAACATGGCACGCCCCTTTCGGCTGGCCTGTCTCAGCCCGCCAGCATGAGTGTTATATGGTAGGTGATGAACGCGGCTCCATAGGCCATGGCGAAAAGATACAGCGCCGTTATCCATACCATGCGCCACGACGCGGTTTCGCGCCGGATCACCGCCAGGGTGGAAAAACACTGCGGGGCGTAGACATACCACACCAGCAGCGACAGGGCCGTACCCAGGCTCCATTGCGATGACAGAAGCGGCATGAGGCTGGCTGCCGTATCCGTATCCGCAGCGCCGACCGAATAGACCGTGCCCAGCGCGCTGACCGCGACTTCCCGCGCGGCAAGGCCGGGGATAAGGGCCACGCAGATCTGCCAGTTAAAGCCGATGGGCTGGAACAGGGGCAGCATGAAATGCCCGATCCGCCCTGCCAGGCTCCAGTCGATGGCGGGACCGGTGGCCCCAGGGGGTGGCGCGGGGTAGGACGACAGCGCCCACATGATGACACTGAGTGTGACGATAATCCCCCCCACGCGGGAGAGAAAAATCCGCGCGCGCTGCCACAGTTCCTGGGCCAGGTTGCGCAGGCTGGGCATGCGGTAGTCGGGCAGTTCCAGCAGCAGGGGGTGTTCCTCGCGCTCGCCCGTTTTCAGCAGGCGCGCTACGGCCAGCGCACTGACAATGCCTAGCGCGTACAGGGCGAACAGCACCAGCCCCTGCAGGTTGAACACGCCCAGGACCCGCCGATGGGGAATAAATGCCCCGATCAGCAGCGCATAGACCGGCAGTCGCGCCGAACAGGTCATGAGCGGGGCGATGAGAATGGTCACCATCCTGTCGCGCGGGTTCTGGATCGTGCGCGTGGACATGATACCGGGCACCGCGCACGCAAAACTGGACAGCAGGGGAATGAACGACCGCCCGCTCAGCCCGGCCGATGCCATAAGCCGGTCCAGCATGAAAGCCGCACGCGGCAGGTAGCCCGATTCCTCCAGCGCCAGAATCCACAGGAACAGGATCAGAATCTGCGGCAGGAATACGATCACGGTTCCCGCACCGGCAATAATGCCATCCACCGCAAGGCCGCGCAGCACGCCCTCGGGCAGGATGCTGCCCACGAACGCGCCAAATCCGTCCATCAGGCTTTGCAGCCCGTCCATGAACGGCTGCGCCCAGGAAAACACGGCCTGGAACATGATGAACAGCAGCACGAACAGGATGGCCATGCCCCAGACCGGGTGCAGCACCCAGCGGTCCAGAACGTCTTCCAGCTTTTTGCGGCCCGTGCGCACGCGGGTCACGCACAGGCCCAGCAGGCGGTGCACTTCGGCGTGCAGGTCGGCGGTTTCGGGCAGGGGGGCAGGGGGGGCTGGCAAGGCCCGGTCCAGTGCGGCCAGCAGGTCCGCCGCGCCACCGCGCCGGGTGCCCACGGCGGTAACGATCGGCAGGCCCAGTTCCGCGCCAAGACGGGGCACATCCACCGACAGGCCCTGCCGGTCCAGCGTATCCACCATGTTCAGGACCACCAGCATGGGGCGGCCAAGCTGCTTGAGTTCCAGCACAAAGCGCAGGTGCAGGCGCAGGTTCGTGGCCGCGATCACGCATACCAGCAGGTCAGGTGCTGGTTCGCCCTTGTAGCGGCCCATGCATACGTCGCGGGTGACGGCTTCATCCGGGCTGGTGGCGGCAAGGCTGTAGGTGCCCGGCAGGTCCAGCACCTGCACCTTGCGTCCGGCCGGCGTGACCAGCCGGCCCGCCTTGCGTTCAACCGTGACACCCGCGTAGTTGGCCACTTTCTGGCGGCTGCCGGTCAACTGGTTGAAAAGAGCCGTCTTGCCGCAGTTCGGGTTGCCCACAAGGGCTATGCGCAGGGGCGCATGCGTCTGCTCTGCTGCGTTGGGGGTCGCGTTATTGTGTCCGCCGTGCAAGGTGCCAATGCCCGCGGGGGGTGTAGCGGGCATGACCGTCATGCCTAGGCTGCCGCCTCTAGCGTGGGGGGGGCGGGCATGGCAGCCGTCTGGCGCAGCACGATGCGTTCCGCCTCCGCCCGGCGCAGGGCGAAACGGGTAAAGCCGATTTCCACAGCCATGGGGTCGTGGCCTACAGGGCCGAGGGCCACCACACGCACGGGTTCGCCGGGCACAAAGCCCAGTTCACTCAGCCTGCGCGCCACCATATCCTGCCCGGACCGGGCCTGGACATGATCGATCACACCGCTGTGCAGAAGGGGAAGATTGGTAAGGAGCATGCTTCCTGTATCCTGCGTCGGGCAGCGGGCTGGCCGGAAAGCACGACCATGACTGCCTTACTTGAGAATGATCCTTAATTCCGAATTCAGGATTTGTCCATTGCGCGATGCTCGGGGGTGGTAGGCGTTTATGCGTCATGCACCCGTACCGGCGGGGCCGGGCGGCCGGGGCGGGAGGCTCTCATGCCATGGAGCATGAGAATTTTGCGTGCATTCTCCCGCCGGGGCGGCTATCTGTGCGCCACGCAAACACCACAGCGACCCCTTGCCGCTTCTTCCTGGCCGAAGACGGTGGCCCGGCGCGCACGAAAAATCAGGTCTATTCATGGATATCCGCAATATAGCCATCATCGCTCACGTTGACCACGGCAAGACGACACTGGTTGATGAGCTGCTCAAGCAGTCCGGTTCCTTCCGCGAAAACCAGGCCGTTGCCGAACGTGCGATGGACAGCAACGATCTGGAACGCGAACGTGGCATTACCATTCTTGCCAAGTGCACCTCCGTTGTGTGGCGCGATACGCGTATCAACATCATCGACACTCCGGGCCATGCCGACTTCGGTGGTGAGGTCGAACGTATCCTGAGCATGGTGGACGGCGCGATCGTGCTGGTGGACTCGGCCGAAGGTGCTCTGCCGCAGACCAAGTTCGTGGTTGGCAAGGCTCTGGCCCGTGGCCTGAAGCCGATTGTGGTTGTGAACAAGATCGACCGTGGCGACGCCCGCCCCGACGAAGTACACAACGAAATTTTTGACCTGTTCGCAGCCCTTGGCGCCAATGACGAACAGCTCGACTTTCCCATGCTGTTCGCATCCGGCCGTCAGGGCTGGGCGGATGAAACACTGGACGGGGCCCGCAAGGACCTGAGCCCGATGTTCGACCTGATCCTGCGCCACGTGCCTACCCCGGCGCTGGACAAGGACAAGCCGTTCGCCATGACGGCCACGATCCTTGAAAGCGACAACTTTCTGGGCCGCGTGCTGACAGGTCGTGTGGAACAGGGCCGCGCGCGCGTGAACATGCCGGTCAAGGTGCTGCGCGCCGATGGCTCCGTCGTGGAAACCGGCCGCCTGACCAAGCTGCTGTCCTTCCGCGGGCTTGACCGCGTTGCGGTCGAGGAAGTCGTGGCAGGTGACATCGTGGCCGTGGCCGGCCTGTCGCAGGCGACCATTCCCGATACCATTGCCGCCCCCGAGCAGGAAGCCCCGCTGGTTGCCATTCCGGTCGATCCGCCCACGCTGTCCATGACCTTCCGCCTGAACGACGGCCCCCTGGGTGGCCGCGAAGGCAAGAAGGTGACATCGCGCCAGATCCGTGACCGCCTGTTCAAGGAAACGGAAAGCAACATCGCCATCCGCGTGACCGACAGCCCCGAGAGCGAGGCTTTCGAAGTGGCGGGCCGTGGCGAACTCCAGCTTGGCGTGCTGATCGAAACCATGCGCCGCGAAGGTTTCGAACTGACCATCGGCCGTCCGCGCGTGCTGTTCCGCAACAATGAGGAAACGGGCGAGCGCGAAGAACCGTACGAAGAAGTCACGATCGACGTGGACGAACCCTATTCGGGCGTCGTGGTCGAGAAAATGTCCATGCGCAAAGGGCAGATGCAGGACATGCGCCCCTCCGGCGGGGACAAGGTGCGGCTGCTGTTCACCATCCCGTCACGCGGGTTGATCGGCTACCATGGCGAATTCCTGACCGACACGCGCGGCACGGGTATCATGAACCGTCTGTTCGCCCATTACGGACCTTATGCGGGCTCCATCGAAGGGCGTCGCAACGGCTCGCTGATTTCGGCTGAAGACGGCACAACCACCCAGTATTCGCTGTTCTCGCTCCAGGATCGCGGCACGCTGTTCGTGGATGCGGGCGAAACTGTTTACCAGGGCATGATCATCGGCGAGCATTCGCGCGAGAACGACCTGGAAGTGAACCCGATTCGTGAAAAGAAGCTCACGAACATGCGCGCTTCCGGCAAGGACGAAGCCCTGCTGCTGACCCCGCCGCGCCGTATGTCTCTGGAACAGGCCATTGCCTATATCGAGGACGATGAACTGGTTGAGGTGACCCCCTCCGCCATTCGTCTGCGCAAGCGTTACCTGGACCCCCACGAACGCAAGAAGCGCTCCAAGAGCGAAGGCTGAGCCCCGACAGGCCGCCCCCGTTTTTTTGGGGGCGGTTGTGTCCGCATTGTGTCGCTCACGCTTCTTTTTTGCAGGGTGGGTGGCTATGCAGGCCAGGTCCTTGTCAATCCGCGATACCAACAAAACCGCCCCCCACCGGAGGGCGGTTTTGTTTTGCCCGCGGCCTTTGTGGCAAAAACGGGGCAGAGTGCGGGCGAAGGTAAGATATTTGGCTGAATGGAAAAAATTTTAAGTCAAGACGGTCTGATCCATGCATGTTAGAGACTAATTCGTAACCGGCGGAAACCATTGAGACCGCGTGTGGCGCGTGCAGACAGGTGTTCGGTACCGGTTTTATTTGGAGATATGACCATGAATTCTCGTCACCTGCTGGCCGCTCTGTCTACCGTAGCCCTGCTGGGCGCTGCTGCTCCGTCTTTCGCGCAGGACGCGGCCGCTCCCGCAGTGTCCGCGCCGGCTGCCCCCGCGACCCCGGCTGCGCCGACGGCCCCTGCGGCGCCGACCGCTCCCGAAGCGCCTGCCGCATCGGCTGAAAAAGCTGAAAAGGCCACCACCAAGCATCATGGCAAGCACCACAAGCACCACAAGAAAAGCGCTGAAAGTGCCGCTGCTACGACCGCAGGCCAGTAATTACGCCAGTACTCTCGCAGTAATGTCGCCACTCATCGGGCGAGAAGTCGGGTTTTGTGAGTCTTCAGGCGGGTTGCCGTTCCCTGTGCGGGGATGGTGGCCAGTCTGAGACTTGCCGGACCTGACGGGCGTTATAGACAAAAAGGGCCGGGCGGCTGATCGTCCGGCCCTTTTTCTGTTTTGCGCCATGTCAAAGACCTGTCCTGCGCGTCCTGCGGCGCAAATCAACCCTTGTTGCGTGCCTGTTCGGGTTATCCACCCACCCCCTGAGGGTGTGCAGGTTCAGGCGGGTGTAGCCTGTGCCGTGCGCGTATGGGGGGTGTGGCAGGGTGTGTCAGCCGTAGCGGCTCAACGGCAGGTCCAGGGCCGGGATATCGGGCGTCCTGCCCGCGATCAGGTCCGCGATCAGGCGGCCCGAGGCGCAGGCCGTGCTCCAGCCCAGCCCGCCATGGCCGGTATTGAGCCACAGATTGCCAAAGCCGCCAGCCGGGCCAATGACAGGGGTGCCGTCAGGCGTGCAGGGGCGCAGGCCACTCCAATACGTGGCGGCGGCAAGGTCGCCCCCGCCGAACAGTTCCGAAAAAGACAGCTCGAGCACGGTGCGGCGCCTGGGGCTGGGTCTGAGGTTGTAGCCCGCCAGATCCACGCCACCCGCCACGCGAATGCGCGCCCCCAGCCGGGTGATGGAAACGCCATTGGCGGTATCGGTCACTGTGGCAAGCGGGGCGTGGCTTTCATCCGTCAGCGGCAGCGTCAGGGAATAGCCTTTGAGCGGATAGACGGGCAGGCGAATACCCAGTGGCCGGAGCAGAAGCGGGCTGTAACTGCCCATGGCTACGACATAGGCATCCGCCCGCATATGGCCTGCATCCGTCCTGACGGACATGATCCGGTCCGGTGCCGCGTCCAGACCCTGTACCGTGGTTTCGAACACAAAGCGCACACCATTGGCCTGGGCCATGCGTGCAAGCCTTGCGGTAAAAACGGACGTGTCGCCCGACTGGTCGTCTGGCAGGAATACCCCGCCCCTGAACAGGGGCAAGGCATGGGCCAGACCTGGCTCGTGTTCCAGAATCTCGTCCACATCCAGCAGGCGCGGGGCCGTGCCATGACCGGCCAGATCGCGCAGAACGGGCCTGACCCGCGCGATCTGCCGCGTGGTGCGGAAAAGCTGGATATGTCCGCTCTGGCGGTCGTCATAGGTTATGCCGGTCTCGCTGCGCAGCGCATCCAGGCAATGGCGGTTGTATTGGGTCAGTCGCTCCAGCCGGCCCAGTGTGATGGCATGGGCGGCTGCGTTCCGGCTTTTCATTGCCATCAGCGACCAGCGGAGCAGGGCCGGGTCCAGCCCCTTGCGCAGGGCAAGGGCCGTGCGGCCAGAATGCAGGAGCCAGTCAAGCGGATGGTACGACAGGTCGTTCAGGCCCAAGCCCCAAGGGCCGGCAATAATCTGCCCGCCCGGCGCGCGTGAGGTTTCCATGGCGGGGGCGGGCTGGCGGTCGATCACGGTGACCTCGTGCCCCAGCCGGGCCAGATACCACGCGGATGTCACCCCGATGACACCAGCCCCAAGAACGATGACGTGCACGGCTTCATCCTTAAGAGAGGATGGACAATTCAGGACCAACCCTAGCGCGTCAGGGACTTTCCCTCAAAGCCTGTTGCGTCCGAGGTTTGCACCCGGGGTTATGTCCGGGGTTGCGCGCGCCGTGTCGCGCAATGGCATGCGCGCATTTTTACGGCGCGGGTCCAGCGGCATGGGCGGCCATGCACCCTGCATGGACCTGGGTGCGGGCAAAACCCGCCAGGGCCTGCGTGCAGGGTAGCGCTGGCAGAAGGTGGCCCGACCGCCAAAGCTACAGCATCGCGCCCTGTCGGGTGCGGTTGCGTGCTGCGGGTCGCTCAGGCCGCGGGCACGCCCTTGCTGGTTGAATATTCGAAATGCAGCGCCTGTTCGGGATTGACGATCGGGTAAAGGGCGTGGGCCGCCATGGCTGCTTCGCTGAAGCCCTGAAGAATGAGTTTGAGCTTGCCGGGGTAGCTAACCACGTCACCAATGGCGAACACGCCGGGCAGGCTGGTTTCGCAGGTGGATGGGGTGACTGGAATGGTCGCACGGGCGGTATCCATGCCCCAGCGTGCGACAGGCCCCAGATCTGTCGCCAGCCCGAAGAAGGGTAGCAGCACATCGGCGTCCAGCACGCGGGTGTTGCCTTCCATGTCGATGACTTCCACCCCTTCCAGCGTGCCACCCGTTCCATGCAGGCCATGCAACTGGTACGGGACGATTTTTTCGATCTGACCGCTGCTGACGGCCTCGTCAAGCTGGCGCAGGCTTTCGGGTGCACCCCGGAACCTGTCACGCCTGTGCACCAGATACAGCTTGTCGGCCTTGTCCTTGAGCGCCAGCGCCCAGTCCAGTGCGGAATCGCCGCCGCCGGCAATCACGATCCGGCGGTTTTCGAACTCTGCCTTGCGGCGCACGTAATACTGGACCGCACCGCTGTCCTCGAACGCATCCAGCCCGTCCAGTGGCGGGCGGTTGGGGCCGAACGCGCCTGCCCCGGCGGCGATAATCACAGCTTTGGCGTTCAGGCTCACCTGGGCTGTGGCACCATGTGTCATACCCAGCGTAAAAGCGCCACGCTGGCCGGTCAGGCTTTCCACCCGGTGCCTGAGCAGGCGGGGGACGTGAAACGGCGCGATTTGGGCTTCCAGATTGGCAATAAGCTGCGCGCCTTCCACGGCCGGGCAGGCGGGAATGTCGTAAATCGGTTTTTCAGGATACAGCGCGGTGCACTGGCCGCCTGTTTCGGGCAGCACGTCTATCAGCACGCAGCGCAGGCGCAGCATCGCGCACTGGAAGGCGGCAAACAGGCCGGTCGGGCCTGCGCCGATAATGGCCACATCGGTGTCGTGGGGCGTGGTGGTCATGCACGGTATCCTGCTGTCTTGCTCTGTTGCGGGGATAAAGCCAAGTCATGCCCCAGCGCAAGGCCCCACGCATGGGTGGCATGATCGGACCTGTGGGTCGGGCAGCCGTCTGGGCGGCCACCAAGGCGGCCACTGGGGCATCCACTCGGGCAGCCGCCGGACAGCCGCCGGGCAGCCATTGGGGCGTTCGGTGCCCATGGCGGCGAGGGCACGGCAGGTTGCGGAGCGGGTCATGGGGCCTGAGTATCCGCGCCAACAGCGCGGAGCCCATGGCCGACAGGCATAAGGCCGCACCGCGCCAGGGCATGGTCGCTGCATATCTGCGCGGGGCACGGCCCGTAGGGTGCGCCAATGGTGTGCCCGGGGCTGGAAAAAAGTTGTCAGGCCCGCGCAACCGCGCTGGTGGTGGCGATGTTATGAAAAATAAAAACGCCTGCGGCCCGGACCTGACAACAGACCCGGACCGCAGGCGAACACGGCGTCAAGCCGTGGTTCAGCCGTTGGCAAGCGCCTTTTTCAGGCCCGCATCCAGCACGTCCAGGAAGGGCTGGGTATCCAGCCATTTGGCATCCTTGCCCACCAGAATGGCCAGATCTTTCGTCATCTGCCCGCCTTCGACAGTTTCGATACAGACCTTCTCCAGCGTCTGCGCAAAATGCACGACATCGGGGGTGTCATCGAAACGGCCCCGATAGGCCAGCCCGCGCGTCCATGCGAAAATGGAGGCGATGGGGTTGGTGCTGGTCGGCTTGCCTTTCTGGTGTTCGCGGTAATGGCGCGTCACCGTGCCGTGGGCGGCCTCTGCCTCCACCACTTCGCCCGTGGGGTTGAGCAGCACGGAGGTCATGAGCCCCAGGCTGCCGAAACCCTGCGCCACAATGTCGCTTTCCACGTCGCCATCGTAGTTCTTGCAGGCCCAGACATAGCCGCCTTCCCACTTGAGCGCGCAGGCCACCATGTCATCGATCAGGCGGTGTTCGTAGGTCAGGCCCAGCTTTTCGAACTCGGCCTTGAATTCCTTTTCATACACCTCCTGGAACACGTCCTTGAACATGCCGTCATAGGCCTTGAGGATCGTGTTCTTGGTGGACAGGTAGACGGGCAGCTTGCGGTCACGCCCGTAGGAGAGCGAGGCGCGCGCAAAACCCTCGATCGAGGCGCGGGTGTTGTGCATGCCAAGGGCCACGCCGGGGCCTTTGAAGTCATGCACGTCCAGCACCATGGGTTCGCCGCCGCCTTCGGGCACGAAGTTCAGCGTCACCTTGCCCGGACCGGGAATTCTGGTTTCAGCCGCGCGGTAGATGTCGCCGTAAGCGTGGCGGCCGATCACGATGGGCTTGGTCCAGTGCGGCACAAGACGTGGCACGTTGGAGCAGATGATGGGCTCGCGGAAAATGGTGCCGTCAAGGATATTGCGGATGGTGCCGTTGGGGGAGCGCCACATCTTCTTCAGCCCGAATTCGCTCACGCGGGCTTCATCCGGGGTGATGGTTGCGCATTTCACGCCCACACCATAACGCTTGGTGGCTTCCGCCGCGTCAATGGTGACCTGATCGTTCGTGGCGTCACGATGCTCGATGCCCAGATCGAAATATTTCAGGTCGATATCCAGATAGGGAAGAATGAGACGCTCACGGATAAAGTGCCAGATGATACGGGTCATTTCATCCCCGTCCATTTCCACGACCGGGTTTTTGACCTTGATTTTAGCCATGATACTGTATCCGTCTCCGACGAGTTTTATTGTTCATTCAGTGTATGGGCGTGTTTGCCCACACACCGGCTGGGTTGATGACCATAGATCGACACGGCCAACCCGGCTCCTCACAATCAAGACAGGCGGAGGCGCTGGAGATGGAATGGGGAGGGTATATTTAGCAACTGACTGATTTTGCTGATAATTTTCTTGTTATCACAAAATGTTCAGGTTTGTTTTTTGGCACAGGGCACAGGGCACAGGGCACAGGGCACAGGGCACAGGGCACAGGGCACA
>NZ_JBDOBQ010000030.1:24097-34098 GCF_047723915.1 Acetobacter sp. | reverse complement strand
ACTGGCACTGGCACTGGCACTGGCACTGGCACTGGCACTGGCACTGGCACTGGCAAGTATGCCCGCTGTTGCGACAAGCGCCAGTGCAAAACGCCGCATACCCCTGTGCCACGCACCGCGGCATCGTACGCGTTCGGTCATGCTCGGCCTGGGGTCCGTCCCGACGGTCCGCAACATGTTCTGTTTATGCGGATTACTCAGAGTTCGGCCCACTGGCGCAGAAGGTTATGGTATGTCGCCGTCAGGCCCAGAACGGCGGGGTGGTTGTCGGGCAGTTCCTTGCGCGTTTCGATAATGGACAGGTCGAACTGGTGCAAAAGGGCGCGTTGCCCGTCGTCCTTGACCATGGACTGGGTCCAGAAGAACGAGGCCCACCGGCTACCGCGTGTAATCGGGCTGACCGCATGCAGGCTGGTGGATGGGTAGACAACCATGTCACCCGCCGCCAGTTTCACGCGCTGGGTGCCGAACGTGTCCTGAATGACCAGTTCGCCGCCATCGTAATCTTCCGGGTCGCTCAGGAACAGGGTGGATGACACATCGGTGCGGAGCCGAAAGCCCGTGCCCGGCACGGGGCGAATGGCATTGTCCACATGCATGTCGAAATGCATGCCGGTATCGTAGCGGTTGAACAGGGGAGGATAGACCCGCAACGGCAGGGCCGCGCTGTTGAACATGGGGTTGCGGCCAAGGGTCCGCAGCACAAGGTCACCCAGTTCGCGGCTGGCGTCGCTGTCCTGGGGGATCTGGAGGTTGTATTTGGCTTTGGCCGACTGCTCACCCGCCGTTACCTTGCCGTCGATCCAGTCCTGCTGTTCGAGAACCCGGCGGCAGAACGCCACTTCCTCCGTTGTCAGCACCTTGGCGATACGCACCAGCATGGTCCGGCTGTTCCTTATCCTGTTCCCGAGCCGGGGCCATAGCGTTCCCGGCCATCCGGCTCCTGCGCATAGTGCCCCGGAGCCGGACTGTTTGAAACACCCCTTATAATTGATATTAATTCGCATAATCAATATAGGGTGTCAGCCAGCCCCGGTGCGACCCGAAAGAACGGCCGCGTGCCTGAGCCCGCTGCTACGGGCCAGCAGCCGACAATGCGACACAGGATGGGGCTTTCAGACCCGAAAACCGAGCCTGACACAGCGGGACCTGACACACCCGGGCCGCGCATGGCGGTGAAACATCCCATGGTTTCGGGCCCGAACATGGCCCCTCAGACCGGGCAGGACCATGTTTACGCGCTTTAATTCAGGTGCATGCGTTTCAGGCGCATGCTGTTCAGGCGCGCGCCTTTCAGGGCAGGCGGTCGGTATCGTGCAGGAAGGTCACATCCAGCGGTCCGGCCACACCAGTGGAAAACGCCTCTTTCAGTGCCAGAAAATGGGGTTTGCGCTCATGCTCCTGCTGGGCCGCAAGGCTTTCCCACTGTTCGATGAACACGAAATGCAACGGGTCCTGACTGTCCTGACGGCAGGTGTAGAGCCGGTTGGTGCTTTCCTTGCGCGATTCCCGGATACATGCGGCAACGACGGGCAGCACATCGTCCACCGCCTCCGGCCTGAGATGGAAAGACGCAATGACTGTCACGGGTTTTGCGGCTGTTTCGGGCATGATCTGTCTCCATTCCTTACCATTGGGGCCCGTCCCTTACGGCAGGGCGGGGCTAGTATATCGGCAAAGTGTCGCACGACGACCCTTGGGGGTCATGCACCAGACAGGCCGCACGCACATGGCGCAGGGCGTCCGGCAGGGCCGCAAACGTGACCGAACCCAGGGCCAGCCGCACGCCCGCCATGCGGGCCTGTTGCCCGTCCGGCATGCCATGGCCCGTGGCGCCGGTCTCGAAACTGTCGGGGTGCGGGAGCATCACGCCCAGGGCACGGGCACGCTCCACAACGGCGGCGGCATGGGTCGCGGGCATAGGCAGCCAGGCATGGAACGCATTGCCCGGCGCGCATTGCAGGTCGGGACCGAGAATGGAAGACGCCAGTTCCGTCCGCCGGATCGAGTCCGCCTGGAGCGATAGACGCACGCTCCGGGCGGTGCCGTCCTGCATCCATTGCGCCATCAGGGCGCAGGAAAGAGGGGCGATCATCAGGGACGACGCCAGCAGCGCGGGCCCGCAGGCCTCTGCCAGATCAGGCGGGGGAACAAGCACGCCTATACGCAGGCCGGGGCTGAGAATCTTGGACAGGCTGGCGACATGGAATGTCCGCTCCGGCGCCAGATCCCGCAGGCTGGGCTGCTCCGCGCCAGCGCCGCAGGCGTACACGCCGTCTTCTATCAGCAGGGCATCGTGCTGGCGGCACAGGGCGGCAATATCGCGCCGGCGGGTCGCGTCCATTGTGGCGGTCGTGGGGTTATGGGCGGTCGGCGTCAGATAGACCACAGCCCGCTGCCCCGGTCGGGCGGCCAGTGCGGCGTGCAGGGGTGCAGGCAGCACGCCCGCGCCATCCATGCGCAGGCCCTGCAACGGCAACCCGCTTTGTCGCAGCGCCCCCAGCATGCCGGGATAGGTCTGTTCCTCCGTCAGGGCAAATTGCACATGGGGCCGGGCCACCGCCAGGGCAACGCTGAGCGCCTGCTGCGCGCCGCTTGTCAGCAAAATCCGGTCGGGCCGCACGGCAAGGCCCTGTGTCTCCAGCCAGCGGGTCATGACCCGGCGGTGCTCCAGATGCCCAGCCACAGGCGGGTAGATATTGAACAGGGCGGGGTCCACCTGCCGCGCCAGCCCGTGCAGAGTGCGGGCCAACGCACGGTCGCTGAACATGGGGGGCGGCATGTTGGTGGCAAGGTCCAGCCCCGCACTGGCGGGATCGGCCCGGACAGTGACAAACGTGCCCCGCCCGCGCACGCTGTGGGTCAGCCCCCGGCGCTCCAGCATGGCATATGCCCGCGTGACCGACCCCACACCAATGCCAAGCCGCCATGCCAGGTCCCGATGGGCGGGCAACCTGTCCCCCGCGCTCAACTGGCCCGACAGGATATCGGCCCCCAAGGCTTCCGCCAGACGGTGTGCGGGCGCACCCGCACCGTCATGCAGCCGCGCGAACCAGGGAGATTGGGGGCGCATGGTCTCTTACTCGGCACTGGGCGGCATGGAACAGCAGCCGGACCGGGCACCGCCACCATGAACCGGTTCCGCACTGTAAAAGTGTCACGTGACACTATTTGAATACGCAGGAAGTGTCACGTCCCGTAAGATAGGCAGCAGAACCGCCACCCGACGACCGGCCTTTGCCAAGACCCCGGCCTTATGCATGCTCCGGACAGGCCCCGCATGACAGCCCAACATGATGGACCATGCATAAGGGCCGGTCATGGGCCGGGCCGGCTATGGACCGGCACAGGGCAGGATACGGCAGCAACAAAACAGGGCCATTCACCGCATGAAGTTCAATTTTCCACTCCTTGCCCTGTCAGTCGGGGCGTTTGGCATTGGCACGACGGAGTTCGCACCCATGGGGCTGCTGCCTGTCATGGCCGAACATTTCAATGTGTCCATTCCCACCGCAGGGCTGCTGATCAGCGCCTATGCGTTCGGCGTCATGGCCGGGGCGCCGATCATGACCATCGGCGCACGCCATTTGCCACGGCATATAGTTCTGGTCGGGCTGATGGCCATTTTTACGCTGGGCAACGCGCTTTCGTTCTGCGCGCCCGGTTTTGCGGTGCTGCTGGTCTCGCGCGTGGTGACATCGTTCTCGCACGGGGCGTTTTTCGGTGTCGGTTCGGTTGTGGCCGCAGCCCTTGTGGCGCCCGAACGGCGTGCCAGTGCCGTGGCCACCATGTTCATGGGACTGACACTGGCCGCCATTGTGGGCTCCCCCCTGTGCACCTGGATCGGAGATGTATGGGGCTGGCGGCTGGCCTTTGCCGCCATTACCGTATGGGGGCTTGTCGCCATGCTCGCCCTGTGGCTGGCCCTGCCCAGACTGCCCGCCGAAACCCCGGCTGAAATCAGAAGCGAGTTCAGCGTGCTGGTACGCCCCCCGGTCCTGCGCGCCCTGTTGACGACGGTACTGGGTGCGGGGGCCATGTTCACGCTGCTGACCTATATCGCCCCCGTGCTGGAAAACGGCATTGCCGCCTCCGCCGACATGGTGACGGCCGTGCTGGTGGTGATTGGCGTCGGCTTTACCCTGGGCAACATGCTGGGCGGACGGTTTGCTGACCTGTCCCTGAAAAAAACCCTGCTTGTGGCGTTGAGCGCGCTGGTCCTGCTGCTGCTGGTGCTACCGCTTGCCATGGGCAGCGCGCCCGCCGCCATCGGGGTAATTTTCCTGTGGGGGATGGCGGCTTTCGCCATTGTCTCGCCCGTGCAGATGCAGGTCATGACCGCAGCGGCCGAAGCCCCGAACCTTGCCGCCTCCATCAATATCGGGGCGTTCAACCTCGGCAACGCGCTGGGGGCGGTAGTGGGGGGCGCCGTGATCAGCGCCGGGCTGGGTTATAACTGGGTCAGCGTTGCCGGAGCGGTGCTGGCAGCCTGCGCCTTTGTCCTGACCCTGGCCGCCCCCGCCGGGGAAGGAGCCGCCCCGACCCCGGCAATATCCGCGTAAGGAAACCTGTCAGGCCCCGTACTACCCCGGCCACGCCAGACGTCAGAACCGCCGGGGTGAAAAAGCCTGAATATCGATCGGCAAAGGCTGGCCGGTCAGCAGGTCGGCCACCAGCCGCGCCGTGCCAGCCGACTGCGTCAGCCCCAGATGCCCGTGGCCGAACGCATAGACCACATTGGACGTGGTCCGTGCGTGGCCGATCACGGGCAGGCTGTCCGGCAGGGACGGCCGAAAGCCCATCCACTGCACGCCCCCCTGGGTTTTGAGCCCCGGCAGGAATATCTGCGCTTTTTTCAGCATGGCATCGGAACGGCGGAAATTGGGCGGCAGGTCCAGTCCGCCCAGTTCCACCGCCCCGCCCACGCGCACACCGGTCGAGAGTTTGGTAATCACAAACCCATGCCCACCGAACGTGATCTGGGTGCGCAGGTCGAACGCGTCCACCGGCAGGGTGGTGTTGTAACCCCGCTCGGTCTCCAGCGGAATGGCATCGCCCAGCGTGCGGCTCAGCCTGTGCGAAAAAGCCCCCGCCGCGACAACGACCTTGCCCGCTTCGCGCACGCTGCCGTCACGCAGGGTGCAGCGCACGCCCTGCCCGTCGGGGCTGAGTGCTGTGACATCGCCAATGTCGATCACCCCGCCCAGAGCGCGGAAATGCTCGGCCAGCGCCAGCGTATACAGTTTGGGGTCGGCTATGGAATACCAGCCGGGTGTGAATGTCCCGCGAATGAACCGTGGCGCAAGGCCGGGCTGCAACCGGGCCATTTCCGCTGCGTCCATGTGCTGGAATTCAATGCCATGCCGCGCCCGCGCCTGCCAGCCCGGCAGGGATGCCTGGAATTCCGCCTCGGTTTCATACACCTGCAAATTGCCCCCCTTGCGCAGCATGGGCAACGTGCCGCTGGCGGTCAGGAAGGGTTCCAGCTCCGCCCTGGACAGGTCCATCAGCGCGGTCTGGGCCGTGGTGGAACGCGCGACACGCGCAGGCGCGCAGGCCCGCCAGAAACGCAGCATCCACGGGAGTATCCGCAGCGCATAGCGCGGTGGCACGGCCAGCGGGCCCAGCGGGTCCAGCAGCCATTTCGGGGCTTTTTTCAAAATCCCGGGGGAGGCCAGCGGCAGGATGTCGGTAAAGGCGAAAGCCCCGGCATTTCCGGCAGAAGCACCCGCCGCCGGGCCTTCGCGGTCGATCACAACCACATTCAGCCCACGCGCCTGGGCGGCAATCGCTGCCGAAAGGCCGACAACCCCGGCTCCAATGACAAGAACATCAGACTTGGCCATGGCCTTACACTTTCAAGAACGCGCCACCGCCGCGCATGTTGGAAAAGCTTGCAGGACCCACGCCCGCGCATGCGGCCTGCCCCCCGTCCGTCAGCATGAAAGACCGGACGGGAGCAGTGGCCTTTGCGGGCGTGGACAATCCCTTAGTTCAGACAGTCTTCGGGCAGCAGGTCGGCCGGGATGTTCTGGAACGACACGGGCCGCAGGAACCGCCTGATGGCCATGGACCCCACGCTGGTCGCCCCGAAATTGGTCGACGCCGGATAAGGCCCGCCATGCACCATGGAATCCACAACCTCCACCCCGGTCGGAAAGCCGTTGACCAGCACACGCCCGGCCTTGCGTTCCAGAACGGGCAGCAGTTGCCGCGCCGTTGCCGTGTCCGCCGCATCCATATGGATGGTGGCGGTCAACTGGCCTTCCAGACCACGGGCAAGACCCAGCATCTCCTCCACCGAGGTTACGCGCACCACAAGGCCGAGCGGGCCGAATACTTCCTCGCTCAGGACCGGATCGGCCAGAAATTCGCGGCCCGTGGTCTCAAACAGGTTCGGCAGGGCCATACGCCCCGAGGACTCGCTGACAACCAGCGCGCGCACCGTATTGCGGCTGGCCAGACGCGCCTGCCCGTCCCGGTAGGCCTGGGCAATGCCGTCGGTCAGCATGGTCTGGGCCGGGACCTTGCCCAGCGCCTCGACCGCGGCGGCTACGAACTGCCCGCCCTGCGCATTGTCCAGCACGACCGCAATGCCGGGATTAGTGCAGAACTGCCCCGCCCCCATGACGAGAGAAGCCGCCCAGTCACGCCCCAGCGCATCCCCACGCGCCCCGATCGCCTCGGGCAGCATGAACATGGGATTGACCGAGCCCAGTTCGCCAAAGAACGGAATGGGTTCGGGCCGGGCCGCGCACAGGTCGAACAGGGCGCGGCCACCGCGCAGCGACCCGGTAAAGCCCACGGCCCTGATCAGCGGATGCTGCACAAGCGCGGCCCCCACGTCGTTCCCGCCGCCCTGAATGAGAGAGAACACGCCCGGGTGCATGCCGGTCTTGCGAATGGCGGCGTCAATCGCCTGGGCGATGATCTCGCCCGTGCCGGGATGGGCCGGGTGCCCCCGCACCACCACCGGGCAGCCAGCCGCCAGTGCCGCCGCCGTGTCCCCCCCGGCGGTGGAAAACGCCAGTGGAAAATTGGACGCGCCAAAAACACCCACCGGGCCGACAGGGCGTTCGATCAGACGCAGTTCGGGGCGGGGAGCGGGCTTGCGGTCCGGCAGGGCGGGGTCGCACCGGCGGTCCAGATACGCACCGTCCTGAATATGGTCCGCGAACATGCGCAACTGGCCGACCGTGCGGCCGCGCTCGCCTTGCAGGCGGCCTTCGGGCAGGCCGGTTTCCTGGCTGCCAATCTCGGTTATGGCGTCGGCCCGGGCTTCGATCTCATCGGCGATCGCGCGCAGGAACGCGGCCCGTTGCGCGCGGGTGGCGTAGCCGAACTGCCAGAACGCCTCTTCCGCCGCCTCGCACGCGCGGGCCACCAGGGCGGGCGTGCCCGTTGCAAAGACATGAGCCGGGCCGTGTGCGGGGGCGGAGGTAAACGTACCCTCCCCATCCAGCCAGGCGCCTGCGACAAGATGCTTGCCCGTGGGAATGAAAGTCATGAACCGTTCCTTTCTGCGAACACATCTCTGGACACACCGGCCCCAATGCGCAACGCTATGATCGTCGCCAGAATTTTTGTCGATTATATGTATACGTTATGTATTTTAAGTTCAACTCCCCGCCAGCAAGGACAAAGGGTTCCACATGAGCGCAAGCACTCTCCTGAGCATCACCGCACTGCACGCGCGGGTAGAGGCCATTCTGCTCAAGGCGGGGGTGAACCCTGCGCAGGCGGGCGCTGTGGCGCGGGTTATCACGGCGGGTGAGCGCGACGCCTGCAAGTCACACGGCATTTACCGGATCGAGGGCATTCTGCGCACGATCAAGGCAGGCAAGGTCAGGGTGGATGCGGTGCCCGAACTTGTGCCCGCCCCCGGTTCGGCCATTGTGCGGGTGAACGCGGGCGGTGGCTTTGCGAATCCGGCCTTCGAACTTGGCCTGCCCGAACTGGTCGAACGCACACGCAGCCTGGGCCTTGCCGCCATGGTCATTAACGACTGCGGACATTTTTCCGCCCTCTGGCCCGAGGCCGAGGCCCTGACCGAACAGGGGCTGGCGGCCATGGTCATGTGCCCGAGTTACGCAACGGTGGCCCCCAGCGGCGGCAAGAAGCCGCTTTTGGGCACCAACCCCTTCGCGTTCGGCTGGCCGCGCGCGGACAGGTCGCCTTATGTGTTCGACTTTGCGACATCCGTTGCCGCACGGGGCGAGATCGAACTGCACCGCCGGGCGGGCAAGCCCCTGCCCGAAGGCTGGGCGATCGATGCCGAAGGCAACCCCACGACCGACCCGCAGGCCGCCCTTGCCGGTGCCATGCTGCCTTTTGGCGGGCACAAGGGGTCGGCCATCAGCACCATGATCGAACTGCTGGCCGGTATCCTGATCGGGGACCTGACCAGCGAGGAAGCCCTGACCAAACTCGGCACCACGACATTGCTACCGACCCATGGCGAACTGATCATAGCGTTCTCGCCCGAGAAATTCGCCGCCGGGCGGCCGGGCAACCCCGTCGCCCATGCCGAAGTCCTGTTCGAAGCCATTGCAGGCCAGGGTGCCCGCCTGCCGTCGCAGCGCCGTTTTGCCGCACGCGTCAAATCCGAAGCCGAGGGCATTACCCTGACGGCGGCCGAGATCGAACAGCTCGACCGCCTGCAGACCCTGGGGCTGGACGCGGTAGCGTAACCCGTAAAAACCCGCCGGACATACCACCCGGCGGGACCGTAACCAGCCACGACGGAAAGGAAAGGTGGACGAACCGCCTGTCCTGCGCTGATATTCGCACATGATTCCATTTTCGATCCTGGATCTGTCGCTCATCACCGATCATGGCAACGCCGCCACAGCGTTCCGCCATTCGGGCGATCTCGTACAACACGCCGAATCCCTTGGCTTTGACCGTTACTGGGTGGCCGAACACCATGCCATGCCGGGCATTGCCTCCGCGGCGACAAGCGTGCTCATGGGGTATCTGGCGGGGCTGACGCAGCAGATCCGCATCGGGGCGGGCGGGATCATGCTGCCGAACCATGCACCGCTGGTCATTGCCGAACAGTTCGGCACGCTGGCGACCCTTTACCCCGGCCGTATCGATCTGGGACTTGGCCGCGCGCCGGGCAGCGACCAGACCGTTGCCCGCGCCCTGCGCCGCCGGGCCGACAACGCAGACACATTCCCCGAAGACGTGCTGGAACTGCTGCATTATTTCGAACCCGCGCAGCCGGGCCAACTGGTCGTGGCCGCACCCGGCGCGGGGTGCGACGTGCCGGTCTGGCTGCTGGGCTCGTCGCTATATTCGGCCCAGCTTGCCGCGGTGCTGGGGCTGCCTTTCGCCTTCGCGTCGCATTTCGCGCCCCGGATGATGGAGGAGGCCGTGGCCCTGTACCGGCACCGCTTCAAGCCGTCACACGCGCTGGCCGCCCCGCATGTCATGCTGGCCATGAACGTGATCGCGGCCGATACGCAGGCTGAGGCCGACCGCCTGTTTACATCGCACCAGATGTATTTCATGGCGCTGCGCAGCGGGCGGCCCCGCGCCTACCCCGCGCCGGTGGACCCGGCCAGCCTGCCCTGGACGGCTGTCGAACGCGCCCAGATCGACAGCGCGCTGGCCTGCCGGGCTGTAGGCGACAAAGCGGCCGTCATGAAAGACATCGGGACTTTCCTCGACCGGCACCAGCCGGACGAACTGATCCTGACCGCCCCCATCCACGACCATCAGGCCCGACGCCGCAGCCTTGAAATCGTGATGGAGGCGCGCAGCCTGCTTGCCGCTAACGCAAACCCGGACAAGAGCTGAGCCCCGGCCTTCCATAAACGCCCCGAGGCCAGCTTTTTATGGTCAGGCGTCATGGTGTCTGAACCCTGCGCGTAGCTGCAAACGCCACGGCACAAAAACCGGACCGGCCGGAGTGGGGGCAAAATGACCGCGACGCCACTGCGACCAGACCAGACCAGACCAGACCAGACCAGACCAGACCAGACCAGACCAGACCA
>NZ_JBDOBQ010000030.1:0-23997 GCF_047723915.1 Acetobacter sp. | reverse complement strand
GACCAGACCAGACCAGACCAGACCAGACCAGACCAGACCAGACCAGACCAGACCATGCGATGGCGCGCCGCAATAAGCCCGGCAACCCCCATGAACGCGGCGCGACTGACCTGCCAGTCAGGCCGATAAGGGATTATGCAGGCAATGGCGCACTCTTGCCGGCTGGCGGACAAAACGGCCCTGAAGCGCGAAAACAGCAGCATAAACGCAGCAAGACCCAAGCCGCAGTCTGGAAAAAAACACCACTCTCTGCATGGACATATCCCGGAGCGGTCGTGTGCATCCGGCCTGTGGGAAGGTGCGTATGGCTGGCCGGGCGGTATCCAGTTTTGCACTAGGCAGCCTTGCCCGGCCCCTATATAGGCCGAATATTACCCATACGAAACACAACGCACATAACGGTACAATGCCGCATTGCACGGCTTCCCGGCCACGGGTCGGCTCGGCGGCCCAGAATCTGGCCAGCAGGGGCAGGGTGGCCAGTCCGCCTGTGCCACGGCTTTTGCGGCACGGAGCATGGTACTGCGGACAAAGCTTGATCGGGCGGCCTGGGCCATGCAGTGTTCCATCAGGAGTTCACAAAAGCGTGTACGTTTGGAGATGATCGAGACAGGGCATGGCTGGATGAAGAACAGATACTGGATATTCGGGGCGTTGATCCTGGCTGCCTCCCCTGCCCTGGCGGAACGCCCCGCCCCGCCACCGTCCCCTGTGACGGCGGGGAAAAGCGCGTCTTCAAACGTGACGCATGAGGCTGTTCTTGCGGCCCGCGCCTTCCTTGCCACCTTCGATCCGCGCCATCGTGGAGAGGTGCAGTTTCCTTTTGTCCTGCAACACTCAGGACCATCCGCCCGGACCCGCCGCACCGGGCCGGACCAGTCATCCGCCCCCGTTACCGGGGTGCCACGCCAGACCGTGATACAGCAGGGGCCGGGCCCGGGTTCGCCCGTCAACGTTATCGGGGAACGCTACGGCATGGCGGTATGGTCAGGCTTTCCCGTCAATGAAGGCTTCCGCCCCGGGGTGCAGATCAATCGCCTGACGCCCGATCAACGGGCCGCGGCGTTGCGCCTGCTGCAAACGCTTCTGAGTGCCGGGGGCTACCGGACCGTGCAGGACGTCATGGAGGCTGACCAGGCGCTGACGAACAAAGCCACGCCGTTCGTTTCCGGCAAGGCAACCTACAGCATTGCGATTTTCGGCCAGCCTTCCGACACAGCGCCGTGGATGGTGCAGTTCGGGGGACGGCATCTGGGCCTGAATATCGTCATCGAGGGCACGCATACCGTCATGGCCCCCAGGCTGACCGGCGCGCACCCCTCTGCCTACCGGCGTGGCGACAGGACCATTCGCATACTGGCTGAAGAAAACGACAGGGCTTTCGCATTTCTCGACAGTCTGGACCCCGCCCAGCGCCAGCAGGCCATTCTGCCCTACACGGTCGAGGACATTGTGCAGGGACCGGGACACGGGGGGGAAACCCTTGTACCCGAAGGCATCAGGGGGTCAGCGCTGAATGCCGCCCAGAAAGACAGGCTGATGGAACTGATCGGAGCATGGGTCGGGATCATGAACGACGCTTACGCCGCCCCCCGCATGCGCGAAATCCGTCAGGAACTGGATGAAACATGGTTCGCCTGGAGCGGCCCCACCACCCATGAACCCGGCGTTGCCGGGTCATCCTATTACCGGATTCAGGGCCCGCGCCTGCTGATCGAATTTTCGCCCCAGCATGCCGGTGCCCACACCGCCCCGGAAGTCCATACCGTGTACCAGGACCCCACCAACAGCTACGGCAGCCGGCTCAGCATTCCATGATCAAAGCAAGATTCGCATTTATCGCCACATGCGCGCTGTTCGTTCTTCCCGCATTGGTCTGGGCCCACCGGATGGACAGGACCCTGCAGGCCACCACCATCACGCTGGCCCAGGACCATATCATGCTGCACCTGCGCCTGACACCGGGGCAGGATGTCGCTGAAAACATCATCCGCCAGATGGACCGCAACGGCGATGGCAGGCTGTCTTTCGCCGAACGGCAAGCCTATGTGGCCCAGATCGAGCAGCGCCTGTCGTTTTCCCTGAACGGCCACCCGGCCCCCCTGGTGGCGGAAATTGCGAGATTCCCCTCTTTTACGGCAATCCGCACGGGTAGCGGCATCATAGATCTCCAGTTCCGTATCAAAGTCAGTCTCCGACAGGGAACGTACCGTCTCGCATATGACAGCCAGGGCATGGGGCCGGAGACAGTCTGGCTGGTAAACTGTCTTCTGCCCCGCGACCCCGCGATCCACGTCATTCAGCAAAAACGCTCAGTAAACCAGTCGTCCTACACACTCGATTTTTCCGTGGACGCTCCCTGAACAGGGCGGGACATCTTTCACGCGTCCCGCACCCGCGCGCGATAATGCTCAAGAACGGGGCTGACTCCCCGGGATGAAAAAGCGCCGTTCAAACCCTGTGCCGCGCCTTCGGCCGCTATGGCGGCACGCGCGCATATCGTCTCTTCATAACGGGTGACAGCCGCCCAGTCGGGGGCCTCCGTCATGGTCTCCGTCAGGGCCTCGGCCAGATCGGCCGCATCCGCCAGCGCAAGGTTGACCCCTTCTCCCGCGAAAGGGGACATCAGATGTGCGGCATCGCCCAGCAAGGTCAGCCCTGCCCGGCTTTGCCAGCAATGCCCGACAGGCAGGGCATAAAGCGGGCGAACCCCCAGAAACGTGCCTGTTTCCACAAGCGCCAGCAGGCCAGGCGCCCAACCCGCAAACGCCTGCGCCAGAGCCATGCGAACCTGCGCGGGTGGCATGGTCTGCCATTGCCGCGCAATGGCCTCGCTCAGGCGCAGGCCCGCATAGCCACGAATATGGCCGAACCCGTTGCGCTGTGTGATCAGGGCGCGGTTGTCACCCACCGCGAACATCTTGCCGCTCCCTGTCAGGGCATGAACGGCGGGATGCTGCCCGGCATCAAAACCCAGCTCAACCAGTGTCACGCCCTCATAGGCCGGTATGGCCTCACTCAGCAGCGGCCGCACGCGTGACCACGCACCATCGGCCCCCACCACCACATCGAACTCCGCGCGCCAGTCTGGCCCTATGACTGCAAAACCCCTTTCAACAGCAGCGATTTGCGAAATCTTCTGTCCCCATCGGACCGTACCCGGCTCCAGCGAGTCCAGCAGAATCCGGCGCAGGGCCGTGCGATCAATTTCGGGCCGGTCGTCAGCGGGGTCGTCCCGGTCGAACAGCAGCGTGCCCGCGCTGTCATAAAGCCTGTCCCCCTGATGTTCGGGGCGCGAGGCCGCGATAAAAGCATTTTCCAGCCCCGCAAGCCGCAGTGCACGCTGGCCGGTCTGGCCGTGCAGGTCGAGCGAGCCACCCTGCGGGCGTTCCGCCGCATGCTGGTCCCGCTCGAACACGACGGGCGAGAACCCGCGTAGTTGCAGCAGTCGCGCCAGCATCAACCCGCCGGGACCGCCTCCGATAATCGCGATCCGCTCCATTGCCTTCTCCTGCTCATTTTATTACATAGGAACCTATATACATAAACATAGGAGCCTATGCAATGAGCGGAGACGACTGGGACCCCCTGCGCCATCCGGGCCATTATTTCAGCCGCATCGCACGCGGCCTGACACGGATTGGCGATATACGACTGCGCGAACTGGGCTTTGCCACGGCGCAACTGCCCGTGCTGGCCGCGCTCAGGGATGGAGCCCAGCTTTCGCAGACGGAACTGGCGCGCTGGGCCAAAGTGGAACAGCCCACCATGGCGCAGATGCTCGCCCGCATGGAGCGCGACGGCCTTGTACAGCGCACGCCCGACCCACGCGACAGGCGCTCAAGCCTGATCTCGCTCACCCCGAAGGCGCAGGAACGCCTGCCCGCCGGCCGCGCCGTGCTGCGTCAGGCCAATGCCGACATGACACAGGGCCTCAGCCCGGCGGATGTCGACACGCTTGTGTCCCTGCTCGAGCGCGTGCTGGGCAATATCGACGCTCTGGAACGCTGAAAAACCCACCTGGCCCGTATCGGCCCGGACAGCCACCCTGTGGTCTGCCCATAAAAAAGCCCTCCCGGTGGGGAGGGCTTTTTGCGTCCGGCAGGCAGGACCGCCGCTTACGCCTTGTAGGTCTGCACCGCACCCGGCAGCGTGCTCCACTGGGCGTACCAGGTGTCGAACAGCTTGAGCTGGGCTTCGACGTAGCCGCGCTGGCTTTCGTTCAGCACGTCGCTTTCGTTGAAGTGCAGCGTATATTCGGCATCGCCCTTGAGCACCATCATGTGCTTGAAGAACAGGACCAGATCCGGCCCTTCGTCGAAGGAGGACAGTACGGCCAGCGCCTGTTCCAGTTCCAGCGCGCGCTGACGGGCGTCCACATCGCCTGCTGCTGCGGCACGGGACAGCGCGCACAGATGCAGCACTTCGCGGGGCAGCACGTTGCCGATCCCGGTAATGGCCCCCGTGGCGCCGCAGTTGACAAAACCATGCACCACAGCGGTATCGACACCAATTGTCAGGGACACGCCGTCTTCACGGCTGGTGATGTTCTCGGCCGCGTAGCGCATGTCGTCCGGGCCGCCGAATTCCTTGAAGCCGACAAGGTTGGGGTGTTCGGCGCGCAGGGCGAAGAACAGGTCCGCACGGGTGGCAAAACCGTAATAGGGGCTGTTGTAGATAATGGCGGGCAGTTCGGGGGCGGCGGACAGAATGGCCTTGAAATGCGCTTTCTGCGCCGCGATGACGGACCCGCGTGACAGCACGCGCGGGATGACCATAAGCCCCTTGGCGCCAACTTTCTGGGCCTGCGTGGCCAGGGCGACGGCGCTGGCGGTGTTGATGGCACCTGTGCCGACAATAACCGGTACACCGGCCTTGGCCAGACGTTCAACGCCTTCCATGCGCTGCGCATCGGTCAGAAGGGGCCAGTCCCCCATGGAACCGCAATACACGACGGCGGACATGCCCTGGGCGATCAGTTCCTTGCCCTTGCGGACAAGTGCGTCGAAGTCGGGGGTCCGGTCTGCCTTGCAGGGGGTCATCAGGGCAGGAATGACGCCGTGGAAAATATTGGTGGCCATAACGCGCTCCATTTGAAAACTCATGATAACGGCGGGAGCGGGCACGGCAGAACGGCCCCTGCCCCGTCTTTCAAACAGACCCTAGCCTATTGTATTTTATTTGTCGACAAGATTTCGACAAGAAATCCACCCGCACAGGACGCCCTGCAATATGCCCTGCGACATGACCCCAAAAGCCACAGCGCTAGAGTGCGATATCCAGCCGCTCGTTCCGGGTCAGAAGTTTCTGGACCTGACGGACGATCTGTTCGGCATGTTCGCGCCCAAGCTGCTCGGACAGGACCAGATCGCGCGCCACAATGGCGTCGATCATCTCGTCATGTTCCTCCACGAAGCGGCGGGGCAGCCGATCTTCGTACGACTGGTAGTACAGGCGCAGAATACGCCGTCCTTCATCCAGCAGGCGCTTGAACAGCGACGTGAAATACGGGTTACGCCCCGCCTCGGCTATGGCGAGATGAAACGCCGCGTTGGTCGCGATCATGGCCAGTGCGTCCTGGGCCTCGACCGCTGCGGCAAAGGCGGCCTGATGCTTGCGGATAATCTCCAGATCGCTCTCGCGGTGGTATCGGGCGGCAAGCTGGATCGTCACGCGGTACATCAGCACAAGCGCGTCGAAATAGGTGTGCATGTTCAGGAAGTCGATATTCGACACCATGGTCGAACGATTCGGCAACGTATCAACCAGACCTTCCCCCGCAAGACGCACCAGAGCCTCGCGAATGGGGGTGCGCGACATCTCGAAGCGTTCGGCCAGCAGAACCTCATCGATCGGGCTGCCGGGTGGCAGCACGAGGTCCAGAATTTCGTCACGCAGAAGGTCATAGACCATTTTCGCGCCGGAGCCGCGCTTGCGTTCTGTTGCGGAGGTCTTGCTGGTATTGGTCATTCAGATACAGTCCTGTTGGCAAAACCAGACGTATAGCCGCACGGCCAGCAGGGCAAGAGCATGCATGCGCAAGCCCCTCGGGCACGCTGGTGGCACGCTGGCGGCACACCGCTGGCGAACTGGTGGCCCCCCCCGTCCCCGTGAACGAACAGGCCCGAAACAGGTGCTGAACAGGCAAGGCGCAGCGCGATGTTCATGCCCTGCGTCATGTGCCGGGCGCATAATTGCACGAACAGTCATCCAGACACTTTACAAATGCCGCTGCTCCCTGCTCTTATCGGGGGGCACGGTGTTACGTGATCGGTAGACTACGAGGTTGCGGCCCCTTTCGTTCCCAACCCGGTCGACCTGCTAGCTATTAGGCGGGTGGTTCTCCTGCGCGAGGGCTCCCCAGTCGAAGGCTTTCTGGCAAGCCCATGGCCGCCAAGTCATGTTCGTCTGCAAGACCTACAACCTTTCAGACCCAGTGAGTCCCTCTATATGACCGATCGGTCCCTTCTCGACTCTCGCACGGTCGGGCCGCGTTTCGCGCCCTGGCTTGCGAAAACCAATCCGTTTACCTCCCGCAATATCGCGGCAGCCAGTATTCCCGGGTTGATCAACCTCTCGGGCGGCATGCCCGACCCCTCTCTGCTGCCGGCACAGGCACTGTCGGCCATCGCGGCACAGGCCATTCTGGACTACCCCGATGACTGCCTGGGCTATGGTCCTACCCCCGGCCTTGCCGACCTGCGCGAGACGGTGGCCGAGCGTTTTCGCGCCCGTGGCGTACCAGCCAGGGCCGAAAACGTGCTGATTACGGCCAGCGGCACGCAGGCGCTCGACCTGCTGGGCAAGATCTTCACCACCCCGGGCGATACGATCGCGTGCGAAATTCCCAGCTATGCCGGAGCGTTCGACGCATGGCGGCCCCGCAACCCCACTTACCGGCACCTGGGCCTGCGCGAAGGCCGGGACCTTGCGGCCCGTATGGCGGGGGCTGCCTTTACCTACATGATCCCGAATTTCTCGAACCCGACCGGGTATCTGGTAACACTGGAAGAACGGCGCAAACTGCTTGAAGCCGCCCGCGCCTCGGGCACCCCGCTGGTGGAGGACGATCCCTACGGCGCGCTGTTCTACGACGGGGAACCCCTGCCCACCCTGCTGGAACTGGCCAGCCAGGGCAAGGACACGCTGGATGACTGCCCGATCATTCATCTGGGGAGCCTGTCCAAGCAGTTGGCCCCGGGCATGCGCGTGGGCTGGATTATCGCCGCCCCCGAAACCATCCGCATGCTGTCCACCGCCAAGCAGGCCAGCGACATGTGCTCAAACGGGCTTGCCCAGCGCATGGCCGTAAAAGCCATGCAGACCGGCCTGATCGAGGACTGCCACCCCCGCATTATCGCCCTGTACCGCGCACGCCGTAACGCGCTGTGCGCGGCCATGGCCCGCCACATTGCCGATTATGTCACGTGGGAGGTACCCGCCGGCGGCATGTTTGTCTGGGCGAACCTGCTGGATACGACAGTGGATGTGGAACGCCTGGTGGATCTGGGCATGCAGGCCGGCGTGCTGATCGGCCCGGGTGAACCGTTCGACCCGCTGGGTCTTGTCCCGCCGGCCATACGGCTGTCATTTACCTATTGCGATGAAGCCAGACTGGACCAGGGCATGGCCAGACTTGCGCAGACGTTCAGGACCATGGGTGTGCAGCCCGGCGCGCGGACCTACCCCGCGACAAACCCGACGCTGACCTCCTGACAGGCCGGGCCCTATGCGCACCGCATGGGGCCCACGCCCGCACACCAGACAGAACCACGACTACGGGTGCGTGCAGGCGGGCCTGCCCCATGCCCGCACTATACGGCAAGACACGGACAGCCCCGCACGGCCCAGCGCGCGGGTGCCGCATGTGTTTTGTATGATCCTTTATATTGCAAGGCTTTTTCCTGCCTCATCCCGCAGGGTATCGAGAAAAATCTGGGCTGCGGGCCGCATACGCACGGCCGGGTTCAGCGTCACCCCGATAGGGTGGGATGTCGCGGGCAGATCGACCGGCAGAACGTGAATGAACCCCATATCGGTTTCGACCCGGGCGACGGATGTCGGCCACACGCCGATATAGTCATCCTCCAGCAGCAAGGCGCGATTGATCAGGAACGACACCGATTCGACATAGCGCTTTGGCAGGTCGAGGGACGCGGTGCGCAGGGTGGCCTCGATCTGGCGGCGCAGGGTTGTTTCGTAACTCGGCATGATCCACGGCCATTCCAGCAGATCGGCCAGCGTGACATGCCGCGCCCCCACCAGCGGGTGGGCAGCCCGCACGACAATGCGGGCGACATCGTGCATGAGAAATTCATGCACAAATCCGTCCCGCAACCCGAACTCGGGCTGGCGGCCAATGACCATATCCAGTTCCCCGCAACGCAGGGCAGGCAGCAGCACATCGTTCGTGCCTTCCACAACCTTGATCACAAGCCGCGGCCGCAGACGCTGGAGCGCCAGAATGGCGTTGGGCAGCAAAAGCCCGGACGCCGCAATCAGTGTGCCTATGGCGATGCGCCCACCCGTTCCGTCATGCAGGTCGGTCAGTTCCTGCGCCGCTGAATCGAGCTGGGACAGAATAAGCCGGGCATGAACGCCCAGCATCTCACCCGCCGGTGTCGGCACCGTGCCACGGTTGGTACGCGAGAACAGCGCCGTCTGCAGGCTTTGCTCGGTTTCATGCAGGGCTTTGGTCACGGCCGACTGGGTCATGTTCAGGCTGGCGGCTGCCCGCACCAGATTGCCTTCGCGCAGGATGGCGGCAACAAGACGCAGATGGCGGATGGTCAGGCGGTTGATCTGCATTGTCCGACTCCGGTTCTGGGCATGGCTTTAGCTGATATTCCTTTCAGTTATAGAAAGGCGTCAAGAAATCCCTTTTAATACATACCTGAAAACGGAACACTCCAGGTGCCGCTTCTAAGCCGCCAGGAGACCCCATGCCGCAGCACAGCCCTGACCCCACGCCGCCCGCAGCCGGAGCGCATGTCCCGCTCCTGCGCAACTACGTGGGCGGGCAGTGGATCGAAACCGAAACCCGATTTGACGATATCAACCCTGTCGATGGCAGCGTGGTCGCACAGGTGTGCGAAGCAGGGCAGGCTGTCGTGGACCATGCCGTTGCCGCCGCGAAAACCGCCATGGCAGGAGCATGGGGACGCACCACGGCCGAGGCGCGCGCACAGGCCCTGCGCCGGATCGCGGACGGAATAGAGCGCCGGTTCGACGCTTTTGTCGCCGCCGAAATCGCGGATACGGGCAAGGACGCAGCCCATGCCCGCACCATCGACATCCCGCGCGCCATCGCCAATTTCCGCGCTTTTGCCGACCAGGTGGCAACCGCGCATGGCGACTGTTTTGAAAGCACCACCCCCGACGGGCTGGGTGCGCTCAACTACACCATCAACAAACCTCTGGGCGTGGTCGGCATCATTTCGCCGTGGAACCTGCCGTTACTGCTGCTGACATGGAAAGTGGCCCCGGCTCTGGCCTGCGGCAACGCCGTAATTGCCAAACCCTCGGAAGAAACACCCTATTCCGCGACACTTCTGGCCGAAGTCATTGACGAGATCGGCCTGCCACCGGGCACGTTCAACCTCGTGCATGGTTTCGGCCCCAACTCCGCAGGCGGTTTCCTGAGCACGCATGACGGTGTGGACGCCATAACCTTTACCGGGGCTTCGGCAACGGGCACGGCCATCATGCGGGCGGCCGCCCAAACGGTTAAGCCCATCTCCTTCGAACTGGGCGGCAAGAATGCGAGCCTGATTTTTGCCGACGCCGACTTTGAAGAGGCCGTGACCGGCACATTACGCTCGGCATTTTCAAACTGCGGGCAGGTCTGCCTGTGTACCGAGCGTGTGTATGTGGAACGCCCGATTTTTGAAAAATTCGTGCAGGCACTCAGGCAGCGCACCGAACAGATCCGTATCGGCAGTCCCTATGAACAGGGTGTGACCATGGGGCCGCTGATCTCGGCTGAGCACCGCGCGAAGGTACTGTCCTATTTCGACCTTGCCGTGGCCGAAGGTGCCCGGGTGGTCACGGGCGGAAACGTTCCGACCTTTGGGGACGAGCGCGACAGGGGGTATTTTGTCGCCCCCACGATCTGGACGGGGCTTTCGGATAATGCCCGCTGCATGCAGGAAGAAATTTTCGGCCCCGTCTGCCACATTACCCCCTTCGATACCGAGGAAGACGCCGTAAAGGCCGCCAACGGCACGCGTTACGGGCTGGCCACCGCCTTATGGACCAGCAACCTCAAACGCGCCCACCGGCTGGCCCCGCGCATGGAAACCGGCATTGTGTGGGTGAACACATGGTTTCTGCGCGACCTGCGCACGCCGTTCGGCGGTGTCAAACTCTCGGGGGTCGGGCGCGAAGGCGGGCGGCATTCTCTCGCGTTCTATTCCGAACCGACCAACATCTGCATAAAGCTCTGAACCATGTCCTTCGCGAAAGATCATATCTACGCCGCCGCCACACGCCTGCTGGCCGCAGCCGCAACCAGAACCCCCTGCCCCCCGGTACGCGACCTGCTGGGGCCGGACGCCATAGACGATGCCTATGCCGTGCAGCAGCAGCTTGTGCGCGAATATCTGGCGGCAGGCAGGCGGCAGGTCGGCCACAAGATCGGGCTGACCGCCCGGTCCGTGCAGAAAGCCCTTGGCGTGGACCGCCCGGATTTTGGCGTGCTGCTTGACGACATGGCTTTTCCCGAAGGGGCGGAAATCGCCTTCGGACACGTCATGCAGCCCAAGGTCGAAGCCGAGATCGCCTTCGTTCTGGGCCGGGATCTGCCCAAAGAGGGCACGACCGTTGCCGATGTGGTCCGCGCGACCGACTGCGTGCTGCCTGCGCTGGAAATCGTCGGCAGCCGGATCGCGCACTGGGATATCAGCATTGCCGACACCATAGCCGACAACGCATCATCCGGGGCGTTCGTGCTGGGAGCCTACCCCCGCACACTTTCCAGCGTAGACCTGCAACTTTGCGGCATGGTCATCGAACGGCGGGGCGAACCTGTCTCGACCGGTGTGGGCATGGCCTGTCTGGGTTCGCCGCTGAACAGCGTGGCATGGCTGGCCCGTACCATGGTGCATCACGGCACACCCCTGCGGGCGGGCGACATTGTGCTGTCCGGGGCGCTCGGCCCGATGGTGAACGCCAGTGCCGGAGACTTTTTCGAAGCCCGGATCGAAGGTCTGGGCAGCGTCAGCGCAGGATTTTCAGCATGACACAGACACGACTGGGCACCTACGCACGCGCGCTCGACACGGCCGCCCGAACCACCACCCCCATCGCGCAGTTGACCCTTGCCGAACCCGGACTGGACCGGGCCGCTGCCCTCAAGATCCAGCGTGCGCTGATGGAGGAACGCTACAGCCGTGGCGAGACGCGGATCGGGCTCAAGCTGGGGCTGACCAGTGTCGCCAAAATGCGCCAGGTCGGGGTGAACGAGGTCATATGGGGTCGGCTGACAGACGCCATGCTGCACCACGATGCGGCGGAACTGGCCTTTGCCAGCTACATTCACCCCCGCGCGGAGCCCGAAATCGCCTTTATGCTCAAGCGCGGCCTGCCACCGGATGCCAGCCTGACCGAAACGGCCCAGGCGGTCGAGGCCGTGCTGCCCGCAATCGAGATTATCGACAGCCGTTACGAAAACTTCGTGTTCAGCGAAGCCGATGTCATTGCCGACAACTGTTCGGCCGCTGCGGTCATTCTGGGCAACCCCATGCCCCCGCGCGATGTCGGCAATCTGGGCATGGTCATGCGCCTTGACGGGCGCGCAGCACAACTGGGATCGAGTGCGGCCATTCTGGGCCATCCGCTACGGGCCTTGCTACGCGCGGCACGCCTTGCCGCAGAAGCGGGAGAACCCCTGCAACCGGGCGATATCGTCCTGGCGGGCGCGGCCATGGCCGCCGAACCTCTGCGCCCGGGTGCGTATGTCTGTGTCGAGGTACAGAGCCTTGGCCGGGTTGGATTCACAGTCCGTGGAGAGACACCATGACACGTCAGGCCTTTGTCGTGCCCGGCAATGCCAAGCCCATGGGCAGTTTCCCCCATGTGCGCCGCGCAGGCGATTTCCTGTTTGTTTCAGGCACCAGTTCCCGCCGCCCGGACAACAGTTTCGAGGGCGTGCATGTCGGGGCGGATGGCAACCGCCACCGCGATATTATCGCCCAGACACGCGCCGTTATTCGCAATATCGAAAAAATTCTTGTCAGTGTTGGCGCATCCCTTGCCGATGTGGTCGAAATTTCCACTTTTCTCGTTAATATGGACGACTTTGCCAAGTACAACGCCACCTATTCCGAATTCTTAGGCCCCGAAGGGCCAGCCCGCACGACGGTCGCGGTGGCGCAACTGCCCCACCCCGATCTGCTGATCGAAATCAAGGCCGTCGCCTATTCCCCTCTCAAACCCCATGACCGGTCGGAGGCATGACAATGTCCAAACTCTCCGCGTTCAATTTCAAGACATGGATCGACGAACACCAGCACCTGCTCAAACCCCCTGTGGGCAACCAGCAGATCTGGAAAGATGCCGACATGATGGTAACGGTCGTGGGCGGCCCGAACCAAAGAACCGATTTCCATGACGATCCGGTGGAAGAATTTTTCTACCAGCTCAAGGGCAACATGGTTCTCAAGATCGTGGACAAGGGCGAGCATTACGATGTTCACATTCGTGAAGGGGATATTTTCCTTCTTCCCCCCCATGTCCGGCATTCCCCGCAACGGCCGGAGGAAGGCTCGATCGGGCTGGTGATCGAACCGGCCCGTGCTCCGGGCGCGCGCGACGGGTTCGAATGGTACTGCTTCGAATGCAATGGCCTTGTACACCGTGTGGAAGTCGAACTGAAAAGCATTGTCGATGACCTGCCGCCTTTGTACAAAGCGTTTTACGACGATACAGCAGCCCGCACCTGCCCCCATTGCGGCGCCCTTCACCCTGGCAAGACGCCTCCGGCCGGATGGGTGACGCTCTGATGATCATCGATATCCATTCCCATTTTTTCCCCAGAACATGGCCTGACCTTGCCGAACGCTTCGGCTCGCCCGACTGGCCGTGGATGCGCCATACGCAAAGCGGCAAGGCCGTTGTCATGATTGGCGAACGCGAGTTCCGCCCCGTCACCTCCGCCTGCTGGGACCCCCAGCAACGGCTGGAAGACATGGACCGCGACGGGATCGACCTTCAGGTTATCTCCGCAACACCCGTTCTGTTCGCCTATGACCGCCCCGCCGAACAGGCTTTGGCCTGCGCGCGCCTGTTCAATGACAGTGCGCTTGAGCTGTGCGCGCGCTCCGGCGGCCGTATGCGTGCCTTGGCCCAGGTGCCGTTGCAGGATATCGACCTGTCCTGCCGGGAAGTCAGCCGCGCCATGGCGGACGGGCATCTGGGGGTGCAGATCGGCAACCATGTGGGTGAGCGCAACCTGGACGATGAAGGCCTGCTGACCTTCCTGCACCATTGCGCGAGCGAGGGGGCTGCGGTGCTGGTTCACCCCTGGGACCTGATGGGCATGAACAGGATGCGCAAATATATGCTGCCCTGGCTTGTCTCCATGCCGGCGGAAACGCAGCTTTCCATCCTATCCCTTATTCTGTCGGGGTCTTTTGAAAGACTGCCGCGCAGCCTGCGCCTGTGCTTCGCCCATGGTGGCGGCAGCTTTGCCTATCTGCTCGGGCGGGTCGACAATGCCTGGAAGCACCGCGACATTGTGCGCGAGGACTGCCCCAACCCGCCCTCCAGCTATGTGGACCGCTTTTATGTGGATTCAGCCGTGTTCGATGAAGGCGCCTTGCGCCTGCTGGTCGATGCCATGGGGTCTGACCGGGTTGTGCTGGGCACCGACTACCCCTTTCCACTGGGCGAACAGCAGATGGGGGCACTCGTACGCGGCACGGAACGCCTGAATGCCACAGAAAAATCCCGCATTCTGGGCGGAAACGCCATAAAATTTCTGGGTCTGGAAAAGGAATTCCCAGTCGTATAGGCCGTATGGACCGGGGGCGTGCATCCCCCCCGGTCCATAGCCGGTACAGGCCACACCCGCCCGAACACTCAGGCCTGAGGGGCCTGCTCCTGATCCAGGGAAAAAACAAGGGGCGTCACCCCCAGGCGTTCCAGCGCTTTTTTCAGATCCGCTACGGCCAGCGAAACGCTACAGGTACCGCACATGGTGTGACAGATAATGAAATCCTCGCGCCACAGATCCTCATCGATCGCAAAGGTTACCTTATGCTCGGCGTCCGCAAGCAGGCTGAACGGACCCAGCGCACCCGGCAACGTATTGAGGCACTCCATCATCAGATCGGGTTTGCCGAATGAGAGCTTTTTGCTCCCCAGCGCAACGGCCAGACTTTTCATGTCCACCGCCCGCCGGGCAGGGCATGTCACCACGAAAAGCTTGCCCTTGGCGTCCTTGAGAAAAAAATTCTTGATCTGCGCGCCCTTGAGCGCTCGCAGGTAGGGTTCTGCTTCATCCACCGTGTGAACAGGCGGATGGGCAAGGCTTTCGAACGCAATGTCCGCGCTTTTGAGAAAATCCAGAACGCGCTGCGTCTGCCGCGCATCCCATTCAGCCTGTTCGGTCTCGTTCAGTTCTGCCATACCCTCTCTCAACGCTGTTGTGTCTGCCAGTCATCGGGCACGTAATACGGTGCATTCGATGCGGGTAAAAGCGGTTTTCCCATAATATGATCGGACGCCTTTTCCGCCAGCATGACAGTGGGCGCGTTCAGGTTGCCGTTGGTGATACGCGGCATGATCGAGGAGTCGACAACGCGCAATCCCTCGACACCGATCACCCGTGTCTGGGGGTCCACCACAGCCATGGGGTCATCCGGGCTGCCCATCTTGCAGGTACAGGACGGATGCAGCGCGCTTTCCACCTTGTCCCGTATAAAGGCGTCGATCTGTTCATCCGTCTGGCAATCGGCACCGGGCTGGAGTTCCCTGCCGCGATAGGGGTCAAAGGCTTTCTGCGCGAAAATCTCGCGCGTCAGGCGCACGCAATGGCGCATATCCACCCAGTCATCCGGGTGGCTCATGTAATTGAAGCAGATCCGTGGCTTGTCTTCCGGGTTGGCGGAGGCAAGCCGGACCCAGCCGCGGCTTTTGGAGCGCATGGGCCCGACATGGGCCTGAAAACCATGCCCCGAAGCCAGGCCCTTGCCATCGTACGTGACCGCCAGAGGCAGGAAATGAAACTGGATATCGGGGTATTGCAGCCCTGCACGACTGCGGATGAAGCCGCAGCTTTCGAAATGATTGGTTGCCCCCAGCCCGTCCTTGCGCAACAGCCAGCGCAGCCCGATCCCCAGCTTGGCCAGGGGGCTCATAGCCGAATAAAGCGTAACGGGCTGCGTGCAGGCGACCTGAAAATAAAACTCAAGGTGATCCTGCAGGTTTTCCCCAACACCCGGCCGGTCGGCCAGTACGGGAATGCCGTGTTCCTTCAGTTCCGCCGCCGGGCCGATACCAGACAGTTTCAGCAATTGCGGGGAATTGATGGACCCACCGCTTAAAATAACCTCCCGGCGGGCCCGCACGGTAAATTCCTGCCCACCCTTGCGGTAGACCAGCCCGACGGCCCGTCGCCCTTCGAACACGATCCTGACGACACGGGCATGGGTCTCGACCTTCAGGGTCTTGCGCGACAGGACCGGGCGCAGATAGGCATTGGCGGTGCTCCACCGCCGACCGTTCCTGACGGTCATGCTCATCTTGTCAAAACCTTCCTGCCGATAACCGTTGTAGTCGCCCGTGCGACTATAACCGGCCTGTTCGCCTGCCTTCATCCACGCTTCGTGCAGGGGGTTGTCGAGCGTTCCGTACTGGGTGTGCAGCGGCCCCTGCCTGCCGCGATATTCGCTATCGCCATCGCCCGAGCCTTCCGCCCGCCGGAAATAGGGCAGGACCTGCGCATACCCCCAGCCCGTGGCCCCCATGTGCTCCCATTCCTGAAAATCCAGGGCATGACCGCGCACATAAACCATACCGTTGATGGAGGAAGACCCGCCCAGCCCCTTGCCGCGCGGCGTATGCATGCGCCGCCCGTTCAGGTGCGGTTCGGGTTCACTGTCGTAAAACCAGTTGAAGCGCTTGTCGTGCATGGGCATGGCCAGGGCGGATGGCATCTGCACGATAATAGAGCGATCGCTCCCGCCAAATTCCAGAAGAAGAACGCTGTCCTGCCCGGATTCCGTTAACCGGTTGGCCAGCACACATCCGGCGGACCCCGCCCCTACAACAATATAGTCGAATTCAGACATCGGCTTTTTCCCGCTCAGTAGGGTGCGTCCACATCCCCCAGCGCCACATAGACGGATTTGACCTGGGTATAATGTTCCACGGCAAGACGGCTATTTTCACGGCCCAGACCGGATTGCTTGTACCCGCCGAACGGCAGTTCCACCGGCGTGATGTTATAGGTGTTGATCCAGCATGTGCCGGCCTGCAACTGGTGAATGACGCGGTGTGCGCGGGCCAGGTCCGCGGTAAAGACGCCTGCCGCAAGACCGAACGGCGTTGCATTGGCCCGGGCTATGACTTCCTCCTCGTCCACAAAGTCGGCCACCGACATCACGGGGCCGAAAATTTCGTCGCGCATGATGCTCATTTCATCAAGGCAGTCGACAAATACCGTTGGTGCGACAAAGGCCCCCTTGCCCAAAGCACCATCTGTCATGCGGGTGCCACCTGTCAGCACGGTAGCCCCCTCGGCCTTGCCCGCTTCAATGGCAGCCAGCACTTTTTGCATATGATCCTGCGAAATCAGCGATCCCATCTGGGTTTGCGGATCAAGCGGGTTTCCGACACGGATTTTCTCGACCCGTTCCTTCAGGGCTGCGAGAAAACGCTCCCGGATGGAGGTGTGCACGAAAACCCTTGTACCGTTCGAGCAGATTTCACCCGCCGAATAGAAATTGGCCAGAAGTGCCGCCGAGACGGCATTTTTGATATCCGCATCGCCAAACACGATCAGAGGCGATTTGCCACCCAGTTCCAATGTCACGTATTTCAGTGTCCCGGCGGCGGCGGCCATGACCTTCCGGCCTGTCCCGACCTCCCCCGTCAGGGAAATCTTGCGGATTTCGGGGGCCTGGGTCAGCATCTGCCCGACATCGCGCCCGCCCTGCAACACGGTAAAGACCCCGTCGGGCACGCCTGCCTGTTTGTAGATTTCGGCCAGTTTCAGCGCGCTGAGCGGTGTCAGTTCGGAAGGCTTGAAAATCATGGCGTTGCCGCAGGCCAAAGCCGGTGCGGATTTCCAGCACGCAATCTGGATCGGGTAATTCCATGCCCCGATTCCCGCCGTCAGGCCCAGCGGTTCACGCCGCGTGTACCCAAAGGCCTCGCCCCCCAGATCCACGGCCTCCCCGTTGATGGTGGCGGCGACCGCGCCGAAATATTCCACCGCATCCGCGCCGGACAGGATATCCACCGCTTCGGTTTCGGCTATGGGCTTGCCGGTATCACGCGTCTCCAGTTCGGCAAGGGCGGTGTTGTGTTCACGCAGCAGGTCGGCCGCGCGGCGCAGGATACGCCCGCGCTGCGCGCCGGGCATGGCGGCCCAGACCTTCTGGCCCTTCTGCGCGCTGTCCAGCGCCGCGTCCAGCGTGTCGGGGGTGGCACTTTCGATCAGGGCCAGTGTCTCGCCCGTGGCGGGGTCGACACTGGCAAAACGTTCCCCGCTGGACGGCAGATAGGCTCCGCCTACCCAACTGCGGCCAATCTCCATATCCTTACCCCTTCCCGTGCCCCGAACCGCCAGGCTGAGCACCCGGCCCGACTTCCATAAACCTGCGGCGTGTCATTACATACAAAAAACGATCTGCCCTTCTTGAATGACATGGACATTTTTTTGAAGAAAAATCCACTTAACAAAGTTATGAAGCCTGTCGGCGATATTTAAAAAAAATTCCTGTTTTTTCTTCGTATTTCTCTTGCGCTTTATTTTATTTTTTATTCAGAATGAACGCAATTATGGATCCACAATCCAACCAGAGATGCCCCGCCTGATGAAAACGCTTTTTCTCGCCGCCTCTGCCCTTCTTGCTTCGGCCCTGTGCGCGCTTCCTGCACGGGCGGCGGACCCGGACCCCGCGTCGTGCCAGCTGGTGCGCATGGGGGACGCCGGCTGGACGGACGCTACCGCCGTCACGAACCTGACGGCCAACATCCTCCAGGGCATGGGCTACAGGACCAAAACCCCCATGATCGCGCTGTCGGTCGCGTATCTGTCGCAGCAGATCAAGCAGCTTGACGTGTTCATGAGCGACTGGGAACCGTCGGCCGCGTCCGTCGTGGGGCCATACCTGCAAAAAGGGGCTGTGGAACGCCTGACCACCAACCTGTCAGGCGCGCATTATACCCTTGCCGTGCCCGATTACGTGACGGCGGCCGGGCTGCGTGACTTCAAGGATATCGCCGGCTGGGCCGACAAGCTGCATTCCACCATTTACGGGATCGAGCCCGGCAATGACGGGAACCGCCTGCTGCTGGGCATGGTCCAGCATAACGACTTCGGGCTGGGCAAATTCAAGGTGAACGAAAGCAGCGAACAGGGCATGCTCTCCCAGGTTTCCCGCGCGATTGCCGCCCAGCAGCCCATCGTGTTCCTGGCGTGGGAACCCCACCCCATGAACATGCACTTTCATATCACCTACCTGACGGGGGGCGACAAGATTTTCGGGGCGTCCGCCTCGGTCAACACCATTGTTCGCAACGGCTACGCGCAGGAATGCCCGAATGTGGGGCGGCTGCTCAAGCAGCTCGTCTTTACGGTACAGGCTGAAAACGAGATGATGCAGGCCATTTCCGAAAACCATGTTCCCGCCCCCCTGGCCACCAAACAGTGGCTGAAGGCGCACCCCGAGGTGCTGGATAAATGGCTGGCGGGCGTCGTCACGACGGATGGAGCACCTGCATTGCCCGCAGTTCGCGCATTTCTGGGCCTTCAGTAAATCGGACCTCTTATGCTCAACGCCGTCACTGACTGGATTACGTCGCACAAAATCCCGCTCGGCATGTGGATGTCAGACCTCGTGGACTGGATTCGCACGCATTGCACCGGGGTTCTGGATATCATCAGCAACAGCATTACCTGGGGGGTCGATTCGTTTACGGCCCTGTTGCAGGGTATGCCCCCCATTCTGCTGATCGCCATTTTCGTGGCTGGCACGGCAGCCCTCAAGCGCCGCGTGCTGGCCCCTGCCCTTGTCGGCGTGGGGCTGACATTCATCCTCAACCAGGGATACTGGGACGACACGATGGCGACTCTCTCGCTGATCCTGTTTTCCACCCTGACATCCATGATCATCGGTGTGCCGCTGGGCATTGCCGCCGCCCACAGGCCCTGGCTGGACAAGGTTCTGCACCCCCTGCTCGACCTGATGCAGACGCTGCCCACCTTTGTCTATCTTATCCCGACCCTGATCCTGTTCGGCCTGGGCACCGTACCGGGGTTGATCTCCACCATCATCTTCGCCGTGCCAGCCCCCATCCGCATGACGCAGATGGGTATTTCATCCGTGTCCAAAATTTTCCTTGAAGCCGGGGAATCCTTTGGCGCGACACCCCGACAACTGCTTTGGAAAATCGAGCTGCCGGCGGCCCTGCCCATGATCCGCGCCGGGCTGACACAATGTATCATGCTCAGCCTGTCCATGGTGGTGATCGCTGCCCTGGTGGGAGCAGGCGGCCTGGGCGTGCCGGTTGTCCGCGCACTGAACAGCGTGCAGGTCGATATCGGGTTCGAGGCCGGGTTCGCCATTGTCATTCTCGCCATCATCCTGGACCGCGTCTGCCGCGCAGGGGACACCGGAAAATGAACTCAGCTCTTTCCTTCCGCCATGTGGACATCATGTTTCCCGCCCGCAAGGGGCCCGGCCTCATGGCCAAGGCCCTGGACATGGCCCGTGACAACAAAAGCCGCGCCGATATCCTGAACGACACGGGCATCGTCCTGGGTGTGTCGGATGCGAACCTGGAGGTCGAACGCGGCAAGATCAGCGTGCTGATGGGGCTTTCGGGGTCTGGAAAGTCCACCCTGCTGCGGGCCGCCAACCGGCTGAACAAGACCGTCAACGGTCAGGTGCTGATCGGCAACGGCGTGGCCCATGTCGATATCGCCACCTGCGATGACGACACGCTGCGGGACCTGCGCAAAACCCGCATTGCCATGGTTTTCCAGCAGTTCGCCATTCTGCCATGGCGTACAGTGCGCGAAAATGTTGGCCTGGGGCTGGAACTGCGCGACATTGCCCCGGCCATCCGACGGGAAATGGTCAATGAAAAGCTCGAACTCGTCGGGCTGGAAAAATGGGCCGACGCCAACGTCAAGGACCTGTCAGGCGGCATGCAGCAGCGTGTCGGCCTGGCCCGCGCCTTTGCCACCGACGCCGATATCCTGCTGATGGACGAACCTTTTTCCGCCCTGGACCCGCTGATCCGGCGCAAGTTGCAGGACGAATTGATGATGCTGCAACAAAAGCTGAAAAAAACCATCCTGTTCGTCAGCCACGATATCGACGAAGCCATGAAAATCGGCAACCAGATTACCATCATGAAAGAAGGGCGTATCGTCCAGACCGGCACACCGCAGGATATCGTGGGCAGCCCGGCCAATGACTATGTGCGCGAATTCATCAGCCACATGAACCCGCTGCCCATCATAACCGCCAGCAATTTCATGACGCCGCTGACCCCACCTGACCTGTCCGACCTTTCGTTGAACGGACAGGGAGGTTTCAGGCTCGATCAGGCGGCAGGCACACTTGCCTCACCCACACGGACATTGAACCTTGTGGTGCTGGACGCCGGGCAGGACCTGCCTGCCGGAATCTCGGACGGGGATGTGCTGTGCGTGCCCGAGCAAACCCCGCTCAGCACTGTTGCCCATTTCAGCCAGGCAACACCCTGGCCCGTGCTGATCCATAAGGACAGGACCCTTACCGGCCTGTGCGACCAGAGAACCATTGTCGGGGCTATCGTCAAGATCAGCCAGCAGGCCGCCGCCTGACTGGCGGGGTTGGGCGCAGCATAGTGCGCGCAACCGGCGCGATGCGGCCGGGATAGAAAAAAGGAGAGCCAGGGCTCTCCTTTTTTTATGCGGAGTGACACAGCCGGGTCAGTTCAGAAACACCACCGTCTTGTCGTCATTCAGGATAACCCTACCTTCGAGGTGGTACATGACCGCCCTGGACAGCACACGACGTTCGATATCGCGCCCCTTGCGCACCAGATCTTCCGCCGTGTCGGAATGGGTCACCCGTTCGACATCCTGCTCGATGATCGGGCCTTCATCCAGGTCGGAGGTCACATAATGCGCCGTGGCGCCGATCAGCTTCACGCCTCGCCGGTACGCCTGATGATACGGCTTGGCCCCTTTGAAACCGGGCAGGAACGAATGGTGGATATTGATGCAGCGCCCTTCCATCTCCCGCGCGAAACGGTTTGACAGCACCTGCATGTAACGGGCCAGCACCACCAGTTCGGCCTTTGTATCGGCAATAATGGTGCGCAGCCTGTCTTCCTGCTCGTCTTTTGTGCTCTCGGAAACCGGCAGGTAGTAAAACGGAATATCCCCCAGAGCGATCCGGCTGCAGGCCACATCCTTGGGATGGTTCGAGACAATGCCGACCGGCTGCATGGTCAACTCGCCAATGCGCCAGCGATAAAGCAGGTCGTTCAGGCAATGGTCGAACCGCGACACCATAATGAGCGTGCGCGTGTTTTCGGCCCTGTCGCGCAGGGTGTAATACGCGCCCACACGCGCCGCCACGGCATTGAGCCGTTCACGCAGGGCAGGAATTTCCGTGGCCTGCAACTGGCAGACCATACGCATGAAATACCGGTCCTGCGCCTTGTCGTTATGCTGGTTGATATCCATGATATCGCCATGGCATTCGAAAACAACCTGCGAAAACGCCGCGACAATACCCGGCCTGCTTTGACATTTTACTGTAATAACAACAGACCGTACGTCCTGAGCCTGCATTTTTATGCCTCTTCAAACAGTCGAACGCCCGCATAATTGTCCTGCGAGGGTGCAAGCGGCGCAAAAGCTCCCCCGGCACCCGACATAAGGCGCAGTTCGGTGGGGGTCAAACCGAACCGTGCCTTGAACTGACGTGAAAAATGCGCACAGTCGGAAAATCCGGTTTCAATGGCGATTTCAGTAATGGACATGTCGCCCTGACGCAAAAGGGCCCGCGCATAACGCAGGCGGATCAGACGGTAGAAATCGGTCGGTTTCATGCCGATCTCGGTCTGGAACAGCCTGACAAGGTGCCGTGGCGAAAGCCCGAGCTGTTCGGCAATCACGCCGATGGACACAGGCTCGTTCATGTTCTGCTCCATCGCCATGGCTGCGCGCTTGACGTGGGCGTTCGTGGTCAGGCGAATTTCTTTCATGAGCGGGGGCGTAGGCTGCAACAGGTTCTGCTGCCTGGCGGCCTGGCGTTCAAGCAGCAGGACATGGCTTGCTTTCTGGGCCGTCGATTTGCCGAAATGCTTTTCTATCAGCGAACAGGCCATATCCGCCGTGCCAGCGCCGCCCGAACAGGAAATGCGATTACGATCAGCTATGAAAAGACGGTCGCTGATAACCGCATGATCGGGAAATTCCTCAATAAAATCCTGCCGGTGATACCAGCTTACGCAACAGAGCCGGTTTTTCATGACCCCGGCACGGCACAGCACGAACACACCCGTGCAGATCCCCACCAGCGTCACACCCAGACCGGCCGCCTGCCGCAGATAGGCCAGTGTCTGCTCGCCCACCTGTTCGGTACCATGCAGCAGGCCACCGACGACAACGATATAGTCGAACTCCGACGGGGGACGCAGGCCGGTATCGCGGCTGATGGGAATGCCGCAACTGGAGCGAACGGGTTCTGACTGTTCGGACATGACAGTCCACTGGCAGCGAATGGGCCGGCTGTTATCGTTGCGGTCGGCGGCAAGGCGTAAATGGTCCACCAGCAGCGCAAAGGCCGAGAGGGTGAACTTTCTGGCCAGGATAATCCCTACGCGCAGGTTAGGCGCGCCATCCAGCCTGGGAGTCATGTTATTCATAACCGGTCTCCCTGTCCTTGAACCGCCCGAGCGGGAGCCGCTTTCCTGCAGAAAGCGGCCCGACCCGTGAACCACGTTCGGGGGCGGAACGCCCCGTCCGGCGTCAGGCGCGACACCCTGTGGCGTCATGTCCTATTTGTTCAAGAATGGTATATTCCGGCAATCGCCATTTTCAAAAATGCGACATATTTTTTTAATTTACGCAATTATGATGGGCGGGCCGCAGCCCGGCCACCGTCAACCCGCGACCTGTTTCATCCAGTCTTCGAGATTGTAATAGTTGGTGATCCGGGCAACCCTGCCGTCCCTGATTTCGAAAAAGGCACCGGCGGGCAGCACATAGGTCTGGCCGTTGGCGTCGGGCAGGCCGTCATCCGTGCTCAGGTAAGTGCCATGCACAATGAATTCAGCCGCCGCACGGGTGCCGCTGGCATCGGCCATGACGACAATATCCTTCAACTGCTCGCTGTAGCAGCGATCCATGCGTTGCAGGAAAAGCCGGAACGCATCGCGCCCGATCTCGCGCCCGCCCTGGTTGATGTCATGCGCGACATCATCCGTCAGCAGAGCCAGAAAGCCCTCGCGGTCGCCCGCGTTGAAAAGTGCATAATAACGGGCGACAAGATCGCACGCAGCCTGTTGTGACATATGAACCCTCCTCCACAAAACCAGGACAAACGCCTGGAAAAACAAATCCGGCCAGAACCGGAACACCCGGCAAGGCAGAACGGCCCTGACTGTACTGCACACCGGCATTTTATGCCGCCAGGGGACCGCAGCATCCCCCTGTTTGCAGTCTTACCTTATTGAGCCGCCACCCCCGCGAACAGACCCTAAAAAGTCCCGATCTTAGCGTGTATAGATCGGGAATCTGGCGCAGAGTTCGCGCACGCGGGC
>NZ_JBDOBQ010000029.1:0-39604 GCF_047723915.1 Acetobacter sp. | reverse complement strand
GCCCAGAGCACCCACCCGAACGCCGCAGCCCCAATATTCTGGAACGCACGGGCGGGGTTGGGCGGCAGCAGGGCCAGCAGGCGCTGGGCCGGGGCGGGCAGGGCCGTTGCGTCAAATTCCAGCCCGGCATGGGCCGCCGCCTGCTTGGCGCCCCATAAAAAGGAGATCAGCGCCGAATCCCAGTCTTTCAGCCCTGTCGCGTCAACCCGCAGGGCGTGGCCCTGGCCCTGTTCATGGTCGAGGCTGTCCGCCCCGAACGGCGTCATGCCGCCACCGCGCACGGTCCAGCTCCCGTTCAGCAGCAGGCTTGGCCCTGCGGTGCCGGGCTGTACCGACCAGGCGGGGGCGTCAGCCGACATGGGGGATGCCACAGGGTTTGAGGGGGCTGCCCGTGCGCGCGCCGGCACCCGGATTACGGTTGCCGGGGGCTGGGGGGTGGCCCGGCCTGCGGGCCGGAAGGGCGAGGGGGGTATTCATGACGTAACTGTCACATTAAGGCATGGGTGTGGCGCTGGCTAGACCCGCGATTTGGGCCTTAGGGCCATGGGGGCGGGTGGCCGGAATGGCCGCAAAGTGCGCCCCTCTGGTGCAAGGCCGCCCAGACAGGCCATTTTGGCAGCCCAGCCCTGCGGGCGATACGGCCCGTACTGGCCCCTACTGGCCCGTCTGCGACTCATGTGCGACTCAATATGCGGGCCTGTGCGACCCATACGCCGCCAGCATGGTGCCGGATGGCGTCCGGGCGGTGTTGCCTTGGCCCCCCATGCTGTCCGGGGCGCTGCGTGCCCCCGGGGTGTGGTGTGTGTAATATCCATGGCGATACCCCCCACCCTGTCTTTTGCGCCGCCTGCCGGGGGTGTGCCGTGACCCGGCGGGTGTCCGGCTTGTCCGGGTGGGCGGTGCCGGGGGTGCCGCGTGTCTGGTGCCAGAGTGCTGCCAGCGTGGCGCCGGAGCGGTGTCAAAAGCGGTGCCAAAAAGTGGTGCCGGGCTGGGGCTGCATTGCGCCGTGGCGGTAAAGGGTGTGGGCGGTGGCAAAAAAGGGTGCGGGCAGTCTCGGCATTGCGGGCGGGCGTGGGCTCGGCTAGATGCAACGCCTTTGCCCGACAGGGATGTGGGGGACAGGACAGAGCGAAGGCCCGAGCGCCTGCGCCTGTTACGGCGAACGGGAGAGGCGCATGCGACGCAGACGCGGGCGGCCATTGAATGGCTGGCTTATCATAGACAAGCCCACGGGCATGACCTCCACCCAGGTGGTGGGGTTCGCCAAGCGCGTGTTCGATGCGCAGAAGGTGGGCCACGGCGGCACGCTGGACCCGCTGGCCACCGGGCTGCTGCCGCTGGCCTTTGGTACGGCCACGAAAACCGTGCCTTATGTCATGGACGGCACCAAGGTGTACCGCTTCACCCTGCGCATGGGCGAATCCCGCGACAGTGACGATGCCGACGGCGCCGTGACCGCCACGACCGACGCCCGCCCCACAGACGATCAGTTGCGTGCCGCCCTGCCCGCGCTGACCGGCAATATCATGCAGGTGCCCCCGGTCTATTCCGCGCTGAAGGTCGCGGGGGAACGGGCCTACGACATGGCGCGCGACGGCCGCCCGCCCGAACTGCCGCCCCGCCCCGCCCGAGTGGACCGGTTCGAACTGATCGACCGCCCCGATGCGGATACGGCGGTGTTCGAGGTGGAATCCGGCAAGGGCGTGTACATGCGCGCGCTGGCGCGGGACGTGGCGCTTGCCGCAGGCACGCTCGGCCACATTACCGTGCTGCGCCGCCTGCGCGTGGGGCCATTTACCGAGGCGGATGCGATTATGCTGGACAAACTCGCGCCAAACGACGACAAGGCCCCTGCTTCCCCGGACCTTTTGTCTCCGGTCGAGACCGCCCTGGCCGACATCCCGGCGCTGGCCCTGACCGAGGACGAAGCGGTCCTTCTGCGCCACGGGCAACCGCTCGGGCTTGTCGGTCTGATGGGGCGTATCCCCCAGACGGATGAGGCCGGGACCGTCCGTGTCATGGAAGGGGAGCGCGTGCTGGGCATAGGCCGCCTGGAGGACGGGTGGCTCAAACCGGTGCGGATTCTCTGACAGATACCATTTTTTGATGGAGACATGTGATGTCGATTACCGCTGAACGCCGCACGGCGCTGATTGGTGAATACAAGACCAACGAAACCGACACAGGTTCGCCCGAAGTCCAGGTCGCGATCCTGACCGAGCGGATCAACAACCTGACCGAGCACCTGAAAACCCACGCCAAGGATTTCCATTCCCGTCGTGGCCTGCTCATTCTGGTCGGGCGTCGTCGCAGCCTGCTGGACTACCTGCGTGGCAAGAGCCAGGGCCGCTACGAAACGCTGATCGGCCGTCTGGGTCTGCGTCGCTAATCAGCACCAGTTCCCCGCCCGCGCCGCTGTCATGCCGCGCGCGGGCGGGGTTTTGCCGGGTTGCGGGACGGTGCCGCGCACTGTCCGTTTCCCGCCAGGGTCGCGCTGCTGGTCAGGCGCGGTGAATACCCCTATACAAGACCGATCGCCACAGGTCAGGCATGCGGGCATATCGTGCCCCGGTCCGGCCACGGCGTTTCCGACCACATGGCGCCTGGGCGGTGTTGCCGCCAGTCTCCATGCCGTCCGAGGCGCTGTCCGCCCCCGGGTTCTGTTCCCGTTGCTTTCTGTGGCCCTGACGATGTGTTTTGACAGCAGAGGCTGATAACAGAATGTTCAATTATTTCCGCAAAGAAATCGAATGGGGCGGTCGTCCGCTCGTGCTCGAGACCGGCAAGGTCGCCCGTCAGGCCGACGGCGCCGTCATGGTCACCTATGGTGAAACCGTGGTGCTGTGTACGGCCGTTGGCGCGCGCAGCGTCAAGCCCGGTCAGGATTTCTTTCCGCTGACCGTCAACTACCAGGAAAAAGCCTATGCCGCGGGCAAGATCCCCGGTGGCTTCTTCAAGCGTGAAGGCCGTCCGTCCGAGAACGAAACCCTGGTTTCGCGCCTGATCGACCGCCCCATCCGCCCGCTCTTCCCCGAAGGGTTCCGCAACGAGGTGCAGGTCATTGCAACCGTTCTGACCCACGACATGGAAAACGACCCCTCCATCCCGGCCCTGATCGGCTGCTCGGCGGCGCTGACGCTGTCGGGCATTCCGTTCTTCGGCCCGGTGGGTGCCGCGCGCGTCGGCTACAAGGACGGTGCGTTCATCCTCAACCCCACCATCGAACAGGTCAAGGACTCGGCACTTGACCTCGCGGTGGCCGGCACCGCCGAAGGCGTGCTGATGGTCGAATCCGAAGCGTCGGAACTGTCCGAGGAAATCATGCTCGGCGCCGTCACCTTCGGGCACGAAGCCTTCCAGCCCGTGCTGGATGCCATTATCGCCCTGGCCGAACACGCCGCCAAGGAACCGTGGGACCTGCCGAGCGAAAGCAAGGAACAGGTTGCCCTGCGCAAGCAGGTGGACAAGCTGGGCCGCAAGCTGATTGCCGACGCCTACAAGGAAAAGCAGAAGCAGGCCCGCTACGAAAAGCTGAAGATCGCGCGTGACGCCATTGTGGAACGCCTGGTCGAGGCCGAGCTGGACGTCGACGCCGCCAAGCCCATGATCAAGGATCTGGAAGCCGAAGTCGTGCGGACCTCGGTGCTGAAAACCTCCAAGCGGATCGACGGGCGCGACCTCGTGACCGTGCGCCCCATCGTGCCTGAAGTGGGCGTGCTGCCGCGCGTGCATGGGTCCGCCCTGTTCACCCGTGGGGAAACCCAGGCCCTGGTCGTGACCACGCTGGGCACCGGGCAGGACGAGCAGGTGATCGACGCGCTTGAAGGCGAATACCGCACCAACTTCATGCTGCACTACAACTTTCCCCCCTATTCGGTGGGTGAATGCGGGCGCGTGGGGTCCCCCGGCCGGCGTGAAATCGGGCATGGCAAGCTGGCATGGCGCGCCATCCACCCGCTCATGCCCGACCGCAAGGAATTCCCCTACACGGTGCGCGTGGTGTCCGAGATCACGGAAAGCAACGGTTCGTCCTCCATGGCGTCGGTGTGCGGTGGCTCCCTGGCCCTGATGGATGCGGGCGTGCCGCTCAAGCGTCCGGTGGCCGGTATTGCCATGGGTCTGATCAAGGAAGGCGACAAGTTTGCCGTCCTGTCCGACATTCTGGGTGACGAGGATCACCTGGGCGACATGGACTTCAAGGTTGCCGGGACCGAAGCTGGCGTGACCGCGCTGCAGATGGATATCAAGATCACCTCCATCACGCCCGAAATCATGAAGATCGCGCTGGGTCAGGCGCGTGACGGCCGTATGCACATCCTGGGTGAAATGGCCGGCGCGCTGACCGAAAACCGCACCGGGGTTTCTTCCACCGCGCCGCGGATCACCACCATGAAGGTGCCGCGCGAGAAAATTCGCGATGTCATCGGCTCGGGTGGCAAGGTCATCCGCGAGATCGTGGAATATTCGGGTGCCAAGGTCGATATCGGGGATGACGGCACGATCACCATTGCCGCCATGTCCGACGATCAGGCCAAAAAGGCGCTGGAACGGATCAACGGCATCGTGGCTGAACCCGAACTGGGCCATATTTACGACGGCAAGGTGGTCAAGACGGCCGATTTCGGCGCGTTCGTGAACTTCCTTGGCGCGCGTGACGGGCTTGTCCACATTTCCGAACTGGCGCAGGGCCGCGTTGGCCGCACCACGGATGTGGTGAAGGACGGCGACCTGGTGAAGGTCAAGGTCATCGGTTTTGACGACCGCGGCAAGGTCAAGCTGTCCATGCGGGTTGTAGACCAGGCCACGGGTGCCGATATTACCGAAACCGTCGGTGAAAAGCCCGCACGCGGCCCCCGCCGCGATGCCGAATAAGGCATAGGGCTTTCCTCTGGCTGCACGGGTATGGGGCGGGGGCTTGCGGGCTACCCGCCCCGGCCTTGTGCGACTAGGGGTATTTCCTTGAAGGTATGGCCCGTCAGGGCGACTGTGTGGCGCTGCGGCGCCATATGTGGGTTTGATCAGGTTACAGGCTGCGGCAGGGAACGATAGGACAGTTATGAAGGCGATCAACACGCTGCGCATGGGTGGTGCGGATATTCTGCCGCTGGTCGAAGGCGGCAAGGGCGTTTCCGTATCCACCGGGGCTTCGGCCGGGGCCTGGGCCGCGGCAGGTGGTGCCGGCACGGTGTCCATCGTCAATGCCGACAGCTATGACGCGCAGGGCAACGTGGTGCCGCAGATCTACCATGGTCGCACGCGCCGCGAACGGCATGAGGAACTGGTGAACTACGCCATTGCGGGCGGTATCGCGCAGGTGCGCATCGCCCATGAAATGGCGGGTGGCAAGGGCCGTATCCATGCCAATATCCTGTGGGAAATGGGCTCGGCCGAACGGGTGATCATGGGCGTGCTGGAAGGCACCAAGGGCCTGATCCACGGCCTGACCTGCGGTGCGGGCATGCCCTACCGCCTGGCCGATATCGCCACCCAGTACGGCGTGCATTACTACCCCATCGTGTCCTCCGCGCGGGCGTTCAACGCGCTGTGGAAGCGGTCCTACAACAAGGCGGCGGGCCTGCTGGGCGGGGTGGTGTACGAAGACCCCTGGCGGGCGGGCGGGCATAATGGCCTGTCCAACACCGAAAACCCCCTCGGGCCGGAAGATCCCTACCCGCGCGTGCTGGCGCTGCGGCAGGCCATGCGCGGCTTCGGTCTGGACGACACGCCCATTATCATGGCCGGTGGTGTCTGGTGGCTGGAGGAATGGGAAGACTGGATCGACAACCCCGAACTTGGGCCGGTTGCCTTCCAGTTCGGCACGCGCCCCCTGCTGACGACCGAAAGCCCCATTCCCGAGGCATGGAAGCAGCGGCTGCGCACGCTCCGGCAGGGCGATGTGTATCTTAACCGCTTTTCGCCCACGGGGTTTTATTCCTCCGCCGTCAACAACAGCTTCCTGCAGGAGTTGCAGGCCCGGTCCGAACGCCAGGTCGCGTTCTCGGCCGAGCCGGTGGGCACGCATGTGGTGCCCTACGGTGTTGGCGCGCGCAAGCGTGAGGTGTTTCTGGCGGCGGAAGATCTGGAACACGCCCAGAACTGGGAGGCCCAGGGCTTTACCGAGGCCATGCGTACCCCGGATTCGACACTGATTTTTGTGACCCCCGACCGGGCGCGCGAAATTCTGGCCGATCAGGCGGACTGCATGGGCTGCCTGTCGGAATGCCGTTTTTCCAACTGGAGCCAGCGTGGCCCCAGCTATTCCAACGGCCACAAGGCGGACCCGCGGTCTTTCTGTATCCAGAAGACCCTGCAGGACGTGGCCCATGCCTCTGGTCCCGATCAGGACGCGGTTATGGACAATAACCTCATGTTCGGCGGCACCAATGCCTGGCGTTTCTCCACCGACCCGTTCTATTCCAACGGCTTTGTGCCGACGGTAGGGCAACTGGTCGAGCGGATCTGCACGGGCCGCTAAACCCGGCCCATGGGGCGCGGCAGGCTGCCCGCCGCGCCCATGTAAGCCTTGTGCCGGAGACGACCGGCACGGCCTTTGCCCGATTATCCATTACCATCAGACCTCCGGCACGGGGCGCGGCATATTGGCCCCTGCGCCCTGTCCCTGTGGCAAGCCCGATGGCGAGGCAGAGGAAGGGCAGGGCACCCTTAGGGTGACGGACAGCCCTTAATCATGGGGCGGATTGCAGCCCGCAAGCATGCCATGGGCGCTTAATGACGCGACAATATTATCCCCGATTTTACAGGCGTCTTTTTTAGGGTCCGAGACCGCGATGCCGTTTATGGCTGTGTGGTGCATGTTTATTTTCAAATCCTCAGCCCAGATTGTTTTATGGGACTGGGTGTCAAATAAAGAAACACGCAGTTTTTCGGATAAAATATTTCTGTGGTAGTCCACCACGGCATTAGAACTGCCTAAAACCAGTATCTTATCGGCATTGTAGGCTTTTATCTTGTCCCTGAAATCTTTTTCCTTATCCAGGGAGAGGGGCGATGTGTCAAAATATCCAACAGTGATAGGGCATTTTTCAAAGCTGGATTTGATGTCTGCCGTTATCAGCGGGCCTTGCCGCATTCCGCCGTCAAAGGTCTTGTCGACGACCAGAAGAGTGTTGGTCTGAAAACTTGTGTCTTTGTCATAAATTTCTGAAATTTTATCTATGCTTGCGCCGCAGGAGCATAAAAGACAATACAGGGGAAGAAGGTAATGTTTTTTTAATCATGATGAAATTTCCTTGTAATATCAGAAATAATGGTCTCTGCGTCCTTTAGGTTGTTCTGGCGATCCCGGTCCGGAGCCTGAAGGCGCAGCCGGTGCCTCGACCGTGCTGTTTATGAGCCGCCTTGAAGCGGATTTCAATTCCCGGACCGGGGTAGGCGGGTCTGGCGCGCAGGGTATTCGTGGGGCCGTGAGCCGTGAGCCGTGAGCCGTGAGCCGTGAGCCGTGAGCCGTGAGCCGGTGTTGGGGCCGGGGCCGGTTCTGGCCCCCTGCTGGCCGCCTGTTGCCGGGTGTCCGCCACATTAACCGTGCGGCGGCGGCATAGCTGGGCAATGGTGGGGCAATGACCGGGCTCCGGGCGGTGCCGTGCTCTGCGGGCAGGGTGCGGTGTCATGCCGTTGGGTACGGCAGGCATGTTCGCGCGTTGGACACTGTGCCCACGCGGTGTTCCGCCCTGTCGCGGTCGCGTGGTCACGCAGCAAAGGACCGCGCCATGCACCACCCGTCCAACGTCCTGTATCTGGAGGTTCTGAGCGGGGTTGGTGTCATGATCCTGCTGACGGCGTGGCTGCCGTCCGTGCTGCGGCGCATGCGGGTGTCGCTGCCCATGCTGTGCGTGGGGGCCGGGGCCCTTCTTACGGCCCTGCCCGACCTGCGGCCGCTGGCCGTGCATCCGCTGGACTATCCGCGTGCCACGGAACGGCTGAGCGAGATGGTGGTGCTGGTCTCGCTCATGGGCGCTGGGTTGAAGATAGACCGGCTGATCGGGCTGCGGCGCTGGCTGCTGACATGGCGGCTGCTGGGCATTGCCATGCCGCTGACCATCGTGCTGCTGGCCGTTCTGGCCCATAACCTGCTTGGGCTGGGGGTTGCCGCGGCCCTGCTGATCGGCTCGTCCCTCGCCCCCACGGACCCCGTTCTGGCGGCGGACGTGCAGGTGGGCGCACCCGGTCAGGAGTATGAGGACGAGGCGCGCTTTGCCCTGACATCCGAAGCCGGGCTGAATGACAGCCTGGCCTTTCCGTTCGTGAACCTGGCCATCGTGCTGGCGGGGGCGGGTTACAGCCTGGCCGACCTGGGCCCGTGGCTCATGCGCGATGTGGTGTGGAAGCTGGGTGCGGGCGTTGTCATGGGTTACCTGATCGGCCGCGTGCTGGGGTACCTGACCTTTCATCTGCCCAGCAGGGCCAGACTGTCGCGCCGGGGGAACGGCTTTGTGGCCATGGGTGCCACCTGCCTGGCTTACGGGCTGACGGAGCTTGTGGGCGGATACGGCTTTCTGGCGGTGTTTATCGCAGCCCTCGGCCTGCGCCATGCCTGCCGCAATGACAGCTACCACTACCGCCTGCACGCCTTTGCCGAGGAAGTGGAGCGCCTGCTGATGATGCTGCTGCTGCTCGCCTTTGGCGGCATGATCGCCTATGGCGGGCTGCTGGGAGCGACCGACTGGCGGGTGCTGCTGTTCGCAGCCCTTGCCCTGCTGGTGGTGCGGCCTGCCGCGGGTATGCTCAGCCTGTGGGGAGCACCCCTGCCATGGTGGGAAAAATGTGTGATCTCGTTTTTCGGGATCAGGGGCATGGGGTCCATTTATTACATGGCCTTCGCGCTCGACCATGCCAGCTTTACCGACCCGGCCCGGCTCTGGAGCGTGATCGGCTGGATCGTGCTGATCTCCATCGTGCTGCACGGCGTGACCGTCACCCCGGCCCTGCAGGTGCTGGACCGCTGGCAACACCCGCGCCGCCCCTGACCCGCGGCATGGGCGCCCCCCTACCATGGCGGCGGGCCAGTCTTTTTTTCGCCCGCCCGTGTCCTCCCGCTCGTCCGTGTGCATCTGCCTGCGCCCGCTTGTCTGCATCCGCCTGTTTGCGTCCGCCTGTTCGCGCCTGCCCGCACTCGCCCGCCCATATGGCGCGGGGCAAGTGCAGGCGTGCCCCCGGCGGCGCATGGCATGGGCGGGATATGGGGCCGGATAAGGGGCGGATGTCTGCCCCCAGCCGCACCCTCGATACCGCCTCCTGCTGGCCCCGCTACTGGCCCCGATACGGGTCTGATACGGGGCAGGATGATGGGCAGGATCATGGGCCGGGCCATGGACTGGACCACGGGCAGGGTGCGGGGTTCCGGACCTGACCTTGGGGATGGTCTTGGATATGGCCCGGGAAATGATCGTCAATCCGGTTGCGAATCTGGCTGCGGGGGCGGTGGTGCGGCTAGCTGTGGGTCGTTGCTGTGCGGCCCGTGCGGTGCCGGGCGCTAGGTCGTGGCGGCTTTGTGTGCTAGACGTTGGGGGTAGCGCCGTGGCAACCGGCGCGCGCTTATGGATATGGCGTGCCCGGTGCGCGCCGCTTGATGGAACGGATGAGCCTTGACCGAGATTTCTGACCAGACCGGAGCCCCGGCCCCCTCAGACCTGCTGCCCGTGACCATTGAGGAGGAAATGCGTTCCTCCTATCTCGCCTATGCGATGTCGGTCATTGTCGCGCGTGCGTTGCCCGATGTGCGCGACGGCCTTAAACCCGTGCACCGGCGTATTCTCTACGCCATGTATGAAAGCGGGTTCACCCACGACAAGGCCTACCGCAAGTCGGCCCGTGCGGTGGGTGAGGTCATGGGTAAATACCACCCCCATGGCGACAGTTCGATTTACGAGGCCATGGTGCGCATGGCGCAGTCCTGGTCCATGCGCGTGAAGCTGATAGACGGGCAGGGCAATTTCGGCTCCGTCGACGGGGACAGCCCCGCCGCCATGCGTTACACCGAGGCCCGGCTGGCCAAGGCGTCCACCTTCCTGCTGGACGATATTGACCGCGACACGGTGGATTTCCAGCCCAACTACGACGAAAGCGAGCACGAACCCACCGTTCTGCCCGCCGCCTTCCCCAACCTGCTGATCAATGGCGCGACCGGCATTGCCGTGGGCATGGCCACCAATATCCCCACCCACAACCCCGGTGAGGTGATAGACGCGACACTGGCGCTGATCGCCAACCCGGACCTGACCCTGGACGACCTGATGGCCATCGTGCCCGGGCCTGATTTTCCCACGGGGGGCACCATTCTGGGCCGTTCGGGCATTCGCAGCGCGTTCGCCACCGGGCGCGGGTCGGTGATTATCCGCGCCAAGGCCGAGATCGAGGAAATCCGCAAGGACCGCAAGGCCATTGTGGTGACGGAAATTCCCTACCAGGTGAACAAGGCCACCCTGCAGGAACGCATTGCCGATCTGGTCCGCTCCAAGCAGGTGGAAGGCATTTCCGACATCCGTGACGAATCCGACCGGTCGGGCATGCGCGTGGTGATCGAGATCAAGCGCGACGCAACACCCGAGGTGGTGCTGAACCAGCTTTACCGCTTTACCCAGCTCCAGACCTCGTTCGGCGTGAACATGCTGGCGCTGGATGGCGGCAAGCCCCGCCTGATGGGGCTGAAGGACGTGCTGGAGGCGTTTATCGCCTTCCGTGAGGAAGTGATCCTGCGCCGTTCGCGGTTCGAACTGAACAAGGCGCGCGATCGCGGGCATATTCTGGTGGGGCTGGTCATTGCCGTGGCCAATATCGACGCGGTGATCGCCCTGATCCGCGCCGCCCCCGACGCCGCCCACGCGCGTGAGGCGCTGATGGCCGCCACATGGGACGCGGCCGAGGTGGAGCCCCTGCTGGCCCTGATCCATGACGAAGGCAACGTCGTGACCGATGGCCGCGTGCGCCTGACGGAAGCGCAGGCACGCGGTATTCTGGAACTGCGGCTGCAACGCCTGACCGGGCTTGAGCGGGACAAGATCACGCAGGAACTGTCCGAGGTGGCGCAGCGTATCAACGAACTGCTCGAAATCATTGTCAGCCGCCCCCGCCGCATGGAAGTGCTGTGCGCGGAACTGTCCAGCGCGCGGGCCGAACTGGCCACCCCGCGCATGACCGACATTACCGAATATGACGGGGACCAGGACGACGAAAGCCTGATCGAACCCGGGCAGATGGTTGTCACCATCACGCGGGACGGCTTTATCAAGCGCACGCCGCTGGATGTGTTCCGCGCCCAGAACCGGGGTGGCCGTGGCCGCACCGGGGCTGGCACGCGCGGGGATGACATCGTGGTGCGGTCGTTCAATGCGCACACGCACCAGTGGGTCATGTTCTTCTCCTCCGGCGGCAAGGTCTACCGCGAAAAAGTCTGGCGCCTGCCAGAGGCCGGGCCTGCCGCAAAAGGCCGCGCGCTGGTGAACCTCCTGCCCGACCTGGGGGGCGACACCATTACCGCCGTGCTGCCCCTGCCGCAGGACGAGGAACTGTGGGAAAGCCTGCACCTTGTCTTTGCCACGGCCAGCGGACATGTGCGCCGCAACCGGCTGAGCGATTTCCGCAATATCCGCTCGTCGGGCATGATCGCCATGAAGCTGGACGACGGTGACAGCCTGATCGGCGTGGCCACCTGCCGCGAAGGGCAGGATGTGTTCCTGGCCACGCGCGGGGCGCGCTGCATCCGCTTCCAGATCACGGATGACACGCTGCGCGTGTTCGCCGGACGCGGGTCGTCGGGTGTGCGCGGCATGCGTCTGGCCGAGGGTGACCGGGTGATCAGCCTGGCCGTACTCAACCATGTCGATGCCACGGTGGAAGAGCGCGCGGCCTATCTGCGCATGGCCAATGCCCGCCGCCGCGCCGAAAACGCCGAAACGCATGAGGACGAGGCCGAAGTTTCCACCACGCCGGATACGGACGAGGATGAAACCGTCACGGGCACGGAAGCGCTCACCCCCGAACGCTTCGCCCAGCTTGAAGCGGCGGAGGAAATCCTGCTGGTGGTGAGCGACGGCGGGTTCGGTCGCCGGTCCTCCGCCTATGACTACCGTGTCAGCGGGCGCGGGGGGCAGGGTATTACCAACATGACCTTCTCGGCCTCCAAGCGCGGGACGGAGGTGGCCGCCACCCTGCCGGTGCTGGCGGGCACGGATGTCATGCTTGTCACCGATGCGGGCCGCCTGATCCGCGTGCCGGTGGACCAGGTGCGGATCATGTCCCGGCAGGCCAGCGGCGTGACCGTGCTGCGCCTGAACGAGAGCGAACGCATTACCAGCGTGTTCCCGGTCATGGATGACGGGGATGACGAAGGCGATACGGGCATGGACGCGGCGGAAGGGCCCACCCCCGGCGCGGATACGGCCACAGGCGGTGAAGGGCCGGGAACATGACACCCGACCCTGCCGTGCCTGTCAGGCGCGTAGGGTTTTATGCCGGCACGTTCGACCCGGTTACAACCGGGCACCTGGACGTGATCGAGCGCGGGGCGCGTCTGGTGGACAGGCTGGTGATCGGTGTTGCCCGCAACCCGCGCAAGAACCCGCTTATGCCGGTGGAGGAGCGCATTGCCTGTGTGGAGGACGCGCTGCCCGCCATCCGCACCCGCACGGGGTCGGATATCGTGGTGGTGGCGTTCCATTCCCTGCTGGTGGAAGCGGTGCGGGCCAACGGTGCGGCACTGATAATCCGTGGCCTGCGCGCCCTGTCCGATTTCGATTACGAAATCCAGATGAGCAGCATGAACCGCAAGCTCGACAGCGGGGTCGAGACGGTGTTCCTTATGGCGTCGGAACGCACGCAGTTTATCTCGTCCAGTCTTGTCAAGGAAATTGCAAGTTATGGCGGTGATATTTCCGAACTGGTAACCCCCGCCACCCGCGCGCGCCTGCTGGCGCGCCTGGCCGCGCGGCTGGGGGAGAACACCTCCACCTCTTAACCCCCGGCCCGTTCGGGCCGATGCGGCGGCGTGTCGTGCTGCCGGTCTGCCTGCCCCGAAAAAAACCACCTTACCGGGCACCGTGCCGGGCGTTATGCGTATAACAGCACACATGAAGGAGAAAAACCTGTGGCTGACACAACAACAGACGACCTGATTTACATGGATGTCCCGGCCGGGCGCGTGGTCATTCGCCTGCGCCCCGACCTGGCCCCCAAGGCGGCCGAGCGTATCCGTACGCTGGCGGCGGACGGCTTTTACGACAACGTGGCGTTCCACCGCGTGATTCCCGGTTTCATGGCACAGGGCGGTGATCCGACGGGCACAGGCATGAGCGGGTCCGACCTGCCCGACCTGCCGGCCGAATTCACCACCAAGGCCAAGTTCGAACGCGGCACCATCGGCATGGCCCGCACGTCCGACCCCAACAGCGCGAACAGCCAGTTTTTCATCATGTTCGAGCCCTCCCCCCATCTGGACGGGCAGTACACCATTGTGGGCGAAGTGATCGAAGGCATGGAGCATGTCGACAAGATCAAGCGCGGCGCGGGTGGGTCTGGCGTTGTGAAAGATCCTGACCGGATCGCGTCCATGCGCCCGGCAGCCGCCAGCGCCTGAGGCCAGTCTCCGGCGCAATGGTGGGGCAGGGGCTTTGGCCCCTACCTCGCCTGTCGTGTCCTTCCGCCATGTCTGGCAGCAGGACCCGTGCCGGGGAGCATAGTCCGGGCGTTCAGCCCCCGCCCGGTCCCGTGGCAGGGTTGGGGCATGGGCCGGGTATAGCGCGCGGCGCTGAAAATCCCGCCGCGCGCTTGACAGGGGGTGTGCTATCCGTTTAGGAACACCCCCATCCCGTAGCGGTGCAACGCATGCGGGCCTGACGTGTGAGCCGGTAGCTCAGTCGGTAGAGCATTCGACTTTTAATCGAATGGTCGTGGGTTCGAGTCCCACCCGGCTCACCACCTTTTCCTGCAAAAAAAGCTGTACTATCCGATTTTTATCGGGGTTATGAAATCAGGCCGGGAAGACAACCGCGTTCCTGTTTTTCCTGAACAGTTCACCCTGTTTTCGTCCTGCCACAATGTCCGGCGTGTTTTTGTGCTTATTGCGCGAACCCGGCTGCGGCATGGCGCATGCAACCTTTTGCGTGCTCAGGCGCTGGAAAACCCAGAGATATCAAGGAGAAGCCAAATGCGTCGGTCACTTGCCATTATTCTTGCCCTGTCTGTTGTCGGTCTGGGAGCGGTTGCCTGCAAACCCCATAAGCGGACCTTCGGCGAAAAAGTGCAGGACACGCTGGACCCACCCAAGGGCGAGGCCGAACGCGCCGGGCGAGCCATAGACCGCGCGACAGACGGTAAATAAAAATCGTCCACCTTGTGCGTGTGGTTGCGGCCGCAAGGCGGTCGCGGCCCGCGCGATGCGACAGGGCTTTTGCAAACAGCCTTTAAAATACAGGCAGTCTGGCCTGCGGGGCAGGGCCTGTCGCATGCAGGTCACGCACGGCCTGCACCAGTTCCCCAATGCCTTCAGCACAGAAATCGCCCTGCACGCGCGCGAAAGCAAAATCCGTGAACAGGGGCCAGTCCAGCGCCTGTCGCGCAGCCTCCAGTCCCAGAATGGCGCGCTCGTAGCGGTCCAGTTCGCAGGCCAGCGTGCGGGGCAGGTCGGTGGTGTCGAACACTCCGTCACCCAGCGCAACCCGGTAGGGGGAAGGGGCTGTGTCGGAACCCCGCTCAGGGTGTGTGGTCATGTCCGCTCCTTCGCCTCTTACCCGGCTTAGTGTGCGATAATAACGCACATACGGTCAAGCGGAAAAAACGTACAGATTGTGCGTGTATGGAGCGGTGCGCTCGACATACGGTCAGGCCGTGCCGGATTGGGGGGAGGTTTGTGCGGGGTTGGGCTGGCTGGGGCCCGAGCCGGGCCGAACGGTGTCGCCCCGCCTATTTCCAGGTCCATTTGCCCACGACACGGCCGTTGATGCTGATTTCATCAAGTGTCAGTTCATAGGTGGAATAGGCGGGATTGATGCTCATGATCCGCACCAGCCGGGGGTCCTCCGTGCCGGGCAGCAGTTCCAGCCGTTTGAGCACAAGGCCGAACCCGTCCCACAGAACATAAACACCGGGGGGGGATGGGATCTGGTGCGCGGTATCCACCAGCACCCGGTCGCCTGCTTGGTAGTCGGGTTCCATGCTGTCGCCCGCGACACGGATAATGGCCAGCGAATCCGGCGTTTCTGTAAAGGACGCGATATAGCTGCGCGGCAGGTTCCAGTGTTCCACCGGGTGCAGCCCGTCCTGTGGGGCGCATAAGACCGGCACTGTGCCCGGCCCGGCAGAGGTAATCACGTCGTATTCCGGTATGGCTACCTGGCTGGGCAAAGGCTGGGGCAGGGACCGAGACCGGGGCTGTGCGGGGTGGCTGCTGGCATTGGCACCCGTGGCAGGCGGTGGCTCCCCTCCCGCCCCATGGCCAGATGCGGGTGCGGCCCCGGAATTGCGCCCGGAATCGCCTTCAAGGTGGCCGCCGTAACCCTCCCCATAACCCTCGACGGAACCGGGCCGTGACTCGTCCCGTGAGCCGCCCCCAAAGCCGCCGCCGGGGCCAGCGCCCATGGTGTGTCCCATGTCGTGCCCCGTGGCATATCCCGTGCCCATGCCGGAGCGCGTGGCAGGGCCGGATGGCGCGCCAGCAGGCGGGTGCGCGCGCCGGGCTGTGGCTGTCAGGCCGGATTCGCCGGCGCTTACACCGGCAAGATTCCAGACCTCGTTGGCGGTAATGGGCGGGGTGCCGCGCCCGGACAGCACGGGCACCATCGCCTTGACCATGCCAAGGGGCAGCACCTCTTTCTTGTACGTGGTCTCATACGTGCGGTAGGACGAGAATTTCTCCCCATAGCCTACGGCGCGCGCGAAATCGCGAATGGTGTAGCCCGCGCGTTCGCGCAGGGCTTTCAGCCTGTCTGTAATACGGGATCCGGTCATGCGCCTACTATGTGCGAAAAGATCATACATGTCAGTGCGGAAAAAACGCTTGCACGCTGTGTGGAATAATAGCACACTTTGTGCATGAAACCAGCACAAAGTGTTCGTGGCGCCATGACAGACCAGCCTCCCCCGCCTTTGGGTCCTGCTTCCGCACAATTAACGCCGTCATATGCACTGCCCGATGGGGCGTCGTTCCCCGATGGGTTGTCGCCTGAACGTTGTGGCGTGCCCGTGCAGGGGAGTGATCCGGCCGTACAGCCCCTGACCCCGCCGGACTGCGACCTGAGGGGGCTGCCCTTCATGCCGCTGGACACGGTGCGTCTGCTCGACAGCGACCTGTTTGCCCTGAGCACGGGCGCGGAGTTCAAATCGGCCGTGGCGTTATGGTGCAAGGCTTGGCAGCAGGTGCCTGCCGCAAGCCTGCCCGATCATGACCGGGTTCTGGCCCATCTGTCCGGAGCGGGAGCGGATTGGCCCCAAGTGCGCGCCATGGCCCTGCATGGGTGGATCACCTGCGCCGATGGCAGGCTTTACCATCCCGTTCTGGCGGACAAGGCCGCCCATGCGTGGAAAGGTCGCCTGGCCCAGCGCGCCCGCGCGGCCCGCCGCTGGCACCCTGCGGGCTCAGGGCCAGACACCAGTCCTGACCCCACGACCCGCAACGGGGCGCAGGGCGGGGCTGCCCCACGGGGCGACCTACAGGTCGATATACGGACCGATGCCGCCGCATATGCCCCGCGTCATGCAAGGGAGAGTACAAGAGAGAGTACAAGGAAAAGTACAAGTCAAAGGGACAGTCATAAGGACAGTTCAGGGCTGGACGCCGCAAAAAATGCCAGCCCGCCTGTCGCGGATGGTACGCTCCGCTCTGCCATGCCTGCGTTCCCGACGCGCGATGTTGCCGCGCCTTCCGGCGGGGCCGGGCAGCAGGCTGTGGAAGGGGCTGCTGACAGGTCTGCACCGCTTTGCAATGGCGGGTCCGGTGGCGGCAGGCGCGCCGTCATGGCGGTCAAGGGGCGGGGCACCCGCCGGCCACACGACTGGAAACCAGACGACAAAGACAGAGGTTTTGCGCAGGGTCTGGGGCTGAACGCGGCCGGTACGGCGGAACGGTTCGTGGATTACTGGCTGGGTGTGCCGGGGGCCAAAGGGTGCAAGGCCGACTGGGCCGCCACATGGCGGAACTGGTGCCGCCGCGAACGGGCGGGGCAGGCGCATACCATTTCCGTTCCGGCAGGTTCGCTCCGCCCGGCGGACGCGGCACGCGCAGCGGGTGCGCGTGCCAGACCTGCCCACCCGCTGGAGGAACAGGCCCGGCGTCTTGCCCAACGCCTGAGGGGTGAGCAACCATGACCCCCGCTTTGCCAACCGGCCTGCGCCATGCCGACCAGCAAACATCAGGCCACCCCGCCGGGCCTGCATCAATGCCGCCCCGCACGCACCGTGTCCCATATGACGTGCCACGTAGCCCCGATACCGGGGGCAGAAGCGCCGACACCGGGCGTGATGAGGGGCCCGGCAAGGAGCGCTACACGGCGCACGGCGTCGGTCACAACGCGCACAATCGCAAAATGAAGGCCACGGTATGCGACACGGGGCATGCACAGGCCACTGTACATTGCAGGACGCACGGCAGGGATTGCACCCCGGGGCAGGCTGGCCGATGCGGGCTGCCTCTTTCCCCTCAGCCCGTGGGGGCTGCCGGTGGGTTGGCTGCGCTGCCGCAACCCGGCCCGGCTCTGGCAGGGTATCTGGCGGGGTATCGGCCCGGCGGATTTACCCCGCCCGAAGTGCTGCTGCATGAAGCCGGAACCCTGCTGCCCCGCATAGAACAGGCTCTGGCCCCCATGCCCCACGCCATGTTGCACGCGCGGGTATATGATTTTGCCGAAATCCTGAATGCCGGCGTGGCAAACCCCTTGCCCGGTGTCGCGCTGGAACTGCGCAGCCAGGCACTGCTTGCGGTCTGTTCGGACCTGCCTGCCGCCGTGTGGGTCGGCACGGTCTGGCATGATGCGTTATGCCAGTTCAGGTTTTTCCCGTCCGCAGCGGAAGTGCGGGATTTTCTGCACGGCCGCTGCGCAGCGCTATACGGCATGGCGGCCTGCCTGCGGCTGATGCTGGCGCAGGCAGAAAAACGTACTTAATTTTTGACAAAATTCCAGATAAAAAAGAGATATATCGGATATGAGACAGAGCATACACCCCAATGCCCCCACACCAGAAAGGCTGGCCCATTCCACCTTTGCCACGGGTGCCGCGGATGTGCCTTTTCGGGTTCTGGGCACGGTACAGGCCCTGCTGGGTGCGCGCGATATCGGGCAGGACGCGGCCAACGCGGCGGAACGCTGGTACAGGGACTGGGCTTTTGCCTACGAGGATGTGGTTGAATTTGCCGCCGGCCATGTGGCGGATACCACCACCCGGCACGACGCGGTGTCGTGGCAGTTGACCCGTGGCCGCGCTGCCGCCCGCCTTGGCGCGGTGCGCGCGGCCCTGGGGGCCTGCACGGAAATACGCCTGCGGCTGATGCTGGTGCAGGAACTGTCCTTTGTGCAGATCGGGCGTGTTCTGTTCCCGCATTTGTCCGAAGCCCGCGCGCGGCTGAAAGCCTCTGCCCAGTGTGCGATGGTGCTGGAGCAGCTTGAGGCCTTTTATGCGGGGCGGGGTGACAGGGCGGGTGCAACAGCCACGCGGCCAGCTTCGGTGCCGGACGTATAAGGAGTAAGAAAATAAAAGACTGTAAAAAGATTTATCCTGAAAAACACAAAAAAAATCTTGCAGGCTGCGCGCAGCTTTGGTATAGGTTTTCTTACATTGGAATTTCTGTGCCGCACAGCCGCCTTCGGGCGGCTTTTTTTATGGCCGGTTTCCGCCGTGGCCTCTGGGCATCCGGCGGCATGATTTCGGAAAAAAACATGACAGATCAGATCAACTGCGCGGATATCGTACGTCTGCGCCGGTACGACGCCGTTTGTGTGGCGGTCAGCCGCCATGCCTGCACAATGTGCTTTCTGGTGCCGGATTCGGAAAATACGCGGCACAGGGCGGATATATCCCTGTCCATGATCGAGGCCGCGCAGGCCGGTCTGGCGCCCGACCAGCGCGTGCGGTGTGTGGGCCGCCCCCAACCCGGCCTGCGGCTGGCGGGGGCGGTGGTGGGGCGTATGCCACCGCAGGCCATGCGCCGTATCCAGGCCATGCTTGCGCGTGAAAACGCTCTTGCCGCCGCCGAACAGGTGGCAGGGCCGTGGCGCGGCCCCGTGCCGGTCGCGCGTATGCAGGGGCATGCGTATTGTCCCCCTGTGGGGCTGGACCGTCCGGGTACTGTCGCGCGTGGGCGAAACGGGGTTGGCGTCGGGCAGGTGGGGCATGGTCGGGAAAACGGACGAGCCTGACGGCGGGGGTGGCCCCGTATCGCCCGAGCAATGGCGGCAGGTGCTCAGCCTGACGGAAGAAGGACAGAGCCTGCGCGATATTGCCCGGCAACCCGGCATGCCTGCATGGCCGGTGCTGCGCCACCATGTGCGGCGTAGCGGCGGGGCTGCCGCGTCATACGCCCGGGCGCGCATGCTCGCGGCCGAAGCGTTCGAGGACAGGTTGCTGAAAGAGCTTGAAACTGTCAGGGGGGATGACACCGCCGCCCTGCGCCTGCGGATCGATACGTTGAAATGGCTTATGTCCAAACGGGCACCGTCCCGCTACGGCGACAAGGCCGGGGCGGATGCACAGGCCACCGCCACACGTCCCGCACCACCGGGTGTGATCCGCCGTGTCATTGTCGATCCCGGTCAGGAGATATCGTGAAAAAACCCAGATCGCACACGGCGCGCGCCAGCGTGCTGGATATGCCGACCGCGCGCGTTTTCGCGCCCCTGCTTGGCCCGTGCCGTTACAAGGGAGCTTACGGTGGGCGCGGGTCGGGCAAGTCGCATTTTTTTGGCGAATGCGTGGTGGAGGAACATCTGCGCCTGCCCGGTCACCGCACGGTCTGTATCCGCGAGGTGCAGAAATCCATGGAACGGTCGTCGCGGCAGTTGATCATAGACAAGATCGAACAGCATAACCTGCACGGCCTGTTCGATATCCAGGACCGGGTCATTCGTACACCGGGTGACGGTATCATTATTTTCCAGGGTATGCAGGCGCATACGGCAGACAGTATCAAGTCGCTCGAAGGCTTTGATCGCGCGTGGGTAGAGGAAGCGCAGTCCCTGTCCGCCCATAGCTGGCGGCTGCTGCGCCCCACGCTGCGCAAGGCCGGTTCGGAAATATGGGCAAGCTGGAACCCGACATCGGAGCAGGATGCGGTGGACGCGTTTTTTCGCGGTGCCGGTTCGGACAGGGCGGATCTTGTCGCCGTGCGCGCCAACTGGGCGGATAATCCGTGGTTCAGCACCGGCACGCTGGAAGCCGAACGCCAGGCCGATGCCCGCACCCGACCCGAGGAATACGACCATATCTGGGAGGGGGCGTATCGCACGGTCTCGGACGCGCTGGTTTTTGCGGGCCATGTGCAGGTACGCGCGTTTGAAACACCCGACAGCATTCGCCCGTATTACGGTGTGGACTGGGGTTTTGCAAAAGATCCGCTGGCGGCCCTGCGCTGCTGGATAGAGGGCGGCGTGCTGTATATCGATTACGAGGCAGGCGGGCAGGGCATAGAGCTGGACCGTATTCCCGCCGTGCTGGACACCGTGCCCGGTGCCCGCCAGTGGCCATGGAAGGCAGACGGCGCACGGCCCGAAACCATCCGCTTTCTGGCCCGGCATTACGGGTTCAAAATCACGGCGGCGCGCAAATGGCCCGGCAGTGTGGAAGACGGCATAGCCCGGCTCAAGACATTCGAACGTATTGTCGTGCACCCGCGCTGCGTGCGTGTGGCGGCGGAGTTCCGGCAATACGCCTACAGGGTGGACCCGCATACGGACGACATCCTGCCCATGGTGGCGGATGCCCACAACCACTGGATGGACGCCCTGCGTTACGCGCTGGACGGCCTTATTCACAACCGGCGCGGCCTGCCCCGTTTTACGGCGGATGGCGTGCGCTCAATAGTGCGAGCAGGTCAGGCATGACAAAAGGTTTTCTTTCTACCGGATTGCGTCGCAGGCTGGAGCATGCGCACCCCCCAAGGGTTGAGCCCCGCCTGGAGCCGGCATCCGGCGCCCGCCCGCCTGCCGGGAGCGGGTCATGTCCCGGGGTTGGCGGTTCCGTGGGCGGGGTGGCAGGGATGGCCGGGGCGCGCAGGGGGCTGTTTGCCCGGCTGGCGCGGGGCATGGCGGGCTATGGCGCGTCCGGCCCGGCCCAGCCGCGGCATATGCCGGTGGCGGACACATTGTTCGCACCCTATCGCCCGCCAGAGGGGGTGCTGGGGCGTGCGGCTGTATCCGCCCCGGCACTTGCGGCCGATAACGGGGCGGAGAATGGAGCGTACGGGGCGGCAGCGCGCTTTGCCGCAGCCCAGTTCAGCCTGGGCGGGGGTATGCTGGCCGACGGGCTGCCCTTTCGGGGGTATGCCAACCTGGCAGCCATGATGCTGCGGGCGGAATTTCGCAAACCGGTTGAAATTATCGCGCGGGAAGCCACGCGCCAGTGGGTCCGCCTGCGGTGCGTGCAGACCCGCCCGGGATATGAGCCACCCGCGCAGACGGCGGCGCGCCTGCACGCGATCGAAATGGAGTTTGCCCGCCTGAACGTGCGCGATCTGGTGCGCAGGCTGGCCGTTCATGCCTTGGGCTACGGCATGGGCCATGTCTGGATCGGGCTGAAAGGACCGGCGGGCACGCCGGCCGCGCAGGCCCTGCCGTTGCGGCTGAACAGCCATGGGGTGGGCCGTGGCCAGCTCGACCGGCTGACCCTGATCGACCCGGTCTGGACCACGCCCAACAGCTACAACGCCACCAACCCCATGGCGGAGGATTATTACCGGCCAGCCGACTGGTGGGTGCAGGGCACGCTGGTCCATGCCACCCGCCTGCTGAACATGGTGCCATACGACGTGCCGGACCTGCTCAAGCCTGCCTATAACTTTGGCGGCCTGGCCCTGCCGCAGATGCTGGAAGCCTATGTGCATAACTTTTTGCGCACGCGCCAGTCGGTCTCGGACATGATCAGCAATTACGCAACCCGCGTGCTGCGCACCGACATGGCAGGCAGTATGAGCGAGCAGGGCGGCCCACCCGAGCTTGACGCCCAGGGCATTACGGCCCGGCTTGCCGCCATGACGGCGTGGCAGAACAATAACGGCACCTTCGTTCTGGACCGTGAGACCGAGGATTTCGCGGTAAACGCGGCCCCGCTCTCGGGCCTTGCGGATTTGCAGGCCCAGGCGCAGGAATTCATGGCCTCGGTTCCGGGTATTCCGCTGGTCAAGCTGTTCGGTATCCAGCCGCAGGGGCTCAATGCCTCATCGGAAGGGGAAATCCGCGTTTTTTACGACGAAATAGCAGCCTTTCAGCAGGCGCATATCGCCCCCGTCCTGCGCGCGATCCTGACACTGGTGCAACTGAACCTGTGGGGCAGCGTGGACAGCACGCTCGATTTCGAGTTCGTGCCGCTGTGGCAGATGTCGGAACAGGAAACGGTGGCTATGGAGCGCCAGAAAGCCGAGGCGGATGACGCCAATATCCGCGCTGGCAAGATTACCGCGCAGGAAGCCCGCGCGCGGGAGGCAGCGGATGCCGCAAGCCTGTATCGCACGCTCAACCTGGGTGCCGCCCCCAAGGCGGTAATGCCGTGACGTAGGAGAAAGGAGGACGCTTTCCCTACGACATGGCTTTTTTATTACAATGGCGTGGTTGAATCCAGGGGCAGGATATTTCGATATGCGGATTTTCTCGAAGAGTCTGAAAAAATTCCTCAAGATGGGTTTCAGCTTTCAACCGGAATAGCGGAAGAGCGCAGTCTGGATGGCATTGATGCGGCAGATATTATGGATGCCTGTTGCGATATGGTTGCCGTGGATTTGGGGGGGGCGGTTTTTCCCGATAGTTCCTTAATAAAAGGCAGGGTCTCCGTATCATTCCCGTTAGCTTTTTGTTGTCTTGCGCTTTTTGCTGTGGCAACCGTTGCTGGGTACACCGGCGCGCGATTGGACCAGTACTCCCGTCACATTGGCCATGCGGCAACAGGGCGTAATACCGTCTCTTTTTTGTCCATGTGCTGTCGGGATCATCCGCCGGGGCTGGGGGGATGCTCCGATGTGGGGCGGATCATGTCATTTTACCCTGTGTTCGGAATAACGTATTCTTCAACCTTCATATTTAAAAACCGTGTTCTGACTGATTGTGTAGAATCACCGCTTGACACCGCGCGCAGCATAGGGCACAAAACAAGAACAATGGACGAGTTGCGGCCGCTCCAGTGTTGCGGGCAGGATGTGGGCTGCCATGAAAATATTTGCATCTTCTGTAGGGTGATAGGCCGGAGCTGCTGGTTTCTCTGGTCTGGGCGGCTGTGTTATTCATGGCGTGCGCCAGTACGCCGGTTTTTCCGCCCTGAAATGGAGAACCCTGCCACCATCGCCCGGTTACTGTCGTTCTGGCAATCTGCTCGGCCTGTTCTGCACGCAGTATTTCAGATCGTTGTGTTTTTCTGGCAATTTACGTTTTCTGTCTGGCGCCGTGCTGGCGCGTCTATTCGGGGTGGTTCTGGTTCCCGGTCACAAGGGGGCAGCCAGTTTATGTCCGCGCTGGTATCTGTCAGGCATTTTAAAACGGATCGATAGAAAGCGTGCTGCACGCCACCTTCTGCCAGAAGGGGGGCGTTTTTTATCACCATGGATGTTGCGCGGACTGTGTCGGGGGTGGCCTGCGCATGTCCCGCACGCATTTGCCAGCCATGCCGGGTGATTGCACCGGGTACGAAAACCTGATCCCAGGCGCGGGATAATCAAAAAGGATAGTCAATGGTGGAACAGGTTTTCAGCCTCGCGCTGGACCGTGCGGGTTCGGTGCGGCTGACGGATGAAGACGGCCGCCTGCATGTGGCGACAACGCCAATCAGCAAGGCCACGGTCAACAGTTATTACGGGCGTGAAATTCCCGGCTTTCAGGGGCTGGGGCTGGCGCCGGACAGGCTCTACCGCCTGCTGCGCGACCCGGCTGAACTTGAAAAAGCAGCCGACAGTTTCAACGCCTTGCCGGTTCTGGCCGAACATGCCCACGTGACCGCCCAGGACCCCCGGCCCGATCTGGTGGTGGGGGCACTGGGGACGGATGCGGCGTTTGCCCCGCCCTACCTGACCAACGCGCTGATGGTCTGGAACGCGGATGCCATAGAGGGCATTCGTTCGGGTACGCAACGTGAACTGTCCTGCGCGTATCGTTACGTGCCGGTCATGGAACCGGGTGAGTATGACGGCCAGAAGTACGATGGCCGCATGACCCAGATTCGCGGCAACCATGTCGCTCTGGTCCGCGCCGGGCGCGCTGGACCGGATGTGCTGGTGGCCGACGAAAAACCAGAGGAAAACAGAATGGATGTTTCGCTACCGGCAGCGTCGCGCGCTGCCAGGGGGGCTACCCCGGCTTTGGATGATACGGCCGGTGCGGCCCGCACCGCCGGGCAGGTTTTTGCCTTGCTCGGCACGGCTCTTGCTTCGGGGCGGCTGAGCCTGAACGCGCCCGTGTCGGCCCTGCGTGCCTGTCTGGACGGGTTCGAGACCCCGGGCTGTGGGGCCGATCCTGCACGGTCTGCAAACGATCTTTCAGGAAAGGATGGCGCAAATCCCCTTGGCATGCCGGATCATGCCGCGGGCGTTGCGGCGGAACCCGCAGGCAACCCGCAGCTCCCTGCCAGTGAGGCAGCGCAGCCGCCGGATCTGGCGCGTGACCAGGCCGTATGCGTGGCGGTGGACGCCGCGTTACGTGCCGAACGCACCCGCACCGCGCAGGTGACCGAGGCCCTGGCGCTGGCCCGCCCGCTGGTGGGCGAGGTGCTGGGTATGGACAGTGCCGAGGACATTCTGCGCTACGCCCTGCACGAACGCGGGGTGGAGACGCAGGGTGTAAACCTGCCGGGGCTTAAGGCGCTGGCTCTGGCGCAGGGCAGCCACGCGCTGTGCGGCACGCCCGGCACGCCCGGGGCTTCTGGCGCGGGTGCTGCTGACAGTGCGCCCCGCCATATGGTGGCCGGCACGCGGGCTTCGGCTCTTTCCACCCGTTATGGCGTTGCGACGCCACGCAAGTTTTAAGGAGAGCAGGCAATGCCTTTTCCAAACAGTGTGCATTACAACTGGCCCGCGGGTTTTCCCGGCGCGTGGGCGACCGATAACCCGCGCCGCTTTGTGGTGCCCGGCCCCAACGGTTTTCGGGCCGGGGCCGGTGGGGTGGCAGTGGCGGCTTTTGCCTGGGTGCAGGCCGATGGTGTGAGCGTGCTCAACACCGGCGCCACGGCACCCAACGGTCTGGTCTGCCGGACCCAGCAGGGTGTGATGACGGGGTTCATGCAGGACGCGGGCATGACCGTGCCCGAAGGTTTTGGCGTGGCCCTTGCCGCGGGGGGTGACGTGTTCGTCCTGTCCACCACGGCCGCCAGCATCGGGCAGGCGGTCTATGCCGCCACGGCCGATGGCACGGTGCAGACCGGCCCCGCGGGCACGCCGCCGTCCGGCACGGTGGAAACCGGCTGGGTTGTCGCACGCGGCGGGGCCGCGGGGTTGCCTATCATTATCACCGGCCCGGCTGCGGCGGTTTAAGGAATGACCAGCATGACTGCATTTTTCAGGAACGACGCCTCCACCCTTGCACGGGACTGGGGTATTCACCTGCCCGGTGTCCAGGGCTATTTTTCCGAAATGGCGATGGATGCGGGCCTGCCCGCCTACGCCCCCGTTACCGCGCCCAACAGCGCCATTCCGGCCCTGTTCACCACCTATACCGACCCCGCGATCATTCGGGCGCTGGTAACCCCTACCCGGTCCGAGACCATTTACGGCAGCGCGAAAAAAGGGGACTGGACCACCGACAGCGCACAGTTCCCGATTGTGGAACTGGCCGGATATGCCACAGCCTATGACGATTACAGCCCGGCCGGCACGGCGGAGTCCAACGCCAACTGGGCGCACCGCCAGTCGTTCCATTTCCAGACCTGGACCCGCTGGGGCGAACGTGAGGTGGAGCGCATGGGGGCCGCGAAAATCGACTGGGTGAACCAGAAGAACATGGCCAGTATTTCGGTGCTGAACAAGAACGCCAACGCCATCAACCTGTTCGGCCTTGCAGGGCTGGAACTGTATGGCGCGCTGAACGACCCGCAACTGCCCGCAGCTCTGACCCCCGTGGCCAAGGTCGGGCCTTCGGGCAGTGCCGCGGCTGGCAACAGCTGGGCGGACGTAACCGACCCGGTTCAGGTCTATGCCGATATTCTCAAGGCTTTTGGTGCCCTGACCGCCCAGCTTGGCGGCAACCTGACGCTTGAGACCCCCATGACGCTGGTGATCCCGACCGAGCGGCAGCAGTGCCTGCTGTATACCAACCAGTATCAGGTCTCCCTCGGCGATCTGCTGAAAAAGAACCTGCCCAACCTGAAAATCGAAACCCTGCCCGAAGCCGGTACGGCGCTGGGTGGCGGGCAGGCCGCAACAACCCTCATGCAGCTTTTCGCCACCCAGGTGGAAGGGCAGGACAGCGTGACCACCGCCTTTACCGAAAAACTGCGCGCCCATGCGGTAGAGCGCTATTCCTCCAGTTTCAGGCAGAAAAAATCGCAGGGCACATGGGGAACGATCTGGTTCTACCCGCAGGCCTGCGTGACCATGGCGGGGGTCTGACGGATATGGCACAGGCACATACGCAGCGTGCCACGGCTGGCCGTGGCGGGGTTTTGGGCGACGGTGCGGCCATTCCCGCCGGTCTGTCCGGCGTGTCGTCCGCCAGCGCCCCCACGGGGGAGCGTGTCACGGTGATCTGCCGCATGCCCTCGGGGCTGGTGCTGGACCTGTATGACGGGCAGGACCTGGCGTTAAGGGCAACCTCCGCCGTGCCGGTCATGGGGCCACCCGTGCCAAAGGCCAGCGTGCGCCTGCGTGGCGCACGGCAGGACCCGCGCTTTCATGCGCGTGACAACCGGCTGCTGGGCCTTGGCGGCCGCACGGAGGTGGACCGCGCCTTCTGGGAGGCATGGCTGGCGCAGAACCCGGGCTTTGGCCCGCTCAAGGCCGGGCTGGTGTTTGCCCAGGCGCGGGAGGACGACGCCCTGGCCGAACTGGCCGAACGCGCGCCCCATCGCACGGGGCTGGAAGGGCTGGAGCCCGACAGCCTGCCCGGTATCACCCCGCTGAATGCCGGGGCCGACGGGTGAGCGGGAGCAGCACCCCGCCTGCGGCGGTAACGGTGCCGGGTGTTGCCGTGTTCGATTACGCCGCGTGGTCGGCGCTTTACCCCGCACTCGCACAGTCCGTGGGGGCGGGGCAGGCACAGGGCTATTACGATCTGGCCTGTCTGTACCTGGACAATACGCCCACCAGTCTGGTGCGCGACCTTGACCGGCGCGCGGCCCTGCTGGGCCTGCTGGTGGCGCATCTGGCAAGCCTTGGGCTGCCGCAGGAGCAGGGCGGGGCCGGGGGGCTGGTAGGGCGGGTGGCGCAGGCCACACGGGGCAGCGTCTCGGTCAGGACCGAGTTCGCAACCCTGTCCGAACGGGCGGCGTGGTTTGGCCAGACCCAGTATGGGGCGTCTTTCTGGGCGGCCACGCGCGGGCTGCGGCAGGCCCGCTACGTACCCGGCCTGCCGCAGCGCCCTGCAATCTGGCCCTGACCGGCACCGTATTTTCACAACCTGACCGATCGGGGGAACAGGACCGTGTTTTCCATTGCCGGGCGTGCGACCGCTTTCGTAAACGCGCCCATAACTGCCGTGCTGCGTTCGAGCACGGGCAACTTGGTGCAGGCCGATGGCGCGGTCATACCGCAATACAGCCAGGCCACGCTCCAGATCGAGGTGCAGGCCCTGAGCACGCAGGACCTGCGCCAGATCGACACCATCAGCCAGCAGGCGGACATGCGCGCGGTCTACCTGAACGCCCCGGTCCGCGCCCTGAACGGGCCGCTGCAACTGGGGGGCGACCTGCTGACGTTTTACGGTTCGGACTGGCTCGTGACACAGGTGCTGGAGGACTGGGGCAATGGCGAATGGGTCAAGGTGGTGGTGACACGCCAGGACCCCGCGCCAGCCGTGCCCGACCCGTCATCCACCGGTGCGGCATGAGTGCCGTGCTCGCGCCCACGCAAAGCCAGCTTTATGCGGGTATCAGGGCGTGGGTGGCCGGTCTTCTGCCCACTGGCGTGCAGGTGGTGCGGGGCCAGCAGAACCGGGCGGCCCCACCCCTGGCTGCTTTTGTCACCATGCTGATCACCGGCCGCGAACCGCTGGCCACGGCAGGCTGGCGCTATACCGCCACCACGCGCGATATCAGCGAAACAGCGTGTGTCAGCCTGCAACTGGCGGTGTTCGGGCCGGATGCCCATGACCATGCGCAGACCCTGTGCGCGGCATGGCGTGACCGGCAGGCGGCGGATTTTTTCATTCTTCAGGGCATTCCCGCAGCCCCTCTTTATGTTTCGCATGCGCGGCAGGTGCCGCTGAGTGATGGCGAACACCAGTACCAGGCGTGCTGGATGCTCGACCTGGACATGCAGGTCACATTCAGCCTGAGCCTGCCGCAGGATTTTGCAACAACGCTGTCAGCCGTCACCGTGCTGGCAGACAGACCCCACCCGCCAGAGGAGTAAACCGTGGCAGGCATTCCCATTTCCACTCTTGTTCAGGTCACGCCGGGCGTTCTTGCCGCTGGCGGGGGCCTGAACGATCTGACAGGCCTGATCCTGACCCAGAACACCGCTATCGTGCCTGCTGGCACGGTTGCCACCTATAGCAGCGCGGCCGATGTGGCCACGGCGTTTGGCGCGACCTCGGCCGAGGCCGCCATGGCCGCCGTCTATTTCGCGGGGTGCGCCAATGCCGTCATGGCCCCCGCGAGCCTGCTGTTCGGCGGTTACGCGCCCACGGCGGGCAGCGGGGCCACGGCTACCGCCACGCTGAGTGCGGGCAGTATCGGCGCGCTGACCGTAACCGCCCCCGGCACCGGCTATGTGAGTGCGCCTGTCGTCACGTTTGCGGGCGGCGGCGGCACGGGGGCCGCAGCCACCGCCACCGTGGCCGGCGGGGTGGTGACCGGCCTGAGCGTGACCGATGGCGGGTCGGGCTATACCACGGCCCCCACGGTCACGATTACCTCTGCCGACACACCCGCTGGTGCGGACCCGGCCGCGCAGATGGCGGCCCTGCGTGCGGCCAACGCGACATGGAACGGTTTTGCCCCGGCTTTTGAACCCTCCCTGCCCGACAAGCAGGCACTGGCGGGCTGGGTTGGCGCGCAGGACAATACCGTGTGGGGCGTGATCTGGGACACGGACCCCCAGGCCACCGTGCAGGCCACTGTGCAGGCCACCGGCAGCGGGGCCACGGCTTTTGGTCCGTGGCTGGTGGCCCAGGCGCTCAGTGGGGTCAGCGCCGTGTATGGCAAGGCCCCCACGGCGGCATTGTGCCTGGGCTGGATGGCGTCGCTCGCATTCGGGGCGTCGGCCGGGCGGCAGACGCTGGCCATGGTACGCGACGGCACGGGCACGCTTGAACCCGGTGTGACCGATGGCGCCACTGCCGCGATCCTGCTGGCCAACGGCTATAATTTTTACGGTGCCTATGCCAGTGGCGGGGCCGCCTTCCAGTTCCTGCGGCCGGGCAGCGTGTCGGGGCCGTTCGCCTGGGCGGACAGCTATATCAACCAGATCTGGCTGAACGCCAACCTGACGGATAACCTGGTGAACCTGCTGCTCAGCACAGGGCAGATCCCTTACAATACCGAGGGCGACACACTGGTGGCCGCAGCCGTTGCGGGCACCATTGCCCAGGCGGTGGCGTTCGGGGCCATCCAGCCCGGTGTCGCGCTCAGCACCCTCCAGCGCCAGCAGATCAACACCGCGGCGGGGCTTGCAACGGCCGCGGACAGCGTGGCCACGCGGGGGTGGTATTTCCAGCCCGGCCTGTCCACGGCGGCGTCCAGCTACCGCGTTGCCCGCACCACCCCGCCCGCGCGCCTGTGGTACGCGGACGGGCAGAGCGTGCAGTCCATTGAACTGAACAGTGTTGAGGTGCAGTAACCATGGCGCTCGATATCACGGCGGCCAACGCCATTTTCACCCTGACCGTGCCGGGCCTGTATAACGCCCCCGTCACGTTGCAGAATTTCGCCACCGATCACGCGTGGGATACGGCCGAGCAGGTCTGTTCGGAATCCGCAATGTCGATCGACGGCTACCTGAACGCGGGCTGGGTGCCCACGCCGGTGGACCAGACCATAGTTCTGTCCGCCGCCAGTGACAGCGTGCTGGTGTTCGAGGCCATTCTGGCCGCCCAGCAGACCGCGCGGGCGCTCTACCGGCTGGGGGCGGAAATCACCCTCCAGTCCACGGGGCGGAAATATACGCTGGTCAACGGTGTGCTGCATGCCCTGGCGGCCATGCCCAGTGCCGGGCGCATGCTGGCGGACCGCCGTTTTTCCGTGCGGTGGCAGGCTGTCTACCCGGCAGGTGTGTGATGGCGATCCGCGAAGTCACGGTCACGGTCCCGCAGGACGGGGCCGACAGGGGCAAGCGCTTTATTCTTACCCGCATGTCCGCCATGCGGGCCGACCGGTGGGGGCGGCACTGCCTGCAGGCCGCCATTGCCGGGGGCGGGGATATTCCCGGCCTGGACGAGGGGGCGGGGCTGGCCGGTGTGGCGGCGGTGGGGCTGGGTCTTTTCGGCGCGATGGACCCCGCCCGCATGGACGATCTGATCGACCAGCTCATGCAGTGTGTCAGCGTGCAGCCCGACCCGGCCAATCCGGCCGTACGGCGCGCGCTGCATGACAGCGATATCGAGGAAATACCCACAGTGGGGTGGTTGCAGAAGGAAGCCTTCGCCCTGCACGTGGATTTTTTCAAGGGCGTCAGCCAGTTGTTCTCCCTGCTGAACGGCATGCCGGATCAGCCCGACAGCGAGCTGCCGCCCGATACGCCAATGTAGATGCGCGCCACGGCCTGGTTGTTTCCGAAGGGCTGGCAAGCCTGCACGACCTCCAGAGCCTGTACGACAGCGAGGATTTTGAAAATCTGCTGGAAATGGCGCTGGTCAAACGTTTCAACAGGTAAACCATGGCAACGATACTCGACGCGCTGAACACCCCCGCGCGCGTGACAGGCCCCGGTATGGCGGAGCCCGGCGCGTCCCCTGCGGCGCTAGTCGCGGTGCTGGCCGCCTTGCGGCATTACCGCGCCAGCAGGGGAAAAGCCGGTCCGCCCGCGCAAAAGGGGCCGCATAAAACCATGTTTTTGCTCCCCAATACGATTGCGCAGGCAGCCTGCACGCCTCGGCCCCCGGACTCCGGCACAGGGGCCGTGGCGCAGGTAGCCGGGCCGGAGGGGGCTGCGGTTCTGGCGGCCGCGGTGGCCGCCGTCGTGGCGGCCGAACTGGCAGCCGAACTGGCCGGGCGGCGCGCCCGGCGGGGGTGGGGGCGCACGATCTCCCGTGGCAGGGGGAACGCCAGACCGACAGCCACCGTGCCGCATGGAGCCAGCCGGGAGACGGGCGGTGCGGCTGCGGGTACTGGCGCTGATGCCGGCGATGGTGCCGATAAAGGTGCCGGGGCAAACGCGGCTGGCGCGCAGCGGGGTAGTGCAGGTCGGGTGTCCGCACCCATGGGTACAAGGCACGGGGGCGGTGTGGCGTTACCGACCGGGGTTGCGCAGCCCGCACAATGGCGTTCTGCCGACAATTCCCCGGCTGCCCGGCTTGTGCCCCGGCACTGGAGCCTGCGTGCCATCCGGGCCATGGGGCGGGGCAGACTGTCGCATAAAGATGTATGGCGCAAGGGCGTTACGGCCCGCCCGCGCGCGTATGCGGCGGGGGGTGAAGATGGGGCGGCGGCAGGGCTGTCCCGGGGCTCTGGCGGGCAAAATCCGTGGCATGCCCTGCTCGGCCCGCAGGCGGACGGGGGCAGTATGGCGGCCTTCGGGCTGGGGTGCTGCATGGTCCAGCACGCTGCGGCCCGCTGGGCGGCTGGCCCGGCTGGCGCCACCGCTACCGGTCCGCGTGACGACATATCGGCTCGTGCTGGAACAGGCGTGGATCTGGCCAGCGGCGGCGTACCGGCTGTGCCGCCGGGCGGTCATGACCCCACAGGGCCCGCTGGCGATGCGGTTCGCGGGCTCGGTGGCGGCGGTTATGATGTGGCCGCATTCCCCCACCATCCTGCCCTGTTGGCGGGTGAACAGGGGGCTGGGTCGCGGCGGCCAGCGGGACGGCGGACGGGCGCGTGGAGCGGGGCCAGTATGGACGCTCAGGCCGGGGCGGGTGGCGTACTGGCCCAACCGGGCCGGGCTTATCGCGGTGTGGTTCATGCGGATATCGTCCATTACGTGACGCAGACCGCACTGGCGACCCGCCAGGTTGCCGAACGCCCCGCTGGCCCCGGCCAGGACGATACGCCAGCCCATGTGCGGGCCGATGTGAGCGTGACCGCGCCGGGCAGTCTTGCCCGCGCTGTGGGCGAGCAGGTGGAACGCCAGCTCCATACGTTGAAGATGCAGGCCCGGCAGAGCAATTTCGGCCTGCGCTAGCACCGTGCGTCCCGGCGACATCGATAAAAGAGAAGACCAGTTTCCGGGGGGCGTCCTGCCGGTCTTTTGTCCTGTCGTTCATGTGCGCCGCCGTGTTGCACGGCCTGCTTTCCTGTTTTCCTGTTTTCCTGTTTTGCATGAAAGGTCTTTTTGCATGGCGCTTGTGCCTGTCAGCCTGCCTTCGGTCTGGTCCGTGCCGGTGGCTGTCGGGGTTCCCGCGCTGCTGGGCCAGTCCGTGGCCAGCGGCGTGCGGGCTTCGGCCTCGGTCACGCTGGCAAATGCGTTTGATGAGGTCCGGATCGGCTGGGCGGATACGCAATGGGGCATTTTCACGGCGGATAATCAGCCGGTGGTGACATCGGGGCGGGTCAGGGCGCTGGACGTGCAGGTGGGGAGCGCCATTGCGACCGCGCCGCTCGAAAACGGGTCTTTCCTGTCCTATAACAAGGTGCGCGCACCTGCCCGCTACCGGGTGGAAATGCTGTGTGACGGCACAAGTGCCGGGCCGGGGGGCGCGGGCGTGACCGATCTGCTGGCCTCCGCCGCGGTCGCGGGGGTTACGGGCGGGCTGGGTGCGGGCCTGTCCATCGGGCCATCGGCGGCGTTGACCATCCGGCGCGGTTTTCTACAGGCGCTGGATGCTCTGGTGGCCGATCTGGGGTTGTACCATGTCACAACGCCCGAGACGACCTATGCCAATGTCAATGTGGTGGGATACAGCCTGCGGCGGGAGGCATTCCGGGGCGTGACCCTGCTCTGGGCGGAACTGTTTTTGCAGGAAGTGCGGCTGAGTGCGGCAAGCTTTGCCGGTGGCACGGCAGAACCCGCCGGCGCGCGCGAACAGAACGGCGGCACCGTGCAGGCGACCGATGCCAGCCTGTCCGACGCCGATATGAGCGGGAGTTTTTTCTGATGGCGCAAATCATCCCGCTCAGCCCCGTTGCGGCGCAGAGCGTGCAGGTGCCGCTTGCGGGGCAGATGGTGCAGATCGCGCTGCGGCAGAACAGCACGGGCCTGTACATGACCCTGACGCGTGACGGGGCCACGCTGCTGGCGGGTGTGCTCTGCCAGGACCGGACGTGGCTGGTGCGCAAAAGCTACCTTGGCCTGCCGGGCGATTTTGCATTCCAGGACACGCAGGGCACGTCCGACCCGGTTTATACCGCGTTGGGGTCGCGCTACGTGCTGGTCTATGCTCAGGGCCTGCATACGGTGCAAGGCAGCATGCAGGCCGGTGGCGGAGGGCAGGATGTCTGAAACAGCCCTGTCTGAAACAGCCTTGTCGGGAAAACGGATCGATGTCACCATTACATTTGCCGATGGCGGTTCGGGTGCCGGGGGTGCGTCCACCCTGACCCTGACCGGCCACCGCGTGGCCTGCCATATTCTCAGCACGGGGCTTGAAACCGGCATGATGTGCCGCCTGCGCGTGCAGGGTATGGATTTCCAGACCATGAACCGGCTGTCCGTGGCGCAGGCCGGGGTGGTGGCGCAGGGGCTGAACACTCTGGCAGTGGCGGCAGGGGACGATACGGGCGTGCTGCCGCTGGTTTTTTCCGGCGGCATTACCGATGCGTTCGTCGATTACAATGCGGCCCCCGATATTGCCTGCGAAATCCAGGCCCTGTCCGCGGCCATACCCGCGGCGGCCCCTGTCACGCCCACCTCGTTCAATGCTGATGTGGCGGTGTCCGCCATCATGCAGGCGCTGGCGGCCAAGGCGGGGCTTGGCTTTGCCAATCACGGGGTCAGCACGTCGCTGGGGGGTGGGGTGTATTACAAGGGTGCGGCACTTGAGCAGATCGATGCCTGCGCGCGGGCGGCCAATATTACCTATCATATCGGCATGGGGCTGTTATCCATCTGGCCATTTGCCCTTGCCGCGCAGTCCGCCGGGCAGGGCGTGACTGACATTTCGGCCACGACCGGGCTGATCGGCTACCCCAGCTACAGCCAGTATGGCGTAGGATTCCAGACAGTCTTTGCACCCTCAATCAATTTTCGGGACAGGGTGCGGCTGGACAGTCCCTTTTCTCCTGCCGTGGCGGCCAACGGGGCCGGGTCGGTGGGGGGCGTAAGTGGCAGCGGCATGGTGCCGCCATCCAACGGGGTATGGGTGGTGCAGAGTGTCGCGCATGATCTTCAGTCCGAAACGCCCGAAGGGGCTTGGACCACAACCATAGAGGCGGCAAGGCCCGACCTTGCCGGGCAGAATTTTGCACAATAAACTGATCGGCTCGCAACGGCCCGAGGACGCGGCCAGCCCATTCAATGTCATGAACGCGGCCATCCGCCGTGTGCTGTCCATGCTGGGCACGCCCCTGCCCGTGCGGGTGTGCGCGCTCAGGGGTGGGGGTGTGGCGGCGGTAGGGTTTGTCGATGTGCAGCCCATGGTCCACCAGCAGGATGGCGCGGGCCGCCCCATCCCGCACGGGATCATCCATAACGTGCCCTATATTCGCCTGCAGGGCGGCAGCCGCGCCATCATATGCGACCCCGGCGTGGGCGATATCGGATATATCCTTGTCAGTGGGCGGGATATTTCCAACGTCAAGGCCAACCGGGCGGAGGCGGCTCCCGGCTCCTTCCGCCAGTATGACATGGCGGATGCCGTCTATCTGGGCGGCCTGCTGAACGCGGCGCCACAGGACTATATCGGCTGGGTGGGGGGCGATGTGCATGTGCGCACCAGCGGGCGTTTCGTGATTGACGCCGCGCAATGCGACATCAACTGCGCGGTGACGGTGCAGGGGGACATAAATGCCACGGGCGATGTTACGGGCGGCTCCATCAGCCTGCGGACCCACAGGCACGGGGGCGTTCAGGCCGGTTCGGCCAGCACCGGCGCTCCCGCGTAAGGCACCCTAAAACGGGCGGGCCTGCAAGCTGTTCCGGCATGTCCTGAAAAATCCCGTTTTACACACGGCATATGTCTCGGGATTTTTTCGTCGTCTTGTTCATGCCGCCTTGTCGCGGCTTTTTTTATGGGTGTTTCATGCAGACCCTGCTTCTGGACAGAACAACCTGGGACCTGGTGCTGGATGCCAGCGGCAGCATTGCCGTGGCGTCGGACCCGTATTCCATCACGCAGGACGTGGCATCCGCCATCAGGGTTTTCATGGGGGAATGCTGGTACGATACCGCAAAAGGGCTGCCCTATGCGGGCACCATTCTGGGTCGTGCACAGTCCGTTGCGGTTTTTCGCGCGCAGGCCCAGGCGGTGGCTCTGACCGTGCCGGGTGTTGCCGCAGCACGCTGCGTCATAACCGCGCTGGGGACCGGGCGCAGGCTTTCGGGGTCCATGCTTGTCACACTTTCAGACGGAACAACACACAGTGTCGGATTCTAGCTTTATCGGAACAACGTCGGTGCCCGCCCCCACACTGTCGGACACCGGCTTTGTCGCCCCCGCCCGCAGCGATATTCTGGCCGGGGCGCTGGCGGATTTGAACGCGGCTTTCGGCAACGTGCTGAACACCGACCTGTCCACGCCGCAGGGACAGCTTGCCACGTCCTTTACCGCCGCGCTGGGCGACTGTTACGACCAGATGCTGGCGCTGTTCAACGGTGTGGACCCGGCCCGCGCGTCGGGGCGGATGCAGGACGCCATTGGCAACCTGTATTTCCTGTCGCGCAAGGGGGCCACGGCCACGGTGGTGACGGTGGTCTGCACGGGGGCGGCCGGGACCGTCGTGCCGCAGGGAACACTGGTGCAGGACACCAGCGGGCAGTCCTACGCGGCGGACGGCGCTGTGGTGCTGGACGGTACGGGCACGGGTGTCGGCACGTTTTCGTGCACGCAGACGGGGCCGGTCGTCTGCCCCGCGCAGACTGTGGGGGTCTACCAGTCCGTGCCGGGGCTGACATCGGTTACCAACCCGGCGGCAGGCGTTACGGGTGTGGCGCAGGAAAGTCGTGTGGCATTTGAAAAACGCCGCGCGGCCTCGGTCGCGGCCAATGCGCTGGGGTCCCTGAACGCCATTGCCGGCGCGGTGCAGGGGGTGGACGGCGTGAGCGCTGCGTACGTGGCCGACAACAGCACGGCCGAACCCGTGACGGTTGGCGGTGTCAGCCTTGCGGCGCGCAGCCTGTATGTGTGTGTAAACGGCGGTACGGATACGGACGTGGCCCTGGCGATCCTGAGCAGGAAGCCACCCGGCTGCGGCTATACCGGCACCACCAGCGTGACCGTAAGCGACCCCAACAGCACCTACAGCACACCGCCGCGCTATACGGTGTCGTTCACGCGTGCGGTGGCCACGCCGGTTTTTTTCGCGGTGACACTGAAAAACAGCGCGGCCGTGCCCTCAACCGCTGCCAGGGACGTGCAGGCGGCCATTGTTGCCGCGTTTGCGACCGATCCCAACGCGACCATTGGCGGCACTGTTTTTGCCAGTTCCTATTATGCGGCGGTCGCGGCCCTGGGGGGCTGGGCGCAGATTATCGAGATTACGACGGGAACTGTCGCGAATCCCGCCGGTTTTACGGCGTCGCTCACCATCGGGCAGATCCCCACGCTGGAGGCGGCCGCCATCGCGGTCACGCTTTCCTGATGCGCGACATCGAACGGACCATTCTGTCGCAATACGCGAACAGTCCCAGCCTGTGCGCCATGATCGCGGGCTGGAACCTCGCACTGGACCCGACATCCCTGCTGGACCGGTGGTACGATCTGGTGTGGAACATGCGAACCGCCCAGGGCTTCGGGCTGGATGTGTGGGGGCGTATTGTCGGTGTCTCGCGCGTGCTCAGCATCAGTTCCGAAACCTATCTCGGCTTTGCCGAAGCCAATGACCTGACGGAAGACGGGTTCAGCACCGCGCCATGGTACACGGGCCGCGCCACGACAACGAACTTCGCCCTGGCCGATGAAGGCTACCGCCAGCTGATCTATGCGAAAGCACTGGCCAATATCGCGGACTGTTCGGTCCTGTCGCTCAACCTCATCGCCATGACCCTGTTCGCGGGGCAGGGCGACGTATGGGTGCGCGACAATGGCGACATGACCATGACCTATATTTTCGATTTCGTACCGACGGATGTGCAGATCAGCATCATCCAGAACAGCGGCGTGCTGCCCCGCCCGGCGGGTGTTGGCGTGTCCTATGCGATCAGGAGTGAAGGCTGATGAAACAGTCCGACAATCTGGGCAAGTTTGGCGCGCCGATCGGGGCGCAGGCCAGTGCGGCCGATATTGCCGCCGTGCCCGATACCCAGGCCACGGCGGGGGATGGCACGGCCTCCATCGCCCTTGGCTTCCCGCCCGAAACTTTTGTCGCGCGCGGGGCGGGGGGCGTGCCACCACGCGGACAGGACATGAACGGCTTTCTCAACCGTCTGTCCCGCGCGGTGCAGGTCCTGCAGGCGGGCTACCTTGGCCCGTATGACGCGACATTTGGCGCAGCTATCGGCGGTTATCCGGCCGGGGCCATTGTCTGTGGCGCGGTTGCGGGCACGTTCTGGGTCTCCACCGCCGATGCCAACACGACGGTGCCCGGTGTGGCCGGGGCTGCGTGGCAGAGCTTTTTTGCGGGGTATATCACCCAGGCCCAGAGCGATGCGCGCTACCTGCTGCTGGCCGCGAGTGCCTTGCAGAGCGTGACTGGCCCGGTCACGTTCAGCGGGGCTGTCAAGGTCACGACCGCCCCGGCCGGCGACAGTTCTCCCTCTGTCGCCAGCACCGCGTTCGTGACGGCAGAGGTCGCGGCGGAAGCCACGACGCGTTGGGCCGCCGATCAGACCCTGCAGGCCAATATCAATGCTGAGTCGTCTCGGGCCACTGCTGCCGAGACCAGCCTGAACACCGCCAAGGTCAACCGTTCTGGCGACACCATGACAGGCGGGCTGACAGTCAATGCGGCTGGCGGAGTGCGGGTAAATTACGATCCAGGCGGGCAAACTGGCGGCCAGGTAACGCAATACGCCCGCCTGGCTTCTGTCGCAGGAGGGCGCGGAAGCAATTTCAGCATGTATGTGCAGGAACTTGTTGGCAATGCCTTTACCGCGATCCTGAACCTGACCTATCCAACCGGGTACAGGTTTTTGGCACTGAATCCGACAGGCAGGTTTACAGATTCAAGTCTGGGGGACTTCGCCTATCTCAATGACCTTCCGTTTAATATTACGGATACGAAAGTACAGCAGTTCACCGTCACAATTCCCGCCGGGGCGCAGTGCGGGTATAATCAGGCCGGCTATGTCGTGTCGTTTCCCAGGGCGTTCAGCCAGTTCATCATGGTCAACGCAAGTGATACGGGTCCTGGCTGCTATGCTGTTTCGGCGCAGGCTTCCACCACGCAGGTCAGGCTCTGGGCGCAATCCCCGCAGGCAACAAATGGCGTGACCGGTGCGGTCGGTCCGATCACGGTTGTAGTAACGGCAACAGGAATTTACTGATCATGACAGATACAACAGCGCTTGACGCGATCAAGACCATCTACCCCGCGCAGTATTATGGACAATACGATACGACACAGTCGGGCCTGACCACGCTGACCACGATCATGGATGTCTGGAACGGTCTTGATGTCTCTGGCCGGGGTATTTCCATACTGGGTCTGCCTGCCGCCGCGACCATGGTGGCCCTGAGCGCACAGCAGTTCACGCTTGCGGATCAGGCGTCGGGAATCTGGGTGCAGGGTGGGGCCCTGCTTTATCCGGCACGGTATTACGCCAGCTACGACACGACCGCGACACAGCCCACCGCCGTGACCGGCTGGTACGATACCTGGAACATGTCGAGTCTTGCCGGTGTGGCCGCGGCATCCGCCATGGTTGCGGTGGCGGCCACCGACTGGGACAATACCGCCTTCCGCCTGCCTGCAGGAAAAGGCGTGCAGAACGCGGCAATTATCGAATACACACCTCCGCCCGCCCCCGTGCCGCTGGCCACGCAGGCGGTCTCGGCTCTGGCGAGTGCGCGCGCCTATGTCAGCAACACCTACACCATGCTGAACGAGGCCACGCCCGATGCCTGGGTGACGT
>NZ_JBDOBQ010000028.1:0-40057 GCF_047723915.1 Acetobacter sp. | reverse complement strand
GTCCTGCTCCGCCGGAGCAGGGGGCCGGGGTTCGGGGGAAGGCTGGTCAGCCTTGGCCGACGGCCCGCCACCGCTGGTGTCGGAGGCCTCGAATTCCATTTCGACCGGAGCGGGGGCCGGTTCCTCGGGCGGTTTGGGGGCTGGCAGGCTGACCAGCAGCGCAACCAGCAGCGCAATATGCGCCCCACCTGACAGATACAGGGAGCGCCGGAGCAAAATCTGTTCGGACCGGCGTGGCCGTGCCATGGGCATTGTCTTACCTCTGCGCCCGTATAGGGAACTTAATGCCCGGCACTGGCCGGCTGTTGCGCCAGCAGGGCCACGTGGGTAAAGCCGCCCGCCGTGATCTGCCCCATGACCTGCATGACACGCCCGTAATCGATATGCGCGTCACCCCGCACGAAAATACGATGGGTCTGGTCGTTGTTGGAGGCAGCCTTCAACTGCGCCACGATGTCATCGGGGGTGACGGGGTTATCGCCCAGAAAGAGCGTGCCGTCGGCCTTGATGGACACCGTAATCGGCTTGGTGTCGGCATTGACCGGTCGCGCATCGGTCTTGGGCAGATCGACGTTTACGCCGCTGGTCATCATGGGGGACGTGACCATGAAAATGATCAGCAGCACCAGCATGACGTCCACCATGGGTGTGACGTTGATCTCGGCCATGGGCCGCCTGCGGCGCCCCCCGCCCCCTCCGGACATTGCCATGCCTCAGGCCCTTTCTTCGGACTGGCGGGAGAGAATGGCCGCGAACTCGGTGCCGAACCCTTCGAGCCGGTCCTGGAACAGGTCGAGACTGTTGCTGACGACGTTATACGCCACATAGGCCGGAATGGCCGTGATCAGCCCGATGGCGGTCGCGAACAGCGCTTCGGAAATACCGGGGGCCACGACGCTCAGATTGGTGTTGTGCTCGGCCGCGATGGAACTGAACGAGTGCATGATGCCCCACACCGTGCCGAACAGCCCGATAAAAGGGGCTACCGGGCCGACGGTGGCCAGAAAGATCACCCAGCGGCGCAGGCGGTCCATTTCCCGGGTGATGGTAATGCCAATGGCGCGGTCCACGCGCTCCTTCACCCCGCCACGCACCAGGTCCACGCCGGGAATGCGGGCCGAACGGCGCCATTCGCCCATGGCCGCGCCGAACACGGCGGCCATCGGGTTGGTGGGTTTGGCGCCGTCGCTGTCGTACAGGTCGTCCAGGCCGCCGCCGGACCAGAACCGGTCCTCGAACGCGGTTGCTTCGCGGTTGATCCGCCGCAGGACCACAATCTTGGCGAAAATGATCGCCCATACCATGATGCTGCAGAAAAGCAGCCCCAGCATCACCAGCTTGACCACCACCGAAGCGTTGGCGAACAGTGTCCAAACGGACAGGTCTCCCGCCGCAGCTACGCCGAGATTAGTCGCATCAACCGCACGATCCAATAATGCCTCCTGCCTTTACACCCGCGCCCGGTCCGCCGGTCTGCGACTCGGGCATGACCTGATATGGCCCAACAACTGCTGTTTCTTACTGTGTTCCCGAACAAAGCAGAAGAGGGGCTTTTCAGTCCCCGACCGCCAGTTTTTGCAACAGAGCACGCCATGGAGGCGGAAATCGGGCAGGACGCCCGTCGGCTGCGCGAACGCAGGCCAGACCCACCTCCACCGTGGCGCACAGATCGGGGCCACGGGTCACGATCTGTTCAAGCGTGCAGCTTGCAGCACCCAGTGTCATAAGCCGGGTTGTCAGGGTTGCGACATCATCCAGCCGCAGGGGCGCGCGGTAGGACAGCCGGGCATCACGCACGATGAACACCAGCCCGTACTCGCGCAGAAGTTCGGAGGCGGGCATGCCCCTGCTGCGGATGGCTTCCGTGCGGGCGCGTTCGGCAAAGGCCAGATAACGCGCATGGTACATGATACCGCCTGCATCGGTATCTTCGTAATACACCCGCAAATCCATTGTGTGTACGTTCATGCCCGGTCCTTACGGCCTTCATGGCCTTTTACACGGTTCTGCGCCGCAGCTCATGGACCGCCCGCTCCCGGAGCGGACCCCACGCGCCACTTAACCCCACGCGCCAATCAGGGGCCGGGAGTTTACACCGCGGCCTGCTAGTCCTTGTCCTCATCCCCGGCCAGAAGATCAAGCTGGGGTGGTGTCTCCTCACCCATACCCGTATCGCGCGGGGGCGGGTTCAGGCCCAGATGCCGCCAGCCCCGCTCGCCCAGCACGCGCCCGCGGCTGGTCCGCAGCACCAGCCCTTCCTGGATAAGATACGGCTCGATCACATCTTCCAGCGTATCGCGCGACTCCGCCAAAGCGGCGGCCAGGGTTTCCACCCCCACTGGGCCGCCATGGTGGTATTCCGCAATGCGGCGCAGGTAGCGCCGGTCCATGCCGTCAAGCCCCAGCGCGTCCACTTCCAGCCGGTTCAGGGCGGCGTCGGCCAGTTCAGCGCCCACCGGCCCGCCCTGGCCGGATACCGAGGCAAAATCGCGCACGCGGCGCAGCAGCCTGCCCGCGATGCGCGGCGTTCCGCGCGCACGGCGGGCAATTTCCATGGCTCCGCCCGCCGAAAGGTCGAACCCCAGCTTGTCGGCCCCACGCGCCACGATACGGCACAGCTCCTCGGGCGTGTAGAACACCAGCCGCAGCGGAATACCGAACCGGTCGCGCAGCGGGGTCGCCAGCAGCCCCGCGCGCGTGGTAGCGGCCACAAGGGTGAACGGGGCCAGGTCGATCCGCACCGACCGCGCCGCCGGGCCTTCGCCAATAATCAGGTCAAGCTGGAAATCCTCCATGGCGGGGTAGAGAATTTCCTCGATGGCGGGCTGAAGGCGGTGAATTTCGTCTATGAACAGCACGTCACGCGGCTGCAGGTTGGTCAATATGGCCGCAAGGTCGCCCGCGCGCTGGATCACCGGCCCCGATGTCGCGCGAAAACCCACCCCCAGTTCGCGCGCCACGATCTGGGCCAGCGTGGTCTTGCCCAGCCCCGGTGGGCCGTGCAGCAGCACATGGTCCAGCGCATCCCCGCGCTGCCGGGCCGCGGCAATGAAAACGGACAGGTTTTCGCGGCTGGCCTTCTGGCCCGTGAAATCGGCCAGGGTCTGGGGGCGCAGGGCAGCCTCGCCCGCGTCGTCCCCGTGGCGGGCCGCGTCGATCTCGCGCTCGGGCGTGAAATCGGGGTTCATTTCGCCAGATCCTTCAGACTGTCACGCAGCACATGGTCCAGTGTCGCTGTATCGCCATAGCTCTCCAGCACCCGCCGGACCACGGGGGCGGCTTCCACCCGGCGAAAACCCAGCCCCGCCAGCGCCATCAGCGCGTCGGCCTCGATCCCGCCCGCATGGGTAGCGACCAGCGGCACGCTCAGCCCCGCCGCGTTGCCCGGCATCTTGCCCGCGCGGTCGCGCAGTTCGGTCAGGATACGGTCTGCCAGGCGGCCACCCACACCGGGCGCGCGCGTCAGGCTGGCCTTGTCGGACGCCATGAGCACCGCCACCAGTTCCGACGGGGTCAGCGTGGACAGAATACCAAGCGCCACCTTGGCCCCCACACCCTGCACGCCGGTCAGCAGGCGGAACCATTCGCGTTCGGCGCTTTCGGTAAAGCCATAGAGCAGGATGGCGTCCTCACGCACCACGGTCTCGACCAGCAGGCGCGCTTTTTCGGGCGGGTGGGGCAGGGCCGCCAGCGTACGGGTTGAGGCTGCCACAAGGTAGCCCACGCCGTTCACATCCACCACGCAACTGCCCAGATCGACCTGAATGACCAGCCCGCACAAAAACGCAATCATGCCATTCTTACCCCGGCTGCAACATGGCGCGCACTGGCCCGGTGGTGCGCATGGCAGATGGCCACGGCCAGCGCGTCCGACGCGTCGGCCCGGATCACTTCCGCACCGGGCAGCAGGCGCTGGATCATCATCGCCACCTGGTTTTTATCCGCACTGCCCGTGCCCACCACCGCCTTCTTGACCGACAGGGCCCCGTATTCGGCAACCACCAGCCCGGCCAGCGCGGGAGCCAGCAGCGCCACCCCCCTGGCATAGCCCAGCTTGAGGGTCGCGGTGCCGTTGCGGTTGACGTAGGTTTCCTCCACCGCCGCCTCGACGGGGTTGAGCCTGTCGATCAGGGCCAGCAGGTTTTCGTGCAGGACTTTCAGGCGGTCGGGCACGCTGTCGGCACTGTTGGTGGCGATCACACCATTGGCGACATGGCGCAGCCGGTTGCCTTCGACATCGATCACGCCCCAGCCGGTAAACCGCAGGCCGGGATCAATGCCGAGCAGGCGCACCACCGTCAGGACGACAGTTTTTCCGCCAGGTCGTCCGGCAGGTCGAAATTGGCGTAGACGTTCTGCACATCGTCATTGTCTTCAAGAACATCCAGGAACTTGAACAGGCTGCGGGCCTTTTCCTCGTCCAGGGTCACGGTGTTCTCGGGCCGCCAGTCCAGCTTCGCACTTTCGGGCTCGCCGTAGCGGGTCTCCAGCACGTCGCGCACCGCAAAGAAGGATTCCACCTCGCAGGTGACTTCATGCGCCGTTGCGGTGGTGGCCACGTTCTCGGCCCCGGCCTCGATCGCGGCATCCAGCATATCGTCCTCGGTGGCGGCGGATGCCGGGTAGGTAATCACACCCAGACGACGGAACATGAAGGAGACGGAATTGCTTTCCCCCATCGAGCCACCACTTTTGGAAAACGCGGCGCGCACGTCCGACGCGGTGCGGTTGCGGTTGTCGGTCAGGGCCTCGACAATAACCGCGACCCCGGCCGGGCCGTAGCCCTCGTAGCGCACTTCCACGTAATCGTCGCCACCACCGGCACCCGTGGCCTTCTTGATCGCACGCTCGATCGTGTCCTTGGGCATGTTCACCTCACGCGCGGCGGCAATGGCCGCCCGCAGGCGCGGGTTGGCGGCGGGGTCGGGCAGGCCTTCGCGCGCGGCCACGGTCAGTTCGCGGATCACCTTGCCGAACTGCTTGGCCCGCCGGGCATCCTGCGCCCCCTTGCGGTGCATGATATTCTTGAACTGGGAATGACCAGCCATGTTCCCTTACCTCGTCTGTCCTGTCTGCCACACCGGCCGGAAAGCCCCGGCGGGCCGGGTCAGCTCACCCGCCCGTGGCAATGCTTGTATTTTTTACCCGAACCGCACGGGCACTGGGCGTTGCGCGGCGTTTCCCCCCAGCTTGAAGGGTCGTCGGGCATGATGGCGCTGGCCCCTATGGGCTGGACCATCTGGGGTGCGGCCCCCGGTGTCAGCCCCGTTCCCGGTTCGGAGGCATAGCCCTGAATTTCGGGGTCGGCATGGATGGCCGCCGTGTCGGCGAACGGGTCCGCCGCCACGGGAGGGGGGGCCACCTCGACCCGCGCCATGAGAGACACCACGCGTTCGCGCATTTCCTCCAGCATGAACGTGAACAGCACGAAGGCCTCGTGCTTGTATTCGTTCAGCGGGTCCTTCTGCCCGTAAGCGCGCAGGCCGATCCCCTGCCGGAGCTGGTCGAGCGCGTGCAGATGTTCCTTCCACACCGCGTCATACGTGGTGAGCAGCACCTGCTTTTCGATAAAGCGCATGAGGTCGGGGCCGATATTGGCGGCCCGCGCCGCCTGGGCCTGCGCCTGCGCCTGGCCGATCCGTTCGGCAAGGCCTTCAGCATCCATGCCGTCCTCGGCCGCCCAGTCGGCAATGGGCAGGTCCAGCGCCAGCGTCTTGCTGACGGCCTCGGTCAGGCCCTTGACATCCCATTGTTCGGCAAACGCCTTTTCGGGGACATGGCGGGCCACCAGCCCGTCTATGACCTCGTCATGGGTTTCGGCCACGATGGCGGAGACATCCTCCGTCGCCATGAACTCGCGGCGCTGGGCGTACACTTCCTTGCGCTGGTCGTTCATCACGTCATCGTATTTGAGCGTGTTCTTGCGCATGTCGAAGTTGCGGGCCTCGACCTTTTTCTGCGCGCGCTCCAGCGCCTTGCTCAGCCACGGATGAACGATGGCCTCGCCTTCCTTCATGCCCATTTTCTGGAACATGCCGCTCATGCGGTCGGACCCGAAGATCCGCATCAGGTCGTCCTGGAGCGAGATGAAGAAGCACGAATTACCCGGATCGCCCTGCCGCCCGGCGCGACCGCGCAGCTGGTTGTCGATCCGGCGGCTTTCGTGCCGCTCGGTGCCGATCACGTACAGACCGCCCGCCGCACGCACGATTTCGTGATCGCGGGACACCCGGTCGCGGATGGCCTGCTCGGCTGCGGCGCGTTCGGGCGACTCCGGCGCGTCACCCAGTTCCTGGGCGATCAGCATTTCCACGTTGCCGCCCAGCTTGATGTCGGTGCCGCGCCCGGCCATGTTGGTGGCGATGGTGATCGCGCCGGGGGCACCCGCCTGCGCCACGATCCTGGCCTCCATTTCATGGAAACGGGCGTTGAGAACGTTGTGGGGCACGCCTTCGCGCTTGAGCAGGTCGGACAGGGCCTCGCTCTTCTCGATCGAGGTGGTGCCGACCAGAATGGGCTGCCCGCGCTCATGCACCTCACGGATCAGCTTGACGACAGCGCCGAACTTCTCGGCTTCCGTCAGGTAGATCTCGTCATCCTCGTCCTTGCGCGAGACCGGGCGGTTGGTGGGAATGGCCACCACGTCCAGATTGTAGATCTCGGCAAATTCGTCGGCTTCGGTCATGGCCGTGCCGGTCATGCCCGACAGGCGCGGATACAGGCGGAAGAAGTTCTGGAAGGTGATGGAGGCCAGGGTCTGGTTTTCCTGCTGGACTTCCACATGTTCCTTGGCTTCGAGCGCCTGGTGCAGACCGTCTGAATAACGGCGGCCTTCCATCATGCGGCCGGTGAATTCATCGATGATGATCACCTTGCCGTCGCGCACGATATAATCGACATCGCGCGTGAACAGCGTATGCGCGCGCAGGGACTGCTGCACATGGTGCACGACAGCCACATGGTGCAGGTCGTACAGGTCGCCCTCGCCCAGCACGCCGGCGTCACGCAGCAGGGTTTCCACCGTGTCAGACCCGCCCTCGGTCAGGATGACGGTGCGGAACTTTTCATCCTTCTCGTAGGCGGTGGTGTCCTGCACCAGTTGCGCGACCACGCTGTCCACCGCGCGGTACAGGTCGGAACTGTCCTCCGCCGGGCCGGAAATGATGAGCGGGGTCCGCGCCTCGTCGATGAGGATGGAGTCCACCTCGTCCACGATGGCGTGGTGGAAGGGGCGCTGCACCATCTCGCCGAGCTGGTACTTCATGTTGTCGCGCAGGTAGTCGAAGCCGAATTCGTTGTTCGTGCCGTAGGTAATGTCGGCGGCGTAGGCCTGGCGGCGGGCGTCGTCAGGCATGTTGGGCACGATCACGCCCGTGCTCAGCCCCAGGAACGCGTAAAGGCGCCCCATCTCGGCGGCGTCGCGCGCGGCCAGGTAGTCGTTCACGGTCACGACATGCACGCCCTTGCCCGACAGCGCGCTGAGATAGACCGCCAGAGTGGCCACAAGGGTCTTGCCCTCGCCCGTGCGCATTTCCGCGATGCGGTTCGCATGCAGGACCATGCCGCCGATAAGCTGCACATCGAAATGCCGCATGCCCAGCACCCGGCGCGATGCCTCACGCGTCAGGGCAAAGGCTTCTGGCAGCAGGTCATCGAGCGTCGCACCTTTGGCAAGGCGGTCGCGGAATTCCACTGTCTTGGCGGCCAGGCCGGCATCGTCCAGTGCCTGCATTTGCGGTTCAAGCGCATTGATTTCCGACACCCGACGCTGAAAAACCTTCAGCGTCCGATCATTGGCAGTGCCGAACAGGGCGCGGACGAAGCGAGAAAGCATGAACACCTTTCCGGAAATAAACCGCCTGTAAACAAGGCCTTGCGCCCCGCCGGGCATGGCGGAACCAGAGCAGGCGCAGGCTGGGCTGGGCGTGGCTTGCCCCGCAAAATAGGACCGGGCCGGTTTGCGGTCAACCAACCCAGACGCTTTCGCGCCTTTTCCGCCCTTTTGCGCCCGCAACAGGGCTTGCCGGGTCGGGTGGCGTCCTTCATACATGTCGGACTGTATTTTACGGCTTCAAGGTTTTCACCATCATGCGGTTTACATCCTACGCATTCGGACTGGCGGCGACGGCCCTGGTCGGCTCCACTGCCCTCATGCCCCTGCCGCGCGCCGCGGCCCAGACGCCTGCCCCGGCGGCCGCCCCGGCCGACAGCAAGCCGCTCGACCCCAAGACGGTCGTGGCCAGCGTGAACGGCGACAAGATCACCCTTGCGGACGTGCAGGATGCGGCGACCTCCATCCCGGCCCAGATGCGCCAGCTTCCGCCCAACGTCATCATTCCCATGCTGATCAACCAGCTTGTGGACCAGAAGGCCATTCTGCTCGCCGCCCAGAAAGAGGGCCTGAACAAGAAGCCCGACACCGTAAAGCTGATGACGGCCGCGTCGAATAACGCGCTGCAGAACGCCTGGCTGTCCCAGCAGGTCATGCCGCACCTGACCGACGCCGCCATGACGCAGTATTACGACCAGAACTACGCGCACAAGGCACCCGAACAGGAAGTGCACGCTCGCCATATTCTGGTGAAGACCGAGGCCGAAGCCCAGGACGTCATCAAGAAGCTCAAGGCCGGGGCCGATTTCGGCAAGCTGGCGGCCCAGCTTTCCACCGACAAGGGCAGCGCCGAACAGAACGGCGGCGACCTTGGCTGGTTCACCAAAGGCAAGATGATCCCCGCGTTCTCCGACGCCGCCTTCGCGATGAAAAAGGGCGAGATCAGCAGCACGCCGGTCAAGAGCCAGTACGGCTATCATGTCATCCAGATCCTGGACACGCGCGTGGCGCCGGTGCCCACCTTCGATGCCGTCAAGGACAACATCCGCCAGGCGCTGATCCAGCAGTATGTGCGTGAAGCCGTGGCCAAGGCTGCAAGCGGCGTGAAGATCGTCCGCTTCGACCCGTCCACCGGCAAGGCCCTGGCCGACGCGCCCGCCGGCGCACCGGCCGCAGCCCCCAAATAAGCCTTTACACAAGCCCCGCATGCGCCATGCCCCCGTACCGAACCGGTGCGGGGGCATGGTCATGATGACACCCAAGGATTCCGCCAGATGGCGCAGATCATCGCCACATCCCCCCTTGCCCGGCCCATGCCTGAGCTTGGCAGCGTTCGCGGCGTTCGCCTTCAGGCCATGGCAGCGGGGATCCGCTACAAGGGCCGGACAGACCTTGTTCTGGCGGAATTCACACCCGGCACGACGGTTGCCGGGGTTTTCACACAGTCCAAATGCCCCGGAGCACCGGTGGACTGGTGCCGCGCCATCCTGCCGGCTGGGCAGGCCCGCGCCCTGGTGGTGAACGCGGGCAACGCCAATGTCTTTACCGGCCGCGCCGGCCGCGAAACCTGCGAGGCCACGGCCCGCGCGGCAGCGGACCTTGCGGGCTGCGCGCCGGAGCAGGTCTATCTGGCCTCCACCGGGGTGATCGGTGAAATTTTGCCCGCCGAACGCATTACGGCCGCCCTGCCCGCCCTGCATGCGGCCCTGTCCGACACAGGATGGGAAAGTGCCGCGCGCGGGATCATGACGACGGACACTTTCCCCAAGGCCGCGGTCCGCACCGCCACGCTGGGCGGGGCGGAGGTTGTCATTCAGGGCATGGCCAAGGGCAGCGGCATGATCGCCCCCGACATGGCCACCATGCTGGGCTTTGTCGCGACCGACGCCGCCCTGCCCGCACCCGTGCTGCAGGCCCTGCTGGCCGCCGGGGTGCAGAAGACCTTCAACTGCATCACGGTGGATTCCGATACCTCCACCTCCGACATGGTGCTGCTGTTCGCCACGGGGGCTGCGGGCAATGCCCCGCTGGCCACGACAGACATCGACAGCGCAGAACTGGCCGGTTTCCGCGCGGCGCTGAACGATGTGCTGCACACGCTGGCGCTGATGGTGATCCGCGACGGGGAAGGGGCGACCAAGCTCATGACCATTTCGGTCAGCGGCGCGGTGTCTGACGCATCGGCCTGGCGGGTGGGCATGGCCATCGGCAATTCCCCGCTGGTGAAAACCGCCATCGCGGGGGAAGACGCGAACTGGGGCCGCATTGTCATGGCCGTGGGCAAATGCGGCGAACCGGCGGACCGCGATACGCTGAGCGTGTCCATTGGCGGCGTCTGCATTGCCCGCAACGGCACCGTAACCGAAGGGTACGACGAAACGCCGGTGGTCGCGCACATGAAAGGCCAGGAAATCGACATTGCCGTGGATCTGGGCCTGGGTGACGGATGCGCGAAGGTCTGGAGTTGCGACCTGACCCATGGCTATATTGACATCAACGGCTCCTACCGAAGCTAGGCAGCGCACGGCCTGTTTCCTGCTCCGCGCGCGGCCTGTCTCCTGTCGGCCGCACCGCGTACAGCCAGGACACAGAGCGACAGGAAGCATACCACAATGACCAACCCACCGCCCGGCTGGGGCAACCAGTCCTTCGCCACCAGTTCCGCGCCCTTTGGCGACACCATGGGCAATGGCCAGAACCCCATATGGGTTTACGCCGGGTTCTGGTGGCGTGTCTGGGCCTTTGTCATCGACGCCATTATTCTCAGCATGGTGGAGACGGCGCTGGGCTTTTTCATTGCCCCTGACATTACTGTGCAGTGGCAGGAACTGCCCGGCGACAGCACCGGCCAGACCATGGATGTGGTGGATATTGCCTCCATCGCAGGGTCGGCCATGCCCCGGCCCGAGACAATTTCGGTCCTGCTGCCGCATATCCATACCGGCAACTGGCACAATGCCAGCGTGATCCTGGCCCTTGTGCCAGCGCTCTACTGCATTCTGTTCGAAGCCTCGGCCCTGTCCGCCACACCGGGTAAAATCCTGTGCAGGCTCAAGGTGGTCACACTTGCCGGCGCGCGGATCAGCCTTGCCCGCGCGGCCCTCCGCTTTGTGGTCAAGGCGTTCCTGTCCTTTCCGCTGCTGTATATCGGGGTGCTGATGGTGGCCTTTACCCGCCGCAAGCAGGGTCTGCATGACCTGGTGGCCAAAACGCTGGTCATCCGGCAGGATGTCTCACGCATAACCCCGTTCCAGCCGCAACCCTGATACGATACGGGGCGGAGGACCGCACGCCTTACGGGGTCAACCACGGGCTCGACCGGGGGCAGACTGCCGCCCTCCTGAGACATCGCCTCAGGGACCGCGTGAAGAACCGGCTGCACGGCCAAGCCCGCAGGCCCCGCACATGACGCGGATACGCAGGGGCGGATACACGGGAGCGGGCGCCCGCATGGCATAACCACCACCCACAGAGGTACGGTGCGCCGCTTGTGTCTTGATACGGCCAGATTTGGCCCATACGGTGCCCCATGACATTTTCGGCCTTCGGTCAGCCAGAAAAGGATATGCGACACAATGGCGGTCACGACACCGGACCAGACACTTTCCTCCCGTCCCTGTTCCACGACACCCCGGCCGGGGCCGGTGTTCGGGCGAAAGCGGCTGGCGGCCCTGCTCTGGGTTGGTATCGCGTGCTGCCTGAGCCTGTGCGCAACGCGTCCCCAGGTGGCTCTGGCGCAAGCCGTGGCCGCAAGCGACGCGGCACCCGTCGACACGGACCCTGCCCCCTCCGGCCAGAATGACCAAAGGCAGAATGACCCGACGCAGGATGACCAGAAGCCGAGCGAGCGGAGCCGGGACGACGGAACCCCGACCACACCACACCCCGCCAGAACCACGCATGCCACCGCCGCCGGAGGACTGACGCAGCAGGACGCACAGCAACTGCTGGGTGTTCTCAACGACCCCGAAAAGCGTGAAGCCTTTACAAAGACCCTGACACTCATGGCCAAGGGCCTGCCGGTAGCCCCTGCGGTGGCCCCCGTCACCGCACCGGCCCGGTTGTCCTCACCGGCGGCTCCCCCGTCTGCTCCCCCTGCGGCCACGAACACGGCCAGCGCGCCACCCGCCGCCAAGCCCGCTTCCGCCACGACACCCCTTGTCATCGACAGTTCCGTGCATTCCGAACTGGACGGGCTGCATGACGGGCTTCGCGGGTATGTGCGCAATTTCACCAACCTGTTCACCGATCTGGGCGTTGTGGGCACGTGGCTCAGGACCGAGCTGCGCACCCCCGGCTCGCGTCAGACGCTGATCGATGCGTTCAGCCGCGCCATCCTGATTCTTGCCGTGGCGCTGCTGCTTGAGCGCGGGACCAGTATCGCGCTGAAAAAGCCGCTGCTTGCGGTCACGCGGTATGCCGTAGCGCGTGAAAACCGGCACCTGGCCAGACAGGCGGAAGGCGCCGACGCGGACAGCCTTGCCGATACCGACGCCTCCGACGCCGACACCACCCAGGCGCGTGAAACCGACCAGCGGCGCGGCAACGAGGTGCTGCGCTACCTTATTCGCGTGCCGTATAACGCGCTGCATTTCCTCATCAAGCTGCTGCCGGTCGGGGTTTGCGTGCTGCTGGGCTATCTGGGGGCGGAATTCCTGACCACCACGCCCCAGGCCCGCACCGTAACCCTGACACTGATCAACGCCTACGCCATAGCTCGTGTGCTGTATCTGGTGGTGGAAACCACGCTGGTTCCACATTCCCCCTCCATCCGCCTGATCCCCGCACAGGACGACACGGCGCGGCTGATGACGCGCTGGTGGAATTTTCTGGTCGCAGCACCCTCCATCATGATCTGCCTGTCCACGCTGGGGGAGGAGTTCGATCTGGCCCAGCGCGGGGTGGACGCCATGCTGCGCGCCGTGGTGCTGATCCAGCACCTGATCATCGCGGCGTTTATCTGGCGCATCCGCAAGATCGTGGCCCGTTCGCTCCAGCCTTCGGCCGACAGGCAGAGCAAGAGCGCGCTATGGGCCTTTGTGGGCACGCTGGCCCATCTGTGGTGGGTGCCGATCATGTTTCTCGACATGGCGCTGTGGTTCGTGTGGGCCGCCCACCTCAAAGGCGGGTACCAGTGGATTTTGCGCGGTTCGGTCCTGAGCCTTGCCTGCCTGGCGCTGTCGCGCATTCTGGCCCTGCTGGCCTATGGCCTGCAGGACCGGCTGTTCCGGGTCAGCCCCGCCATGCAGGCCCAGTATCCCGACCTGCAGAAGCGGGCTGACTTCTATTACCCGTTCGTACGCAAGATCATTACCACCATCATCATCTTTGCCACAGCAGTGTGCCTGGCCCAGAGCTGGGGTGCCCCTGCCGTGCGGTTCTTCTTCGTATCCGCCCTTGGCCTGCGGCTTATGGGGGCGGCCCTCAGCCTTGTGCTGGGCATGACCGTGGCCGCCGTGGCGTGGGAAGTGGTGAACCACACCCTGAACAAGCAGATTTCGCGCTATACCTCCAACGCGCAGGCAGGGCGGGCGGCACGCCTGCGCACGGTGCTGCCGATCATTCGCACGGTGCTGCTGGCGGTCATCATCATTTTTGTCGCCGTCACCACACTGTCCCAGATCGGTATCAACGTCACCCCGCTGCTGACCGGCGCGGGTATTCTGGGCGTGGGGCTGTCCTTCGGGTCGCAAAGTCTGGTCAAGGACGTCATCACCGGCTTTTTCATGCTGGCCGAGGACGCGATACAGGTGGGGGACTGGGTGACGGCGGCCGGCATCGCGGGTACGGTGGAACACCTGTCCATCCGCACGCTGCGGGTGCGGGCCTTCGACGGTGACCTGCATATCATTCCGTTTTCGTCCGTGACCTCCATCGCCAATACGGCGCGCGGGTTCAACCAGATCATTGTCCGCCAGACGCTGGACCTGAGCGAGGATTCCGGCAAGGTGGTCGAGATCATGACAAAGACCATCGACGCCATGCGCAAGGAAGACGATTTCCGCGCCCTGATCCTGTCCGACTACACCGATCTGGGCGTGGACCACTCGGACGGGAACGGTGCCGTCATGATCGGCATCATCCGCACGGCCCCCATGATGAAGTGGAAGGTGCAGCGCGAATTCTACCGCCGCATTGCCTCGCTCATGGCCGATGCGGGGATCAAGTTCTATACTCCCACCAGCTATTCCACTTCACCCCCCGGTGTTCCCATGCATCTTGCGCTGGACAACCTGCCGCCAGAGGTCTTTGCCGCGCACGGGGCCGAGCCCACCGGCACGCGATCCCCACCGCCCCCCACCGACAGGGGGCCCGCCAGCGGCCCGCAGGCAGGCTAGCCAATGGCCGCGCAATCGCACGAACCGCTGATGCCGCCTGCACCACTCCCCCCCGCCGTGGCCGATACGGTAGCGCAGGAGATCGAAGCGCCGCTGGAACAGGGCGGCTTCGCGTTCGTGCAGGCCCGGACCCTGCGCCCCCTGCTGGAACGCCTTGGTCTTGAACACTGGGAAAGCTTTGCCGCAAGCTGGAACGACCTTGGCGAAGATCGCTACATGGCCGATGGCGGGCGGTACCGGCGGCGGCGCTACGCCACGTTCTCGCTCAGTGCGCATGACATGCTGCGCAAGCCAAACCAGCCCCATTACCAGAGCCGCGACTACAATACGCTCAATGGCGGGGTGGAACGCTGGTTCGAACCGGTTCTGCCCGGCATTGCGGCACATCCAGCGCTTCAGGCCATTTTAAGCCTGCTCTACCATGTCGCCACCGACCTGACCCCGCCCGATCGCCGCCCGCTGTCATGGCACGGGGAAATGCACCAGTTCCGCATAGAGGCCAGCATGGACATGCGCGGCCAGCCCACCCCCGAAGGCCTGCACCGCGACGGGGTGGACTGGGTTTGCGTGGCCATGGTGCGGCGCGAAAACGTGGATTGCGGGGAAACATCGATCCACGACATGAGCCGTGACCTGGTGGGCAGCTTCACGCTCACCAACCCGCTGGATACAGCCTTCGTGAACGACAACCGCGTCTATCACGGGGTTACGCCGGTCGTGCCCGTGGACCCTGCGCGCCCCGCCTACCGCGACGTGCTGGTACTGACCCTGCGCCACGAATAGCGCAGGCCCGTTGCGGCGGCACCTGGCGGGCCCCGGGTGTGGGCCGTTCAGTATCCCGCGTAGGAAATGGCGTGCAGCCCAAGGGCCAGAAAGCAGAACACGAACACGATGGCCCCTGCCATCTGGGCGACTTCATGCACTGCGATCAGGCCGGATGGTGCCTGTTCGGGGGAAGGGGAGGCAGACGCCCCGCCCGCCAGAACGCCCGAGACCGTGCCCGACGCCCGTGCGGCGGATGTGCTGTCTGCGGCAAGCATGGAAACAGTCTCCTGCCCGGCAGTCGGCGCGGGCGGGCTTGTCGGAACGGGTGCGGCATCAGGCGTGGGCTGGTCGCTCATGGTCTGGTGGTCCCCCGTTTTTTGCAATGCAGATCCGTGCGGGTGTTTTGGCTCACCCTGCCTGTATGTGGAGCACGCAGGCGGCCCCCGTCAAGTACACCTGTGTTTTCGCGCCAGCCGGCACAGCGGCGGAACCGCCTACGGAGCCTGTCCCAATGCGCTTGCACTGGACGATACCCCCCATCACGGGTCACATAGGCCGGATGCTGAAATTTTACGGAGCCGGCATGACCCGTTTTACCGCACTTATGGCCGCGAGCGCGCTGGCCGTTTTCCCGGCCTGTCATGCCATGGCCGCCGGGCAGCCGACGCCAGACGGGCAGGGCGGCCCCCCCCCCGCGCAGACGCAGGCCGCGCCTGCGGCGGCGGTGTCCTACCCGCAGGCCATGTTCAACGGCACCTGGACCGTCCTGGCCATGACCTACCCGATCCGGGTCATGAGCAACCGCGCCCTGGGCCCGGCCGCCCGGCTGCTGCTGGCCCTGCCGGATGACTACGCCAAAATCGTGGGGCAGGCCCGTTTCGCGCTGGCCCGTGTCAGCGGCACCACATGGGAAGGCGCGCAGGACAACCTGCATGCCAGTTTCATGCTCGTGTCAGAAAACAGCGCACGGCTGATCATTACCAGCAGGGACGGCCACAAAATGGACCTGCCGCTGTATCGGGTCGAAACACCCGCGCCCTGAAACGGCGCGAGGGGAACGCCGGGGCCGGGCACGGCTGAAAGCCCGGCTCCGTCGGGGCTGGGCGCGACCGATACAGGACCGGGCAAAACCCCGCCCGGCCCTTTTCCACGCTTTTTCGGCCCCGCCGTCAGGGGGTTGTGGCCGGGGTCCAGTTCTCAAGAAATTCACGCAGGGCCGGGTCGGGCTTGCCGATCCTGACCTCCAGCGTGACGTAAAGGTTCCCCGCCGGTTTGGACCCGTGCGCCTGCACCCCCTTGCCGCGCAACCGCAGCACCGTGCCGCTGTCGGACCCGGCGGGCACATTCATCCTGACCGTGCCGGTGGGCGTGGGCACCATGATCGGGCCACCCAGTGCCGCGGTCTTGAGATCGACCGGCAGGATTTCGCGCAGGTCGGCCCCTTCGCGCGTATAGGTGGGGTCCGCCAGCACCGTGACGGTAATCAGCGCATCTCCATCGGGCGCGCCCTGTGAACCGGGACCACCCTTGCCGCGCAGGCGCAGGGTCTGCCCGTTTTCGATCCCCGGTGGAATGCGCACGTCCAGCGTGTTGCCATCGGGCAGGGTGATGCGTGATGTGGCGCCGTTGACGGAGTCCAGAAAGCTGACCTTGAGCGAATAACTGGCGTCGGCCCCCTTGCGCGGCCCCGCGCGGCGACCGCGTGCGGCCCCGCCGAACATGCCGCCGAACAGCCCGCTGAGGTCTTCCTCCGTAAAGCCGCCCATGCCGCCGGGGGGAAAACCACCCCCGCCTTCAAACCCGCCGCCGTAACCGCCATAACCCGGCGGGGCGCGTTCCTGACCGGCGGCGTCTATTTCGCCCCGGTCGAAACGGGCCCGCTTGTCCGCGTCGGATAGCAGGTCATTGGCCTGGTTGAGCGCCTTGAACTCCTCCTCCGCCTTCTTGTCGCCGGGGTTGAGGTCGGGGTGGTATTTCTTGGCCAGCTTGCGGTACGCCTTGCGGATGTCATCCTGGCTGGCGGTTTTGGCAATGCCAAGCACGTCATAGGGGTCACGTACGCTCACGCCGCACCTCCGCCGACACTGTTGTTCATAAAACCGGTTTCTCCATTCCAAGCCCTGTGGCGCGCCGTGTATGCTACCTTGCCGCCATCATCGCTTTTTTTTCAATGATTTGATATGATAATGGGAATGCGCGCCGACACGGTCAATGGATCATGCGCGAAAGCGGCCATCAAAAAACCTCGCATCAGCACCCTGCCGGGCCGCCACACGCCCCATTGGCGCAAAAGATGCAAACAAGGGCATGGTATCCGCGCGCACTTCCCTTTATCCTTGGGTAGCCCGAAGATACAGGGCGCGCGGGGCGGTCCCATGGACCACGCCGCGTAACGGATTGAATGGAGAGACCCGGCCATGGCTGACAGACCCCGCTTTTTCGACGACCTCGCCGGTGTGGCCGGGGGTGCCGTTTCCGCCCTGACCGGCCTGCGTGAGGAAATCCACGCCATCGTGCGCAGCCGGGTGGACGAGGTTCTGACCAACCTCCAGGTTGTCCGGCGTGAGGAGTTCGAGGTCATGCGCGAACTGGCCGCGCGTGCGCGCATCGGGCAGGAAGAAGCCGAACGCCGCGTGCAGGCCCTGGAAGAGCGCGTGCAGGCGCTGGAGCACAAGGTCGGCCACACGCACACGCATGGCTGAACCCGGCCCCGCCGGGCACGGCTGGGGCCCCTTGCGCCTTATTTGTCCTGTTCCCCCGCAGGCACGGAGTACCGCCATGCCAGCCTTGACGACCGATACCCCGCCCCCCGCCAGCAACCCGCTCGATCTCATGGAACAGGTGATCGCTGGCCTGGGGTGGACCTTCGACCGCTGTACACCCACCGAAATGGCCGCCGAAGCCCCCGCACGCTGGTGCGATTACGGGCTGTTCTTTTCCTGGTCGGCGGAACTGGGCACCGTCCTGTTCACCTGCGCCTTCGACCTGCGGGCCGACATGGCGCGCAGAACCGCGCTGTATGAACTGATCGGCCTGGCGAACGAACAGATGTGGGTTGGCCATTTCAGCCTCGATACCGAAGACGGGGTGCTGCTTTTCCGCCATGCGCTGCTTTTGCGCGGCACGGAACTGGCAGCCGATATTTTTGAAGACATGATCGATATCGCCCTCAACGAATGTGAACGATTTTATCCAGCCTTCCGTTTCTTCCTCATGGATGGACTGAACACGGCCGACGCCATGGCCATGGCCCTGCTGGACTGCCAGGGAGAAGCCTGAATGACGACACCACTCCCCGATACACACCCCGACACAGCGTCTGGCACGGCCGTAACGCCCGCCGCCCTGCCGTCCATCCTGCTGGTGGGCTCGGGCAAGATGGGCGGAGCCATGCTGGAAGGCTGGCTGGCCCAGGGGCTGGCCCCTTCGGTGATCGTGGACCGCCACCGCGACACATTGCCCGCACCGCACCGCATCGTGCGCGCCATAGAGGACGTGCCAGCCGATTTCACGCCCGATGTGATCGTGCTGGCGGTCAAACCCCAGAAAGCCGACCCCGCCCTGCACAGCCTGGCCGCGCGTTTTCCCGCCGCCACGCTGCTCTCGGTCATGGCGGGGCGGTCCATTGCCAGCCTTAAAGCCGTCTATGGCGCAGGCACCGGGGTTGTGATCGTGCGCGCCATGCCCAACACCCCCAGCCTGCTGGGGGCGGGCATGAGCGGCCTGTATGCCCCGCCCGAGGCCACGCCCGAACACAAGCGCCACTGCGAAAGCCTGCTGCGCGCCGTGGGCGAAACCGTGTGGGTGGATGCGGAAGGGCTGATCGATTCCGTAACCGGGATTTCTGGCAGCGGGCCGGCCTATGTGTTCCTGCTGGCCGAACTGCTGACAAAAGCCGGGGTGGAGCAGGGCCTGCCCGAAGACACCGCCCGCATTCTGGCGCGCGAGACCATTTATGGCGCGGGCCGCATGCTGCATACCCTGCCGACCGACGCCGCCGAACTGCGCCGCAACGTGACAAGCCCCGGCGGCACCACGGCCGCGGCACTGGCCGTTCTCATGGCCGATGACGCGTGGCCCGCCACCACGTCGGCCGCCGTGGCCGCGGCCGTGACGCGGGCCAAGGAACTGTCAGGCTAGCTGGCCTGCATGTTCCCCGTTTTCGACCGCTCTCTCGCGCTGACAGGTTTCCACCATGGATCATGATGACTTCGACACCGCCCTGATTGCCTCCGCCATGACTCTGGCGGAAGAAAAAGGGTGGGCCAGCGTTTCGGTGCTGGACGCGGCGCGGGCCGCAGGCCTGCCCCTGGCCGAAGCCCGGCAGCGCTTTCCGTTCCGGGTCTCCGTCCTGCTGGGGCTGGGGCGCATGGCCGACAATGCCGCCCTGTCGGACGACATGATCAGCGGCAGTGCGCGCGAACGCCTGTTTGACCTGCTGATGCGCAGGCTGGACGTGTTCCAGCAGTACCGCCATGGCGTTCGCTCCGTTCTGCGCACGCTGCCGCTGGACCCGCCCATGGCGATCCTGCTGGGGGGTGCCACGCTGGAGAGCATGCGCTGGATGGCCGATGCCGCGGGCATTGGCACACCCGGCCTTGGCGGGCTGGCGCGCGTGAACATGGTCGTGGGCATATGGGCGCATACCCTGCGGGCATGGGACAAGGATGAAAGCCCCGATATGGGCAGCACCATGGCAGCCCTTGAGCAGGGGCTGGACAAGGCGGCGCGTTTCGGCCTGTTCCCCGCCGGACAGGCCGCGGCCCTTGAGGACACCGGCCTGCCCGATCTGCCGGCCGACTGAGCGCCCGCGCCGCGCGGCTGACACACCGGCTGAATTTATCCGCCACCCGGCCTTTACGAACGCCGGGTGTTCGGCATAAAAGGATGCACCTGACAGGTCTGTCTTTTTGGGGCGTAGCCAAGCGGTAAGGCAGCGGATTTTGATTCCGCCATGCGGAGGTTCGAATCCTCCCGCCCCAGCCACAGACCCTGTTTGCCATCCCCCGCCATAACCTTGCATTACCTGCCGCATGGCCGGTCCTGCCCCCCTTTTCAGCGCGGCTATGGCCGTACCAGCCAGCAGCGCGCGGCCCTGCGGCGGGACGAACAGACGAAAAGGCTGGTTTTCATAACTCTTTCATAACTTCGTGTACGGCCCCTGCCTGAACCGGCACCCTGCTGGCCGCGCAGGCTGGCGCCGCAGCCATGGCCGCGTCGTGCGCATGGCCCGTGCCGCAAATACGCGAAGGCAGTACTTCTTTTTTTGCGCCATCGTGCTTTAAGGTATGCCACCATGCCTGACCCTTCCCCCAGATCCGCGCAGGGGTCTTCCCGGGGGGCCGCTCAAGGGGCGTCCTCCGGGTCTTTCCCCGCTTCGTCCTCCCTCCTGGCTCAGCCCGGTCTTGTCGCCGCCCTGACGGCGCGGGCCCTGTCCGCATTTGCGACACAGGTGCTCGCAGTCGCCGTAGGCTGGCAGATTTACGCGCTGACCCACAGCACCGCCGCACTGGGGTTTGTGGGGCTGGCGCAGTTCCTGCCCATGGTGGCGTTCATCTTTCCTGCCGGGCACGCGGCCGACCGGCATAACCGCCGCCGCATTGTCATGACCTGTCAGGCAATTGAAACACTGGCCACCGCCATTGTCGCCTGTGCGGCGTTTACCCAACACCTGACCCCGCACATGATCTATGGGCTGGTCATGCTGTTTGGCACCTGCAAGGCGTTCGAAATGCCGGCACAGCAGACATTCCTGCCCTCTCTGGTGCCTCCTGCGCTGTTCCCGCGCGCCTCTGCGCTGTCGTCTTCCCTGTTCCAGGCGGCCAGTATCGCGGGGCCATCCGTCGGGGGGCTGCTGTACGGACTGGGGGCGGATACGTGCTACACGCTATGCGCGCTGGGCTTCGGGGTTGCGACAGTCGCCACATGGTCGATGACGCTGGTAGCCCCCACGCGCCCGCGCCAGCCCGCAAGCCTTGCCGCCGTGTTCGGGGGCATTGCCTTCCTGCGGCGCAAACCCACCATACTGGGCGCGATTTCGCTCGATCTGTTCGCGGTGCTGCTGGGTGGGGCCACAGCCATGCTGCCGGTGTTCGCCACCGATATCCTGCACGCGGGCCCGTTCGCCCTTGGCCTGCTGCGTGCGGCCCCCGCCATTGGCGCACTGGGGGTGGCCGCCGTGCTGGCCCGCCACCCGCTGGAGCGGCATACCGGATTGTGGATGTTTGCATCCGTCGCGGTGTTCGGCGTAGCCACGATCCTGTTCGGGCTTTCGCGCTCGATCAGCACATCTGTCATCATGCTGGCCATTCTGGGCGGTGCTGACGTGATCAGCATGATGATACGCGGCGCACTGGTGCAGCTTGGCACCCCCGATGACATGCGCGGACGCGTATCGGCCGTGAACATGCTGTTTATCGGATCGTCCAACCAGCTTGGCGAATTCGAAAGCGGGATGCTTGCCACCCTGATCGGGCCTGTGCCCGCCGTGGTACTGGGCGGTGTGGGCACGCTGGTGATTACGGGCGTGTGGATGGCCATGGTCCCCGGCCTGCGCAAACTGGACCGGCTGGACACCATAACCCCCGATACCGTGTAACCCGACGGGACAGGAACACCAGACGGCGGACCAGACCGGAAGAGACCGGAATGGGAGCCGGACCGGCGAACAGGCCCGGAAAGCCAGACCGGGAAGCCACACCGGAAAACCGGAACCGGAAAGTCAGAACCAGGCAGGCCGAAACCCGGAGACCTGAACTTGGAAGGCCAGAACCGGGAAGGCCAGAACAGGCCCGGATACGAAAAAACCGTGCCAGTTAAACCCGGCACGGCTCTGGTCTTGAAATGTCCGCCTTGAAAAGAAAAAGGGGCTCAGATCAAACGGCTTTTTTCAGGTTCGGGCTGGCCTTGAACCGAACGGTCTTGCCGGCCTTGACCTTTACAGGCTCACCCGTGCGCGGGTTCAGCGCCTTGCGGGCCTTGGTCTTGCGGACAGTGAACGTGCCGAAAGAGGGCAGGGTAAAACCACCTTCGCGCTTGAGTTCCTGCACGATGGCATCGATAAGGTCGTTCGCTGCCTGATTAGCGGCCACACCAGTGCAGTTGATGGAATCCTGGATCACTGCTGCAATAAAGGCCTTGCTCATTGAGTTTCTGGCTCCCCTCAGACAGAATTAAGGTCAAAATAATAATTTAGCTACCACATTTGTGCTTTAAGGGCTTTTAGTCACATTTCGATAAAAAACCAACTTAAAAAACGAGTCTGTTTTCGATTCCTCGCGGTAGCAACAGCAAAAAGGGAATGTGTAGCATGATAGACACAGTTGCCCCCCCTTCTGCCGCCTGCCTGTTTGCCGCCCATGCCCCCGACGGAAACCTTCCCCCCGCCACCCGGTTCTACCTGAAGAGCATTGTCCGGTGCGAGTTCGTGACACACGTTATTTTATCGGGTTCGAACTATATTGAAAAAGAAACTGACTTATTTTTAAAACGAAACAAGATAACCGCATGGATACGCCCCAATGGCGGGCTTGACTTCGGGGCATGGCAATTTTTGCTTCACGCGCGCGTGATCGAACGCGCGGACCATGTGCTGCTGGCCAATGACAGCGTGTATGGACCGTTCTGTTCGCTGGACCGGTTCCTGCACCGCAGGGTGGGCCTGCATTACCCGGCCTGGGGTATGGTGGCGTCCCGCGTGGGGGGCGGGCATCTGCAATCCTGGTTCATGCTGCTGTCCCGTGCGGTGCTGGAAACCGGGCCGGTACGGCGGGTGTTCGCACTCCCTTTTGCCGACATGACACGGGACGAAATTATCCGCCACGGGGAACTGGGCCTGTCCGCCGCCATAAAAAAGGCCGGCTTTCCCCTGCATGCGGCATGGAGCGATCTGGATGCGCCACACCCGCGCCTGTTGCCCGCCACCAATCCCATGCATGCACGCTGGCGCTCACTGGTTACGTCGGGGCAGGTGCCCTTCATCAAGCGTGAACTGCTGCGGGACAACCCGTTCGCCCTGCCCGGCCTGCGGCACTGGGCCCGCGCGCTGCCGCCCGGCACGCTGTTCGACCCGCGCTGGGTCACGGAACAGGCCCGGACCGCCCACACCGCTCTGACCGGCGCAAGCCACCACCGCGTGCAGGCCCCTGCCACGGCCCCAAGGCACCAGATGGAGCGGCCGCAGCCCAATATAAAGGCGCGCATGCTGTATCGGGCGGTCAATGCGGCGGACATGGCGGCAGGCATGGCAGCAGACAGGCTGGCCCGGGTCTGGCCGACCAAGGTTATGCATGGCGCGTGACCGCCCCCGGCAATATGGCCAGTGCCCGCGGAACCATTCCCCACAAGGCTGTCAGCTGACGCCAGACCCGGCGGGAACACGCACGCCTTGCGGGTTTTCACCATAATCGGGGCTGGTGGCCTTGCCTGCGGCCACGCGCAGCCACTGGCCAAGCTGGGCCGACTGCCGGGCAAATGTGCCCAGCCGCGCCCGGTCCGGGTTGCCCGCATAACCCCGGATGACTGGGGAATCGAGACAATGTTCCAGGGCTGAACGCAGGGTTTCGGGCCTGCCATCCAGCGGGATCAGCGTGCCGTTCATCCCGTGTGTCACATCCTCCGCCTGACCGCCCGCATCGGTCGTAACAACCCAGACATCCCGCGCAAGGGCTTCGCGCACGCTCAGGCCGTAGCTTTCGTGGCATTGCGATGGACAGAGCAGCACATCAATGCCGTCATAGAAACTGTCCATGGTCGCGCGTGTATAGGCTGGCACCACCACAACCCGGCCCCGCACCCGCCAGGACCGTGTGCCGAGCGAGTGCAGCCCCAGATTGAGCGTGTTGTCCACCAGTTCCAGTTCCCAGTCCGCCCGGGCAAGACTTTCGAACGCCCGGCGCACAAGCGTGTAGCCTTTCACGTGATCGACCCCGCCAACATAGCCGAACCGCAGCACACGCCCGGTCGGGCGCGGAGCGCGCGCGCGCGCGGGCCAGACAAACCCGTTGCTGTTCACCCTTATGCGCGCGGGGGGGACGCCATTGGCCACATACAGGGCGCGGTGGCTCTCGCTTGGGGCCAGCAGCAGGGCCGCCTGCCGCAGGGCTGCGTGCATCAGGTCATGGCGCGCCTGCAGGTATGGTGCGGGTATGCAAAGCTGACACAGGCGGGGGTCTATCACTGTCTGGGAACAGACCCGGCCATCCGCCTGCACCATGAACTGGCGCGCGCACAGCCACCAGGCGTCGTGCAGGGTCATGACATAGGGAATGGCTTTTTCCATGCAGACACGCACGCAGCCGAGACCCAACCCCTGCATGGCGTGAAAATGCACGATATCGGGGCGGCAGGCCTCCACCCAGCGGGCAAATTCTTCCGCCACCTCGGTATTATCGAAAGCGGCTATGGCATCCGCCCCGGGTGGAAGGCTGACCGCCAGCGTATCCAGCCCGTTCGCGACATACCGCAGCGCAGCCCGTCCCCGGCCGGGCAAGTCCGGGCGGGAGGTAAAGACCGTGACCTGCGTGTGCGGCTGGCGTGCAAGATGGGCCGCCATTTCCTCCGCCACCAGTGTCGCCCCGCCAAAGGACTGCGGCGCGTAATAGACATTGGCGCAAAGAACACGCAGGGTCCGTGGATCTGGTGTTGCGGGGCCAATACGCCCAAAAGCCGGTTCGACCTGTGTGCGGGTTATGGCGTCCGGGCTGGACCGGGCCAGCACGTCGCGCCGGGCCTGCTGGCCAAGCCGCCGCCGCAGGGGGGCGTCGGCCGCCAGCGTCAGCAAAGCCTGGCACCAGTCCTGCGGGGTATCGGCAAGCAACCCGTTTTCTCCCGACCGCACAACGCAGAGAAACGCGTCTCGCCCCGAACAGACACTGGGTATGGCCAGAATACCGGCTTCTAGAAATTTGATCGCACTTTTCGCGTCATTGAACGCTGTGGGCTCAAGGGGGGCGATGCTGATATCGGCCTGTGCCAGCAGCGCCATATAGGCCGCAAAATCCCGCCCGGGCTGGCATTTGACCCGCCCACCCAGCGCCCGGAACGACTCGGGCAGGCCCAACTCGCCTATAATATGCAGGCTCAGACGCGGCTCGGCCTGCATGGCGGCCAGAATTCCCCCCGCCGCCGACCTGAAATCCGCATCATGCGTGTTGGTGCCCGAGCCATAGACAATGCGGATTTCACCATCCGGGCGGCGGTGCGGGCCATGTGCCAGAATATGCCCGGCAATGGCGATTGTCTGCTCGTCCAGTGCGTTTTCAATAACCGTCACATGCGCCATGCCAGCACCGCGCATGGCACCCGCCAGAGCACGGGTGGACGCTATGGCCCGGTCGCAGGCCAGAAGGCAGGAACGGAACAGGCGCACACCTGACAGAAGCTGCGCACGCTCCGCCGCACCCAGAGTGTCAAGATTCCCGTTCCGGCGGTAATCGGCGGCAGAAAAAATGAGGTCGTCCACCTCCCACCAGGGGGAAAGGCCCAGCCGTCGGGTTTCCGCCAGCAGGGCGTTTACCGCCTCGAACGCCGGAACCCGGTAAAAAATCACCTGCGTGCAGGCCTGTAGCGCCGACATGGCCTGTTCTGTCTGCCGCCAGTCCACGACCTCCACCTGCCAGCCTAGCGCACAGAGTTGTTCCTCCTTTTGCCAGACACGATATTTCGCACATTGCCGTAGCGACAGTTCCGCAACCAGCAGCATGCGCGGTGTCAGGTCCTGTATCCGGGCGGGGGCAAGGGGCGCCAGAAAAACTGCCTGCATCTTACTGGCATGATCCTGCCCCACCGGGCGTGCCTGCGTCTGTCGCGCGGAGCGGGCCATGTACCAGCGCCCGATGGGGCTGGATGCACTGCCACGCTTCCACGCCAGGCCGAAGCGGCGCGAAAGCCTGAAGCCCACCCCGCCTGCACCCTCGATTGTATAAATTTCGTATATTTTCCAGCAAAGACCCAAAACACGACGCCCGCGTGCTTTCAGTCCCGCGGCATGAAAGGGGCGGCGGAAGCCAGTCCCCCCTGTGTGTTGGCCGGGCGATGCCGTTACAACCTGGCAGCCCGCATCCCGCGCACGCAGGGCCTGCAACTGCGCGCTGGCCCTGTAGCTGACGACCAGCGCTGACTCTTGCCTTCCAGGATCGTCATTTTTTCCATATGACGGGGGCAACCGTGTTCCACGTTCGTGCTGCGACACGCCACACTCCACCCCGGCAACGCCAGTCCTGCGATATCCGGCCGATATCTGAAACTGTCAGAAAAAACGTCTATAGTCCCGTATTGTCTGTCCCACGCTCCGCAGGCATATGTGCCGCCCGATCAGAACCCGGTAAAGGACTGACCGTTCAGCGACGCGACATTGACAAACGTGATCTTGCTATTGTCAGACAGCGTGATTGTCGTATTTGCACCGCTATGCACAGCATGGTCGAGCACATCGGTCTGGAACGACGCGTGGGTGTAATCGTAATTCACCAGCAGGACCGAGTTGCCGGCTACGGCACCGAAATCGGTGATGGTATAGTCCCCCCCGGCCACGTGGTCACGAAACCCGAAGATATTGGCGTCACCCGTGCCACCTGTCAGCGTTGCATCCCCCACACCTGCGACAAGCGTATCGGCACCCGCACCGCCAACAAAAGTCTGCGCCCCGGTGGTGCCTTCATTATTACCGAAAGCATGAATGCCAAAAGCCGAGGATGCACCGTCCAGCGTCATGTTTCCGCCATTGGCGGCAAACACGTTGTCGATGTCGGCGGTGACATCCCTTGTCATGTCAAAGGTCATATCCAGCCCGTTGGAGCCGAAAATCGTGGCGTGTCCCGCCGTAACATGGGTCTGCCCCGTGCCGCCGATAAAGGTCAGGTCCTGCAGCACGGTAATATTGGCCGCATCCGTATTGGAAGTTTGCAGATTGCCGGATGTCGCGGAAATGGTACTGCCCAGCCCCCCTTCCACCGTTCCGTCCTGACCGGTGAAGGTCACGCTGTCCGACACACCCCCCGCCACGGTGGACGCACCCCCGACGGTAATTTTCTGCCCACTGGCACTGTCGATAACCAGGGAATTGTCGCCCAGGACAACGGTCGAACCCGCCCCTTCAAGGCTTACGGTCTGCACACCGCCAGAAGCTGTAATGGTATCCTGCCCGGTGGAATAAACGAAATTGACACCCAGCCCCAGGTCGACCAGGTTGCTGCCAAGGCCCGCGGCAATGGTATTGTTGCCGTCGCCACTGGTAATGGTGTCATTGCCATTGCCGGTCGTGACAGACCAGTCGCCCGCCTGCCCGGTAAACTGGTTATTGCCCGTTCCGGCAAAAAACGTGCCATTCTGATCCCCTGCCTGCAGGGTAATCCCGGCGTTGGTGCCACCCAGAATGGTGGTGTTCGCGGTACTGCCTGCGGCATTGATCGTTACGGCGTCATTCAGCGGTACGCCGGGTGTGGCTGCTGAATCGGAACCGACCGTCAGCCAGCTTACATTGCCGACAATGTTGTAGGCCCCGCCAGCGGTTATCACGCCGTAGGCCGCCTGGTTGGTCCGGCTCGACAACGTGGCACTCAGCCCCAGCTTGCGGGTATCGAGCGTGGTGATGACACCCGCAAGCGTATTGGAAAGGGTCGTGCCCTGGGTTACCAGTGCTGCGTTCTGCGCACCGTCAACCGTAACCTGCACAGTTCCCCCGGACGCTCCTACGACAGTGATAATGGACACGTCACGTCTCCGTTCGTTTCCTGCCTGCTGACCGGCATGGGTACAGGCATTGTGGATGATTTGCGGCATGGCAACATGCAGGCCATGGATGTTTTATAGATCAGTATAATTGTAAAAATACCCATAATTTTCGTCACTTTATTTTATGAATATTTTATTTACGGACGGCTTTATCTTAATTCTGGGTTAAATATTGTCTTTTTGTACAGGTCTCGTTAACCCGATCGACATTCCTGGGCGTTACACCCAAACCGGTATGCGGGTGCCTGTCTCTTTCCAGTAGGGAACCCCGGCACCATGCAGACTTCGTACGTCAGACTTCGCTCCGGTTTTTGTCCCTAAACATCAGGCCCGGTCCCGTTTGCATGCCCGACAGACCCGCCCCTTCCCCCCGGATTGTCCCCGGTCCCACCGCGCGCCCGCGCCACGTTGTGGATGAGCGGAGCATTTATTCCGCGCTGTTCGATCCTGTCATCATGCATGATACCGACACGGCGGGGTGCGAACACCTGCCTTTTCTGATGTGGCTGATGGCAAACACCGCCCCCCCAACGCTGACACTGGTCGGCGCAGGCCGGACCGTGCGCGACACACTGGCCTTTTTCGTACATGTCCGCGCTTTGCCGACACAGCTTGTTCACCATGAAACATCGTGTGCGTTCCAGCCTGAAAACGCAGGGCTGTATTATCTGGCACGCACCGCATGGCTGGCATGGCAGGCGGACAGACTGGCTCAGCGCACCCCACCGGCAGCCCCGCCCGGCAGCCTGTTTTTATGTGACGGTGTGCAGGCCCCCCTGTACCCTGCGGCAACCGAATCCGGGCTGGAAAAATACCCTGACTGGAAAAACATTCTTTCTTCTCAAACAGTTTTATCCTTCTGCTTCAACCAGGGCAGCGGGCTGGGAGTTCTGGCCGTTCCACCCGAGCCCGACTGTCTGGCGCTTTTCCTGCCGCCCGCAAACACCACCGCCCCCACGCGCGAGGCCATATTCCTGCGCCAGCAGATCGCTTTTGCCGGACAGGCCTGGCTGGACAAGGCCCAACTGGCCCGCACAGCGCATGAAAACCAAAGCCTGCACGCCGGCCTGCGTCACGCACACACCGACATGCTGGCTCTTCGGGTTCGGGCGCATCAGACCGCACTTGAACTCTCGGCCCTGCGGAACAGCGCGGCCACCACCCGTACCCGTATCCACGACGACTACGAAAACATGCAGGCTACAGGTCGTATAGTGTCCGATTGCAGGCCGGCATTCGATGCTGTCCGGCAGCGTGTGTCCTCCGTACCAGCACTTGTGCGCCTGCTGGCCCGCACCATTCTCAAAGGACCGCTCACGCTCCCCAACCTGCCCGCGCCACCCGCCGTAGCCCCCCCACCGCCCTGCACGGACCAGCCCGGCATAGCAGCGGCACGTCCTGCCGCCCCCACCATGCTGCATGTTCTGTTCGTTGCCGGTGAACCCGATACACCAGGGGTGCAGTATCGCTGCGTGCGCAACGCCGCCGCCTGCGCGCGCGCGGGCTACCCCGCCGCGTGGAAAGACTGTGCCGCCGTCACCCCCGGTGACATTGCCTGGGCCGATATACTGGTTCTGTGGCGGGTCGCGTTCAGTGGACATGTGAGTGTGATGCTGCAACTGGCCCGCCAGAAAGGTGCCCGGATCATATTCGATACGGATGACCTGACCTTTATTCCCCATATGGCCCGGATCGACCTGATCGATGGCATTCGCAGCGCAGGTGCAACGGAAGAACGGATAGAAACTGTCTTTACCGATATGCAACGCACCCTGATGCAAGCGGATATGGGATTTGCCCCGACCGACGCGCTGGCTGACACCATGCGCGTGTACCGCCCCGCAACCCATACCGTGCCCAACACCTATGACGCGGCTTTTCTGGCCCAGGCACGACTGGCCTGTCGGGCCAGAAAAGCCACCCACCCGGACGGGCTGGTGCGGATCGGCTATGCCACCGGGTCACGCACACACCAGAAGGATTTTGCGCAGATCTGCCCGGCTGTTGTTACGGTCCTGCGTGACAACCCGCAAACCCGGCTTGTGCTGTTCCGTGAACCGGAAAACCATCGCCCGTTGCTGATGATTGACGAATTTCCTGCGTTGCGCACGGTCCACGCCCAGATCGAATGGCGCGATACGATGCCCCTTGCGGGTCTTGCACAGGAACTGGCCCGGTTCGACATCTGCATTGCCCCTCTCCAGACGCAGAGTATCTTTTGCAATGCCAAGAGCGAACTGAAGTTTTTTGAAGCCGCTCTGGCCGGTGTGCCCTGTGTGGTGTCCCCCACGGCACCGTTCCGCCGCTGCGTGATCCATGGCCGGACCGGCCTGCTGGCCGAAACCCCGGCCGAATGGGCGGAGGCGCTGAACCGTCTGATCAACGATCCGGCGCTGCGCACCCGCATGGCGCGCGATGCCTGCCACGCGGTTCTGTGGCAGTTCGGCCCCCAACGCCAGACCCGGCTTTTCCGCACGCTCCTGGACGGATTACGCGGCGAGGACGCCGCCGCCCACGCGGCGGAAACCCTGATCGCGCGCCTGCCAGACCGCATGACAGACCTGCCAGACATACCCGAATGCACCACCCTGTTCGAACAGGACAGGCTGGACAATGCGGCACTCAGCATAGTTGTGACCGTTTATAACTACGCCGCCGTCGTGCTGGAGGCGCTGGAGTCGGTCAGGGCGCAGACCCTGCACCCGCTGGACCTGATTGTGGTGGATGACGGCTCGACCGACGGATCGGTTGCTCTGGTGCAGGACTGGATGCGCCGCCATGCCGGACGTTTCAACCGGCTGCTTCTGCTCCGCACGGACAAGAATGCGGGGCTGGGGGCTGCACGTAATTGCGGCGTGGCCCATACGGAAACACCGTTCTTTCTGCCACTGGATGCAGATAACCGGCTACTGCCTGCCGCCTGCGCCCACCTGCTGGCCGCAATGGACGACATGACGGCTTATGCCTACCCCACCCTTGCGCAGTTTGGCGCATCGCCCCACCCCCACCTGATGGGGGAAGCCCCGTTCCAGCCCATGCGGCTGATGGCAGGGAACTTTATCGACGCACTGGCCCTTGTGGCCAAATGGGCGTGGGCCGCGGCGGGCGGGTATTACACGGACCGCGCAGCCATGGGGTGGGAGGATTACGACCTGTGGTGTTCCCTGGCCGAACTGGGACTAAAAGCCACGCATGTACCGCAGATACTGGCCGAATACCGCGTGCATTCCCGTTCCATGACAAACAGCGTGACCGAAACCGCCGAGCATAAGGCGCGGGTTGTCGCCCTGATGGAACAGCGCCACCCATGGCTGCGCCTGGTGCAGAAAACGGCAAAGGAACGGGTATGACGAACCGGCATCAACAACCGGTACAGTTTGATGCCGCAGGCGTGGCACGCCGGACTGCCGGTTCTTTGCGCTTGTCTATAAAGGGGAAATGACCGAACGCGTCAGGCGCGTTCCTGGTCGGAGTGAGAGGATTCGAACCTCCGGCCCCTGCGTCCCGAACACAGTGCTCTACCAGGCTGAGCTACACTCCGATTTGGTAATGTGCCTATACAGCGCTCTTGCCAGCGAAGCAAGAGCAGAAATACCGGTTGTCCGGGGGTTACAACGTATCGACCGGATAGGGACTGTCCTGCCTTTCCGGTATGGAACAGGCAAGGGCTGCCCGTACGTCAGGCACGACACGGATCAGGGCACGGGCTTCGGGCGTTGCAAAACCCTGGTTTACGGCTTCGTCCAGCATGGCCAGCACCGCATCACCCCATTGCGCGACATTGACCAGAAGAACGGGCTTGTTGTGCCGGCCCAGTTGTTTCCAGGTCAGGATTTCCACCATTTCGTCGAACGTGCCAAAGCCGCCGGGCAGCACCCAGAACGCATCCGCCCGCGTGAACATGATCTGCTTGCGCTCATGCATGGAGCTTGTCACGATCAGTTCCGAAACACGGTCGTGCATTTTCTCGCGTGTTTTCAAAAAATCAGGAATGACGCCGGTAACCGCCCCACCGGCGCGAATGGCGGCATCGGCCACGACGCCCATCAGCCCGTTCGCCCCGCCGCCGTAAATCAGCCTTACGGAATGACGGGCCAGAAGTTCCCCAGCATTTTGCGCTGTCTGGTGAAACACAGGGTTGTTCCCCATGCGGGAGCCACAAAACACAGCGACAGACGCAGCGCGCGACACCATACCGGCATTTCTCCGTTTTCTGTTCCCGGGGCAGTAGCGGCAGGCAAAGCCGTTATCCGTCCTGCCGCCCCGGTCCGACCGCCGTGCCACACGGCGCGGTGCATGATACGCCAGATTTTCGGTCTCTGGCAAAGGGGGGATACAGCCGGTTCAGGCGTCGCGGCTTATCATTGCCAGACAGAGCCCGGCACCCAGAACACTGAACACCGCCGCTGTCAGGTAGACGCCCATATAGCCCCCCACCGGCACGATCATACCCAGCACGGGGCCTGAAAGACCAATGGCAATATCAAGAAAAACCGAAAACGCCCCGATGGCCGCGCCACGACTTTCCGGGCCGGTCCTGGCCACGGCACTCACCCCAAGGGCGGGAAACAGCAGGGCAAAACCCGCGCCGGTCAGGGCAGCGCCCATGTCGGCCAGCAGGGGGGTATGCCCGATGGCGATGACCGACAGGCCGCAGGCTTCGGCCAGGAGCGAGAACATGGCCACCCGCAAGCCGCCATGCCGGGCGATCTGGCCTGTAAGGACGAACCGGGTCATGACAAAAATCACGCCAAAGGCCGAAAGGCCGGTAGCCGCCCCCTGCCAGGACCGATCGGCAAAATACAGCGCATACAGCGCGGAAATAGCCCCGAACCCGATAGACCCGCCCGCCAGCACCACGCCATAAGGTGCGACCTTGCCCAGCACGGACAGGAAAGGCAGGCGTTTGCCTTCTTCCAGCGGGCTGACAGCCGGCTGCATGGCGGCCCAGGGCAGACCAAGCGCCATCAGCCCCGCGCAGCACAGCCCCACGGCACTCAACCCGCCCGGCACGGATGGCGTATTCTGGTAAATTGTCATGGCCACAGGTGCCCCCAGGGCAATACCGCCATAGGAACACACCCCGTTCCAGGAGATGACCTGCGCCGTATGGGGCGTGCCCACCCGGCGGATATTCCAGACAAGTGCGGCCGTGGCCACCATGCTTTCTGAAATACCCAGTGTCACACGCGCGGCAAGAACCAGGGCAAAGGCAACCATGGGCAGACCCTGCGCCATCTGGGCCGCCACCAGCACCAGCCCGGACAGCACGCCTATGACCAGCCCCCACAGCACCACCGTCTTGGGGCCGACAAGATCGATCCTGTTGCCCGCCCAGCCCCGTGAACCGAACGTGGCAAGGTATTGAACGGAGACGGCAAAACCCGCCCAGACAAGTGAAAACCCCAACTGTTCCTTGACGAACAGGGAGACGACAACCATCTGCAGACCGATTTCGACATAGCAGAGCAATGTAAAGAGAACGACCGCCAGTATGCTGCGTGTTGCCGCATCCAGTTTCAACATCAACGTGACCTTAGACGCTTCTATGTTTTATCAAATACTCTCATGCCACGACATCGCGGCCTGAAAGGGTACAACCCCGAGCAGGGAAGGATATCCGCCATGACCCAGCCCCCAGCGGACCCTAAAACCGACCCGAATGCCGATCCGGGCGGCTACGTTACCGTGTCATCGCGGATCGCCTACCGGAACCCCTGGACCGCGGTGCGGGAGGATATCATACGCCGCCCGAACGGAAAGACCGGCCTTTACGGCGTGGTGGAACGGGGTGATTTTGTCGTCATACTGCCTGTGGGACAGGACGGGAATGGTGAGCCCACCGTAACGCTTGTCCGGCAGTACCGCTATCCCGTACAGGCATATTTGTGGGAACTGCCGATGGGCATGTGGGAAGACCGGCCAGAGGCCCCGCCGCATGAAGTCGCAGGCGGGGAACTGCGCGAGGAAACCGGCCTGCGCGCCCGGACACTGGTGCATGCCGGAATACTGTACCAGGGAGCAGGCTATTCCAGCCAGAAAGGCCATGTCTATCTTGCGACCGGCCTGACACAGGGTCCGCCAGAGCCCGAAGACACTGAAGAGGGCATGACCTGCCACACAATCGCGTTATCCCGCTTCGAGGACATGATCCGCACCGGGGAGATCACCTGCATGGTCACGATCGCGGCGTTCGGGCTTGTCAAACTCAAGGGACTGATCTGACCCTTTCCCACAAAACCCGATCAGGGATCAGAACGGGCGGACAATGACCATGATGACAATGACCATCATCAGCACTGTCGGAACCTCGTTCGCAATCCTGTAGAATTTTTCGGCATGTCTGTTGTCGTCATGCGCGAATTCGCGGCACCAGCGCGCGCACAGGCCATGAAAACCCGCCATAAGCACCACACTGACAAGTTTGAGATGCCACCACCCCGCCTGCCAGTCCACCGCGCCGGGGGTTAGAACCAGCAGCGTCCCGAACACAAAGCTTGCGCACATGGCTGGCGTGGTAATAGCGCGCAGCAGGCGCCGTTCCATGGTTTTGAACCGCTCGCTCTCCGCAGTGCCTGACACGACCTGACAGTGGTAGACAAAAAGCCGGGGCAGGTAGAACAGGCCCGCCATCCACGCCATGACGGACATGACGTGAAACGCCAGCAGCCAGCGGGTCCAGGGCAGAAGGGCGTCTATGACCATGGCTGGCTCCTACGCGTTCAGTCGGTTCTGAAGAATTTCTGGAAAATCCGAGAGTTTTTCAATCTGTATCAGACCCGGCCAGTCCGGCATGGGCTGGTCGGCGGCACGCAGCAGAACACAGGTCATGCCCGCATCCACCGCCGCCCGGGCACCGGGGTCGCTGTCTTCAAGCACGATGCAGTCCCGCGGGGCGACCCCTTCATCCCGCGCGGCCTGGAGGTAGATATCGGGCTTGGGCTTGGGTATGCCCAGGTCCCGCGCGGAATGGGTACGACCCGCGAAATGCGCCGTCAGCCCGGTCGCCGCGAATTTGACGTTCATTTCCTCCATCGAGGAATTGGAGGCAACCCGCATGGGCAGGCCGAGTTTTTTAACCGCCTCGATCATGGCATGCACGCCGGGCACGGGTTCGACCCCCTCTTTCATGGCGGCGACAAAACGCGCCTGCATGGTGCTGGCCCAGTCCGCCCCCAGCGACGAACGTGTTTCGCGTTCGATCAGGTCCTGAATAAGGGGCAGCGCCATGCCCGAAAACGTCTGCACGGCCCGATCATCGGGCACGTCCATGCCTGCTTTGCGCGCTTCGCGCGCGCAGATCACGCAGCAGGGTTCGTCGCTGTCCACCAGCACGCCGTCACAATCGAAAATCACCAGTCTGGGCGCGGTTATACCGGGAACGGAGACAGCGCCTGCCATCAGGGTGTTTCCCGCACGGTGCGCACCAGATCCACAACGTGATCCACCGGCGTTTCGGGAATGACACCGTGACCGAGGTTGAACACATGCGCCCGGCCCCGACCGGCCTCGCGAATGGCCAGGGCTTCGGCCCGCATGGCCTCGCCCCCCGCCAGCACGGCCACCGGGTCCAGGTTGCCCTGCAACCCGATATGCGACGGCACCATGTCCCGCACGATCCGCATATCGGCCCCGGTATCCAGGGCTACGACATCCACCCCGGTTTCACGCGCGTATTCCCCGACCATGACCCCGCCCAGACGGGGAAAGCCCACAACCCGCACATGCGGATACCGGGCCTTGATGGTCTGGACGATCTGGCGGGTCGGAGCGATCACGTGGCGGCGGAATTCTTCTGGCGGTAGCAGGCCCGCCCAGGAATCGAACAGCATGACGGCCTCTGCCCCGGCCTCGATCTGTGCGCACAGATAATCGGCCGTGGTCTGGGTCAGCAGGTCCATGAGACGGCCGAACAGTTTGGGTTCGCAAAACGCCATCTGGCGGGTGGTGGCGAATTCGCGCGAACCTTTACCTTCGACCATGTAGCACGCAACCGTAAAGGGCGAACCGGTAAAGCCGATCAGCGTCGTGGCACCCGGGGCCGCGGCCCCTATGCTGTCCGGCCCGTTCAGGATGGCGTTCAGCCTTGAAAGCGTTTCTAGCACCGGGGCCGTGACCTGGGCAATGCGGGCAGGGTCCAGCGCGTTCAGATCCTGTTCGGAACGGATCGGCCCCAGCACGGGACCGGTGCCCGCGACAAAACGCAGCGACTGTCCCATGGCCCATGGCAGGATCAGGATATCCGAAAACAGGATCGCCCCATCCATGGCAAAGCGCCGGATGGGCTGGAGTGTCAGTTCCACAGCGATATCCGGCGTCATGCAGCGGGTCAGAAAATCCGCCTGCGCCCGCATGGCCCTGAATTCAGGCAGGAACCGTCCGGCCTGGCGCATCAGCCACATGGGGGGCGGCCACAGGGCCTCGCCATTCAGGGTTCGTAACAGCCGCTTGGCGGAGGGAATTTGCGTATGCGTTGTCATGGTCTGAAGTCCTGCACGTCTTTTTTCACGCTGTCCACGCCCCTCTTCCTATAAAAAAAGAAAGAAAAGAGATTGATGTAGATAGAGGGTACTGTGGATGACGGGGTACCCGACATTCCGAAAATGTACCCCAGCTTTCCCACACTGTGTACAGATTACACAGGCTTGCAAAATATGGGTTTTTTCGGTTTATCCAGAATTATCCAGAGTAAGCCTGTGTACAACTCACCGGTACAGCCAAGCTGCAAGTTGTGCCCGGTACTCGGTACGGCCATGCTCGCGACGTCGTACAATCCACATGTACCCCGGTACTCGAGAAAGTACTCACAGCCTGTTTTAACCCCAGTACCTGCCAGTACCTGAAAGGGACTCGCCCGCATGCCTGCTTTAGTACCGCCACCCGCTTTATTACAGAACAGCGAGTCGACACTGCTTCTGGCAAGCGGTTCGCATAGCCGCAGGCGCATGCTGGAAAATGCCGGACTGGTGTTTGAAAGTCATGTGCCCGGCGTGGACGAGGACAGCGTGAAACACCAGGCCCGGAAGGACGCGCTTGCGCCGGGTGCGACGGCCCTGAAACTGGCTGAAGCCAAAGCCCTTGCCGTAGCCGGCAAAGACGCCGTGGTAATCGGTGCTGACCAGATGCTGTCATGCGACGGACAGTGGTATGACAAACCCCCAACGCTGGAGGATGCACGGGTACAGCTCCAGGCATTGCGGGGCCGCACGCACTGCCTGCATACGGCGGTGGTGCTGGTGCGGCACGGGCAGGTGTTATGGCGGCATATGGAAGAACCGCGCCTGAGCATGCGCGCTTTTTCAGACACTGTGCTGACCCGTTACCTGGAGCTTGAGGGCGCGCAATGCCTGACGTCTGTGGGCGCTTACAGGCTGGAAGGTCCGGGCCTGCTGCTGTTCTCGCGGATTGAGGGGGACAGTTTCACCATTCAGGGGCTGCCCATGCTCGCACTGATGGCCGCACTGCGGCAGATTAATGTGCTGCTGGACTGAAAATAAAGACTTGTCAGCGTTTTGAGGAGCCTGTAAGACGCACCTCACACAGAGCGTTCCCTCCCCAAGAGGCCAATAGCCTGTGTGACGAACAGTGTGGGGCCATAGCTCAGTTGGGAGAGCGCCTGAATGGCATTCAGGAGGTCGTGAGTTCGATTCTCATTGGCTCCACCAGTTCTTCACCCTCCCCAATTTCGCTGAATTTTCATAAATACACCGCTGCGTGGCCAGAGGATTCCTGCGCCGTGCGTCTGTGCGCGCCAATGACGGGCAAGGCATGCAGGCCGGCTGCAAACCTGTTCCTATGTCTGGTTTATGCGCAGCAAAGGGCTCCGCTGCGTAATGGCCGGGCAAGATATGTATGGCCCGGCCCGATACAGAAGTCCGATACGCAATCCGGTCGCCATCGGGGCAAACCGATGACGACCCGCACCATGCGCGAGGCACCGTAACCCCGCCAGATCTGTCGGGATCTGTCAGGGTACCGGTCGGATCAGGCCAGAGTGTCGATACCGGTCAGATCGTTCGCGGCGGTGTCGGTATTCCCGGATGTGCCGTTGGACGATCCTGTCGTGGTTTCGGACACGATATTACCGCTGGAGTCTTTTACGACGATGGTAATGGACCCATCGGCATTGAAAATTTCACTCGTGGTCGTGCTGGACGAGGACGAGCTTGAACCAGATCCTGAAGAGGACGACGAACTGCCCGTAGACGATGTGCCGAACAGGCTGGCCACGGAACTGCTACCCACACCTGACAGAGAAGAAGACATTCCAATACCCTTTGCGCAAGACCATGAACCGGGGCCGAAAACCGGCCTGCGCCGAGCCTAGGCCGTTCAGCCGTCAAGAACAATGGCGGGGGAATGGAATGGTGTCGCGTTGGCGCTTTGCTTTGTCGCGGTTCTTTTGCAACGATAGCGAATTGCGCAATGCGAAGAGGTGCCGACATGCAAAAATTCATGGCCGCTGGTGTGGCCATTCTGTGCCTTGGCATGGCGGGCTGCGCGGGGGACCGTGATCAGGCCTGTGGTCGGGCCGACCGGCCTTTTCAGGGGTTTCCCGGGGGTGGGCATGGTGGCGGTCCTGGCGGCTTTGCCGGTCTTGCGGGAATGGTAGGAATGGGTGGCGGCGGCCCGGGTGAGGAAGGGCGAGAGGGCAGTCCCAGAGGAGGTTCCGGTGGCGCTCTTGGGGGTGCTCCCGGGGGCACTTCAGGGAGACACAGGCACGATGATGGCGATTGCGCCCCTCGCGGCCCGCAGACCAAAGGTCCGGCCGGTCCGCATGTGCCAGATCATATCCGCAATACAGACCCCGAATTACGTGCGTCAGACATAACCATGAAACAGGAAGACTGATCGTCGCCCGCAGGCGTTCCGGCGCGAACAGGCATGAAAAAACCCGGCCAGTAGGCTGGCCGGGTTTACGTGTGGTTATGAACGGTTTTTTCAGGTCCGCTCGTGCAGGCGCGGTTTATGCCCGTTCGGTCAGGGCGTCGTGCTGACCGACCAGCAGGGCGTCCCACCGGTGCATGTCGGCCTGCCGGTCGTGATCGCGATGGTGGTTCAGTTCTTCAAGCCGCAGGGCGGCGAACGATCCCAGCGCAATACTGGTCAGGAAAGCGCTGAGTCCCACCATACCGGGCAGCGAAAAGACATAGTCGTTCCAGCGACCGGACTCGGGCAGGAACTGCCACAGATACAGCGACAGCTCGGTAGAGTCCGAAAACTCCTGATGACCGACATTCAGCCCGGAATGGAAGACGGAAAATTTCAGCCCACAGGCGATAAAGATGAATGTCGAGCACAGCGCCAGGCTGAGGGCGATCAGCCACAGGGTGATAAAGCTAGCTTGTTTCCATGCCATGATCCGGCCTCCTAATTCCATCATGTTAGGGGGCAAAAGCGGACAGTGTTTGCGTATGCCGTTACGCCGCTTCCTCCGTCTCATTTTATGTATACCTGTCATGCCTTATTTGCAATGCAAATGTGACCTTCAGGGCAGGATTCTTTTGCATGCTCAGGCTGTCAGCTACGGCACAGAAATGCCTGAAAACCGCGATCGTGACGCATGCAATACAAGCTCGGCCAGCGTAGCGCGTGACGGATGCAGGCCTGGCGCGTTTACGGGGTTGATTTGGGGTAAAGCCTTGCCCGCGACGGCGGCACGGACCGCACAGGGCGTGGCTGAACCGGGTTATGAGCGGAATGTAATCCTGCGGACCCGGGTGGGGGATGGTGTGCGGGGCGGGTTATCCGGCAGCGGGCCAGTGCAGGATGCCGGTGTCGGATGTCAGGGGGTGGCTTTGAGCGGTCCTGTCGTTATGGCAGGACGGATGGGTGCTGCCCCTGCCATGGTGCATGGCAGACCAGTGCCGGCTCTGGAAGCCTGACCAATAAACACCACATTTTAGCCTGTATGGTGCAATGTTGACGGGAAACAGCCGAGCCACCGGACAGCGGGTGCGGGTTTAAAACCAGAGGACGGGAAAACACGGACATGAAACGGGCTGACATATCAAAATTCGGGTTGGCTATGCTGCTGGGCGGCGTGATGGCGTGTGGCCTGACGGCTCCGGTCCATGCCCAGCATGGCGGTGGCCCCGGTGGCGGTGGTCCGGGCGGCGGTGGCGGTCCCGGCGGTGGACCCGGCGGCGGCCATTTTGGTGGGGGCCATTTTGGCGGCGGTGGTCGCTTTGGTGGACCCGGCCCCGGTGGCTGGCGTGGCGGCGGCTGGGGCGGTCGTGGCTGGGGTGGAGGCTGGGACCGTGGCTGGGGTTACGGTGGCGGCTGGGGCCCGGGATATTATGGCGGATGGGGGGGCTGGGGTTACCCGTATTATGGATGGGGCTACGGTGGCGGCTGGGGTTGGGGCTGGGGTGCCCCTTTCATGTTCGGG
>NZ_JBDOBQ010000027.1:0-41959 GCF_047723915.1 Acetobacter sp. | reverse complement strand
ACGAGGCTGGTCTCAACGCTCCGCATATCGTCGCAACAGCGCTCTCCGCACTGGGCATTGACGCTACGAACATCGGTGGCATGCTTGCAGAGAACTTGCCAAACCGCGCAATGGGCACAAAATCGTAATCCATGAAACGTATGTCTTTCCGTGCAGGCGTCTTGCTCAGCATGAGCATGGCGCTGCTACCGGTGGCCGGAGCCGGCCTGTCCGCTCCCGCTGCCTTCGCCCAGTCCGCTTCTGCCGCAACGACAGCAACGCCGCAGGGGTCGATTGCCGTTCTGTACAAGGCGCTGGACCAGATCCAGAATTCGCATGACAGCTTCGCGCAGCGCAGCCAGACTGTGGCCGCCGCGATAGACCAGAGCTACGACCTGGACGCTGTTCTCAAGGCATCGATCGGGCTGCGTTACAATACGCTGGCCCCCGACGAGAAACAGAAGCTGCTGGCGGCGTTCCGCAACTATACGGCGGCTCGCTACGTCTCGAACTTCAAGCCCGGCTCCGACGTGCGCTTTACGGTCGCCCCCACCGTCACGGATTCACCCGTGGGTGGCGGCAAGATCGTGCAGACCCATCTGGGGTCCGAGGATTCCATGCCCGGCACGGAAGTCGACTATCTCATGCAGAACGAGAACGGTGCCTGGAAAATTACCGACGTGCTGCTGACCGACACCCATATCAGCCAGGCGGCCGCCCAGCGTTCTGATTTCAGTTCCACGCTGATCTCAAGCGGTGTGCCTGGCCTCATCAGCTTTCTGGAACGCAAGGTCCAGAGCTACTCCAGCAACTGAGAACTTCAAAGCAGGCAGGACCCCAAGCGTGCGGTGTCGCAGACAGACAACAGGCCTGCCGGTCAGGCCCATGACAGACCGGCCATGAGCGTCGTTTTGCCGGTTCTGGCCATGGGCTGCGCGGCAGTGGCGGGCACGGGATGTGTCCAGGCCATGCTGGGGGCCGGTCTGCTTGCACGTTTCAGGCGGGCGGAACGGCGTCCGACACCCCTTGTACAGCCGCCCCCCGTAACGGTTCTCAAGCCGCTATACGGGGCTGAACCCCTGCTGGAAGAAGCTCTGGAAAGTTTCTGCACGCAGGACTACCCGCAGATGCAGATCCTGTTCGGGGTGCGCGAGGCTGATGACGCGGCGGTCGCTATCGTCCGCCGCCTGCAGCACCGCCACCCCCGGCTGGACATGCAGCTTGTGGTCGACCCCACGCTGCACGGGATCAACCGCAAGATCAGCAACCTGATGAATGTCATGCCCCATGTGAAGCATGACATTCTGGTCATTTCCGATTCTGACATCCATGTCGGCCCGGATTATCTGCGCCATATCGTGACAGCGCTGAACACGCCGGGCACCGGGCTTGTCACGACACTTTACGCGGGCCTGCCCGCCCTGCCCACACTGGTTCAGGCTCTGGCGGCCTGCCAGATCAACCACAACTTCCTGCCCGGGGTCATTCTGTCGCGCTATCTTGGCCGCCAGGACTGTCTGGGCGCGACCATGGCACTGCGCCGCACTGCGCTGGATGCGGTCGGCGGGCTTGAAGCCCTTGTGGACCATGTGGCCGACGACGCCCTGCTGGGCCGGCTGATCCGCCAGCAGGGGCTGAACATCACCATTGCCGAGTGCATGACCTGGACCACCATTGCCGAATCCGGCTTTGGGGACCTCATGCACCACGAACTGCGCTGGGGCCGCACTGTCTGCGCCCTGGCCCCGGCGGGCTACGCCGCGTCCTCCATCCAGTTACCCCTGTTCTGGGCCACACTGGCCGTGCTGTTCCAGGTCCATGCGGCATGGACCCTGCCGTTTTTCTGGGCCGTATGGGGCGTTCGCGCGGTTACGGCCCTGATCATCGACCGGGCCGTGGGGTCACGCCCGCTCTGGCCGGTGCTGCTGCTGCCCCTGCGGGACTGGCTGTCCGCCGCGATAATGCTGGGCAGCGCAAGCGGGACGGAAGTACACTGGCGCGGGCAGACCATGCATGTCGGCCCGCACCCCACAGCCCCGCCCGCCGTGCCGGGCGCCTTTTCGGCCAGCCAGCAGGGCACTGCAACACCGCCCCCCTAATCCGAGACTTGTATTTTCCCTCCCCGGCGGAGTAATTGCCTACTCCAAAGCAGACGTCAGTCTCCCAGCCCTGCACCGGAGCAGGCCTTCGATCCCCTTCACGCCTTTCTTGTCAGGATAGTAACCGATGACGATGAGAACCCTTTTTCTCCAGCCCCCCACCTTTGACGGCTTCGACGGTGGTGCGGGTTCGCGCTATCAGGCACGGCGCGAAATCAAGTCTTTCTGGTATCCGACATGGCTGGCCCAGCCCGCGGCCCTGGTGGAAGGCAGCCGCCTGATCGACGCGCCGCCCGCCCGCCTTGGCATGGAGCCTGTGCTGGAAGACGTGAAGAACCGCGATCTGGTGGTGCTGCACACCTCCACCCCGTCCTTTGCCAAGGACGTGCAGGTGGCCCAGATGCTCAAGGACGTGAACCCCAACCTCAAGATCGGCATGGTGGGCGCGAAAGTCGCCGTCCAGCCCGAGGAAAGCCTGCTCAAGGGTGCGCCGATCGACTTTGTGGCCCGCAACGAATTCGACTTCACGATCAAGGACATTGCCGACGGCATGGACTTCAAGGACGTGGACGGCATTACGTGGCGCAACAAAAATGGTGAGATCGTCGCCAACCGCGACCGCGCCATGATCGAGGACATGGACAGCCTGCCCTTCGTGACCGAGGTGTACAAGCGCGACCTGCGCATCGAGGACTACTTCATCGGCTACCTCATGCACCCCTACATCTCGATCTATACGGGTCGTGGCTGCAAGTCGCGCTGCACGTTCTGCCTGTGGCCGCAGACCGTTGGCGGGCATCGTTACCGCACACGCAGCCCGCAGCACGTTGCGGCTGAAATCCGTCTGGCCATGCAGTATTTCCCGCAGGTGAAGGAATTCTTCTTCGACGACGACACCTTCACCGACGACCTGCCCCGTGCCGAAGCCATTGCACGCGAACTGGGCAAGCTGGGCGTAACCTGGTCGTGCAACGCCAAGGCCAATGTGCCGCGCGATACGCTGAAAGTGCTGCGTGACAACGGACTGCGGCTGCTGCTGGTCGGTTATGAAAGCGGCAACCAGCAGATCCTGCACAACATCAAGAAGGGCATGCGCGTTGAAGTCGCGCGCGAGTTCACCAAGAACTGCCATGAACTCGGCATCAAGATTCACGGCACCTTCATTCTGGGCCTGCCGGGCGAAACCAAGGAAACCATCCAGGAAACCATCCGCTTCGCGCAGGAAATCAACCCGCATACGCTCCAGGTGTCTCTGGCTGCACCGTATCCCGGCACGGCCCTGCACAAGGAAGCGACGGAAAACGGCTGGCTGGACGAAACCAACGCCGAACTGCTGGACGAAAACGGCGTGCAGATGGCACCGCTCCACTACCCCCATCTGTCCCACACCGAAATTTTCAGCAGCGTGGAAGAATTCTACAAGAAGTTCTATTTCCGCGCGCCGAAGATTGCTTCCATCCTTGGCGAAATGATCACCTCCCCGCAGATGATGAAGCGCCGCCTGCGCGAAGGTGTGGAATTCTTCCAGTTCCTCAAGGACCGCAAGGCAGCCTGAACCCAGCCCCATGGCCGCACCGCTATCGCGGCCATGGCAGCCCTTGCGCGCCGGTGCTAAACACCGGCCGGAAGGAGCCTGCCCATGAAACGCGCCATTATCTCCGCCGATGATTTCGGCATGTCGGTCGAAGTCAACGAAGCCATAGAGATCGCCCATCGCGACGGCCTGCTGTCCACCGCCAGCCTGATGGTCGCGGGAGAAGCGGCACAGGACGCGGTGGAGCGGGCGCGCCGCCTGCCCACGCTCAATGTCGGCCTGCATCTTGTCACGATCGAAGGCCCCGCCGTTCTGCCCCATACGCGCCTGCCACTGGTCACGGACGGGACTGGCTGGTTTTCCTCCTCGCAACTGGGGCTGGGTGTCGACTATTTCTTCCGCCCCGAAGGGCGACGCGAATTGCGGCGCGAAATTACTGCCCAGTTCGAGGCATTCGCCCGTACCGGCCTGCGGCTGGACCACGCAAACGCCCACAAGCACATGCACCTGCACCCCACCGTAGGCGCGCTGATGATCGAGATCGGCCAGCGTTACGGCCTGAACGCGGTGCGTATTCCCCTGGAGCCGCCGGCCCCCCTCATGGCGGCGGGCACTTACACGGACACGCTGGGCGATGCCGCCCTGCGCCACTGGACCCGGCTGCTACGCCACCAGGTGCGGCGTGCAGGCATGCGCGCCAATGACTGGTGCTTTGGCCTGGCCTGGAGCGGACACATGACCGCAGACCGCGTGGCGGCACTGGCGGCCCACCTGCCCGACGGTGTTTCGGAAATCTATTTCCACCCCGCAACACACAAGAATGCGCTGATCCAGCGACTGATGCCCGGCTACGACCATGAAGGCGAGTTCGACGCCCTGTGTTCGGGCGGTTTCCGGGTCGGGCTTGAACAGTCGCACACGCGGCTTTGCGGCTGGCAGGACATTCCCGCACCACGGGCAGGCTGAACGAGAATATTATTGTTATAACAATTATTCGGGATATTTTTTCGCTTTATTCCATTTTTTTCAATTTTCACGTAACAATGTTGCGCATCACCTCTTGACGGCAGTTTTATATTCTGGCTGTGATGACGGGCCGACAAAAACATAAATAAAAAAGAACGGTTGGTCCCATGTCTTATCTGCCTGCGCACATGTTGCGTTCCCCTGCTCCTGTTACGCCCCCCCGCGTGGCCTTTTCCTGCGTCATGCGGGTCTAGCCCCACCCGGCTCTGCACCGGAACCGGCCGGGCCGCGATGCTGTCATTGCGCGCCGGCCCTTATGCATTGGCATGACTGCCCACATGGCAGGCCGCACCGGGATTGCCCCCGGCCAGCGCCTGTCAGCGGCAGCCGTCGTAACAGGACGTTTCACAATGACTCCCGCTCCCACCAGCCGCGGCCTGCGCGGCCGTATGCGCTATCGTTCGTTCACCGCTCTGCACGCGGGCTGCGCCAGCCTTGCCATGGCAGCGCTGTGGCCGCTGCCTGCCGCCTACGCCCAGAACCAGGTCCAGGCCCAGAGTCCCAGCGCAGGCACAGGCCAGACTGGCATGCCTGTTCATGCCCGCTCCACGCAGGCCCAGCCCCGTTCGCCCGCAGCGGTGCACTCCCATCCCACGTCAGCGCATGACGGCGCGTACCCTGCCATCAAGGCGGGAGCACCGACCGAGATTACCGTGACCGGGCCGGACCCTGCCGTGCTGCGCCGTCCGCCCAACACGCCCATTCCGCCAAGCGGCGTACCGCTCCTGCCGTCACCGGGGTTTGCCACACTGGGTATTTCCCCCATCATGCCGTCGGAGAGCAAACACACGCCCCACCAGATCGAACTGGAAGCCATAAGCGACGGAGAAGGCCCGTCGGCCCTGCTGCCAGCCTGGCTGGACGCCCAGCGTCATGCCGATCTGGATGACCCGTACTACGTACCCACAGCGGGAACGGGCCATCTGATCCCGCAGCTCATGCCGTTCCGCAACCGGCTGCGCGACAAGGGCTTTACCTTCACCTTCTCCTACAAGGGGGAAATGATGGGCCTGTTCGATGGCGGCCTGCCGGGCCAGAAAGGCACGAGCTACGTGCATGAACTGACCCTGCAGGGCACGTTCGACCTGGGGCGGATGGCGCGCAGCCTCAACGGCTGGTCCGTGCATACGCTGGTGCTGGAACGCGCGGGCAAAGCCATACAGAACACACGGGTTGGCGAATATTACGTGGCCCTGCAGGAAGTTTACACCCTGTCGGGCAATGTCGCCGCCCATCTGGTGGACATGTATGCCGAAAAGAAAATGCGCAACAACACGCTCGATCTCATTTTCGGGCGCATGTCACTGACCCATGTGTATGCGACATCTCCTTTGCTGTGCTCGTTCATGGTCACCTGCTCGGCTCCCGTGGCCCTGAAACAGGCTCCCGCATTCAGCGTGTACCCCAAGGCCACCTGGGGGGCGCGTATCCGCTTCCGCCCGACGCGGGACACGGCCCTGCAGGTGGGGGCGTATTCGGTCGACACCCTGCAGGACAACCCTTCGGGCTGGGCATGGGGGGCGGAAAACACTACCGGCCTGACACTGCCTATCGAATTCACGTGGCAGCCTTTCCTGACCCGCAACCGCCTGCCGGGCCATTACGTGATCGGCTACGCGCATGACACCACGCGCTATGCCGACAAGATCGGGTCTGTCCTGCCCGCCAAGATCGCGGCCCGCCTGCCAGGTACGCGCTCGGCCCCGACCGATATTTTCTGGCTCGAAACCGACCAGATGGTCTACCGGCTGGGCGGACGCAACATGATGGCCGGCGGCTACCTGATGGCAGGATATGTCCATCTGACACCAAGAACGGTCAACGTGTCTGACGAGGCCTATGCGGGCTTTTCGCTGGTGGGGCTGATCCCCAAACGCGTGACGGACCGGGCGGGCGTTCTGTATTCGTGGTACAAGGTCAGCGACCGGCGGCGGCAAAGCCAGGAACTGGCGCTGGAGCATGGCTACTCTCTGGGCAGCACCATTCGCGGCGTGCAAAACAGTTCACAGGTGATCGAGGCATATTACGGGATCGATGCGGCTCCGGGCGTGCTGATCCAGCCCGAATTCCAGTACCTGATCCACCCGGGCGAAACCAGCCACATCCCCAATGCCGCCATGATGGGGCTGAAGGTGGTTGCCAACCTGTAAACGCGCACGGAACGCCCGGCCTGAAAAGCGTGGATGCTTCGGGCCGGTGCGTCCGTTCCTGCTCCTGTGTGGTGCCCCTGCTTGACGCCCAGCATGATGCCCCCGGACCGGTGGCCCATATCCACCAGTCCGGGGGCCGTGGCTATTCCGCGGCCAAGGCCCTAGGCATGGCAGGCTGCCTCTGCTAGTCAGCAAAGGACTGTTCAACCCGCGTGCGACTGGCCGCTGCATACCGGCATGACCGACATACCCGATACCCCACCCGCAAGCCCGCGGCTGACCGAAAAGGCCCAGGCCGCCCGTGCCGAACGTCAGGCCCGGCAGGCCGCCGCCCTGCGCGCCAACCTGCACCGCCGCAAGGAACAGGCACGCACCCGCCAGGACAGCACACCCGATACCGCCCGGCCCGAGACAGACACCCCTCCTGGAGAAAACAAGACATGCCCGTGATGCCCGATACATGGATCCGCCAGATGGCGACGGACCACGGCATGATCGAACCGTTTGTTGAAAACCAGCGCCGTGAAGGGGTCATTTCCTACGGCCTGTCATCCTACGGGTACGACGCGCGCGTGGCCGACGATTTCCGCATTTTCACCGATGTGAACAACGCCATTGTGGACCCCAAGAACTTCAGCCCCGAAGGCTTTGTGTCCCGCAAGGCGGATGAATGCATTATTCCGCCCAACAGCTTCGTGCTGGCCCATACGGTGGAATACTTCCGCATCCCGCGTGACGTGCTGGTGGTGTGCCTGGGCAAGTCCACCTATGCGCGCTGCGGCATTATCGTGAACGTGACCCCGCTCGAACCCGAATGGGAAGGACAAGTCACGATCGAGATCAGCAACACCACCCCGCTGCCGGCACGCATTTACGCCAATGAGGGTATCTGCCAGTTCCTGTTCTTCAAGGGCGACAGCCCGTGCGAGATCAGCTACGCGGACCGGGCGGGCAAGTATATGGGCCAGCGTGGCGTTGCCACGCCACGGATGTAACCCGATGGACCGTTTTGTCATTCATGGCGGGCGCCCTCTGCGGGGCGATATCGTTATCGGCGGCGCCAAGAACGCGGGGCTGAAACTGCTGGTGGCCGGGCTGCTGACAGCCGAACGCCTGACCCTGACCAACGTGCCGCGCATTGCCGATATCATGACCATGCGCGCGCTGCTGGGCCAGCACGGGCTGGACGTGCAGGACCTGTCGGGCGACGGCTCAGTCCTGTCGGTCGGCGGGGATATTACCAACACGGAAGCCCCCTACGACATCGTGTCGAAAATGCGGGCCTCCATTCTTGTGCTCGGCCCGCTGCTGGCTCGCTGCCGCAAGGCCCGCGTGTCGCTGCCCGGTGGCTGCGCCATTGGCACCCGGCCGGTGGACCTGCACCTGAAAGGGCTGGAAACGCTCGGGGCCGAAATCACGCTCGAGAACGGCTATATCAACGCCAGGGCGCCAAACGGGCTGAAAGGCGAGCGCATTCTCCTGCCTTTCGCCTCTGTCGGGGCGACGGAAAACCTGATGATGGCCGCCACCCTGGCCAAAGGGCGGACAGAAATCATCAACGCCGCGCGCGAGCCTGAAATGGTGGATCTGGCCAACTGCCTGAACGCCATGGGCGCACGGATAGAAGGGGCTGGCAACGGCACCATCGTCATCGAGGGGGTAGAGGCCCTGCACGGGACGGAACACCGGATCATGCCCGACCGGATCGAATGCGGCACCTATGCCTGTGCCGCCGCCATAACCGGGGGGGACCTGCGCCTGATCGGCGGCCATGTGGACCATCTGGGTGCCGTGGCGCGCGCGCTGGAGGAAACCGGCGTGGAAGTCACCCAGGAGGGCGACGCCATGCGTGTGCGCCGCACGGGTGCGCTACGCGGCATCGATATCATGACCGAACCCTATCCCGGCTTCCCCACCGACATGCAGGCCCAGTTCATGGCCCTGCTTTCCGTGGCCGAAGGCGCGTCCATGATCACGGAAACCATTTTTGAAAACCGGTTCATGCATGTGCCCGAACTCAACCGTATGGGGGCGCGCATCAACGTCCATGGCTCATCCGCCATTATTCGCGGCGTGCACAGCCTGTCGGGGGCACCGGTCATGGCGACCGACCTGCGGGCCTCGTTCTCGCTGATTCTGGCCGGGCTTGCCGCCCACGGGGAAACCATTCTCAGCCGCGTCTACCATCTGGACCGTGGGTATGAGGCTGTGGAACGCAAGCTTGCCGCCTGCGGCGCGCAGATCGAACGCCTGCACGACTGAACAACAGACCTGTAATGCGCCCCTGCGCCTAATACGGCAGGGGCGTTACCTGTAAAAAAACCTGCTTCTGCCGATTTGCCGCACGGTTTGGCCGGTAGCCGGCTGGTGGCTGCCGGGGCAAGCCCCGGTCACACCGGTGCGACAGAACGCCCCACCCCGCTCAGCCCCGATACAAGGCCCCGTGCAAGCCCGGGTCAGGACATGCCTGAACCCGGACTGCGGCGTGGGTCAGTTATCCCACCATATGCTCAGAGAGCGCACGCCCTGCGCCCCACGGATCAGCACGCCCTGAATATCCGCCGTGGCGGAGGGTCCGCTCATCAGCACGCCGTATTTCGCGGTCTTGAACTCCGGCCGCTCGATATAGGCGGTGTGCATGTTCGCGGTCAAATCGGCGGGAGAGAGAATGACCACGATATGCTGTGTCAGATGCGCTGCGGAATTGAGATTGTGCAGTTGCGCTTCGCTCAGGAAAATCGAACCCATTTCCGCAATGCCGAAGGGTGCGCGCACCACCAGCACGTCAACCGTTGCCGCCTGTTGGGGAGACGCCAGATCCTGAATGCGGATCGTACCGTCAAACTCCGGCACGGCGGAACAGATCAGCCGGGCATCAGGGAAACGGCGGGCAATGGCCGTGGCCAGTGTATCGCCCTGCTGGCGTTCGAGAATCTGCCCGCCCAGAATTTGCAGGCTGTTCTCGAACCTGGCCTGCCCGTTATCCATGTCACCAAGCCGGGCCACCGGCGGCAGCGGGTGTTCGGCCGGGGCCGGGCGGTTGTCGCGCAGGCGGGTCAGGATGGCATCACGCGAACTCATGCGTTTTCCCCTTTCTTGGCAGTGGCCTTCGCGGTGGCCTTGCCCGCATCCACCCGGTTTTTCTTGTACCAGTTATGGAATGTCTGGCTGACAGGGTGCGGCAGTTCCCGGTGCTTACCCCAGGGGTTCAGCCAGTTATAGAGCACAAAGCGCGGCATGGTGCTGAGCGCCACCTCCGTACCGCTAATGGCAGCGCGGTACAGCTTGGGCTGGCCCATCAGCTTGCCTGCCATATGCATGATCTCGCGTTTGACAAACGGCAGTTCGTGGTGTTCGGCCAACACCCGCCGCCATTTGTAGAGCTGTTCGTGAATATTGATCTTGACCGGGCAGACATTGGTGCAACTGCCGTTCATGGTCGAGGCAAATGGCAGGGTGCTGTATTTGCGTTCATTGAAGGTGGGATCGATAATCGCGCCAATCGGCCCCGAATAGACCGCCCCATAGGACAACCCGCCCGAACGGCGGTAAACCGGGCATGTATTCATGCACGCCCCGCAGCGGATACATTTGAGGGAGGTCCAGAATTCCTCCATGCCAAGGCGGTGCGAACGACCGTTATCCACCAGCACCACATGCATTTCCCCCCCGTCCTGCGGGCCACGGAAATGCGTGGTGTACTGCGTAATGGGCGAGCCCAGCGCACTGCGCGACAGCAGGCGCACGAACACGCCCAGATCGGCCATGCGCGGCACCAGCCGCTCTATCCCCAGTGTAGCGATATGCAGCCCCGTCACGGTCGCACTCAGATCGGCATTGCCTTCGTTGGTGCAGACGACGAACGTACCTGTTTCGGCCACCAGGAAGTTACCCCCCGTCATGCCCGCATCGGCTGAGAGAATGACCGGACGCGCGGCCAGACGCTGCTGCCACGCAAGGGACTGCGCGTCATCGTCATTGGGGTCGGTGTGGTAGTGTTCGGCAAAAAGCTTGGCAACATCAGGGATCAGCTTATGGACGGCCGGCACCACGATATGGCTTGGCATCTGGTCATCAAGCTGCTGGATGCGTTCGCCCAGATCCGTTTCGGTCACGACAACGCCGCGCGGTTCCAGGTATTCGCGCATGTTGCATTCTTCGGTCACCATGGACTTGCTCTTGATCAGCGACTTGGCACCGTGCTTTTCAAGAATTTCGCCCACGATCCGGTTATGCTCGGCCGCATCCGCCGCCCAGTGCACATGAATGCCGTTCTTTTTGGCATTGGCTTCGAACTGTTCAAGATACTCCGGCAGGTTGGCCAGCGTATGTTCCTTGATCTGGGACGCCAGCGTGCGCAGGTCCTGCCATTCGGGCAGGATATGCATCTGCTGGTCGCGCTTCTGGCGCAGGTCCCACAGGCGTTCATCGTGAAAGGTCATGTGGGGCGTATCGTCGATAAATTCCGCCGCCGCCCGGGCATGATTGACAGGTTTGACTTTCATTCCCGTGCTCCGTTCAGAATTTCGGCAATATGGATAAAGCGGATCGGAACACCCGCGCGCTCGGCGCAGCCCTGCTGGTGCATCATGCACGACGTATCGGCCGAGACAATGTATTCAGCCCCCGCACCATGATGGTCACGCACCTTGTCGACCCCCATCTTGGCGGACACCGCTTCCTCCGTGACCGAGAACGTGCCACCGAAGCCGCAGCATTCATCCGGCCGCTTCGGGGAGGCGAAGGAAATGCCTTTTACTTTTGCAAGCAGGTCCATCGGTTTGGAGAAAAAGGGCTCTCCCAGTTCCGACATGCTGGCCGTGCGCAGCGCCCTTAGCGTGCCGCAACTGTTATGCAGCCCGACCTTGTGGGGGAATTCAGCCCAGGGAAAATCCTCGACCTTGAGCACGTCATGCAGAAATTCGACCAGTTCGTAAGTGTTTTTACGAACATGCTTGACTTCATCCGTCTGGGGAATGGCGTCAAAATTGTCCCGCACATGGTGTGCGCAGCTGCCCGAGGGCATGACAATGGCGTCATACCGCGCGAAGTTTTTGACAAACAACGCTTCCGCCGCCGCTGCGTCCTTGTTGCAGCCCGAATTGGCCATAGGCTGCCCGCAGCAGGTCTGGTCCATGGGATAGTCCACATCCTGCCCCAGCCGTTCGAGCAGTTCCAGCGTGGCGATACCCGTTTTCGGATAAAACGCATCGATATAGCAGGGAACGAACAACCCTATTTTCATACCCACCCCCGGTTAGGACCGTCCTTCCACGGACGGTCATTTTTTTCCAAAACAGACGGAATGCCACCATTGCGCCCCGCCCGACCCGCCAACCATCGGTGGGTCTGTTATGCAGCCGACACAAGCCCGGCCAGCGCGCCAGGTTCAGGCCCGCCAGTCGCCCAGTCCAGCAATTCGACCGTATGCACGAAGGGAATGCCCACCTCGCCCGCAAGCTGGGTCATGCAGCCGATATTACCGCTGGCGGCAAGCTGCGCGTTGACCGAGCGGATATTACGCAGCTTGCGTTCCTTCAGCGTTGTCGCAATCTCGGGTTGCAGCAGGTTATAGGTTCCCGCAGACCCGCAACACAGATACCCTTCGGGCACATCCAGCACGGTAAAACCCGCCGCCCGCAGCAGGTCGCGGGGCTGGTTCACAATCCGCTGGCCATGCTGCATGGAACAGGCGGAGTGATAGACAACGCGCAGATTATGCGGGTTTTGGGGAATATTCAGCCCGATTTCGGTCATGAATTCGCTGATATCGCGCGCCATGGCGGACACACGGGCCGCTTTTTCCGCCCATTGCAGATCAAGCCGCAGGGCATGGCCATACGCCTTGATGGATGTCCCGCAGCCTGAGGTGTTGATGATGATCGCATCAAGCCCGTCAGGCCCGTCGGCCTCACGCAGCCATGCATCGATATTGGCCTTGACCAGCGGCAGGGCGCGGTGTTCGTCCCCCATATGTTCGGCGGGCGCACCGCAGCAGCCCGAACCCTGGGCCACCACAACCTCCACCCCATGGCGCTGCAACAGCCTGACGGTCGCCTCGTTGATCGCGGTGTCGAGCACGGTCTGCACGCAGCCGTTCAGCAGAGCGACCCGCTTGCGCCGCACACCCCCCGGCGCCAGTTCGGCCCTGAAAACCTGCGGCCTGTCGACCGGGCTGGGTCGCGGCAATGCGCGGGTTGGCACCATGTCCAGCATGGCGCGCAACGTGCCCGAAAACAGGCCCCGCATGGGCCGCGCCAGCCGACCGGCCGCAAGCCCCGCGCGAAACAGGCCGGGTCGCGGCAGCATGGTGACCAGCAGGCGCCGAATGACACGTTCGGCCAGCGGGCGCCGGTAATGCTCCTCCACATATTCGCGTCCATGCGCGATCAGTTTGGAATACTCGACGCCCGACGGGCAGATGGCTTCGCAGGCCAGGCAGGTCAGGCAGCGGTCCAGATGTTCGACTGTTCTGGCATCCGGCGCGCCACCTTTTTCGTACATGGACTTGATCAGGAAAATACGCCCGCGCGGACTGTCATTTTCCTCATGCCGCACGGCGTAGGTCGGGCAGCGCGAAAGACAGACCCCGCAATGCACGCAGGTGCCGACAATATCCTTCGCGAGGCTGATATTGGGGTCCGCGTCCTGGGCGGCCTGTGGGATATGGCTAAGCATGCCCCGTCTCCTGCGGTTGAAGGCTCATGCGGCCGGGGTTGAGAATGCCCGCCGGGTCAAATGCCGCGCGTGTGCGCCCCGCCAGTGCCGCCACCCCGGCGGATAGCGGCGGAAACGCGCCAAACCGGGCCAGCACCTCCTGCGGTGCGCGCAGGAGAGTTGCTTTCGCACCAATGGCTTCGGCCATTTTCCGGTACCGCAGCACGTCGACCTCGGGCTGTACGCCCCGCATGGTGGAAAAAACGACCCCACCCGCCCAGTCGATGAAAAAACGGCCGATACACCCTGCCGCGCGCGCGCGCGCCACAAAATCCGCCGTGGATGTCGCGGGCAGGTTCACACGCCATACCAGTTCATCCGCCCGCGGGTGCAGGCTGGCCAGTTCACGTATATCGGCCCACAGGGACTGACTTTCTTCCTGCGCGATGGCGCGCGCGCCACCCCGGCTCTGCAAAAACCCTTCCAGCACCAGGCGGTTACCCGCAACACCCGGTTGGGTGCCTTCAACACGGATCACCACGTCGCAGGTTCCGTCGTCGTTCATGCGGCGCGCAAGCCCGCCCACGCCCAGCGGCAGCGCCCGTATGGCACAGAACAGTGCTATGTCGTCGGCAAGGGTCGCGGCCGGCAGAACAAGGGTTATTTCCGCCCGGGGAGCCGGCAGCACCTTGATCGTGAGCGATGTCAGCGCCGCCAGCGTGCCGTAAGACCCGGTGACCAGCTTGCTGAGGTCGTAACCGGTTACGTTTTTCATGGTGCGGCCACCGGCTTTGAACACGTCGCCCTGGCCGTTCACCCCTTCCACACCCAGAACGAAATCCCGCACGGCCCCGCTCAATATCCGTCGCGGGCCGGACAGGGCGGTGGCAACTGCGCCCCCCAGCGTGCAGCGGCGCGGGTCCGTGCCATAAAGCCCGGCATAACGGGGCGGCTCGAACGGCAGGTACTGCCCACGGGCCTGCACAATGGCCTCCACCTCATCCAGCGTGATCCCCGCACCCACGCGTATGACCAGATCTTCGGGGTCGTAAAAATCCACCTTGTCCAGACCGCCCAGCGACAGGGTGATGGGGGCTGCAACCGGGTTACCAAGCCCCGGCCGCGTGCCATTGCCCGTTATGGCGAGCCCCTGCCCGGCCTGTGCTGCATCCATGATGATATCGGCTACATCCTGCGTGGTCGCGGGGCGCTGGATCGTGGTATCCGCCTGGGTCTGTGTCATCGTGTTCCTGCCCGCTCAGAACCGTGGAATATCCGCAAAGCGGACATTGCCTTTATGGACATGCATGCGTCCGAATTCCGCACAGCGGCACGCGGTAGGAAACACCTTGCCGGGGTTCAGCAGTTCCTGCGGATCGAACGCGCATTTAACCATCTGCTGCTGGTGCAGATCCGTTGCCGAGAACTGGTGTGTCATCAAATCGCGCTTTTCCACGCCAACCCCATGTTCACCGCTCAGCACGCCACCTGCATCCACACAGGCGATCAGAACGTCGGCCCCGAATGCCTCGGCTTTTTCCAGGTCGCCGGGCCTGGCCGCGTCATACATGATAATGGGGTGCAGGTTGCCATCCCCCGCGTGGAAGCAGTTCGCGTAGTCCAGACCGTACTGTTCCGACAGTTGCGCCATTTTATTGAGAACATCGGGCAGTCTGTTGCGCGGAATGGTACCGTCCGTGCAGTAGTAATCGGGACATAACTTGCCAATGGCGGAAAAAGCCAGCTTGCGGCTGCTCCATATGCGTTCGCGTTCTTCTTCCGTGGTGCTGACCTTCGTTTCAATCGCCCCCTGGTCACGGGCGACGTCGTTCACCACCTGAACCAGCGCATCCACCTCCACCGCCGTGCCGTCGAGTTCGCACAGCAGCAGGGCCTCGGTCCGGGGATCGAACGTCTCGCGGATCAGGGTCGAGACGGCATCGAGCACCTTGCGGTCCATGAACTCCAGACCGGCGGGGATAATACCCGTGCCGATAATAGCACCCACACAGGCACAGGCTTTCTCGACAGATGGAAAGCTCATGGAGATCACGCGCGCCACTTCGGGCAGGGGTTCCAGCCTGACGGCAATTTCCGTCACCACGGCCAGCAGCCCCTCGGAACCGGTCAGCACGCCCATAAGGTCCATTTCACCCTCGGCCGCTCCAAGAAACGCCCCGCCCAGGCTGATGACCTCGCCAGTAATCAGCACCGCCTCCATTCCCAGGATATGGTTGGCGGTGACGCCGTATTTGAGGCAATGCACGCCGCCCGAATTTTCGGCCACATTGCCGCCGATGGTCGAAATCAACTGGCTGGAAGGATCGGGCATGTAACACAGCCCCAGATGCCGGACCGCTTCGCTGATCTTGATATTGGGCACGCCGGGCTGGACACGGGCCACGCGGTTTTCGCGGTCGATGGACAGGATCTCGCACAGCCGCGATGTGACCAGCAGCACGCCGTCTTCCAGCGGCAACGCCCCGCCAGACAGGGACGTGCCGGACCCGCGCGGCACCACCTTTACCCCGTTATCGTGGCAGAACCGCAGCGCCTGCCGCAGTTCCTCGGCCGTGCCCGGCAACACCACCAGCAGGGGCATGGCCATATAGGCCGTAATGCCATCGCACTGATACGGGCGGCGTTCGGCCTCGTCCACAATAACCCACTGGGCTCCGACAATCCGTGCAAGGCCCCTGGCCAGCATTTCACGCCGGTCTATGACGGACTGGTCGGGCCGTGGCATCTGCATGGCGTTTTCTCTCTCTTGCTATGCAGCCGCGAGCGGTCACACTCTCATGACGTTATAACAAATCGAGGGCCACAGCAAAACACGCATCGCTTACACTGCCACAAGACCCTGTTCTGCGTTGCACGCACTCCTGCGCACAACACCCCATGCCATCAAGGCCGTCCGGCCCGATGATAGGGATGCCCCGCCAGAATAGCCTGAGCACGGTATATCTGTTCAACCAGCATGATCCGCACCAGCATATGCGGCCACGTCATGGCACCGAATGACATTGCGCCATCGGCCCGCGCAAGCACCGAGGCATCGAGCCCTTCGGCACCGCCAATGACAAAACAGGGCACGCGCCCCGCCGTCATCCAGCCCTGCATGGCATGGGCAAATGCGATACTGTCACGGGCCTGCCCGGCTTCATCCAGAGCGATCACGCAGCTCTGGGCGGGAATGGCCGCCAGAATGGCCTGGGCCTCGCGCCGCTTGATTTCCTCGGCACTGCCACGCCCGTCGGCCAGTTCCACAATATCCAGCCGGGGACGCAACCGCTTGAGATAACGCTCCACCAGCGCGAGTTCGGCCTTGTCTTTCATGCGGCCTACGGCAACCAGCCTCATGCCGCCCCCCCATGGGCGCAAAGCCCCTGCCCCCCCGCTACAAGGCACCCCGCACCGCGCCGGCCATAGATGCCCCATGTCCTTGCCGGAGGGACGACAACGTAAACGGCACCGGGAATACGGAACGCCCCCGCCCGCAAGAGACGCGGCGCGGAGTTATGTGGAAACGGCGCGTATCCCGGGCACACCTTAAAGACGGGTCACGCTGTCTTCGTTGTTTTCGTCCAGTTCCGCGCCCCACATTTTTTCAAGCCCATACAGGCTCCGGGCTTCGGGCTTGAACAGATGGACGACAATATCGCCCGTATCCAGCAACACCCAGTCCGAACCATTGGCGCCTTCGACCAGCACGCGCTTGATGCCGATCTCGCGCAGCTTGCGCTCGATATGCTGCGCCATGGCCGCGATCTGCCGGTCCGCAAGGCCCGTGGCCACAACCATGCGGTCCGCGAAGGAGGCGCGGCCGGTCAGGTCGATCACGACGATATCTTCCGCCTTGTCGTCCTCAAGGCTGGTCGTGATGATGCTCAGGGACTGTTCGATCAGGTCCGGGGCCACGGCTTCGCGCTTGGTGCGCGTCCTGGGGCCAGCGGCGGCCGCCTTCTTGCGGACCGAACCGGGAGCAGCGGTCGCACCCGGCACTGCGGGCGTGGGGGTCGCCCGGCTGCCGCGTGCGGCGGTCGTGGACGAACGGGTGCGTGCCGGCGTCTCGGCGGGGGGTTTTCTGGCTATGACGGCTCTCCTGTCTTGCGTAACGTCTTGCGTAAATCGGGGGTCACGAACGAACCGGCAGGAATAATGAACCCACCCTGCCGCCGAATCTGTGTTGCAGATATACTGTTTTGCACCCCCGGAAGGAAAGCCCACACAGGGGGAGAAAGTGAAGCAAGGCGACCGGCCTGCCGCGCGGGAATGCGCCAGCGCGCCATATAGGCCCCCGCCGCACCGCGCAGGGCGCGCGCATTCAGGCCCGGGCGCGGAAATACCGCGATCGGCACGCAGTGTACCAGCCTGCGCCACCCTTTCCATAAGGACAGCCCGGCAAACCCGTCTGCCCCGGTCAGCCATACGAAATGGGACCGTGGAAAGCGGTTTTTCAGAATCCTGAGCGTGTCCACCGTATAGCGCGTTCCGATTCGGGCTTCGATATCCGTTGCCACAACGCGCCTGCCGTCAGCCAGTTGCCGCGCCGTATGCAGGCGCTGCGCAAGAGGCGCCATTTCCTGCCCGACCTTGAGCGGATTGCCAGGCGAGACCATAAGCCACACCTGATCGAGTTGCAGTTCCACCAGCGCGCGATACGCAATGGCACGGTGCCAGACATGTCCCGGGTTGAAAGAGCCCCCAAGCAGACCAATACGGCAGCAACGGCTGTCCCCCCATTGAGGAATCGCTGTCGCGCTGGAATCTGGCATGGGCTTTTGCATATCCCGCAGCCCGCACTTACGCGCGGATCTGACCGTTGCCGAGCACCTCGTAGCGGAATGTGGTCAACTGCTCCACCCCGACCGGCCCCCGCGCATGGAAACGCCCTGTGGCAATGCCGATTTCGGCGCCAAAACCGAATTCTCCGCCATCGCAGAACTGGGTGGAGGCATTCCACATCACCACCGCGCTGCTGACACCATTCATGAAACGGATGGCACTGGCCTCATCCGCGGTGACGATCGCCTCGGTATGGGATGAGCCATAGCGCGCAATATGATCGAGTGCGGCATCCAGATCGTCCACCACAGCCACGTTCAGCACCGCGTCCAGCCACTCGGTCTCGAAATCCTTTTCGGTGGCGGCGGGCAGGCCGGGCACGATACGCACGGCTCGTGCGTCGGCCCGGAAGGTGCAGCCCGTCTCCGCCAGGTCGGCCACGATCTGCGGCAGCAGGCCGGGGGCGATGGCCGCGTCGATCAGCAGCGTTTCGGTCGCGCCGCAAATACCGACACGGCGCATCTTGGCATTGAGCACGATACGGCGGGCCATGGCCGGGTCGGCGGCGGCATGGATATAGGTGTGGCACAGCCCTTCGGCGTGGGCCAGAACGGGCACGCGGGCCTCGCGCTGAACACGTTCGACCAGACCACGCCCGCCACGCGGAATGATCAGGTCGATCAACCCGGCGGCGGCCAGCATGTCCGCGACATGGCGCCGGTCGGCGTCGGGGGCGATCAGCACCGTGTCCTCGGGCAGGCCGGCAACCCGCAACCCGGCCTGGATGGCGCCGTGAATGGCGCGCGTGCTGTGTACGCTCTCCGAACCGCCACGCAGCAGCACCGCGTTGCCGGATTTGATGCACAGCCCGGCCGCATCCGCCCCGACATTGGGCCTGCTTTCATAAATGACGCCGATCACGCCTACAGGTGTTGCCACGCGGCGAATATGCAGGCCATTGGGGCGGCTCCATTCGTCCAGCACCTGGCCCACGGGGTCGGGCAGGTCGGCAATGTCTTCCAGCCCGCGGGCCATGGCTTCCACCCGCTCGGCGGTCAGGACCAGACGGTCGCGAAAGGCCTCACTTCCCGTATAGTCCGCCAGATCACGGGCATTGGCGGCAAGAATATCCGCGCTGGCCGCACGCAGCGCGCTGGCGGCGGCCCACAACGCCTTGTCCCGTTCGGAGGAGGAGCTTTGCGCCAGCAGCCGCGCCGCATGCCGGGCCCGGCGGGCCAGAACGGCCATGGGGCTTTCGTCCGCAGTGGCATCCGTGGCCCCTTGCGCCGGAGTGTCTGCTGGCCCTGCCTGCACATTCCCCTGCGTCAAAGTGGACATGCCCTGGGTCAGCACAGGCTGCGGACTTCCTCCCTCCGTAATCATGACGGTGTTTCCTGTCTCCGTGTTGGGTCGCGGGGCTGGTGCAAGCACACAACCCCTGTGGTGGACGAGATGATGGACGAGGGTATCAGACGTTGAAGCGGAACAGCAGGACATCGCCATCCTGCACGACATAGTCCCGCCCCTCGACCCGCAGGCGACCGGCTTCCTTGGCGCCAGCTTCCCCTTCATAGCGGACATAATCGTCGAACGCGATGGTTTCGCAGGCAATGAAGCCCCGCTCAAAGTCATTGTGAATGACAGCGGCCGCCTGCGGGGCCTTTGTGTCGTTCGTAATGGTCCAGGCACGGGCTTCCTTCGGGCCGACCGTGAAGTAGGTGCGCAGGCCCAGCAGGCCGTAGCCTGCGGCGATCACGCGATCCAGCCCGCTGTCGCTCAGGCCCAGCCCTTCAAGAAATTCGCGCCGTTCCTCGTCTTCAAGCTGGCTGACCTCGGCCTCGATCGCGGCGGACACGATCACTACCGCAGCCCCTTCGGCTGCGGCGCGGGCCTGCACCTGGGCAGAGAACGCGTTGCCAGTGGCCGCCGAGTCCTCCTCCACATTGCAGACATACAGCACGGGTTTGCTGGTCATAAGCTGCAGGCGGCGGACCGTTTCCTCCTCCCCCCTGGGAATGGCGGCGCGCGCCGGGCGGCCTTCGCGCAGGGCTTCCATCAGCGGTTCCATGACCGCAAGCTGGGCCACGGCCTCCGCATCGCGGTTGCGCGCGCGCTTCTGCAGGTTGGGCAGGCGTTTTTCGAGCGAGTCGAGGTCGGCCAGCATCAGTTCGGTTTCAATGATTTCCGCATCCCGAACCGGGTCGACACCGCCTTCGACATGGGTGATGTCGTCATCCTCGAAGCAGCGCAGCACGTGAATAATGGCGTCCACCTCGCGGATATTGGCCAGGAACTGGTTGCCCAGCCCTTCCCCGCGCGATGCGCCACGCACCAGACCCGCGATATCGACAAATTCCAGACTGGTCGGCACCTTGCGCTGCGACTTGCCGATTTCCACCAACCTGTCCAGCCGGGGGTCGGGCACCGCCACACGGCCCACATTGGGCTCGATGGTGCAGAACGGATAGTTGGCAGCCTGCGCCGTGGCAGTGGCCGTCAGCGCATTGAACAGGGTGGACTTGCCCACATTGGGCAGACCCACAATACCGCAGTTGAAACCCATCAGCCCTTGCTCCCTTCCGGCAGTGCCACCCGTGTCATGAACTGGTCCGCATGCCCCTGCGCCAGCAACGGGGCGGCGTCGGCCATACGGTCCAGCAGCGGGTCCAGCCATTCCTGCTGGTCTGTTTGTGTAAAATTGCCCAGTACCCAGCCATGCACCCGCTCCTTGGCGCCAGGATGGCCGATTCCTATACGCACGCGCCAGTAATCGGGCGTGCCCAGCATCCTGTCGGTCGAGCGCAGGCCGTTATGCCCGGCCGCACCGCCGCCCCGTTTGACCCGCAGGCGGCCCGGAACCAGGTCGAGTTCGTCATGGAAAAGGGTAATCGCCTCGGGTGCAATCTTGTAGAAGGCGGCTGCCTCCTGCACGCTCTCGCCCGAGCGGTTCATATATGTCTGTGGCAGGAGGGCGAGCACTCTCTGGCCGCCTACGCGGCCTTCGGCCACCTCGCCCCTGAAACGGCTGCGCCAGGGCGAAAACCCGTATCGCGCGGCAATGGCCTCCACCGCCATGAACCCGACATTATGCCGGTTCCGGCGCATGGAAGACTCGGGGTTGCCCAGCCCGACCCAGAGCAGCATCGCGTCTATCCGCCTAACATTCGCAAAAGAGCAGGGGGCATGTGCCCCAGGCACACGCCCCCGCGCTTTCTACACGATCCAGAGTGTCAGTGACCGGATCAGGAAGCCGCTGCTTCCGCATCGTCAGCCGCGCCACCGCTGGGAGCGGCAATGCTGGCAACCACGAAGTTGGGCTCGTGGGAGATGGGGGTCGCACCGGCCGTGCCCTGCACGTCGTCCCAGCGCACGTTGTCGTTGATGTCGAGCTTGCTCAGATCAACGGTGAAGTGTTCGGGAATGTGTTCACCGTCCACGTCCACATCGACCGTGTGACGCACGATGTTCAGAACGCCGCCGCGCTTGATGCCGGGCGACTTGTCTTCACCCACGAAATGCACGGCCACTTCCACATGCACGCGTGCGCCGGCAGCCAGACGCAGGAAGTCGATGTGAACGGGCGAATCCTTCACGGGGTGAAGCTGCACGTCACGCACCAGGGCGCGTTCGGTCTTGTCGCCAACCTTGATTTCGTACACGCGGGAGCGCCAGCCGGATGTCTGGAGGCCTTTTACGATAATGCGCGGATCAAGCGCGATCAGGGCAGGTTCCTGCTTGCCACCGTACACAACGCCCGGCACCAGGCCCGCACGCCTTGTTGCCCGCGCTGCCCCCTTACCAGCCTTCGCGCGCACTTCAGCTTCGATCGATGTAATCTTGGACACGTCAAACTCTCCTAAAACTTGAACACGCAGGCCTCCAGGGGTGCCCGCGCGGTGGCTGCGCCATACAGGAAAAGCACGACCCAGGCAAGTTTTACCGCCCCCCGCCATGGGCCCATGGCGCCATGCAGCCTTGACATAACCGCCTCTGCCCTGCTTCCTCCGGCACTACAGGTCTTAAAACAGGTAACAGCCCCAAGCCGGGCCAGAAGTTCAGGACAAAACCATGCACCCTTACCGTTCCCATAGCTGTTCGGCCCTTCGCGCAAGCGACGCGGGCTCCACCGCACGCCTGTCTGGCTGGGTTCACAGCAAGCGGGACCATGGCGGGCTGCTGTTCATAGACCTGCGCGACGAAACCGGCATAACCCAGATCGTCATTCCCGCGGGCTCCCCCGTCATGGAAACGGCGGAGCCTGTCCGGGTCGAGAGCGTTATTACCGTCACGGGCGAGGTTGTCCTGCGTGACGAGGTAACCCGCAACCCGGAACTGGCGACAGGCGATATCGAACTGCGCGCGCGGGAGTTCGTGGTGCAGTCCGCCGCCGCCGTCCTGCCGCTGCAGGTGGCGGGCCACGAACATTATTCCGACGAAGTACGGCTGCGCTACCGCTATATCGACCTGCGCCGCGACAAGGTGCACCGCAATATCCGCCTGCGCTCCGCCGTGATCGCAAGCCTGCGCCGCCGCATGACGGATCTGGACTTCATCGAACTCCAGACCCCGATCCTGACCGCATCCTCCCCCGAAGGGGCGCGTGACTTCCTGGTGCCCGCACGCATGCACCCCGGCAAGTTCTACGCCCTGCCGCAGGCCCCCCAGCAGTTCAAGCAGCTTGCCATGGTGGCCGGGTTCGACCGCTATTTCCAGATCGCACCGTGTTTCCGCGACGAAGCGTCCCGCGCCGATCGGTCACCGGGGGAATTCTACCAGCTCGACTTCGAAATGGCTTTCGCCACCCAGGACGAAATTTTCGCCGTGCTGGAAAATGTCATGTCCGGGCTGTTCACCGAATTCGGCAAGGACCGCACGGTCAGCACCGCACCGTTCGAGCGTATTCCCTATGCCCGCGCCATGAAGGAATTCGGCTCCGACAAGCCCGACCTGCGCAACCCGCTGCGCATTACCGACGTGACCGACGCCTTTGCGGGTTCGGGCTTTGGCCTGTTCGCCCGCATTGCCGCCGATGGCGGGGAAATTCGCGCCATTCCGGCCCCCGGTGCGGGGGACAGGCCGCGCTCGTTCTTTGACAAGCTCAATAGCTGGGCGCGTGAAAACGGTGCGGGCGGACTGGGCTACATCACTTTCGCGGCCGAAGGCGGACAGGGGCCGATCGCCAAGAACCTGGAAGCCGACCGGGTCGAGGCCATTCGCACCAGACTGGGCCTGCAGGCGGGTGACGCGGTGTTCTTCGCCGCTGGCAAAGGGCTGGAGGTTGCCAAGTTCTCCGGTCTTGTGCGCACCCGCATTGCCGAAGAACTGGACCTGATCGAACGCAATGCCTTCCGCTTCTGCTGGGTGACCGATTTCCCGATGTATGAACTCAACGAGGAAACCGGGCTGGTCGACTTCTCGCACAACCCGTTCTCCATGCCGCAGGGCGGGCTGGACGCGCTGAACACCAAAGACCCGCTGGATATTCTGGCCTACCAGTACGACATCGTGTGCAACGGGATCGAACTGTCGTCCGGTGCGGTGCGTAACCACCTGCCAGAGGTCATGATCCGGGCGTTCGAGATCGCGGGCTACCCCGAAAGCGAAGTGGAAGCCCGCTTTGGCGGCATGCTCAACGCCTTCCGCTACGGCGCGCCCCCGCATGGCGGTTCCGCCCCCGGCGTGGACCGCATGGTGATGCTGCTGGCCGATGAACCCAATATCCGTGAAGTGATCCTGTTCCCGCTCAACCAGCAGGGCGAAGACCTGATGATGGGCGCCCCCGCCCCGGTCCCGCCAGAGCGCATGAAGGAACTCTCGCTCGCCATCAGCCTGCCCAAGCCCAAACCGGCGGTCAAAAAAGACTGATTTCGGGCTTTTGGGGCCGCCATGCGCATCCGCGCCGGTTGCATGACCGTGCCGGATGCTTTTTGCTAGGGGCATGACCTCCCGCTCTGCCCCGGTATTTATCCTTCTCTGCGCCTGCTCCGTTACGGTGACATGCCTCCCTGCCACCGGCAGCCCCCTTCCCCCTTCCCCCACACCCTTGCGGAACACGGTCGCGCCGCCTGATGTGCATGTTGCGTCACAACATGCGGTCTATGAGCTGGGGCTTGTGGAATCCGCCGGGCGGCAGACGCTGTCGGCAACCGGCAGCATGAACTACGTAATCCAGCAGACCTGCACGGGCTGGACCACGCGCCAGCGGCTGGACATTGAAAGCGTGACGAAAGCCCACGGGCCAGAGCGCATGGTGGCCGAATACACGGCCCAGGAGAGCGCGGATGGGCGTCACCTGATGTTTGTGACCCAGGAAATACACGATGGCGTGCTGGCGCAGACCGTCAGCGGGCAGGCAAGCCTGAACCCGGACGGATCTGGGCGGGTGACATATGACCGCCCGCTTGCCAAAAGCCTGAGCCTGCCAGCGGGCACCCTGTTCCCCATAGCCCATATGCGCGCCATTATCCTTGCCGCACGGAACGGGCGGACGGAACTGGCGACACCGCTGTTCGACGGCACATTGCCCGATGGGCCGGAAGACACCTACGCCACATTGCTGGGCTGGGCCATTCCCCCCGCAAATGACATCCTGCCCGCCCTGAACGGCCTTGCCGCGACACGCGTGCATATCGCGTTTTTCGACCGCGCGGCCCAGAGCATGACCCCCACCTATGAAATTGGCATGCGCTATTTTGCCAATGGCGTGTCCGACCGGCTGGATATGGATTTTGGTGATTACAGAATGAAAGGGGCATTAAAAAAACTCACCCTTTCCGAACCTGCCTGCCCACGCACACATCAGGCACGAACACGGCCGACAAAACCCGACACGCCGCGCTAAGCCCCCATACCTTACCCCGGCATGCCGGGCACGCCCCCACCTGCGTAGCCCCGGAACACGGGCTTTATGTCATGGTCGATGCAGGTTCCCTCAGGGCGGTCGCGACGACAGACCGGACCAGGGGCGAAGTGGAACCCCGCCACGGCCACCTTTCGGGCGTGATGGCGTATTCCGAATGATCCCGCCCCCGCCTGAAATGTATGGATCATGCATGCCGGAAGAGGCTGCCCCGGTACCTGAACAGCCTGAGCGACCGCCCGGCAGCAAGACCGATAACCTGCGATACGGGCTGGCCTGTCACGGCACCATGTGACGGGTTCTTCCGGCTAGCGTGCGGGTGGCGGAGAACCCGCAGGGCTTACGGGCGCATCGGGCTGGGCCTGCCTGTCACGACAGCGCTGTTCACCACGCCCCCGCCGGGCCCAGGGTACAGGCAGATAGCCACGGGGCTGATACCCCGAAAGCAGAAGGGCCCAGCCCATGACAAACACCGACACAAGGGCCGACCCGCCGAGCATTTCGGCGTTCAGGGGCATTTCGGGTAACAAATGGGCCAGGTCGAAACCGCTCACACCTGCCGCCGTAGCGGGAAACGCCCCGGTGCTGTCCGGATGCGTGGCGGGCAGAGCATATACACCCTGCCCCGTGCCCTGAAAGGCTGGCTCTCCGCGCAATCCCGCAAGCCCGTGCGCCAAAAACATGCCGCGCGGCGCGCGTATACGGGCATTCAGCAAAATATCCAGCGCTGCACGCGCCTGTTCAAGACCTTGCCCCGCCACCCCTGACGCATCGCGCATGACGTGGCCCGCCTGTGCCAGTGGCCCGTGGGTGGGGCTAGCAGGGCGAAACGCCTGAAACAGCGCGTCATCCGGGTTTTCCAGCACGGCCTCCAGCATTTGCAGGGAAAGCGACAAAAGCGCGCCCTGCGCCGGACCGGCCCCGGCGTTGCCGGTTGGTGGCGACGGATCGGATTCCGCAGCCGCCTGCATGGCGCCACCGCCAACCTGCGTCAACATGGGAACAAGTTCGTCGACCGGCATATCGTAGGCCGTGGCCCAGGCCTGCGTTGCAGACATGTGCCCTGTCCCATCGGCCCGCACCGCCACCCCGGCGGCGGCATCCTGCGGGGTGAGAGAGGAAAGCCCGGGCGCTGCGTCCGACACGGCATCCGGCCCCGCAGCCCGCATGGCGTCCAGGCCCGCCAGTTGCACTGCCCCGCGCAGCGCCTGCTGCACGGACACAGGCTGACCGGGGGCAGGCAGCACTATAGAGCCATCCACCCCACCCGGAAGGTCGGCAAAGGACCCGACATCGAAAGCCGGGGTCGTTTCCGTCGGGTCGGGGGGAAGGCTCGCAGCCGACTGTGCCGGAGACTGCCCGGCACCACCTTCCACGGCGGACGCCATGGTGGCCCCCGCCCCTGCCGGAACGCCGGGCTGCGCCGCCGTGGCGGCTGGTGGCTGGGCTGGGCCGCTTGACCGCAGCACGGGGGTCCAGCGCGTTGTTCCACCACCCGCGACATCATCGGGGCTGACCGCAGGACGCATCAAGCGCTCCAGGGCCATGAGAACGTCCGCGACGGTGGTTTTTTTACCGGTATTGCCAGCGGCCACCATGGCCGGGTCATAAGCCGCGACCAGCCCCGCCTGCGACATGGCCTGGGTCCGCTCGCCCCCTGCGGCCTCAGCCTGGATTGCATGGCTGAGCGCCTCAAGCGCCTGGGGGGAAAGCTCGATCCGGTCAGCAAGCGCTGACACCGCGCCCGCGCTGTCGCCCAGGGCCGTCTGGTCCGTGGCGGCAAGATCATAAAGGGCCACGGCCAGCCTGGCAGTGGTGTCGGACCATGAAGACCCCGTGACCTGCGGTGTTGTCATGATCCTGTTTCTCCGGTCCGTTCAGTCACAGCCCCTGATCCGGGCCTATACGCCCCGGATCAGGGAACATCGCAAACCGTTACAAAGTCATTAACAGACCAGGATCATACCCGGCCTGACAGCCGTTACTGCTGCTGGCCACCACCTGACTGGCCACCGCGCAGCACCTCGGCCAGAGCCTGCAACTGTGCGTTATTGTTCTTGAGCAGGGCCGTATTGGCGGCATCGGGCACAAGGGGTGAACTCCCTGCCTGATTCGGTGGCACATTCATCAGGCTTGCGGTCAGGCCCACACAGGTCAGGCTCATGACAAAATCACGCGCGGTAAAACCGTTGGCTTTAAGAATACCGTCCAGCCCCTTGACCTGTTCGACCAGCCCGATCTGCTGGTCGAGCGACATGCCAAACTGCGACGGCGGCTGGATACCGGCGGCCTGAATGGCCTTGAGCGCCGATGTCAGGCGCGGCAGCACGTTGGGGGCCAGCTTGTAGTGCAGGGCGGTGTTCGCGTCGCGCTGCATGGTGGCCTGCTGCTCCGGTGTCAGGCTGGGGGGCTGCCCGTTCGCACCCACCGGAGCCACGGTCTGCGCGGACGCCACGGCCAGAAGGGAGACAGCACCCAGCACGCCCAACGCGCCATTGCGGAAAAAAGACATCTTGCTCGATTTCATCATGCTGTATCCCATTTATACGTCATTCGCCCATTCGCCCTTGCGCATCAGGGGTATTCTGGCCCCGGCCGCGTCAAGTGCGTCGACATCCACCGCGCCGGACCCGATCATCCAGTCGATATGAATCATGCTGCTATTCGCACCCCGCGCGGCCAGGGCTGCTTCGTCCTGCCCCTGTGTGTCGCGCATGCATTTTGTATAGGCCTGCCCCAGGGCAATATGGCTGGCGGCATTTTCGTCAAACAGCGTATTCTGGAAAAGGATGCCGCTGCCCGAGATAGGGGATGAATGCGGCACAAGTGCGACCTCTCCCAGCCTGCGCGCGCCTTCATCGGTGTCGAGCACGCGTGCCAGCACATCCTGCCCGCGATCGGCATGGACATCCACAATCCGGCCGGCCTCGAACCGTACGCGAATGCCATCGATCAGCGTACCCTGGTAGGAAAGCGGCTTGGTGCTGGCCACAACCCCTTCGACCTTAAGCCGGTGCGGCGTGGTGAACACCTCTTCCGTCGGCATGTTGGGGTTGCACATGACGCCGTTGCCAGCCTGTTCGGACCCGCCCGCCCATTCATGGCCGTCGGCCAGGCCCACGGTCAGGTCTGTGCCCGGCCCCGTAAAATGCAGGGCCGCGTACCGTGCGGTGTTCAGAAATTCCGCCCGGCGATGCAGAACCGCGTTATGGGCCGCCCAGTCCGCCACGGGGTCGGCCCCGGTCAGGCGGGAGACCGAAAAAATGGCCTGCCAGAGTTTTGCCAGCGCTTCCTTTGCGGGCAGGGCGGGGAAAACCTGCGCCGCCCAGGCCGGAGTGGCCGCCGCCACGATGCACCAGTTCACATCGAAATTTGTAATGATCTCCATGGCCGGGCGATTGACGGCCGAGGCCGCCCGACTGGCGCGCGAGACATGATCCGGGTTCTGACCGGCCAGCAGCGTGGGGTTGCCACCCGTAATGGCCATGCGCGCCGCACCGTCGCGAAACCCTTCGGTCATGCCTTTGGCCAGCCAGCCCGCAGCGGTGTCGAAGGTGTTTTCGTGCCCGTACTGATAGCGGGCCAGCGTGGTTTCGTCATCGGCGTAGAATGTCGTCACCAGCGACGCACCGGCACGGTAGGCATGCTGCGTGATCCGACGCACCAGAGGCACTGCCTCCAGCGGCGCGGTCAGGATCACCTGCTGGCCGGGGGCCACATTCAGCCCGGTCCTGACACCAACTTCGGCCAGGCGGTCCAGCATGAAAGCAAATTCGGCCGAGGTCAGATAGTCACCCGCCTCGTGCGTGTTCGTTCCTGTCACGATGTCCTCTTTCCTCCCGCATGGCAGCAGCCCGGACGGTACCGGCCTTCTGTGCTGTGTCGCGCTATCGGATACCGAAGTGGCCTGCCAGTCAACACGCGCAGCCGTGGCCCGGTTCCGTCATGCGGCGTCCGGAGCAGGGTCCGGGGCGGCGTCCGGCAGACGCTGGGGGGTCAGATCGGCGGGGAGATAGAGCGGGTGGCAGGGCCGCCCCGACTTGCCAAGCCTTAACGCGTAAACCGCCAGACCGTGGCTTTGCAGCATGCGCACAACCTCAGGCCCGCGGGCGCGCAACTGCTTGTGATGGGGCGACCCGTAAGCCACGATCACCCTGTCGGCCTCATGCGCCATGGCCAGCAGGGCGCTGTCATTCCCCGGCCCTACGGGGTCGGCCACTTCCAGCAGGCGGAGCTGGTCCGTACAGCGGTAGGCGAACGTGTTGCCCACGAACATGCCCCCATACCCCCAGGCGCGCGCGTAACGCTGGCATTTGGCAACCGTACGGTCATCCCCCAGTTCGGTTGCCACGGACGGGTTCATCATCAGCCACATCACCAGCGGCCCGTCGGGGTCCCATACACGCTTGAGCGTGTAGCGGTAGCAGTCGCCCGGGCCGCCATAGGTCGCCTGGCTGACAACATCGCCGGACAGTTTCAGCGGGCGGGACGTTCCCACATGGTGATTCCGGCTTGCGAACAGATCCTTCATGATGCTCCTGCGCGAATGACACGACCAGCCTGCTGTTTAAGCCAGACGGAACCTGCGCACAAACCGCCCAGGCCCGCCTGGGGCCGTGCGCACAGGTCATGGGCAGGAAGGTGCATGTGTGGTGCGCGCTCGCTATGCCGTCGTGCGCCAGTTCAGCCGGGCGTTCAGCACAGTCAGGACAAGAACGGCCACGGCGCCGCCGCCAACCGTCATCATGAGTGCCGGGGCCAGCCCGACACCCAGCCAGCCCGCGATCTGCGTTTGCAGCAGCGCGTTGCTGGCCGCGATCAGGTTGCCGCACTGGTAGGCCAGACCGGGAAAGGTCGCCCGGACGGAGGCGGGCGAAAGCTCGCTCAGATACGCGGGCACAACACCCCAGGCCCCCTGAATACAGAACTGGATGCACGCAGCCCCCACGCCAAGCAGAACGGGGGAATGCGGCAGGGTCCATAGCGGCAGCAATGGCAGGGTAGCCAGTGCTGCGACGGCAATGGCGTACTGCCGCCCGATTTTTTGCGACAGCATGCCAAAAACCATCCCGCCCGCCATGGCCGCCACGTTGTAGATCACCACCATGGTGGTAATGGACGGGGGGCTGATATGCCGCTCAAGTGCCAGAAAGACCTTGGGGTACAGATCCTGCGAACCGTGGCTCATGAAATTGAAGCCGGTCATGAGGGTGACGGCGAAGATACAGAGCGCGGTGTTGTTCCGCACCACGGCCAGCATGCCCGGCTGCTGCTGAGCTCCGGCCTGTGCATTGGCACCACCCTGCGCATGACGGGCCAGCCAGTCGGGGCTTTCGGGCACCCTCAACCCGATATACAGGGCCGACACCACCGAACACCCGCCCAGAATGAACAGCCCGCGCCACCCCAGCACCGGCAGCAGCAGGAACATGAGCGAGGCCAGCAGATACCCCGCCGGATACCCGGCCTGCAGAATACCCGAGGCCGTTCCCCGCCACGTGGTGGGAACGCTTTCCATGATCAGCGACGTGCCAACGCCCCATACGCCGCCCAGAGCAATGCCGAACAGCGCCCGCAGGGCCAGGAAAACGCCCAGAGTGGGCGACAGCGCCGACAGGACCTCGATCAGTGAATAAACCCCGATCGTGGCCATGAGCACTGGTTTGCGCCCGTATTTATCCGCCGCCCGCCCGCACAGGAACGCACCGACAGGCCGGGTGACGAGCGTAAGCGTAGGGGCCAGCAGAACAGCTTCGAGCGAGACGCCGAAGCTGTGGGCCACGTTATCGAGGGTGAACAGCACAATGAAAAAATCACAGGCATCCAGCATCCAGCTTAAAAACGATGCCGCCACGACATGGCGGGCCGTTGCACGATCGACCGATTGAGGAGCCACAGCAGCCACTCGCTTCACTCCTTGTCCTGCACGCTGCCGCAAGTCGGCCATGCGCGCTCTTTGTGGCACGGTACACACCCCTTCGCCATGCCGTGGCATTCACGAATACGCCATTCCGCCGGATTGGAAAGCCGGACACACAAAGGGATTTTTAATATTTATACAGTAATTGTATCGCAAGACCATACGGAAACAGATTACCATAATGCATTCACACTATAATAAATAATTTAGACATCCCCTACCCCGCAATATCCTATGCTTTCGTCATATATTTAAAGGCACATTTCATGGTTCGCGGTTTACCCGCAGTCTCGGCCCTTGCTGCTCTGGTGCTTTTATCCTCGTCCGTTGCCGGCATACCCTCCGTCTGCCGTGGCGCTGTGGCGCCGGTCAGGGTCGCGCGGCCGGGCGTGTCTGTTGTGCGCCTTTCTCCCCCGCTGGATGCAGCAGGGCCCTGGCATATCTACCCTTTCCCGCCATCGCAGCCTTTGGCGGCGGAACTTTATGCCCCGCTGGTCCGTAATACGGATCATGGCCTGCAGGACGTGCCCCCTCATATTTTCCCCGCGGAGATACGACCCTGATCCAGGTGTTCAATTATCGTGGGCTCCATTCTTCCGATCATAATGCCAGACATGCAGGCCTCTCCCGTTCATCCATCCGCCAGCACGCCAAAACGGGACACCGTTTTTGACGGCCTGCGCGGTGTTGCGGCACTGGTTGTAACGTTTTCACATTTTGTATGCGCTTTTCTGCCCGCGTGGTTGCCCATCTACTCTGCCTCTCCCGCATGGATCGCGCATACGCCTCTTGCCCTTCTGTTCAACGGCTCTTTCCCTGTTGCGATCTTTTTCGTGCTCTCGGGCTTTGTCATTGCCCTGACAGCCTCCAAACTGGCTTACCCTGCCCTGCTGAACTGCGGGGTGCGGTATTTCCGGCTGGCTGTTCCCGCCTGTGCCAGTACCGTATACGCTTGGTTATTACTGAAATTTTTCGCATCCGATCTTGAATCCGCACGTGCAGCCCTTGGCAGCCTGTGGCTTTACGACACGTACGGTCGGGACCTTCCTTCTTTCATGGCCGCGTTCAGGAACGGGTTGGTGGATGTGTTTTACACGGGCGATTCCGCATTCAACAACGTGCTGTGGACCATGAAAAAGGAATTCCTGGGATCGTGCGTCATTTATCTCCTGTATTCACGGCCTGTTTTCAGATTCCGGCTGTACTGTCTCATAACAGGGCTGATCGCAACGCTGTGCATACAGCGCTTTGCCTACACGGCGTTTTTCGCGGGCGCCCTGATTTATGAAACCCGGATGACGCATCAGTATTCGCAGTTCTCTCACGCCATTCTTTTTGCGCTGTCCCTGCTGCTGGGCATGTTGACAACGCCTTTTCTTGACCTGTACCCCACGCTGTCGGTGCTGAACCACATGCCCACACTTGTGCCGGGTGACACAACCATGTCGCTGTGGGTAACGCTGGGGGCGATAGGCCTTGTCTATTCCGTGCGCCACCTCCGGGCGGTCCGGTCCGTTCTCATGGCCTGGCCCGCGCAGTTCCTTGGCCGGATTTCCTTCGGCCTGTATCTGACCCATGTGCCGCTGCTCTGCACGCTTTTTGCGGGTATGGCCGTGTCCGGGGTGCTGCCATGGCCCATGCGGCTGACGCTGATGGCCGTCGCCTATGTTCCCGTGATTCTCATAGCCGGTTATATATTCACCCGCCTTGTGGACGAACCCACCCTTGGCGGCCTGCACCGCCTGCGCAAATGGATCTGGCCCGCGCGCTGAACACCACAAAATTCTCCAGGCCGCAAAACCCGCGACCTGGAGAGACCAGATACAAAAACCCGACGTTCAGAAAGGCAACATGCCCGGATCAGGCGCGTGCGCGCGCAGGTTCGCTCCCACCAAAGGCCATGGCACCCCAGACCCGGTTACACACCGCCCCCACAACCGACACATCGATCAGCGCGGACAGATCGCCCAGGTTTTCGGTCTCGCCCGAGGCGATCTTGCGCAGCAGGCGGCGAACGATCTTGCCCGAACGGGTCCGCGGCAGATCTGGCACGAAATAGATCGCCTCGGGTGCGGCGTAACGGCCAAGGCGCTGGGTAATCAGCCGTGAAATGCCGTCCTCCGTCAGTTCGGTCGCGCTGTCCTTGCGCGGCATGATGAAAACCACCAGCCCCTCGCCCTTGACAGGATGGGGCACGCCCACCGCCGCACTTTCCAGTATCCGGTGATCTTCGCCCAGCACATCCTCCACTTCGGCGGTGCCAAGCCGGTGCCCGGCAATATTGATGACATCGTCCATGCGGCCGGTAATCCAGTAATATCCGTCCGCGTCACGCTTGGCGCCGTCGCCTGTGAAATAGAGCCCCGGCACCTTGCTGAAATAGGTCTGGCAGAACCGCGCATGATCACCCCAGATCGTGCGGGCCTGACCCGGCCACGAACGGGCAATGCACAGGCCGCCTTCCGCCACACCCTGCACGACACGCCCGCGCGTATCCGTTATTGCCATTTCAACCCCCGGCAACGGCTTTGTGGCCGAACCGGGCTTGAGCGACTGCACGCCGGGGATAGGCCCCAGAACAATCCCGCCGGTTTCCGTCTGCCACCACGTGTCCACAACCGGGCAGCGCTTTTTGCCCACCACGTCGTGGTACCACAGCCAAGCGTCGGGGCTGATGGGTTCGCCCGCGATCCCCAGAAGCCGCAGGGAACCGAGATCATGGCGGTTCACCACATCATCGCCATCCGCCATCATGGCGCGCACCGCCGTGGGGGAGGAAAACAGCATGGTGACCTTGTATTCATCCACCAAATCCCACCACCGGCCCGGATGGGGGTGGGCGGGCAGGCTGTCGGAAATCATGGTGGTGCCGCCATTGGCCAGCGGCCCGTACACCACCGAACTGTGGCCCGTAATCCAGGCGACATCGGCCGTGCACCACAGCACGTCACCCGGGCGCTGGGTGTAGACCATGTCCATCGTGTAGGATGCCCACACGATATACCCGCCACAGGCATGCACGACCGCCTTGGGCTTGCCCGTGCTGCCCGAGGTATACAGCATGAACAGAGGGTCTTCCGCCTTCATGACGACAGGCACGAAGTCCACCTCGAACCCGTCGACAAAATCGTGATAGTCATGGTCACGACCGGGCAGCATCGGCACCGCATCGTCGGATGTGCGGACCACCAGCACCGAATGCACCGCACTGTCGGCCCCCGCCTTGTAAAGGGCGGTATCCATCGTTTCCTTGAACGGAATGAGCTTAGCACCCCGATACGCCACGCTGGCGGTAATAACCGCCACGGACCCGCTATCAACCAGACGTTCGGCAATGCCATCGGCCGAAAAACCGCCGAACAGCACCACATGCACCGCCCCGATCCGCGCGCAGGCCAGCATGGCCACCACCGCTTCGGAAATCATGGGCAGGTTGATGGCCACACGCTGCCCTTTTTCAACGCCCAGATGGGTCAGCGCATTGGCCAGACGGCACACGCGTTCATGCAGCATGGCGTAGGTCAGCTTTTCAGCCGGGCCATGGCCTTCGCGGTGGGCGATCAGGGCGACCTGATCCGCCTTGTCGGTCAGGTAACGGTCCAGGCAGCAGACGGACACGTTCAAAAGCCCGTCCTCGAACCATTTGATGGAGACATCCCCCTCGAAACTGCCATCAAAGCCGCGTGTGGGCTTTTTATGCCAGTGTACGCGCCCGGCCTGTTCCAGCCAGAAAGCATCAGGGTCCTTGCGGGCCTGTCTGGTCATGGCGTCAAGCTGCGCGCGCGTCATGGTTGCGGGGTAGCCCTGGTAATGGCTGGCCTGGATCACTGTATGGTCTGACATATTTCCGTTTCCCTGTTTTTTTATTGTTCTGGGGACAGAAAGGCAAAAACTAGGCGGCGTCGCGATCGGTATGGCCGATATGAGGCAGGACCGTCGCGACTATTCCCGCATCGAGAGACTCGTAGTCATAATAACGCAGGGTGCGGTACAGTTCCTCACGCGTCTGCATCTGTTCCAGCATATCACGCGTGCCGCCGGTGCGCGCTATGGTTTTGTATAGCGTGTCCTGCGCCTTGTTGGCCACACGCAGCGAACTGACCGGCCAGATGACCATGGCATAGCCCAGTTCCTCGAACTCGGCAGCCGTCAGATACGGCGTGCGGCCAAATTCCGTCATGTTCGCAAGCAGGGGCACATCGGGCAGCCTGCGGGCAAATTCCGTGAACATGTCCTGCGAAATCAGCGCTTCGGGGAAAATGGCGTCGGCCCCGGCCTCATAATACAGGCGGGCGCGGGCCACTGCTCCGTCCAGCCCTTCGGACCCGGCCGCGTCGGTCCGGGCGATAATGATCATATCGCGCCGGGCCTTGGCGGCGGCGGCCACTTTCTGCGCCATATCCTGGGGCGAAACCAGCTTCTTGTCGTTCAGATGGCCGCATTTCTTGGGCAGGACCTGATCCTCGATATGCACGGCAGCCGCCCCTGCATCCTCGAATGCCCGCACCATGTTCATGACGTTCAGGGTTTCGCCATAACCGGTATCCCCATCGACCAGAAGCGGCAGGCCCGATGCCCGCACGATCTGACGAATGAAGAAACACACTTCATCCACCGTGATGATCCCCAGATCCGGCAGGCCCATGCTGGCCGTCATGGCGGCACCTGACAGGTAAAGGGCCTCGAACCCGTTATCCTTGGCCTGGAGCGCCGCCTGACCGTTATGCGCGCCGGGCATGCGCAGGATACCCCTGCGCGCCATCATGTCGCGGAACCGTTTGCCGGCGGAGGTCGCGGGGAGGTCCCGCCCTACAAGATAGGTCATGCTGCGTTCTCCAGTCCGTCCCGCTCACGCAGGGAAACAAAGGGGCGGGCATCCGGCCCGGTATAATTGGCCGAAGGACGGATGATTTTTCCATCCCGGCGCTGTTCCATGATATGCGCGCACCACCCCGTGACACGGGCAATGACGAAAACAGGCGTGAACATGGCCGTGGGGATGCTCATCGCGCTGTAGGACACAGCACTGAACCAGTCGAGGTTCGGAAACATCTTTTTCTGCTCGGCCATGATCTGCTCGATCCGTTCCGCGACATTATACAGCCGCATGGCTCCGTTGCGGCGCGACAGGTTGCGCGCCACATCCTTGATAATGTCGCTGCGCGGATCGGCTATGGTATAGACCGGATGCCCGAAGCCGATAATGACTTCCTTCTCCGCCAGGCGACGGCGAATATCGGCCTCGGCCTCGTCCGGCGTGCGGTAGCGCTGCTGGATATCGAGTGCCACCTCGTTCGCCCCGCCATGCTTGGGCCCGCGCAATGCGCCGATGGCCGCGGTCACGGCGGAATACATGTCCGACCCCGTACCCGCCACCACGCGCGAGGTGAAGGTGGAGGCATTGAACTCGTGCTCGGCATACAGGATGAGCGAGGTATGCATGGCCTGCACCCAGTCCTCGGGCGGGGTGGTGCCGTGCAGCAGGCGCAGGAAGTGCCCGCCCGTGCTGTCGTCATCCGTATGGGTTTCGATCCGCCGGCCATGGGTGGCGTAATGGTACCAATACAGCAGCATGGACCCGGCGGAGGCCACCAGCCTGTCCGCAATTTCGCACGCACCGGCACTGGGGCAGTCGCTGCGTTCAGGCAGGGCGCAGCCCAGTACAGACACAGCAGTACGCAGCACGTCCATCGGGTGGGTGGCGCAAGGCAGACGCTCCAGCGTAGCCCGCACGATATCGGGAATATCGCGCAGGCTGGCCAGATGGCGTTTGTACCCTTCCAGTTCGGCACTGTTGGGCAGGTAGCCATGAATGAGCAGGTGCGCGACTTCCTCGAACGTGCAGGACCGGGCCAGATCCCGGATGTCATACCCCCGGTAATGCAGGTCATCCCCGCTGTGGCCCACCGTGCTCAGCGCCGTGTTGCCCGCAACCGTTCCTGAAAGTGCCACAGATTTCTTTGGTTTTCTGTACAGCTCGGTTGTCATTGTTCTTCTCCTTGACCGTCAAGTCCGATCCTGGAAACTGTCTCGATATGCCTTACGACATCAGTTCGGCGGATTGCCTGCCCACAGCGGCCCCGGCCTGAACCTGCCCGAAGTTGAAAATGCCTTCGGCCGTGTTCTGTTGCAGGTCCTGGCGCGGAACAAGAATTTCAAGCCTGTGCAGTTCACCGGCCTTGAGGTCAGGCAGGGACTGCACGACCTGCAAGAAACGTTCCACCTCCTGCTGCGGGACGACGCCTTCGGCCAGCATGCGGAACTTGCCGATATAGTCGGCACGTTTCCATGGCGTAGCCCCAAGCGTGTGCGCATTGGCCACGGCCAGTTCATCCTCGATGACCGAACCGTCCTTCATGCGGATGATGATACGCCCGCCAAACGCTTTCCTGTTCGGGTCCGTCTCGTGGTAACGCGCGGTCCATTCCGGCGTTTCCACCGTATGAATCTTGCGCCACAGCCGCACCGTGTCGGGCCTGCGGGCCCGTTCGGGGGCATAGGACTTAACCTGGTGCCACGCCCCGTCCTGCAACGCCACGGCCACGATATACATGATCGAGTGGTCCAGCGTCTCGCGCGAGGCGTTCGGGTCGAACTTCTGCGGGTCGTTGGAGCCGGTGCCGATCACGTAATGGGTGTGGTGGCTGGTTTCGATCAGCACGTCCTGCACGTCGTCCCAGTCGTTGACACGCCTGCCCATGCGGAACGCAAGGTCGATCAGCGCCTGGCTCTGGTATTCGGCCGAGTGCTCCTTGGTAAAGGAGGACAGGATCGCGCGCTTGGGCTCACCCGCTTCGGGCAGGGGCACGCGGTACTGCGCCGTCTTGCCGTCCAGCATCCAGGCGATAACGCCATCTTCCCCTTCGTAGATCGGGGTGGGCGAGGTCTCGCCCATCATGGCGCGGTCGACCGCCTCCACCGCCATCTTGCCCGCATGGGCGGGAGCATAAGCCTTCCAGGACGAAATTTCGCCCTTGCGGCTCTGGCGTGTGGCCGTTGTCACATGCAGCGCCTGACCTATGGCCTGGTAGACGATAGCAGGAGGCAGGCGCAGGAGCGTTCCGATCCCCGCCGCCACGGACGGCCCGAGATGGGCGACATGATCGATCTTGTGCTGGTGCAGGCAGATCGCGCGCGCCAGGTCGATCTGGATTTCGTAGCCCGTGGCAATGCCCCGGATCAGGTCCGCACCGCTGCGCTGGCATTGCTGCGCCACCGCCAGAATACCGGGAATATTATCGCCCGGATGCGAATATTCCGCCGCCAGGAACGTGTCGTGGTAATCGAGTTCACGCACGCAGGTGCCATTGGCCCAGGCCGCCCATTCCGCATGCACCCGCACATCCGGCCCCATGCCGAAAAGCGTTGCACCGCCGGGGCGGACATGGGCCAGAGCCTCGGCCCGCGCACTCATGACCGGGTGGCGGTTCACCGACGCCACGGCAACAGCCGCATTGTCGATCATGCGGTTGACGATCATGTCCGCGACACTGTCTTCCACCCCGACAGGATCCGTCGCCACCTGGGCGATTTTCCATGCAAGCTGTTCGGCCCGGGGCAGACGATCACTTTCGGGATGCACGCGCACGTCATGATACTGCATTGAACCAACCCTTTGTTCCGTTTGGTGTGTGGGCTGACTGTCGCAGAGTCTTGTGTGGAACAGCAGACGGATAAGAGTAGAAAGAGGCGAAGGGAATGGTCCCGTTTGCAAAGTTTGCGAAGTCCGCCAGCATGCCAAAATCAAAAACAAAACTTTTTGCAGGCCCCAGGTTACGCCAGCTCAGACAGCGCGAAGGACTGACCCAGGCAGCCCTTGCCAGCCTGCTCGATATTTCGCTCAGCTATCTCAACCAGATGGAGCGCGACCACCGCCCCCTGCCCGACCACCAGCTTGCAGCCCTGTGCGAACGCTTCGGCCTTGGTCCGGCCTGGTTTACCGACACGCGCGAAGCCCACCGCGTGCAGGCCCTGCGCGAAGTCCTGGCCGACCCCATTTTCAAGGACAGTCCTTTACCGCTTGCAAAAATGTCCGATGCGGCAAGACATAATCCCGACCTGTGCGAGGCGTTCCTGACACTGTACCGGGCCTATACGTTCGACATGGCCCGCAGCGACCACGAGAAGGACACAAGCCCCCCGCTGGAACCTTACGAAACCGTCGGCAACTGGGTGCAGGACCACAGGAACTATTTTCACGACCTGGACCGGGCGGCGGAACAGTTCTACGAACGGCTCGCGATCGAGGATGGCGCGCTGGAGCAGGCTCTGGCCGCCCATCTGCACACCCGCCACGGGCTGGACATAGACCGCGACACCACGCTGGAAGCCCGTGGTCTGGTCTGGCGCATAGACCGGCAGAAACGGCGTATCCTGCTCCCGCACAACCAGCCGCCCGAAAGTACGCTGTTCTGTCTGGCGCAGATTATCGGCCAGCTTGAATACAACCCGCTCATGGCCCGTATCCTCCGGCGCGAAGGCCCGCGCGACGGCAATGCCCAGGCGCTGGCCCGGGTGTATCTGGGCAATTATTTCGCCGGGGCGCTGCTGCTGCCCTACGGCCGCTTTTTACACGTTGCGGAACAGACGCTTTACGACATCGACCGCATACGCCGGCATTTCGGCGTCAGTTTCGAGCAGGTCAGTCACAGGCTCAGCACCCTGCAACGCCCCGGGCAGGAAGGCATTGCCTTTTATTTCCTCAAGCTCGATATCGCGGGGAATATCCTGAAAAGCTTTTCCGCCAACCGGTTCTCGCAGGCGCGGTTCGGCGGCCCGTGCCCGTTGTGGAACGTGTTCCGCGCCTTTGCGACACCGGGGCAGGTGCAGGTGCAGTTGTCGCAGACCACGGACGATTCGGTTTACCTGAACGTGGCCCGCACCGTCAGCCGCGAAGGGCTGACCTATGGCGACAGACCCCGCCAGATCGCGATCGTGCTGGGATGCAGGCTGTCCGACGCGCCCAAGACCGTTTACGCCAGCGGCCTGAACCTGGATGACAGCAGCCTGGTGGTGCCGATCGGCCCGGGCTGCCGGGCCTGCGTGCGTGACGATTGCAGCCATCGCTCCCTGCCGGTATCGGGCCGCACACTCGATACGGGGAATGACGCAAGAGGCGTCGTGCCCTATAGGGCTCTGCCCGAAAAAAGCTGAGAACGCACAGCGACAACAGGCGCAAGGCTGGTAGGGCCTGCAAGCCCCACCAGCCTTGTCATAAAACCCCGTTTTCTCCGTCAGGTCGGAACCGCCAGAGAAAACGGGACCGTTACCGAGACCATGCCGGTCTCATGACCGGCATGGTACCAACCGGCACGGTCCCAGCCTGTTACTGGCTCTTTTTAGCAGAAGCCTGCCCCTTGGACGGCACGGCCTGGGCAAAGAAATCGTCCGAGACGAAAACAACACCATTCAGCAGGTCGTCCAGCGCTTCCACCGCCTGCGGAGCCTGACGGCCTTCGGTGAACACGGTCGCACGGTTCAGCGCCCCTTCGGCCTGTTCCAGCGGTGCCAGAGCCACGATAAAGTCGGCATCCTCACCCACAACCTGCAATGTCTGCTGTGCCTGCTGGGTCTGGCCCGCCTTGAGCTGCTGGTTTGCTGCCTGGGCGGCTGCCTTCTTTTCCGGCGCCAGCGTATCGGTCACGATAAATTCGCCCCCGACGGGAATCCAGGTCACGGTACCGGTGCTGGGCTTGTGGCTTGCCGGGGCCGGGCGCTGCGGCACGGGCTGCAACTGGCTTTCCGCCGCCACGAAATTGCGATTGTCCTTGCCCGCCGCCGCCAGGCGCTTTTGCGCGTCGTACAGCGGCGGAATGGCGGCATCGACCTTGCCCTGGCTCAGCAGGTCACGGGCCTGCAGCACATCGACCATCGCTTTCTGGCCATCGGCCGACAGATGGTGCATGGCACGCCCGGCCTGAAATTTTTCCCAATCCGTATGCAGGCTGGCCGCATGGGCCGAAGACAGGGTTGCCATGAAGGTTGCCGCAAGTATTAAAGATTTTTTAATGGTCATTATCATCTTTCCTTGAAAATCACGCCAATAAATCACAGTAAATTTTTTTGCCGTGACTGTATAGCCGCGCAGGCGGTCATCTGCTGCGTGTAAATTTCAAGGCCGGGATAACCATCTCTTTCGCATTCACCCCTGATCCGGCGTGTTCTGCGCATGGCCATGACCACCCCGGCCCTTGTGCGGCGATGGCAGATGCCAGAAACGCGCCTTGACCTGGGCTGACAGCGCGGGAAAGGGATCGACCCCGGTATTGCGTATCAGCGTCGCCACGGTCACGACATCGCACGGCACGTGGGCGCGACGGTTCTTGCAGACATATACGCCAGCGCGGTCACGGCGTGGGTCATACACTGCCTTCCAGGTCGAACTGGGTACAAAAACATGACTTGCGCCAATGGTCGGGACCGGGTGCCCATGAAAAGCAGGGCCGGTCACGACGTATAATTCCCCATCCTGATACGCCATGTCGCGCACGGTCCGTTCGATCCGCGCCCAGATTCCCTGGTTCAGTATGGCTGTCTGCGGCACGATATTGGAAAGAGCGAAAGTTTCCATCTGCGCATCGTCATCGCCCTGGTCGGCGCTGGGGGCCATGTGGCCCCGGCTGTAACCGGAATGGGCGTAATCCTGCAATGTGCTGCCCCCCACCCAGCGTGGGTCCATATGGAACGTGCCGGTCCGTTCCAGTGCCGCCGCACGGTCAAGCGTTGCAGGCACCAGATGTTCGGCCACCCAAAGGGGGGTGTGGGTCACGGCCGACACCATGACCGCATACCCCTGGTTGCACAGAACCTGCGTGTGCTCGAGCATGAAAGCCCGCGTGATGGTGGGCAGGACATCGCCCGGGCTGAACGCCTGACACTGGGGGGCGTCATCCGCCGCACTGGCACTGGCACTGGCACTGGCACTGGCACTGGCACTGGCACTGGCACTGG
>NZ_JBDOBQ010000026.1:0-42039 GCF_047723915.1 Acetobacter sp. | reverse complement strand
GCCCCCGGTGGCCCCGGTCAACCCCACCGCCCCGACCGGGGCTACGACCTCCACCAATACAAATACCAGCACCAGCACCAGCACCAGCACCAGCACCAGCACCAGCACCAATCCGGATACCCCGGCCCTGCACGGACCCTCAACACCGTGACGCCGGATACACGCGCACGCCTGTCATGGCTGCATCGCTGGGGCGGGCTGGTCTCGGGCTGGGCGATCTATACCATTACCCTGACCGGCACGCTGGCCGTGTTCGACACGGAACTGACACGCTGGATGCAGCCCCAGAGCGCTGGCGTTCCGCCTGGCAGCGTAGCGACACCGGCAGCGCTGGAACAGGCCCGGCTGATCATGGCGCGTGACGATGCAGACGGCCTGCCGCCCGCGTTCCTGCGCCTGCCCGGCCCGCGTGACCCCACCCTGCGGGTCCAGCGGTTTGACGGCCACAGTTTTACCGGCCCCGTACTTGACCCGCGTGACGGGCATATGATCGCAGCCCCCCGCACCGAAGGCGGCTCCTTTTTCTTCGACCTCCATTATTCCCTGCGCGTGCCACGCCCATGGGGGCAGCGTCTGGTTGCGGCCTTTGCCTTCGTGTTCGCCATCGAACTGCTGGGCGGGCTGCTGATCCATCTGGCGCGGATCATCCCGGACTATTTCACTCTCAGGCTGCGCGCGGCCACGCCCCGTTTCCTGCTGGACGCGCATGTGCTGACCGGCACGGCCCTGCTGCCGTTCCATATCATGATCACCTATACCGGGCTGATTCTGGCAGCGGGCAACGCGCTGCCCGTACTGGGCCGGGCAGGCGAGACACCACCCCGCCCAACCCCCGTGGGGCATTGGGCCCCCAGCACCCCGCTTGCCCCCCTGCTGGAACAGGCCCACGCGCTGACCGGCCATGACCCCGAACATCTGCGCTTTTCACCCGGGCAGGTGGCAGTGTTTGCCGTACGGCCGGGCAGCCTGACGATGGACCGGGTCTCCGTCGCGTTCGACGCCACCACAGGGCATGTTCTTGCCCCGCCCGACAGGGCTGGCGGCAAAAAAACCGCCACACCCAAACCCGAGACCCCACAGGCTGGCCCGGACAGCCCCGGCACCGCCCGACCGGCCACGGCTCAAAGGGATGCGCCCGAAGGGGATGCTACAGGATCGCATTCTGCCCGGACGGATTCCGCCGGACCGGATTCGGCCCTTTCAGGCGCTGCCGTTGAGGGTGCTGGTGGTTCCGGCACCGTCATGCCGCGTTCCGGTGCTTCGGATTCCGCCCCCCCGGGCTCTGCCAGCCCACACTCCAGACGTTCGGGCTCCACCAGTTCCGCTAGCACCAGTTCCACTACCACCAGTTCAGGCGGCGCCGGTGCAGAGCGGGCCATTACAGGAAGTGCCCCCCGGGCAGGTGGTTCCAGTGCAGATATTCCTCATGCCGGCGGAGCCCATGCAGGGCATGTCAGCGCGGGAGGAGACAGAGGCCGGGCCACAACGCCCGCATCCGCCAAACCCGATCTGGCGCAGCAGGCCACCGTACTGGCGCACGGCCTGCATATGGGCCGCACCATGGAGCCCACGCTGCGGTGGCTCTGGTTCGTGGGCGGGCTTGCCTCCACCATTATGGTGGCCAGCGGGCTGCTGTTCTATACGGCCCGCCGCCGGGCCAGCGCGGCCAGCGGTCCGGCAGTGGTGTTCGAACGCCTGAACGCAGGTGTGCTGACCGGCCTGCCCTGCGCGTGCCTGATGTATCTGTATCTCAACCGTCTGGCTCCTTCCGCCGTTTCCGCATGGCCCGACATTGAGGTTGGCGGGTTTTTCGCGACATGGCTGGGCTGCGTACTGCTGACCAGCATTGCCGCCCCCCGACGGGGCTGGCGGATCGTTCTGGCGACAACCGCGCTGATGGGGGTGGCAACCCCGCTGCTGGACCTGGCAAGCGCCGCTGACATAAGGGCGGAATTCTCCACCGCCTTTGGCGTGTTCGCGGGAGTGGACGGGTTCTGCGTGCTGGCTGGCCTTATGGCGGGCATTCTGGCCCTGTATGCCCGCCACCCCGGCCGCGCCAGCAGAACACCCCAGCACCCGGCCCCACACCACCCGGGCCAAAAGGCCGCATCGTGACGGGGGCCGTTTGGCTGGCTTTAGCCCTGACCCAGACAGCCTGCCTGCTTTGGGCCGGAGCCCTGCCATGGCCCCGCCAGAAACTGGGATACGCAGCCCCCCTGCCCACCCACCAGCGCCGCGTCTTGCGCGCAGGGGCCGGGGTACTGGCCGGGCTGGCGCTATGGCCCTGCCTGCTGTGGCGATCCGATTCCGGGTGGCCGTTATGGATCATGCTGCTTTCCGTCTGTAGCGTTCTGACGGCTCTTGGGCTGTCGCTCCTGCCTTATCCGCCCCGCAAGCCCCCTGCACCGCCGGGGCATCGGCGTCTGTAAACCTGAGCCCTACCGCTCCTTTTATCCGCTACCGGAACGGTCCCCGCAGGGTGTCGCCGCGGCCCGCATGGCCAAGTGGCACAGACCCCGCCTTGACGGGTCGACAAATTGCATACAACATTCTTGCGCTTGCAGAACGACAGGCGCCAGAGCCGGTCAGCCGGGCCATACAGAATTACAGCAAGGGAAAAATCATGCGCTGGAGCAGAAGCTTTACAGTTGTCGGCTGTCACGCGGCAGGAGAGGTCGGCAACGTGATCACCGGTGGTGTGCGCGATGTGCCAGGCCGGACCATGTTCGAAAAAATGGAATATCTCCAGGCCAACTGCGACGATATCCGCAAGCTTGTGCTGTTCGAACCCCGTGGCGCCCCCTATGTGAACGCCAACCTGCTTCTGCCCCCCTGCGACCCGGCGGCACAGATCGGTTATGTCATTCTCGAAAGCACGGAATACCCGCCCATGTCGGGGTCCAACACCATCTGCGTGGCCACGGTGGTGCTGGAAACCGGCATCGTTCCCATGCAGGAACCGCTGACGGTCCTGACCATGGAGGCCCCCGGCGGGCTGATCGAATGCCGCTGCACCTGCCGCGACGGCAAGGTGGAACAGGTGGAGTTCACCAACCGCCCGGCCTTTGTCCATGATCTGGACAGGGATATCGAGGTTGAGGGGCTGGGCACCGTGCAGGTCGACACGTCCTATGGCGGCATGACCTACGCCCATGTCAATGCCCATGCGCTGGGCTTTGCCGTCACCCCGGACGAAGCGCGCGACATGTGCCTGACGGGGCAGAAGATCAAGGCGGCGGTGAACGAACAGCTTGCCACCGTCCACCCCGAAAACAGCAAGATTTTCGGTGTTTCCAACGTGATTTTCGAAGGTCCGCTCACCCGCACGGCAGAGGGTGTGGAAGGCCGCAGCGGCACGGTTGTGCTGCATGGCCGGCTTGACCGTTCGCCCTGCGGCACGGGCACATCGGGCCGGCTGGCGGTTATGCACGCCAAGGGGCAGATCGGGGTTGGCGAACGCTTCAGGCACGTCTCCATTGCCGATACGGTCTTTATCGGGCAGGTGCAGTCCACCACCACAGTAGCCGGGCGGGATGCGGTTATTCCCACCATTGCCGGGCAGGCCTGGATTACCAGCATGGGCCAGTACGGGCTGGACCCCACCGACCCCTACCCCGAAGGGCATATCATTTCCGACGTGTGGTTCTGACAGAACTGCCAGCATGCGGGGCCCTGCCCCCATGGCTGGTACGCCCGCCCATACCCCCACGGTAGTTCCCCCAAGACAGTTCCCGAGACAGCTCCCCAAGACGGGCCGGTGCGGCACCCCCGATGGCCCCGCACCGACACCGGTCGCGGGTTCCACCTGCGGCACTGCCCTGCCTTGCACCGTCCTGCCTTGCCCAGCCCCGCAAGGCCCGCCAGCACGTTCCGGCTACCATATCGGGCGCTGAACGCCATCCCCCGCCCCGGCAGGGGCAGTTCAGGGCCTTGCCCGGATGGCTTCTCTTCCGCTGACCCTTCTCCCCCCGGCTTTTCTCGCTCTGCCGCCTCTCGCTCTGGCCCTTCTCCCGCAGGGTTCTGTCCCGACAGAAGCGGCGCACCTGTGTCTGGCCACCGGAAGCTGGCTGCCGGAAGCTAACCAGCGGACCCTGCTCTCAGGACTCGGCTCAGGACTCTGCCCTCCGGCACCCGCCTTCTGCCACGAGCCTTCAGGAACCCGCCCGGCCGCCATCCCGGCTGGCCTGATTTTGAATTGAAAGATCCGGTGCGACCTGGCTTTACTCTGTCACAGACACCATCGAACAGCCGCGGACTGTGCGCCGCTACACGCTCTGGCGTGGGCTGCCGCACTCGGATAGGGTTGCGCCAACAGGTGGATGGAAACTTGGTGAGCGACTTTCAGGCACGTACACGACGCTATACGGAAGAAACACCCGATTACGGTCGCCCGCTCCCTGCGTCGCATGGGGTTGCGCGGGTTGTCGCGCGCAATCCGGGGCCCATGACCTACCACGGCACCAATACCTGGCTGATCGAGACCGATGACGGCCATGTGGTGGTGGACCCCGGCCCGGACGACCCCGCGCACCGGAATGCCGTGCTGGCGGCAACCGGCGGGGCGGTGCGCGCCATTGTCGTCACCCACAGCCATGCCGACCATGAACGCGGCGCACCTGCCCTGGCCCGCCAGGCCAATGCCCCCGTTTTTGGCGGCAGCCATGGCACCCCCCTGGCCGATGGCGGCATGGTATGCGGCCTGCGTGTTATTGCAACACCGGGCCATACCCTGGACCATATCTGCCTCGATATCGGTGAAAACCGTCTGATCGCGGGCGATCATATCATGGGCTGGTCAAGCTCCGTCGTCATGCGGGCACCCCATGGCAGCATGGATGCCTACCTGACCAGCCTGAAAACCATCCACGACCGGGGTTACGACCTGGTGCTGAGCGGGCACGGCCCGGCCATTACCGAACCACACCCGTTCATAGAAGGGCTGCTGCGGGCCCGCCAGCGCAGGCTTGCACAGATCCGCACCATGCTGGACACCCATGGCCAGACGGAAACCGCCCTGCTGGACCGGATCTACCGGAATCTGCCCGCCCCCCTACGCGCGGCAGCGACCGAGGTGCTGGGCGCCACGCTGGAAGCGCTGCAAACCCGCGGGCAGGCATTACGCGACCCCGATGGGACATGGCGCAGGGTATGAAAGCCGGCTGTTCTTTTCCACGCCGATCGTCATACTAAGCCGCTCCCCCTCACAGGAGATACCGCCAATGACCGATTCACAGACTTACGTGCCGCCCCGCGTATGGGCATGGCAGGCCGCAAGTGGCGGGCGCTTCGCCAACATCAACCGCCCCGTGGCCGGGCCAACCCATGACAAGCTCCTGCCAGTGGGCCGCCACCCGCTCCAGCTTTATTCGCTCGGCACCCCCAACGGGGTTAAAGTGACCATCATGCTCGAAGAACTGCTGGCGGCGGGCCATACGGGAGCGGAATACGACGCATGGCTGATCCGGATTGGCGAGGGCGATCAGTTCGGTTCGGGGTTTGTCGCCATCAACCCCAATTCCAAGATCCCCGCCATGGTGGACCATAGCGGGCCGGAACCGCTGCGGGTGTTCGAGTCCGGGTCCATCCTGCTGTATCTGGCTGAAAAATTCGGGGCGTTTCTGCCCACCGACATCGCCACCCGCACCGAATGCCTGAACTGGCTGTTCTGGCAGGTTGGCAGTGCGCCCTATATCGGTGGCGGGTTCGGGCATTTCTATGCCTACGCGCCCGAAAAAATCGAATACGCGATCAACCGTTTCGCGATGGAGGCCAAACGCCAGTTAGACGTGCTGGACCGCAGGCTGGCCGAAACTCCCTATATTGCGGGGGCCGACTATACCATAGCCGACATGGCCATTTTCCCGTGGTATGGCGGGCTGGTGGAAGGCTGGCAGTACGATGCCGCCGAATTTCTGGCCGTGCAGGACTACCGCCATGTCAAAGCCTGGGCGGACAGGCTTCTGGCGCGCCCGGCCGTGCAGCGCGGGCGCATGGTCAACCGCGTGACGGGCGATCCGGCAAGCCAGTTGCACGAACGCCACGACGCCAGCGATTTCCTGACCGGCACACAGGACAAGATCGCCCCGACGGCGTAGAGCGCACCCGAAAAAGAAACCGGGCCAGACCCCACCCACAGCAGACAGCCAGCCGAGACGCCTGCCCCGTTCAGGCCCCATGCCGTGTTACATGCGGTGACACGGCATGGGGGCAGACACCCGGCATGACCCGGGCTGGCGCACAGGCCGATGTCAGACCGTGGCTTCGACCGCGCGCAGGTCCATCTGGTACACGTCGTCGCCATAGCACCAGAACGGGTCTTCGGGCTGGCGCAGCCACGTATTGGCGTTGGAAATGCTCTGCACCTTGGTGGCCCGGTCCTTGCGGCAGGCAAAATAGGTGCGGAACGTGCGCTCCAGATCGGCGGTGCCCAGTTCGGCCAGGCAGCGTGTCAGCACGGCGGCGTCCTCCACCGCCATGGCGGCACCCTGCGCCATATGGGGTTTCATGGGGTGGCAGGCATCGCCCAGCAGCACCACACGGCCCTGATGCCAGTGCGACAGGGGGCTGCGCGTCTTCAGCGGCCATTTCGTGACCTCATCCGTCGCGTCGATATAGGCCTGCACCATGGGGTGATATCCGGCAAAGGACTTGCGCAGCGCCTCGCGCGTGCTGGGCAACTGGCCGGAGGCACTCGTCCATTCATCCGGCTCGCCGGTCACGAGATAGAATTCATCCTCGTTGCGGTCGAGGTAGTAACATACGATATGGCGGTCAGCACTCCACCACTTGGCGTTCAGGTCCGCCCCGGCGGCTCTGGCGGCGGCACCGGGAATAATGGCCCGGTGCGCGACCCAGCCGGTATAGACATCCTTGTCCAGCCCGAAAATCTGTTCCCGCACGCGCGAATTGATACCGTCAGCCGCAACAAGCATATCCACCGTGTCGGACGTGCCGTCGGCAAAGTCGAGCCGCACGGTTTTGCCGTTATCCTCGAACCGGGTCAGTTGCTTGCCAAAGCGCACCCGTGACGGGTCCACCGCGTTGAGCATGGTCTGCTGCAGATCGCCACGATGAATGGTGATGTAGGCTGCCTTGTAGCGGTCGCGTTCGGCATTGAGCGGGATATTGGCCAGAACCGCGCCGTCGTTCCAGTTGCGGCTGGTCCAGTAGTCGGGCAGGCAGGACACGGCCTCCAGCGGGGCTTCCAGATCGAGCCTGCGCAGGATCTTCATGACATTCGGCCCGAACTGGATTCCCGCCCCAAGCCGCATGAAGCTGGGCGCCTGATCATACAGAACGACATCGAAACCCGCGCGCTGCATCAGGGCGGCGGCGGCAATGCCCCCCATACCGGCACCCACAACACCAATGCGCTTACCCTCTGACATGACTCGCGGCCTTTCATTCTGCAACGGGAACAGATTTAATCGTGTATACACTATACATGCCTATGACCGGAACGTACCGCCTTCGTCAAGAGTTTTATCTTGCCCCGCCCCGATTCATGATGCCACCTGTTGTGTAGGATATAACACTGGAAAAACCCGACCGGGCGGAGACGAAAAATACCCCGTCCGTCACAGGGTGTTTCCCGCGCGGTTTTACATGCTATACAATCCGACGAAATAAGACGTACACGCGGCATATGGAGAGAACACGCATGTCTTCTGGCTCAGGCCGCATCATCCCTTCGCACGAATCCGACACGGATACCGTTGCGAATCTGCATCGTTCCGTTTGCCTGCGTATTGTGCCGTTCCTGACACTGGGCTTTCTGGCCGCCTATATCGACCGGGTGAATGTCGGCTTTGCCAAGTTGCAGATGCTCCATGACCTGAACATGGACGACGCGGCGTTCGGCCTTGGGGCCGGCCTGTTCTTTCTGGGCTATGTCCTGTGCGAAGTGCCCAGCAACATCATTCTCGAACGCGTGGGACCGCGGCCGTGGCTTGCGCGCATTCTGGTCACCTGGGGGCTGATCTCGACCCTGAGCGGGTTGGTCCATACGCCATGGCTGTTCCATCTTTCGCGCTTTGCCCTCGGTGTTTCGGAAGCCGGGTTCATGCCCGGGGCGCTGTATTACCTTGGCCAGTGGGTACCCGCCGCACGCCGCGCGCGGGTCATAGCACTGTTCATGCTGGGTATTCCACTGGCCAGCGTGCTGGGCTCTCCCGTGTCGGGCTGGATTCTGGCCCATCTTTCGGGCACGGGCGGGATTGCGGGCTGGCGCTGGCTGTTCCTGATCGAGGGGCTGCCACCCGTTCTGCTGGGTGTATGGGCGTGGTTTTTTCTGCCCGACCGGCTAAGTGACGCCACATGGCTCAGCCCTGCCCAGCGCGAACACCTGGCGCGCGAACTGGCCGCGGATGGCAGCGCCGGGCACAGAAACGCAGAACTGTCGGCCGCCTTTACGGACATACGGGTGTGGATGATCGGCATCATGGACGGCGCGATCCTGCTCGGGCTGTATACCGTGGCGTTCTGGTTCCCCACGTTCCTGCACGCCCGGATCGCAACGGGCTATGGCATGCTGGGGCTGATCGTCGCCATTCCGCACATTGCCGCCGCCATCAGCATGATCGTGCTGGGTCGCAGTTCCGACCGCCGGGGCGAACGGCGCTGGCACCTGTTCCTGCCCGTCGTGGTGGGAGCTTTGGCCCTGGGCCTGTGCGGGCTGCCCGGCCACGGGGTCGTGTGGCTGGTGGTGTTCGGGGCCATTGCCAATGCCGGGCTTTTGGGTGCGCTCCCTACGTTATGGACCATCCCGTCCACTTTCCTGCAGGGGCGGGCGGCGGCGGCAGGGCTGGCGGTAGCGTGTTCCTTCGCCAACGTCGCGGGTTTTTTCGCTACATCGCTGATGGGTGCCGCACTGACCCGCTTCCATGACGCCGGACCGGTCATGTGGCTGTTCGCGGCCGTTGCGGTGGTGTCCTCCGGGCTGGTGTTCATGATCCGCGCGCCACAACCCAACCCGGCGGACGCCACGCCCGCCCGGAATGCCGAGCGCGAACGGCTACGCGAACAGATGGTACAGTAACCTGGGCCTGCGCCGCCACATTATGCCCCCTGCCGGGCCAAACCGGTCTATGCTGTGCGCCATCACCGCCATGACACCCTGCGAGGCGGCGCACCCTTTGACCTGACAGGGAGCCCCCATGTGCAGGAAAATATGCCGGAAAATAGTTTTGCCTGACCGTGCGGCCCTTGTGGCCGCTGTCATCGCCGCCACGGCACTTGCCGCAAGCCCACCGCCCGGCATGGCAAACACGGGGGCAAATACGGGCGCAAACAGTGGGGCAAACACCGGAGCGGCCACAGGGGCCGCGACAGGCGGGACGACAGGGGTGACCAAAGGCGTACCGACCGCCATCCCCGCGCCCGCCACTACCTCTGCTGCCGCCGGCAGTTCCATGGGCGCGATTACCAGCGGCAATACTGGCCAGACTGCTGCTCAGAATACTGGCCAAAATACGGGTCCCAATACGGGCGGGCAAGCGGGCGGCAATGCGGGCAGCCATGCAGATACGGGCAGCCCCCCGCCACCACCAACGCTATGGTACTGGCACAACTGGACCAGTCATGACGGCATAAGCCACATGACACGCTGCCCGTTACGCAGCTTCGATCTCAAAACCATGTCACGGCCTGCCGGACCCCAGTGGCAGGACCGCCTGCCACCCGGCCCCGCCCAGGTGATTTTTACCGTCCAGCCCGCCCACTGGAACGGCCTGTGGCACCCCGATCCTGTAGTGCAATGGATTATTCCCCTAAAAGGGGCATGGTATGTCACCGCCATGGACGGCACAAAAGTGGTGATGGGCCCGGGCGAAGTCTCGCTGGGGGAAGACCAGCTCAGCCGCATGGACGCGCAGAAACGCGTCGGCCATTTTGCCGGCAATGTCGGAGATGGCCCGGTGGAACTGATGGTGATCCAGACCCATGAAACCCCGACCGTGGACCAGCCCTGCCGCTTCAGGTAGCCGCAAGGCTTTACCCGGGCGAAGCGGAAGTGAGTGGAAAACTGAGCCCCCCTGCCCGACCTTGGGGGCATGCAGTCACGCACCCGGCCGCCGCGCTGGTAATCTACCAACAAGACACGGTTTTGAAAAAACCTGTCGGGCCGCGATCCGCCTGGCCGAATGCGCAACGGCCCACACACCCGACCGACAGCACCCCTACGGAATGGAAATAGCATGCACAACTAAAAAACCCGCGCAATACCGGTTACAAAAACAGACTCCATGGGCAGTCCGGCTCATGCGATAAAACCGGCAACCCTGTCTGTCCGCCCGCGCCAGAACGGATTTACCCGCCCTGCCAGGGCTGCCCGCGTGGATGCAGGTCCAGCATCGTCACCGCCTTGCGATTGCACGCCCCTGTCAGGCTGTTCTGATAATAAACGCTTTCTTCCCCATCAGTCGTGCTGCGTCGTCCGCGCCGATCCGACGGGGCGCGGGCGCTCCCACCCATTGGGCATAGGCTGGCAGCCATTCGTGCATTGTCATCGGCTGGTTGTCGACAATGTTATAGATGCCGCAGGGCGCGGTCAGGGCTGCCACGGTCGCCTGCGCCGCGTCATCCACATGGATGAAGGACAACGTGCTGCATCCCCCGCCAAGAAGCGCGACTTCGCCCTGGCGGACATGGTCGCTGAAAGCCCCGTCCGGCCAGTACCATGTTCCGGGGCCGTAGAAAAAACCATAGCGCAGCGCGACACCGTTCAGCATGGAGCTGGACAGAACCCGCTGTTCCAGAGCCGTATACATGCGCGCACTCTCGCCAATGGTGCCGGGGGCGCCGGTCCTGAGTGGCGATATCTCTGTCGCCAGTGCGCCGCCACCGTCCAGATAAAAGCCGCAGGACTGCTGGACATACCGCCCGACCTGAAAAACCTGCGCGGCCTCGAACAGATTTCCACCGCCTTCGAGCCGCAGAATCCTGTCCGCCGGCAGTCTGGCTGGCAGTTCGAAAGGGCTGGCGGGCAAAGAAGTCAGTTGATCGATCACCCCATCGGGGCGAATATGTTCGAAACTTGCAAAAACAGCCGCCCTGTCCATGGCATTGCACTGAACCGGATGCGCGCCCAGCATGTCCAGAACCTTCAGGCTCCGGGCGTGGTAGGCCATGCCCCAGACGTCATGCCCCGCATGGCGCAGGCGCCCGATCAGCGCACGCCCCAGAACCCCGCTGGCGCCAGCAACAAGAATTTTCATCCGTCCGCCCCTTTTGCTCAGTGTGCCGGCACAACAAAGGGAACTGCCTTGTCCTTGACGAAAAAAGCCAGAAAACGCGCAGGTTTTGTCTGGCTTGCATTGCGCCCTACCAGATGGACATCGTCCGGGCCTTCGAAAAAGGTCTGCCCCTCCTTCAGCGTCACCGGGGCACCCCCCTTGACCTGCATGACGATGCTGCCGCGCAGAACATATACAAACACCGAGGCATTATGCCGATGGATCGGGTCCGACCCACCGGGCGGGTAGTCGACTGTCAGCATTGCCCCTTCCTTGCCGGGAAAACCCTGCAGGTCATGGGACAGCAGGGGCGTGACACGGGTTTCCGCATAAAGGGGCGTGGCCCACAGGCCAGCGAACAGCGCGCCAAGAACAATGAATTTCTGCATGGTATGGTTTTCCTGTGACTGGATCACGGTTGCGGGGGGCAGAGACTGCCCGGACGCCTGCGCTGCCTGGCCTTGCCGGTGCGGCGGGTACGCACACGCTCATCGAACCAGGACTGCACGTGCTCTGCAAACGGGCGGGGTGCTTTTGCACGCACGGAACTGGCCAGATCCGCCAGCGATGTCCGGGCCAGTTCCTGCCGCATGGCCTGCTCGGCCCGCAGCATGACCGCATGAATGCCGCACACACCCTGCGTGGCCCATTGCGGCGGCCGTTCATTGAACAGGGCGCAGCGGCCACGAATTTCCTGACAGTTGAAAAGACTTTTCTGCCCTTCCACAGCGTCGACCACGGCCAGCACACTGATCTCATGCGCGGGTCTGGCAAGGCTGTAGCCGCCTTTCAGCCCTTCGGCCGCGCTGAGAACCCCCGCCTTTTCAAGCCGGGGCAGTAGTTTGGCGACAAATGCGGGCGGAATATTCTGAAGCTCCGCCAGATCGAGGCTGCTGACAGGCTCGGGGTTGCCAACCAGCCAGAGCAGGCTGTGCAGGACATATTCGGTGCTGGCGCCATACAGTGTCATACGCGGACCTTATTAGTCCGCGTTTTTATGTGCAAGAGGGGAATACCAGAATTATCCGGCGGGCCGGAATTGCCTGTCATGCGAGGGACGGCGTCGGCGCAGGAGCGTGCGGGCCATGCCAGGTCCGCAGACCGGGACGCTGCCCGCCCCTGCGACCCGGCCATAGCGGGCAGGCAGCAAGGCCCACACCCACGACACGTGGCCAGCATGCTGGAAAGCATATGTCCACAACACTCCGCAGCCCGCGCAGATACACCCTAGAACAGCGCAGGCTGATCGTTCTTAAAGAAACGGGCGGGGTGCAGTCATGCCCCCGCCGCCCCGCGACGCAGCATTTTGCAATGTCCCGGAGCAGCGGATATCAACACCATTGTTTCTGTTTTGACGGCAACAGCCAACCAAAAATCAGAATTCAGCCGAGAAGGTAAAGTGGTAGATACGCGGCAGGCCCGCATACAGGCTGGATGCCGCACCCGACGTGCCACTGGGCGCGCCCGTATAGACCGATGCCCAGTACCGCTCGTTCGTGACATTGCTGACCCCGAACCGCAGCACCCACGGAAAGCGGGCGACATGGAAACCGTACCGCGTGCCCAGTTCAAGGGTCGTGTACGAACCGGTATGCAGCGTGTTCTGGATATTGGCCGCACGGTTGCCCATGTAGTGCACATTGGCGTTGAACGCCCAGCCCGAAGCAAAGGACCCCAGGGTGCCGGGCAGGCGGTAGTCCAGCAGCAGGTTGGCCTGCAACGGAGCCGCGCCAACAATTTCCTTGTTGTTGTAGGCGGCTGTTTTGCTATCGATCAGTTCCGCATCCAACCATGTCATGCCCGCAAGCACGGAAAGATTGGGCAGGACTTCACCCGAAATCTGGGCTTCCACACCGTAATTGCGCTGTGTGCCGCCATATTGGTAGGTCTGGCATTTACCCGCATACGGGTTTGCCCCTGTCCCGGTATAATTCGTATAGCTCGCGCAGGTATTCGCGGCCTGGGTATAAATGGCGTATGGCGACGTCATGCGGAAACCCGCAAGATTGAACTGGAATTTCTGGTACCGCAGCTTGTAGCCGACCTCATACTCCTCGGAATGCGCGATCGGCAACGCCAGGTTCTTGTTGGTATAAAGGTTGTTATTGGTGGCAACCGGCCCGGCTTCGACCGAACGACCGTACGTGAAATAGAAAGTCTGGTTGTCGGTCGGCTTGTACATCAGGCTGGCGGTCGGGCTGAACGCCGCGTCAACCTGGAACGCCTTTGTCAGCGGGCTGTTGGCATTGAGCGCGTTGTCCTGGCGTATCCAGCTCCAGGCGAGCGTGCCCATGATCGACCAGTGCCTGTCGATTGTCAGCGTATCGCCCACGATAAAGGACTGGCTGACAACTTTGCTGGACTGGTAGCGCCCATGGTAATAGGGCTGCGAACCGCCTGTGGGGGCTGTCCCGTACAGGTTGCTCGACGGCAGGCTGTAATTCGCCTTGTCGGTACCGGTCGGGTTATAATTGCCCATCATGTAGCCGTTGGTGCCAATCACCAGATCATGCCGGACCGGACCGGTGTAAACCCGGCCGTTGATATACGCCATGTTGCTGCCAACGCGGAAATCGTTCGCCGAGGATGCAGCCTGAACCGTGGAGCTGTACCAGCCATTCGTGCCGTACCCGCCACAGGCGGCACTGGTGGCCGTCGCAGCCGCGGGCTTGGCGCAGAGCGTATCGGTAATGCCGAACGACTGGCGCTGGGCGTCCTGATACAGCCCGCCCAGCGTAAAGCTCCAGTCCTTGTTGATCTGGTGCTTGATCTTGCCCAGGAACGTGTTGGTTTCCATATTGAAACCGCTCCAGTCCGGTGCAAGCCTTTTCCCCAGATCGGGTGCTTCGGGGAGTTTGCCGCCTATTCCCGCCGCGGGAATGCCGAATGCCGGGGCCGTGCCGCGTTCGTCATAGGTGTAATGGCTGGCGTCGAGTTCGATAACCGTCTTGTCGTCCAGATGGATGTCGAAATCGGCACTCACCATTTCGCGCCGCAGCCAGCTTCCCGGCACGTAGGCCGTGCCATTGGCGTGCAGCATGTTCAGGCGGTAGCCGAACCAGCCATTGCGGCCCACCCGGCCCGATATGTCGCCGTTGACCGTGGGCGTGCCGATGGAATCCACCCCGACCGAAAGGCGTTCGGTCCGGCGGTCCGTCGGGCGCTTGAGCGTGTATTCGAACACACCTGCCGGGTTTTCAGGCCCGTACATGGCCCCGGCCAGACCGTTGAGAACCTGGAGGTTATCCACCCATTCCGCAGGGTACGGGGTGGTGGACACGACATTCAGCCCGTCCAGACGGGAGTTGGAGACCACATCCGCCTCGAACCCGCGTGACTGCGGACGGGACGTGTTGGGATCGCCACGGATTTCAAGCTGCACGGAGGGCAGGTACTGCGCCATGTCGTTAAGGTTGCGGATCTGCTGGTTGACCACGACATCGTGCGGCACACCCATGACGGAATAAGGCGTATCCAGCGTGTCCCGATTACCCAGCGGCCCCAGATAGACGATCTTGTTCATGTATTTGGCGCCCGTGCCGTCTGCGGCATGGTGGCCGTGAACGTTCACCGTTTCACCATTGGAGCCGTCGAGAATACCCGCAATCGGGGTTGTACTGGGCCGTGTCCCGCTAACCGGGGCCCTGCTGGCTGCATTTTTTTTCACGGCCACCGGGGCGACGGGTGTTCCGGCAGAGGCCGGCGCAGCGCCTGCCGGCCGTGCCACCCCGCCCTGCCGGGTGGAGGCAGAGGGCGCCGCCAGTGCGGATGAGGTCAGCAGAAGCGCGCCAAATGTTCCGGCAACGAAAGAGGTATGAAAACGATCACGCATAAATCTAACAGGTCCAGCATATGAATAAGGAACTTCAGGTGTCCCCCTTCTGCCAAGCCTGACAGGGCGCTGTCCATATACGTCCGTGCATATTCCTATATATGAATGAATATAATCATGCAGTGATGCCAGAATAATACACCCAGCGTGTGACAGCCCCGCATGCGGGCCGCAAGCCGGGCCGACACCGCCGACGACCCGACGGCCCATGCCATCACCAATGCCGCCACCAACGCCACCGGACAAAAGCCGCTACCCCGCAAAGTCCCGGCAGTACCCCGCATAACGGGCATGGTGGTCCGGGCATGTGCGCTGCGGGGCGTGGGTTACGCCGCTCAGTCCCGGTTACGCCGCCCCGCCCGCCACGACGCCATGGCCGGGAATACGCCGTCACGCAGGATCAGCGCATGCAGAAGTGCTGCGCCAAGGTGGATGACGATAACGGCAAACAGCGTCAGCCCCAGCCATGTATGCACATGCCGCAAAAACGCGAATAGGGCAGGGTCATGCGGCAGGATCGGCGGCAGATGGAAACCCTTGCAGAACACGACCGGATAGGCTCCGGCCGACAGCATGCCCCACCCCACCAGCGGCATGGCGATCATCAGCGCGTAAAGCAGCCAGTGCGACGCCAGAGCCGCCACACGCTGGAAAACAGGCAGGCTGTCGGGCAAGGGGGGCGGGGCCACACGCAGCCGATACCCCAGCCGGACAAACGCCAGCACCAGAACAAGAATGCCCATGGGCCGATGGAGCGAAAGCAGCAGGTTATAGGCAGGCCCCACGGTTGCGGCCATGAACACGCCAACAAACAGCATGCCCACGATCATGACCGCCATGGACCAGTGCAGAACCCGTGCCACCACGGAAAAACGGATAACGGGCGTCATGACGGACCTCCGGGGCCGACCGCCGCCGGGCCAATGGCGCTTGGGGGCTTGGTCTGCCCCGCTCGCAGCACGAAAGAGCGCATATACACCGCCGATCGCGCGGGCAGAATGGGGTCGTCCGATACGGCAATGCCCTCCGGCAGAATGGTCGGATCAAAGGTTATACCTGTGCAGGGGCCGTTATCCTCGCTTTCGGCGCGGGTCAGTGTCAGCGTTCCGGCCTCGACCTGCCGCCGGTCGGCCGGCCAGGCAACTGTCGGGTCGGAGGTGGGGTCGGACGGCGCGCCCACGCTCACCATCAGGCGCCATTGCAACGGCCCCCGATGCAATGCGGCAACCAGTGCGTCGAACAGAGCATTGGGCCCCGTACCGGTCGGGGCGACCGGCGGCGACGTGACAGGAGGCGGTCCAACAGGGGACGATCCGACTGAAGGCGACCCGACTGGCACCATCGTCCAGCGCACGGGTGACGATACGCCCCTGGCATCGATCAGGCGAAACGTATTGAGGCTGAGATAGCTATCATCCGCAAAGCCGCTGGACAGGGTTCGGTGCCCGATCTGGGCCAGCGCCCGCGCGGTGTCGGGGTGGGTGGCCATAAAAGGCCCCACACGGGCCGGATCGGGTTTGCCGGTTGCCGGGTCTGGTCGGGTGGCCAGCAGCAGGTCATGGAAGTCCTGCGGGGTGCGGGCCACAAAAACCGGAATATCGTTCAGCCCCATGCGCCATTCATGACCGTGCGGCGGCATAAGCCGCAACGCCATGCTGCGGACTTTTGCCGGGGCATCGGGCTGGAACGGCATGCCGCCGGCCAGCGCAAAGCGCCCCACCACCGCACTGCGTTCACGCCCGAACACCGACGCGGTGGATAACGCGCTGGCCTGGCCACTGCCCTCGAACCATCCGGTCACGCACACGCCTTTGGCATGGTTGCTCCGAAAACCCGGATGAACCCCGTCAACCGTATGCAGGGCGTCGATCATGCCAGTCTGGGTCAGCCGGTGGGCGGACAGCCACCCCGCACTCCAGGCAAAGGCGCCGCATACAAGGGCCAGAACCCCGCCGATCAGCCCCAGGCGCATGAGAACGCCCGGACCGGGTACCCTGAACATGAATCCGTCAGGCGGTTCCGCCATGATGATAAGAAACCTCCAAAAAAACACCCCGACGGCGAACGACTGCCCGCCATCAAGCCCGCGCGCCTATTCAGGCTGCCCTGTCGCAGACTGTAAAGACCCCACGGCAGGCCGGGTTGCACGCCATGCATGAAATGCCTCACCCAGGGCCGCATGCCGCCAGTCGGCAGCAGAACGGCAGCCGGGCTGCATCCGGGCAACACCTGAGCGGCACGGCGCTTTTTCAGCCTTGGTGGCGACCTGCATGCGTGCGGCGGGAACCATGCGCCCTATACAACCTTTTGTGCTGTTGTATGCTGGTCGCGTGCCTTGCAGGCGGACGGGCAGGACCGTGTGTCCCCGATGTCTGCCAACCATGTTACGAAAGGGACTTCTGTCATGAGCATTTTCGGCTCCATTCTTTCCGCCATTTTCCACCATGCCTCTGCCGCGACGCCGGCCAGTGCCGCAGCACCTGCCGCCGCCGCCACGGCAGCCGCGACGGCTGCAACCCCCGCTGCCGCGACACCTGCGGCGCCGGTCGACGTGGATGCCGTGCTGAGCGACCTGGCCGCCAAAAACAGCCAGACCCTGAACTGGAAGGAATCCATTGTCGATCTGCTGAAGCTGCTTGGCCTCGACAGCTCTCTGGACTCGCGCAAGAAGCTGGCCGCCGAACTGGGCTATACGGGTGACACGAACGATTCCGCCACCATGAACGTATGGCTTATCAAGGAAGTGCGCCAGAAACTGGCTGAAAACGGCGGCAAGGTCCCCGCAAGCCTGTAACGGGCCGCATCTGGGGGCGGGTCTGCACGTCAGTCCCCCGCCCCCGGGGCTTTAAGCGGTCCCTTGCCGCATGGCCGCACGGCAAAGGACCGGCTACCGGGTTAGCCAGCCGGGCGGGTTGCCGGACAGATGGGGACAGAGACTGCCCCCCACCGGAGGCAACACCCCCCGGGCAGACCGCACAGCCTGCCCTGTCAGGCCGGAACCTGGTTCTGCCGCGCCTGCCGCTTACGGGCTTCGGCGCGGTTCAGTTCCTCCACCATCGGGGCATCGCGGTCGGTGGGCTGCGGGCGGCTGAACAGATAGCCCTGCACCTCGCTACAGCCTTCCTCCCGCACACGGTCGAGATGGGCCTGCGTTTCCACCCCTTCGGCAACCGTGCTGACACCAAGCCGCCGGCCCAGTGTCGCCACCGCCTGCACAACGGCGGCGCAGTCCGGCCGTTCCACCGCGTCGCGCACGAATGAACCGTCGATCTTGATCTTGTCGAACGGAAAAGCCCGCAGATGCGCGAGCGAGGAATAGCCCGTTCCAAAATCATCCAGGGCGACCCGTACCCCAAAGGACCGCAGACTGTTCAGTTCCGCGATGATCTCCTGCTCATCGCCCAGAAGGGCGGTTTCCATCACCTCGATTTCAAGCCGCCCCGGCATCAGCCCCGACACCGCCAGCGCGTCCTGCACGGCGCAGACAAGGGTACCCTTGCCAAGCTGGCTTGCCGACACATTGACCGCCACCCGCGCGCCATCCGCCCAGCCCGCGGCCTCGCGGCAGGCGGCGTCCAGCACAAAGGCGCCAAGCTGGTCGATCAGCCCGCTCTGCTCGGCCACCGGCACGAATTCGCCCGGAGATATCCAGCCACGCTGGGGGTGGTACCAGCGCACCAGCGCCTCGCGCGCGGTCACGACATCGCCATTGATGGCGACAATCGGCTGATAGAACACGAACAGCCCTTCCCGGGTTTCCAGCGTTGCGCGCAGCTTGCCCTCAAGGCGGATGCGGTCCTGGATGCGGGTCTCCATTTCGGGCATGAACATGCGTGACACGCCCTTGCCAGCGGCCTTGGCGGCATAAAGCGCCATGTCCGCGCGGCTCAGCAGGGCCTCGCCCGTTTCACCGTGGCGGGGTGCCAGCGCCATGCCGATGGATGCCCCGATCTGGATGCTGCGGTCATAATCGAGATCGTAGGGCACACCCAGGGCCTCGATAACCCGCCTGGCCAGGGCTTCCGTTTCCTCGGCATTGTCATGCGGCACCAGCACCGCGAACTCGTCCCCACCCAGACGGCCGACCATGGTGGCCGGGGTGTTACAGGCCGCGCGCAGGCGGCTGGCCACCTGGGTCAGCAGCGTGTCGCCAATCCGGTGGCCGCGCGTGTCGTTGACGAGCTTGAACCCGTCAAGGTCGACGAACAGCAGGCCGACCCGGTTACCCGGTGTGGACAGGCGCCGCTCCAGTTCCTCGTAAAAAGTGGCGCGGTTGGGCAGGCCGGTCAGCGTGTCGTAATGCGCCATCTGCAGAATGCGCTGTTCGGATTCCACTTCCTTGGTCACCAGCGCCCAGGTCAGCATGGGGCCGATATAGGCGCCGTCATTCTCCGTAACCGCCGAAACCTTGAGGTCCAGCACCTCCGGCCCCAGCTTGATGCGGGCATTGTGCGGCAGGTTGGCGGGGTCGGCCAGAATACGGCGCTGGTGCTGCGGATGCCTGTGAAACACGTCGATACAGGTGCCCAGCAGGTCGTCAGCCTTCAGCGGCAGCAGGTGCTCGATCCGCCGGATCAGACGTTTTGAGGTCTCGTTGGCGTAATTGATGTTCAGCGTATCGGGCTCGACCGTCATGACCGCCACGGGCATGTCATCGATCATGCGCAGCAGCCGGCTCTGTTCGCGCTCGCGGGACATGGCCTCGGTCGAGGCATTGACCATGCGCACGAAGTCCCGGTACTGAGTCAGGATAACCACGACCGAAACGCCGATCACGAGCAGGACATTGACGGTCATGGCGACAAAAATGGGGTTTTCCGTCGCCAGGAAGAAACAGATGAAAAACCCGCCGCCCACGGTCGCTACGGCCAGCGCGGCCGAGCACAGATGGGCCAGGCAGAACATGGTGCCCAGCGCCGAGACGATCAGCACGAACGCGACATAGCTCTGTGCGTAGGCGTCCCCGTACGGGAACAGCGACAGCGCCCAGGCCGAGGACGCGGCACCAAGCACGCCCGCCAGAACGTTGGCGCGCCGCAGTTCGCTGACCACGCGTTGGTCAGTAACCGCGACGTGCCTCTTGCGCCACCACAGCACCACCCGCAGCAGGCATACCCCCGTCAGCACCAGGGGGCCATACACGCTCAGCCAGATGGGTGCGTGATGAATGAAGGCGATGCCAAGCACCCAGGCATTGGCCACAAGAACGAAATACAGGAGCGGGATCAACCGCGACAGGGCTGAAAACTGCGCCCTCAGCAGTTCGGGATTGCTGGACCGCACCGACACAAATGCAACAAAACGCAACACGGCGCGTTTAAGGGTCATTGACCACCCCTGCCACCAGAGACCGGCCCACTTGCCGAAGACTGCCCGCCAGCAGCGCCAGGGGGTGCTGCGACCCCTGTCAGGACGGTGGAACGCCCCTGCGCCACAAGGATGTCGACGGGAGGATTTTCCCCGCCGGTATCGGCCTGGAGAACCAGGGTCATCGCGGGTTGGCCGGTCGTGTCATCGTCCGTCCGGGCAGGGTTTTCAATGTCATCATGATGAAATGTGATCTGCCCGCTTTCAATAATTTGATCAAGGGGGACGGGACGCCCGAGCAGAAAGCCCTGGCCTTCGTGACAGCCCTCGTTCCCCAGCATGGATAACTGGTCGTAGGTTTCGATCCCTTCTGCCAGAACGGGAATGCCAAAAGACCGCCCCAGACCAAGCACCGCACGGATAATGGCCAGGGTCTGCGGGTTGGCCACGGCGTTGCTGCAGAACGACCGGTCGATCTTGATCCGGTCGAACGGAAAGGCGCGCAGCGTGTCGAGCGAGGAATAGCCGGTGCCGAAGTCATCCAGCGCAATGCTTACCCCCAGCGCCTTGATCTGGCGCAGCATATGCAGGGCCCGCTCGCGATCCGCGAAAATGGTCGATTCCGTCAGTTCCAGTTCCAGTTGCCCGGCGGGCAGGCCCGTGCTGGTCAGCACGTCCACGACCAGACGGGGCAGATCGGCATGCAGGAACTGCACGGCCGACAGATTGACCGCCACCTTGTAGGGCGGGTCCCACGCCGCCGCTTTTTCGCACGCGGTGCGCAGCACCCATTCCCCAATGGGAATGATAAGGCCGTTTTCCTCGGCCAGGGGAATGAACTCGGTCGGTGGAATGGGCCCGATCTGCGGATGGTTCCAGCGCAGCAGCGCCTCGTACCCCGTGATCTGCCCGGTGCCGATTATGGTCTGCACCTGATAATGCAGCGAAAGCTGGTCGCGGATCAGGGCTTCGCGCAGGTCGGCCGCAAGGGCACGGCGCGCCCGCAGCATTTCATCCATCGCGGGTTCGTAAAAACAGATTTTGCGAACCGGGTCCGCCTTGGCGCGATACATCGCCAGATCGGCGTTGTTGATCAGGGTTTCCTTGTCCTGTGCGTCATCCGGCCAGATGGCAACCCCCAGGCTCCCCCCCGACGGCACCTCGAACCCGTCCAGGCGGATAGGCTGGAACAGGGCCTGTTCCAGCCGGGCCAGAAACTCCGAAATACCGCCCCTGTCATCCAGACGGTACAGGGCGGCAAATTCATCCCCCCCGGTTCTGGCAACGAATTCGCCATCATGCAGCAGCCCCTTGAAGCGCCGCCCCAGAACACGCAGCACCTCGTCCCCCGCATTATGCCCGCGCAGGTCGTTGATTTCCTTGAAACGGTTGAGGTCGATGCCCACAAGGGCAAACTTGCTCCGACGGTCGCGGGCCAGTTCCATCTCGAAATCCAGCCGGTCATTGAAACTGACCCGGTTGGGCAGACCGGTCAGCGCATCGCTCATGGCCATGCGGTGCAGCCGCTCCACGGATTCGGCGCGCACGCTGTCATCGATCAGGTAGCTGGCGAACCCCGCCCCCACAATGACCAGCGCCGTGCCGATAATGGCCAGTGCGAGAGCGTGCAGGGCCTCGGGGTTGGAAAACGCGCCGCTGACCGGCATCGGGGTAACGTGCAGCGCCGCCATACCCGTAAAATGCAGGCACACGATCGCAAGTGTAAGGATCGCGGCCATGATATTGCCCGCGTACCGCCCCCCGCGCATGGCCACCTGCATGGCCGCCCCCGACAGCACGACAGACAGCACGATGGACGCCACAAGATAGGACGTATCCCACGACACAATGCCCGCCACACGGTAGGCCATCATGCCTGTATAATGCATGGCGGCCACCGCCAGCCCCACGACGGCGCCCCCCAGTGCGGGGGTGAACCACGCAAGGCGGCTGCCCGCCAGAATAAAACCGACCGTGCTGCCCACCACCGCGATCAGCAGGGAGGCAATGGTCAGAACCGGGTCGAACGCAACGGGCACGCCGGGGTCGAACCCCAGTATGGCAATGAAATGCGTGCACCAGATTGCAACAGCCGCGGTCAGGGATGTGAGGAAATACCAGCCGTATTTCTGCAGGCCCGAGGTCTCGATCGTGCGGAAAAACAGCCGGGCGGTAACCCAGGACCCCCCGCAGCACAGCAACCCCGCCGCCAGCACCAACCAGAGATTATGTTCATGGACGATACAGCCAATGACCATCTTCATGGAGAACTCCCTCTCGAACCTGTTCTTTATAGAGCAGGTTCGCCGTTTGGCCTCCGGTATTTTACCGCGTCGCGCGGTCGTGCGGCGGCACCCCCGCTGTCAGGACCAATGCCCCCTTGCGCCGCTGAAATGGTCACGCCCCGGCCCTTGCCCGACCGCACCGCATCCACCCCGCCAAAGACACGACAAAACCGCAGCAGACCGCCCGATGGGCGACACACGGGAGAAGCACACGGGGAGGAAACACGCGGGGGAGACGGGGCCGGAAGGCACGCACGGGGTGGCGCAACCCGGAATGCGCGGGGGAGCGCACGAGAGAGCGCTCAGGGAACGCACATGGGGCATGACACGGGCATGAGGGGGAAGGCACACAGGCGGTGCGCAGGCAAAGCAGCAGGCTAATGCCACAGGGGGCGGCACCCGGCCCGGCATAGTATGGCATGGCGGATCACGCGTCGGCCACGGGGGCAGGCCGCCCTGCCCGCGCGCCAGCGCTGCCGGGCGGATCACCCCATGCGCAGGGGGGCGCGACCATAGGCGTTGCCGGCCAGAACAAGCCGGGTCAGACTGTCGAGAAACATCTGGCGCTCCGTGCCGGACAGGGCTTCTATCGTGCGCTGGTGCGCGCGGGCGGCGGGCCGGGCCATGCTGTCGAGCAGATCCTGCCCTTCCGTGGTCAGAAACACATGCTTGAGCCGCCGGTCCCGCGGCGTGCGTTCACGCCGGACCAGACCGCGCGCCTCCAGACGGGCGGCGACATTCGCCAGGGTCGTGCGGTCAACCCCGACCGCCACGGCCAGTTCGTTCTGGTCCAGCCCCGGGTGAAGGGCCGCGGCACTCATGATACTGTACTGCACCGGGGTTACGTTGAAGCCGCCGCATTCCTCCGCGAACAGGGCGACATGGATCTGGTGCAGCCGCCGGATCAGAAAGCCGGGGCGCGCGGGCAGACCCGCTGCCCATTCAGTCGCCCAGCCGGATGTCTCCTCCTCCCGCGCGGGAGGGAGGTCGGAGGGCTGGGGGGCTTCTGCATCACCCACGGAGTCTGAAGCCGGTTCGTTGCTCATGCCACCCTGATACCAGCGGACGCCGCACCTGCCAAATCAGGCCGGGTATCGGGCAGAACATGAGACAGAACGACGCGCCACCGCACGCGACCGGCCGCACCGCGCGGGACGCAGGGCACAGAGACGCAGGGGCACGTTCCTCCACAGACGTGGCCGGTTTGGGCTGCCACGCGTCCAGCCCGCAGCCCGCGTTACAGAATCCAATGACCACACCGCCCGGCGCGCTCTCAGGGCAGGGGGCAGCGGGCGATTTGTCGTATCGGGGGCGAGACGGGTTCTTGCGTCCGCCCAAATCGTCAGTATACTGACTTTTAGTCAGCCCGGAGGCATCCATGAATCCCGTTTTTGATCTGATCCTGCATGCAGGCACCGTGATCGACCCCATGACCAACCGCCACGAAGTGGCCGATATCGCCATTGCCGACGGCCGTATCGCGGCCATAGCCCCTGCGCTGGACCCCGCCCTTGCACGCGCGGTAACCGACGTGTCGGGCAGGATCGTCACGGCGGGCATGATCGACACGCACGGCCATATCTACGAACATGTCACCGGCCGTTTCGGGCTCAACCCCGATCTGGTGGGTGTGTATTCGGGTGTCACCACCATTATCGACCAGGGCGGGCCAAGCTGCATGACCATTGCGGGCTTCCGCAACTTTATCGCAGCCCCTGCCAAGACCCGTGTTCTGGCTTTTCTGTCGGCCTATCTGGTCGGCGGGCTGGAGGGGCACCTCTACCCCGAACTGTATGGCCCGGATCAGACCAATGTGGCCCACAGCGTACGCGCGGCACGGGAAAACAGCGATCTGGTGCGCGGTGTCAAAGGCCATGCCGAACTGGGCGGGGTGTCGCGCTGGGGGCTGAATGTCATGCGTATCGGCAAGCAGATCGCGCGGGAGGCGGGTATTCCGCTGTACATCCATCTGGGCCAGCTCTGGCCCACGGCGGAGGACAATCCCGATATCGACGCCGATGAACTGGTGCGCGAACTTCTGCCCATCATGGAGGAAGGCGACGTGCTGGCCCACCCGTTCACGCGGCATCCGGGCGGGTTCATCTCGGTCGAGACGGGGGAGGTGCATCCCGTCATCTGGGCGGCGCTGGAACGCGGGGTCACGGTCGATGTCGGCCATGGCTCGCATTTTTCCTTCGACATGGCGCGCAAGGTCATGGCGGCGGGCATTACCCCCTACACGCTGGGGGCGGACATGCACGGCTATAATGTGAAGGTTCCCTCAGCCACGGACCTGGCTGACCGCAAGCTGAACCCGTTCGCGGGCGTGGCCCCTTTCAACCTGACCCATGCCATGTCCAAACTGCTGTATCTGGGCATGCCGCTTGATGCCGTGATCGCCACGGTCACGGCCAACCCCGCGCGCATGATCCGCATGGAGGACACGCTGGGTTCGCTCCAGGTCGGGCGCGAGGCCGATATTTCGGTGCTGACCCTGCACAAGGGCCATTTCAGCATGATCGACAACAGCGGTGTGCGGGTCAGCGCATCCGAAATGATCACGCCCGAGTTCTGCCTGCGCGCGGGCGTGCGCTACGACGCCACCAGCCCGCTGGTGCCCCCGCTTGACATGCAGGCCGCATGACCCGCTCCGGGCCGCCCGAAGGCCCGCTGCCCTGGGGCAGCATGAGCCGCGCCGAACGCAACGCGGCCTATGACAACGTTGGCGCAGTACCCGGCAGCCGCGACTGGATGGCCGGCCTGCGGGCTCGCTCGGCCGCGTTCCGCGCGCACCATGCCGCCACCACGCGCGACGTCGTCTGGGGCTGCACCCCCCGGCAGCGCTGGAACCTGTATCCCGCATCCAGCCCGGATGCACCGTGCCTGGTGTTCATCCACGGTGGATACTGGCAGTGGAACGACCCGGAGCACTTCGCCTGCCTGGCCGAGGGGGTTGCCGCTCTGGGCTGGTCCGTGGCCATGCCCGGCCATACGCTGGCTCCTGCTGCCTCGCTCCGCGCGATCGTGGCCGAGATCGACACCGCACTGGACTGGCTGGCCACCCACGGCCCGGCCCACGGCATTGCGGGCCCGTGCGTGGTATCGGGCTGGTCGGCCGGGGGCACGCTGGCCACGCTGGCGCTGGACCACCCCCACATTGTCGCGGGGCTTGCCCTTTCGGGCATTTACGAGCTTGGCCCCCTGCGTGACACGACGCTGAACGACGCCCTGGCCCTGGACGATGCGGAAATACAGACCCTGTCCGCCCTGCGGCGCCCGCCATCCCCCAAGCCGCTGGCCATTGCCTATGGCACGCGCGAGTTGCCCGCGCTGTGCCATGACAGCCGCAACCTGCACGGCCTGCGGGCGGCAACGCACGCACCGGGCCTGCTGGCGCCTGTGGCCGGGGCGGAGCATTTCAGCATTCTCAACGCGCTGGGCACACCGGGTGGGGAGCTTGCGCGCGTGGCGTCCCTGCTGGCGGGTTAGAGCGCGCGCCACAGGTCCCCGCTCCCCCGCACAACACCACACGGCACGGGGTATCTGGCGCGCGATGCCGCAACTGTCATCCCCCGAACCGAAAAAGGCGTGCCCGCGTTACTGGCTTTGGCATTCCGATCCGGGTAGTCTGGGGCGAAAGGTTTGGGGTGGGAGCATCTTTCAGTGCAAGAGACCAAGCAGAGCGACTGGCTGACCGAGCAGAATCTCATGGTACGTGTCGTGGCCATGCCGACAGATACCAATGCCGCAGGCGATATTTTCGGCGGCTGGGTGGCGTCCCATATGGATCTGGCGGCCAGTACCACGGCCGAGGACCGGGCCGGCTGCAAATGCGCCACGGTCGCGGTGGACGGGCTTGTCTTTCACAGACCCATGACGGTGGGGGATGAACTCAACGTCTATACCCGTATCCTGAAAATCGGGCGCACCTCCATGACCATAGAGGTGGAAGCCGTACGCCGCGTGCGCCGCACGACCATCAAGCAGAAGGTCACGCAGGGGCGCTTTACCTTTGTGGCCCTGGACGACAACGGCCAGCCCCGCCCCGTGGACGCCCTGCCCGCCCCCTGATCCAGCCCGTCCACACACCTCAATGCCATAGGCGGTGCCTGCCCGGTGCGAACAGCCGCCTAAGCCGCGCAGGATGCGCCCTGCGCCTGCGGTCCCACATACCGCAAGGCCGTGTGCTGGCATATGGGCGGCACACAAGCCCACCCCAGCAGAACGTCCACCGGAGCGCCACACCCGGAAGACCACTGGAAACACCTCTGGGCACAGCATTGGCAAACATACCAGAGGCACATCAGCAGGCCGACCGGCAGACACACTGGCACACACCGGCAGCCACCTGCGGGACCAGCGACGGGGTCCAGCGGCGGCACCCACCTGCGCGGGCACAGTCTTGCATGGGGCAGGCGACGGCGGGCAGAAAACAGGCCACCGGGCGGGCCTGTGGCCTGTCAGCCCGTGCGGCGGACGGCCCGCGCCTGTTCCAGCCTGCACAGGCCGTAATACAGGGGCGAGACCACCACCAGCCCCACGATCCATGACAGGTCGGCCCCGCCAAGGGCGCGGGCAATGGGGCCGGTATACAGGTCTGTCGCGACAAAGGGCATCTGCACCGCAATACCCACCCCGTAGGCGATCAGCGCCGTGGTGTTGATACGCCCGTAAATGCCGCCATCGCGCTTGAAGAAGGACGACACATCGTAATCCCCATGGTGGATCAGGTAATAATCCACCAGATTGATCGCGGTCCATGGAATGAGCACGCATAGCAGCAGGAACAGGAAGTTCATGTAACTGTGCAGAAAATCGGCCTGCGCGCCTATGGCCATGCCGATCCCCAATACTGCGATAAAAATGCAGAACCCCACCCGCGCGCGCAGGCCGGGCCGCCAGTCGGGGGCGAAGGTCTGCAAAAGCGTAATGCTGGCCAGCATGCCGCCATAAATATCGATCGCCCCGCAACAGGCCAGCGTAACCGTCAGCAGCACAATGGCGGGGGCGGCAAACGGGCCCAGGCTGCGTGTCAGCGCGCCCACCACGTCGCCATCGGTTGCGAGCACGCCCATCAGCGCCCCCAGCAGCATAAGGGGCACGGCCCCCACAACCACGCCGCCCCATGTGCCCCAGAACGCGGGGGCCGCACCGGTACGCTGGGGCAGGTAGCGCGAATAGTCGGACACATACGGCGCATAGGAAATCTGCCACAGGGCCGCGACCGACAGCGCCCCTAAAAAGCCCTGGGTCGAATACACCCCGTGGGAGAGGATATCGGGCGGCAGGACGTGGCGGACCATCAGCACGCCAAAGCACAGCACCAGCGTTGCCGCCGCAACCACGGTCGTCACCCGCCCGCACCGGTGGATGATGTCATGCCCCATGATGGCAATACCCAGCGCCACCGCCCCCACCAGCGCGATAATGACCGGCGTGGCCACCCAGGGAAAAGCCCCATGAATGGACCGGCCCGCCACCGCCGCGTTGGAGGCCGTATAGCCGGTATACATCATGACCACCACGACCGTGACCAGGGCAGACCCGTAGGTGCCGAACTGGCCCCGGCTCTGGATCATCTGCGGCACGCCCAGCCTTGGTCCCTGCGCCGCATGGGCCGCCATGAACACGGCCCCCACCACATTGCCCAGAAACAGCGCGCAGGCGGCGGATACAAAGCCCAGATGGAACGACGTGGTGGCAAGCGAGCCCGTTACCAGCGTAAGAAGCCGCACATTGGCCCCGAACCACAGCGCGAACAGGTGCCCCGCCGTGCCGTGACGGCGTTCGGGCGGGATAGGATAGATCGTGTCGTGTTCCAGATAGGAGACATCGCTCTGGGTCATTCGGTCTTCCGTTTTCCTGCGGCCTGATGGTGCGACCGGCCCGCCTGCGGCAGGGGGCGACAGTGTCCGGTACGCTCGCTCACCCGTTACGATGCCATAATGTCAGCATACTGACAAATATCCCGGAAGCTTTCAGCCCCGCCCCCGTGCCAACCCGCTGCCACGCAGCGACCCGCGCGTGCAGACAGGGTCAAAAAAATGGCCGGGATGCCACGGCTCAACAGTATGGACGACCTGATCCGCCCTCAAGCCCGAGGGCCGGCGCAAACTCCTGCCGCTGGCGACGCATACACCATGGAGCATGAATTTCCACACCGAGCGCGCGCTCATGGCCGGGAAACCATCACCCGGACGAGGCAGGCCGTATCGCCATTCGCGATATTTTTTCAGCGCGCTGTCTTTTCGACGGACCATGCCGGGGCATCATGCGCGAAGCCCGCGACCCGTACATGATGGCACAAGCCCGGCCAAAAGCGCGGATTCCGTTATTCTGGACCGCGCCCGAATTCTCCCTGCCAGTCGCCCCGGACACACCTCCCCCTGCCCGACCCGGGTTCCACGACCGTTCATGCCCAGGCCGCCATGCGTCTGGCGCCAGGTGCAAGGGGCTTGAGCCCTCCTGTCTGACCGGGCGGCAGGACTCAGGCCTGCACATACCATGGCCTGCCCGGAACAGGCATGGGCCATACCCCGCAGGCAGGCTCAGCCATAGCGTTTTGTAATCAGCAAACGGGCAAGACGTTCCGGGGCGAGCAGCGTCAGCACCGACCAGCCCGCGATCATGAACCGTATGGACATACGCTGGAACCCGCGCCGGAACGGCAGCAAGACCGCATCCAGCAGGGCGCGGGGCCTGCTGTCGCCGGGCAGCGGGTGGGCTTGGGGCGTCAAGCGCAGGGACGCGACGCGAAACTGTAAAAAACTACTGCCACAAAACAGGATATTGGCAGCAGGCTGGGGACGCCCGCTAAGACGGCAGGCCTGCCGGGCGGCCTGCAGCCGCTTCATCCCACGGGTGACTTCGCGGCTGTAATTGGTGTCGCGCGCGGTCATGGTACTGTCGTTGGCGCCATGCATGCGGTACAGCACCAGAGGTTTGGGTATGGTGACGATATCGCCCATATACGGCGCCATGGCGATACAGGTCGAATCCGTGGCCGCGTCATGCGTGCTGTCGAGCGGGAAAATCGCCGCCAGAAACGCCCGCGACCACGCATTGGCCGAAGAAGGCGGGGTGGGATACTCGAATGTGGCATCCACCCACTGGCGGATCTGTTCCGGTGGGGGGGCAAGGGTCATTTTGGGGATTGTGCCGCCAAGCGGGCGACCTGCCGCATCGACACGCTGCATCATGACCTGGACCTTGCTCAGCCCCGCGCGCCAGACGGATGCGATTTCGCGCAGCAATGTGGGTTGCAGGATATCGTCCGAGTCGAGAAAAATGACGATATCGCCGCAACTTCTCTCAAACCCTGTATTGTTTGCCTCCCGCTGGCCCCGGTTTTCGGTAAAAATGGCTGTAATGCGCTCGCCAAAACCGGAAATGACGGCAGCGGACCCATCGGTGGAACCGTCATCCACGACAATGACCTCCACCCGGGGCCAGTCCTGCGCCAGCGCGCTGGCAATGGCATCGCCCACGTAAGCGCCGTAATTGTAATTCGCGATGATGATCGAGAACGAAATATTTCTGTCCATTGCCGATACCGGCCCCCGCGCCCGCCGCACACGGCCCTGTGGCCTGCGTATGAAACAGGACAGGAGCGCAAAAGGTTTTCCCGCACGGCAGAAATATTTTCTATGTCCCGCAAAATTCACAGACCCGGTGTCTCGGCATGCAACCCTGATGGCCGCTGCGCCGTTCGCCCAGAGCAACCAGAAAAAAATCTGGCATGCCGGTTTGTTCGCCATTCAACAGGGCAGGAGGCATTATGATGCATTATCTTGCTACAGGAAGTGCCGGCCTGGCCGGCAGTCTGGGCGTGCTCGGCCTGAGCGACGTGGGGCGTTTTATCGTTGTGTTCAACCGACGCGCACCTGCCACGCCGGAGCTACACACCGCCACCGGCGACAACACAGCCCCGGCCGAACACCATGCAATACCGCGTGGAACAGGGCAGGCCCGGAGCCGGGCCGCCGCCCCGCCCCTGGCGCTGGCCCACCTGCCCCCAGATCCGCACCGCGCGCAGCCCGGAACGGCTGCCACCACCCCACCCGCGCAGGAACACTCCGCCACGGCACCCCGCCCGTGACAGGGGCCGGGTGCTGCGAACGGTCTTTTCCCATATCACACTGTCATTTTTCGGAACCCGAGGCAGACATGGCGCCAAGCGCGCGGGATCATTCTTCATGACATCCACCGACCATGCGCGCCTGACCCGCATGCAGACTGTCCTGTTCAATGCCGGGTGGAACATGCTGGGCCGGATCGGCCCGGTTGCCGTGGCCCTGATCGTTACCCCTTTCCTGATCCTGCGTCTGGGGCTGGACCGCTGGGGGGTGCTGACCATTGCCCTCAGCCTTGTAGGCACGTTCGGTATTTTCGATTTCGGGCTGGGCCGCGCTTTGACCCGTGCGGTGGCCGAACACATTGCCGACGGCCGGGAGGCTGAAAGTGCCAACCTGACCCTGACGGGCATTCTGGTCCTGGGCCTGTTCGGGCTGGTGGGCGGCGGGTGTGCCGCCCTGTGCGTGCGGCTGTGGGTGTATCATGGCCTGAAAATTCCGCCCGAACTCCAGCACCAGACCGTGCTGGCCATGTGGGTCCTGTGCGCCACCGCGCCGCTGGTCATGATCAACGCGGCCATGTGGGGCGTCATGTCGGCGTATCAGGCCTTCCGCACCGCCAACCTGCTCAACGTGCCCATTTCGGTCATGTATTATCTGGGCCCGCTGCTGATCCTGCATGTATGGGACAGCCTTGTGGGCGTCATGCTCATGCTGGCCCTGTGCCGCCTGGCCATGACCGTGGGCTACGGGCTTGTGTGCCTGCGCATCATGCCCGCCCTGCGGCACGCCCGCCCGGCATGGCGCGAACTGCGTCCGCTGTTCCGGATTGGCGGGTGGATGACCATCTCGAACCTGATGTTCCCCGTCCTGTCCTATATGGACCGGTTCATGATCGCGACGGTGCTGTCCGCCGCCATAACGGGGTATTACACCACCGCGTTCGACGTCGTGGCCCGGCTGTCCATGATTACCATGGCCGTTACCAGCACCGCCTACCCGGCCATGGCGGCGTCATGGCGCAAAGACCCTGCCGCCACCACAGCCCTTTACCGCAACAGCATCCTGACCGTGGTGGGGCTGCTGTTTCCCTTCTGCCTGCTGGGCTCGCTGTTCAGCCATGACATTCTGCTGCTGTGGGTGGGCGAGGACTTTGCGCAGAACAGCACCACCATCATGAAATGGCTGAGTATCGGCGTGTTCTTTTTCGGTATGGATGCGGTCGCGGCAGGCTTTCTCGACGGGATAGGCCGGGCGGAGATCAACGCCATCCTGTCCGTGGTCGAGGTCGCAGTCTATGTGCCGCTGCTGCTGGTGTTCCTGCACTGGTTCGGGGTCAATGGCGCGGCCTATGCCTGGGCCATGCGCAGCATGGCGGACTGCCTTGTGCGTATCAGCCTGGGCATTCGCCTTTACCCGGCTCTGGCCGATGTGGTGCGCCACCTCGTTCCCGCAGGGGTGGCCGGGCTTGCGGCCATGCTGCTGGCCATACCCGATACAACGCATGCGACCAGCACGGTCATTGCCGTGGCGGGGCTGGGGGCGTTTTACACCATCCTGTGGACCTACGCCCTGACCGGAACAGACAGGACAAGCCTGCGCATGAGCCTTGGCCGGGCATGGAACATGGGCCGTCAGGCCCTGCACCGGTAAGGCCCCCACGGGCCACGCATTTTTCAGAATCCGCGCCTGCCGGAACCAGCGGTTATTCCCCGTCCGGCAATGCCGGGCATAGGACCCGCGCGGTGGCGGCCTGCTATTTTTGCGGAAAAGGCTGCCCGTCCCATGTCACGGCCCGCCCCGGCCCGCACACAGCCCCCTGCGTGCCGCCCACGCCATAGACGGTCGCAGGAAACTTGATGTTGTTATAAGGCAGATGTGTCTCGACATAACAGGGCTGTTTAGGGTTTTTGGCATCCCAGCCATCGACTGTAATGCTTGAGCCTTCGCTCATGTACAAAGCACCCGCGGGTGTGCCAGCCAGCGCGTCCAGCACGATTTCGGCTTTGCCCGTATCGTTGTTTTCAAGATGGCCGGTAAAGGCGGTGGGGCCACGCAGGATCATCTGCTGGCCGTTGAAATCGAAGCTGGTGCCTTCAAAATCGAATTCCCAGCAGGACTCCTCGTCCAGCCCGGCAATGGCGTTGTTATAGATCGTCCCGCCCGCGAAGGTCGAACGCTCGCCCGCATTATGGGTGCCCGGCTGGGTGTAAATGCCGATATTGCCGTTACCGATCAGCACATTGAACATATCGATCCCCCAGACATTATGCCCGAGCGAAAGCCCACGATTGAACCCCTGGATGGACACGCCGATCAGGGTCATGGCCGCATTGATATTGTGGTTGCCGTTGTCGGTATAATTCATGGTAATCCCGTCAATGGCCCTGCTGCCCCGCAGCGTAATGCCTTCCAGCCGGTTGATGGTCGTTTTGTCCCGGTGGGGAAAACCGTCCTGCGATACGTAAAGGCAGGTGCCCGAAGTCATGCGGCATTCGAACGTGGCGTTGCGCAGGCTGACCAGATCCGGGTTGATCCTGAGCGGCCGGGTCAGGGTTTTTGTTGCTCCCTGAAGGTCGATCACACAACCGCGGCTGCCCGCGTAACAGCCGTCCAGCATGGCCTGCACGGCGGGGCTGTCATCGGCCAGCGCCAGTGCGGGCACGGCAAGCCCCAGAACAGTCAGAACAAGGCGATACGTCATGGGCGTGTCCTTTTCCCGCAGGCCGCGATGCTGGCAGCGTGGGGCAGGCAGCACGCACTTGCCCCGCCTGCTGTCATGAGCGGCACTACGCCAGCAGGCCGCATTACCCGGGTTAACGGGTATGCGGGGCCGTGCGTTCCCCCATTTGGTGTGGGGGCAATATCGGGGCGCGTATCAGGGCCGGGTATCGGGGCCGGGTATCGGGGCCGGGTATCGGGGCCGGATACCGCGTGGCATACCGCACGGCCCGGACACGGACACGGACACGGACACGGACACGGACACGCCAATACGCAAAAACAGCCCGGCAGCCACCTGATATGCGCTATGAACGGCGGCCCCGGCTGGATATCAGACCACGCCCCCCATCACCGGGTCGGTCAGCCCGGGTCGGCCTGTCTCGACCCGGCCGGCGAGATGGCAGAAAAACGTGCTGTCCTGCTCGGCTGTCAGCGTGACATCGTACCAGTTCGCACTGGGGGCGAGGTCGAAAGTCACGGTTCTGGCCTGTCCGGGGGCAAGGGTTACGCGGCGGCTCCCGCCCGTATGACCGCCCAGGCTGAGCATGGCCTGTTCATGCCCATGATTGACCAGCGCCAGCAACAGGCTGGCCTGTCCTGCCGCTGCCGTCCGGGCATGGCAGGTGACAGCCAGCGTCGTGCGGCCCGACTGGCCCCGGTACTGCCGGTAAAACCCGTTGGGGCCAAGCACCTCGACCGTATGGAGACCATCCACAAAATCAGCCGATGGATAGTCCAGCCGCATGCGGTCCCCCGCCGCCACCGCCCATGTCGCGGCGGAAAATCCATCCGCCATAGCCGGGTCACGCAGCCCCCGCCGGTAGATATTGAACGCAGCCCCCGCAGCCGCAGCCCCGTGCAGCGTGCGCGACGCCGCAAGGTTCAGCACCACGGATGCACCGTCAGGGGCGGGCTGCATGTCGCAGGTCAGTTCATAAGGCAGCGCGCAGGACGGGCGCGTACCCCGCTCCTGCGCGGCAATAGCGCCGGGGGCCGTGCCATCGCCGCGCAGCTCCGCGATCTCGGCTGGGGTGAACGCATGATACCCCTCGGGGTAGGGGCGGCTTTTCGCGCGGTGGATGTCCTCAAGGTGCCGGTCCCGGTCGAGAAAGGCCAGATGCGGGGCCGTGGCCTCGAACGGGCGGAAGCACGATGTCAGGTCCCCGCTGACCGCGCGCCGCCAGTCGGAAATATTGGGCTCGGCAACGGGTTTGCCGAACTTGCGGGACAGGAACACCTCCAGGAACCGCAGGGACGACGAATGATCGAACACCTGCGAATTCACCCACCCGCCCCGGCTCCACGGAGAGGCAACGATCGTGGGCACGCGAAAGCCCAGCCCCACCGGCCCGCTGCGCGCCAGACGCTGCGGCACGCCCCGCGCCTGTTCATCCGCCGCGGTGGTATATTCAAGCCCGGCATTGCGGATGGAGGCCGAACTGCCGCCGGTTTCCGGGCGGGCGGGGTCAGCCGCCACATAGGAACAGCCATGGTCGAAAAAGCCGTCATTTTCATCATAGGTCAGGATGAATATGGTCTTTTTCCAGACCTCGGGATTTTCGGTCAGGATATCCATGATTTCGGAGACATACCACGCCCCGTACCATGGTGACGTGGGATGGGCGGAAAAACGCTCCGGGGCCGCCAGCCACGAAACGGTTGGCAGCCTGCCTTCGCGCACGTCCTTGCGGAACTGGTACAGCATGTCACCCCTGGGGGCCTTCATGCTGGTGGCGCGGTCACCTTCGCTCAGTTCCAGCACTTCAAGAGTGCGATAATCCGTATCCCCCCTGTTGGTAACAAAGGCGCGGTCGAACAACGCCTGCTCGGCGGGGGAAAGCGGTGCTGCGCTGTTGGCACGCGTGCGGCGTTCCTGCAGAACGGCAAGCAGGGCCTGGGCTTCGGCCAGTTCCTCGTCCCGGCGTTCGGACACCAGCATTTCGCTGCGTTCGAGTTTTTCAATGTTCCTGCGGCATGCGGCAATGCATTCATCCACCCACAGCCCGTAACCGGGATTGTGGGAGACCGAATACGCATCGAAACATTCAAGCACATTGCAGCCGAAGTTTGAAAGCCAGGCCCGTTCCTCACCCTCCATGCCGCCGGTCTGGCTCAGTTCGTTCTGATAGAATTTCCACCCGATACCGGCCTCGCTCAGCCGCTGGGGGAAGCTGGTCCATGTCATGCCGCCCTGCAGAATTTCCGGGTTGCGCATATACACCGCCGACCCTGGCTCCTGCCTGTCACGCACGGTGCCGCTCCAGAAAATAAGCCGGTTCGGCGTGGTGCTGGTCATGGCCCCGCAGTAGTTCTGGTCGCAGATGGTGAACGCATCGGCCAGCGCGTAGTAAAATGGCAAATCCTCACGCGTATGGTAGCCCATGGTCAGCGGAAAATGGGCAAACGCCTTGTGGTGCGAACGTTTGACATCCACCCAGCGGTCATGGCGGCCGCCGTTCCACGCATCCACCTGGCTGTCGCGCGAATGCGGGATGGACCCCATCCAGGTAATACAGCTGTCCTGCATGTTCAGCCGCCACGGGCCATAGGTTTCGCCCGAAGCACTGCCTTGCAGAAAAACCGGGTTGCCGTTGGCCTGCGTCATGGCGCGCGGGTCGTTGAACCCGCGCACGCCCTGAAGGGTGCCGAACATATGGTCGAACGAACGGTTCTCCTGCATCAGGATCACGACATGTTCGGCATCCATGAAAGTGCTGCCCGGTTCGGGGGCAATGGCATGCGCCCGGCGGATGGACTCCGGCAGGCTGCCCGCAAGCCCCGCCGTGCCAGACAGCAGGGCGTATTTAAGAAAATCGCGGCGTGTGGTCATGGTGTCTCCTGTGCGCAGGCACGGTCGGGCGAAAGAAACGATCAGGACAGGGCACGTGTCAGGGGGAATGTGTCCGGAAGGGGCATGCCCAAAACGCGCGTCAGAACTCCACCCCCACGGTGCCGAACACCATGCGTGGCGCGGTAGGGTAGCCGGTATAGGTCGAGGCATCGCCCGGCGTGATCGAGGACCAGGTCCGCACGTTGTTCAGGTTGCTGATATTGAGCTGCAGATCAAGCCCGCGCACATGCGGGATCATGTCGAAATGGTACCCGGCACTGAACCCCAGCATCAGGCGCGAGGGCGTATAGACCGAATTGGTAATGGTGGCCGGGCGTTCGCCCATATAGGTGCCGCTGAACTGCGTTCTGAAATTGCCGTAATGGTAGCTGAGCACGAATTTGTCCGACCATGCGGGAATGGCGGGCACTTTCCTGCCTTTGGTGCGGTACAGGGTCGCACCGTCCATAAAGTCGTTGCCATAGACACTGTCGACATAGGACAGCGCGTTATAGACCGAGAAATGGGCGCCGAAATGCAGCGTAAAGGCCAGGTCCATACCGTTTGTGGTCACGCTGCCCAGATTGGCCACGGTACTGCCAACACCTGAAATACCCTGACCGGGCGGGCTGATTTCGCCAAGCCGGTTAAAGAAATTGACGTGGTAGTATTCAAGCTGGCCACCCACACCGGTCAACGGCCCGAAGCTGAGCGCGCGGCTGGTGCGCAGCCCCACCTCGTAGGTCCAGGACGTTTCAGGCTTGCCGTGTTTCTTGAACGCCTCGAAATCGGCCTGGCTGGTCACGGCCCAGGGCGAGGTCGAGCCATAGCCGGTGGCCGCGAAGGAATCCATGTTTTCCTGAATGTTTGCAAAAAGCTGTTCATGATCGGTAAACCGCCACAGCGCGCCAAAAGCGGGCAGAAACGCCCGGAAGGACGGCACGGTACCGCCCGCGACCGTATTTGTGCTGGTATCGACAATGGTTTTCGCACCCGCCACGGCGGAGGCGAGCGATTGCGGGAGGGCCGCCACCGGCAGGGTGCCGTTGGTATACACCATTTCAGACTTGAAACCGCCCATGAGCGTCAGGCGCTGTGTCACTTTCCAGGTGTCCTGCAAGTGCGTGACGAAGGTGTTGGTGTAAAAGGCATTGGCCCATTGGGTAAACAGCGGGTCACGCGGCATGTCGTAGGGGGTCAGCGTATTGGTGGCGGTCAGCGGGTACCAGCGGCGGGCCTGCACGTTGTTGTTGCGTTCGTACCAGCCACCCACCTCGATATTATGGTGCCCGACCTTGTAATGCAGCGTGCTGGTCAACCCGCCCCGGTAGTCGCGGTATTCCGTCGTGCGGACGACAAAGCCGGTGCCACCCGTCTTCTGCCATACAACGGGGTCGACACCGTGCAGGCTGTAGGTGAACTGCCCGTTCTTGATGTAGCGGGTCGCGCCCGGGTCCAGATAGGGGCCAAGCTCGGTCAGGATCGCGACCGTCCGCACGGAGGTAGCGACAATGCCCGCGCCGTCATCGTAGTGAAAATACAGGTTGTTGTCCCAGGACAGATGGTCGTTAAAACGATGTGACACATTGATATAGGACAGGTAATCCGTCCGGCGCGCGGCGGAGAAATAATACATGTTGTTGGGCGTGCCCGGGGCCGCCTTGGTCGATGTCATGGCCGGATAATTGGCCATGGCCGCATTCAGGTCCGGGTAAAACGCGCCACGGGCGTACAGGCTGGTGGGGGCGGTCAGGCCCTGTGTGTTGGGCTCGGCCTTGTTCTGCCAGTCGAAATAGGCCGTGACATCCGTTTTTTCACCCTTGTGGGTGAACTTGCCATTGACCTGGTACCCGCCCTGGCTATTGCCCGGCCCCAGGTTCCACGGTCGCGCATCCTGGCGGGCAAAGGCGAAATAGGCCGCGTTGTTATTGCCGAACGTGCCCGTATCGACCCGGGCAAACGTGCGGAATGTGGAATATTCGCCAAATGTCTGGCGAACGGTGGCCCCGGCCTTTTTCTTTGGGTTGCTGGTGGTGAACGCGATCGTCCCACCCAGATTGCTGGTGGAGGCCGTACCAAGCGCCCCCGCACCCGATGACAGGGATGTGCTGGCAATATCCTCGCTGATCGCCGCGCGCTGGGGCGACAGGCCATTGTAGTTACCGTACGCACCCGCGCCCAACGGCACGCCATCAAGCGTATAGCCAAGCTGGTTCTGGTTGAAACCATGCACGTAAATGCTGGAATTCTGTTCGTTATTGCCCCACGGGTCCACGTTGGTGAACGTGACGCCAGGCAGGAAATCAAGGGCCTGCATGGGGTTCTGCCCGGGCATGAGGGCCTGTATTTCCTGCCCGTCCAGGCTCATGACCGAACGCGTATGGTGCCCGGTGGTCACGATATCCTCCCCCGCGGCACTGCGCAGGGCGGCCTTTTTACGGAGAGTTTTCACAGGCTGCGGCTTTCCTCCATGGATGGCCATGCTCCCGCCGGGCAGGCTTTCGGCCGTAAAGCCGGTGCCGGCCAGCAGGCGTGCAACCGCGTCCTCTGGCGGCAGGGTGGCGTTCAGCGGTTTGACGGTAATGGCGCGCAGGCGCGGGTCGGGGGTGAAAATGACATTGCGGCCGGTCTGCTGGCCCAACTGTTCCAGTGCCTGTTCCAAAGACTGGGCCGCGATATGGACCGGCACACTGCCCGCAGGACTGGCAACAGGTGCCGCCGCCCAGACAGGACGGGTCAGAGCGGTCGAAACACAGATCGCAAGCATGGTGGTGCTGCGGCAAGAAAACCGGGAAAAACGCATTGGGGACCTGTCTTGTCATCACAAAGTGGAGGGGCTCACCCGTCATGACAAACGCCGTGCCGATAACCTCAGCACGGCACACCCGATTTCATCAAACTGTCACAGGTCGTAAATGCCGTAGCCACGGGCCGAGACCTGCACCCGCACCGGCAGCAGATGCGCCAGCGCGCCCAGAAAGCCTGCTTCCTGCCCGATATGGTAGACAGCACTCAGCGCGCGGCCGGCAGCACGCGGGGCGTGCAGGCCAATGGGCAGGGTGGCGTAGCGGTTCATTTCCGCGACAGCCGACCCTAGGCTTACGTTACGAAAAAGCAGTTCGTGCCGGGTCCAAGCTGTCAGTTCATCGAGCGAGGGCGTGTCCTGCTCTGTCGTGCCATCCGCCTTTATGCGCAGGCGGCGGCCACCGGGCAGTATCTGCCTGACCCGGGACTGACGCACACCATGCACAATGGCCTGGCCTGCAATGCAGGTCATATCCGTGGCGGCGCGGTACAGCCGGATATCGACCGCGGCTCTGGCCGGCACCGTCAGGACCGCATTGCCGGTCGAAATCCGTATGGGGTCGACCCCCGTATTGCTGAACAGCGTCTGCCCCGCGACAAGCCGCACGCCAGGACGATGGGCCGAGACGGCAATACAGCTTTCCGTATCCAGTGCGCATGTCTGCCCCGGCCCGAGCGTAACAGTGCGGATTTCACCCGCGCGCGTGCCGATAAACGCCACCGCGCCCGCCTGCCTGCGCGGCAGCAGCACCGCAAGGCCACCCATGGCCGCCAGTGCGAGCACACGACGGCGCGGCAGCCCCTGCGCCATGACACCGTGCCGGGCAACCGGAACAGGCATGCCCGAAGCACCGGATACGGAAACAGCCGCGGAATGTCCGGCCAGAACGGGAACGGGGGCAGAAACACCGGCAGGAACATGCGCAGGAACGGGAGCCTCGACACCGCCCGCCCAGTCCCAGTATTCGGTCAGCCGTTCAATGGCCGCGCCATGGCGGTCATCCAGGGCAAGCCAGCACCTGAACGCATCCCGGTCGGCTGCTGAACAGGTATCGGCATGCAGGCGGGCGATCCAGTGCGCGGCTGTCTCCCACAGGTCGGGCGACTGGGTCATTCATCCATCCAGTTCCGCAACAGCACCAGTGCTTTTGCAATATGCTTTTCGACAGCGCTTTCGCTGACACCGGTCTGCGCCGCAATGTCGCGATAGGTCAGATGACCCGAACGATGCAGCAGAAAAATGGTTCGCGTACGCGGGGGCAGGCGTTCGCAGTATTTCTGGAACCGCCTGACCCGCTGTACGGTCGTATACGCGGCCTCGGGCGAAGGGGCCTGATCGGGCACACTGGTTTCGACCCCGGTTTCATGCACCGACACGAACTGGACACGCTGCCGCCGCCGCACCGCATTGATGATGGAGTTTATGGCGCTGCGCGTGACATAGGTTTCGGGGTTTCTGACCGTATCGGCCGGCCGTTCGAGATAGCTGACCAGGGCGTTCTGCAAATGGTCGTCCGCATCGTCGTCGCGGGTGGCGCCGCGCACCTTGCACAGCAGGCGCCGCCAGTCCCGCTGCCGGGTCATCCATTCATCCGCCACGTCAACAATCCACGCCCCAGACTCGCCAGAGCCCGGACTATGGTGCAAAGCCCGCCCGACCGTGTGTGAAAGTTTTATGACGGACCATAAGCCGGTGTCGCACTCCCCCCTTGCAACAGGACGGAACAAGGGGGGCGCAGGCATATGGCAGGACAGGCCACCCCATGTTCAGGGGCACCCTGCCTGCGGGGGTGTGCTGCGTTAGCGCTTTCGCGTTACGGCTTCGGGGCGGCTTTTTCTGCCGCGTCGATCTCGAGCGCCAGACGGGCCATTTTCAGCGCGCCCTCGCGGCTGCCGGCCCCGCAGATAAACCGGGCGGGATGGGCGAACACGGCATCCGGCACGCCGGATACGGCGGCAAGGGCTTCCCCGTCCAGGCCGCGCCAGGCTTCAGGCAGGGAGACGCGCTGCCCGAAATCGCCCCGGGTGGGCGGCACGGCCTTGACGTTCCACCGCCCCGGGCTTGCGGGAGACACCACATAAACCACCGGCAGGTCATGCTCGAAAATCACCTTCTCGGTGGGCATGCCCGTGTCCATGAGAAGAATGCGTTTGTCTTGCGCATTCCCATACGCTTCAAGCACGCGGTTCGCGGCCTTCAGGCTGGCGCGCAGGCGGTCCGCCACATTGACCAGATGCGCCGCGACCGCGCTGGCCGCATTGGCGAAACCCTGTGTCTCCCGCGCTTTGGCTTCCCCCGCGCCGTAAAGTTCGGCCGTGTCCCATGCAGGTCCGCAGGCCGAGACGATATCGGCCAGCGACAGCTTGCCCATTTTGGCAACGCCATTGTCGTCCAGGTCGATCGGCAGAACCAGGGACTTGTCGATGCTCTGCCAGATCGCGGCCAGGCTCTGCTCATCCACCGGCACGCTGAGGATATTGGCCAGGGCGGCAAGGCCGTAATCCTTCCACAGCAGGCCGGCCGCACTATAGGGCTGGCCGTCCTCGCGCAGGGGCTTGTCTTTCATGTGGTGGTCGTAACGCCCGGTGGCGGGGGTGTAAGCACCGCCTACGTCAAAGACGATATCCGCCGCCTTGATCTGCTCGGGCTCCCTGCTGCGCACGAAGTCGAGCCGGTCGGCCGGGGCAGTGCCCAGAACGCGGCCGCGCAGGTCGCCCGTGGGGGCCAGCGCGTAATGGAGGATGACATAGCCCAATGTCTCATCGAGATGGAAATTCCCCGAATGGGTCAGCGCCCGGACAGGGGCTGTCCCATTCCCGAGACCGATGGGGGTATGCTCTGACATATGACAACCTGCCGACAAACAAAGGGTGAATGACCGAATAGGCCCCCTCATGCAGCAAAGGGGCTGGCATGACAACACACTTCATCCCCCACCCGGCCCCCCGTGAC
>NZ_JBDOBQ010000025.1:0-43872 GCF_047723915.1 Acetobacter sp. | reverse complement strand
CTGGGGGGCGTGTCCCCTTCGCTCATGCGTGTCGACCAGCCGGGGGCGGGCAGGGCGTGGGCCGCCATCAGGGCGGCATCCAGCGGGGTTTCCAGCTTCGGATGGCCCACGACCAGATCGTCCAGCCGCCGTTTAAGCCCGCGCGCGCGTGACCGGCGGCCTTCCGCGCCCAGCAGCCAGTGGCGGAGTTCGGCTGTTTCCAGCCCCGACAGTTCGGCGCTGAACGCTCCATCGGCCGCGTCGGCCAGATGGTGCCCTTCATCGAACACATAGCGCGACGGGGCGGTAGTTTCCGCGCTGTCATCGGCGTCATCGCTCATGCCGGCCTGTGCGTAGGCGGCCTGGGCCATGACCAGCGCATGGTTGGCAATGACCAGATCGGCGTCACGGGCGCGGCGAATGGAATGTTCCACAAAGCAGCGCTGATAATGCGGGCAGGCACCATGAATGCACTCGCCCCGCCGGTCGGCCACGCCAGTCAGATTGCCCTGACCGAACAGATCGCCAAACCAGCCGGGCAGGTCGCCGCCCATCAGGTCTCCATCCGCCGTGGCAAGCGCCCAGCGCGCCAGCATGACCAGCGCAATGGTAATGCCCGCGGGGCGCGAGGCAGCGCTGTTGACCGCTTCTTCCATGTTCAGCAGGCACAGATAGTTCTCGCGTCCCTTGCGCAGCACGATTTTCTGGCGGTGTGTCGCGCTGTCCGGGTAAAGGCGGCGGGTTTCCTGCTCGATCTGGCGTTGCAGGTGCCGCGTATAGGTGCTGATCCAGGCTGTGCCGCCATTGCGTTCCGCCCACAGGCTGGCTGGCGCGATATAGCCCAGTGTCTTGCCTGTGCCCGTACCCGCTTCGGCCAGCACCACGGCAGGGTCGCCCTGGGTGGCGCGCGGGACGAAGGCCGCGGCCGAGACACTGGCAAAATCGGCCTGTCCGGCCCGGCTTTCGGCCTGGGGGCCAAGCAGTTCGGCCAGCCGTGCGCGTACTTCGGCCACACTCATCGGGTGCGAGGCAGGTGGCGGACGCTGGGCGGCGTCCTCCCACTTTGGCAGCACACGCCATACGCGCAGGGCATCGGCGGGTTGCAGCACGTCTTCAGGCAGGGTGCCGCGCGGTGTCAGGCGGTCGGGCAAGCCTAACGTGTCGGCGGCCGTACCGCTCCACAGCCAGCCAGCCTGGCCCAGCCGCAGGCAGAAAGCGGCAAGATGGGCAGCCTCGGCCTCGTTCCTGTTGCGTTGTGCCAGATCGCTCAGCAGGCAGGCCAGCAGGCGTGGCAGCAGGTCGGCCTCCGCCCCGCCAATACTGTCCTGGTCGAGCCCCAGCGCAAGGGCAAGCCCTCTGGGCGTGGGGGCGACCGTCCGCGCGGGGTGGGTAAAGGCAAACAGTTCCAGAAGGTCCAGCCAGGGGCTGGGCTGGCCCGGCGGGGGTAGCCCCAGCCTGCGCGCCACGGAGGGCGCATGCACGACCAGAAGGGGCGGCATGGATTCCAGGCGTGCGCGGACCTGGGCTGCCGACAGGCAGAGCAGTTCACCGTCTTCGGTCAACAGGGAGAACGCCCCCCGATGGATGACCAGAGCAGGTGCGTCATGAGCGGAGGGAAAGGAGGGCGACATGCCCCTCCTAGATGGGCCATTCCGGCGGGTAATGCCAGAGCCAGTACGCACAAAAGCCCGCCACCGTTACGGGGCGGGCTTTTGTGCTGTCAATGCGGGCTGCGCGCGACAGCCCGGCGGGAATGGCAGGTGCGCAGCTTGAAGGTCGCATTGACCCGCAAGGGGGGTGCGCAAGCCCGGTCTGCCGTACCGCGCAAGCGCTCAGGCGGGGTCTTTCAGGCTGTCGGCCACGGTTTCGAGCAGTCTGCCGTGCAGGTTGGTGTTGCCTGCTACAACCATGATGTCATCGGGCAGGTCATCCAGGTCCTGCCCGGCCGGGTCTGTCACCTGTCCACCGGCTTCGCGCACCAGCAATATGCCTGCGGCACAGTCCCATGGTTTGATGCCGAATTCCCAATACCCTTCGTAACGCCCCGCCGCGACCCAGGCCAGGTCCAGGGCGGCGGCGCCAAAACGCCTGATACCCGCCACACGCGGCATCAGGTTGCCCATGACGCGTGCGAAGGGCAGGCGCATGCGGGCAGGCACCTTGGCGAAGGGAATGCCGGTGGCAAACACGGATTCCTGCATGTCGCGCCGGGCCGATACGCGCAGCCTGCGTTCGTTCAGGAATGCGCCAACGCCCTTTTCGGCCCAGAACATTTCACCCGCAGCCGGGTTGTAGACCAGCCCTGCCGCCAGTTCGATCCGGCCGTCGGGCAGGCGGCGTTGCAGGCCGATGGAAATGGCCCAGTGCGGAATGCCGTGCAGGAAGTTGGTGGTGCCGTCCAGCGGGTCCACCACCCAGCGCCATGTCCAGTTGTCGCTGCCCGACGCACCGGATTCTTCCATAAGGAAAGCATAGCCGGGGCGCGCGCGCTCCAGCTCTTCACGCAGCGTCTGCTCCGCGCGCAGGTCAGCCTGGGAAACGAAGTCCCCCGGACCTTTGATACTGACCTGAAGCTGCTCGACTTCGTTGAAGTCGCGCAACAGACGCTTGGCCGCCTTCTGGGCTGCGGTTTGCATCACCATCATGACGGGGGAGAGACGCATGGCCACTGTGTTTTTTGTCCTGATCTGGGTGTAAAGGCGGAAAAATCAGTTCTTGGCGCGTTCCACGTAGGAACTGTCTTCCGTACGCACCACGATACGCTCACCCGCTTCGATAAAGGGCGGCACCATGGTCTTGACGCCATTGGAAAGCTTGGCGGGCTTGTAGGACGAACTTGCGGTCTGCCCCTTGACCACCGGATCGGCCTCGACCACCTCGAGCGTGACATGGGGGGGCAGGTCCACGCTGACCGGGTCGCCTTCGACCAGGTGCAGGTTGAGCGTCATGTTGTCCTGAATGAAGGGAGCCTGGTCACCCAGAATGGCCACGGGCAGGGTCAGCTGCTCGAAGGTCTCGGGGTCCATCAGCACCAGCATTTCACCGTCGGTGTAGGAATACAGATATTCCCGGTCTTCGGTCATCAGCCGTTCGACCGTATCGGCCGTGCGCCAGCGTTCGTTGGTCTTGTTGCCGGTTTTCAGGTCGCGCATTTCAACCTGAATGAAGGCGCCACCCTTGCCGGGGGTGATGATCTGCTGCTTCAGCACCGTCCACCGGCGACCGTCATGTTCAATGACCTGACCGGCGCGGATCAGGTTTGCCTGCTGTTTCATACTTCAGTTCCCGAGAGGAATGGCTATTTAGGATGGGGCTTGTACAGTCCCCACGCCCTAAGGGCAAGCGCTCAGGCGCGCTAAGGGCGTGCCATGCCCCGCTGGACAGCTACCACACATCCTGCTTATAAGGCCTTCACCTCCATGGTGAGGATGGGTGTCCGAGCGGTTTAAGGAACTGGTCTTGAAAACCAGCGTGCGGGGAACCGTACCGTGGGTTCGAATCCCACCCCATCCGCCAATTAAGATTCCCACAAATACCCGCGAAGTTCCGCAGGCCTTGCTTTCCCAAGGTTTTTGCGCTCTCTGTGTTCCCACGTGTTCCCGTTTTATTCCGTATAAGCCCGGCTGTTTGTGGGTAACGCGTGGGTAAGATTTCCCGGGTGTGTGGGTAACAGAGACGCATGCTGACAGATACCAGAATCAAAACGGCAAAACCGCAGGCCAAAGCCTACAGGCTCGCGGATAGCGAAGGCCTGTTCATTCATGTCATGCCGACTGGCAAGCGCTTCTGGCGCATGCGTTACAGGGCTGCCACCGGGAAAGAGCAGACCCTGACGTTTGGTCCGTATCCGGAGATTTCTCTGCGCGATGCACGTAGCATGCGTGATGATGCAAAGGACATGATCCGCCAGGGAGTCGACCCTGCGCAGGCAGGAAAGCTCTCTCCTATTCTATCGGCAGCACGGGAAGAGGACAGTTTCGAGGTTGTCGCCCGGGAATGGTATGCTCTGCGCCGGGATCTCTGGCGGCCGCGGCATGCTCATGACGTGATCCATAGCCTGGAACGGGATGTGTTCCCGCTGATCGGCACGTTGCCACCCGCCAAGATCAATGCCCGGGTGGTGCTGCATGTGTTGCACCAGATTGAGGAGCGCGGTGCTATTGAAACAGCGCACCGTGTCCGGCAACGGATGAGCGATGTGTTTGTACATGCCATCGCAACGGGGCGGGCAGATAACGACCCGGCTACGGTGGTTAAGGCAGCCCTGCGACCGGTCCAGCGTGGCCGTCAACCCGCTATTACCGATCTATCGCAGGCTCGGGAGATGATAGCAAAGGTCGAAGCCAGTCCGGCCCACCCGGTGACATTGCTGGCGTTTCGTCTGCTTTACCTGACGGCTGTAAGGCCGGGGGAAATACGCGGCGCACTATGGGATGAGTTCCATGACCTGGCGGGGCCGGAACCAGTGTGGGTTATCCCGGCGGAGCGTATGAAGATGGGGCGTGACCATATTGTGCCGCTAACGCCACAGGCCGTTGAAGTCGTCCAGGCATTACGCCCCTTTTCAGAACGCTGGCCGCATCTGTTCCCCAACGCGAGACGCCCCAAGGCCGCGATGTGCGAGAATGCCTTGGGCTATCTGCTCAATCGTGCGGGCTACCATGGGCGGCATGTGCCGCACGGATTCCGGTCTACATTTTCAAGTGTGATGAACGAGCGGAACCCGCAGGACCATGCGGTCATCGAGCTGATGCTCGCTCATGTGTCGAAAGACAAGGTGGCAGGGGCATACAACCGTGCGCTGCACATACAACGCCGCCGTGATATGGCCCAGCTTTGGGCGGCCCTGATTTTGGATGGCCAGTTATCAGTGCAGGAGTTGGTCAGCGGGAAGCGTAAACCTACGGTTTAAATTTCTGCGCATATCGAATATATGTTGACTGCTACGCGGCGTGGACGGACACGCGGGATTGGCGGAATGGAGAAACGCGGGCCTGAATTAAGGTCAGTTAAGTCGGTGATAACACCGGCAGCCTGTATGTGGGTTGGCACGTCCTATCATGGGTTCAAGTCCCATATCACGAGCACATATATAGCTGATATCAAGCTCAGCCGTAGCAATCTTAAACCTCAATATCAGTCGTGGAGCGCTTGGTCCGTTATTTGAACGACCTCTGCTGTAGCTGTGCCAGACCATTTCTTCGGTGGTGATTTTTCACGCTCAGCCAATTCCAGAGCCTTCCCAACCGTTCCGAACCTGTCGGCCGGGAAAATTCCTCTGTCGCAGTGCGGGCACGTCGGCACGGTTCCACGCTTGCGCCAAGCCGTTTCTATAGCCTGGCTGGCTTTTAAACGCAGTGTTTTTGTCTCGCGTTGCTTTTGCACTGCCTGCATACGGCGCAATTTTTCATATTCGCGCCTATATTGGGTCAGCATCATGCCCAGAGCCCAGTAAGCGGAAACCTGTTTCCCGCAGTCTGAACATGTGCAGGTATGTCCGTTGTCATCCATTACAAGCTGACGGTGTGGGCAATCGGTGCCGAACGAAACACCATCATACCCCGATTTTGTGCGCTCTATGCGATAATCGCCAATGTTGACGACATTATGCGGCATTTCTTTCATCTCATCCGAGATGGAGTCATCCTCTCTCATTTTTCCCCCGGCCGCGAATAGGTGTGTTGATGGGTAATTCTGGGATATCCACGTTCTGCCGCAACGGGTCCACGGCATCGGCTGCTGCGAGGATGATACGAGCATCCTGTAAGTACTCGCCGGGCGTTTCATCTCCCAACATATGACCAATCGCCCGCGCCGCTGCCTCTACGCGCTTATCGTGGGTCATGGTGCCATCCACTTTTCAAGGCGTGAGCGGCTTTCATCCTTTCCAGACTTCCAGCCCGTTGAATGACATGCAGAGCATTCAATATCTCCATCAAAGGCTTCTCCGCTGCATGACGGGCACGCCTGACATGGACTTGGCGGGTAACAGACATCCCGCTGCCAGCCTTCATGCGCTTCATCAATGTCTATGAGAACACCATTGACGCATTCAATATCGCCACGATCTAGCCAGCCGTTTTTGCAGTGAGCGCAACCGTCCATCACTCCACCTCCCGCATTGCTGCGTCGATGGCTTTTCGAATGTCATCGTTAACGTAAGTATTGCCGCCGTCTGCGGTCACATACGTCCCCATACTACCGTGGCCTGCTAACCCGCGCTTGTCCTCGCTCAACCAATCCAGCCGCTTACTATCCTGCCCAATCTCCGCCCGCACGCGCTGTTCTGCCCGGCGTTCGGCTTCGCAGATATATTTTATGGCGATGGCAATACAGTCATCAATGCTGTCGTGCTGGTTAAATATTGCGCATGCTAGGGCTGATACCTGCTCCTTTCTCGTAATCATGGCACCAACTCCACGGCGGTTTCTGCCATTTCCCCACAATCTGCCCCCGCTGCATGACACATCGGGCAGTAGACGTTTGAGTCCCCTACGTCCGTGTTCACGTCTGTTCCGCAATTTTCTGTTGAGCCAACCCAATCGCATCTATCGCATGAGGCAAGGTAGTATGTGTCGTTAACCCAGAATGTCCGGCCGTCTGGAAGCTTGTATCGTGGCATTTCATGCGTTCCCTGCAATATTAGAAATCCCTAGTATTTCATGCACATAATCTGGCTCGATAGGGATACGCAGTTCTGTCGCATCAACACTTACTTTTGGTTCAAAGCGATTGTTGCCACATTCAAGCCCCATAAACCGGAATGCCAGTCCGCAGTCCGCACATTTTATTCGGACGTCGGCTGAATAATCTGTTACTGGGTCGCCTTCTCCTTTCCTGAGACGATTTACATCCACCTGTGCGATGAAGTTTTCATGCTGGCAGGCCGTGGCACTTTTCATTCCTCTATTACCTTTCGGTCTTGCGTACATGAGGGTGATTTCCCCGTCCTCATTGTCCCATGCGCCGGCAAGCACCCAGCCGCCGGTTCTGCTCCAGGTGGGACGATCTGTCATGGCGAGGTATTCCGGGTTCAGGGTTTCGCCTTTATCCGCCATCGGTTCTGGCATTTCCTGACTTGAGAAGCGTATTTGCAAGCTGGTGCGGTCTTCAATCGTAGCAATCTGTTCTGCTGTTATTGTTTCGTCGTCGCCAAACAGATCGTTAATGCGCGCGTAGGGGATGCCGTTGTCCTTGGTATCTTCCAGCCAGTATTCCGGCGGTGGTCGCTTATCGTTCATTGTTCCATGTCTTCTGCTATTTCGTTCTGGGCGCACTTTGCGCCCGCAAGAAACATGTCAAATTCCTTCGACATGAAGTCCCACCCGTGGGCTTCTATAGCGTCCCCACAGTCCATTTCTGCGAAGTCACCACGACTGCAAGCCCAGTCGTAACCCGCTTGCCATGCTACAGGCGTCGTCATTTGTCTTTCCTTTCTGCCGGGACAAACTGTCTCCGCCGCACACGCCCGTTATATCCACACTCACGGCACCCACTTCCGCGACCTGGTGGCGTAGTCATTTCTGGGTATTCACAGCATCCAGTGCAGTGCTGAGACCACGTTATCGCCTCACATAGGTCGATCCCGTCGCGCCCTGTTTCAATAAATGCCCATGACTTCCTGCGATCCAGACGAAACCCCGCGAGGGCATCGCCCTGCTCGAAGGTGAGTGGGGTATCGGTTCCGTTCTTCCTTGTGATGACGCTGCCAGTCATGGTGATGGTCCAAGGATGCGGATGTTATCGGTGATAATCTGCTCTATTTCGTGAGCCGTCGCTGACAGCACATCAGGCAAATCGTCTGGGCTTGTACGGTCTGGCAACTCAGCCAGGTCAATGAGGATTTTCGGAATCGCTTCCGCAATCACACGCTCACGCTCCCCCGCCAGCATCTCGCTGATCTGGGTGGGGGTGAGTTCAACGCTCACACATTCCACATATGCAAAATGATTTGCGGCGTTTTGCGCAGACAGCCAACCATTCGGCAGGAGCCATTCGTCATCTGCGTTGTTCCAGTCGGCATTTAATTCATCGCCTGTCTCTTTATCAATAAGAGTATGTTTCCCGTAATTTTCAGGGAACATCGGCTCTCCGGGCCGCTCAGGGTTGGGCCAGTTTGTGTCAGTCGTTTTGTGCATCCGTCTCAAGTCCCATTTCTATCATTTCTCGAGCTATGTGATTGAAACTGCATTTCCTCTTTTCTGCTATTTCGCGTATTTGCTTTAATGTGTCCTCATCAAAACCAATACTTACCCAATAGAGGGCTGGCATTTTCCTATGAACACCTCCGCGCGCGATGGGCCTCGATAGCTTTCGTGGAAGTCTGCTCACACCTTCTCTCCTGCGCCATCGTTCCCTCGTTCTTGAGCATCGCATGCCTCAATGTGCATTTTGTGAAATGCTTCATTAAAGCTCATGCCATGCAAGACATTCTTCAGAACCTTGAAGATAATTGCCGCCTGTTCGCTCTCAGCCCGTGGTGCGATCTTCTCGCCACCTTTTTTGAAAGCATGTGCATACCGAGCGCATTCAAAGCACATGAGGCCAAGGGCTTTTTCAATCTCTGGCGTCATAATCTCCGGCAGGGCCATGCTTTTCAGTTTTCCGCTCATGCCGCATTCCTTTCCTGCGGCGCATAAAGCGCCATGACGTTGTTGGCCTCGGCCAGCAGGTGGGCCATGCGTTTGGGCACGCTGTTGCCGATCAGGCGCATGGCTTCGGTGGTGGTGAGTTTGCGGGTCACGCCGTCCACGGTAATCAGATCGGGCAGGGTCAGTTCATGCGCGGCGGCAGCCTCATGCGGCTGGAGCATCCGCATGCCGATATCGGCCAGGGCAGCAGGTTCACCCATGAAGGACACTGCCACCAGGCCGTGCCGGTCCCGCGTTGTCACGGATGACAACGGCTCTTGCAGGGGTTGGCCTACGGCAGTGCCGTAGTATTTGACCATGAATGCCGAGACGAGCATTTCATGGTGCCCCCCGGCGGTGACGGTCGGCAGAGGCTCAGTGAGCGGCCCAGCGGTTCCTGTGCCGCGCAGTTTCACCATGTAGGCGGCTGCTACCGCCTGCTGTGTGCCCCTTGTGGTCAGGGTGGACACCGGGCGCGTCAACGGTGCGCCTATCACGCCCTGTTCCACGGTATAGTTCTGCTGCACCATCCAGGCCGCAGCCTGGACGCACCTGTCGCCCAGCAGCAGCGTCGGCGCCACGATAGCGAACCCGCCCCCTTTTTCGGTGGTGATCGTCCGCAAGGGCTCGTTTCCGTCCTGCGCGCACAGGTTACGGCTGTGGCAAACGGGAATAATGAACGGACGCGGGTTTTCCAGAACGAACTTGCGCAGTCCGACCGCGATCCGGCGGTTTGTGTTTTCTGCCAGCGGCCGTTTGCGCTCGAATATCGAGGGCATGGGTAAGGACCAGTCGATAATGGCGGCCGTGTTCACCCAGGGCAGCAGGCGGCGGTCGGCCGTGGATGTTTTGGCGGGGCAGGCCGTGTGCGTCTGTTCGGGCCAGCGGATCGGCCGGCCGTCCCGGCGTGCCACGGCGAACCAGCGCCGCCGGATTGTGGGAATGCCGAAATCCGCGCAACACAGGTCGCGCGCCTCGATCTGGTAGCCAAGGCTGCTCAGATGCCGGATGAACGCGCGATAGGTGCGACCCGCCCGCTGTCTGTCGCGCACGAGCTGCTGCTGCCGAAGCGGCACATGCTCGCCCTTTGCCGCAACTGTGCCGTCCAGCTTGATGACACGGCCTGTGGCCCGGTCACGCTTGGCGACCAGCGGCCCCCAGCCGCGTATCTCGCGCACGTTTTCCATGATGATTACCTGCGGGCGTGTTTTCCCGGCCCAGCGGCACACCTGCCATGGCAGGGAGCGCACGCGGGCAGACCGGGGCTTTGCGCCCTTGGCGATGGAATGGTCCCGGCAGTCGGGCGATGCCCACAGCAGGTTGACCGGCTGGCCACCCGTTGCCTCGATCGGGTCCACGTCGAAAATGTCACCCTTGACGTGCCGGGTATGCGGGAACAGTGCCGCATGCGCCGCCAGGGCAACCGGGTCATGGTTGTTGGCCACATGGACGGGTAGGCCCGCATCCTCAAGCCCCGCGCACGCACCGCCCAGTCCTGCAAACAGGACAACGTTTATGCCCGTGTCCAGGCCCCATTGCATGGGTTGCATGCGGTTCATGCCGCCACCTCTGGCCATGCGAAGTCGTCGCCCTGATAAAGTGGGCAGAGCGACAATGCCGTCTCATGCCCAAGCTTGGTGGCGATGAAATATCCCTCTGACTTTTCCCATCCTTTTTTGGGGCCTTCCATCAGGCCAGCCGCCACAAGCTCAATCATGTGCGGGTTGCTGACCGAGCAATAAAAATGGGAGCGGTATCCGCATTTCTCCGGTCGTTCCCGGGTGGCCCCGCATGCATGCAGTAGCGCCCTCAATGCATCTTGCGAAACGGTCCCAGCGACGCTGAGAGGGGCCGGGAGAATGATGTCAGCACCTCTATCCCTGCGTACTTGGATATCGGCAAAGGAAACATCATCGTTGCCATCTGATACGTCCAGGTAAGTGGAATACCGGGCCTTCCCTGCCGTATGCGCGTAGACCGTGCTTTCATGGTCATAGCCGCGCACCGCGCAGCGCCAGGCTTTGCGGGTTCTGATTGCGCTCATACTGCACCGCTTTTCAAGCTCTGTTGTTTTAGGAAGCAAGAAATTGCATCGCTCACTACTTGCAGATTATCATTGGTCGTTATCATCGCCTCTTCCGGCAATGCTTCAGGCGCGCGCACGATAATGGTTACCTTGGCATCGGGTCTCATGTACGCGGTGACAAGATGGCAGCAAAAATCCATATGCTTGCGGAACGCGATCAGATCGGCTTCCTCGCTCATGCCGCACCGCCTTTCAGGGCTTTGTGGGCAATTCCGTGCATTTTCGCCGCAGGCAAATCCATCATAGGAAACGGAATGAGCCTTATTCGGTCAAGCGCTTCACGCAACCGCACAACCTCAGCTTCACGCACAGCGATATGGGCTTGAGCCGCATGAAGCGGTGTCATTTCTTCAAGGCGATAGGCTATGGATTTATAAAAAGGCACGTCATCATTATCTACACTCAACCATGTATTGGGGTTGGTAGTCTCTCGAAGTCGGGCATAGCCACATCGTTCCAAAACTACACACTGCACAGCCTGTCCGATGGCGAGAAGTGTATGCGCCAGAGCATCCGTCGTTAGGATTTGGCTCATGATGTGGTTGCGCATTGCGTAAGCCGCCTCATCACTCAGCGGCAGCCGCACGAATACGCCAGTTGGGTTATGGTCTGTCATGCTACTGCCTTTGCGTGTTCATCCACCCAGTTGCGGACGTCGCTTTCGCGCCAGCGCACACAGCGCGAACTGAAGCGGACCGGCGACGGGAAGGTGCCTTCCTGCATCCAGCGATAGATCGTCGTGCATTTGATGTTGATCATCTGCTCGACCTCTTTGCGGGTCATCATCCGATCTGTGTTTGTCATGATCCTGCTCCCAGATAACGGGTTTCGCGGATCTGTTCTTTGTGATCGGCCTGGACGCCAGCATGCAGCCGGGTTTTCCGGCCGTCTCTGATGCCGTCTTGCCAGGCGTCACTGGAATCGCTTGCGCTCAGGCCTGAGCCACGTTGCTGCATGGTGCCCAGGCGGGGAAATTTCTGGCTGGTGAAAAGCGTTGTTAAGCGCATTTCCTTTTCAGACAGTTTTTCCTCAACTATGTTTTTGCTGACACCATACACCCAGCCTTCGCAGTATGTGTCTGCCTTGGCGGCACGCCGCCCGGGGCTTCCTTCCTGCAATATGGCCGCAAAGATGTATTCGGCGCGCTTGGTATTGAGAAGCCGGGCCAGAACGCTCCAACTATAAGCGGAGATTTCCGCTTTCGATTTCGGGCCCAGCCACAGAATCGCGGTATCGGAGAAAATGGCTTTGCAGCCGAATGCCTTTTCAACGACATTGGCAAGCATTCCGCCGTAAATAGGCAGCCTGTGGCCGGGCTTTGTCACGATGATGAGGCATTCGACCATGGTATAATCCGCAAGGTCGAGATCATCTTCCGTGACGGCAAGTTCACGCATCAGCTCCTGGGCTTTTGCCAGCGCAGCCGCGGCCTCATGCTCGTTCGCGCTGCGGCTGAGCGCGAGCAGCCTTTTCAGCCGCTCCATCATTTTTTTCTTTTGATCTTCGGTCATTTTTACATACCCAACGCGCGGCGGTAGACATTGAGCAGGGTTTCCTGCTCTTCTACTTCTGACGGATCCTGTTTGCGGATGCGGATGAGCTGCCGGATGATTTTCACATCAAACCCGGCTGACTTCGCTTCTGAAAAAATATCCTTGATGTCACTGGACAGATTTTTACGCTCTTCTTCCAGCCGCTCTACACGTTCGACAATGCTACGCAGGCGATCTGCCGAGATTCCGCCAACGGCGCGATCTGGATCGTTCTGCCCGTCGAATTCATCTTCAGTGGTCATATTTTTCGTCCCTTACGGCCTTTTGCGTATGGGTCAGCCACGTCAAAAAACCACGTCAGCGGCACGTTCAGTGCGCTTGCCAGTTTGGGAAGGGCTGAGGCCTTTACAGCGTTCCGGCCGCTTTCGTATTTCTGTATCTGCTGGTAGGTGACACCAAGGGCTTCCCCCAGCTTTCCCATGCTCCACCCCAGCTCGCGACGTCTCTTGCGTATGCGCTGCCCAATAGCCTGATCCACGTTCCGGCGGTTATCTGCCTGGCCCGTAGGTTTGTGTTCCCATGTGCCCAGCAGCTGCTCGATGTCGATCTGGTTCACGGTACTGGCCACGGTTAGTGTTGCGTCTGTCCGCATGGCACATTCCCGGTTGATGCGGGTTGATAGGTGGCAGGTTCTAAACCCATTCCAAGAAGCAAGCCGTTTGCGAATGCACAGATCCATCGGGTAAGCATGTGGGGCTGGGCTTCCTTGAGGGCCGTCAATGCGATGCCTTGGGTCGTGGTCAGGTTGTGCTCAAATGTTCCATGCGCCATGGAAAACACATCCAATTCCCACCCCCCTGCTGGTGTTATTCCGACACCGGACACGACAGAAAACTCGGCATCATGAGATGCAGCCATGATCTCGGCCCTGATCCGTCGATGCTGTTCGTCCAACGCTGCGATTGCGTGCTGCTTGCGGTTCATGACGAATACCGCGCTTCACCCAGAATAAAGCGGCTCATGAAGCCCCGGTGCGCTGCGTGCCGGGCGCACAGGCGGTCGTTGGTAATGGCCTGTTCCTGTGCCAGGGCATCGCCCATCTGGCGCACATGGTGCAGCATGGCTATGGCAATGCCGTCGCTTGGCGCGTGAGCATGGATCATCTGTTCCAGCACGGCACGGCTGGTTTCGAACTGCTGGTTCATCGGGAAAGTTCCTGCAGCCGGTCGGCCCGCCGCACGTATTCGTGGGCCTCGTTCCGGGTGTGGTTGGCCAGGCGCTGCCATGTGGCGGCACCGTCGGGGTTGTTGCTGGCGGCACACGCCTTGCGCCACTGTTCCTGCTGGTCCGCATTGGCGAACAGCGTGTCCGCCATGGCACGGAACAGGTCGATTTTGCGGCGGTTTGCTGCCTTGTGCTGGCGGGCAACCATATGGGCAGCGCACAGCGGCTGCGGTGTGTTGCTTCCTGCTTGCTGCAGTATCAGTGACGCTGAGACGCGGGACGCTTCACGCCTTGCGGACGCTTGCCCGCTGGTTTCGCCCTTTCGGGGGCGCCCGCGGTTTGCGGATATATCCGGCGTTGGTGGCGTATTGAGCCTAGGTGGCGCAGGTGCGCAGGCCATGGGGTTTCTCCATCACGGGTTGTGATGGTCGAACCTTAGTAGCGGTAATATTTTGAGGCAAGAAAAACTTACCGCAGCTAATCTAATTTTTTAGCCCGTTAATCATTTTCAGGATGAAGTCCTGTTGGTCTGGCGGGATATCGCGGATGGCTTTCAGAATGTCGCGCTCCGCAGCAGTCTGCGCCTTCACCTCTTCCTCGGGCTCGTCGCCCGTCAGTAGCCATCCGATGGATTTTCCCAAAGCCTTTGCAAGCGCGCCTACACGCTCCCTCCTAGGAGAGGAACGCCCAGTTTCATATTGGGTAACGGCGTTCTCTGACACACCGATCATGCTAGCTAGCTTTGCCTGAGTAAACCCCAAAAGTTCCCGTTGTGTTCTTATTCGACCCCCCATGGCTATTGCCTTGGGGGTTGGTGGGGATTTCTTGGTTGGTTTCGCAGTCATAGCCATCACATGACACGGGGACATGAGGTGGGAACCTTATTTCTCTTGTGTCGAAACATTAGCAGCGGTAAGGCTTTGGGTATGAGAGACCCTGTGCTGAACGAGATCATGATGCGACGGAAGGCCAACAAGGTCATTTCCGAGGCGTGCGGCCTGTCCACGGCGGCTGTGTCGCAGTGGAAACGCGTGCCCCGCCGCCATCTGGATACGGTTAGCCGCCTGTCAGGGAAGCGGCCGGAAGAACTGAGGCCGGACCTGTTCGGGCAGGAATCCAATAATGTGGCGGCGGCATGATGGTCTCTCATGATCCCAAACATGCCGCCGGGTGGCCCGGCTGTCAGCCGGATGTGGTTCGGGTGTTATCAGGCATTTTTGGCGGGGATGACGTCTGCAAGGAAAAACCGTGTCATGTCATCAATGCCGGCTTCATGTTCAGCAATCCATGCCTGCTGGATTCGGTCGGCCTTGAACCGCTGGGTTTCGGTCTTTCCTTCCGCTACGCCGTCAATGAACAGCAGCGCCCATTCCCGGTTCCCCCCAGTGCTCTGCTCGGAGTAGCCTACGGTCTCTGGCGTGATTGTGACCCGTTTGAATGTGGGGGCGCGGAACTGGTAGTCGAGCACGACTGCTGGCAGCGTGACATTGCGCAGGATGGCAGTTTTACGGTCGAAAGAGACAGTCTGTGGTGCGGCGCTGAGAGAAGACATCAGATCTGTCACATCTTCTCCCGTGTTGGCCATGGCGCATTCCAGAATCCGGTCAGCGCGGAAGTTACGCTTGGCCTGCCGCAATTCGCAGAATGCCTCCAGGTTCAATGGAACGACTTCCCCGTCCGGGGTAGAGGCGACCGTGAAGGATGTTACGTCGATTACACGGGTGGTCATGTCATCCCTGGCATCAGCATAGGCTATGGCAAGACGGCAGAATATGCCGGTTCTGCCGCCAACTGCCGGGGTCAGTGCCTGGTCATATGCGCCAGCCGTGTAGCGGCCCAGATGCATGCCGTTACCGTAGTCAACGCGTGGTCGGCGCGGGACGGAAGCCTGTTTTGGCTCCCGGGTGACTGTGACCTTGGGTGTGTCTTCTTTCCCGAAAAGGGCGGAAAACACGGCGTAAAGGATCATTCCAACCCACGAAACAGCCGCAAGCCCGATCAGGGCGATAATGGCGATCACGATCGTATAAAGCATTCTCAAATTCTCACGATGGTTCGGTCTAGCAACCCCATCGTGAGGGCCACGGGCCGGTCTGGCAACATACCGGCCCGTGTTGCATCCATGCAGGGAGCAGGCTCATGACGTCCCCCTTTTCGGCGGCTTTCGTGCCAGCCCTTAAAACTGCCACCAAGCAGGCTGTCGCCCATGTGGGCGGGATTGATGCTGCTGCTTGTGTCAGCCGGGTCGGGCGTACGCAGTTTTCCGACTATTCCAACCGCCAGCGCGATGTGGTGGTGCCGCTGGACGTGGCTCTGGATCTCGACCACTGCGCGGAACATCCGTTCATTCTGCACGCCATGGCGCATGCGCTGGGGTTTCTGGTGCTGCCGTTGCATGTTGGGCCCGGTGATTTTGGGCAGGACATGAGCGAATATGCCCAGGCATCGGGCGATATTCTAGCCACGGCCGTGCGTATTCTGGAAGACGGCGTGGTGGATGTGGATGAGGCGAACGAAATCGCGCCCAAGCTGACACGCGCCAAGCAGCTGCTTGAGCGTGCGTTGGCCCATGCCCATTCCGTGCAGGTGCAGAACAGCAGGCCAGTGGTTTTTACCGGACGGTACGCTGCCAATGGCTGAAGACCTTATGACATTGGAACAGGTGTTTTCAGAACTGAATACACAGGTTGCAAAGGCGGGCGGCAACAATGCGTTCGCCCGTCTGCACGGCTGGAACAAGTCAACCGTTTCCAATTGGGCAAACTGTAACCGGGAGGTAAGCGACGCCTGCCTGGATGCTCTGGGACTGGAGCGTGTTGCGATGTTCCGCCGCAAAAGCCCCGCCACGGGAGGGTATGTGCAGAATGGCTAGTGGTGTGCTGCGCCCGAGCGTTGCGGAATTTGACCCTACCGCAGTGACCCCGTTCAAGATGCTGCGTTCCATGCCCGCGGAAATGCGCGGTGTGGTGGTCAATCTGCGCGATGCGCTGAAAGAACTGCGTGGCACGGTGTTCCGTGCCGGGCAGATGGTCCTGACAGACATACAGATCGCCAAACAGGCATGGCTTGATACCGATGTTCTGGCCCGCACGTTGCCCGCCATCATCCAGGCGGGGTTCATGGCGCGGGATGATGAGGGGGCATTGTTCAGCCCGCAGCTTTACGCCGCGCATATACGGCGTGAAGAGCGGCAGGCGCGGGAAACAACAGCCCAGGCATATTGGGAGAGCGTGCAGGAAGGTGCATCGCTTCCCCCCGGCATGACCCGCAAACAGCACACGGCACAGGCCAATGGCGGCCGTGGTGGCAGGCCGCGCAAGGGCGAAACATCCGAACAGGCCTATGAACGCCGCCTGCGCGAACAGGCAGCAGGGCAAAGCCAGCGGGAAATGCGTTTGCTGGGTGCTGTGGCGGGTGGCCGTGTAGAAACCCAAAACCGAAACGGAAAACCAAATTCGGTTTCGGTTTCCGCCTCGACCGGGTTTTCCGGTTTTGCAGAAGAAGAGAGAGAAGATAATAACCAAAACCTAAATACCTATCTTGGTTCTTTCTCTTCTTCTGCCCAAACCGAAAACCCGGAAACCCAAAATGCGGGAACCCCGGAACCGGATCAGGCACTGGTCAACAGCGTGGCGCGCGCAGCGCTGGATGCCGCGGGGATGGGGAAGGCCCAGTCCATCCATGCATTGAACGCCGTGCCCGACTGGATACGTGCTGGCGCTGATGAGGCACTGATCGTTTCCGCCATAGCGGGTCATATGCAAAAAATGGCTGCAAACGGCCAGACACCACGCCATTTCGGTGTTTTCAAAGCTCCAGTGACCAGGGCTATCCAGGCCGCCCGCGCGACCCAGGCCATTACGTCGGCCGGTTCATCGGTTTGTGCTGCGGCTGCGCTAATGACGGAAGCCGAAAAACTGGCGCATGAGGCCTGGACCCGTGCAGCGCCAATATTCGCACGCATGATGGATGAAAAGGGCTCTCTTACCACCGTTCATCGGGAATGGCCCGACGTGGCGAAAGAACACGGCCTGCCCCCATGTGCGCCCAGCCGGGATGCATACCTGGCGTTTTATCAGACCACGCCCGAAGCAGGGGAAGCGGCATAAATGGGCTTCGCGCTTCTGCTCAGAAACCTGAGATTGAAGGCGCGGGGCAGGTCGAATGCCATCGACATGATGGCAGGCCTGAAACATGAGCTGATGCAGGAAAGAAAACGGCGGGCAGAGGCGGAATTGGAAGCCAGCACCCTGCGCCGCCGTTTGTCACGTCTTGAGAAACCCCGTGACCCACAGGGACGGTACACGACAACACGCGGGGCAGCAACATGCGAGACATCAAGCCAACAGACGAACGCCTGGCCAAGGGTGACGTAACTGAATCCTTGATCGATGATCCGGTGAATGGATTTTCGGTTGCGCGGGCTCGATCTTCTGGTGCGCTCTATGCATTGCGCCGCACGGGCACCCTGACAGATGCGCATGTGACTGCTGCTGAACGTTGGGCGAGAGATTACGAAACCGGGGTGCTTGGCGGCGCAGATCCGGAAGCATCGCGTCAATGTGGACGGGCTGATGTAGAATATGCGCTTCTTTCACGCATTGGCGCTGCGGACAGATGTCGGCATGTCAGAGGGTGTCTTGGTGTAGCAGCAGAAATACTTTTGATACGTCTGATGATTGATGGAATGAGTATCAGTGCGGTGTCTGCCCATACCGGAAAGTCACGTGAGCGGCTGGCTGGCGCGGTCGAGATGGTACTTGAGCAACTGACCGAGGTTTACGACAAAATGCCGCAGGGTCTTATGCAGGATTGGTCGTCAGTTCCTAGGTTCTGTTGACAAAACATCTTATTGGTTTGTGGTGTCTGTGATTCAAAGCTGGTCTTTGCGGAGATTGGTGGATGCGCGGGGATCTGACGGACAAGGAATGGACGATCATCGGCGGTCTGTTGCCGCCTGAGCGTGGCCGCTGGTCGCGTCCTGCGGGAGATAACCGTCTGTTTCTCAACGGTATGTTGTATGTGTTGCGCGTGGGCTGCCCATGGCGGGACATGCATGAACGCTACGAGAAATGGAACTCGGTCTATGTTCGGTTCCGCCGGTAGGCAGAGCAGGGCGTCTGGGACGCGTTGCTGGAAACGCTGGCCGAGCTCGGTCTGACCGATGACTGGCAGCATATGATCGACAGCACGGTGGTCCGGGGGCACAGCAAGGCCGCTGGCGCAAAAGGGGGACGCATAAGGAGGGTTTTGGTCGAAGTCGCGGCGGCTTTACGAGCAAGATCCACGCCCGTGCCGATGGTCAGGGACGCCCTCTCGGCTTTGAGCTGACCGGCGGCGAAGTCTCCGATTACACCGAGGCAGATGCCTTGATGGCGTTGCCGGTCGCAATCCCGCAGGGGCTTCTGGCCGACAAGGGATATGACAGCGACAGCATCCGGGAAGGCCTGTTTTTCCACGGGGTATTGCCCGTCATTCCGCCACGTTCGAACCGCACACAGCACATCCCCTGTGATTTCCGTCGATACCGCGATCGTAATCGGATCGAGAGGATGTTCAACAGACTCAAGCAGTTCCGACGTATCGCAACCCGTTACGACAAGACGAGGAAATCTTTCCTCCCCTTCCTCAACCTCGCCGCCGTCAAGTTATGGTTGCCATCTTTTGTCAACAGGGCCTAAAATCAGCCCCCTGACGAGGCCCGCTCTCCGTTAATTTACGCCGCCTGTTGTGCCAAATGTTCTGATGACGGACAATCAGTACTGCCCATGCCTTTTGCCAAAGAGGCATGGGCAGAAACACGTCTGGGCGCGCACCGTTGTAGAGCAAGGAGCCGATGAGAGCGTACCGGCCTATCCTGAATTTTGTGTGTTTGGTGCGATGTTGAGGAAGGAGAAGCATCTGCATTTCTCGCGGTCGATGGCGCGGAATGTCAGCAACGGCGATATCGACACGGCTTAAGACGCGGCCATGGCTGCGGGGGCATCCGACGGCAAGGTTCTGGGCGCTGGAGGCGGGGGTTTCCTTATCTTCTACGCACCGGCAGCAGCCCATATCGCCATTGAGTGCGCCTTGACCCCCTTGCGCCGTATTCCTTTTACTTTCGACGATTCTGGCAGTCGCGTCATCTTCGCCGATGGTTAGCGGGTTTCGATTGGGATAGACCGTGATGAGTGGATTTCGTTTTATATTCAAGGCAGCATGGGTGGTATGATGAGAGAAGAAGAGATAAAAATTAAACTCAATATTTCACGAGATAATAATCTGCAATTCTTACGCCTTGTCTGTGCGCTCATGGTGTGGGTATCGCACAGCTTCGCGATTTGCTATCAACCCGAACCTATTGTTGGTCGTGGATACAATGTCGGATCGTACGGCTCTCTTGGCGTATTTGGATTTTTTACGATATCTGGATATCTTATTACTTTAAGCTATCTTCGGCTTGATTCGCTCAAACATTTTTTCTGGAATCGGTTTTTACGTATTGCCCCGGCTCTGTGGATGGCGGTGGTACTGGGCGTTTTGCTGGCTTATGTGGCCACTCCAGTGGGGGACAGGTTTTCTGATTTTTTGGCTCATCCTGATGTCTGGCACTATATCATCGGCAACGGAACCCTTTTGAACATTAACTATTCAGCGATACGCAATGGGTTTTATCTGAATAGATTTGATGTTATCAATGGCCCTCTTTGGACGCTACCCCTGGAAGTGAGGATGTATATTTTTGTCTCTGTCCTTGGTGTCCTTTCCATACTCGAAAATAAAAGCTTCTCGCTTCTTCTGATCGTCCTTTCATTTCTTGGCGCTGATTGTTTTTACAATTCCATTCTCTACAAAATTGTCGAGCCGTCATCCCATCAGGCCGTTTACCCATTACTATATTTTTTGTCTGGAATGTTTTTTGCTCTTCGTAAAATTCATCTGAAGAAGTCGTGGTTTATATTGTCTCTTGCGGTCGCTGTTTTTGCCGTCATTAGGCCGATTAACCTTCTTGCGCAGGTCATTTGCACGGCTTATGTCTTCTATTACGTTTCTTTCAGGGGCAACATTTTAAGATCAGTGTTCAATAAAATTGGAGACTATTCCTATGGCATCTACGTGTATGCTTTCCCGATTCAGCAATTCTCATATCATATGTTAAAGTCCTATTTTAATATAAGCGCCGATCCCGTCGGTTTGATGGCGGTAAGTGGCGTTATGATCCTGGGTGTCAGTTGTCTGAGTTGGCATTATATTGAAGAACCGGCCTTAAAATTAAAAAACTGGACAGGGCGCCGGGTTAACCAACCGGCTCCCGCGACAAAAAAAACGCAACAGAAAATGTATACCTGAAATTTTCATTTCAGAACGTCAGCGGCTTGACGTAAGATATGAAAAAATGATGTCAATGTAGTGCTGCCGCCAGAACCCTCAGGCTCTCTTGACTATGCTGTATCGCTCGACGGACCGCCGCTGTCGTTGTGGCGCTCCCGTGGTGAACCTGGCCCATAGTGCATCCTTCCATTCCTGTGAAAAGATTGCACCATCAAACCCCGGGACCAAACACCTAGGGCGTAGTCGCGCGCCCACAGATTCTGTTCTTGACCTGTTACAGAAAATCTCTGTAGACTTGTAAAATCTTCGAAGTCGTGTGCCCGGATCGGGCCACGGCTTTTTTTGTATCCATTCACATAAACGGAATCGGCATGGGCGAAGGGCAGGAATTCTGCCGTGGGTCCATTGCGCTTCACGGGCAAAAACCTGTTCTTATTCTGGTTGCAGGCCAGGCGGACTGTTTGGTGGTCCGACTGATCCACTCACGTTTCCCCCGGCATCGCTCCGATGTCGATCTGGAAGAACAGCTTCCTCTTTTACGCAATACCATCGCGCGGGCTGCACATTGTGCCCGCGTGGCGCGTGACACCCTGCGGCCCATGGCTGGCGGGGCGTTTCGTGTCGCAGAGGATGCTGTCGCACGTGTCGAGGCCTCGGCCCGGCGCGAGGGAGCGAGCCAAGCCATGGAACAGTTGCCTGCGGGCGTGGTGCGCTCCACCTGGCGTGGCCCCAGATGGGGCAGCAACGGGCGAAAAGTCGGCGGTGTTCCGTCCGAATAATCTGCGATGATAACCCGGAGTTATCACGCAGGCCCAAAGGGCCGTGCCGCAAGATAACCCGTAGGCACCCCTGTAAACCCGCAAGATAAGTGCAGTTATCACGCGGATTTTGACCGGGCGAAATGGCAAAGTAATGTAGGAAATTCAAATGGTTAGCGGAGATCGTGCAAGATCGCCCGCGCCAGAGGGCAAAAAGCCCGCACCTGTTACGGCTGATGACCTGCTCCTGCGGACGTGGCTGCACAATCGCAGCGAGAACACGCGCCGCGCGTATGAACGGGACGTGCGGGACCTGCTGGCATATGTCGGCAGGCCGCTGGTCGAGATCGGTCTGGCTGACCTGCAGGCATGGTTTGATAGCCTGGCGGGCGCATCTGATGCCACACGGCGGCGGAAGCTGTCCGCTGCAAAGTCTCTTCTGGCTTACGCCGCGGGGACGGGGGCTTTGGCGCAGAATGCCGGGGCAGCCTTTCGCCTGGAGCGTGGCCGCGACATGCTGAACGAGCGCATTCTCTCGCGCGAGCAGGTTCTTGCCATGATCGATGGCGAGAACGAGCCGCGCAAGAGAGCGCTTCTTGACGTGCTGTACCGCATGGGGCTGCGAATTTCAGAGGCCTGCGCGCTCCGCTGGCGGGACATCACGCGTCGCCAGCAGGGCGGCGTAGCGTCCGTGTTCGGCAAGGGTAACAAGACGCGGCCTGTTCAGGTGCCCGCCAAACTGTTCAAGCAGCTCGTGGCGCTGCGGGTTGATAGCGGGGCAGACGCCCCCGTCGTTCCCGGCCACGATGGCCGCCCGCTTTCGCATGATGCGGCTCACCGTATCGTCAAGCGGGCGGCGCGGCGTGTCGGGTTGTCAGGGGCGGTTTCCGCACATTGGCTCCGGCACGCCCACGCATCGCACGCGCTGGACAACAATGCGCCCGTGCATGTGGTTCAGGCCACGCTTGGGCACGCATCGCTCGCGACGACGACACGATACAGCCACGTCCGTGAGGGCGATGGCTCTGCCAACTATCTGGATTGACGCCACCATGACGAACGAAACCAATCCCGTGCCGGAAGGGTATATGAAGGACGCAAAGGGACGCCTTGTTCCTGTTGAGTCCGTAAAGCCCGAACACCTTCTGGAAGATGAGCTGGTCCGTCGCCTGCATGAAAGAGGCGCCCAGCTTTCGGAGGCCCTGGCGGCCTTCAAGCGCGAAGGGTTTGGCGAGGTGTCGGCGTTGCAGGCCATCCTGCACGAAAAGCATGGCGCTACCGTGGGCGGTGAAAAAGGCAACGTCACGCTGAGCACCTATGACGGCTGCCTGCGGGCGACCGTCGCCATGGGTGACAGCATTTCGTTCGGTCCGGAATTGCAGGTGGCGAAAAATCTGCTGGATATTCTGTTCGAACGGTGGACCGAGGGGGCCAACGCCAATTTGCGCGTGGTGGTGATGGATGCCTTCGACGTTGGCAAGGAAGGGAAACTGCAGGCGAGCAAGATCCTCGCGCTGCGGCGGTTGAATGTCCCGGATCCGGAGTGGAAGCGCGCAATGGACGCGATTGCCGACAGCATCCGCACCGATCACACCAAATCCTATCTGCGGTTGCATACCCGACAGACGCCCGACCAGCAGTGGCAGATGCTGCCGCTCGATCTTGCCAAAGCATAAGGAGGCGCACATGACACGTCATCAGAAGCCAGTCCGTAAGTCGAAGTGGGAGGGGCGACGGCATTCCCCTGGTAGTGCCAGCGACCTCACGGTGTGGGGCCGGGCAGCGTTCCACTATGAGACCCTGGCAAAAAAGGATAGCAGGCCTGGCATCCGTATCTGGGCTGCTGAACGTGCTGCGGAATGTGCTGCCAAGGCGAATGCCGCACGTGATGGCTGACCTCAGCATCAAGATCGACAGCAAGGCCGTGCAGAAGCAGCTTTCTGACATGTCACGTCAGATACCTTTTGCGCTGGCAACGGCTGTGAATGATCTGGCGTTCAAGGTTATGCGCTCTGAAAATCAGGGGATGGTCGATCTTTTCGCCAATCCCCGGCCATTCACGCAGCGTGCTACCCAGGTAGAGAAGCGAGCCAGTAAGTCCGACCTTTTTGCTGTAGTGTCATTGCGACCGGCTCAAGAGCGCTATCTGTTGCCCTATGAAGATGGGGGCGAACATGCAACGAGCGGGAATGGCGGTAGGCTTCTGGTTCCGGTCGATGGCCCTGTCGATCAGTATGGCCAGATACCCAAAGGAATGCTTGCCAGACTTCTTGCCCGACCTGACGTCTTTGCCGGAACAGTCAAAGGTATTGCCGGGATATGGCAACGGCCAGCGAGGGGCACACGACGAGATGGGCGCCGGGGTAGCAAGGGTGCCTTGCAGAAGGCGCACGAGAAGAAGACGCCCTTGAAGCTGTTGTATGTCTGGAAGGCCAATACAGACGTCACGAAACGCTTGGGCTTCGTGGAGAAAGCCAGGCGTGTGGTTGCAGCAGATGGCCCCGCATCCATAGCGGCAGCCATCCAGAAGGCAATCCGAACAGCTCGGTGACGCTTGGACCCGAGGGGGTGGGGGGGGGTGTTTTGGGTCCTTCCTGCCGTTTTTTCAACGCGGGTATTGCGCGAGCTCGGTTGATCCCTAGCTATGGCGAATTTTTCGGGTTGCAGTTGCAGGTGATGTAGTGACGACGATCAGCCAGAGCGAAGCGGCCCGTCGTGCAGGCCTCAGCCGGGCTGCAATTCAGAAAAACATAGCAACAGGCAAGATCAAGGCAGACGGCGGGAAAGTCGACCTTGCGTCGTTTGACGAATGGTTGGCACTCCGCCAGGAGATGCAACCAGACCTGCAACCGGTGGCAGCCAAGGCAGCACGTGGTGGCAGTTCGGCACCGCCGGTAGGAGAGCAGGCGGCATATGCTCCCGGGGAACACATCCCCCTCGAAGCGATGTCACGCGCCGAAGCTGCTCGGCTTCGCGAGGTTTATAAGGCTCAGACGGCCAGGCTCGAATATGATCAGAAGGCAGCCAGGGTGGTCGAGGTCGAACTGATTGCCCGTGCCGTTGGCGATGAATATGCCCGTGTCCGTTCCAGCCTGCTGGCTATTCCTGCCGAACATGCTCCGACATTGGCCCGTTGCAAGGGGGCCGCTGAACTGCGTGAACGTCTTGAGACGTTGATTGCGCGCGCGTTGGAAAAGCTCACACTGGATGGAGAAGACGCCGCAAGCCGCTTACAGGGCCGGGTATGAATTTTTCATCATAAGGCTGGACCAGGCGCGCAGGGAGAACCTGAAGCCGCCTCCCAAACTGACCTTGAGCCAATGGGCCGCGCTCTATGCGGTGCTCTCGAAAGAGACCAGTGCGCAGACCGGTCGGTTTGAAGCTTATGCCTACCAGACCGGCATCATGGATGCGGTTACAGATCCGGCCGTCGAGAAAATCTCGGTCATGAAGTCGGCCCGTGTTGGCTACACCAAGATCATCGACCACGCCATTGGCTACTACCTTGAACGAGATCCGTCTCCTGTTCTGGTTGTCCAGCCGCGCGAGACAGATGCTGAGGATTACAGCAAGGACGAAATTGCGCCGATGCTGCGCGATACACCCGTCCTGGCTGCGATTGCGCCGGACAGCAAGGGAAAGAGCGGCGAGAATACGTTGCTCAGCAAGACCATGCGCAACGGGGCATCGCTCAAACTGGTAGGGGCCAACAGTCCGGGCGGTTTCCGACGCATCACGGTCCGCGTCGTGATTTTTGATGAGGTCGACGGTTATCCTGTCGGTGGCGCCGGTGCGGAAGGTGACCAGATATCGCTCGGCACCAAGCGGGCCGAGTCATACTGGAACCGCAAGATCATCGCCGGGTCGACCCCGACGGTTGCCGGGATCAGCCGCATTGAGAAACTGTATGATGAGGGCGATGGCCGCCAGTTCCATGTGCCATGCCCTCATTGCGGCGAAAAACAGGTGCTGGAATGGGGAGAGCGGGAAACCCCATACGGCATAAAATGGGACAAGGACGAAAACGGGAAGCCCCTACCGGAGACCGCCTATTATGTCTGCCGCCATAACGGCTGCATTATTACTGATGCTGACAAGCCCGACATGCTGGCGGCGGGAGAGTGGATTGCCTCCAGGCCGTTCAAAGGGCATGCGTCCTTTCACATCTGCTCCATCTATTCTCTCTCTCCCAATGCCACATGGGCGAAACTGGTCGAGGAATGGCTGGAGGTTCACAAGGATCCTCTGCGCCGCCAGACCTTCATCAATACAACGCTAGGGCTGCCTTTCGAGGACAAGGGCGACGGTGCGCTGAACGAGCTGAGCCTTGCCGCCCGGGTCGAGAACTGGGAGGGCGAGGTTCCTTACGGCGTCGTCATGCTGACTGCAGGCGCGGACACGCAGGATGACCGGATAGAAATCGAGATCGTCGGCTGGGGCCGGAACGAGGAACGCTGGTCGATCGCGTATCTGGTCATCGAGGGCGATCCGGAAATGCCCCAGACATGGGACCGAGTGGACGCGGCCCTGCAGCGCACATGGTTCCGGGCCGATGGCCGCCCGTTCACCCTGATGGCCGCATGTATCGATTCCGGCGGCCATCACACCCAGCAGGTCTATGAATTCTGCCGATCCCGCCTGGGGCGGCGCATATGGGCCATCAAGGGTGAATCGGCTCGGGGTGGGGCACGCTCGCCCGTATGGCCGAACAAGCGGCCCAGTGCCCGCAACAAGGCGTCGTTCCGGCCAGTCATTATCGGCGTGAACGCGGCCAAGGATGTGATCCGCGCCCGGCTGCACCTCAAGCAGCCTGACCCGGGAGAGGCCTCTCCCGGCTACATGCATTTCCCGTCCGATCGCGATGTCAACTACTTCGCCCAGCTGCTGGCCGAACGATCAGTCAAGCGCAGCATTCGGGGCAGCATCGTCAGGGTCTGGGAAGTGCTGCCAGGCCGCCGGAATGAGGCCCTTGATCTTGCGGTCTACAGCTACGCGGCTCTGTGCGGGCTGATCTACCGAGGCCTGTCGCTCAACCGCAGGGCGGATGCGATGGAAAAGGAAGTCGCATCCTACCCGCCACCACCGCCACCCGAAAACACGGGGGACGGTCTTTCCAACCCGGCAGATGAGACCGAAACGGTCGAAGCGGAGCGCAAGCGCACTGCTCGTCTGAACCGGCGTACGGCCAGACTGGCCTGATCGGACATTGTGATGCGTAACGGATATCCTGGCTTCGGTCTGCCGCAGGCCCGCTTCAACCCTGCCAGCAGCCTGCTTGCCGGGTTGAGCACCGATCAGCTTCAGGCCGCGCTGACCAACTGCCAGATGGCGCTGATCGGCCTGCAGTCCGGCCAGAGCGTTGCCTCTGTCACCTATGCCCAGGGCGATGGCAGCAAAACAGTCACTTACCGGCAGGCCAATGTGGCTGACCTTTCTGCCATGATCCGCACGCTCCAGCGGCAGCTTGGTGTGCCTGGGACGCGTCGTCGTGCGCTCCGGCCGGTGTTCTGATGGGAGTGCGTGATTCTCTGGTGCGTATGCTCGGGGGTGTTCCCGCGGGCCCACGCCCGCCACGGCGCGAACCCAATGCCCTGACCGGATGGCCCGGGCAGGCTTATGATGCGGCCGATATCTCCGGTCAGCGCATGCAGGGGTGGATGCCCCCTCTGTTCTCGGCCGATACGGAACGCAGCCCGTACCGCAACCGCATTGTCAGCCGGGTGCGGGACCTTGTGCGCAATGACGGGTGGGCCGCTGGTGCTGTCACCCGTGTTCTGGACAATGCCGTTGGCGTGATGCTGCGCCCGGTCAGCAAGCCGGACTACCGATACCTGGCGCATCTGAGCGGCAATTCCGCGTTCGATGCCCAGTGGGCACATGAATTTGCCCGGGCAATCGACAGCTGGTGGCGTTCCTGGGCGGATGATCCGGGGCGCTACAACGATGCCGAGCGCATGCTCACCTTCTCGCAGCAGATGCACCTCGGCTTTCGGCATCTCATTGTCGATGGCGATGCTCTGGCCTACCTGCCGTGGCTTGAGGACAATATCGGCATGGGGCGGGCGCGTTACGCAACTGCCGTTCAGATCATCGACCCGGACCGGTTGAGCAACCCGCAAAACCAGTACGACCTCAAGAACCTGCGGAACGGTGTGGAAATCACGGATTCCGGTATTCCCATTGCCTATCATATCCGCCGCGCCCATCAGGCGGATTGGTACAGTATGGGCGATACCGTCATTTGGGACCGCATTGAGCGCGAAACATCGTGGGGCCGACCGCAGGTTGTGCATTTCTTCGAGCATCATCGGGGTGGCCAGCATGTGGGTGGCACCGGCATGCTCACACCGGTGCTTCAGCGTCTGAAAATGCTCATCAAATATGATGGGTCGGAACTGGATGCGGCCATCATCAACGCCATTTTCGCGGCCTATGTCGAAAGCCCATACGACCACGGCATTACCGAGGAAGCGATCGAGGGCGGAGACGACAGCCTGGGTGTCTACCAGGACATGCGAACCCAGTTCCATGAAAGTCGCAATATCTCGCTCAATGGCGCGCGGATGCCCATCCTCTTCCCAGGCGAGAAAATCAACACGGTGTCGGCCGCGCGCCCGGCGGGCAACTTCCGGGAATTCGAACGCGCCGTGCTGAACAACGTCGCCAGTGGTGCTGGCATGGCGCCCATGCAGGTCAGCAACGACTGGTCAGATGTCAACTATTCGTCTGCCCGCGGGGCCCTGCTCGAAGCATGGAAGACCATGAAACGGCGGCGTGAAGATTTTTCCATCGGGTTCGCATCCCCCATCCGGATCGCCCTGCTGGAAGAGATCATGGAAGCGGAAAAGCTGCCCCTGCCGCGCAACGCCCCCAGGTTCCTCGAAGCCCGCCACGCCTATGCACGCTGTCGCTGGCTCGGCCCCGGCCGTGGCTGGATCGATCCCGTGGCTGAACGCGAGGGGGCGATACTCGGCATGCAGGGCGGCCTGTCCACCCTGGAAGACGAATGCGCCGAAAGCGAGGGCCGGGACTGGGAAGAAACGCTCGACCAGCGCGAGGTCGAACTCGGTGCTTTCCGCGACCGTGGCCTGCCGCCGCCGGAATGGATCGGCAATCGCAACCAGGGCGGCAACATGCCGCCCAGAGAGGATGCATGAAGCAATACGCTCTGATATCGCGCCTGCTGGACGCGCCGGTCGCCCTTAGCCGCAACAGGCAGGCGATCGTGCAGCGGCTTCTGGCCGCACAGGCGGATGACATGATGATATTCGGGCCCGCCACCCAGGATGAACGCTGGGGGGCAGAAGCCATCACGTCAAATGTCAGTGGTGTTGCCGTCATCACCATTTCGGGAATCCTCCTGCCGGGTTCGTCCGATGGCTGGTGGTGGCAGACGGCCACATTTTATGACGACATCACCGCCGCCATCGAGATGGCCGTGGCGGACGAAACGGTGCGGGCCATCGTCCTGCATATCAACAGTCCGGGCGGCACCGTCGCGGGGTGTTTCGATACTGCCGACCGTATCCGCGCTGCCCACGCGCAGAAGCCCGTCGTGGCCATCGTGGATGAAATGGCCTGCTCCGCTGCCTATGCGCTGGCCTGCTCGGCCCAGAGCATCGTGCTACCCCGCACGGGGGAGGTCGGATCGATTGGCGTCGTCTGGCTGCATGCTGACATCACCGGCATGCTGGCCGATGCCGGGATCAAGGTTACGACCTTCCAGACCGGTGAACACAAGACCGACGGCTACCCGACCACACCGCTGACGGAACAGGCCACGACCCTGATCCAGGCGGACATCGACAGCCTCGGGCAGCTTTTTTTCGACACGGTAGCGCGTAACAGGGGGCTGACCCCCGATGCCGTCAAAGGCATGCAGGCCGCCGTGTTTCGGGGTGAAGGCGCGGTCGAGGCTGGCTTGGCCGATGCCGTCATGCCCCGTGATGACGCCTTCCGAGACCTGTTGGCGCATCTCTGAACTTTCAACACAACTGGAGCGAGAACCATGGCCAAACGCGCCATCAGCCCCTTTGCGCACCTTGCCGGTGGCGTACGGGCCGCGACTGACGATACGACCGAAGACAACGAAAACAATGGCAGCCCCTCGGGCGAAGGCGACGGCGGCGGAGGGGGAGAAAATCCCGAAGACGACGCAAGGCGCGGCAAGAAGGGCAAAAAAGGGAAAAGCGCCGAAGGCGATAGCACCGAGGACAATACCGGCGACGACAAAAACGCCGAAGGCACGGACGACGACGATGAGGATGACGAGGCCGATCCCAAGGCCCGTGCCATCCGCATGCGTGAGCGTGGCCGTTGCGCGACTATTTTCCGCTCCGCTGCAGCCGGTCGTAACCCCGCAGCAGCAGCCGAACTGGCGTTCGGCACCAGCCTGCCGCGCAGCCAGGCCGTCCGTGTGCTACGCGCCACCGCCCCTGCCGCCGATGCCGGGCAGCCCAGCCAGACCGATGCCGGATATACGGGCCTGCGTACACGCATGGGGCACGAAGGACGCGGCGCGCTTTCCCAGCCTTCCGGTGAGCCCGAAAACCGGCCTGGCGCCCGCTTGGCCCGCCTCGCCAACTCCAAACGCTAAGGTGCCAGCATGAGCTATGGTGTTTATCCGACCTCCCAGCAGGCGGTCTTTGTCCCCGATCAGCTGATTGCGGGCAACCTCAAGCTCGTGACTTCGACTGTCACCTTTGCGTCCGGCACCACACTGGTGCGCGGGCAGGTGGTCGGCAGGGTCACGGCCTCGTCGGATTATATCCCTTCTGTCAAAACCGCCACCGACGGGTCGCAGGTGCCATGCGGCATCGTGGTCGACGCGGTGGATGCATCCGCCGCCGCAACCCAGGGGGCGATCTACGAAATGGGCGAGTTCAATTCGAACTACATGACGTTCGATGCCAGCTGGACGCTGGCCGACCTGACCCAGGCACTCCGCCAGTTCTCCATTTTTGTGAAAACCGGCCTTTCCAACGCCATCGTCTGACGGCGGCTTTCCAGAGGATTTTTGAATGTCCGGAACCCTGACCGGCAATGCGGGAGTGACCCAGGCACTCCTGCCGATGCTTGGTGCGTATGATACCGCCGAACTGGTGTATTTCGTACGCAACCTCAAGCTCGCGCAAACATTCCTGCTCGACAATTTTTTCCCCAATATCGTGGAATCCGATGCTGTCGAGGTCGCGATCGATGTCGATGTCGGCAAGCGCCGCATGGCGCCATTCTGCTCGCCCCTTGTTGAAGGCAAGCTGGTGGAAAGCCGCATGTGGGAAACCAGCCTGTTCAAGCCGGCCTACATCAAGGACCTGCGCAATCCCGATCTGCTCAAGCCGGTCCGGCGTAACATCGGCGAACGGCTGATGGGAGGCATGAGCCCGGCTGAGCGGCTGGAGGCCAATCTCGCATGGGAAATGGCCGATCAGGTCGACATGATCAACCGTCGGCTGGAATGGATGGCCGCGTCCGCTCTGGTGACCGGTAGCGTCACCATCAAAGGTGAGGGCTATCCCACGACCGTTGTCGATTTCCGGCGTGACCCGGCATTGACCGTCGCCCTGGCAGGCGCTGCGCAGTGGGGGCAGACCGGTGTCTATCCGTCCGATTACCTGACTGAATGGGCGGCGCTGGTCGTGCAGAAGTCCGGTGCGGCTCCGCTGGATATCATCTTCACCAACTCCCCCTGGAACGCCTTCAAAAGCGATATCAAGGTGCTCAATGCCATCATCTGGCCGGGCAAGGTCGGCGGATCCGATGTGCAGCTGGGTGGCAAGATGGATCGCGGTGCGATCTTCATGGGCACGTGGGGGCAGTTTCGTCTGTGGCTGTATAACGACTGGTATGTCGACCCGGACACGGACACGGAAGAGCCCATGATCCCCGACGGCACTGTCGTCATGACCGGTCCGGACATGGAGGGTGTGCGCGGCTTCGGTCTCATTCTCGACCCCGCTTTCGGCTATGGTGCTTTGGCCTACGCGCCCAAGCTCTGGTATTCGGAAAATCCGGCCATGATCAACCTGCTGACGCAATCGGCACCGATCGTGATTCCGTCGCGGGTCAATGCTTCTTTCTCTGCAACCGTCATGGCGGCCGGGGCCGGTGTCCCCGGACCGACGGGGACCTGATCCATGGCTGAAGACAACACAAGCGTCATTACCATGCGCCCGATCTACGAACAGATCGGGCGTCTCCCTCATCCGGTCGGGACGTTGCTCAAGGTGTCTGCCCCTCTTGCCGCCTTCTGGATCAAGCGCGGCATTGCCCGCGCGGCATCGCCGGGCGAAAAAGGCAACCCGGACACGGCGTCGCTGTCCACCATGCGTCCGGCGCCCGATATGACGGCACCGCCCGCCACCCCGTCCTGACCATGACCGGCCCCGTGGACTGGGACCGTCTGGTCCTGGGGCCGTGCCAGACCGTCTTCGGAGAAAGCGTGCAATGGCTGCAGGGGGGTACCGCTGCAGCCATCACGCTGACCGGCATTTTCGATAATGGCTGGAAAGCCATGGACATCGAAATCGTGAATGGCATCGACCCCGCCCATGTCGTCAGCGCGGATGCGCGCCTTGGCGTCCAGCTTTCGCAATTCCCTGCGCCACCCGCCCAGGGCGACATTTTCATTATCCGTCAGTCCCGCTGGATCGTGCGCGAAGTCATGCCCGACAGCCATGGTGCCGCGGATTGTCTGCTGAACAAGGCCGATCAGATCAATGAGCCTCTACCGGTCTCAACTGCGCGACAAAGTGGCTGGTCTGCTCCAGCAGACTACTGACGCCCGCGACAGTGTTTTTACTGTCGCCGCCTATCCGCTCCCATCTGAAAAACTCCCGGCGATTTTTGTCACTGTTCCATCCGAACAGGCCGAAAGCAACAGTCGCGGGACACCGGATTACACGCGCACTGCCCTGCTGGAAGTCACGGCCAAGGTGTGTGGCGGCAACCCGGCCATGGTGCAGGGTGTGCTCGACCGCATAGCGGAGCAGATCGAAATGTCCGTCATGTGCAGTGCGGATATCATGTCCATGGTGCAGCAGGTTTCCAGCATCGACACCGAACAGCAGATGACTGCGGACAGTGCCGAGTATCTGGGCGCGGTAAGGCTGACCTTCGCCATGGAATACACGCAGGAATATCCAGTTTCCGGCGTGCCGTTCACCCAGATCACAGGCGATCTTACCGGCACGATCGCGGCCGGGTTCGTAGCCGATCTTCCCCAGGAATAATCACATGTTTGTCAAACCTGCTCAGGGCCGTTCAGTCCGGTGGCCGGGAACGCTGCGCCTGCTCGATGCGGCCGGGGCGAACGTTCCCGAGACCGCATTCTGGCTGCGCGCCGTATCCCGTGGCGATGTTCTTGTCGCCAGCCCTTCCACCAGCACTGCCCAGGCACAGCCCCAGGCATCCGTGTCTGAAAAACTCCCTGAACCGGAAGGAAAAAGCGCATGAGCGGCAGCATTACCGTTCCGGGCTATTCCGACAGTAACCGGGTCCCCGGCTTCTACCTCAATCTCGACAACAGCGCCGCCAATACCGCCAGCGCGGCACGGCGCATTCTCATTGTCGGGCAGATGCTTGCCACAGGCACTGCGTCCGCCGGGGTCGCCACAATCTCGGGTGGCGTGAGCGACGCCATCGCCAAATACGGCGCTGGCTCTCAGTGCGCGCGTATGGTGCAGGATTATCGCACCATCGACAGCACAGGGGAGGTCTGGGTACTCCCCTTGGCCGATGATGCCGCGGCCGAGGCCGCATCCGGCACGTTTACCCTGACCGGCACAGCCACGGCCGCGGGCACACTTCCCCTTTACGTTGGGGATCAGCTTGTTCCCGTCGCCGTTTCGGTCGGTGATACAGCTGCTGTGGTGGCAGCCAATGTGGTTCTGGCCGCCAAGAACCAGAGCATGCTGCTCGCCTCTGTCACCGCTGCGGCGGGGGTAGTAACCGTTACCGCCCTCAACAAGGGGCTTGCCGGGAACGATATCGCGCTTGGTGTTGCTCTTCTGGGCACCGCAGGGGGGCAGGCAGTGCCCAGCGGCCTCACCGTTGCCATCGCCCAGATGACCGGCGGCACGCAGAACCCCACGTCCCTGCCAACTGACTTGGCCAATCTGGGCAGCCGTGTGTACGACCTGCATGCACACCCATACACAGATACCGCCAGCCTGACCGCGTTCAAGAACCTGTTCGACAACACGATCGGCAACTGGTCGCCCATGATCCAGCGTTACGGGCACCATATCACGGCATTCCGTGGCACCTATGGGGCTGCGACAACCTTCGGTCTGGCGCAGAATGACCCTCATGGCACTGTCATGCCCATTTCCGACAGTCCGTCCTCACCCATGACATGGGCGGCGCAGCTGGTCGCGGTTACGGCCGTGTCCATGCGCACCAACCCCGCCCTGCCGGTGCGCGGCCTGGCGCTGACCGTTCTGCCCCCGACCGATGCAGGCCGCTTCGAGTTCGATGAACGCAACAGTTTCCTGCATGACGGGCTGTCCACCTTTACGGTGGATGACAGCGATACGGTACTGACCGAACGTCTGGTCACCACCTACCAGACCAACACCGCAGGTGTGGCTGATGACAGCTATCTGGACATCGAAACCCTGCTGACGGCCGAAGTCTGCATGCAGGACATGGTGACCTATCTGGCATCGCAGTATCCGCGCACCATTCTGGTGGCGGATGGAAGCCGGATCCCCGCGGGGGCGCAGGCCACCACAGCCCAGCTGGTCGGCAAGTCGGCCGTGGCACGGTACCGCTGGCAGGCAACGCAGCTCTGGGTCCAGAACCCCGACACGTTCGCGGCCAGCATCGTGGCTGAAAACGCCGGGAACGGCGTCGTCAAGCTGCTGCTGCCCTACGACTTCGCCAACCAGCTCTGGGTGATCGCGGGCAACGTCCTGTTCACCAAATCCTGACGGAGGATAACACATGTCATCATATCGTGGTCCTCTCGCAGGTGCGGCCTCCCTTACCATCAACGGGGAGGCCTGGAGCGTGGTGGGCGAACTGCAGTGGCAGGCCGCAGGCGACGTCAACGAAACCCTCAAAGGCCAAAGCTCGGTCGAAGGGTTCCAGGTCATGCCGGGGGAGGGCTTCATTCAGGCCAGCCTGCGTGACCGGCGCGACAAGAAGGTCAGCGACTTTCAGGGAGCGAAGGGCCTGACGGTCATTGCCGTTCTGGCAAACGGGAAAATCATCACTGTCGTCAATGGCTGGCAGGTCGATCGGATCAACCCCAACACCCAGGAAGGCACGTTCGAACTCAAGGTCGAGAGCGATACGGTCACGGAGGATACAGCATCGTGACAACGCTGAGCGATTCCGACGTCCTGTCGGCCGTGGCCGAACCCGAAGTAGGTGAACGATCTGCCGAAGGCCAGTTCACGCTGGACACCCCCATCACCACCCGGGATGGCCGGGAGTGGAAGACCATCAGCCTGCGCGAACCATGCGTATTCCACTGTCTGCAGGCCGCCAAGGTCATAGGCAAAAAGCCTAGCCTTGAAAGCGTGTATGACAGCCAGATCGATATGGTCATCCGCATTTCCGGCTGGCCCAAAGCTGCCGTCGACCAGCTTGGCTCCACCATTCTCGATTCTGCTGTCGCATATGTCAGCGCCTTCGAAGACGATGCACGCCGCGCCCCCGCCGCTGACCCGGACTGCCCACCCTCCCTTGTGCTGGTGCTCAGCCCCGCCATTGAGGCTGTCAACACCACCTTTACCGACATGACCCTGCGTGAACCGGTCGTGGCCGAACGCAGGCGCTTCAAGGCCACGGAAGGGCGCGGCAGTGTCGCGGACTTCCTCCAGGCTGAAATTGACCTGGTGGGCGAGGTCAGCGGTTGGCCTCTGGCGGCTGTCCTCAAAATGCCGATCAGCCGGTTCGCGCAGGCGGCCGATTACCTCACTGGTTTTTTTACGAATGGCCGTCGAACTGGGAACCTCTTCCAGCAGACCTGATGGCCTTTTTCTCCGGCTGGTCACTGTCCGAGGTCGAAAAACTCAATGGACAGCAACTGCTGTACTGGGTCGCGCAGGCGAACCGCATAGCTGAACGCAGGCGCAAAGACGCAAAAAATGGCCGCAGCAGTTAAAATCCCGATTACCGCCATCGACCGTGCCAGCATGACGCTGGACAAGGTTAACGGTAAAATCGCCTCGCTGCAGGCGCCCGTTCGCAATGCGGGCCGTTCGCTCTCACGGTTTTTCAGTCTTACGGGTGTGTCTTCCATGCGCAAAGGCATGGGCGACCTTTCCCGGACCACGCTCGATACGTTCCGTTCCGTTGGCCGCCTCGTGCCTGAAATGGGTGCCCTGACCAGCGCGGCCTCTGTCGCGGGGGTGTATCGGCTTGCCAGTGCATGGGCCCATGTGGGCACCAATATGCGCACGTCATCGCGTAGCATCGGCATGGACGTTGGCCGGCATATGGCGTTGCGCAATGCTGCGGAGCTGTCAGGTGGTTCTGCCGATGCCATGAGCGGGGCCTTGAGCCAGCTATCCCAGCAGAAATGGGAAGCCGTAAACGGCTTCGCGCCTGAAATGGCAGCCCAGTTTCAGGCGCTCGGCATAAGCATGGATGAACTGAAAAAATCATCCCCCGAACAGCTGTTCGACCGGATCGCGAATAAGATACGGGCCATACGCGACCCCGCGGCCAAGACAATCGCTGCGGTAAAACTGTTCGGTCAGGCTGGCGAGGGGCTGCTGCCCGTGTTCCAGCAGTCTTCCCGCGCGTTCGACGACAACATCCGTCTGGCCCAGCGCTATGGCGTCATGAATGATAAGGGCGCAGATGCTGCATCCCGCATGCAGAATGCCCAGCGCCAGCTGTCGCTTGCGGTCGAAGGCTTCGGATACAGCGTGGCAGAGGCTGTTGAGCCCGCCATAACACCTGTTTTGCAGCAGATGGCAGAATGGATTGCCGCAAATCGTGCATGGATCGCCCAGGATATCGCCGGATATGTGCGCCAGCTTGCTGCATGGCTACGTAACGGGGGATGGGAGAAAATCAAAGCGGATATCCTTGGTATTGGTACCGGTATCAGCACTGTGGTCGATAAGCTTGGAGGGTGGAAGTCTGCCGCTATTGCACTCGTAGCGGGAATGTCTGCGCTCTGGGCGGCCCCAGCGATCGCAGGCCTTGCCGCATTGGTCGGCATGATTGGTTCAGTATCTGCGGGGTTTATCGCGGCAACGGCTGCGGCAGGCGCTTTGATCGCGATATTCAGGACTGAAAGGGGCCGCAATTTTCTCGATGGTATGCCTGGTATTGCGATGCTTGAAAACGCAGCATCTGATCTGACGGGGGGCGCTTTCGGTCGCTCTTACGAACAGCAGCATGCTGCTCAGGCCGAGCAGAATCTAGGTGGTGCGGATACTGTCGAGCAAGGACGACAAATCCAGCGTTTTTTCATGCGGAACGGCTACACGGCAGAGCAGTCTGCAGGCCTTGTCGCCAATCTCGCGCAGGAGGACGGTAATTTCGATCCGTCAAAGGTCGGGGACAATGGCACGGCCTACGGTATAGGGCAGTGGCACCATGACAGGCAGGAGGATTTCCGTCGTGTCATAGGGCGGGATATTCACGGCTCGTCACGCGACGATCAACTGCGGTTCATGAAATGGGAGCTGGATAATCGCTCCTACCTGGGCGGTGCGGATATCAAGCGCGCACAGACTGCTTCACAGGCGGCAGCCTTGGCCTCAGTCGATTATTTCCGTCCTGGCCTGACGCAGGCTGATCAACTGCATGAAATGAGTAATCGGGCGGGCTTGGGGACTGACTGGTCCCGCCGTCTTGCTCAGCAGCCAGACGCTCCGGATCCGGATACCGCATATGACAAAATGATTGCCGAACTGAACGTCACAAGACCTTCAGCCCCTGCGGCCATCATGCCTGCAGCGCCGTCGACCCAGGCCGACGCGGCGCCTGAGCGCATGCAGTTGGATGTGCATGTCCGCACCCAGGGCGCCCCCGGCACGTCGGTGAAAACAGGCAGCACAAGCCCTAACCTGAAGGTGGCATCCGTCACCCAGCATCGGGCGATGGATCCGGCAAACACCGCCATAGGAAACTGAACCCATGTCCGGGTCACTTTTGAACACGGCACTGGAATACCTGCAGTGCTCATTCCGTGCCGTGCCATTTGTGGTGCTGGGGAGCGGGGGTGAGAACGGACGCAAGCAGGCCATCCACCGCTACGCCTATCGCGATGGTGTATGGGTTGAGGATCTGGGACAGCGTGAGCGCATATACCATATCCGGGGGTTCGTGTTCGGTCCCACGGCGGCTCTCCAGCGTGACATGCTGGTCAATGCGGCCGAAACGGCCGGCCCCGGCCTGCTGGTTCACCCCACAATCGGGGTGATCAAGGCCGTTTGTGTCAATTTCTCCTGGTCAGAACCCGATGGTATCTCCGGCCGGATCGATATCACATGCGATTTTATCGAGCAGAAGGACCTGCTCGGTACCGTGGTCAAGCTGGCGCTGGATGCAGCAGTAGCAGCTGCTGGCATTGTGGTGCAGGAACTGGCCGCGACCAGCTATTCCAGCACGGCCGTCAGCGCGCTGGCAGCTGGCAAGCCAGCGATCGCTGCCGCCCAGGCGGTCGCGGCCGCATGGGGTAAGCTTGCACAGGGGGCAATGCGTTCGCCACAGGTCATGGCGTCTGCCATAGCTATCCTGCCGGGGAACAATGGCCGATATGCCGCTGGGCATTCGGGCAGCACGGATACGACCGCCACGGTCTCGTCGGTGCTGATATCCCTCTCGGCAGCCCGCGCCAATGTTGATGCGGCCATATCCGCGCTGGGCACGGGCACGACGGCGCTCACCATAGCCGATACAGTCGGACAGGTGCCGGAACTGCTGCGTGCCTCCATAGCGGACCCCGGCGGGCAGATTGCAGCAATCCTGCCGCTGGTGGCTTTCACCGCGGACAGCAGTAGCACTCTGGCCCCGATCGGGGCAGCTATCGCCACTGCTAGAACGGCTACGGCGTCACTCTGCCGGCAGATGGCGCTCGCCTCTCTTTCCATGGCCTGTGCCGACTGGCAGCCCACGTCCTCGCAGGATGCGGAACGCCTGCGGCAGACCATGGCCATTCTGCTCGATACAGCCGCGACACAGGCGGCCGATGCCGGATTGACCGATATCTGGAAGGCGCTGCGCGACCTGCGGTTTCATGTCACGTCCGATCTGGCAACACGGGCCAGTCAGCTCCCTGCCCAGATTACCGTTCAGCGTAACGCCGCGCTGCCTGCTCTTCTGCTTGGCCAGCAACTTTATGCCGATGGATCCCGGTCTGATGACCTGATCCGCCGGGCCGACCCCATTCATCCGGCCTTCATGCCGACCAGTTTCGAGGCATTGTCCTCCTGAACAGGAACAAACATGGGCATCATCAATGCTCTCTCCCAGGCATTGGGCTATGACGGGACAATGGCTGATGCGGCGACGATTTACGTCGGCGGTTTCAGCATTTCGGGCTGGGAACGTGTTTCCATTCGCGTCGGGGTCGAAATCATGCCCTGGGCGGCTATGTTCGAAACCACGAAATGGCAGCCTACCACTACCGACGGTTACACGATCACCATCAATGAAGAAGACAGCTGCCGTATCCAGATCGGCAATGATCCTGTCCTGACGGGTTATGTGCAGACCGTCGACGAGGAAGTCGGTCCGGAGGAACATAGCATCCGCCTGGTCGTCACCTCGAGGTCAATCGACGCAACGGAGTGTTCAGCCGAATTTTCGACCTATCAGATGAACAACACAACCGTGCTGGCCATCGCCCAGCAGGTCTGCAAACCGTTTGATATTACCGTCAAGTCGCTTGGTGGCGCGGGCAGTACGTCCATACAGCAGTTTTCTGTTATCCTGACAGAAACCGCTTACGAGGTCATCGAACGCGCGACACGCCTGGCAGGCTGCCTGTTTTACGATCAGCCAGACGGTTCCATTCTGCTTGCCCCCATTGGTACCGCCGTGGCGGGTGCGCTGGTATTGGGCCGTAATGTCGAACGGGCCCGGTTCATGCGTTCCATGAATGGTCGTTACTCGAAAATCCAGGCCATTTTGCAGACGACGGCCGTGCTGTTCGAAGCACCAAAGGACGGGAACAAGCAGGCGCAGGAAATGCAGGCCCTGACAGCCCCCAGCCAAGCCAGTGCCACTGACCCTGGCGTTACCCGTTATCGCCCGATGCTGGTGCCCGTCGAAACGGGGGATGCCAACTATGCGGTCGCAGCCCAGCGTGTGCAGTGGGAGGTCGCCCGGCGTTATGGCCGATCCCGGCCGGTTGAACTGGTATGCGACAGCTGGCGCGACAGCAACGGGCGCCTGTGGCAGCCCAATACACTGGCCCCCATAGATCTTGGCAAGCTGGGTTTAAGTGAACGCTGGCTGATTGCAGAAGTTGAGTTTGTGCAGGGTGCCGATGGCACGCACGCCAATATTGTCGCGATGCCGGCAGAAGCCTTCAAACCACAGCCATTGGTGCTGCCAATGGCGCAGAACGAGGGCGTGGCTGCTGCAACAAGGAATAGCTGATGTCATCCCCGCTTGAGCGTTTGGGCAGGCGTATGGCCATGGCGCTCGGCCTCGGCCGACAGACAGCCGACACGAACGAAGCTGCCTCGACCCCGACCCTGCAGGTCGCATTGGCCGATGAGGAAATCCGTAGCGATGTCCCGGTCGTGCAACAGGCTGGATTCCGCAGTCGTCCACTGCCCGGCTCAGATATCGTGGTGCTGTTCCAGGGGGGTGACCGCACGCGAGGCGTGGCGATCGCCACGGGTGACCAGCGCAGTTACCCGCGTGACCTTCAGCCCGGGGATGTGTGTCTCTATCATCTGGTGAACGGCGCGCAGGTCTGGCTGAAGGCGGATGGCAGCATTGCCATTTCCACATCTGGCAAAGTGAACGTTTCCGCGCAGGAAGCCGCGTTCAACTGCCCGATTACCTGCACCAGCACGATTACCGCCCAGGGCGACATAAAGGCGGGAAACATCAGTCTTCAGCAGCACAAGCATCCTGTCACGACTGCACCCGGAACATCGGGCACACCGGAATAATCCGCCATGGATATAGCAATTACATGGAACGTCGCGCAGGCGCGGGGTGACTGGACTTTCAGCGACGGCAATCTGGCGCTGGACAGCGCCCTGCGATCCGCCGTGCTGGTCAGCCTTTTTACCGATCGTGTGGCACCGGAGATCATAACCCCGCTGGATGGTGCGGTCGGATTTACGCCGGCCCCGGGGGCAGCAGGATCACAGCTCAATGACCGGCGCGGCTGGTGGGCCGACGCCTGGGAAGCCGTGCCGATCGGCTCGCGCCTCTGGCAGCTGGCCCGCGCCGTCAAGGCAGGACAGAGTACTATCCCCCGGGAGGTCGAAGCGATCTGCCAGGAAGCCCTGCAATGGCTGGTCGATGACGGGGTCGCCGCATCTGTCACAGTAAGCGCCTGGTGGAGCACTGAAAACCGGCAGGCGGTAGAATTCCGCGTGTCGGTAATCGAACCAGGCCAGACTGAAGCACAGGTCTTTCTGTTTTCCTGGGCATGGGACGGACTTTGAATGCCATATGCACGACCAACATTGACGGAACTGCGCCAGCAGGCCTTGCAGGATGTGCTGGACGGCGGGATCCCGAACGTATCCGCTGTCCTGCGTTTTTCCGTGCTGACGGTTCTGTCCTATGTACTGGCGGGCCTTGCCTACCTTCATTACGGCTATCTGGACTGGATTGCCAAACAGGCTGTTCCATGGACCGCGACAGACGAATATCTGGCAGGATGGGGCGGCCTGAAGGACGTTGTTATCAAGGAGGCAACGTCGGCCAGCGGGTCTGTCGCGTTCACAGCCACCGGGAGCGGGGTCATTAATGCCGGCACAAGTATCGCTCTGGCAGGTGGCCTGCTTGCCGTAACTACGGCCGATAGCACGCTGAACGGCACAACGGTAACAGCCCCGGCGACCTGCTCGGAAACAGGGATTGCCGGCAATGTTCCGGCTGGCACGCTGGCCACGTTGTCCAGCCCCGTTCCGGGAATCCAGACCGTGGGACAGGTCACCACCGCATTTACCGGTGGAGCCGATACGGAAACAACCGACGATTTCAGGGCGCGCGTTCTGCTGGCGTGGCAGGGCGATGCGGCAAATGGACGCAAGCAGGATTATCTAAACTGGGCGTTGGCAGTGCCGGGCGTCACTCGCGCCTGGTGCAACCCGTTGGGTTTTGGCGCTGGCACGATAGTCGTCTACCCGATGTTCGATGATGCGGAATCGGCATATGGCGGGTTTCCGCAGGGCACTGACGGCGCCAGCAGTTCCGATACCCGCTATGCAACTGCAACCGGTGACCAGCTGACGGTTGCGAATGCCCTGTACGAACTCCAGCCGGTCGATGCTCTGGTCATTGTCTGTTCACCGAAAGCGCAGCCGGTGAATTTTGTGGTAGCCGATCTGGGCACGGGCAATACCGTCTCCAATCAGACCCTTATTACAGCAGCCCTGCAGGACATGTTCCTGCGCCTGTCCGCCCCCGGCGGGACGATCCATCCCAACGACTGGGAAGAGGCGATCGCTGCGATCGGTCTGTCAACGTTCAGCGTGCCCCAGCCTGCGGAATCCGTGACCGGCGCAACGGCTGACGCCATGCCCACTTTGGGAACGCTCACTTTCGAGAATTGACATGCCAGCCCCTATCTTCAGTCAGGACATGTTCCGCGCTGCCCTGCTGCGGCTTTTCCCCTCTGGCCCGATCTGGCCTAAGGCCTCGGGCAGCGGGCCCTACAGGCTGGCAGACATCTGGGCCGGCACGTTTGCCCGTAATTCGTCCAGGGCGGCCAATCTTCTGGTGGATGCTTTTCCGTCCAGCACCACTGAACTTTTGCCAGAGTGGGAAAGCACACTTGGTCTGCCTGATCCGTGCGCTGGCGATAACCCAAGCATCGCGCAGCGGCGCGCTCAGGTTGTTGCCCGCATAACCGATACCGGCGGATGCTCGGTGGCCTATTTCATAGCCTTTGCCAAAGCTCTCGGGTTTGAAATCACAATTACGCAATTTACGCCCAAGCGCTTTGGCAGCCGGTTCGGAACACCGTTCGGTGGTCAGGACTGGGCATATGCGTGGCAGGTCAATGCCCCGCAGTTCACGATATCACGCCTGAAATTCGGGGACGCATTCGGCCAGCCCTGGGCGAACTGGGGCAACACGGTTTTGCAATGCGAAATCAAGGCCCGTGCGCCGGCACATACCATCGTTCTCTTCAGTTACGGAACCTGACATGGATCTTTTGATTTCTGCCAACACCGTTGTCCAGACGCAGGCCGACCAGCAGCCCGCGTCCGGCACACCGGGCTGGGCAACGGATGGCAATGCCGCAGAAGGTATTCTGGCGACCGATTTCCCGGCCTGGCATTACAATATGATGATGAGCGAACTGCTGGCTTTCGTAAAAGCTGCTGGCATCACAGCCGACAATACAGACTGGTCCCAGACGCTCAAGGCGGCACAAACCCTGTTTGCACCCGCCCAGCGCGGTGTTGCCCCCTACAATGCGGCGCTGTCCACGCTCATCGGCGGCTACCCGAAATTTGCCATCGTGGTTGATTCCGCCGGTGCATTCTGGGTTTCCACGGCCGATGCCAACACGACCGTGCCCGGCGCTGACGGGGCTAAGTGGCAGAGTTTGTTCAATGGCTACGCCACGCAGGTTCAGGTAGGCGCTTCTATTGGTGCACTTGCCGGTAGATTTCAGAGTGGGGGCACCAAGGTATACTATACTGGTAGCTCCGATACGCGCGCTTTTACCAATTACCATACTGCCCCAGTCGCGGGGACTTATATTGTCTGGGCGGGTGTGAATGTCGGTGCCCCGCCAGGCGCAACGCAGCCTGCCATGGCTGCATTAGACGTTTACTATAATGGCGCACCCGGCGCAGTAGTTGCCGATTCTACGCCTCTTTCCATGTCGCATTGCATAACAATCCCAGCTGCGGCCGGAGCAAATACAATTGGGATTACATATACGCCATCTTCCACCTCTGGCACTTGGTACGCGATAGGTCTGTCGCTTTTTTATCTCTTCATTCCGGCCACGTAGGAGACCGAAATGTTTTACACAGTCATAAAAAATGCATCAGGGACGGTCATCGGGGCAGGTGAATATACATCGGAGCCGAAGACGTTGCAGACCGGGGAAACCGCCTGCGATTCCGCAGCATATACGGCGGCGCTCACGACAGTGATGACACAGACGTTGGCCCAGCAAGCTAGCGCGGCTCTGGCGATTGCGCGCACCTACGTCAGCAACACCTACACCATGCTGAACGAGGCCACGCCCGATGCCTGGGTGACGT
>NZ_JBDOBQ010000024.1:0-45057 GCF_047723915.1 Acetobacter sp. | reverse complement strand
CGGCACGGCACGGCACGGCACGGCACGGCACGGCACGGCACGGCACGGCACGGCACGGCACGGGGATGGTGTGCAACGGCATGGCCAGGGGTGGCGTCTGGCGCCCGGTGTCGGTTAGGCGGGCCGTTCCTGCGGGGTCAGTGAGTGTCCCCGTCCTCCGAATCCGGGCGGGTGCCAATATGCACGCCCAGCACCAGCGACTGCTTTGCCCGCAGGATCGTGATCTGGGCATCGGTTTCGGGCTGGATGGCAGCCACGGCGCGGATCAGGAAGCGTGCGGTTTCAACCCGTTCGGTATTCAGCCGGGTAATGATATCGCCCTTGCGCAGCCCGCCACGAAAAGCAGGGCCGTTGCGATCCACCTCGGACACCTGCACCCCCGTATGGGTAGCGCTGTCTTCCAGCGTGGCCCCCAGCCAGCCCCGGTCGATATGACCGGTCCGGCGCAGGGTTTCCACAATGGGAATGACCAGTTCGGACGGAATGGAAAAGCCGAGCCCGACCGACCCGCCGGTGGGTGACACGATGGCCGTGTTCAATGCCACGACCTGCCCCGCGAGGTTGAAGGTCGGGCCGCCTGAATTACCGGGGTTTATCGGCGCGTCCAGTTGCAGAAAATCGTCGAACGGGCTTGCCCCGATATCGCGCCCGCGGGCCGAGACAATGCCCGCCGTGACCGAAGACCCCAGCCCGAACGGGTTGCCCGCTGCCAGAATCCAGTCCCCTACCTGCACAAGGCGGCTGTCGCCCCATTGCACGTAAGGCAGGGGCTGGGGGCTGTCGATCTTGATGACGGCAATATCCGTCAGCGGGTCAAGCCCGGTCAGGGTCGCGGTATATTCCTGCCCGCCCATGAGCGAGACGGTAATCCGGTCCGCGTCCTCCACCACATGGCCATTGGTGACGATCACCCCGCTCGGGTCGATCAGGAAGCCCGAACCGGCTTCCAGCAGGTCGTCATGGTGGCGGCGCATGCGTTCGCGGTAGCGGTGTTCCAGCGGCGTGTCCCGCACGGATGACGGCAGCTTGCGCCGGGCCTGTGGGTCCGTATCCCGCGTGACGGCAATATTGACCACGGCTGGCACCACCTTGCGCACGAGTGGCGCAAAGCTGGACGGCCCCCCGCCAACAAGCGGTATGGGGGGCGCAAAGGCAGGCAGTACCTGCCGCGAGCCTGGCTGGTCACGTGCCGCAGGGCCAGCAGGTGCCGAACCGGCTGTTGCCGCGTCGGGCAGGAGCGCGTTGGCCAGCGCCGGTGTGGCAGCCCCGCCCAGCAGGACCACCAGTCCCGTTCCCGCCAGTGTGGGGACGGTGCGCGCATGCAAAAAGGCCGACAGTCCGCGCATGGACCCGCCACCGGCACCAGAGGCGGACAGGCCACGGGCCTTGCCGCACGGTATGCCGCCGCCCGGGCGTATGGAAAAAAGCCGACGTGCGAACCCTTTGCCCGTCATGGGTGTCCCCGTTCGCCCCTGTGCCGGCGTTTTGCGCAAAGGCGCTGTCATGCGGGGGGTGTCACGTCATCAGCCATACCGATTTCTGGCCCGGTTTGCGCAGTTTGTGCAACCGTTATGCGGTACCCGGGCGCCGATTTCTTGGCTTTGTCTTAATATGTGGCCCGGCTGGCATGGCCTACCATGTTTCGTTTACCATGGGGCGGCGGGCGTGGCTGCTGCCCGTTCGTGCCCGTTTCAGTTCAGTTCAGTTCAGTTCAGTTCAGTTCGGGCGCGTGCGGGGGCGGGCCGGAGCCAGGCCAGGATTTTCCGGCCAGTCGTGGCGGGGGTAGCGCCCGCGCATGTCGCGGCGCATGTCCGCCCACCCTCCCTGCCAGAAACCTGCCAGATCCGCCGTAATGGCCTGCGGCCGCCCTGCGGGGGACAGCAGGGCCAGTCGCAGCGGCACACGCCCGCCCGCCAGCCGGGGTGTTTCCGTGGTGCCATAAAATGCCTGCGCACGGGCTGTGGCCACGGGCACGGGCTGAGTATAATCGACATCCGCCCGCCCGCCGGGAAAGGGCAGGGCTGTGGGCAGTTCACGGTCGAGCCAGGTGGCGTGTGTGTAGCCCAGATGGGTGCGCAGCACGCTGGTGATATCGATGTCGCGCAGGGCGGCAGGTGTCATGCACCCTTCCATGAACGGGGCGAACCAGTCCGTGGCGGTACGCCCCAGTGCTGCGGATGAAAAATCCGGCCAGTCCTGTGGCATGTCGGTATTCTGCGGGGCCAGGGTGCGGGCAATTTCTACCCGCGCCTGAAGCTGGCGCACGGTATCGGTCCAGTTCAGGGCGGTTTCGGGGTTGGTCTGCACATGGGCCAGCAGCAGGGGGCCTGCATCTTCGGGGCGGACTTTTTCGGTGCGATCACGCAGTACCAGGCAGCCTATGCGGGTGCGCCTGCGCGCCATGATGGTACCGCTGACGGGGTCCAGCGTGGTTTCCACCTGTTCGCGCGCGCGGTCCAGCACGGCGGGGGGCAGGTTGTCGGCATCGAGCGGTGCCGCAAGCCTGATTTCCGCCGCAGCCCGCAGGTGCAGCCCTGCTACGGCCAGCAGGCGTGCGGTGCTCAGCCCGTCATCCCGTCGCAGGCGGGCATTGCTGCCATTGGCCAGTCGGAAACTGCCGATCTCGCCCCGGCTCAGGGCAATCCGGTCGGGAAAGCCCGCAGCCAGCAGGGGCGCAGCCTCGCCCTGGGCGGCAAGCCGTGGGGACAGGCCCAGCCGGGCGCGGAAACGCCCTGCCGCCTGGCGGATACGGGCCAGTGCCGCGCGGTCCGCCTGTGGGTGGTCGCCCCCGGCTATCAGGTCCAGCCGCAGGCCGATGTCGGCTGGCGGCACGGGCGGTGGCCCACCGCCGCCGCTCTGGCGGGGGCGCAACGGGTCGCGTTCTTCCAGCAGGGCGGCCAGGTCGGCGGCCAGGGCGGCTTCGGGCGGGGTGCGGGCGGCCAGCAGCATGGCCGCCAGCCGGGGGTGGGTGCCAAGGGTGGCCATGCGCCGCCCCAGCGGAGTTATGGCGCCGGTATCGTCCAGCGCGCCCAGCAGCACCAGCAGTTCACGCGCTACGCTGACAGCAGCGCCGGGCGGTGTGTCCAGCAGGGGCAGGGCGTTGTCGGGCTGTCCCGGAAGTGTTGTTCCCGTTGTTTTGGGTGGGGATGTTCCCTGTGTGCCGGTTTCCTGTGTGCCGGTTTCCTGTGCGCCAGTTCCCTTTGTGTCCGGTTCTGGCGTGCCTGTGCCCAGCGTGTCGGCCCATAATGTGGTGGCCAGCACAAAGTCGGACAGGTCCGCTTCCAGAATTTCGGGCTTGTCGTGCTGGGGCAGGGCGCGTTCGGTATGCGGGGTCCACAGGCAGTAGGCAACGCCGGGAGCTTCACGCCCTGCACGGCCTGCGCGCTGGCGGGCGGCCGCCTTTGAAATCCGCACCGTATCTAGCCGAGAAAGCCCCGCCCCCGCGTCGAACCGGGGGGTGCGCCGAAAACCGCAATCCACCACGGCGCGCACGCCCGGCACGGTCAGCGATGTTTCGGCAATGGATGTGGCCAGAATAACCCGCCGTTCACCCTCATTGCCGGGGCGCAGCACACGGGCCTGTTCGGCCGGGTGCAGTTCCCCGTGCAGGGGCAGGACCGTGACCCCCGTATCGGCCAGCAGTTGTGCCGTACGCCGGATCTCGCCCGTGCCGGGCAGAAACACCAGAATATCGCCCTGTGTTTCCGCCAGAGCCTGCCGGACCCCGTTGGCCGTGGCGGCGGGAATGTCCCGCACGGAGGGAATATCTTTCCTGGCGTGGTGTATGCTCAACTCGAACATGCGCCCGGCACTGGTAAAGACCGGGGCGTTCATATAGGCGGCCAGTTTCTCCGTTTCTGCCGTGGCGGACATGGCCACCAGCCGCAGGTCCGGGCGCAGGTTGCGTTGCAGGTCCAGGCAGAAGGCAATGGCCAGGTCCGCATCCAGCGAACGTTCATGCACTTCGTCGATGATGACGCAGGCGACCCCTTCCAGCATGGGGTCGTCCAGCAGGCGGCGCAGGAACAGGCCTTCGGTCAGCACCTCTATGCGTGTGCGGGCCGACATGGCCGAGTCCACCCGTGTGCGATAGCCGACAAAACCGCCTGCTTCTTCCCCCAGCAGGGCGGCAATGCGTTGCGCCGCCGCCCGCGCCGCCAGCCGCCGTGGTTCGAGCATGATGATCCGATCGTCCTGTGCCCGCCAGGGGGCGGCAGCCAGCACAGGCGGAATGGATGTGGTCTTGCCCGCACCCGGTGGCGCCACGACAATCGCGTTGATGGAGGTCCCAACCGTAGCCGTCCCAACCGTGGCGGTCCCGACAGGGGATGCCCCAGCAGGGGGTGTCCCAGTAGGAGGTGTCCTGGTCGGGGCGATGGCAGGGGCTTGCGCGCTGTTATGCCCCTCGGGGTCCTGTGCGGTGGCCGCCCCGGCCAGATGCGCGCACAGGGCAGGCAGGATTTCGCGGACGGGCAGGCCGTCGGCAATGCGGATCATGTCGTGCAGGGAAGGGGCTGTTTCAGGCATACGGCGAAAAAAGTCCACGGCTGGAACGGCCCGGGCCGGTCAGGCCAGAGCCGGGGGAAGAAACACCCGTCATTGTCCGCCGGGGTCTGCCGCGACCTTGCCGGGTGTCGCGGCGGCCTGCGCGCGGGAAGGGGCGGAGCATGGCGGTGCCGGCCGGTGAGCGATCCCAAGGCGGATGGTGGGGGCGGCCAAGCTTGCTGAAAAACACGCTCCTGAGCCTTACCCCCGGGCCAGCATGGTGTCAGCCCGGCCCGGAACCCGTTTGCCCGTATCCACCCGAGGGGCGGGCGGAGACGGGCTGGCGGGGTGTGTTACTGCCCCGTGGTGGTCTGCCCCGGCAGCTTGAGGAACCCTGCCTTGGGGGACAGGCTCTTGGGGGTGGATTTGGACGGGGCGGCGGCGGAACTGTCCGTACCCGCCGGGAAAACGGGATTGGGTTCACTGTCCTCCGGGCTGGGGGCGGAAGTGGCGGCAGAACTGGCTGCAGGACTGACGGCCTGCGTTGCCGCAGGGGCGGTCGACGTCCCGTCCAGCGGGGGGGCAAGGGCAGCAGGCGCCTGCCCGCCGGAGGTGGCGCCCGTGGTCAACTGGCCGGTGCCCGACGGGTCCGTGCTTTCGCCCGGGCCTGCAAGCGGCTGCGCCTGAATGGCGTCGCCCACAGGCGCGCCACCGGCATCGACCAGCCATTTGCCCAGCGAATGGCGCATTTCATATTCGAACTCGACATTCAGCGTCTGCATCATGCTTTTCGTGAGTTCATACAGATTGGCCTGGCTTTCGACATTGCCCGACGGGTCGGGGTGCAGGGTCTGCGTGGCCTGCGCGCCGGCAAAGGCCACGCGCTGCCCTTCCGGGTTGAGAATGTCGAGATGCACCGCCACCTTGCCCGACAGCGTGCCACCCGGTTCATGCAGGATGGAGGCCTGTTCGATCACGAAGCGCGCTTTGGTGGCAACCCCCACGGCACCCTTGGCCGCAAGCCGGTCCTCGGCCATCTGGCGTACAGCAACAACTGGTGGTGTGGGGGCTTTGTAGCCGATATCGCCCTCGACCGGGTGGGTTGGCGTTTTGTCGCTGATACTGAGCGAGGACACATTCAGGTTGATCTGGTTCAGGTAATCGTAACGCAGCGGAGCGAAATGCTTTGGCTGGTCGTCATCCGCGCAGCCGGCGAGCAGCGTGGGCAGCGCGAGAACCGCCGCCAGGCAGAAACGGCGCGAACGGGAAAGCAGCATCATGGCGAATACTCTGGCACAACGGGTTGAATGCGGGGAAAAAAGGCGGTTCGGCGGTCTTTACAGGTCGGCGGTAATATCCTTGCGCGGGAAATGAAAATCCTTGTTGCAGAATTCGCATGTCATCACGATTGTCCCGCTGTCCTCGCTCATGTGGTCCAGATCGTCGTCGGGGAAGGTCTGGAGCACTTCGGCCAGGCGCGCGCGGGAACAGCGGCAGCCAAACGCCAAGGCGCGTGGCTGGCTGACATGCAGGTTTTCTTCATGGAACAGGCGGTGCAGCAGTTGCGCGGGGGGCAGGCCGTCATCGAGCAGTTCGGCGGTCGACAGGGTTGACGCGAGAATGGTCGCGGTTTCCCAGTTGGCATCGGCCTCGGCATTGTCCACGACATGGGACCCGCCTTCCCCCGCGATCCGCTCCAGCACCAGACCGCCCGCACGCCAGCCGGCGTCGGTCATGGTGCATGACAGCATCAGCCAGCAGGCATGCTGTTCACTGGTGGTGAAGTAGTGGGTCGCCATGTCGGCCAGCGTGTCCCCCGCGATATCCACAATACCCTGGTGGCGGTCCGTATCGGGGCCCTGGTCCACTGTCAGCGCCAGATAGCCGCTCCCCAGCAGGTCGCGGTCCATGGGGCGGGGTGTCCTGGCCAGCAGGGCTTCCAGCGCGTCTTCATCCGTGCGGGCGTAAAAGCGCAGGGCCCCAGTGTCCGTGCAGTCGGCCACCAGCATGGAGATCGGGCCATCGCCCTTGATCTGGAGCGAGAACGAGCCCTGGAACTTCAGGGCCGAGGCAAGGCTTGCCACCAGAGCCAGCGCCTTGCCCGCAAGGCTGGTCACGGGGGCCGGGTTGTCATGCCGGGTCAGCAGCGCATCGGCCAGCACGCCAAGGCGCACAAGGCGGCCACGCACGGGCCGGCCCGCCAGATAGAAAGGCGTTACTCCGCCCGGAACCACCAGATCAGGCACATCGGGGCGGTCGCGGTCGAGAAAAGCCGGTTTTTCCATGAAAATAATTTATCCTGAGCGGGTCAGTGGCGGAAACACGGCGGCATGGCCGGGTGTTTCAGAGATCGGCGGAAATATCGAGTTCGAGTTTTTCGAGCTTCTGTTCCAAGGTGCGCTGGCCAGCCGCATCCAGCCCCAGCCCGTCCTGCAGGGCGCGCAGAAGCCCCTTGCGGCAGGCGTCATGTTCCGTATCCAGGTCGGCCGCGCGGCCACAGCGGGCCAGACAGTCCAGGTAGGAGGCGCGGAACGGCGCAAGCCTTGCGCTGTCATAGGGCAGGGTGGCCAGGATCGCGTCCAGACTGCTTTCCACCCAGCCCGGCGTGGCCGGGGTTTCTTCCGTGGTGGACGGGGTTGGAAATGCGCCGTCGTTCATGGGTTATTCCTTGCCGAAAGATGTCCAGTTCGAACCACCGAGTGTCCAGGCCAGAATGCCCTTCTGGGCATGCAGGCGGTTTTCCGCCTCGTCGAACACGACGGAGTGGCGGCCTTCGAACACGTCCTTGGTCACTTCCTCCCCTATATGGGCGGGCAGGCAGTGCATGAACAGGGCATTGGGTGCCGCGCGGGCCATCAGTTCGGCATCCACGCGGTAGGGTTCCAGCCGGGCGCTGCGCGACGCCGCTTCTTCCTGCGAGTCGGACATGCTGACCCAGGTATCGGTCACGATACAGTCCGCCCCCGTCACGGCCTCGTCAGGGTCGGACGTCCATTGCACGTCGCCCCCTTCGCGGTGGGCCCAGTCAAGGGCGGCCTGCGGCGGTTTCATGGTCACGGGGGTCGCGGCCCGGAGCGCGAAGCCGAAACGCACCGCCCCTTCGATCAGGGAGACCAGAACATTGTTGCCATCCCCCGTCCAGGCGAAGGTGCGCCCGCGCACGGGGCCGCGATGTTCCTCGAACGTCATGATATCGGCCAGGATCTGCGCCGGGTGCGAATCAGGCGTCAGGCCGTTTATGACGGGCACGTCGGCCCAGCGGGCGAGTTCGTGCAGGGTTTCGGTATTGCCTGTGCGCAGCGCGATGGCATCTACAAAGCGGGAGAGCACGCGCGCCGTATCGGCAATGCTTTCCCCCCGTCCGATCTGCATTTCCTGCGGGGAAAGCACGACCGCATCCCCCCCAAGCTGGCGGATTCCCACCTCGAACGACACGCGTGTGCGGGTGGACGGCTTGGACAGGATCAGCCCGAGCTGCCGCCCCGCCAGCGGCTGGCGCGGATGCAGGGGGAAACGGCGCCCCTGCTGCATCCGCTTCATGCTGCTGGCCACGTCCAGAATCTGGCGCAGGGTGGCGGCATCCAGGTCCTTGAGGTCAAGGAAGTGGCGCGGTGCCGTGGCCGTGTAGGAGGAGGCGGTGGCGACTGCGCTCACTGTGCGGGCTCCAGAACTGTCGATGTGCTGTTTTTGATCGTGGCGACCGCGTGCGCCAGACGGGCGACGGCCTGGCGGCAGTCATCCTCGCTCAGGGTCAGGGGCGGGACAAGGCGCAGCACGTTGTCGCCTGCCGTTACGCACAGCAGACCTGCATCCAGCACCGCTTCCTGCACGTCGCCCACGGGGGGCACGCAGCGCAGGCCGATCAGCAGGCCCAGGCCACGGCGCTCGGCAAAAATGTCCGGCGCGTCGGCCACCAGGGCGTCGAGCAGCCCGTCCAGCAGGGCGGCGCGGGCGCAGACCTGGTCCAGAAAGCCCGGCGCCAGCACCACGTCCAGCACCGCGTTGGCGGCGGCGCAGGCCAGCGGGTTGCCGCCGAAGGTGGTGCCGTGCGTGCCCGGCGTCATGCCCTGCGCCACTTTCCGCGTGGCCAGAATGGCCCCGATGGGGAACCCGCCGCCAAGCCCTTTGGCCGTGCTCATGATATCGGGGGCAATGCCTGCCCACTGGTGCGCGAACAGCCGGCCGGTACGGCCCACGCCGGTCTGCACCTCGTCCAGGGCCAGCAGCACGCCGGTTTCGTCGCACAGGGCGCGCAGGGCGCGCAGGAATTCGGGCGACGCCGCCTTGATCCCGCTTTCACCCTGAATGGGTTCGAGCATGACGGCGGCGGTTTGCGGGGTTATGGCCGCGCGCACGGCGTCTATGTCGTTGAACGGCACATGGCTGAACCCGGACACGGGCTGGCCATACCCTTCAAGGTATTTGGGGTTGCCCGTGGCGGCCAGCATGGCCAGCGTGCGGCCATGGAACGCCCCGTCCATGCAGATAATGTCCGTGCGTTCGGGGTGGCCTGCCAGCATCTGCGCCCGGCGGGCCATCTTGACCATGCCTTCATTGGCTTCCGCACCGGAATTGCAGAAGAACACGCTGTCGGCAAACGTATTGGCCACCAGCCGCTCGGCCAGTTTTTCCCCCTGGGGAATGCGGAACAGGTTGGACACATGCATGACCCGGCCAGCTTGGCGGGCAATGGCCTCGACCAGATGCGGGTGGGCATGTCCGAGCGAGCAGGTGGCGATCCCCGCCGCGAAGTCCAGGAATCGTCGACCGTCCGATGTCTGCAGCCATGCGCCTTCGCCCTGCTCGAAAGCGAGGTCGGCGCGCTTGTAGGTCGGCATTATCGGAGAAATCATGGATTCTGGTCTTTACTTTGGCGGTTGTGAGCCTGATCGGGGTGTGACGTAAAACGAAAAGAGCCCGCTGCCTGAAAATGGAGCGGGCGATCCGTTACTACCTTGTATCATGGCGCTTTGTGCGGGCGTGTGTCAAACTTCTGTCACGAAAAACCTGCATATGTGTCATGAACGCTCCGCCTGTATTTGCACGCGCCTGACAGGCTGTGTGTCGCGGGGTATATTTTCCACCCGCGCCGGGCGGGGTAAGGTGGTGGCATGAATAATGCGGCTCATACTTCTGCGGTGGTTCCGGCCCCCGCCCGCCCGGCCCCTGACCGCCCGGCCCCCGACCATTCGGCCCTGCGGCAGGCGGCGCTGGCGCATCTGGCCCGGTTCGGCACCACACGGCACGGTCTTGAGCAGGTGCTGCTGCGGCGTGTGGCGCGCTGGCAGCGCCAGGCCATTGCCGCCGGGGCGGAACCCGACCAGACCGATGCCGCGACCCGTCAGCTTGGTCCTGTCATAGCGGCTGTCGTGGCCGAAATGGTGGCCGCCGGTGCGGTGGACGACTCCGCTTTCGCCCGCTCCCGCGTGCGCAGGCTCGCACGTTCCGGCCGTTCGGGGCGGGCCATTGCCGCCCATCTGGCCGCGCGCGGGGTGGAGGCGCAGGTCAGTGCCGAGGCTCTGGCAGGCGGTGCGGATGATGATTTTGCCACCCCGCCCGGCATTGGTGTTGCGCCCCTGAGTGCGGGCGAGCGTGACCTGTGCGCGGCCCTTGTTCTGACCCGCAAGCGCAGGCTTGGCCCGTTCAGCCCCGTGGCGGAGGGGGCGGATCATGCGCCGGATCATGCGCAGGATTACGATACGGCGCACGATGCCGATACCGCAGCACCGGCGGCGCTGGCGCGGGGCAGGGCGCTGGGTGTTCTGGCGCGCGCCGGGTTCGGGCGCGACACGGCCGAGCGTGCTCTCGATATGGACGCGGAGGAGGCGCAGGAATGGCTGGAACGCCTGAAGAGCGCGCCATGAGGTGCCGGGCATGACGGAACGCCATGCGGATCGCGGGTATGACACGTGCCGGGACGGCGTGCGCATGGGCTGGCCAGTTGGTGGGCCAGTTGGTCGGTCAGTCGGTGGGCCGATCGGCGGGCTGGCCGGCGGGGCGGCGGTAGGGTCGCGCTGGACCGCGTTCCGCAATGCCTGCGGGTTGGCTGCGCAACGCCCGGTGCGGGGGGTGTGTTCCTTTTTTTGTGGCGGCGTGGCGGGGGCCAGCCTGCCTGCTGCGGAAGCATCTGGCGCCAGCGTGGCGCGCCTGTCGGTTCTGGCGTTGCTGCTGTTGCTGCCTGCCTGCGCGGGCGGAGGCTGGAACGGGTCCGTGCAGTGCGCGCCTTATGCGCGTGAACATTCCGCCATCAACCTGCGTGGCGCGGCGGCCAGTTGGTGGGGGCAGGCGCGGGGGCAGTATGCCCGCTCATCCGTACCGCGCGCGGGGGATGTACTGGTGTTCCGCCCCACGGGGCGGCTGCCCGCGGGCCATGTGTCGGTGGTGCGGCAGGTGCGCAATACCCGGCTGGTGCTGGTCGATCACGCCAACTGGGAGCCGGGGCGGGTAACACGCCGCGCCCCCGTGGAGGATGTCTCCCCCGCCAATGACTGGACACGGGTGCGCGTGTGGTGGACCCCGGTGGAGGGCATGGGCAAAACCGTGTATCCCGCATTCGGGTTCATAGAGCCCACCCCACCCGACAGGAGTTGAGAAAAGCCGGGTTTGCGGGCGTCTGGCGGGCCTGTTCGCTCGCGCAGGCGTGCATGAAGGAAAAACTTGCATGAACGGGCATTCGCCCTCATGTACTGCTGGCTGCTTCAAGGTTGGAAGACGGGTCGCGGTGTCGCGGCGCAGGTAAGGAAGTATGAAATGGGTAGCTTGAGCATCTGGCACTGGCTGATCGTGCTTGTGGTCGTGCTGGTGGTGTTTGGCGGCGGCGGCAAGATCAGCACGCTGATGGGTGACGTGGCCAAGGGCATCAAGTCCTTCAAGAAACACATGGCCGACGATGAAACGATGGAGGACACCTCCAGCCGTAATGGCGGGCATATCGCCCCGCCGGTTCCCCCCGTTGCCGAACAGCGCACCAACGCGCCTGCCGATCAGGCCGGTCGACAGTAAGTCACGATTGCGGAAAAACGGACGTCATGACAATGGATAACCCGGTTCTGGACCGGCGGAGCGGCCTGCTGGAATCCGGCGCCCTGGACATCGTGCGCGCCGGGCAGAGAATGGATGCGCGCGGCTGGGTGCCCGCAACGGCGGGCAACATCAGTTGCAGGCTGGCTGACGGGCGTATCGCCATTACGCGCTCTGGCTGCCACAAGGGCTTCCTGAACCCTCAGGACGTGATAACGGTGGACGAGACCGGTCGCCCGCACGATCCCGCGCACAGGCCCAGTGCCGAAACGCTTCTGCACTGTCAGGTCTACCGCCGCATGCCCGATGTGGGGGCGGTGCTGCACGGGCATTCCGTCGCATCCACCGTGCTGTCCATGATCGAGCAGAGCAACGCTCTGATCCTGCGGGATTACGAGGTGCAGAAGGTGTTCGACGGCCAGACCACGCATGACGCAACCGTGACGGTACCACTTTTTGCCAACGATCAGGATATCGCGCGGCTGGCGGGCGAGGTGGAGCCGCATTTCGGCTCCATGCCGGCGGGCTATATCATTCGCGGGCATGGTGTCTATGTCTGGGGGCGTGACATGGCCCAGGCCCTTGCCCGGCTGGAAGGGCTTGAATTCCTGCTGGCCTGCCTGCTGCAAAGACGAACACTAGAAAAAGGAACACCGGCTCCATGAGCAGCTTGGTCGTTTATGACGATGGCCAGCCCGAAAACCCGTCTTTGCGCACGCAGGACGTTGGGGAGATCGCGCGTATTCTGGCCGCCCACGATGTGCGCTTCGAACGGTGGGAAGGCCCGGCCATTCCCCCGCGCGACGCGACCGAGGAACTGGTGTTGCAGACATACCGCCCCTGGCTGGACCGCCTGATGGGTGAAACCGGGGCCGGCTCGGCCGATGTGCTGCGTGTCAGCGCACAGACCCCCAATTACCCCGCCCTGCGGCAGAAATTCCTGTCCGAACATGTCCATAGCGAGGACGAGGTACGGTTTTTCGTGCATGGCGGCGGGCATTTCATCCTGCATCTGGATAACCAAGTGTACGATGTGCATTGCACCCAGGGCGACCTGATTTCCGTGCCGGAGGGCGTAAAGCACTGGTTCGATGCGGGGCCGGAGCCCGATGTGGTGGCTTTGCGGATTTTTACCCACAAGGAAGGCTGGGTGGCGCAGTACACCGGCAGCGACATTGCGGGGCAGTTCCCCGCCTACGCCGCGTGAACGAGGGGCCGATGCGCGAAAATACGGGGGACACCCCACGAGTCGTCCTGCTGGATATCGAAGGCACGACCTTGCCCGTGGCCTTTGTCCACAAGGTTCTGTTCCCCTATGCGCGGCAGTACCTGCCCACATTGCTGGCACAGCGCGCGACCGACCCCGCAGTGGCCGAGGCGCTGGCCCAGACCCGGCAACTGGCCCCCGATGTCGCGCCGCAGCTCCAGCTCGAACGCTGGATGGATGAAGACGCCAAGGTGGCCCCGCTCAAGGCCCTTCAGGGCCTGTGCTGGGAACAGGGGTACCGGCAGGGCGACCTTGTGGCTGACCTGTACGCGGATGTCGTGCCCTGCCTGCGCGCGCTCAAGGCGGCGGGGCTGGTGCTGGCGGTGTATTCCTCCGGCTCGGAACCGGCCCAGAGGCTGATTTACGGCTACACCCACCAGGGCGACGTGACAGACCTGTTCAGCGCGTTTTTCGACCTGCGCGTGGGGGGCAAGAAAGAGGCCGCCAGTTATCGCCATATTCTGGAGGAAACCGGCTGGCAGGCGGGGGATGTCCTGTTCCTGTCCGATGTCGTGGCCGAACTGGACGCGGCGGCGCAGGCGGGACTTCAGGTCTGCCAGATCGCCCGGCCCGAAGACGGCACGGTGGCCGGCACGCACCATCGCGTCGCGGCGTCGCTGCCAGACGCGGTGCGCCTGTTCGGGTTGCCGGGGGGCGCATAAGGTGCTGACGCGTGCCCGGCTTCATACGAACTGGCGGGGTATTCCCGATACTGCGCGGGGCTGTGCGGCGGCCCTTGGCAATTTCGATGGCGTGCATCTGGGCCATGCCCATCTGATCCGCTCCGTCCATGCCGCCCGACCGGACCTGCCCCGCGCGGTGGTGACGTTCGAGCCGCACCCGCGCGAGTTGTTCCGCCCGCAGGACCCGCCTTTCAGGCTCACCCTGTCCGAGGAACGCGTTGCCGCACTCGAGGCGCTGGGCGTCGAACATGTGTTCGAAATCCCGTTCGACCGCGCTTTTTCCAACCTGAGTGCTGAAGAATTCGTCCGCGATGTGCTGCATGACGCGCTGGGCCTGCGGCATGTGGGCTGCGGGCCGGATTTTGCCTTCGGGCACCGGCGCGGGGGCGATATCAATTTCCTGGCCGAGCGGACGCAGGCGCTCGATATCGGGCTGACACAGGTGCCCGCCCTGGCCGATGCAGGGGGGCCTTTTTCCTCCACCCGCATCAGGCGGCTGTTGCAGGACGGCTACCCCGAACGCGCGGCCGAGGAACTGGGGCGCCCCTGGTTTATCCGCGGTGTGGTCCAGCATGGGGACAAGCGTGGCCGCCTGCTGGGCTTTCCCACCGCCAATATTGCACTGGGTCGGCACCTCGAACCCGCGCGTGGGGTCTATGCCGTCACAATCCGCCTGCCGGGCGGGCATACGCGCATGGGGGTCGCCAATGTCGGGCGCCGCCCCACCATAAACGACGGGCAGGAAAGCCGGCTGGAAGTCCATCTGTTCGATTTCGAGGGCGATCTGTACGGCCAGCAGTTGTCGGTGGCCCTGCATCGCCTGCTGCGGCCCGAAATGCGCTTTGCCGGTCTGGACGAACTCAAGGCCCAGATCGCACAGGACGCGGACCAGGCCCGCCAGCTTCTCGCACCTGCCCCTTGACCCTGCGCCGTTCCTTTTTGATAAGGGACGGGTTGGCCGCACCCCGCGCGAGCCATGGCCGGACCTGCCATGGCGTCTGCCGTGGCGCGCTGGCTGGCTGCCTGCTTTCCGCCGTGCCTGTCTGTTGCACCACGCACCCGAACCGAAGTGATTTCCGCCGCTCATGACCTCATCCAGTGAACCGGACAAGACGTCCCCCGCCGATCAGTACCGCGATACGGTGTTTCTGCCGCGTACGTCTTTTCCCATGCGGGGCGGTCTGCCAACGCAGGAGCCCAAATGGCTGGCCCACTGGCAGGACACGGGGCTGGATGCGCGTCTTGCGGCCCAGGCCGAGGGGCGGCCTACCTTTACGCTGCATGACGGCCCGCCCTATGCCAACGGCAACCTGCATATCGGTCACGCGCTGAACAAGATCAACAAGGACGTGATCAACCGCGCACACCGCATGGCGGGCTACGGCGTGCGTTACGTGCCGGGCTGGGACTGTCACGGCCTGCCGATCGAATGGCGGGTGGAAGAGGAATACCGCAAGGCCAAGCGCGATAAGGACGGCGTGCCGGTGCTGGAATTCCGTGCCGAATGCCGGGCCTATGCCGCGCACTGGCTGGGCGTGCAGATGGAGGAATTCAAGCGGCTGGGCGTGCAGGCCGAATGGCACAACCGCTACGCCACCATGGATTTTTCGTCCGAGGCGGCCATTGCCGAGGAAATCGGGCGGTTCCTGCTCAACGGCAAGCTGTATCGCGGCCTGCGTCCGGTCATGTGGAGCCCGGTTGAAAAAACCGCCCTGGCCGAGGCCGAGATCGAATATCACGATCATACCTCCACCACCATTTTCGTGGCTTTTCCCGTCATCAAGGACCCCACGACGGCCCATGCCCTGGCCGATGTGTCGGTCGTGATCTGGACCACCACACCGTGGACCATTCCTGCCAACCGCGCGCTGGCTTACGGCCCCGAGATCACCTACGTGGTGCTGCGGGTGGATGAAACGTCCGAAGGTGCGCTGCTGGAACCGGGTGCGAAGGTGCTGGTGGCCGAAGCCCTGGTGGACGATTTCTGCCGCGAAGCCCATGTGGCCGCGCACCGCGTGCTGTACACCCTGCCGGGCAGCGCGCTGAAAGGCGCTGTCTGCGCGCATCCGCTCCGCGGTGCGGGGTACGATTTCGACGTGCCCATGCTGCCGGGCGAATTTGTCACCACCGAGGCCGGAACCGGGCTCGTGCATCAGGCTCCGTCCCACGGTGAGGACGACTTCCTGCTGTGCAGCGCCAACGGTATCGAAGTGCCCGAGGCCGTGCAGGCCGATGGCACCTATGCCCCCTGGGTGCCGGGCTTTGCCGGTGTGCATGTGTTCAAGGCGGCCGATGTGGTCTGCGCAACACTGGTCGATGCGATGGAGCGCGCCAATGCGGCGGGCACGGCACCGGCCGGGCTGATCGCGCGCGGGCAGATCGTGCATTCCTACCCGCATTCATGGCGGTCACGCGCGCCCGTCATCTACCGGGCCACGCCGCAATGGTTCATCCGCATGGATGGCGAGGACTCCCTGCGCGAAAACGCGCTCAAGGCGCTCGATAACGTCACCTTCGTGCCCGCGCAGGCCCGCAACCGCCTGACCTCCATGGTGCGGACCCGCCCCGACTGGTGTATCAGCCGCCAGCGCGCATGGGGCGTGCCCATTGCCGTGTTCGTCGAAAAACGCACGGGCGAGGTCCTGCGCGACGCGGATGTCATGGCCAGCATTGTCGAGGCGTTCCGCACCGAGGGCGCGGATGCGTGGTACAGTTCTCCCCCCGAACGTTTTCTGGGCCCCGACCGCAAGGTGGAGGACTACGATCAGGTTTTCGATATTGTCGATGTCTGGTTCGAAAGCGGGTCCACCCATTCCTTCGTGCTGGGGCGGCCGGGCCTGACATTTCCCGCCGACCTGTATCTGGAAGGGTCGGACCAGCATCGCGGCTGGTTCCAGTCCTCCTTGCTGGAAAGTGTGGGCACGCGCGGTGTCTCGCCGTTCAGGGCGGTGGTGACCAACGGCTTCGTGCTGGACGAACAGGGCCGCAAGATGTCCAAGTCCCTGGGCAATGTCGTCGCCCCGCAGGACGTGAACGACAGCCTGGGTGCGGATGTGCTGCGCCTGTGGGTCATGAATTCCGACACGAACGACGACCTGAGAATCGGCAAGGAAATTCTCAAGCAGCAGGGTGAGCTTTATCGCAGGCTGCGCAACACGCTGCGCTGGCTGCTGGGTGGGCTTGACGGCTTTACGGAGTCTGAAACGGTGGCCTATGCCGACCTGCCGGACCTTGAACGCTGGGTGCTGCACCGCGTGTCCGAACTGTCGGGCCTTGTGGCCCGCGCGGTGGAAACCCATGAATGGGTGGGTGTCTACCCGGCCCTGCACGGGTTCTGCACCACCGATCTTTCGGCTTTTTACTTCGATATCCGCAAGGACGTGCTGTACTGCGACGCCCCGTCCAGCCCCACGCGACGGGCGGTACGCACGGTGCTTGATATCCTGCACCGCTGCCTGAGCACATGGCTTGCCCCGGTTCTGGTGTTTACGGCGGAGGAAGCCTGGGCCGCGCGCTTCGGGACCGAGACCAGCGTGCATGAACAGTCCTTCATGGACATGCCGGTGGAATGGATGAACCCGGAACTGGAAGAACGCTGGGCCAGTATTCGTGGCGTGCGCCGTGTCATCACCACTGAAATCGAAGGCGCGCGCCGGGCCGGGCAGATCGGTTCGTCCCTTCAGGCGCAGGTGGAACTGACCCTCTCGCAGGAGGAAGCCGCCCTGTTCGCGGGCGTGGACTGGAGCGAACTGGCCATTGTCTCGCATGTCGATGTCGTAATCGACCCGACATCCTCCTCGGTCTATGTGCCGGGTGAGGAAGGGGGGCTGCTGCATGGCGCGCCGGTGGTGCGCGTGGCCGAGGGCGAAAAATGCGCCCGGTGCTGGAAGGTGCTGCCCGAAACCGGCACCCGTGCCGAGTATCCCGGCCTGTGCCTGCGCTGCGCGGATGTCGTGGAACAGGCTGGTGGCAGCGCGGTTGGCGGCGTTCCTGCCGGCGGTGGCGCGTGAGCGTTCAGGCCATGAGCAGACCTTTCATGCTGCGGCCGTTCGGGTTGGGCCTGCTGGCCCTGGCCCTTGTGCTGTCGGCCGATCAGGTGAGCAAATACTGGATTCTCTACGGTCTGGACCTGCCCGACAGGGGCAGCGTGCGGCTGCTGCCGTTCCTGAACTTCACCATGGTCTGGAACCATGCCGTGACATTCGGCATGTTCGGCGGGCTTGGCGGGGCGGGGCGTATCGTGTTCTCGGTGATCTCGCTGGGTGTGGCGGCGGCCCTGCTGGTATGGATGTTCCGCACCCCCAGCAGGCTGACGGCGCTCTGCGTGGGTGCGGTGACCGGCGGGGCCGTGGGCAATGTCATGGACCGCCTGCGGTACGGGGCCGTGGTGGATTTTGTGCATGCCCATGCATTCGGCTGGTCTTGGTATGTGTTCAACGTTGCTGATTCGGCTATAGTGTGTTCGGTATGCGTGCTGCTGCTTCAGAATTCCCTGTCTGGCGGAAGCAAGGCATCTCAATGATCGTCCTCCTCAAGGACACCAGCCCGCAGACGGTCCCTGCGGCTTTTTCAGGATGAGTAGAAAGCAGATGATGGCGCGCCGTGTTTCAACCCTGGTTTCTCCGTTGCTGCTGCTTGGTAGCTGCGTCATGCTCAGCGGCTGCTCGGGCAGCGAGACCGCGCGTGCGTTCGGGCTGGAACGCAGTATGCCGGACGAATATACCGTCACGACCCGCGCCCCGCTTTCCATGCCGACCTCCGACGAACTGGCCAAACCCACCCGTAACGGTGACGAACGTCGCCAGGATGAGAGCGAACGCCTGCAGGCGCTCGAAACCCTGTCCCCCGACGTGGCGCTGCGCGGCACGAACGGTGACACCAGCGAGGGCCAGACCATTCTGGTGAACGAAGCCGCCGCCGCGTCCGACACGGTGGACACGGGCGAACTGGCCTCCTCGGGCTCCGGGTTTGTCGAGCAGCTCATGTTCTGGAAAGGTGGGCACGCAGGCACGGTGGTGGACGCCAAGGCCGAGAACCAGCGCCTGAAAACCAACGCGGCGCTGGGCAAGCCGCCCACCAAGGGCGCGACCCTCACCACGAATGTCCGGCAGTAAGCCCGGTTCCCAACATCCAGCCCTGACCGGCGGGGCGCGGCCCGACCCGGCTCTGCCCCCTCCCGTCGGGGCCGATACCGTAACCACGCGGCCACTGCCGGTCCGGCGCCTGCCCGAGGTGATCGTCAACCGCATTGCCGCGGGCGAGGTGATCGAACGCCCGGCTGCGGCCGTGAAGGAACTGGCCGAAAACGCGATCGATGCCGGGGCCACGCGGCTGGAAATTACCCTGGCGGGCGGCGGGGTGGAACGCATTATCGTCACGGATGACGGCGTGGGCATGACCCCCGACGATCTGGTTCTGGCGGTGGAGCGGCACTGCACATCCAAACTGCGTGATGAAACGCTGGTGCATATCGCAACCCTCGGTTTCAGGGGGGAGGCCCTGCCATCCATCGGGGCGGCGGCACGGCTTGCCATTACGTCGCGCCGCCGCGACCCGGCCATGTCCGGCGGCACAGCACAGGCGGAACAGGTCGGGGCATGGCGGATCAGGGTCGAGGGCGGTGCCACGACGCCGCCAGAGCCCGCTGCCGGGGCTGCGGGTACCACCGTTGTGGTGGAGGACCTGTTCTTTGCGACCCCGGCCCGGCGCAAATTCCTTAAATCCGCGCGTGTGGAAGGCCGCCATGTCGAAAACGTGGTGCGTCGTCTGGCCTTGGCCGTGCCGCAGACAGCGGTGCGTTTCGTGCTGGACGGCCGGGTCGTGCTCGACCTGCCGGCCCAGGACATGGCGGCACGGGTGGCGGCCCTGCTGGACGCCAGCCAGACGGATGAATTGATCGCCATAGAGGGCGCGCGCGACGGCATGACCCTGGCGGGGTTTATCTGCCCGCCTTCCATCCACCGGGCCACGGCCAGCGGGCAGTTCATGCTTGTGAATGGCCGCCCCGTGGTGGACCCCGTGCTGCGCACGGCGGTACGGGTGGCCTATCGCCGGGTTATCGAGGCGGGGCGTCATCCGGTCGTGGCCATCATGCTGAGCGTGCCACCGACCATGGTGGATGTGAACGTCCACCCCGCCAAGACTGAACTGCGCTTTGCCGACGAAGCAGCAGTCCGCTCGCTGGTGATCGGCACCATCCAGCGCGCGCTCGAACATGGGGCGGGTGTTGTCGGTGTAAGACCGGTGCTGTCCGCCACATCCCGGGGCGCGCGGATCTGGTACCCGCCCGAAAACCGACCCGAAAACCGGCCCCTGACCACACCGGACATGGCACGTATCGGCCCCGGCCCGGCGGGGGGACTGCCTGCTGGCGCCACGGGTGGCGCTTCCGGCGGGGTGCCGATGGCCGCACAGGGGCAGGGTGCTGCATCGGGCTTTGCCGAATCCCGCCTGCAATTCGGCGATGCACCACAGGCGCGCACCATTGCCCCGGCTTACCCTGTTCCACCGCCCGGTACCGGTGCTTATGCGGAAACGCCGGACGATCCGTCCGCCCCCCTGCACCAGGGGGCAGGGGGCAACGGCGTTGCCGCTACGGGTGGCCCTGGGGGTGGCTTTGGGGGTGGCCCTGGTGGCGGTTATGGGGCGGCTCCGGGGGCCACCCGTGGCGGCGGGGCTGGCAGTGCGCATCCGCTTGGGGCTGCGGTCGCGCAGGTGCTGGATACGTATATTATGGCCGTGGCGGACGATGGCAGCCTTGTGCTGGTGGACCAGCATGCGGCCCATGAACGGCTGACCCACGAACGCCTGCGCACGCAGTTTCTGGGCGGGCGGGTGCAGGCGCAGCGCCTTCTGGTGCCCGACGTGGTGGACCTGCCCCGTGCACAGGTGGAAAGTCTGCTGGCGTGTCAGCCGGTGCTGGAAAGACTCGGCGTGGAACTGGAAGCGTTCGGCGGGGATTCGGTGCTGGTGCGCGCGGTGCCCGCCATGCTGGGCGGCACCGATGCGTCGGGCCTGCTGCGCGATCTGGCGGATGAACTGGAACGCGACGAACACGGCGCCCCCGATGAAATGGCAGCCCTCGACGGCAGGCTGGACGCCGTGATCGCCCGTATGGCCTGCCATGGCAGCATCCGTGCCGGACGCAGGCTGACGGCGGAGGAAATGAACGCCCTGCTGCGCCAGATGGAGGCCACGCCACGCGCTGGCACCTGCTCGCACGGGCGGCCGACATGGCTGAAACTGAGCCGCGCGGATCTGGAAAAGCTGTTCGGACGCCGCTGAGCACAAAACCGTGGTCGGCAGAACGTGAACTGCCACATGCTGGCCTCGGGCCCCAAAATGGCGCAAGTATTTCAGCACTCTTTCATCCAACTTATACGGTGGTGAAGTCGTGCAGCCGATCCTCCTTTCGCTGATTACCTATCTCCCTCTCGCCGGTGCGCTGGTGGCGTTCCTGTGTCCCGGCAAAACCGAGGACCGGGATCGCGCCGCACGCTGGCTTGGTCTGTGGACAACTCTCGTGACCCTGGGGCTGAGCGTTCTGCTCTGGCTCTGGTTCGACCCTTCCGTGCCGGGCATACAGTTCGCAACGCGTCTGCGCTGGATGGGGGATTACGGCATTACCTACCATACGGGGGTGGACGGGATCAGCCTGGTGTTCATCCTGCTGACGGCGTTCCTGACCCCGCTGGCTCTTGGTGCTGGCTGGCGCAGCGTGCAGACGCAGGGGCGCGACTTCGTGGCCGCCATGCTCATGCTGGAAACGGCCCTGTTCGGCCTGTTTTCCGCGCAGGATCTGGTGCTGTTCTACGTCTTTTACGAAGCAACGCTCATTCCGGGCAGCCTCATGATCGGGATCTGGGGTGGACCCAGGCGCGTCTGGGCGTCGCTCCAGTTCTTTCTGTTCACCTTTGGCGGTTCGCTGTTCATGCTGGTCGGGTTGATCACCATGTGGCTGCATGCGGGCACGACCGATATTCCGGCCCTGATGCAGGCCGGTTTTTCCGAGCCCTTGCAGGGCTGGCTGCTGCTGGCCTTTGTGCTGGCGTTCGGCGTCAAGCTGCCGCTCTTTCCCCTGCATGGCTGGTTGCCCGATGCGTATTCCGAAGCGCCGACACCGGCTTCGGCCATGCTGTCGGGGGTTCTGTCCAAGACCGGGGCATACGGCCTGCTGCGGTTCGGGGTGCTGATGTTCCCTGACGCGGCGCGTGCGTTTGCTCCCTATGTGCTGGCGCTGGGTGTTGTGGCCATTCTGTATGCGGCCTTTGTCGCCTTTGCCCAGACCGACATGAAGCGCATGATCGCGTATTCTTCCTTCTCGCATATGGGCATGATCGCGGTCGGTCTGTTCACCCTCACGGCGGAAGGAATCGACGGCGCCATTTTCCAGATGCTGTCGCATGGTGTGGTGATCGCGGCTCTGTTCTTCTGCGTCGCCGCCGTGGCATGGCGGGCAGAAACCGGTCAGATTTCGGCTCTGGGCGGGGTAGCGCGGCAGATGCCGGTGCTGTCCCTGCTGGCCATGCTGTTTACCATGGCCAATGTCGGGCTGCCGGGCACGGGCTCTTTCGTTGGGGAACTGCTGGTGCTGATGGGGGCGGTGCATGTCTCGATCTGGGTGGCTCTGCTGGCGGGTGGTACCATGATCATGGGGGCTGTGTACATGCTCTCGCTGTATCGTCGGGTGCTGTTCGGCAGTGTCAGGGGTACGGTCGGTCTGCTGCGTGACCTGACAGCGGCCGAAATGGCCGTGCTGGTGCCGCTGGCCGTGGTCACGCTGTGGATGGGGGTTCACCCCGGCAGCTTTACCCGGCTGTTCGATCCGGTTGTGATGCAGGCCGTGCACGGGTCTGCCATGAGCGACGGTTTTGCCGCGTCATCCGGCAGGGGTCCGGTGGCCGTCCAGCATGCGGGCCATGTATCGGATGTGGTCAAGCTTGCCAGCCGGTAAGGCTGGCTGCCGGGTTCATGCCGGGCTGCCCCGTGCGGGCAGGATCGGTTTTATGGGCAGGACAGGGGGAACCCTGTCCTGCCTTTTTTGATGCCCTCTGTTCGGACCATGCCGTGATCCTATTGGGTAAAAGCCCGTTCGGGGTATATCGGCCCGGAACCACCCTGCCGCGCAGGGGCGGGGCGTTCACTGGCGGCAGGACTGCGTGATGGGCGTCAGGGCGGGCGCGATCGTCTGTTTGCCAGCCAGTGTCCTGCCTGAAGCTGCCGTATGGCGTTTTGGCGGGGTTTAATCCAGCAGTTCGGGCAGTTCGGAGGGCACGGGTTCATGGCTGGCGCGGCTTGGGCCCAGCACGATCCCGGCCGAGGCTGTGACAATGCACAGGATGCCGCCTAACTGACGTAGCGAGGGAATTTCGTGCAGCAGCAGCGTGCCCGACAGCGTGGCGCAGACAGGCTCCAGGCTGCATAGCAGACCGAACTCACGCGTGGTCAGGCGGTGCATGGCCCGCATTTCCAGCGCGTAGGGCAGGGCGGAGGAACTGAGTGCCACCACCACGCTCAGGGCCAGCATGGCGGGGTTATGAAAGCCGATGACAAGGGCTGGCACCGTGCAGGGAAACAGCAGGATAACCGCCCCGATCGCCATGCCCACGGCGCAGCCATGGCCGGGGGGCACCTTATGCGCGAGTTTGCGGCAGCAGATGATATAACCGGTCCAGAAACCGGCACCGATCAGCGCGTAGCCCACCCCCACCATATCGAGGGTCACGGCCGATTGCGGTTTGAGCAGCAGCCCGAGTCCCACCACGGTCAGGGCAATCCACAACACATCCGCCACGCGGCGCGAACTCAGGAAAGCCAGGGTCAGCGGGCCAATGAACTCGATGGCAACCGCAATACCCAGCGGCAGGCGGTTGAGCGCGAGATAGAACATGGCGTTCATGCCCGTCAGCGCAATGGCGTAAGGGAGCAGAACCCTCAGAACCCGCACTGAAAGCCCATGCCAGCGCCATGTGCCGAAAACCAGCACCAGTGCCACGGCGGCAAAAAAGGTCCGCAGCCCCAGCATGTTGCTGGCCCCGAACACGGGAAACAGTAGCTTGGCCAGCGAGGTGCCAAGCTGAACGCTGATCATGCCGCCCGTAACCTGCATGAGCGCCAGCATACGATCCCGCGCGGAGACGGCAGGAGAAGAAGACGACATGGCGTGTAAGCTCAATTCTTGCTGGAATGTCCAGAAATCAAATGTCGAGAAGTTCGTCCACGCTGCGGGCATGTTCCTGAATGAACGCAAAGCGCAGTTCCGGCCTGCGGCCCATCAGGCTTTCTACCCGTTCCCGGGTGTTCAGCCGTTCTTCCGCCGGCGTCACGACGCGTAGCAGAGTACGGCGTGACGGGTCCATTGTTGTTTCCTTCAGATCCGCCGGAGGCATTTCCCCCAACCCCTTGAAGCGTGACACGTCTATTTTGCCACGGCCCTTGAACTCTGTCTTCAGCTTGCGTTCGCGGTCGGCGTCATCCATCGCGTAAACGCTGCGCGCGCCCTGTGTCAGGCGGTACAGCGGCGGCTGGGCCAGGTACAGATGGCCGTTGCGTACCAGTTCGGGCAGTTCCCGGTAGAAAAACGTCATCAGCAGGGAGGCAATATGCGCGCCGTCCACGTCAGCGTCGGTCATGATGATCACGCGGCCGTAGCGCAGCTTGCTCAGATCGAATCCGTCGCCCGAACCGCAGCCCAGGGCTTCGATCAGGTCGCGCAGTTCCTGGTTGGCGCGGAGTTTTTCGGTGGTGGCGCTGGCCACGTTCAAAATCTTGCCCCGCAATGGCAGCACGGCCTGGTTTTCGCGGTTGCGGGCCTGCTTGGCCGAACCACCGGCCGAGTCGCCCTCGACCAGAAAAATTTCGGTCTCGGGCGCGTATTCCTTGGTGCAGTCGGTCAGCTTGCCGGGCAGGCGCAGGCGGCGTGTCGCACTTTTGCGCGGCGTGTCTTTCTGTTCGCGTCGGCGCAGGCGTTCTTCCGCCCGTTCGATGGTAAAGGCCAGCAGCGCGTCCGCCTGGGGCGGGTTTTGCGCCAGCCAGTGGTCGAACCGGTCGCGCAGCGCGGTTTCAACCAGCTTGCTGGCTTCGGTTGTGGTCAGCTTTTCCTTGGTCTGGCCCTGAAACTGCGGGTCGCGGATAAAAACCGACAACCGGGCCGCGATCATGCCCAGCACGTCCTCGGCGGCGATGCTGGCGGCCTTTTTTATCGAACGCTGTTCCCCCCAGGCGCGAAATCCTTTGACCAGCGCGTTGCGCAGCCCGGTTTCATGCGTGCCGCCCAGCGGTGTGGGGATGGTATTACAGTAGGAAATGAGAGAGGCCGCGCCGCTTTCCATAAAGCCGATCGCCCATTCCACCTTGCCGGTCTCGGTCCCGTCGGCTGCGGGCGGCAGTTGTGCCTCCGCCGCCCATATGGGGGCCAGCAGGGGGGCTTTTGGCCCCAGTTCGTCCGCCAGACTGTCGGCCAGCCCACCGGGGAAATGCAGCACCGCCTCAACCGGGGTTTCATCCCCCGTTTTGATCAGATCGGGGTCGCACGACCAGCGGATTGTAACGCCACGGAACAGGAACGCCTTGGAACGGCACAGTTTGTAAAGCCGTGCTGGCGAAAAGACATGGGAGCCGAAAATTTCCGGATCGGGCTGGAAGGTGATCTGGGTGCCGCGCCGGTTGGGGGCATTGCCGACCTGTTCCAGCGCCGTTACCGGTTTGCCGCGTTCATAGGACTGCCGCCACACAATACGGTCACGCGCGATTTCGACATCCATCCGGGCCGACAGCGCGTTCACGACAGATGAACCCACCCCATGCAGGCCGCCTGATGTGGCATAGGCCTTGCCGGAAAATTTACCGCCCGCGTGCAGGGTGGTCAGAATGACTTCCAGCGCCGAACGGTCGGGAAAACGCGGGTGCGGGTCCACGGGAATGCCGCGCCCGTTGTCGCGCACGCTCAGGCGGTTGCCGGGATCGAGCCGCACGTCGATGGTGGTGGCGTGGCCCGCCACGGCCTCATCCATCGAATTGTCCAGGATTTCCGCGGCCAGATGGTGCAGGGCCCCTTCATCCGTGCCGCCGATATACATGCCCGGTCTGCGGCGTACGGGTTCAAGGCCTTCAAGCACCTCGATGGCGCTGGCGTCATAGGCCTGCGGTTCGGCCTCCGTCTTGCGGGCTGAAGGGGCGGCGGGCTTGCGGGCTGGCGGGGGGGCGGAAAACAGGTCGCTCATGCGCAAAGTCTGTCCCGCTTTGGCGTTGATTCGTCAAGCGTGGCGAGGGCGTACCTGGCAAACTGTTTTTGCTGGCGGCTCTCATGCCCGCCAGAGTCCGGGTCATGCAGGCTGGCGGGGCACAATCTTCAGGCAGGCTGGGTTCAGGCAGACGGGGCCTGTACCAGGGCTACAGCCTGACCTGTCGGGTATGAACGCCGCCGGACCAGAAAGGCGCGGCGCTTGGCGGGAGCCTGCCTGTCAGCCCCATCCGTGGGTGTTGCAGACGGCATTCGGGCCATAGGGGTGGTCCATATGGCCTGTGCGGGTCAGGCCTTGCGTGCGCTGCGGCGCGCCGGGCGCGATGCGGCGGCGGGGGCCGCACAACTCTCGAACGAGGAGGGCTGGACCACATCCTTGCCTTCGGAATAGTTGGACAGGTCTTCCGCCGTTTCCAGTGCGTTGACCTCATCATACATGGCCAGGCGCTGCATGCAGAAGATCGTGCCCGATTGCAGGCCTTTTTCGGACTGCACATTGGCAAGCTGGGTAATGTAGTCGTCGTATTCACGCTGGGCGCTGCGGCCGTAGGTGGCGCGGAAATAGGCGTTCAGCTTTTCCTCTTCCTTCAGCAGGATCGGGCGGAACTTCGCAACCATGTCGTTGTACCGGTCCTGTGTCTTGCAGGACAGGGCCGTTACCATCAGCTCGCTTTTCAGGCCGAGCACGTTGAAGGCTTCGTGCACGGGGGAATGTCCGCAGGGGCTGGCGGCGAACGCGATTGTGCCATGGACCATGCCCGCGGCCAGGACACCCGCGGCGAGAAGACGGGAAAAGGACATACGGTACCTCCGACAAATGCTGCACAAGGCAATAGCGTATTCACGCAAGAAAGAAACCGGTATTTTTAGTTATACCGCCGTCCCGCCAGCCGCAGCCTTGCCCGGGGTGCGGTCTGGTAACCCCGGGGTAAGCCAGCTTGCACCCTGACTGGCGGCCCGGATAGGGCACGGTTTGTTCACACCGCCCCGCATGTCCGGGCTTTGAGCAAGGAGGTTCATTCTTAACAGCCATGTTTACGGCGAAATCATGACTGCATGACATGTGTTACATGACATGCATGGCCCGATGGGATCATGGTTCTCGCCAAAGCGAGGCAGCCGTGCTCAAAGGATAAGGGTATGCCTCTTTCTTCCCGTTGCCGGATGATTTAAAGGCAGAGACAGCTCACGCTGCGCGGCAGGTCTGCCACCGGGACGGTTCAGTCATGGTGGGGTGGTTCGCAGGCGCACATCGAGCTGGTGCATGTTCAACAAGAATGAAGCGGAGCTGCGGAGTGCGCTTACGAGGAATTGCCGGACTGGCATTAACTGGCAGTATGCTTGCCGGCTGTGCGACAACAGGTGGCCCTGTTCATCTCGGATCTCCCAATCCGTTCGGTTACATGAAAAAATCGGCCGTCTGTAAAACGACGCCGGTGGTCAAGGGTGCTGACGGCCAGCTTTCCACGACCATGACCGTCCGTTCGGATGACGGGTTGTGCGAAGTGCTGGTGTCTCAGCCCGGCGGCAAGGCCTATGCCAGCTTCGGGGTGGCGCCTCCGCCCGATCACGGCAAGGCGTTCCTGTATTCGCTCGATGGCAGCACTCATGTCACCTATACCCCCACGCTGGGATATGCGGGGCAGGATACGTTCACGGTTATTCTTATTCCCGGCCCCGGACAGGCCCGCACGCATCTGACGGTCACAGCACAGGTCGATGCGACGGGGGTTTATATTCCGCGCCCGGCGGTGACCGCTCCCGTGCCTGCAAGCGCCAAGGAACAGAAAAAGACGACCGGTCGCAGTCGCGCCGTCTCACACAAGAAATAACGGCTGTCCCTGCGGGGCCGTGCCTGCCCCAAGCGGGCCGGACCCTGCAACGGGGGCGCCACGTCGTCCCGCCGGGTGCGCCCTTACCGGTCTTGCGGTCATGATAGGGGCATGACATGTCCCGTGCATCCGTGCATCCGTGCATCCGTGCATCCGTGCATCCGTGCATCCGTGCATCCGTGCATGAGGGCGGGGCTTTTGCCGGGTTCAGCAGATCGGTCCTGCCACCCGGTTAACGCAAAGCCCGCGCATTTGTGCGGGGGGCGGGTTCAAAGCCGTGTTGTCAGGGCTTGGACAGGGCCCGCGCGCCAGCCTGGTGGCAGGGCCGCAGGCCCGGCCAGCCCCTCTTTCAGATCGAGAATGTGATAGGTTCGCTCAGCGGGCGTTTGAGACCGGCTTTCTCGGCCTGGCGCACCAGGTCTTCAAGCGTGGTCTGGCGCATCTGTTCGCTCAGCTTACGGTCGAACTTTGCCCAGCACGGTTCTATGATCTTGGTCAGCAGTGGGCCGGGGGTGGTTTCGGCATCGCTCTGGGTGTCGTCGCCTACGACGGCTTCGATAATATCCACCAGCGAAATGTCGCGTCTTGGGCGGCCCAGCTTGTAGCCGCCGCGCGGACCGCGAATGCTTTCCAGCAGTTTCGAGCGGGACAGTGCCTGAAGCAGCGGCTCGATTCCGCGGCGCACCAGCCCTGACCGCTCGGCGATATCCGCCGCGCTGACCGTGCCTGAACGCCCGGCATAAAAAGCAACATCCAGCATGATGAGAACGGCTGTCATTGCTCTGTCACGACGGAGAATCATGGACTGTATCCTTCCTGCTGCCCGGTATGGCCTGTCATGCGCCGCATTGCGGCATTGTCTGGCCGCCATGTTACTGTTTTCCTGTTCAGAATACGCTATAGCAGGAGAATGTCGGTTTATCTACGTTGTAGTTTCGTATTATAATCGCATATCTCGTAAACAGTTCTTCCGGGGCCTTGAATGACAGCGACAACGCAGAAAAACGAGCAATACGGCTTTGCCGCACCGCGCGGGCGCGTTTACGATTCGGTCATGAACGTTGTTGGCGGCACACCGCTTGTCGCCCTGCCACGCCTGATGCAGGAAGACGAGCTGAAAAGCCGCCTGCTGCTGAAGCTGGAATTTTTCAACCCGCTGGGCTCGGTCAAGGACCGAATCGGCGCCGCCATGGTGCTGGATGCCGAACGCCGTGGGCTGATCACGCCGGGTCGTACGCTGCTGGTGGAGCCCACTTCGGGCAATACCGGTATTTCGCTGGCTTTTGTGGCGGCCGCGCGGGGGTACAGGCTGGTCGTGACCATGCCTGAAGGGGCCTCCATCGAACGGCGGCGCATGCTGCGGCTGATGGACGCGCAGGTGGAACTGACCCCCTCGCGTCTGGGCATGGCCGGGGCGATCGCAAGAGCTAACGAAATCTTGAACGAAACACCCGACGCCTGGATGCCCGACCAGTTCGACAACCAGGCCAATCCGGCGGTGCATGCCGCCACCACAGCCGAGGAAATCTGGGCTGACACGGCAGGCAAGGTCGACGTGGTGGTGGCAGGTGTGGGAACGGGCGGCACGGCCACGGGTATTGCCATGGCGCTTAAATCGCGTCGTCCGGGGCTTGAGGTGTTCGGTGTCGAACCGTCCGAAAGCGCCATCCTGAACGGGGATGAACCCGGCCCTCACGGCATTCAGGGTATTGGCCCGGGTTTTTGTCCCGGTACGCTCGATACCAGCCTGCTCGATGGCGTTCTGACCGTAACCGAGCGTGAAGCCATTGCCGCGGCCCGCCGATGCGCGCGGCTGGACGGCATTCCCATCGGTATTTCATCGGGGGCGGCCCTGCATGCCGGGCTGCAACTGGCGGCCAAGGATAAATACAAGGGAAAGACCATAGTGGTGATCACCCCGTCCTTTGCCGAGCGCTATCTTTCCACCTCGCTCTTCAACGGGCTGTAGGCCACGCCTGTCGGAGCCCTTGACCCGGTGCGTCTGCCGGGTTCCGACAGGGCTCAGGGCTCAGGGCTCAGGGCTCAGGGCTCAGGGCTCAGGGCTCAGGGCTTCCGGTGGGCATAAAAAAACCGCCTCCTGCAACGGGGCGGTTTTTTTGTCGTTAATCGGTCCGTCTGTCAGCGGAAGACAATTTCCACCCGGCGGTTCTGTGGCTCTTTGGTGTTGGGGCCGGTGGCGACAAGCTGGTTGGCTTCCCCATAGGCATGCACATCGATGGTGGAGCCGGCAACGCCGTCGCGCATCAGTTCGGCTTTTACGACTTCCGCCCGGCGCATGGACAGTTTCATGTTGTAGCTCGCTCCGGCTTCGCCCGGTCGCGCGGATGAATTGTCCGTATAGCCGGAGACGACAATGCGTGTCAGCGCGACCCGCGTGGCGGCCTGTGCTGCCGTGTTGACAATGCTTCGTGCCCGGTCGGTCAGGTCTGCCTTGTCCCAGTCGAAAAAGACCAGATAGCTGCGTGTGGCCTGGGGGGCGGGCACGGCAGGTGCCACGGCAGGCGGTGGCGGCGGTGGCGCAGGATTGAATTCATACCGCAGGCCCAGCATGAGCGAGTGGTTGAAATCGGTCTTGGTGTCGTGGTTGGTGCTGGCGAAGGAATAGGCATGCGTCTGGTTCATGCCGCCTGCGGCCGAACCGCCGACAGTGCCCCAGCCCGAGGCCGAGTGCGACTGCGGGCCAAGCATGGTCCAGAACCGGTATTCCGCCGTGGCCGACAGGCCAACCGCGCCGGGCAGGGGAAAGGACAGGCCAAAAATGCCCTGATAGGCAAAATTGCCGAACGTGCCGCCCATATGCTCGTTAAGCTGGTTGTTGGGCATGGTCAGGGACGTGCGCAGCGCCGTCCAGCCATAGCCCACACCCGCGCCGAAATAGGGGAAGATGTAGCGATTGCCGATGTCCATGTCGAACAGCGCATTGGCCATGACGCCGTAGGTCTGGCGGCGGCCGCCGGCCTGGGTCTGCAGCGCGTCGTTCGCAAGCTGCCTGTAGGCCATGCTGCGGTAGTCGCCTTCGACCTCGACACGAAAGCCGTTGCCCAGGCCCCAGCCGACAGACCCTATGCCCACGCCGCCTGTGCGCCACCGGTCACGCCCGCTGGGGAACGCGGTGGACGCACGGACCTGCTGGTCCTGGTTGAAGGTAGCCCCCCCTTCGCCCGATACGTACAGACCCTGCACCGGCTGCGCGTACGCGCCAGCGGAGAAAAACAGAAGCCCAGCGGCCAGAGGAGCAGAAAGCAGCGTTTGCGCAAGCAGAGTCTGGCGCGGCTTCATGGTTTTCTCCCCGCTGTGGCAGTGCGATACGTCGGGTACGACGTCAGGTGAAAGGACGGCACACATGCTTGCCTTCTTTGCTGGAAAGTTGTCCCCGGTGCAACAGGCAGAAAGGGGACTTTGCCCAAACCGGCCTCTTTTGTCGGCAATAAATCGTGTATCCGTGTGACATAAGTCACAATGTATATGCCTGTATCAAAGCAGTATTGCTTGAAACGGAGGGCTGAAATCAGCCGCATCGATCTCCAGCACCCACAGGTCGGGGTCGTAGCGTAGCTGACGGGCAACGTAATCCTGCACTTCGGTTTCTGTCAGGGGGGTGGGGCCGGTGGCCCGTAGCCAAGCACTTTCACCGTCTTGTGTTCGTGTCTGGCTCAGGACGACGCCAAGCCCACCCCTGCCGTTGAGCACGACCAGTATGCCGCCCGCATCCGGGTCGCCCTTGCGGGCCATGACCGCCATGCGCCCGTCCATGGCGGACTGGCGGATGATGGCGCGGGCCACGAGGTCGCTGCGCAGGCGGGGGGCGGGGTCCATGCCGGTCATCAGTTGTTGGTGGACAGGATGGGGGCCGATGCCGCCTCATCCGGTATGGCGGCAATCGCGGTTTTGTACCAGGCCGGGTTTTCAAGCAGGGCGCGGGCCACGTCCAGATCCCTGTCGCTGCCCAGTGCGGCGGGGCAGGCCTTGCGAATGGCCAGAATGCGCGACACCGGCAGCGGGTAGCGCGCCGCGCGTGAGGCCGCGACCGCAGGCTGGTTGTCCAGGCGGCCCGCGGGCAGGTCTGCCAAGGTGCGGGCTATGTCCGCCTCGCCAAGGCTGGTGCAGATCTGGGGCATGACGCCAAGCCCCTGCAACGGCCAGTGCAGGGGGGCGATAACGCGGCTCCAGGTTACGAACAGTTCGCCCTCGTCAGGAAGCTGGGCCACGGTCTGGACCAGCCCTTTGCCAAGAGTCGCGCTGCCGATCACCACGGCGCGCCGGTGGTCCGCCAGAGCGGCGGCCAGAATTTCAGCCGCACTGGCAGTACGGCCGTCGACCAGAATGGTAATGGGCAGGCCGTTGGTCATGTCTCCGCCCTGCACGGCCCAGATATGGTTGGCCTGCGGGTCACGCCCGCTCGTTACGGCCGCAACCCCGTGGTCCAGCAGGAGGGCCGCCGCCGTAACCGCCTGTTGCAGCACGCCACCCCGGTTGCCGCGCAGGTCGATGATAAGCCCCTTGAGGTGTGGCGCCTGGGTCGCCTGGTCCAGATACTGGCTGAGTTCTTCCGCCGTGTCGGACGAAAACGCGGTAATGCGCAACACGATGATCGAGCCGCTGGCAAAGGCGAAAACAGTCTCGGGCGGGACCTTGGCGCGGCGCAGCACCACCGTGCGGGCCCGTGCCTGCCCGGGGCTGAGCAGGCGCAGCACCAGCCGGGAGTCCGCAGCCCCGCACAGCCACTGGCTGACGGTGGCCGCCGACTGCCCTGCCGTGGAGCGGTTGTTGACCGCCAGCACCCGGTCGCCCGTCTCGACCGCGGCGGGCCAGGCCGGTCCGTTGGCGTTGATTGCGGCAATGACGACATGCCTGCCTGCCTGGGCAAGGGTTACGCCGGCATCGGCTTCCCCGCCGATCCGGGCCTCACGGTCGGTGACGGCGGAGGACGGGCCGATATAGCGCGAATAAGGGTCCAGATGGTTGAACAGTTCGTCAAAAAACGCCTGGAGCAGGTCGTCGCGGCTGGCGGTGCGCACGGCGTCGGAATGGGCGCGGGCTGTCTCGAGAAAGTCGGTGGCAAGCTGGGCCCAGCCGTCAATATTGTCCTGCGCCGGAGCCGGACGGGACAGAAGGTGCGTCTGCCCCGACAGGAGCTGGATATCCGCCCCGCGTGTATCGAACGCCAGTGACGGGTCCAGCGCCGTCAGGCACCCCAGACCCCACAGCGTGAAGTCCCGGCTGGTGTGTGGATCGAGCGTGCGGGGCCCGAGGAATTGTAGCGCCGTACCGATGACCGAGCGGACCAGCACAAGATCGGGCGCGGCGGGCATATCCGCTGCATTGTGCTGGTCCTGGGTGTCTGCCGCCGCGTTGGCCGCCGTGGCATTGGCGGCGGTCGCGCCCGCTGCCGGGGCGGCAGGGGGTGCGGGGCTGGCGGCCACGCTTGTGGGCGCGGTAACGGCGGCGGCCGGAGTGCTGGCCGTCGGCAGGGGCTGGCTGACCGCAGGGGGCGGGGAGCCGGCCGATGGTGGATTTAGCGACGCACTGGCCACGGGCTGGCCGGTTACAGGACCGCTCCCCGCTGGAGCGGTGGCGTCGCCCGTATGTATCTGCTGAACGGCGGATGGGGGAGGTATGGTGGGGGCTGCCCGTTCGGTGGGAACTCCCGCCGTTGATGTCCCCTGGGTTGCTGGCGTTGCGGTGGAGGTATCGGCAGCAACCGGCCTTGAGGAAGACGGCGGCGCAGCCGTTGCCACACCCGCGCCACTGGCCCTGTCGGCCTGCTGGGCGGTGGCAGGGGCGGTGGCAGGGCCGGTGGTGCCAACAGCCGGTGTGGCCGTGGGGGGCAGGGGTTTCTGGGCCGGGCTTTTGTCCTGCGCGCGCAGGACAGCAGGCTGGCAGAGCAGCAGCACCGTGACAATCATGATCGGCAGGCCGCACAGCGGCAGCGCGCGTCGCCCCCGGCCGGAGGCGGGCCCGGCAGGTGGCAGGCCCCGTGCGGACAGGTCGCGTACGGGTGGGCTGCGTGCGGGCAAGCCGCGAAGGGCGCAGGCGCTACAAAAAGGCAGGTCAGCACGCATGAATGGGAGAAGCCAGAACTACAATGCCCCGCGCCGGGCAGGTTGCCAGCAGAACTGCTGAAAGTACGGTCCCGCCCCCATCAGGGGTGAAACGGCGTGGCGCGGCGCCGCCGTGCAGCGAATCGTCAGCCCCATTCTTGTGGGAAGGAAAGGCCGACCAAGGAAGAAAAGACGGAGTTCCTGTTTTCGTCAATCGTACACGAAGGCCGTTCCGTGTTGCTGTCATGGCATGGACGCTCACGCGTCCGCCAGTCTCCGGGGTCAGGTAAAGGGCCGCCAGCCGGTTCTGGCAGTCCTGCCCGATCTGGTCCGCCCGGCGTTCCGTAACGTTCAGATGCGCCGCAAGTGTGGCCATGTCCTGTTGCGGCCGGGCAACAGCAGGCGGGGCTGGCGGCGCGGCTCCCGGTGGGTTGGCAGGTTCGCACAACCCATTGAGCAGGCGGTGGTTGACCAGATCGGCGTAGCGGCGGATCGGGCTTGTAAAATGCGTATAAAGCGGCAGTGCAAGTCCCGCATGGGGGGCTTGTGTGGCACTGTAGCGGGCTGTGGGCCGTGGTGTTGCCGCACTGGCGCGGGCATGGGTTCTGAACAGCCCTGCAAGCCCGTGGTCATGCAGCATGGCTGCGGCATGGGCATTGGCCGCGATCATGCAGGCGGCCACCATGTCGTGCGCGGGCAGGCGTGTGCGCTGCGTAAACGCCACGGGCAGGCCCGCGTCATTGAGGGTGACGTGCCAGGCGGCATCTTCCTGCCGGCTTGCGCCACGGCGTGCGTCGGCCCCGGCCAGCGCGCTGCCTGCGGCCTGCAGGGTGGGTAGCAGGTCTGCCGGCAGGGCATGGATTGCATGGCCTGCCGGCAAGGCTGTGCCGTCAAGGGTGGTCTGCACGTCCTCGTAGGTCAGGCGTGCCTTGCTGCGCATGACCCCGCGACCCAGCCGGGTGCTGTGTGGCGTGCCATCCGCGCGAAGGTGCAGTTCCACGAACAGGCATAACCTGTCCTGCCCCGGCAGCAGCGAGCAGGCATTTTCCGACAGGTCGGGCGGCAGCATGGGCACGACCTGGCCGGGCAGGTAAATGGAGGTGCCACGCTGGCGCGCCTGCCGGTCCAGGGCCGAGCCTTCGGGAACGTAATGGCCGACATCGGCAATGGCTATGACCAGCCGCCACCCGTCCGCCAGTGTTTCGGCCCACAGGGCGTCGTCAAAGTCATGGGCGGTGGCGTCGTCCATGGTCAGGAACGGCAGGTGGCGCAGGTCTTCCCGCCCGTCAGCCTGCCAGTCCTGCCCGGAGCGTCCCTGCATGGCCATGGCGGCCTGTCTGGCCTGCTCCCCTTCGACGAGTGATGCGGGCCAGAACGCCGTGGGCGCGTCATGCGTCAGCAGGCTCAGGCGCTGGGCCATGCCGGGTGCCGCGGCACGGCCCAGCAGCGTGTGCGGGCGCACGGTATAGGTTCCGGCCTGTCCGGCTGGCAGAAGGTCTGCCAGTGCGACGTCACCGGGTTCCAGAACAGGGGCAGCGCTGTCCTGCCCCGTGTCGGCGGGGGCGGCGGGCAGGCTGGCGGCATCGTGCAGCGCCACGGCCAGACGTGGGTCACAGGCCACCAGCATTGCGGGGGCGGGCTGTTCCGTGCCGGACAGTGCCGCTATGGCCAGCTGGCGGGGTTGTCCGTCCAGCAGGCGCAGGCCACGGGCTTCACGCAGGCGTTGGCCGCTGGGCGGGCGCAGGCGCACAAGCACCCTGTCCATGGGCAGGAGGGCCGGGGCGTCGGGCGGTGGTGTCAGCAGGATAACGCGCGGTGTATGGGGGGCGTCGGGCAGAAAACCGTGTACCGTGCCGTCTGCCGCGACCGTGCTGACCCGCAGGCAGGCAACCTCGGGCAGGCCTATGGAGGCTTTCAGGCGGTTGGGGGGCAGGTCCAGCAGGGCACCGGCAAGAGCCATGTCATGCAGCAGCGCTTTCAGGGCTGCCTTGCGGCTGACGGGCAGCCCCAGGGCGCGCAGGATGTCCGACAGGCCGAGGGGCGTGTCGGTCCCCGTGCCGGGTGGGCTGCTCTGCCCGCGCAGCACCGCCAGAACGGCCGCCGCAGGGGGCGGGGCCGTTCGTTCAGCCCCGTGAGCCATGGTGCTCAGTCAGCTTTCTTTTTGCGTGGGGCGGCAGGCTTGGCGGTTGCCGACGCGGTGGCCTTGCGTGCCCTGGGCTTGGCGGCGCTTTTGGCTGCTGTCTTCGTGGTTTTGGCAACGGCGGTTTTGCCAGTCGTGGCCTTTTCGGTGGCGGTTTTTCCGGTGGCTGCCTTGGTGGCGGCTTTTTTCCTGGGTGCTGCCTTTTTCGCTCCGGCCTTGCCTTTCATCGGCTTGCCTTTTTCCACCAGCAGGGCCACGGCCTCGTCCAGCGTGACGTCATCCATATCCGTGCCGCGCGGCAAGGTGGCGATCATCTGCCCATGCTGCACATACGGGCCAAAGCGGCCCTTGCGCACCATGACCGGTTCGCTGTCCTTGGGGTGGTTGCCCAGGCTGCGGATGGAGGCCAGTTTTTTGGCCAGCGCATCCACCGCGCGGTTCAGCCCCACGGTCAGAACATCGTCATCCTTGTCGAGCGAGCCGTAGACCGCGCCCATTTTCACGTAAGGGCCGAAACGGCCCAGCCCGGCTTCGATCGGCTCACCCGTTTCGGGGTGGGTGCCGACAAGTCGGGGCAGCGACAGCAGGCCCACCGCCTGGTCGAGCGTAATGCTCTGCCCGTCCATGCCCTTGGGCAGCGACGCGCGGCGGGGCTTGGCTTTTTTGTCGGCAGGGTCGGGTTCGCCCTGCTGCACGTAAAGCCCCCACGGCCCCTGGCGAACGGTAATGTCCTCCCCCGTGTCGGGGTGCTGGCCCAACAGCCGCATACCGTCCTTGAGCGTGCCGCCATTGTCGCCATCCTCGGTACTTTCGGCGATCAGGCGGCGGGTATACTGGCATTCGGGGTAGTTGGAACAGCCGATGAACGCGCCATACCGCCCGAGCTTGAGCCCCAGCCGTCCGGTCCCGCAGGACGTGCAGTGGCGTGGGTCCGACCCGTCCGCGCGGGGCGGGAAGAAGAACGGCCCCAGATCCTTGTCCAACGCGTTGAGCACGTCGGTAATGGTCAGTTCCCTGGTGTCCGCTACCGCCTTGGAAAAATCCTGCCAGAAGGAGGACAGGACATCTTTCCACTGCGCCTGCCCGGCCGAAATATCGTCCAGCAGTTCTTCAAGGTTGGCGGTAAAGCCGGTGTCCACGTAGCGTTCGAAAAACGAGACGAGAAAAGCCGTGACCAGCCGTCCGCGCGCCTCGGGCACGAAACGCCGGTTTTCAAGCTGCACATAGCTGCGGTCCTGCAGCACGGTCAGGATGGAGGCATAGGTGGACGGGCGGCCAATGCCCAGCTCTTCCATTTTCTTGACCAGCGACGCCTCGGAATAGCGCGGCGGCGGCTGCGTGAAGTGCTGGTCGGCCTCGACTTTTTCGCGCTTGAGCGGGTCTTTCTCGGTCATGGGGGGCAGCATGCGGCTGTCGTCATCGGCCGGTTTGTCGCTGTCGTCCCGCCCTTCGCGGTAGAGCTTGAGAAAGCCGTCGAAGGTGATGATGGAGCCGTTGGCGCGCAGCACGGTCTGGCCCGACGGGCCGGAAATATCGACCGCCACCTGGTCGAGGGCCGCGGATTCCATCTGGCTGGCCATGGCGCGTTTCCAGATCAGCTCATACAGGCGGCGCTGGTCGTGGTTGAGGTGCCGGGCCATGGAATCGGGCGTGCGGGTAATGTCCGTGGGGCGGATGGCCTCATGCGCTTCCTGCGCGTTCTTGGCCTTGGACGTGTAGACACGTGGCTTGTCGGGCACATACTGCGCCCCGATCTGGCGGCCGATATGCTGGCGTATGGCCTGTATGGCTTCCTGCGCCATGGTCACGCCGTCGGTTCGCATATAGGTGATCAGACCCACGGTCTCACCCCCCAGGTCGATCCCTTCGTAAAGCTGCTGGGCGGTACGCATGGTGGTCTGGGCGCTCATGCCCAGCTTGCGCGACGCCTCCTGCTGGAGGGTGGAGGTGGTAAAAGGTGGCTGCGGGTTGCGCCGCACCTTGCGCCGCTCGATGGAGCGCACGCTCAGCGGCTCCGCCTCCACGGCTTTTTTCGCGGCTTCTGCCAGTTCGGCGTTGTTCAGGTCGAACTGGTCCAGCTTCTGGCCCGCAAGGTGGGTCAGCCGCGCGGTAAAGGGGGCGTTGGTGGGGGTCAGCAGCGATGCCGTGACGCTCCAGTATTCGCGCGGCTTGAAAACCTCGATCTCGGCTTCGCGCTCGCAGATCAGTCGCAGGGCGACGGACTGCACGCGGCCCGCGCTGCGCGAACCCGGCAGCTTGCGCCACAGCACGGGGGACAGCGTGAACCCGACCAGATAGTCCAGCGCGCGGCGGGCCAGGTAGGCTTCGATCAGCGGAAAATCGAGTTCGCGCGGGTGTTCCATCGCATGACGGATCGCGCTTTTGGTAATTTCGTTGAACGTCACACGCTGGACATCCACCCCTTTCAGGGCGTTGCGCTCTTCCAGCATGGCGCGGACATGCCACGAAATGGCTTCGCCCTCGCGGTCGGGGTCGGTGGCGAGATAGAGGTGACGCGCGCCCTTGAGCGCTTTGACAATGGCGCTGACCTGCCGGGTCCCGCGCTCGTCCGACTGCCAGGACATGGCAAAGTCTTCGTCGGGCAGAACCGAACCATCCTTGGGGGGCAGGTCGCGCACGTGGCCGAACGACGCCAGCACCGTGTAACCATCGCCCAGATATTTGTTGATCGTTTTCGCCTTGGCTGGCGACTCGACCACAACAACGTCAGTCATACTCACTCCGACCTGCCCGGAGGCAGCGCACTTATCTACTCGTTTCCGCCCGCTCGTCCGCCTGTGTGCCTGTCAGGCCTACCCGACCGTCCGGATAGGTCATGACGCGGCCCGAAAGCTCAAGTTCGGTGAGCGCGATCAGAACGGCAGAAACCGAGAACTGGCAGCGCCTTACCAGATCGTCAACCGCTATGGGCGTAATGGAGAGAAGATCGAGCACGCAGCGCTGCCGTCCGGACACCAAAACAGGATCGGAAACAGGGGGTGCCGAGGGGGGCTGCGATACGCTGCCGGGTCGGGCGGTGGAACTGGTGCCTGCGTGGGTGCCAGCGCCTGTGTTGGTGCCGGTGGCCTGGTGGGTGGTCCGTTGTGCGGGGGGAACGCCATGGGGTGAGGGCATGGATGCCGGCATGGGCGAAGACATGGGTGACGGTATGGGCGAGGGTGGAAAGCCGTTGCGGTCTCCGGGCGTTGTCGCTGCAAGGGGGGGCGTGGGGTCGGGTGTGAACAGGTCGGGCAGGGCTGTTGGCGTGCGCGGCGCGGCCATCCGCTCGAATGGCGGGAGATGAAGCACGATATCGGCCGCATTTTCGGTCAGGGTAGCCCCCTTGCGCAGCAGGTCGTTGCTGCCCCGGCAGCGCGGGTCCAGGGGGGAGCCCGGCACCGCGAACAGTTCCCGCCCGTAATCGGTGGCCATACGCGCGGTGATCAGCGTGCCCGAATGCAGGGCGGCTTCCACCACCACGCAGCCCTGCGCCATTCCCGCGATCAGCCTGTTGCGGCGCGGGAAATGGCGGCCCAGCGGGGTGGTGCCCAGCGGGGCTTCGGTCACAATCGCGCCATGTTCGGCAATTTGGGCCTGCAGGGCGGCATTTTCGGGTGGGTAGGGGCAGTCCAGCCCCCCGGCAATGGCGGCCACCGTCATTCCCTGGCGGAACAGCGCGCCCCGGTGGGCGGCCGAATCAATCCCTCTTGCCAGACCCGACACCACGACAAGCCCTGCTGCGGCCAGTTCGGCGGCCAGACTTTCGGCCAGCCGCAACCCCGGGGCCGAGGCATTGCGCGCGCCCACAAGGGCTATGGCAGGCTGGCTCAGGCACGCCACATCACCCAGTACGCTCAGCACCGGTGGCGCGTCCGGCACATGGGACAGAAGGGCCGGATAGGCATGGTCGAGCACGGTAAGAAAATGCCCACCCAGCCTGAATGTGGAGTCTATCTCACGTTCGATGGCGGCAAGAGGGGGAATGACAACAGGGCGCTTGCCGCGTGCGGCAAGCTCGGGCAGGGCGTCGAGCGCGGCCTGGGCGGAGCCATGCCGGGCTACGAGCCGCCGCCATGTGCGCGGGCCGATCTGCTCGGTGCGGGCCAGACGCAGGCAGGCGACAAGCGTGTTCAAACAGGTGATCCGGGCATGGCCCCTGTGCTGCGCCGCCTGCACACCGCAAGGCCCGGCCCACGCCGGGGTCGGGACGATGGTGGCCGTAATGCCGGGCCGGAGCGTGGCCTAGCGCTTGCTTTCACCGACCCGGGGTTCCGTTCCGCTAAGGATACGGCCGATGTTTTCGTGGTGGCGGGCCAGCACCAGCAGGCTGATCAGCATGGTGGCCAGCGGCTTGGGCGAGGTCTGGAAGGAAAAACCATAAAGTGCCAGAACCACGAGCGGCATGATGACAAAGGCCGAGAGCGCCCCGGCGGATGAAATACGTGTCAGCCGGGCGACACCCAGCCACGCGGCACATCCGGCAAGTCCGGTCAGTGGCGAGAGGGCAAGCATGACCCCAAGCCCGGTTGCAACACCCTTGCCCCCCCGGAAGCCAAGAAAAACCGGGTAGCAATGCCCCACCACGGCGGCAATGGCGGCAACCGTGCTGGTATAGTCGGAAAAATCGGGCGGGGTCATGATCCACGCAATGGCCACCGCCAGCATGCCCTTTGCTGCATCCAGCAGCAGCGTGGCCGCGGCAAGGTCCTTGCGCCCGGTGCGCAGCACGTTGGTGGCGCCGATATTGCCCGAACCGATCTTGCGCAGGTCGCCCGCGCCGGCAAGGTTGGTCAGCAGCAGGCCGAACGGCACGCTGCCCAGCACGTACCCCAGAAAGGCCATGGCCGCGACCAGCCACAGGGCGTAGGTGGGTAGGGCCTCTGTCATGGTGTACCTGCCTCATAAACGCGGCGGCCGGTTTTCCAGGTGCCCAGCACGCGGCCTTCCAGCGGACGACGGTCGAACGGCGTGTTCTGCGCCCGGCCGGGCAGTTCCCCGGCGCGGACCAGCCAGCTCTGTTCGGGGGCGAACAGGCACAGATCGGCCGCCGCACCGCGTGCCAGCGTGCCGGCATCCGACCCCAGCAGGGCTGCCGGGCGGTGTGTCAGCAGACCGATGGCGCGGGCCAGATCCAGCGTACCGTCATGCACGCGGGCCAGTGTCACGCCCAGCAGCGTGACCATGCCCGTGCCACCGGTCGCGGCCTGGGCAAACGGCAGGCGCTTGTCATCCGCGTCGCGCGGGAGGTGGTCCGATGCAATGGCGTCGATCGTGCCGTCGGCTAGCGCGGCACAGACGGCAAGCCGGTCGTCCTCGCTGCGCAGGGGGGGGGAGAACTTGGCGTAGGTCCGGAAATCGCCAATGGCGTTTTCGTTCAGGTCGAAATAGGGCGGTGCGGTATCGCACGTCACGCGCAGGCCGCGTGCCTTGGCGTCGCGGATCAGGGCAATGCCCTCCCCGGTGGAGACATGGCCGAAATGCAGCCGACCGCCTGTCAGTTCCGCCAGGCGGATGTCACGCGCGATCATGATGGCTTCCGCGGCGGTGGGAATACCCGCAAGCCCAAGCCGTGTGGCCATGGCCCCCGATGTGGCGCAGCCTGAACCGGCCAGCGATGGGTCTTCGGGGTGCTGGATGACCATCGCGCCAAACCCGCTGGCATAGGACAGCGCCAGCCGCATCAGCCGCGCAGGGTCCACCGCGCGGTTGCCGTCGGTAAAGGCTACGGCGCCCGCTTCGTGCAGCATGCCGATTTCGGCCAGTTCCTTGCCTTCGCAGCCTTTGGTCAGCGCGCCATAGGGCAGGATGGTGACAGCCCCTGTCTCGTCCCCGCGGACGCGCAGCATGCGCACCAGTGCCGGGTTGTCGATGGCGGGCTTGCAGGTGGGCAGGGTGGCGAGTGTGGTAATACCCCCGGCGGAGGCCGCGCGCACGGCGGAGGCTATGGTTTCGCGGTATTCGAAACCGGGTTCGCCAATTTCCACCCGCATGTCCACAAGGCCGGGGCACAGCACGGCACCCTTGCCGTCCACAACCGGCATGCCTTCGGGCACGCCTTCCCCGCCGGGTTTGCCAAGACCTGCGATCAGCCCGTCCTGAACGAGCAGGCTGCCCGGCTGGTCCACCCCGGCCGATGGGTCGAGCAGGCGGACATTATCGAAAAGAAAACTGTTCATGCGCTGTGCCTGCCACGGGTCAGGCGGTCCAGCACGGCCATGCGGACGGCCACGCCCATTTCCACCTGTTCCTGAATGACGCTTTGCGTGGAATCCGCAACGCTGCTTTCTATTTCCACACCCCGGTTCATGGGGCCGGGGTGCATGACCAGCGCGTTCGGGCGGGCCAGTTCCAGCCGCCTGCGGTCCAGCCCGAAAAACCGGAAATACTCGCGCGCACTCGGCACAAGACCGGAGGACATGCGTTCACGCTGGAGGCGCAGCATCATCACCACGTCCACGCCGCGCAGGCCTTCTTCCATGCTGTGGAAAATATCGGCCCCCAGGCGGCCAAGAGCACCGGGTACCAGGGTGGGCGGGCCTACCAGACGGACGCTGCTGCCCATTGTGGTCAGCAGGTGGATATTGGAACGCGCCACGCGCGAATGCGCCACGTCGCCGCAGATGGCGACAGTCAGCCCGCCCAGCGTGCCAAGGTGGCGGCGGATGGTCAGCGCGTCCAGCAGGGCCTGCGTGGGGTGTTCGTGCATGCCATCCCCCGCATTGACCACGCAGGCTTCCACCTTGCGGGCCAGCAGGGCAGGGGCACCCGACTGCGAATGGCGGACCACCAGCAGGTCGGTGCGCATGGCGTTCAGCGTCGCCGCCGTGTCCAGCAGGGTTTCCCCCTTGTTGACCGAGGACTGCGCGACGGACATGTTGATGACATCCGCCCCCAGCCGCTTGCCAGCCAGTTCGAAGGATGTGCGCGTGCGCGTGCTGTCCTCGAAGAACAGGTTGATGAGCGTGCGCCCGCGCAGCACGTCACGCGGGACCTTGCGTGAACGGTTGAGCAGGGCATAGCTCTCGGCCAGATCCAGCAGGGGCTCGATCTGGTCCGGCGTCATGCCCTCCAGCCCCAGCAGGTGCCGGTTATGGCGGGAATGCGCGCTAGCCATGCAGAACGGCTCCGATACGGGCCAGTGTTTCATCCCGCCCCAGGGCGTGCAGGGTCGCGTCGATCCCGGGGGAGGAGTTGGAACCGCTGACAGCCGCGCGCAGGGGCTGGGCGACCTGCCCCAGCTTGTGGCCGCCCTTTTCGGCAAAGCGGCGCAGGGCGGCGTCGATCTGTTCGGGCGTGAAGGGGCTGACAACCGCCAGGTCCCGCGCAAGTTCGCCCAGCAGGGCGCGGCCTTCGGGGGTGAGCAGTTTTTCCGCCTTGGCGTTCATGGGCAGGGGCACATGGCGGCCCAGGAAAGCGGCGTTCTCGGTCAGTTCGACCAACGTGCGCGCGCGCTCCTTCAGGCCCGGCATAAGGGCCAGCACGCGTGCGCGGGTGGTTTCATCCACGCTCACGCCCTCAACGGCTTTCAGCCGTTCCATCACGTCGTCGGTCAGGCGGGTGTCGTCGGTCTGGCGCAGCCACACGGCGTTGACATGTTCAAGCTTGGCATAATCCATGCGCGACGCCGCACGGCCCACGCCGTCGATATCGAACAGCCTGATCTGCTCCTCGCGCGAGAGGATTTCGGCATCGCCATGCCCCCAGCCCAGACGCAGCAGGTAGTTGCACAGGGCTTCGGGCAGGTAGCCCTGATCGCGGAATTCCACCACAGACTGCGCGCCGTGCCGCTTGGACAGCTTGGCCCCGTCCGGCCCGTGAATGAGCGGCAGGTGCCCGAAGCGCGGCAGGTCCCAGCCCATGGCGCGGTAGATCATGGCCTGGCGGAACGTGTTGGTCAGGTGGTCGTCACCCCGGATGACATGGGTAATGGCCATGTCGTGGTCATCCACCACCACGGCATGCTGGTAGGTGGGCGTGCCGTCCGAGCGCAGCAGGATCATGTCGTCCAGTTCGGCATTGGCGACTCGCACCTCGCCCTGCACCAGATCGTCGATCAGGGTTTCCCCCTCACGCGGGGCCTTGATACGGATGGCATACGGTGCGCCGGCCGGGGCTGCTGCCGGGTCACGGTCGCGCCACATGCCGTTATAGCGGGGGGGCTGGCCGTTCTTTACGGCGTCCTCGCGCATCTGCCTGAGTTCCTCGGGCGTGCAGTAGCATTTGTACGCCAGCCCTTTTTCAAGCAGTTCAAGGGCCACTTCACGGTGGCGCGCTTCCCGCGTGGACTGGAAAACCGGTTCCTCGTCCGGGGTAATGCCCATCCAGTCCAGGCCCTTGAAAATAACATCAACGGCCTGTTGGGTGGAGCGTTCGCGATCGGTATCCTCGATACGCAGGAGGAACTTGCCGCCATGGTGACGGGCAAAGAGGAAATTGAACAGGGCTGCGCGGGCATTGCCAATATGCAGCAGGCCTGTCGGACTCGGGGCGAAACGCGTGCGGATGGTCATGGGGCGCATCCTTATCACGCGCGGGCACGCGGAGCCATATGCTCGGGCTGATCCACACCACCCTGCACGGTGTTGCCGCCCGAGTTCTGTCGGCTGGTCGACTGGCCGGTCCCCGGCCTGTTCCCCTGTTCTTCCGCCTTTGCGCTTTTTTTGCAGCCCTTGTGGCCGCGGAGCAGCGTCGGCTTGTGTTGTGGGTGCCGGTCGGGGTGGCGGTCGGGGCGTGGCTGTATTTTGCCCTGCCGGTCGAGCCCGACATGGCCGGTGGCCTGCTGGTGCCGCTGGGCGTGTTCTGCGCGGGCCTTGGTGCGGGTCTGCTCTTTCGGCACAGGCTTGGGACGCGTGTCGTGGCGGGCGGCTGCGTCAGCCTTGCGGCGGGTTTTCTGCTGGCAAGCCATGCCACGCACCGCCAGCCGCCCATGCCCGAACTGCCCCGGCGCGGGGTGGAGATTACGGGGGTTGCCGTGGCCGTGACACATGCCGCCCCCGCCACCCCCGGTGGGGCCGACATACGCTGGCTGGAACTGGGGGGCGCGGTTTTTCACACCTATCTGACCCAGGACATGCAGCCCCTGCGGCGTACGCTCCGGCTGAGACTGCGCGCGGGGGATGCAACGCCCCTTGCCCCCGGTGTGCGCGTGCGTGTGCGGGTCGTGCTGCGCCCGCCGCGTGAGCCCGCGTTGCCCGGCGGGCGTGACCCGCAGTTCGAGGCGTGGTTTTCCGGGCAGGCGGGCAACGGCATGCTGCTGTCCCCCGTGCAGGTGGAAGTGGCGGGCGCGGCTGCCGACTCCGGGCCGGACGGGGCCGGGCGGGCGAACAG
>NZ_JBDOBQ010000023.1:0-45113 GCF_047723915.1 Acetobacter sp. | reverse complement strand
CATAAGCGATAAGCGCGGTTCGGGAGGGCACCGGGCAACAGAAGCCCTCCCACCTTTCAGGCAGATTGTGTTCGTCTCCGGCCCCCGGTTTTTGCCCGGTGCCGGCGCATGCGCGCATGTGAACGGTCGCCGCCATGGTCCGGATATGGTAAAAGGACCGCACAGACGGGTTGCACTGGCCCCACCTTTCGCGCATGGCTGATGCCACGCAGCCAGGGCCAGCCTGACGGCACCTGCAACGACCAAAGACCCAAAAAGACCATTACGGGAGACCAGCATGGCTGATGACCATGACCACACCAGCGGGGATGAGGCATTCCCGTCCACCAGCCTGTTGCCCTACGACCGCTGGCTGGACGACGCCTATCGCGGCGTAATGCTGAGCGCACTCGAACATGTGAGCCGCGAAGGGCTTGCAGGAGAGCACCATTTCTATCTGACATTCCTGACGGACTTCCCGGGAGTGGATATTCCCTCTCGGCTCCGCGCCCAGTACCCGCATGAAATGACCATCGTGCTGCAACACCAGTTCTGGGACCTGAAGGTGGACCGCACGGCAGGCACGGTGTCTGTCGGCCTGTCCTTCGGGGGTGTTGGCTCGATCCTGGTCATTCCCGTGCGGGCCATTACGGGGTTCGCGGACCCGTCCATCCGCTTCAGCCTGCAGTTTGACGCAGGTGAGCCGGACGAGGACACAACCGGGGCCGAGACAGACCACGCCGGCGCGCCCGAGGCGGCTGGCACGGATGCACAAGAGGACGCAGCCTCCCAGGTTGTCAGCCTTGACGCGTTCCGCAGGAAAGGACCATCACCAGCCTGACCCCCCGGCAGGGGGACACGGCCAATGGAGAACAGACAAGACCATGACCAGCCAGCCCCCCCGCCCTCCTCTTCCCGAATTTGTGTACTCCCCCCTTTTCCCGCTGGGGAAGGACACCACCACCTACCGCAAGCTCGCGCTCGCGGGGGTCAGCACCTCGCAGTGCGGCGGCAGGACCGTGCTGCATATCGCACCCGAAGCACTGACCGAACTCACGGCCCAGGCCTTCCACGAGGTGGCGCATTTCCTGCGGGCCTCGCACCTGGAAAAACTGGCCGCCATCCTCAAGGACCCCGAAGCCTCGGACAATGACCGCTTCGTAGCGCTCGACCTTTTGCAGAACGCCTGTATCGCGGCGGGCGGGGTGCTGCCCATGTGCCAGGACACGGGCACGGCCATTGTCTTCGGCAAGAAGGGCCAGCGCGTCTGGGTGGACGGTAACGAGGAAATCGCCTTCTCCAAAGGGGTGTACGAAACCTATACCCGCACCAACCTGCGCTATTCCCAGATGGCGCCGCTGACCATGTTCGAGGAAAAGAACACCGGCACCAACCTGCCCGTGCAATGCGATATTTTTGCAAGCCCCGCCGGCGAACATGACGAAGAATTCGACATGATGTTCGTGGCCAAGGGCGGCGGGTCGGCCAACAAGACCTTTCTGTTCCAGGAAACACGCGCCCTGCTGGGATCAGAACAGCAGTTGCTGGACTGGCTGGACACCAAGGTCCGCACGCTGGGCACCTCCGCCTGCCCGCCTTACCACCTGGCCATTGTCATTGGCGGCATGTCCGCCGAGCAGACGCTCAAGACCGTCAAGCTGGCCTCCACCCACTGGTATGACGCCCTGCCCACCACGGGGGACATGACGGGCCACGCCTTCCGCGACGTGGACATGGAAGCCAAAGTGCTGGAGCTGACCCGCAAGCTGGGCATTGGCGCGCAGTTCGGCGGCAAGTATTTCTGCCATGACGTGCGCGTGGTCCGCCTGCCCCGGCATGGCGCCTCCCTGCCGGTGGGGATTGGCGTGTCCTGCTCGGCCGACCGGCAGATCAAGGCCCGGATCACGGCGGATGGCTTCTTTCTCGAGCAACTCGAACACGACCCGGCCCGCTTCCTGCCCGAAACCACGGACGAACATCTGGAAGGCGAGGCCGTCAGAATCGACCTGAACCGCCCGATGGACGAAATCCGGGCCGAACTGTCCAAATACCCGGTCAAGACCCGGCTGGCGCTGACCGGCACGGTAGTGGTGGCGCGCGACATCGCCCACGCCAAGTTCCGCGAACGTCTCCAGCGTGGCGAAGGACTGCCGCAGTACCTCAAGGACCATCCGGTCTATTACGCAGGCCCCGCCAAAACGCCCGAGGGCATGCCCACGGGCTCCTTCGGCCCCACCACGGCCGGGCGGATGGATTCCTACGTGGCCGAACTGGAAGCCAATGGCGGGTCATTCGTCATGCTGGCCAAAGGCAACCGGTCCAAGGCCGTGCGCGACGCCTGCCAGAAATATGGCGGGTTCTACCTGGGTTCGGTCGGGGGGCCTGCGGCCCGTCTCGCCAAGGACTGCATCCGCAAGGTTGAGGTTCTGGAATACCCCGAACTGGGCATGGAAGCGGTATGGAAGATCGAGGTGGAAGACTTCCCCGCCTTTATTGTTATTGATGACAAGGGCAACGACTTCTACGCTGAACTGTAAACCCCGGCGCCGCTATCCTGCGCCAGAGGGTACGGCCAGAGGGTGCGGCCTTTCCCTGCCGGAAAGGCCGCCATAAAAGGAGTGGTGCGGTTTCATGCGCTTTACAGTGGATCGTCTGGACCATGTTGTCCTGACTGTCAGGGACCTCGAAATTTCCGCCTCGTGGTACCAGCGTGTGCTGGGCATGGAACGGGAGGAATATGGCCGCAACAACCGTACGGCCCTGCGCTTTGGCGGACAGAAACTGAACCTGCGCCCCTATGACGCGCAGGGGTGGGACACCGCCACCCACGCGCTGCCCGGCGGGAACGACCTGTGCTTTATCGCCGCCATTACCAGCGCGGACGTGATCGAGCACCTGCGGGCCTGCGGTGTACAGATCGTGGAAGGGCCGGTGGCCAGGCTGGGGGCGATCGGCCCCATTACATCGGTCTACTGCCACGACCCCGATGAAAACCTGATCGAAATCGCGTCGTATCAGGGCTGATCCGGGCAGTTCCCATACCAACCCCGTAGCTGCCCCCATGCGGGGGGCGGAACAGGCAGGCGGCATAAGCTGATGCCGCCTACCTGACAGGACGTGATCGGCAAGGCGCGATCGGGCCTGATTTCAGCCCGCAATCATCCGGCCAACCCCGCTCAGGAACAGATTCCGTGTTCCTGAGCGGGATTTGCAGCCAGAATGACGAGCAGGAACAATGGCCGGCAATGGCGGCCGGGGTCAGCCCGGCTGGGACGCCCCCTGGACCACCCCGCCCGCATGCACCGGCTCGGCGGCCGCCGCATCCTTGTGGCCTGTTCCAGCCGAAGCATGGGCAGGAGCCGCATTGTGGCCGGATGCCCCCGGCGCGTCCGGCCTGCCCAGCCAGCCGCCGGTAAAGCCCGCGCGTTCAAGCCCGCGGCGGATCACGTCGCTGGTTTTCATGGTGTCCCACACCAGACCGGTACGCCAGTTTTCCAGCATCAGCAGAATTGGCCCCTGGTCGATGCCCAGATAGGTATTGTCCGCCCAGTACGCCTGCTGCCCGCTTTCGTGGTAGCTGGGGTTGAAAGCGTCCACAAAACCGTACTGCCCGTAAATACGCTGGCCGTACCGACTTTTCATGGTCCGCAGGGCGGGCAGGGCAATCTCGGGCGCGAAGGCAATGGACCCACCCGCCGCCGTGGGGGCCAGCGTGCCGTCATCCAGCGTGTAGTCACGCCCCACACCCCGGGCGGAATAGCTCATGAACTTGCGGGGCTGGCCGTCTTCGGTCCGGGTGGTTTCAGCCGGGCCGTCGCTTGCGGTCAGGCCCCAGACATTGGGGCCGTAATCGTGCCATTTGCCGGGATTGGCCTCGGCATAGTTGCGCTGGGCATAAACGGCACGGCGGCTGTTCTCGAAATAGTCGATCTGCTTCTGGCGGCTCCAGTCATCGCGGATACCACGGAAATCGATCCAGGCATGGGTATACTGGTGGCCGAACAGCGGCGCGAAATTGAGAAAGGTCTGCCCGTAGGAATTGCCCCAGCGCTGGGCATTGGTGGACAGCCACGCCTGCCACGAGACAGGTTCCAGCGCCGATGTGCTCGCCCCCAGCCCGAGGATGTAAAGCATCATGCCTTCGCTGTAGCCTTCCCAGTAATTCGCCAGAAAGCCATGCTCGGGCGACCAGCCCATGCTCATGCGGTTGTCGGGCCGCAGCATCCATCGCCAGTCCACGCGGTTGAACAGCGTATCGGCCAGTTGGCGGATTTCGCGCTCCTCCACCGTATCGGCCGTGTAGAAACTGCGCGTAAACAGCACACCCTGCATGAGCAGCGCCGTATCGATGCTGGAAAGCTCGATATCGTGGTTCAGGCGCAGACCGGTTTTGTGGTCGAGAAAATGGTAGAAAAACCCATGATACCCGGATGTCTGGTCTTCTGTCGCGTTCTGGGGCAGGCGCAGCATGGTGCGCAGGGTCAGCAGCGTGCGTGACACCGCCTGCTCACGCGTGATGTACCCGCGCGACACGCCAATCCCGTAAGCTGTCAGCGCAAAACCGACGGAGGCGACACTGCTCTGGGTCTGGTCTGAGGGGAACCGGTCGGGCACGAGCCCGTTGGTCGGGTCGGCCGAATCCCAGAACCAGTCGAAAGTACGGTGCTCCAGATCTTCGACCAACGCCCTGTCGGCCACCGGCAATGGACGGTCCGCCCCATTCCTGCGCACAACGGACGATACGGCCCGCGCGGGAGGGGCAGACACCGTGGCAGAAGACTGCGCCGCCACCGCTGCCTGAGTGGAAACCGGGGTGGAGGCCGGGCTGGCAACAGGTGCAGATACCTGGGCCCAGGCCGCGCCAGGTGCCAGGCCCACGCCCATACCGGTCAGCGCGCTGGCCAGCGCCAGGACTTTCAGCCCCCTGACAAACCTGCCCGCACCACCCCGCATATGACCCGGCACCTGGCCCGACTGCCCGCGCACTGCCAGCATGCGCCCGCCTGTCTGCTGTGTGTGTACGATGCCGCTTTGCGTCGTTCTGGTCACTATCACCTTCACCCTGCTCCGTCCTGCCGTTGCCATCGTCCAACAGGGGTCTCTGGCTGACCCCTGCGCACATGCTAACACAAGATTAAAATTTGTCGCGGACGCGAGAAAAACAACCCTGCTACCCGGTGCATGACATTTTGAAGCCGGTGAAGCCGCCAGCAGCTACATGCCGTAGCGGAAGATATTCAGATCCTCATAGTCGATATCGGGCCTGCGCCCGCTCATGAGATCAGCCAGCACCCGGCCCGACCCGCAGGCCATGGTCCAGCCCAACGTGCCGTGCCCGGTGTTCAGGTACAGGTTTTCCAGCGCGGTGCGCCCGATAACCGGCGTGCCGTCCGGGGTCATGGGTCGCAGGCCGGTCCAGAACAGGGCGCGGGAGGCGTCACAACTGCCGGGGAACATATCCGTCACCGAATGTTCCAGCGTGGCACGGCGCGGTTCGCGCAGGCGCAGGCTGAACCCCGCCAGTTCCGCCGTGCCGCCCACACGCACACGGTCCCCCAGACGGGTAATGGCGATTTTGAACGTCTCGTCCATGATGGTGGAGACCGGTGCCCGGGATTCGTCGGTAATATCGGCTGTCAGCGAATATCCCTTGACCGGGTAGACCGGCAGCCGCATGCCCAAAGGCCGCAGCAGTTCGGGCGTATAGCTGCCCATGCTGGCCACGTAACGGTCGGCGGTCAGCACACCGCGCGTTGTTTCCACCCCGCTGACCCGGCCACCTTCGGCCCGGATCCGGCGGATGGACGTGCCATACAGGAACGTGACCCCGGCGGCGCGCGCCATGTCTGCCAGGTTCTGCGTGAACTTGAAGGCATCCCCCGTTTCGTCGCCCGGCAGGCGCAGGCCGCCCACGATCTTGTGGGCCGATGTCGCAAGCCCCGGTTCGGCCCGCACGCAGGCCGCCGTATCCATGACTTCGTACGGCACGTCATACTGGCGCAGCACCGCAAGGTCAGAGGCAATGCCGTCAAGCTGCCTGGCGGTTCTGAACACCTGCAGGGTGCCCTGCTGGCGGTCGTCATAGGTAATGCCGGTTTCCGCCCGCAGGTCACGCAGCACATCCCGGCTGTATTCGGCCAGTCGGACCATACGCCCCTTGTTGCGGTTATAGGCGGGTGTCGTGCAGTTTTCGAGCATCTGCACCAGCCAGCGCCACAGATGCGGGTCCGGCATGGGCCAGAACACGAATGGCCGGTATTTCATAAGCAGCCATTTGACGCTTTTCAGCGGCACACCCGGCCCGGCCCAGGGCGAGGAATACCCCGGCGAAACCTGCCCGGCATTGGCAAAGCTGGTTTCAAGCCCCGCGGCCTCCTGCCGGTCGACCACCGTGACCTCATGCCCGGCACGCGCCAGATACCACGCCGAGGTCACGCCCACGACGCCACTGCCCAGAACAAGTATTTTCATGCTGATGCTCTTTCCGTCACACTCAAGGAGCTGGACTGGCGGTGTAAACCCGGTGATAGCGCCGCCCGAGCGAGGTCAGGACCTCGTACCCGATTGTCCCTTCCGCCGTGCCCACGGCGTCCACGCCGTAGCTCTCGTTCAAAAGATCGACCATGCCGTCGGCCTCAAGTTGGCCTTCGGGCAGGGCTGAAATATCGACTGTCATGGAATCCATGGAAATCCGGCCCAGAATGGGCAGGCGCACACCCCTGAACCACACGCAGCCCGTCTCGGCCCCCTGCCGGGCAAACCCGTCCGCATACCCCACGCTGAGCGTCGCCACGCGGCATGGGCCGGGGGCCTGCCATGTCAGCCCGTAGCCCACGCGGTCCCCCTTGCCTAAAGCCCGGGTCTGCAACACGTGGCCCTGCAGGCGCACCACCTGACGGAGCGGGTTAGGCCCCGTGGTATTGGGGGCCACGCCATACAGCGCCGCACCCGGCCGAACGAGGTCGAAATGATAGTCGGACCCCAGGAACACGCCCGACGACGCGGCAAGGCTGAGCGGAGCGGGCGGCAGCATGGCGGCATAGGCGCGCAGCCGCGCGGCCTGCATGGCATTGGCGGGATCGGCCGGAGTGTCCGCACAGGCGAGGTGGCTCATGATCAGCGTGAGCGACAGCCCTTCCAGCGCGGAAGGGTCCTGCGCGACCTGCCGCAGTTCGGCCTCCGCCAGCCCGAAGCGGGACATGCCGGTGTCGAGCTGGAGGGCCACATCCACCACCTGCCCGCGCCTGCGGGCCACATCGCGCACCCAGCCGATCTGTTCGAGACTGTTGAGCACCGGCCGCAGCCCGTGCTCCAGACATTCGGCCACCGCATCCGGCCTGGGACCGTGCAGGACGGTAATGCCGCACGCGGCGGAAACATGCGGGCGCAGGGCCAGCCCCTCATCCACATGGGCGACAAAAAACTGCCGGGCTCCCGCCTGTTCCAGCGCGGGGGCAACCTGCGCCGCCCCCAGGCCATAGGCGTCCGCCTTGACCACCGCAGCGCAGAGCGCGCCACTGGCACGCTGGGCCACCTGCCGGTAATTGGATGCCACAGCCCCCAGATCGATGGTAAGCACCGCGCCTGCGCGCGCGCAGGGCCAAGCCCCTCCGTCCGGGAACGGGGTGCGACGGGCCCCCTGGGCCGCAAGCCCAGCGGGGAAAAATGCCGGGTTGGAAAGCATGGCCACGCACACCCCCTGCGTTTGTTACGATGTTGAAAGTTTAATTCAGTCCTGATGGCATATCTCACCATTATGGTGCATAATCTGCCAATATTGCTTTATTTTAGAATTATCATGCACAAAACCACCGGAAAAGACAGATCATGTCAGATCGCACGACAGAGGCCATTCTGCGCCACCTGCGCCATGACGGACGGCTGAGCAACGCTGACCTGGCCGAACGAGTCGGCATTTCACCATCCACCTGCCTGCGGCGCGTGCGCAAGCTGGAACAGGAAGGCGTGATCCGCGGTTATCAGGCCATTATCGCCCGCCGGAGCCTGGCCCCCGTGGCCACAGTCATTGTGCAGATCACGCTTGAACGACAGACCGAGGAATGCCTGCGCCGCTTTGAAAGCCGCATTCGCGAATGCCCCGACGTGCGCGAATGCTACCTGATGACAGGAGACGCCGATTACCTGCTGCGGGTGGAAGCACGCGACATGCAGGATTACGAACGTATCCATAAGGAAGAACTCTCCCGCATGCCCGGCGTGGTGCGTATCCAGAGCAATTTCGCCATCCGCCCTGTCGTGCAGCAGCAGGACAAAAGCTGACACGGGCACCGCCGCAGTCGTTCTTCACGCCCGCGCAGGCAGGGTGGCACGGGTGGAACGTACAAAACGCATGGCAGCACATAATGGCCGCACAGTCCGTTACGGTAAAGAACTGTGTCGCATAGGCCAAACTATAGCCCATGCAAAATATATTCGCTTTATTGAAATTTTTACGTATATTTAACGATACCACGCCCCATTGCAGGATGGGCGCTGGATCTGCGGACACGATCAGAGACATGCATGACACCTGCCAGCACAATGCCTGCACTATACATGTCATGGTCCCCGAAAACCGGGGCACCCGCCCCACTGGTTACAATTTTTACTGACGCATGACGTCCCGTATTAAACAAGAACGACCGCCAGCATTATAACCGGAATCCATAGGTGATCCTTGCGACCATTAGGCATTAAAGCGTCTCTCGGCCTCGTGCAGCTCTGTGTCGCAGGGGCGTGTCTCATAGCCGGGGCAAGTTCGATCTGGGGGCTGCAACAGGTCAATGACCAGATCGAACAGATCAACCGCAAGTCCATTGCCAGCATCAAGGCCATAGCCCCGATCGACGACCTGCTGCGCGCCTTCCGGATTACCGAATCAGAACAGCTTGCGGCCTCCACGCCCGAGACCATGGCCATGCTGGCATCCCTCGTCACCGCGATCGAGGATGAGGAGGAAACGAATATCAGGGCCTATGCCCCTCTGGTCTCATCCCCGCAGGAGGCAACGCTCTTTCGCAACCTGCAAACGGAATGGGCGCAGTACAAGACCGACCACGACGACACATTCAGGAACTGGACCCTCTCGGACGACAAGAGCAACGCCATTGCCGCTGGCGCCCGCCTGCGGGACCTGCAGGAAACCATGGCCTCCACCCTGGCGTCGCTGACCACCGTCAACATCGCCCATGCCGTCAGCTATGCCAAAGCCTCGCACGCGGCCTACCAGACCACGTTATGGCGCGTTTACGCGGCTTATATCGCGCTGTTCGGGGTCATGATCACATCCGCTTTTGTGGTCCTGTACAAAATTCTGCGCCCGCTGCAAAAAATCAATACCTCCATCACCCGGCTGGCCAAGGGGCAGACCGACCAGACATTTCCTTTTTCTGTCCGCAAGGATGAGATTGGCGATATTTCGCGTTCGCTGGAAATTTTCCGGGCCGAGGCCATTGCAAAACAGCAGTTGGAACGCGAAGCCGAGACCCGGCGCCAGCAGGCCGAGGCCGAGCGGATCAGTATCCAGACCCGGGCCGAGGCGGAAGCGTCCGAAAGGCTGCATACCGCCACGAGCGATCTGGCCGCCGGATTGCGGCGCATGGCGGCGGGCGATCTGTCCTTTCAGATCGAGACCCGGTTCTCCGAGGAGTTCGAGCCCCTGCGCCACGATTTCAACCACTCCCTGACCCAGCTTGCCGGCGCGTTTTCGCAGATGTCCAGCGCGGTCCACACCATTACCGATGGGGCGCGCGAACTGGCCACCGGGGCGGACCATCTCGCCCGCCGGACCGAACACCAGGCCGCATCGCTGGAGGAAACCGCCTCCTCCGTGGCGGGCATTGCCACCAGCGTGGCCGACTCCGCAACGCGGTCGGAAAATGCACGGCAGATCGGAACCCAGGCCCGCCAGTCCGCCGCCATGTCCGCTACCATCACCCACGAGACGGAAGAAGCCATGCGCCGGATCGAAAACGGGTCTGAGCAGATCGCCACCATTGTCGATGTGATCGACAATATTGCCTTCCAGACCAATATTCTCGCCCTGAACGCCAGTGTCGAAGCCGCGCGCGCCGGTGACGTGGGCCGGGGCTTTGCCGTAGTCGCCAACGAAGTGCGGAACCTGGCGCAAAAAAGTGCCGAAGCAGCGAAAGATGTCCGATCCGTCATCCGCAAAACCTCCGCCGACGTCAGGGAAGGATCGGACCGCGTGCGCGAAAACAGCGATACATTGCGGACTGTTTCCGACTTTATCAGCGAAATGGGCCAACATCTCGACGCGATTGCGACCGCCGCCAGAGAGCAGTCCTCCAGCCTGTCCGAAATCAACGCCGCTGTGGGCTCACTTGACCAGACAACCCAGCAGAACGCCGCCGTGGCGGAGGAATTCAACGCCACCTCGAAAAGTCTGGCCAATGAAAGCCACACGCTCAACGGGCTGGTCAGGCAGTTCCAGCTTCCCGAGGAAACAGGCTTCTACCGTCAGCCTCTGGTGCTGGAGGAACGCAGCCGCCCACGGCTGGTGCAGTAACCGTTTCCGCCCGGCAAAGCCCGGCAAAGCCCGGCATAAAAAGCCGTAACCCGTGCGGGGTTGCGGCTTTTTGCACAGGGACTGACGTGCAGCCAGACACCATGCCGATAAAAATTTTCAGGCGTCGCCTTTTCTGGAAAGACGCAGCTCTTCAAAAATTTTCTGAAAAAAATTTTATCAAAAGCTTTTGGAAATTCCCGAACCATTGCGCCGGTCGATTTCTGCAACCACCTGCAGGGATTTTTTAATGGTGCACGCGTCCCTGACCGTCACCCACCCGCAGCCTATGCGACCCTGCAAAAGAACGACCTCATGCCGGGTACCTGACCGTGCAGTCCAGATATCGGCGCTGAAAGATCGGCGCCAGACCATGCCTGCCTGACAGGACAGATCCGGCTTGGGATATGTGATGTTGGCAGGAAAACGGGAAGCCGCGATCATGCAGGCAAAAAAATCCGTCAGACCAACCCGACGGATTTTTAAACCAGCCCCTTAATCTTCTTCCGCTTCATCCGCGTCCCTGTCCAGGTCGCGTTTGACTTCGGGCAGGCGTAGCAGCGTATCGACATGCATGGCCGTGTCGAGCGCGGTATCGGCCTGAAAATGCAGCTCCGGTACCGTGCGCAGCCGCAAGGTATGGGCCATTTGCGTACGCAGCCACGGCGCAACCCGCTTGAGCGCAGGTAGCAGACTGGCAACGTCGCTCCGCCCGAGACGGGTTACAAAAACCGTCGCATGGCGGAAATCCGGCGCAAGCCGCACTTCCGTCACGGTAATGGTCACGTCAGACAGTTCCGGGTCCCGAAAGGCGGTGCGGGCGAACAGTTCCGCCAGAACACGCCGCACTTCCTCGCCTACGCGCAGCTGGCGCTGCGATGGGCCGGATGAGGAAAGGCCGGCGAGATAGTCCGCCGGCCCTCCCGCTTTACCTGCACTGTTTTTACGGCTCATGCCGGAACCAGCTCACTTTCGAAGCATTCCACCACGTCGCCTTCGCGCAGGTCGTTATACCCCGCGAAAGACAGGCCGCATTCGTAACCCTTGGTCACTTCCTTCACGTCGTCCTTGAAGCGCTTGAGCTGGCTCAGATCGCCTTCATGGATCACCACGCCATCACGCAGCAGACGCACGCCGCAACCGCGCTTGACCACGCCGTCGGTAATGAAGCAACCGGCGACCTTGCCAACCTTGCTGATTTCGAAAACCCTGCGGATTTCGGCATAGCCAAGGAACTTCTCGCGGTGTTTGGGCGCCTGCTTGCCACGCACCAGGGCTTCCACGTCGTCCGCCACCTGATAGATGATGGAGTAGTAGCGGATATCCACACCTTCGCGCTGGGCCAGTGTACGGGCCTGCACCGTGGCACGCACGTTGAAGGCGATAATGACCGCATCCGACGCCTTGGCAAGCTGCACATCGCTTTCGGTGATCTGCCCGACCGAGGCATTGAGAACGCGTACGCCCACTTCCTCGTTGGCGAGCTTGAGCACCGTTGCCTGCAACGCTTCGGCCGAACCCTGCACGTCCGCCTTGATCAGAACGGAAACTTCCTTCTGGTCGCCAGCCTGGATGCGCGCCAGCATCTGGTCCAGCGTGCCACGGGCGGCAACCTGGCCCGCAACCTGATGTTCCTTGAGCTTGCGCTGACGGAATTCGGAAATCTCGCGAGCGCGATTTTCGTTTTCCACCACCACGAACGGCGCGCCAGCAGCGGGCACACCCGACAGGCCCAGAATTTCCACCGGCATGGAAGGCCCGGCTTCATCCACCTGACGGCTGCGGTCATCGACCAGGGCACGCACGCGGCCCCATTCGGCACCGGCCACCACAATGTCACCCTTGCGCAGGGTACCTTTCTGCACCAGCACGGACGCAACCGAACCCCGCCCGCGATCCAGACGGCTTTCGATCACCGCACCTTCGCCCGGACGGTCCGGATTGGCCTGCAGTTCCAGAATTTCGGCTTGGAGCAGAATGGCCTCTTCCAGCTTGTCGAGACCGGTCCGCTTCAGGGCGGAAACCTCGATTTCCTGCGTATCGCCGCCCATGGATTCCACTACAATTTCATATTGCAGCAGTTCCTGACGAACACGGTCCGGCTTGGCGCCGGGCTTGTCCATCTTGTTGATGGCGATAATCATCGGCACTTTCGCGGCCTTGGCGTGCTTGATGGCTTCGACCGTCTGCGGCATCACGCCGTCATCCGCCGCCACCACCAGCACCACCACGTCGGTAATGGACGCACCGCGCGCACGCATGGCCGTAAAGGCCTCGTGACCCGGCGTATCGAGGAAGGTGATCCGCGCCCCGGAAGGCAGGGTTACCTGATAGGCCCCGATATGCTGGGTAATGCCACCGGCTTCGCCCGCCGCGACATCGGTCGTGCGCAGGGCGTCCAGCAGGGAGGTCTTGCCGTGATCGACATGCCCCATGATGGTCACCACGGGCGGACGGGCCTGCATGTCCTCGGCGGTGTCCTTGCTGCCTTCGATCCCCAGTTCCACGTCCGCTTCGGAAACACGGCGCACGCGGTGGCCGAATTCCTCCACCACCAGTTCGGCGGTATCGGCGTCGATGGACTGCGTGACGGTCGCCATGACACCCATTTTCATGAGCGCCTTGATCACCTCACCCTGGCGGGCGGCCATACGGTTGGCCAGTTCCTGCACGGTAATGGTTTCGGGCAGAATAACGTCGCGCACGACCTTCACCTGATCGGAACGCAGGCGTTCCAGCTCGGCCTGACGGCGTTCGCGTTCACGCTGGCGACGCACGGAGGCGAGCGAGCGGGTCTTGTCGTCATCCCCTTCGATCGCCGCCTGCACGTCGATCCGTCCGGCGCGACGGCCACCGCTGGTCTCGCCCTTGCGGCCGCTGCTGCTTTTGCGGTTGGGCGGCACAGCCTTGTTCCGGACCGGACCACGGCGCTGCTCTTCTTCCGTCTCCATACCGCGACCCGCACGCAGGCGCAGGGTCTGGGCCGGCGTTGCGCCGTCACGGTCGGAGGCAGCACTTTCAGCCGCGGGGCGGCTTGCCGGCGCCGGTGTGGCGGGCCGCAGCGGCTTGGGCGGCATGATCGCGCGCTCGGCCAGCGGACGCAGCCTGCCAACCGGCGGTGCAAGCGTGACCTCACCGGGGATGGGAACCGCGGAAACCACAGGGTCCTTGGATTCGATGGGCTTGATGGCGTCGATACGGGCCTTGCGCTCGGCTTCTTCCGCCGCGGCCTGGGCAACGATCTGCTCCTCGGCGGCGCGCTTGTCTTCTTCTTCCTTGCGGCGGGCTTCTTCCGCCGCGGAAAGAATGCGGATTTTCTCCGCCTCGCGCCGTTCGGCTTCACGCCGCTCGGCCAGTTCGGCCTCTTTGTGCTGTTCCTCGAGCACGCGCTGGCGCATGGCCAGTTCGGCTGCGGTCAGTGTACGGCCAGCACCCGGACGCGCGCCACCAGCCCCACCGGGACCCGCGCCGCGTTTTTTACGCACCTCTACCTGCACAACCTTGGAGCGGCCATGACTGAAACTCTGCCGCACGGATCCGGCATCGACCGTCCGTCCAACCTCCGAACGTCCTGCCGGCCGAAGGGACAAACGCCCTTTACCCTGATCCTGATCCTTGCCTTCGCTCATTGACCCGCCTGTTCAAACCCGTCTGCCGGAAAGGTCCGGAAGACCCGGGAGCCGCCTTGTGCCACCCCCGTAAAACGCATGTTTTCATGACTCAGGCGCTCAGCCAGCCCGCCGGCCGCCAGCGCCACATTCACAACCCGTTCACGCCCGAAAACCTTTGCCAGTTCCCCTGCCGTCAACGTTCTTACCACTGGAATATCCCGCCCACCCGAAAGCAGGCGGTCCAGTTCCTCACGGCTTCCATCCAGCGCATGAACGATAACCGCAGCACGATGCTGCACCACCCATTCACGCGCCTTCGTAAAACCGCTTACAGCCTGACCGGCTCTTCTCGCCAGTCCGATGCAATCGGTCACCCGCCGCAACAGCCCGCCCTCCACCTGGGAGAGCAGATCCTCCGGCACCCGGACCTGCATCCGCGCCGCACGTGCGAACACGCCACGGGCGCGGGCCTGTTCTATCACATCCCGCCGGGCACTCAACCAAATTCCCCGACCGGGCAGACGTGCGTCCAGGTCGGGCACCACGACACCGGCGGGCGAGACAACAAACCTGAGCATAAGCTCGGGCACCCCTTCCTCCCGTGTGAGGGCGCAGCGCCTGTGGCGCCCTTTTTCATCCTGCGTGTCCGAACCGGGTTCAGGCGTGCAGGATACGGGAGGGATTGGGTCTTCCTGCTCAGGCAGGAGCGTCTTACTCACCCTTGTATCAGGCCTTCCAGAGCTACCTTCAGGCGCCAGCCCTACCTTCTTCCTGCTCAGTGGAAGACGGCTTGGCTTCATCCTCGAACCAATGTGCGCGGGCTGCCATGACAATTTCATTGGCTGCGTCTTCTTCGATGGCATCGGCCCCAAGAAGCTCAACCAGTTCGTCCCCAGCCAGATCGGCGAGGTCGTCCAGCGTTTTTACACCTTTTTCACCCAGTGTCACAAGCATCTGGTTCGTGAACACGCCCATATTGGCAATATCGTCCGACACACCAAGGTCACGGCGGTGTTCGTCCAGCTTTTCTTCCTGCCTGACCAGGTGCGCTTCGGCCCGCTGCATCAGCTCGCCCACGACCGACTCGTCAAAACCTTCGATCGTGTTCAGCTCGTCGGGGTCCGCGTAGGCCAGTTCCTCGATATTATGGAAGCCTTCGGTCACGAGCAGGCTTGCGATCACGTCATCGACATCCAGGGCTTCGACGAACTGCGCGGTGCGGCGACGGAATTCTTCCTGCCTGCGTTCGGATTCCTCGGCCTCGGTCAGGATATCGATATCCCACCGGGTCAACTGGCTGGCCAGGCGGACGTTCTGCCCGCGACGGCCGATCGCCAGCGAAAGCTGGTCATCGGGCACGACAACCTCGACGCGGCCGGCGTCCTCATCCATCACCACCTTGCTGACTTCAGCCGGGGCCAGCGCGTTCACCACAAACGTGGCGGCCTGCGGGCTCCAGGGAATGATGTCGATTTTTTCGCCCTGCAGTTCGGCCACGACCGCCTGCACGCGCGAACCGCGCATACCAACGCACGCCCCCACGGGGTCAATCGAGGCGTCGCGCGAGATCACGGCCATCTTGGCGCGTGAACCGGGGTCACGGGCCACGGCCTTGATTTCGATGATGCCGTCGTAGATTTCGGGCACTTCCTGCGCGAACAGCTTGGCCAAAAAGGCCGGATGCGTGCGGGAGAGGAAAATCTGCGGGCCACGCGGCTCGTCGCGCACGTCGTAAATATAGGCGCGAACCCGGTCGGAGTTACGGAACGTCTCGCGCGGGATCAGTTCATCGCGGCGCAGCAGCGCCTCGGCTGAGCCGATCTCGACCAGCAGGTTGCCGTATTCGGTGCGCTTGACCGTACCGTTCACGATCTCGCCCACGCGGTCCTTGAATTCGTTGTACTGGCGCTTGCGTTCATATTCGCGCACGCGCTGGACAATGACCTGCTTGGCGGTCTGCGCCGCGATACGCCCGAAATCGATCGGGGGCAGAGGGTCGATCAGATATTCGCCAGCCTGAATCTCGGGGCGGAAGCGCTGGGCGATGGCCCAGGCAATCTGGGTGTCTTCGTTTTCGACCTGCTCGACCACTTCGGTCCAGCGCGACAGCCGGACCTCGCCGGAGCGGCGGTCGATGGTGGCGCGAATGTCCTTTTCGTGGCCGTATTTGGCACGTCCGGCTTTCTGGATGGCCTGTTCCATGGCCTCCAGCACCTCCTCACGCTCGATACCTTTCTCGCGCGAGACGGCGTCTGCCACCAAAAGCAGTTCAGGACGGGAAACAGAGGTATCCATGCTCTCAGCTCTCCAAAGCACGCAGCTTTATCAATGTACCTTACGACCGGCATTCCGGCCGGGGCGGGCTGACGGAGCGGCCCCGTCGTCGTGCCCGCCATCTGGCGCCGTATCCGTATCAGACTCCGTCCCGGGCTGGCCCGGAGGGGCGCTGGCCTCGATCAGCGCATCCGTCAGCACCAGTCTTGCGCGGCGGATTTCGGCCAGCGGCAGCGCCACTTCCTGTCCGTCGTCAAGCCGCATGCGGGCGACACCCGCGTCACATCCCAGCACAACACCGCCAAAGCGGCGGCGGCCGTCCTGGGGGACCATCAGTTCCACCTTGGCCTGATGTCCGGCAAAGCGGTTCCAGTCTTTTGCCCGTGTCAGCGGGCGGTCGATTCCGGCGGAGGATACTTCCAGCGTCCAGGCACCGGGAATGGGGTCTTCCACATCCAGCAGCGCACCCACCGCATGGCTGATACGCTCGCAATCCTCCACACCGATCAGCGTGCCATCGGCCCGGTCGGCCATGATCTGGACCGTCGGACGTTCACGCCCGAGCACCGCCACGCGCACGATTTCATACCCCATATCGTCCAGGGCAGGAGAAATCAGCGCGACAAGGCGGCCTTCAAGGCCATTATGGGCAGAAAGATCAGCGTCCAATGCAAAAAAGGCGGCCCGTCAAGGCCACCCCCCGAAACGTTATGACTTATTGAGAAGGATGAGCCCTGTATGTAGGGGATGCCCAGCAAAACCGCAAGGGGCGGAAAAAACAGCCGTCCCTGCATGGTGCTGGTGCTTTACACGCAACGGCACCTGAAAATAAGTTTAGCTCCGGCATGACGTTTACGCGTTGCATCGTGGCGCGACCATGCTTTTATGTAAACCGGCGCGACATATTTGCAACTAGGTGCATCAAAAACGAATGGCACCACACTATGGCGGGCCGGGAGGACAGATCGTTCATGCACAAAGAACCTGATCCGGCATGGAAGCCACAGCCCCGTGCGGCGGAAGCCCCGTCGGGCGGACGCATGGCCCTGATCGGGCTGGCAGCCTGCGTGCTGGTGGCCGGAGCGGGCGCGCATTTCATGGGGGGCGGCAAGGGCTCGGGCGCGCTACCCGCAGCACAGGAAAGCGCGCAGGCAGCGGACGACGCCAACCGCACCGGCCTGCCCCTGAACCTGATCGCGCCTGAAAAAGCCGCCCAGACACTGGCTGCGACCGATTATTCGGCCGACGAGCAGGCCAGCATCCTGGCCGCCGTCAAACGCCGGGACGCACGGCTTGCGGTCATGCCCATCTACGATGCCTCCGGCACGGGTGGAACCGTCACCCTGATCTCCGGGGCGTGGCACCATGTGGTGCATCTGACCTCCACCCCGCAGACCGTGGTGCTGCCCATTGCCATGAGCGGACATGTCGATATCATACCTGTCACGGACCCCGGCCCGACAGGCATAGCCAGCGGCGTAGTCACGCTATTCGGCCCGCAGACGCTGCCGATCGTATATAAAGGGGATACCCTGGCTTTGACGGTCATTGCACAATGAAGGCGCTGCTACCGACCCTGAACCGGCTGATGCCGCTGATGATGGTGATCTTCCTGCTGCTGGCCAGCATCCAGATAGCGCTCAGCCTGCATCTGTCCGTGCATTCCATTGCGCATGTGCTGCAATGGGGCGCGTCAGTCTGGCCGCTGCTGGCCGCGGGCGGGCTGGCGCTGAGTGTCGCGGGCCTTTTGTTTGAAACACGCGCGGAGAAAATCTCACGCAAGGGGCTATTACGCCGCAGGGGGTTCATCATGGATGTTCTGGCCAGACTGACCAACCGCGCCGCATTGGAAGACATGCTGGCGCGCGAACAGCGCGAAACCACACTGGATGCAGAGGAACTGGCCGCCAACCTGCGGGCCCGCGTGATCGGGCAGGACCAGGTGTGCGAGGACATGGCCCAGCAGCTCCGCCGCCGTCTGGCGTTGCAGGTGCGCGGCAAGCCGGTGGGTATTTTCCTGCTGGCCGGCCCTCCGGGCACGGGCAAGACCTATCTGGCCAAGCAGCTTGCCCGCCAGCTTGACCGCCCGCTGCTGCATTTTGACATGACGCAGATGAGCAGCCCGCACGCGGCCACCCAGCTTTTTGGCGCCCCCAAGGGTTATGTAGGGTCCGACAGCTACGGCAAGCTGACCGGCGGCCTGCAGGAAAAACCCGACGCCGTGGTGCTGCTGGACGAGATCGAAAAGGCCCACCCCGATGTGTTCAAGAAATTCCTGACCGCATGGAATGACGGGCACATTACCGAAGCCTCCACCGGGCAGCAGATTTCCACCGTGCGCGCCATTTTCGTGCTGACCTCCAACATCGCCACCGAGGCGCTGACCGAAATTGCCGACCGGCTGCACAACGACCCCGACCGCATGCGCGCCGAGTCGGTCGAGGCATTGCGCCAGGCTGGATTCGCGCCGGAAGTGCTGAACCGCCTGGACCGCATTTTCGTGTTCCGCACCCTGCGGGGGCTGGATATTGCCCGCGTGGCCGCGCTGGAAATCGAAACCATGATCGAGGGCTATGGCCTGAAGGTGGATGCGGGCGGAATCGACGCCGCCCTGCTGATCGATGTCATGCGCCGCCAGAGCCGCATGGGCGATGCCGCATCCGCGCGCGATCTCGTCCGCTCCATCGAGGACATGATCAGCGAATCCCTGATTATCGCGCGCCAGCAGGGTGCGAGCATGGTCCGGTTGGTGAAGGAAGACGATGGCAGCGTAAGCGCCAAAGTCGCCTCAAGCCCGGCGGAAGCCCGCGACAGCCTGCACGCCCCCATGACCCCGTGATGCCGTGACGTTTTAGGCGTTTGCCGAGTCGCGACCACAGGACCCTGACCGCCCGCTCCAGGAACCACGCCCGTCTGTCCGGGCGGGGTCTTGCGGGCGGTCACGGCCTTGTCCCTGTGCGCGACCTGCTCCCGCCTGCCCGCCTTTTTCCCTCCTATCTTTGCTGACCCGAGGCCCCCATGTCCGCTTTTACCCGCCTGTGGCACCGTGCCCCGCTATGGCGTGCAGCACTGTTCACCGCTGGCGTATGCGGCGCCCTGACCGTGCTGTTCCCGGCCCCCTGGCTGTCCACGTATCTGCCCGCCTACGGGTCACTTGCGGGGAAAATCCGCCATTGGGTGGGGGCGGACAAGAGCGGGGGGGACAAGGCCGATGCCGGGGACAGCACCAACGCCCTGAGCCCGGATGAAGACCGGAGAACCGTCTCGGCCCCGCCGATGGACGCACAGTTCGAAGGCACCATTCCCTTCGCGGGGCGGCAGTTGCCGCTGCCGGCGGGGAAATGGCACCCGCTGCTGAACTACCAGGACGACGTGGCACACGGCGAGGTGCTGACCTCGCTCTATGTCCGTTCCGAACAGGGGATCGTAACCGGGCTGCTGATCGCGCAGGCCACCACGCAGTCGCTCCCGCTGGGCGATACCCAGCCCATTCAGGATGAATGCCACAGCACGTTCAATTTCATGTCCGAGTCGCTCCCTGCGGATGGCGCAAGCACGGAATGCTGGATGACATCGCCCATCAGGGTGGTGAACAACGTGTTCCTGACATCCAACCAGGCGCTACAGGCCCTGATCGGCAGCCCGCTCTTTATTCCACCCGCCGTGCAGCGACTCACCATGATGGGGTTCGACCTGCCATCCGTGCTGGTGGATGCGGGCTGGAACCGGATTGAAAAAAGCAAATCCGTGCAGGGCAAGCCAAGCACAGACCAGCGGGTAGATTTTATGAGCGTGCATGCGCTGATCAGCCCGGCCGATATCGGCAGCCGTGCCGTGCCGGGCGCGCCTGAAAACTGGTCCCGTGCGGGCATGTCGGATTCGCTGGCCGTGTCGGATTTCGTACACCGCACCAATGACTGGCTGCGGGGCTGGACCCCATACCTGCGCGAAGGCTTTGCAGGTACCCTGCCCACCACGCCAATACCGGGCAACGCCGCCGCCGATCCGGGTTTTCACGGATAGGCTGCGCCATTCCACGCCGCCTGTCATCCACACCGGGTGACAGGGAGGGAGTTTTTCAGATCGGGAAAAACGCCGGGTTGGGTGCTGTCCGGCACAGGTCCGTTGGGGCCGGATATTCAGGCCATATATTCAGGCAGGAACAAGCGGGGCGTCGTTCAGCAGTTCGGCCGAGACATCGATCAGAAAGTCCATGACCGTACGTGTTCGCAGGGGCAGAGTACGCGGGCCGGTATGCACCGCGTAAAACGGCAGGGCAGGAATGGTCCAGTCCGGGAACAGACGGACCAGACGCCCGGCCTGCACCCCGTCACGCACCTGAAAAGCGGGCAGAAGCCCGACGCCGATACCCGATTCCACAGCGTAAAGAACCGCCTCGCTGCTATTGGCGCGATAGACGGCGGAAGGCGCGATGACGCTTTCTTCCCCATCGCGTTCAAAATTCCAGTCCAGCCAGCTTGTGCCGTAATTATAAACCACACCGGGGTAATCGGTCAGGTCGCGCGGGTGTTCGGGCATATGGTGGCGTTGCAGGCAGGCAGGCGAGGCCACAAGCCATTTCTGCACCAGACCGAGCTTGCGCGCGATCAGCGATCCTTCGGCAATTTCGCCTACGCGTACCGCAAGATCCAGCCCTTCCTCCACCATGTCACCAAAACCGTCGCGCATGACGATCTCGACCGACAGGTCCGGGTGGCGGTCCAGCAGTTCACCCAGGCGGCGGCTCAGGCACAGGCCAAAGGCTGTCGTAACCCCCAGCCGCACCAGACCCGAGACAGAGGCACGCCTGCGCCCCAGAACGGTCTCGGCCGTTTCGAGAATTTCCAGCACTTCATAGGCATGGGGCAGAAGGCTGCGGCCGTCCTCGGTCATGGTCAGGCTGCGGGTGGTGCGTGCGAACAGCGTAGTGCCGTAATGCGTTTCCAGCAGGGCAATATGCCGGGAAATGGTGGGCTGACTTACACCCGTCTCCCTTGAAACGGCCGAAAACGAGCCCGTGGCTGCGACGCGGACAAAGCTGTGAAGCGCTGAAAGAAGGTCCATCGAATTCCGGCTCTGCCTTGTTGAATACGATCTGGACCTTCTGCACCATGCCCGCAGGGAAGCCGGACAGTTGGAGTATCGTATATATTTGGTAAATTTCTTGTGCAGCAAAGCAACGGGAGAGACAATATCCGCCTGCCCTGCCCCTCACCATATGGCCCATGCAATAATTGCATAAGTAAACACCGGATTTACTGCGCTCCCTGGCCCCGCAACCCGCATACACGACCGCAACATGCGCCCCGGGCACATGGTCGTGTCCCCCGACGAAAGTGCTGAAGACCGCTTAAAAAAACCTCCGCACAGCCTGCAGACAGGCATTGCCACCCGTACAGCGAAGGCGCGGCACAAGGGCGGACAGCCCGCATTTTGCAGGGCAGAAAACAGCACGACAAAGGCGCCAGCCAATGGGGCGATACCTCGCCCGACAGCGCGCGAGATGCCTTGGCACCCGGTAACGCTGTCAGGGCTTGAGCCGTTGCCTGGCATGGGGTGCCGCCAGCCTGCGCTCCACAATGCGGGCCAGGCGGACAAACGGCAGGCCCAGCAGCAGGTAGGTCGCCCCCACCATAATGCCGGTGCCGACATAATCGAAATAGGTGGAGGACAGGCGGATATAGGTCTGTGTCAGCTCGGTCAGGGTAATGACGCTGACCAGCGAGGAATCCTTGAGCAGGGAAATAAAATCGTTGGTCATGACCGGCATGACCAGCCGGAACGCCTGCGGCACCACCACATGGCGGAGCGCCTGCGCGTGGGTCATGTTCAGGGCCAGGGCCGCTTCCATCTGCCCCGGCGGCACGGATTGCAGGCCCGCGCGGTAGTTTTCAGCCTCGTACGCACCGTAGTTCAGCCCCAGGCTGAGAACACCGGCTACAAAGGGGGTCAGGCTTATCCCGAATTCCGGCAGGCCATAGAAAATGAACAGCACCTGAATGAGCAGAGGCGTGCCACGCACGGTCTCGACATACAGTGTTGCAAGCCACGCCACGGGGGTGGGTCCATACAGCCGGGCCAGCGCCAGACCCATGCCCAGCCCCACCGCCAGCACCATGGCCGCCAGCGAAACCAGCAGGGTCAGCCACGCCGCGTGCCCTAGCTGGGGCAAAAAGGTTACGTACCGCGCAAGCCGCGCGTGCCAGCCGTTCTGTCCCTGCTGGGCCGCGACATAGGCGTTCCAGGCTACGGGAACGATAGCGGGCATTGTGGTGTCGCCAAGGCTGCGCGCCATCTCGGGCGTCCACAAATCCCACCGGGCCAGAATGGCGTGCAATGTGCCGTCCCGGCGCATGGCGGCAAGGGCTGTGTTCACCTGCTGGCGCAAGGCCGTATTGCGGCCTTTGGCAAAAGCCATCCCGTATTCGACCCGCCCTATGGGTGCTCCCACCAGCCGCAGCACCGGATTGACCTGACCGTAATATTTGGCAATGGGCGCATCGATCAGGATTGCATCGGTCCGCCCGCTGGCCAGGTCCATGAAGGCCTGGGTTTCCTCCTCGTAACTGCGTACCTGCACGTCAGCCACCTGAGCCAGAATCCGCTCGGCCTGCGTGTTCCTGAGCGTGCCGACCACATGGCCCGCAAGGGCTGCCAGGTCGGCTGGCTGGGGGCCATCGCGCCGGACGACAAGCCGTTCGGCGGTCACGTAATACGGGTCTGAAAAATCGACCGATTCCGCGTGCTCGGGGGTAATCTCGATCCCGCAGGTCACGAGATCGTACAGGCCCCGTTGCAGGCCGGGAATAAGACCGTCCCAGTCGTTTTGCACAAAAACGAACGGTACACCCATATGGGCGGCAAGCCCCTGCATGAGATCGTACTCGAACCCGGTCAGCCGGGCCGGACTGGCAGGGTCATGGAAGGTGAACGGCACATCGGCCGAGGCATCCGCGGCCCAGCGCACGGGCGATGCCCCCGCCCCCCCTGCGCCATCCCCTGTCGTGTGTACCTGCTCCGTGGGCTGGAACCGGGCCGGAGAGTGGGACTGGGACTGGGACTGGGGCTGGGACTGGGCATAACCGGGGCAGACCACGGCAAGCCAGAGCAGCATCGCACCGCCACACCACCGCAGAACACGGCGTGCATGCTCCATGACCCCGGCCATTACAGCACGGTCCGCAGGAAACGGCGGGTGCGTTCGTCGCTGGGGTTCACGCACAGGAAATCGGGCGGCCCTGCCTCGATAATCCGGCCGCCATCCATGTATATGACCGTATCGGACGCCAGTTGGGCAAAGCGCATGTCATGCGTGACGACAATCTGGGTCATGCCCTCGGCGTCGAGCGTACGCATGACCTCCAGCACCTCCTCGGCGACAAGAGGATCGAGGGCGGAGGTCGGTTCGTCGTACAGCATGATTTCGGGCCGCATGGCCAAAGCCCGCGCAATGGCCGCGCGCTGCTGCTGCCCGCCGGAAAGGGAGGCCGGGTAGCGCTGCGCCACGTCGGCCAGCCCCACTTTTTCCAGCAGGGTCATGGCCTGCGTCCGCGCGGTATGGGCTGGCTCGCCCTTGACCACGCGCGGGGCCAGAAGAATGTTGTCCAGCACGCTCAGATGCGCGAACAGGTTGAAGCTCTGGAACACCATGCCAACATGGGCGCGCAGCCTGTGGGCGATATGCTCATCCGCCCGTGTCCAGCGCCCGCCTGCCCGTTCGATCCGCACGCCCATGGCGGTGACAGCCCCCCGGTCGGGGAGTTCAAGGCAGTTCAGGCACCGCAGGAATGTGGATTTGCCGCAGCCTGACGGGCCGATAATGGAGACCAGATCCCCCCGCCTGACCCGCAGGGACACCCCCCGCAGCACTTCGACCTCGCCAAAACGCTTGGTAATATGTTCCGCTTCAAGAACGATTGGGGCTTCAACGCAAAAAGCCGGCCCGGTATCACCCGGGCCGGCAGTCTGACTGGTACCGTGAACGAAGTTCCGATCAGGCAGCTTTTGTCATCCCGCGCAGCACATACTGGAGGATGCCACCATGCCGGTAATACTCGACCTCGTCCAGAGTATCGACACGGCAGAGCAGCGGCACATCCTGCGTGGAACCATCGGCGCGGGTAATGGTCATGGTCACATCCATACGGGGTGACAGCTTGTCCACACCCTTGATGCTGATGACCTCATCCCCCTTCAGGCCCAGTGTCTTGCGCGTGGTGCCTTCCTTGAAGACCAGAGGCAGAACGCCCATGCCCACAAGGTTGGAGCGGTGAATACGCTCGAAGCTTTCCGCCACGACCGCCTTCACACCCAGCAGCAGGGTGCCCTTGGCCGCCCAGTCACGCGACGAGCCCATGCCGTATTCCTTGCCGCCGAACACGACCAGCGGAATACCTTCCTTCTTGTATTCCATGGCCACGTCGTAGATCGACGCATCCTTCCCGTCGGGATAGTGCTTGGAATACCCGCCTTCCGTGCCGGGCAGCATCTCGTTCTTGATACGGATGTTGGCGAAGGTGCCGCGCACCATCACACGGTCGTTGCCGCGACGGGACCCGTAGGAGTTGAAGTCCTTGGCATCGACACCATGCTCGATCAGGTAACGGCCCGCTGGGGAGTCCTTCTTGATGGAGCCGGCGGGGGAGATATGGTCGGTGGTGATGTTGTCGCCCAGCACGGCCAGAATGCGCGCACCTTCGATATTGCCCGGCGTCGTGGGTTCGACCGCCATGTCCTTGAAGTAGGGCGGGTCCTGCACGTAGGTGGACTTCGGGTCCCATGCATAGGTTTCGGACCCGGTGGCCACCTTCAGGCCCTGCCATTCCTTCGTGCCCTTGGACACGTTGGCGTAGCGCTTCATGAACTCCTCACGCGAGATGGCGGAGGCGATCAGATCGGCAATCTCCTTGTTGGAAGGCCAGATGTCCTTGAGGTACACCGGCTTGCCGTCCTTGGAGGTGCCCAACGGCTCGGTCGTGATGTCCTTGCGCATGGTGCCAAGGATGGAATACGCGACCACCAGCGGCGGGCTTGCCAGATAGTTGGCGCGCACGTTCGGAGAAATACGACCTTCGAAGTTGCGGTTCCCGGACAGGACGGAAACGGCCACAAGGTTGTTGTTCTCGATCGCGTCGACAATATGCCCCGGCAGCGGGCCGGAATTGCCGATGCAGGTCGTGCAGCCATAACCCACGGTGTTGAAGCCCAGCGCGTCCAGGTCGGTCGTCAGCCCCGAACGGTTGAGGTAATCCGTGACCACCTGCGAACCCGGCGCCAGCGAGGTCTTGACCCAGGGCTTGGGTGTCAGGCCCAGGGCGCGGGCCTTGCGGGCCACAAGGCCGGCAGCGATCAGCACCGCGGGGTTGGAGGTATTGGTGCATGACGTGATGGCCGCAATCACGACATCGCCCTGGCCCAGCTCGTAGTTGGTCCCGGCAACAGGCACCTTCTTGTCGGCATCGTTCGCGGGCACGCCGAGGGACGAGGTCAGTTCTTTTTCGAACTCGGTCTTCGCGCTCTTGAGTTCCACACGGTCCTGCGGGCGCTTGGGGCCGGCAAGGGACGGCACAACACTCGCCAGGTCCAGTTCCAGAATGTCGGTGAACACGGGCTCGGGCGTTTCATGCGTGCGGAACATACCCTGCGCGCGTGAATATTCTTCCACCAGCTTGATGCGGTGTTCGTCACGGCCGGTCTGGCGCAGGAAGTCCAGCGTCAGCGCATCGACCGGGAAGAAGCCGCAGGTCGCACCGTATTCGGGCGCCATGTTGGCGATGGTCGCACGGTCGGCAACCGGCAGATGGTCAAGGGCGGGGCCAAAGAATTCGACAAACTTGCCGACAACGCCCTTCTTGCGCAGCATCTGGGTGACGGTCAGCACCAGATCGGTGGCGGTGGCACCTTCGGGCAGCTTGCCGGTCAGCTTGAAGCCGATGACATCGGGGATCAGCATGGCGATCGGCTGGCCAAGCATGGCGGCCTCGGCCTCGATCCCGCCCACGCCCCAGCCCAGAACGCCCAGACCGTTGATCATGGTGGTGTGGCTGTCCGTGCCGTACAGCGAGTCGGGGTAGACGTAGTCCTTGCCGTCGACAGTCGCGGTCCAGGCAACCTGGGCGATGTATTCCAGGTTGACCTGATGGCAGATGCCGGTATCGGGCGGCACGACAGAGAAGTTCTCGAACGCTTCCTGCCCCCAGCGCAGGAACGCATAGCGTTCGGCGTTGCGCTCGAATTCGAGGGTGATGTTTTCCTGCAGGGCGTCCTTGGTGCCCGCGAAATCCACCATCACGGAATGGTCGATCACGAGATTGACCGGAACCAGCGGGTTCACCTTCTGCGGGTCGCCCTTGAGGTTGACAATCCCGTCACGCATGGCCGCAAGGTCGACAACGCCCGGAACACCCGTGAAATCCTGCATCAGAATGCGTGAGGGCTTGAAGGGCACTTCCTTCGTGCTCTTGCCCTGGGGCAGCCAGCCGGCAATGGCCTTGGCGTCTTCCACGTTGTAGGAACGCGCATCCTCGAAGCGCAGGATATTTTCCAGCAGAACCTTCAGCGAGACCGGCAGACGGCTGACGTCACCAATGGTCTTCGCAGCTTCCGGAATGGAAAAATAATGATAGGTCTTGCCGTCCACCGTAAGAGTGCGGCCAGTTTTGAGTGAGTCGTGCCCAACCGATTTCATCGTTGCTTTCTCCCCGTTCACAGCCGAAGGCTGGTGATACGTTCAGGATACCGTCACACGCCCGGCGTGCGGACCCGTTCTTGCGGGTTACCGGCTTGCTATCCCGTTGGGGCTAGAACATACCGGCAGTTGGGAAAGGCACAAGCGGGGTGGCAACCACGAGAACGAGAGCTTTCCCGCTTTTGGCGCAATCGCTTGGTAACAATAAGGAGAAGTGCCATCTCCGGCATGCCGTCCCCCTGCACCGCCAGGGTTGCCCCCCGGGTTTTCCGCCAGTATGGCCACCAGCATGACCAGACAGATGCGCGGTAATACCCCCGGAACTGACACGACCGCCCCCCCGGCGGAGAACCCGCATGTCGCTACGCTCGTGGTCGAGGATCTGTGCGTGTTCCGGGGCAACAGGCTGGTGCTGGATTCGGTCGGGTTCAGCCTTGGCGCAGGTGGGGCCATGCTGCTCAGGGGGCCGAACGGTGCGGGCAAGTCCACCCTGCTGCGGGTGCTGGCGGGGCTGCGTCACCCGGATTCGGGAACGATCCTGTCGCATGGGCAACCCGTCTGGAACGACCCCGCCGCCCATGCGGCGCGCGTGGCTTATCTGGGCCACCAGGATGCGCTCAAACCCGGGCTGAGCGTGGTGGAAAATCTCGCGCTTTTCGCCAAAGCCGGGCTGGCTGGCGCACAGATCGCATTACCCGAAAGCGGGACTCCGTGGCCGGGCCTGGCCGACGCCCTTGCCGCCATGGACCTCCTCCCCCTGGCCGACCTGCCCGCGCGCCTGCTTTCGGCCGGGCAGAAACGCCGTACAGCACTGGCGCGCGTCCTGCTGGCCCAGGCCCCGCTCTGGCTGCTGGATGAACCCAGCCTGGGCCTGGACCATGCCGCCATGGACCTGCTGGGCACGGCCCTGACCCGACACCGCGCCCGGGGGGGACTGGTGATTGCGACAACCCACGTGCCCCTGCCCCTGCCCGACGCCACGACCCTGACCCTGCCCCCGGCCGACCTGCATGACGAAGGAGCCTACGCATGACCGCGCTGTTCTGGGGCATTATCCTGCGCGACCTGCGGCTGGCCCTGCGCCACGGCGCGGATACGCTGGGGGCCGTGCTGTTCTTTATCGTCACCGCGACCCTGTTCCCGCTTGCCCTCGGGCCGTCGCCCGAACTGCTGCGCCATATGGCGCCGGGTATTCTGTGGGTCTGCGCATTGCTGGCGGCCCTGCTGCCGCTGGACCGGCTGTTCGGGGCGGAACTGGAGGACGGATCGCTCGATCAGCTTCTGCTGCTGGGCCTGCCGCCTGCGCTGGTGGCATTGGCCAAAATGACCGCCCACTGGCTGACAACGGGTGTGCCCCTGCTGCTGGCCGCAGTGCCGCTGGCCACCATGCTGGGCCTGCCCGCAACCACCCTGCCGGTACTGCTGGGCGGCCTGTTTCTGGGGTCCGTGGTGCTGTCGCTCATTGGCGGCATGGGGGCATCCATCGTGCTGGGGGCGCGGCGCGGCGGGGTGCTGCTGCCCCTGCTGACATTGCCGCTGGTCACCCCGGCGCTGATTTTTGGCGCCGCCGCCATAGACGCCGCCACAACCGGCCTGCCATTCATGCCCGACCTGGAACTGCTGGGAGCCTTTGTCGCCGGTGCCCTGCCCCTGTGCCCCCTGGCGGCCGGAGCCGGACTGCGCGCGGCGGCGGAATAGAATCCGCCCCGTTCACGTTACCAGCCCGGCAGGCCTATAGCGGCAGGCACAAGCCACAGCGGTGGCACCCCTATGGTCGCGCTCCAACCCTCGTACCACGGTGGCCGTGTTGTCCCACGGTCCGTGATCGCGCGCCCAGGTCATATCTCTGGGTCATACTTCCGGGATCATGCTCCCGCGATCGCGTTCAAGCGGCCCGGCCCAAACAGTCATGTCTCGGCGGTCCTGCTTGGGTCGTTATGGGGCGTATCAGGGTGCGGCGGCCCTGTCCTGCGGGGTAACGACCGCCTGAATGGCGACAGACGCATAACGCACGGCGTTTTCCGCATCGCGCAGGGCCTCACCCGCCTTGTAGGGATCGGTCCTGATCAGGCTTGCGGCAAGCGCCACATCCTTGCGTGTTTTCTCCACCGGCATGGCGGTCATGACATAATTGGCATCCACACTGGTAATCCGCAGGATTTCCGCCGCCCGTGCCAGATCGCCCGCCAGCAGGTGGCGATTGGCCGCCGCCAGAACCGCCACACGTTCCTCGGTCGGTTCCTGCATGTCGTCCAGCACCAGTTCGCCGCCGATCGGCAGCCACAGCATCTGCGCCGCACCCGATACGATCTGGCGGGGCGGCTGGCCCGCACGGGTCGGCATAAGCTCGGCCTCGGCCTTGAGAAAAGCAGTCCTGTCGGCAACGGCACGGTCCAGCGCCTGCCGCGCCGCCACGATCAGGGTCGCGGCACTGGCTGTATCCCCGTCAAAAATGGCACGGCGTGCAAGGGTCAGGTTCTCGAAGGTGGCCGCGCCATCGCGTGACAGGCGGGCAAAGGCCCGCGCCACGGGTTGCGCTGCCGCACCCGCAATCCCCTGGGGCGTCCCCGGGGTCGCCCCAGGGGCCACGGTCTGCGCAAGGGCTGGCCGGTCGGGAACAGGGCAGGCGGCACCCAGCATTGCCACCATGCCTGTCAGGGCCATGCCCGAACGTCGCGTGCATGATGATGCGGTTGGTTTCATCAAATCCTCTCTCCCCACAGCCCCGTGACCGGTCGGTTACGGTATCGGGCATGTGCCCGAAAGCACAAGGGCGCGAGACTTCCGCCCCGCGCCCTGCCAGCATTCCGGTGCGGGCCCACGGCCCTCACCCCGCCTTGTCAGATATAGTATTCACCCAGCGGGGCAAAACCGTTGAAACGGGTTGAACAATACGTGGACACATACGCCCCTGTGCCCAGCAGGTCCACCGTCTCGCCCGATTCCAGGTCCAGCGGCAGCTCGTAGCGGGTTTTCTCGTACATGATATCCGCACCGTCGCAGGTCGGGCCCGCAAGGGCGACCGGGCCGGAAGGCGCATTACCCCGGGCGGTGCGAATGGCGTAGCGGATGGATTCGTTTTCCGTTTCCGCCAGACCGCCAAAACGGCCGATATCCAGATACACCCAGCGCAGACCGTCCGTGCGACCACGCGCGCTCACTAGCACGACTTCCGACCGGACAACCCCGGCCTCGCCCACGATGAACCGGCCCGGCTCGACCAGCATCTCCGGCAGGGCATTGCCGAAATGCTCGGTCATGGCATGGCAGATCGCATGCGCGAAATGGTCGATCTCGGGCACGTCTTCACGATACCGAATCGGGAAGCCGCCACCCAGGTTGATCATGCGCAGTTCAAGCCCGGCCGCACTCAGGTCGGTGAACAGGCTCGCGACACGGCCAATGGCCGCCTCATACGCATCGGACGAAAGCTGCTGGCTGCCCACATGAAAGGACAGGCCATACGGGTCCAGACCGAGATCGCGGGCGGCGAGCATCAGCTCACGCGCGGATTCGATCGTGGTGCCGAACTTGCGCGACAGCGGCCATTCGGCCCCGTAATTGTCGACCAGCAGACGGCAGTAAACACGGCTGCCCGGTGCGTGACGGGCCAGTTTTTCCAGCTCTTCACGGCAGTCGAAAACGAACATCCGCACCCCGGCCTCGTAGGCGGCGCGGATGGCGGACACCTTCTTGACCGTGTTGCCGAAGGAAATGGCGTCCGGCTCGGCCCCGGCCTGCAGGCAGAGGGACACCTCTTCCCAGGAGGCGGCGTCGAAGCACGACCCCAGACCGACAAGGCGGCTGAGGATGGGCATGGCGGGGTTTGCCTTGACGGCGTAATAGATACGCGCCTGCGGCAGGGCCCGACCAAGGGCGCGATAGCGGGATTCAACCTCGTCGACATCGACGACAAGGCAAGGCGTTGCCGGTTTTTGTTCGGCGAGAAAACGGGTGATTTTGGGATTCATATCCCCACTCCCCCAGTTCAGGCTTCTCCTGCCAGTACAGCGGAGAAGGACGTTGCGAAACGGTCTAACGGACCAGCGACCAAAGGCGGATCACCCCAACCCGGGTAATCCCGATTGCCAGAACGCTTGACGTCGTTGCGTAACCTCAGAGGGCCAGTGGCACGTGCGTTGCTGCGTAGGGGCGTGCATATGAGGCCAAACCGACACAAGCGCAAGTGAAAAAAACAGCCAGAACGAAAAAACATGACTCACCTCCGCCTATGTCGATAAGACTGAGGACACCACCCTGTGTGTCAGAGCGCGCTGTTGCCGTTCGCACAGACTGTCTTCCACCATGCGCCAAGGCGTGCCGGGCACCCTGCCCGAGCGGCGCAAGTGGCCGATAACCGGGTTTTCCGCCAACAGGGACCGCCACGCGGTGCAGCACGCACCGCCCTTGACGCAAGACCGCCACCAGCCCGAATGAACCGGCATGCCGGTTTTGCGCTGTCCCGCCCCATCCGGCATCCGGTGCCGCCGGACCAGAGGAAAAAGGATACCTCATCTCCGATGCAGGCTCTCTGTCATATCGATTCCACGCGGCAGGACGACACGGCCGCACCACCGGTAGCGGACCCCCAGCACAGCCCCGACGGGCAGGAACGACAGGCGCCCGACCCTCTGGCCCACCCGGCGCGCCTGCGCCTGGGGGACTGGAAGACCATTCTGCGCCGCACCATCAAGAGCCTGATCTTCGGCCCCACGACACTGGTTGCCGCAGGCTGCGCCTTCTACAGCACGCTCTCGCTGTTTCCCGCCATCAGTTCCCTGATCTCGATCTACGGGCTGGCGTTCGACGTGCAGACCGTCGCCCCCCAGATGGACACGCTGCGCCACCTGCTGCCGCCAACCGCCTTTGCGCTGATCTACGACCGGGTGCAGACACTGGTGGCGGAACCCCACACATCCCTGACCATGAACCTGATCGTGTCGCTGACGGTGGCCCTGTGGTCCGCATCGGCCGCCACGCGTTCGATCATTTCAGCCCTCAACATGGCCTACAACGTGCATGAAAGCCGGAACTTCTTTGTCTTCCAGATCACGGCCTTCGCACTGACCCTGTCCGCGGTACTGGGTGCTGCCCTGACCATCGCGCTGATGGTGGCCATTCCCCTGCTGCTGACCCTGCCTGCCCTGCTGCATATTCCCACCCCGCCGGGGTCGGTGGACTTCATCGGGCGGTGGAGCGGGGCCGTTGTCATGTTCTCATTCGAGATCCTGGCTCTTTCAGCCCTGTACCGCTACGGCCCGAACCGTAAGCGCCGCACGCACTGGCGCTGGGTGCTGCCCGGCACCCTGGCCGCCACCGTGGCGTGGATCCTGTCCTCGCAGATGTTTTCCTATTACGTGGCGCATCTGGCCAGCTACAACGCGACCTACGGCTCGCTCGGGGCGGTAATCGCGACCATGATGTGGTTTTTCGTCACCGCCTGGGTGGTGCTGATGGGTGCTGAACTGAACGCGGAAATGGAAAGCTATGTCCATGGCCGCCAGCGCCCGATCGCCTGGCAGGATATGCCGCCCGACAAAGGCGCAAAAAGCACCGCCACACCCTGACCCGGTGCGGCGTAGCGGGCCGGACCCCGCTACGGTCCGCTACCCGACAGAACGGCCTGTCGTAAGAAAACACGCCCCGCAGGCGGTACGGTCACGGTCAATGAATGCCTAGCAAGCAAGCACTCCCGGGCCACTCAGGCAGTATGCATGGCCCGGTGCATAAGCAGGCCCGCGCGATCCTGCCTGCCCGGCGCGCAGGCTCAGTGCCGGGGACGGACCCGGTGCAGCGGCCTGCCATGCAGGGGGGCTGCGGCGCGCGCGGGGGATGCCTGCTCGTCAGCGGTTACAGATTCGGTTTCGGGGGCGGAGGCCACTTCCTCTGGCGTGGCTGTGGCAATGCGCACATGTGCCACACCGCTGCCCAGCATGCCGATCTGTGCGGCAGCGGCACGGGACAGGTCAATGACACGCCCACGGCTGTAGGGCCCGCGGTCGTTGACGGTCACAACCACCGAACGCCCCGTTTCCTCGGAGGTGACAAGCAGTTTGCTGCCAATGGGGGCGGTCGGGTGGGCGGCGGTCAGGTTATGCTTGTCGAACAGGGCACCCGATGAGGTGCGGCGATGGTGAAACCGCCCGCCGTACCAGCTTGCGACACCCGGCTGGTAGGAAATGTGCCGCGCGGAAAGCTGGCCTTCGGCAGGGGCGAAATCGGTCGAAATACCGTCCTGCCCCGCGCGCGCGGCCAGCGCCCGGTTGACGGAATCGGCCCAGGCCGTCCCGCTGTCTTCCGTATCGGCCGTATCCGCGGCATGGGCGGTACGGACCATGATCCCACCGCTCGCAGTCTGGGCGGTGAAGAGGAACACACTTCCAAGAAGTGCCCGGCGCAGGGCTGACATCCGCCTGTTTACTCCGTTTGTCTGTCACGATCGAGCCCGTAGAAGACCGATTCCGATCCACGAAAGTCAATCTTTTTTCGTCCGCGACGGCACAGTTGTGGCCATTTGGCCTGATCTGCCAGCCCGTCATGGCGGAAATATGGCGCCAGTCATGCCCCACGGGTCTGGGGTGCCATACGCCGCACGGACTGCACTGGAACAGACGCGCGCCAGACCCCGGCGGTTCCGCCAGGGCGTGTTCGGGGGCGTGTTCGGGGGGCGTTTTTTAGCCCGGAGCTTCTGTCCTCTCTTGGATAGCGCCCGCCATCGTGCTACGGCCCGCTCTACCATGGAAAGACCCCTCATTGCTGTCCTGAACGGCCCCAACCTGAACATGCTCGGCCAGCGCCAGCCCGAAGTCTACGGGCGGGCAACGCTGGACGACGTGGAACAGCTCTGCCTGCGTACGGCCGAAAAGCTGGGTCTGGCGATCGATTTCCGCCAGACGAACATCGAAGGCGAACTGATTTCGTGGGTGCAGGAATGCCGCAGGCGTGCCCAGGGTATCGTTATCAACCCGGCGGGATATACCCATACATCCATTGCGCTGCTTGATGCGTTACTGGCCACGGACCTGCCGGTCATAGAGGTACATATCTCCAACATTCACCGCCGCGAGCCATTCCGCCACCACTCCTACGTATCGCGCGCCGCCACCGGCGTTATCTGCGGACTAGGCGTGGGGGGGTATTCTCTGGCATTGCAGGCAATGACTGATCTTATTGTGCGTGAGGAAAACCAATGAGCGGACTGCTCGTGGATGCGGATGCCATTCGGGCTCTCGCTGAAATTCTGACCCAGACCGGCCTGACCGAAATCGAGGTCGCCGAAAAGGACAGCCGCATTCGCGTCGCGCGCATGCCCGCCCCCGTGCAGGCGGCAGCACCCGCGCCGGCAGCGGCCCCCATTGCGGCCCCGGCGGCAGCGCCCGTGCCCGCCGCCCCGGCCGATCTCGCGCGCCATCCGGGTGCCGTGTCCAGCCCCATGGTGGGTGTGGCCTATCTGGCGCCCGACCCGTCATCTCCCCCGTTCGTGACGGAAGGGCAGGTCGTGTCCGCCGGGCAGACGCTGATGCTGATTGAAGCCATGAAAACCTTCAACCAGATCAAGGCCCCCAAGGGCGGCACGCTCAAATCCATGCTGGTTGTCTCGGGCGACCCGGTGGAATTCGGCCAGCCACTTGCCATTATCGAGTAATGTTTTCCAAGATCCTTATCGCCAATCGCGGCGAAATCGCCCTTCGTGTCCTGCGCGCCTGCCGGGAGCTTGGCATCAAGACCGTGGCCGTCCACTCCACCGCGGATGCGGACGCCATGCATGTGCGCCTGGCGGATGAGGCCGTGTGTATCGGCCCCGCCTCCTCGCGCGAGTCGTACCTGAATGTGGCGGCCATCCTGTCCGCAGCCACCATCACCGGGGCGGAAGCCATTCACCCCGGCTACGGCTTTCTGTCCGAAAATGCCGATTTTGCCGAAACGGTGGAGGCCCACGGCCTGACCTTTATCGGCCCCACGGCGGAACATATCCGCATGATGGGCGACAAGATCACCGCCAAGACCACCATGCTGGCCCTGGGCGTGCCCCTGGTTCCCGGTTCGGACGGTGAACTGGCAACGCTGGACGATGCGCGGGACGTCGCGGCCCGCGTGGGCTACCCGGTGCTGATCAAGGCGGCGGCGGGTGGCGGCGGACGCGGCATGAAAGTGGCGCAGTCGGCCGACGAACTGGCCGATGCGTGGAACATGGCCCGGACCGAAGCCCGTGCGGCTTTCGGCAACGACGCCGTGTATCTTGAAAAATACATGGACCGCCCGCGCCATATCGAACTGCAGATCCTGGGCGACAATTACGGCAACGTGGTGCATTTTGGCGAACGTGACTGCTCGCTCCAGCGCCGCCACCAGAAACTGCTTGAGGAAGCGGGGTCCCCCGCCATCAGCGCCGAACAGCGCGACGCCATTGGCCGCACCGCGACCGAGGCCCTGTCACGCATGGGCTACCGTAATGCAGGCACGCTGGAGTTCCTGTACCAGGACGGGCAGTTCTGCTTCATTGAAATGAACACCCGCCTGCAGGTCGAACACCCCGTGACCGAAATGGTGTGCGACGTGGACCTCGTGCGCGAACAGATCCGTCTGGCTGCGGGCGAAAAGCTTGGCTACACGCAGGACGACGTGACCTTTTCGGGTCATGCGATCGAATGCCGTATCAACGCGGAAGACCCCGCCACCTTCGCCCCCTGCCCCGGCACGGTGGCGGTGTACCACCCGCCGGGCGGGCTTGGTGTGCGGGTGGACAGCGCATTGTATACCGGCTACCGCGTGCCGCCGTTCTATGACAGCATGATCGCCAAGCTGATCGTGCATGCTCCTACGCGTGAACAGGCCATTGCCCGCATGCAGCGCGCACTGGATGAATTTGTGGTGGAAGGGATCAAGACCGTCATCCCCCTGCACCGCCAGATTCTCGACGACCCCCAGTTCCGCAAGGGGGATTACACCATCCACTGGCTGGAACAGTTCACAGCCAGCCTTCAGGGCTGAACGCTCGCCCCCTCTCTGCCACGCAGCGAGGGGGCTGGCCCGCATGCGGCACCTGAACCACGCCCCGATTCCCCGTACCGACAGGCCGGGAAATCAGGCGCGGAACAGGCCAGAGAGGGGGCACAGCGGCAGGCTCTGGCAGGCCGCAGGCAGTATGGGCGTGTCATCGGGCAGTTCCGCTGCGTAAGATGTTCCGCGACCCGTGCTGGCGAAAAACGCCACACCGATAACGCCATCGTGACGCTTGCCCACAAGCTCCGCACCGGGCGGCAGCACCCGGCATGGCAGGTTGGCGCTGAATTGACAAAAAACAGGACCGGAATCGGGTTTTACGGACCGGCCGCCACGGGATGAAACACCCTGTCATGGCACTTTTCCATGATGCTTTCCGTGACGCTTTTCATGGCTGGGCAGTAAGCAGGACAGCGTGACAGATCGAACACGCCCCACCGCGCTCAAAGCCACGCCATAAGAATTTCATTTCACATCCGGCCGCTCATGTGATGTTGAAGAAGAGCAGCGCCCACGCCCCGGCCCTTGCCACCGGGGACGACCATTGGGGCAACCATCGGGAGCAGGGACCGGGAGCGACCATCCGGGCCGAGCACCGGGATCGAACACCGGGAGCAACACTGGCGGTCGACCAGCGGGGGCAATACCGGCTACCAGCCCGGTCCTGTTTCCGGCACTGACGTCCTCCAGCCACACAGGCCTTGGGTCACGGAGCGCGCGACGCCCGTCTCGGGTCGTCGGCAACGGGGCATCCGGCACAGGTTCGGGCGCCTTTTTCCATAGTACGAAGGGTAACGACATGCAGCTTTCCTCTGCCACCACCATGCTTGCCGCGGCCGTGGCCCACGCCGAACATCTGGGTGTCAGGGTCTGTATTTCCATTGTGGATGCAACCGCATGGCCCGTGGCGTTCATGCGCATGGATGGCACCATTCTGGGTGCGATCGATGTCGCCAACAAAAAGGCCCGCACGGCAACGCTGTTCCAGATGGACAGCGCCGACTTTGCACGGATTGCCCGCCCGGACGGCGTGGCCTATTCGCTGGAAAACACCAATGGCGGGCTGACCAGCTTTGGCGGCGGGCTGACGATCAGGGACACGAACGGCACCTGCCTGGGGGCGATTGGCGTATCAGGTGCCTCGACCGAGGATGACATCGCCATTGCCCGCGCGGCCCTTCTCGCCCTGAGCCCCTAAACCCCTGCCCCCTGACACGCCAAACCTCTGCCCGCAAACCTCTGGCATCCTGATCTTTGGCACCCTGACCACATTTTCTTCCCGGGTTTTTTCATGACAACCGACATACATCTCTCTCCAGGTGACGCGATCCGGATCGCGCCGCCGCACGGGCGCCGTGCCGCCCTGTTCATCCTGACCTTCTGCACCTTTGTCGTCGGCACGGGAGAGTTCGCCATTATGGGCATGCTCCCCGAATTTGCGGCGTCACTCCATCTTTCCGAGGCCGATGCCGGTTACGCCATCACGGCCTACGCGCTTGGGGTTGTCGTGGGCGCGCCCCTTATCACCATTCTGGGCGCGCGCCTGTCGCGGCGGGAATTGCTGCTGGGGCTGCTGGTCCTGTTCGTGGCAGGCAATGTCCTGAGCGTTCTCATGCCCACGGCAGGTCTGGTGGAAGTCGCGCGCTTCATCACCGGGCTGCCGCATGGCGCGCTGTTCGGTATTTCGGCGCTGGTCGCGGCATCCATGGTGGAACCGTCCCGACGGGGCTGGGCCGTGGGCCGCGTGCTGTCGGGCATTGCCATCTCGACCCTGATCGGCGCGCCGTTCTCGACCTTTGCGGCCGATCATCTGGGCTGGCGGGTCGCGTATCTGATCATTGGCGTGTTCGGTCTTGTGACCTGTGCCGGGGTCTGGCGCTACATCCCCGCCGACCGCCCCAACCGCACCAACTCCCCGCTCCGGGAAATTGCAGCACTGGGCAACGCGCAGGTGCTTTTGACACTGCTGACCGCGGCCGTGGGTTTTGGCGGCATGTTCGCGCTCTACGCCTATCTGACGAGCGTGCTCGAAAACGTGACGCATGTACCCGAATGGATGGTCATGCTCTTCATGATCGTGTGGGGGATGGGCATGCTGGCCGGGGCCAATATCGGCGCCTGGATCGTGGACCGCAATCTCGATCTGGCGGTAATGCTCGCCCTGGGCGGCAGTGCCGCGGTGATGCTGGTCTTCCCCGTCGTACTGCACAATACGACCGGGCTGATGATTGACGTGTTCCTGGTGCCGACCTTCGTGACCGCGCTGGGGCCGGCCCTGCAAACCCGGCTGATGGATTTCGCGGGGGATGGGCAGACACTGGCCGCGTCGCTCAACCATTCGGCTTTCAACATCGCCAACGCGCTGGGGGCATCCCTCGGCAGCATGCTGCTGGCCAGCCATTTCGGCTATGGATCGCTGGGCATAGGTGGCGCGCTGCTGTCCGTGGCGGGGCTGCTCGTCTATCTGGTGGCACTTTTCCTGCTCCGCAAAAGTGGAGCAACCGAAATACGCCAGGGCATAGGCTGACCCCAGACCGGGTTCACCCCGCAGGGGGCACAGCGCAACCGGGATCATGACACGGCTCGCGCCGCCCCGTGCCGTTGCAGACATACGCGACCTCGCGCAAGCCCCTGCCCCCGGTGCCGACCGGGCAGCGCCCACCCGGTCGGTTGCCCAGTCCGCCAGCCCGGTCCGCTAGCCAGTCGGCAACCCGGCCATCTGCCCGGTCGTCCGGCAGGACCGGGCCATCCGGGCCAGCCCACCCAAGGGCGGCCCACCCGGGGCCAGGTCACCCGGGGCGATTTCACCCGGGGCCGGCCTACCACAGGCCGATCGGCTCAGGGCCAGGTCCCACCGAACCAGCCCGACCGGCCGACCTGAACCGATGGTCAGGCCATTTCCGCACCGTCCTGGCGGGCAACTTCGTCTTCCGTCAGGATACGGCGATGATTCTGCGCGGTTGGCGTAAAGTCTCCCCGGCGCAGGGCGCTCTCGATTTCCTCCAGCGTTGCCCCCGCCGTCTCGGGCACGAAGAAATAGACAAACACCACGGACGCCAGATTGACCCCGGCATAAAGCCACATGGTGCCCCCCAGCGAGATCAGTTGCACCAGTGTCAGCGCCGTGGCGGTCACCAGCAGGTCAGCCCCCCACAGAACCCCCGCATGCACGCTGGTTGCAGCCGCACGCATGGGCAGGGGGAACAGTTCCGCCCCCAACAGCCAGCCCACGACCTGAATACCGCCGGAATTGAACACCATGAACAGCAACAGAAACACGACAATCATCCAGCTGCCCACGCTGCCCTTGTCAGGGTGCAGCGCAAAGACCAGCCCAAGACCCAGCAGGCTGAGCACCGAACCCGGCCCCATGATGAGCACGAGCCTGCGCCGCCCGATCCGGTCGACGAACAGGCACCCCAGCAGGGTCATGACCAGATAGACCATGGCCACGCCAAGGCTGGTCAGCAGGGCGGAGGACTGGCCGAACCCGGCGTCGGACAGGAAGGTGGGGGTGTAGTAGATCATCATCTCCAGGCCGCCAGCCTGGGTGAAAAAGGCAATGCCAAGGGCCGCGACAAGGGCGGGCCGCACCCACGGCAGCATAAGCCCTTTCCAGCCCCGTTCGTCATCTTCCATCCCCACGACACTTTCGTGGATTTCGGTAATTTCGCGCTGGATGGCCTTGCGGGAGGACCGGACACGGCCAAGCTGTTCGACGGCGGATGTCAGCCCTTCGTTCTCGGCGGTCCAGCGCGGGCTCTTGGGCAGGAAGAACATGCAGATGAAAACAAAAGCCGCGGGTCCCGCCGCGATCATGACCATGGGCCGCCAGCCCCAGGCGTCACGCATGGTAAAGCCCACCAGATTGGCCAGAAAAATGCCAACGCCAATGGCGACATTGAACAGCGTGACCAGATTGCCGCGCTTGGCCGCCGGAGCCAGTTCAGAAATATAGGTGGGCACGACCTGCGTAGCCCCACCCACGGCAAGCCCGAGGAACACGCGGGCCACGACAAGCGTTGTGACGTCTGGCGCCTGCCCACAGGCCACAGCCCCCACGACGAAAACCGCCGTCACTACCATGACCGAAACACGACGGCCGAACTTTTCAGATAACCACGAGATTCCCATTGCGCCAAGAACGGCACCGACCAGAATCGCGGAAGTAACCATTTCCTCCTGCCCGGCCGTAAGATGGAAATCTTTGGTTATCAGCAATAGAGCACCAGAAATTATCCCGGTATCGTAGCCATAAAGGCCACCACATATCGCGGATACAAAAGCAGCCGCCCATAATACGCGGTTGGCGTTGGGCGACATTTCCAGATTCTTTACCGCATCGAGCGCGTGTTTCTTTTCTGTTTTCATGGCTAAAGCATGACAGACTCAGAAAAAACTTTACACCTTAAATTTTTTTATTTATTAGCACAGTCGGGACAGTGCATGCCAAATACGCTTGTCAGCCTTGCGCGATCATGAACAATCCGTAGACGTTTTTGGTTTCCCTGTGAATTTTCTTGACAGTTACAGAGGCTTGTCTATCTGATTAAGCCAACCAAGGGGGGTTCCGGCAAGGAACTGAGAGGCCACTTCATGCACCGTAACAGGGGCACCGTGGCGACCCTGCCGCCAGTGGCATACGGCTTCTGGCGGGGAACCTGATCCGGCTTATACCGGCGGAGGGACTGGTGCCTGAAGACACAATGCCCGCAGGCCGGGGCCGTGCATGACAGCACGGCCGTTCGTGCCCAGGGCACGGGACCATGGGCTTGCCCTATGGCTGGTGTTTCGGGCCTGTCCTCCTCGGCGGAGGAGAATTCTGATGTCTTTAACCGATACCGCATCCCCCCCACACACCACGGCATCCGACCCCAATGGCCCCGGCCGGGTCACGACCGGCCCCCTGCGCGGGTCGGCCAAGGTCTACACCAGCCCGGCCGGACGGCCCGATATCCGCGTGCCGTTCCGCGATATCACGCTCGACCCGTCCGCGAAGGAAGCGCCGCTAAGGGTCTACGACACCTCCGGCCCCTATACGGACCCCGCAATCGCGATCGACGTGCGCAAGGGCCTGCCCCCTGTGCGGGCCGCCTGGCTTGCCGCGCGCGGGTTCGAGGCGGTTACGCCGCGCGCCATCCGCCCCGAAGACAACGGCCATGCCGAAGGTGCTTACCTGGTACAGCCCTGCCCCGCGCCGCATGCGGTCTACAAGGCAAGGCCGGACCAGCCTGTCACGCAGTATGAATTCGCCAAGGCCGGGATCATCACCGATGAGATGATCTATGTTGCCCACCGTGAAAACCTGGGCCGCCAGCAGGCCGCAGAAGGGGCCGCCACCCGCCTGCAGGACGGACAGTCCTTTGGCGCGGCGCTGCCCGAATTTGTCACGCCGGAATTCGTGCGTGACGAAATCGCGCGCGGGCGGGCCATTATTCCGGCCAACATCAACCACCCCGAGCTTGAACCGGTTATTATCGGGCGCAACTTCCTGGTGAAGGTCAACGCCAATATCGGCAATTCGGCCGTGACATCCTCCGCCGCCGAGGAAGTCGAAAAACTGGTCTGGGCCATTCGCTGGGGGGCCGACACGGTCATGGACCTCTCGACCGGGCGTAATATCCATAACATCCGCGACTGGATCCTGCGCAACTCCCCCACGCCCATCGGCACCGTGCCCATGTACCAGGCGCTGGAGAAAGTGGGCGGCGACGTCACCAGACTGGACTGGCCGGTGTTCCGCGACACGCTGATCGAACAGGCCGAACAGGGGGTGGATTACTTTACCATCCATGCCGGGGTACGCCTGGCCCATGTGCCGCTGACCGCCAACCGTGTCACCGGCATTGTCTCGCGCGGTGGCTCCATCATGGCAAGCTGGTGCCTGAACGGGCACCGCGAGAGCTTCCTGTATGAGCATTTCGAAGAAATCTGCGACATCATGCGCGCCTACGATGTCTCTTTCTCTCTGGGCGACGGCCTGCGCCCCGGCAGCATTGCCGATGCAAACGACGCCGCCCAGTTCGCGGAACTGGAAACCCTGGGCGAACTGACCGAGATCGCCTGGGCCAAGGGCTGTCAGGTCATGATCGAAGGGCCGGGCCATGTGCCCATGCACAAGATCAAGGAAAACATGGACAAGCAGTTGCGCGACTGCAAGGAAGCGCCCTTTTACACGCTTGGCCCGCTGACCACCGACATCGCCCCCGGTTACGACCATATTACGTCCGCCATCGGGGCCGCCATGATCGGCTGGTTCGGCACGTCCATGCTCTGCTACGTGACCCCCAAGGAGCATCTGGGCCTGCCCGACCGCAATGACGTGAAAACCGGCGTCATTACCTACCGGATCGCAGCCCATGCGGCGGATCTGGCGAAAGGCCACCCGGCGGCCAAACTGCGCGACGACGCGCTGAGCCGCGCACGCTTTTCCTTCCGGTGGGAGGACCAGTTCAACCTCTCGCTCGATCCCGACACGGCCTGCGCGTATCATGACGAGACCATGCCGCGCGAGGCGCACAAGACCGCGCATTTCTGCTCCATGTGCGGGCCGAAATTCTGTTCCATGCGGATCAGCCACGACCTGAAGGATGAAGCCATCCGCCTCAAGGGCCTGGAAGAGAAAAGCGAGGAATTCCGCCTTGCTGGCGGCAAGGTTTACGTGCCCGCGGCCGAATAGCCGCAAGCCCGCCCCTTACCGCAGGCACACCCCCGCGACCGCGCGCTCCGGCCCCCAAGGCTGGAGCGCGTTTTTTTGTCCCGGACACCGCGCGGCATAACCAGCGGCGGAAAGCCGCATGGCCGCGCTGCATGGCCAGCAGGATTATGAAAGTTTCGTGATTGCCCTTGACCGCGCCGCCTCAAAGCCTGCCTAGCATCGTGCAGAACAGGGTCAGGCAGGCGGGCCGATGCAAGCGGCTGCCTTGATTGCGCCGGAATACTCTGTACAAAAACAGGATCAGGGTACGGGATCGGGATGTACGATATCCCGCTCACGGATGTCCGGCAGGGGACAGGCCACTTCAATTAAGGTCGACCAGCACTGTATCGGGGTGCTGGAACAGGTTTGTGGCCACTGTGCCAGGTGCTAGCAAAGGCGGATGATGGCGCGCGTTCTCGATTACCGCTCGGTGCTGGCAGCCTTTGTCGCCGCATCGCTGACAGGCTGTTCCGTCGGACCGGATTTTCATCGCCCGACACTTGAGGGCAAGGTACGCTACCAGCCCGGCCCGGCCCCGACCGCCGTGCAGGCAACGTCCCTGCCCGGCCAGATCACGCAAAGCCAGGGCCTTGTGCAGGGCGGCGATGTCAGCGGGGACTGGTGGACCCTGTTCGGCGTTCCCGAACTGAACACGCTGGTCGAGCGCGCGCGCGCCAACAACCCGTCCCTGCAAAGCGCGCAGACAACGCTCAAAGCCGCATGGGAACAGGCCAAGGTTCAGGCCTCTCCCATGTTCCCCAGTATTTCGGCCATGTTCGAGCCCACGCGTAACAAGACCACGCGGGCGCTGTCACCCGTGCCGGCCAGTAACGGCTATCTCTACAACCTGCATACCCTGCAGCTTAACATTTCCTACGCACCCGATCTGTGGGGCGGCTTGCGCCGCCAGATCGAGGCCGCGGCCGCACAGGCCGAGGTACAGCGTTTCCAGCTTGAGGCGATGGTAAACACCATCATCAATTCGCTGCTGGTCGCGGTGCTGCAGCAGGCCAGCGCCAATGCGCAGATCGCGGTGCTGAATGACCAGATCGCCATACAAAAGGACATTCTGCGCATTCTGCAGGACCGTTACCGCCTGGGTGACGCCGCACTGGCCGATGTGCTGGCCCAGCAGACCGTGATGACAAACACGGCCGCCGCCCTGCCTCCCCTGAAACTCCTGGCCGAACAGGCCCACGACCAGATTGCGGTGCTGGTTGGCGTAACGCCCGACGCAGTGCTGCCCGAACCCCGGCTGGAGCAGTTCCACCTGCCCGGAACCCTGCCGGTTTCCCTGCCGTCGCAACTGCTGGAACAGCGCCCCGACGTGCGCGCGGCAGAGGCGCAGATGCATATCAACAGCGCGCAGGTGGGTGTGGCCATTGCCAACCGCCTGCCCAATGTCCAGCTTTCGGCCACGCCGGGCCAGGCTGTCAACGCCATGAGCCAGTTCTTCGCCCCCGGTTCCGGCAACTGGGAAATTGGCGCCATGGTGGCCCAGCCGCTTTTTCAGGGTTTTCAGCTCTGGCATCTGGAGCGGGAGGCGCGTGAGACGCTTCTGGCATCCAGCATGACCTATCGCGCAACGGTTCTGGGCGCGATCCAGAACGTGGCCGACGCCCTGCACGCCCTGCAGGACGACGCCGACACCCTGGCAGCCACGCAGCAGAGCGATATGACCGCCCAGCAGGGCGTTAAAATCACCCGTGCGCAGAACACGATGGGCGATGTCAGCGTCGCTATGGTGATGACCGTCGAACAACAGGCCCTGCTGGCCCGGCAGGCCCTGGTTCAGGCCCGGGTCGCCCGTTTTTCTGACACGGTCGGCCTGTTTCAGGCCCTTGGCGGGGGGTGGTGGCACCGCAATGACAGCGGCATGAAAAACCCGCCCGCGACATGGCAGGGCGTGTTTACAGCCGCCCCCGGCGCACCGGCCACCCCGGCCCGGACTGTAAACTGACGGCCCCGGACCGGTAGCCGCCTGCGCGGGACCATACCCGCCCGATAGCCTCCTCCCCGCTCTGGCTAGCCGCACCTGTCCGGGAGCAGACCCGCAGGGAGCATGGCCTGCGGGAGCCGGGAGTTATTTGCTGCCCGAAAACGTGTCGTGGAAACCCTGATCCACGCTATTGCCGACATTGCGACCGAACTTACCGATTTTCCGGCCCGTCTTGTCGCTCCACTGGCCAACATCCTGCGCGGCGCTGGTTGTTCCCTGGCGGGTTTTATCCCACACTTTCTCGGTCCCGCTCTTCGTCTTGTCCCAGGCCGTCTCGCTGCCGTTGCGGGTTTTGTCCCACGCCTTCTCGGTCCCGCTCTTCGTCTTGTCCCAGG
>NZ_JBDOBQ010000022.1:0-54281 GCF_047723915.1 Acetobacter sp. | reverse complement strand
CCCCCGGCACCCCCGCCGATTCCCCCCCTGATCACGCTGATCGCGGGCACGCCCGAGGCGGAATGGCGCGAACCTGTTGACAAGATTGTCCGTCTGGCCCTCACTCGCAAGCCGGATATCCTGTTCGTCGTGCGCTGTCTGGTGCCACGGCAGGCGGACCCGCAGGCCGAACAGGCAGCACTGACCGCGCTGGTGGAAGGTGACGGCAGGGCCGTCATGGCGGAAATCGTCCAGGTGGGTGCCTCCGATGCACAGGTGGAGATGTCGGCCATGCCGGATTCGTCCGTGACGAAGCCGGTCGTGCAGGTGTATGTGCGTTAAGGCCGCATGCACCCCTGAAAGACTGGCCGGCCGACCGGTCTGGACCATGCGGTTTTGAATGACCGGGCAACCGCTCTGCCCTGCCGTTCGCGATAAGGAGCGAGGAGACACCGAGCGTGGGAGCGATCAAAAACGCCCGACACCCTTTTTACGAACACTGCGACGAGGCACTCGACCGCATCCGGAACGAAGGGCGTTACCGTAACTTCACACCGCTGGCCCGCCATGCCGAGCGTTTTCCCGTCTATGGCGAAGACCGTCCCGACAGGCCCGACGGGCGTGACGTGGTTGTGTGGTCCACCAACGACTATCTGGGCATGGGTGTCGTGCCCGAAGTGCAGGAAGCCGCCATTGCCGCCGTGCGCAGCCACGGAGCGGGTGCGGGCGGGACGCGCAACATCGCGGGCACCAGCCCCCTGCATAACGAACTCGAGGCCGAAATGGCGTCCCTGCACGGCAAGGAAGCCGGGCTGCTGTTCGTGTCGGGCTATGTGTCCAACCAGGCCAGCCTGCAGACCATCCTGACCTCCATGCCCGGCTGGATCTGTTTTTCAGACAGGCTCAACCACGCCTCCATGATCGCGGGGATCAAGGGCGCGCGCGCGTCGCAGACGGTCATTTTCGAGCATAACGACCTTGAAGACCTTGAACGCAAACTGGCCGCAGCCCCTGTGGACGCGCCCAAGCTGATCGCGTTCGAGAGCGTGTATTCCATGGATGGCGATATGTCCGATATCGGCGCCATCTGTGCGCTGGCCCGTAAATACGGTGCCCTCACCTATCTGGACGAGGTGCATGCCGTGGGCCTGTACGGGGCCGAGGGCGGGGGTGTGTCCCAGCGCGACGGCGTGGCCGATCAGGTCGATATTATCGAAGGCACGCTGGCCAAGGGGTTCGGCGTGCATGGCGGCTACATTACCGCTGCCGCCGGCATTATCGATTTCCTGCGCTCAACCGCTTCGGGCTTTATCTTCACCACGGCCCTGCCACCCTGCGTGGTGGGGGCGGCGCTGACCAGCGTCCGCATGGTGCGCGCCCAGAACTGGCGGCGCGAGGCCCTGTTCGAACGGGTCAACACCTTCCGCCAGCGCCTGCGCGCCGCCGGGGTGCCCTTTACCATGACCCCCAGCCATATCGTGCCGATTCCGGTGGGGGATGCCGAATGCTGCAAACGCATCAGCCGCCGCCTGCTCAACGAGTTCGGCCATTATGCAACGCCCATCAACTACCCCACCGTGCCCGAGGGCACAGAGCGGCTGCGGCTGACACCGGGCCCCTTCCATACGGATGAGATGATGGACGACATGGTGCGCGCCCTCGCCACCCTGCTCCGGGCGGAAGGGCTCATGCCCGAACAGCGCACGGGTCAGGCTGCCTGAAGAGGCTTCCTGACGGGGTTGCCTCACAGGGGTTTTGCCTGACCGGGGCCGCTCTACGGCCCGCCTGACAGGGCTGGCCAACACCACCCGACAGGGTGGGCGGCACATCGGGCCGTGAACCCTGCCGGGTGCAGGGCCCATGTTGCAGCCCCAACGGGGGGCGTACCCTGCCGGGAGCGGATGGAAAAACCTGTTTCAGCCAATCGGGCGCGCATATGTGGCGCGCTCCTCCGGGCTGACCTCCGGGCTGAATGCTGTTCGTCCCGTCAGCCTGCACTGGCGCAGCGGCCCCGCCTTCGGGGCTGCAAAAAAACTCTCGCCCCTCGCCGCACCCTGTTTCTGAAAGACCCGCTCCTGTCTGTCTGTCGCCCATCCTGTCGGTACTGTAACGGGTTCGGGCGCTATGGGTTGCAGCGGCGATCCGGTCCTTTCCCTTGGGCCGGACCGGGGGGTGCAGGCCGGGTGCCGACCTGCTGGGTCCAGTCCGTGTCCAGTGGGATTTTTCTGTTCAGTGAGATTTTTTCAGGCGCGCCAGGGCGGCCTTGAGTTCGTCCAGCGATACCGCGCCGGGAATGATTTCCCTGTCACCGATCAGGAAGGTGGGTGTGCCGTCCAGCTCGATGGAGCGGGCCAGTGCGACGTTTTTCGCCAGGGCGGTCGCGATCGGCGCACTTTTCATGTCGCGTTCCAGCCTGTCCACATCCAGCCCGACCTGTGCCGCAACCCGGCGGATACGATCCTGCCCGGGGGCGGACGTATCGGTCATGAGCGCTTTCTGGAACGTGAGATAGGCGTTCTGCTGCCCGGCCGCCATGATGGCCTGCGCATCCAGCATGCTGTTCGGCCCCAGAATGGGAATGACCTTTTCCACCAGCCGCAGGTCGGGTGTGGCCGCGATCAGCGTATCCAGATCACCCAGCATCTTGCGGCAGTAGGGGCAGCGCGGGTCGTAGAATTCCACCACACGTAGCGTGCCATGCGGGTTGCCCAGAACGATGTCGGTCGAACTGTCACCGAAAAGCGGGGCGTTGCGGCGCACCACGTCCAGCGCGGAGGCCGCCTTCTGTTCGGATGCCTTGCTTTGCAGCGCCGCCACCGCGTCGGACAGAATCGACGGGTCGGTTTTCAGGGCGTCCCGCACGATGCTGACGATTTCAGCCCTCTGGGCGGGGGTGAAGCTGCTGCCCTGCGCATGGGCGGCGAACGGGGTCGTGCTCGCAAGCAGGGCGGCCAGCATGCCGCCAGCGGCCAGGCGCGAAAGAAAGGAGGGGAATTGGGTCATGGTGTCCTATGTCCGTAAAACCGGATGGTACGGCACGGCGATGGGGGCCGCAAGCCCGCTGCCGGGGCAGCGCCGTGACGGTCCTGTTCACGCGGCCGGTGCGCTTGGGGGCGCATGTGTGTTGCTGCCTGCTACAAAGCAGGTTAATCGAACTGGAGTATAGGATGCGTCCGCCCGCCGGAAGACACGCCGGGTAGCGGGCCAGCAGTGGAGACATCAAGGCGTGGCTGCCCAGTTCAAGAAAAACGGTTTTGTCCGGTCCAGCTCTGTCCGGTTCAGCGCATCCCTGTCCAGTCTGTCGCGGTTTGGTCGTGCACGCACGCTGGCGTTGGGGGTGGCCCTTGCGGGAACACTGACCGCCTGCGGCGGCACACACACCATCAAGCCGGTCACGGGCGGCTATGTGGGCACTGTCGCGGCTGACGAACCCCGCGCCGCCGTGGTCGCGCGGGACGTGCTGGCCCGGGGCGGCAATGCGGCCGATGCGGCGACGGCCCTGGGCTTTGCTCTGTCTGTCACGCTGCCGTCACGCGCGTCGCTGGGGAGCGGCGGGGCCTGTCTGGCATGGCGGCCGGGCGACACCGCGGGCCAGGCGTTCATCTTCCTGCCCAGGGCGGGCACGGCCGATGCAAAGGCGGACCGCCCGGCGGCGGTGCCCATGCTGGCGCGCGGGCTGTTCCTCATGCACCTGCATTATGGCAGCGTGGACTTCTCGCAGCTTATCTCTCCCGCCCGGGGGCTGGCCGCGCAGGGCGTGCCGGTCAGTGGCCTGCTGGCGACCGACCTGAACGCCGTCAAGGCGCCGCTGGTGGCCAATGACGCCGTGCGGGCCGTGTTCGGCAACGATGACGGCGGTGCCGTGCTGGGCGCGAACGACGTTCTGCTTCAGCCCCGTCTGGCCGGTGCGCTGGAGCGCCTGCGCATTGCCGGTGTGGGCGATCTTTACAACGGTTCGCTGGGCCAGACATTTGTCGAGGGCGCGCAGGCGTCCGGCGGCGGTCTGACCCGGGCCGACCTGCGCGCCGCCCTGGCGGAAACACAGGCCCCGCTGACCGCCCGGGCCGATGGCGTGGATCTCAGCTTCCTGCCGCCCCCCGCCGATGGCGGGCTGGGTATGGCCGTGGCCTATCTGGCAGGCGCGCGCGGCGCCCGGGCCGATCAGGTCGTAGCGGCATGGCGTGCGCGTCCGGCCACCCAGCAGGGTGGCGCGCAGGCGCAGGCCATGCTCGAAGGCGGCGGGCTGCCAACGGGCGGCACGCTTGTTCCGTTGCCTGCCTCCACCAGCTTTGTGGTGACCGACCGCCTGGGCGGCACGGTCAGTTGCGCGCTGAGCATGAACAACCTGTTCGGCACGGGCCGTATTGCCGGGTCCACGGGGATTGTTCTGGCGGCCTCTCCCACGCGGCTGCCGCAGCCTTTGCTGGCGGCGGGCATTGCCCATCAGGGTGGGCAGTTCCGTGGGGCGGCGGCTGCGTCGGGGCAGAATGTCGCGGCCGATACGGCGGCCATTGCCCTGCACGCGGCTGTGGCGGGCGTGCGCCCGCAGGTTACACAGGGGCTGGGGCGCGCCAATCTTGTGTCCTGCCCGCAGGGCCTGCCCGGCGCGGGTGCCTGTTTCGGCTGGACCGACCCGCGCGACTACGCACAGCCACAGACGGTCGCTGCCCCGCCCCCGCCGCCCCGCCATCCCGTAAAACGGCGGAAGTGACAGCACCCCGGCCCGGCGTGACCCGTGTTGCCCGGGCAGGGTATTTCCACGGGTCTGCCGGAATGCCGTGGAAAACGGCCCCCGGTTCGGGCCGCCGGGCATGGGGCCGGACCCGGGTGCACAGGGTTTGTTAGTAAAGTGTTTGCTTTTTGTTCTATAAAAGAACAAAAAGAGATCATATTCTTAACGCGCCTTGCCGGAGTCGGTTCGCGGACTGTCGGTTGGTGAGTGCGCGTTGCGAGGCCCCGGGCATTGTGGCAGGGGTTGAAGTCCGATGTCCGGCCCGTGGGCAGAGTGTTCGCGGCGGAAGGCCCAGAGCAGAGGGCCCAAACGCAGAGGGATAGAGTAGAATGGACAAGGCAAAGGCGCTGGAAGGTGCTCTGGGGCAGATCGAACGGGCCTTTGGCAAAGGCTCTGTCATGCGGCTGGGCCAGCGCCCGAAAGAACAGGCCGATGTGATTTCAACCGGTTCGCTGGGCTTGGATATCGCCCTGGGTATCGGCGGGCTGCCGCGCGGGCGCGTGGTGGAAATTTACGGCCCCGAAAGCTCGGGCAAGACCACACTGGCCCTGCATGCCATTGCCGAGGCGCAGAAACGGGGCGGCACCTGTGCGTTTATCGACGCCGAACACGCGCTGGACCCCGGCTATGCCAAGAAGCTGGGCGTGGATATCGACAACCTGCTGATCAGCCAGCCCGACGCGGGCGAGCAGGCGCTTGAAATTGCCGATACGCTTGTGCGCTCCGGCGCGATCGACGTGCTGGTGGTGGACAGTGTCGCAGCCCTTGTGCCCCGTGCGGAGCTTGAAGGCGACATGGGCGACAGCCATGTGGGCCTGCACGCCCGCCTGATGAGCCAGGCCCTGCGCAAGCTGACCGGTACGGTGTCGCGTTCGAACACGCTGATCATCTTCCTCAACCAGATCCGCATGAAAATCGGGGTCATGTTCGGCAGCCCCGAAACCACGACCGGCGGTAACGCGCTCAAGTTCTATTCTTCCGTGCGCATGGATATCCGCCGGATCGGGTCGATCAAGGACAAGGACGAGGTCACGGGCAACCAGACCCGCGTGAAAGTCGTCAAGAACAAGATGGCCCCGCCTTTCCGGCAGGTGGAATTCGACATCATGTACGGCGAGGGCATCAGCAAGGTGGGTGAGCTGATCGACCTTGGCGTAAAGGCCGGCGTGGTGGAAAAATCGGGGGCCTGGTTCTCCTACGACAGCCAGCGGATCGGGCAGGGGCGTGAAAACGCCAAGCAGTTCCTGCGCGACCATCCCGACATGGCGGCCGATATCGAACGCCGCGTGCGTGAGGATGCCGGGGTCGTGGCCGAGGCCATGATGGTCGCCCCCGATCAGGACGAAGTGGAAGACTGATCCACCGCGCGTGAAAGCAGGCGGGCGCTGGCGTCGTACTGCGCCAGTATGGCCCGTTCTTTCGCGCAGGTTGGTTCAGGGGCGAAGCCCTGCCGCAGCCAGAACGGTACCGCAGGGCCGATGGCGGTCAGGCTCAACCATGCCAGGCCGCGCCTGCGGGCCTGATTTTCCGCCAGGGCGATGCCCGCTCTGGCATGGCCGCCGCCACGGGCGGTGTCGGCTAGAGCCAGGTCGTGAATGTACCAGCGGTCGGGCAGCCGGGGCAGGTGGGTGAGCAGGGTATTGAGCGGGACCGACAGCGCCCCTTTCCAGGGGTGGCTGACAAGGTAGCCAGCCAGCCCGCCGCCCCGTTCGAGCACAAAGCACCCTTCGGGGGCAAGCGCCAGCCGTTCGGCAAAAATGGCGGCATCTTCGGGATAGTCAGGGTAGCAGGTACCTGCCAGTTGCAGGACGGGAACAAGATCGTCTGGCGTCATAACACGCCAGATGGTATCTGCGCTTGAAGTGTTCATGCGGGAACTGTTTTCTAGGGATTGTTTTCGTCAAGACCATAATCGGGAAAAGTAGGTGGCATGACAGACGGGGTGACGGCTGAGACGGCGCAAGGCCTGACAGATGCTTCCGCGCGGCGGGTCAGGCTGACGCTGCGGGTGGATGTGGATGGTCGCCCGGCCCTGGGCCACGGCAAGATACGACTTTTGGAACATCTTGCGCAAACCGGCTCCATTTCGGCGGCGGGGCGCGCCATGGGCATGTCCTACCGGCGCACCTGGCTGCTTGTCGACAGCCTGAACCGGCTTTTTGCCCACCCTCTGGTTCAGACCAAACCCGGGGGCGGTGGCGGGGCGGGGCTTACGGCTGTCGGTCAGCAGGTGCTCGACCTTTACCGCGATGTCGAACGGCAGACCGCCCGGCTGGCTGCTGACCGCCTTGCGCAGATCGAAGCCCTGCTGGGCGCACCTGTGACCTGCCCAGAAAAAACCGTACCAGCGTGACAAACTGCCAGACATGACTAAAATCCCGCCGGACAGGTTTTAAAGACTGGAGACAGGTGTGCCATTCAATGTGCTAAGACGTGGGGTCATTCAGGCGGGGGCAGGTGCTGCGCTGGCATCTGTCGTGGGCGGAGTCGTGCGTCCCGCCCGGGCCGATGATATCACCGGAGCGACCGGCACATTCGACGACAATACAGTGACCCAGATTGCGCGGCGGCTCGCCGGTGCGTCCTACCGCGCGCCCGACCAGCACCTGCCCGGCGCACTGGATAATCTCAGTTTCGATCAATATCGCGGCATTGCCTACCGCCCCGAACGGGCCTTGTGGGCGGGTGACGGTCTTGCGTTCGATGTCGAGTTTTTCCCCCGCGGGTTCCTCTACCGTCCCAGGATCGAGATTTACGAAGTCAAGGACGGGCATTCAGCCCCTGTTCCCTATTCCCCTGACCTGTTCACCTATGCCGACCCCACGCTGAGAACATCCGATTCACTGGGATTCGCGGGGCTGCGCCTGCGCACGGCCATCAATACCCCCACGGTCATGGAGGAATTCTGCGTCTTTCTGGGGGCGTCCTATTTCCGCGCGGTGGCCAAGGGCCAGATCTACGGTCTTTCGGCCCGGGGGTTCGCCAACGGCACGGGGGATCCGAAGGGGGAGGAATTCGCCCTTTTCCGCGCATTCTGGCTCGAAAAACCCCAGCCCGGCGTGCAGTCGGTCGTGTTGCACGCGCTGCTGGACAGCCCGTCCCTGACCGGGGCATTCCGCTTTACCATCCGGCCGGGCGACACCACGGTGTTCGATGTGCAGAGCACCCTGTTCCCGCGTACGACCATAGAACAGCCGGGTGTGGCCACCCAGACCGGCATGTTCTATTTCGACGTCAACGATCACAACCATATCGATGACTGGCGCCCCGCCGCTCATGACAGCGAAGCCCTGCAGATGTGGACCGGCGCGGACCTGCAACTGTTCCGCCCCCTGCGCAACCCGCTCGATCTGCAGATGTCGTCGTTTTCCGACGTTTCGCCGCGTGGGTTCGGGCTCATGCAGCGCCGCCGCGCCTTCCACGATTTCGAAGACCTGGCCCTGCATTACGAAAAACGCCCATCCCTGTGGATCGAACCGATCGGTGACTGGGGTGCGGGCTGGGTCGATCTGGTGGAAATTCCCACCCCGAACGAGGTGAACGACAATATCGTCGCGTTCTGGCGGCCCAAGGAACCCATGCGCGCGGGCAAGGAATACAGCTATACCTACCGCATGTACTGGGGCTGGGACGTGCCTTTCCCCACACCTCTGGCGCGGATTGGCGCCACGCGGGTGGGGGCCGCGACAGACAACAGCGATGCGCGTTTCTTTGTAATCGACTTTCTGGGAACGCCGTTCGACCACCTGCCCAAGGACACGCATTTCCATGTCACCCCCAAGGTGTCGGCTGGGTCGGTGCGGAATGTGGTGGTTGAGCCCAACCCCGAAATCAACGGCTGGCGCACGACGTTCGAATTTGTCCCCGGCGATGCCAAGGTGGCGGATATGACCTGCGTGCTGGAGACCGATAGCGGCCCGATTTCAGAACAGTGGCTGTATCGATGGACGCCGTAAGCCAGCATACGACCGTGCCGTCTCCTTCATACCCGGCCCTCCCGCCCGAATCCCCGCTGGCCATGCCCGTGCAGAACCTGCATGCGGCACCCGACATGCAGGGCCGTGCGCGCGTTCCCGCCACGTCGCCCCGCTCCATCGCGCTGCGCCGTCTGTCGGTGATCGGGTCCGCCCTGGTCCTGACCGCCTATGGCGCGTGGCGCACCCACAAGGTCATGGACGCCGCAGGAATTTCCACCCTGGGTGTGATCATGCTGGTGCTGTTCATTGCCCTGTTCATGTGGATCGCGCTGGCGTTTACATCCGCCGTGGCGGGGTTCTGCTCGCTGGTGGCGCATGGCGGGCTGGGGCTGGGGATCAGCCGCACCGGCCCCCTGCCTGTGCTGACCCGCCGCACCGCCCTGCTGCTGCCCACCTATAACGAACCGCCGCACCGTGTCATGGCGGGGCTTAAGGCCATCTACACCAGCCTGCGCGAAACCGGGCAGATGGCGGCGTTCGACCTGTTTATCCTGTCCGACACCACCAATCCCGATATCTGGGTTGAGGAGGAAGCGGCTTTTCTTGCCCTGCGTGAGCAGACCGGCGGGCACGGGGACATTTTCTACCGCCGGCGGCATAACAATGTCGAACGCAAGGCGGGTAATGTGGGCGACTGGGTACGCCGTTTCGGCGGGGCGTACGACCATATGGTGACGCTGGACGCCGATTCCGTCATGTCGGGGGAAACGCTGGTGCGCATGGCCGCCGCCATGGAGCGTAACCCCGGCGTAGGCCTGATCCAGACTTTGCCGGTCATTGTTGGCGGCACCACGCTTTTTGCCCGCATGCAGCAGTTCGCGGGCCGGGTCTATGGTCCGATCATTGCCTTCGGTATTGCCTGGTGGCACGGGGCGGAAGGCAATTACTGGGGCCATAACGCCATTATTCGCACCCGGGCCTTTGCAAGCCAGGCCGGGTTGCCGCATGTGCCGGGCAAGCCGCCTTTTGGCGGGCATATCCTCAGCCACGACTTTGTCGAGGCAGCCCTGATGCGGCGCGGCGGCTGGGCCATTCACATGATCCCCGCACTGGACGGTTCCTACGAGGAAAGTCCCCCTTCGCTGACCGACGTGGCCATTCGCGACCGGCGCTGGTGCCAGGGGAACCTCCAGCACGTCAAGGTGCTGCCCACGACGGGGCTGCACTGGGTCAGCCGCATGCATATGGTCATCGGCATCGGGGCTTATGTCACGTCGCCCCTGTGGCTTGTGTTCCTGCTGACCGGCATTCTTATTTCGCTGCAGGCCCATTTCGAGCGGCCGGAATATTTTGGCGATACACGGCTGCTGTACCCGCACTGGCCGCATGTCGATCCGGTGCAGGCCAAATACGTGTTCATCGGCACGATGATCATTCTGCTGGCCCCCAAGCTACTGGCCTATATCGCCCTCCTGTTCGATGGCGGGACACGGCGGGGCTGCGGTGGCGCTCTGCGGGCCGCCCTGTCCATTCTGGCGGAAACGCTCATTGGCGGGCTGATTGCCCCTATTGCCATGCTCATCCAGACTTCGGGCGTGATTTCCATCCTGACCGGGCACGATTCGGGCTGGAACACCCAGCGCCGCGACGATGGCGGTATTCCGCTGTGGGATATTGTCCGCCAGTACGGCAGGTTTACGGTGTTCGGCATTCTGCTGGGGGCCGGGGCATGGGTTGTGTCGTCCTCGCTGTTCTTCTGGATGACGCCTGTTCTGCTCGGGCTGGTGTTTTCCATTCCACTGGTGGCCTTTACCAGCAGCCGTTCGGTCGGGCTGGATTTCCGCAAGGCGGGGCTGCTGCTCGTGCCCGAAGAAACCCGGCCGCCACAGGTGCTGACCCAGCTTGCCCAGGGGCTCGAAGCCGATCAGGGTCCCGCGCTGCCGCAGGACGCCCTGCGCGCTTTGCGGGCCGATACAGGGCTGTCGCAGGCGCATATGGCCATGCTGCCGCCAGACCGCCAGCCGGGCGATCCCATCAACGCGGATCAACTCGTGGGTCTGGTCAAGCTGTCAGAAGCCACCAGCCTTGGTGCCGCCGACAAGGCACTGACGCTCAAGGAAAAAGCAGCCGTTCTGGCGACCCGCAGGGGGGTGGACGCCATCCTGCGCCTGCCCGACTGACAGGACTGCGGGGCAGGGGCCTGCCGCAAAAGGCGATACCTGCCGTGAAGCTGCGCGGGCCTGAAGTCGTGGGCGTGAGGCCACGGGTCTTGCGCTCTCCCGATATGTTGTAGCCAGGTGCTTGGGGGCGGGTTTTTCAGGCGGCAGAAGTTCTCGCGCCGCATGCGCCGGTCTTTCAGAGCAGCTCGGTCCTGTCTGCTCTGTCAGTCCCGCCCGCCATGTGTTGGTCTGTTCACGTGCTGATCTGTCTGTCGCTTCTGCCGTGTCAGGCAATGCGTGCGCCTGCCACCCAGACTTCGCGCACATGCAGGTCGGGGGTCATCACTACCAGATCGGCCCGGTGGCCTGGTGCAAGTGCGCCCCGGTCCGCAAGGCCCAGATAGCGGGCTGGGTTCTGGCTGAGCAGGGCTGCGGCCTGCGGTAGCGGCGTGCCTGCCGCCACAGCGTTGCGCAGGGCGGTGTCCAGTGTCAGCACGCTGCCGGCAAGGCTGCCGTTGGGCAGGCGGGCGGTGCCGTTTTCAACCATGACATCCTGTCCGCCAAGCTGGCTGGGCCCGTCGGGCAGGCCGGTTGCGCGCATGGCGTCGGTCACGAAAACAAGCCTGTCGGGCATGACCCGCTGGGCAAGCCTGTATGTACCGGGGTGGACATGGTGGGTGTCGAAAATCATTTCCGCGTAGGCGTCGCTGCACATCAGGGCGGCACAGGGGCCGGGCCTGCGGCTTTCAATACCGGGCATGGCGTTGAACAGGTGGGTGCCCCCTGCCACACCGCCCGCCGCACATATGCGGCAGATGGCCTGCTCGGCCTGATCGTAACCGGCGGTGGTATGCCCCAGGCTGACCCGCACGCCAGCCTTGGCGAACCGGTCCATGGCGGTGTCGGCATGGGGGAGTTCGGGTGCCAGGGTCACGACCCGCACGCAGCCCGGGGCAAGGGCCTGGGTCACGCGTTCGGGCGTGGGGTCCAGCGTGAAAGGCGGCTGCGCGCCCAGCCGGTGCGGGCTGACGAACGGTCCTTCAAGGTGGGCTCCCGCAATATCCGGGCCGTGGGTGACCGGCTGGCGCATGACTTCGGCAATGGCCGCCAGCGCGGCCAGCACGTCCTGCCATGGGTTGGTAATGGTGGTGGGCAGCAGGGTCGTGGTGCCATGCCGGGCATGAAAGCGGCTGAGCGTATGGATGGCGGCCACGCCGTCCATGGTATCGGCTCCGTCCCCGCCATGGACGTGGCAGTCTATGAAACCGGGCAGAATATACTGCTCCGGTGCATGGGACTCAGGCGTTATGGCATGCAGGCGATCCGTGAAGGAAAGCCTGCCGGGCAGGATCCGGTCCGGCAGAACAAGCTGGCCGCTCAGGTCTGGCATGCGAAAGGTCCCGTATCAGTCATGGTCGTGTGAAAACAGCGTGCCGTAGGCGGCGATCAGGCCGTAGGACAGAAACGTGATGGCCACAAAGGCGGACTGAAACCCCAGCAGAGGTTCAAGAGCCACGAAAACCTGCGGCACAATCCCCCCGCCGCAATAGGCCATGACCAGCATGGCCGAGACCGGTGCCGCAGCCCGCCCCGCCCCATTGAGGATAATGGGGAAAAGCGAGGGGAAAATCATGGCATTGGCAAAGCCCAGCAGGCTGACCGCCAGAACGGAGGCATAGCCGTGAGTCAAAAACGCCATGAGACTGAACACCCCGCCCATGGTGCAGGACAGCAGAAGATACCGCTCCTGCGTTATGAATCGTGGTGACAGCGCAAGCCCCGTAAGGTAGCCCAGCAGCATGCATGACAGGGTAAGGGACGTAAAAAAGCGTGTCTGGTCGAGGGATATTCCAAAGCCCTGCGCATAGGTACCTATGGCGTCCCCGGCCAGAACTTCCGTCCCGACATACGCGAACATGGCAAGCGCACCCAGCAGGGCACGGCTGGACCATATGGTGTTCCGGGCCGAATCTGGAGCTGGAGCCGGGTGGGGCGGTGCGACGGCAGCGTGCGCAGGCGTACTGTATGCCCCGCTCGCGGAGGGCGGGGGTGCAGCAGGGGCACTGTGGCCCGGCGTGGCGGTGGGTGGCGTTCGGGGCAGGGGGGTGGCGCCTGTGGTGTCCAGGTCCGGCAACCCCGAGCGCACGACCCAGAAGGCTGTAGCCCCCAGAATTGCCGCCATGCCAAGATAGGGCCAGTAAATGGCCGACAGGAACTGCTGGCGCAGGGCGTCACGGATATCCGGGTCGCTTTGTGCCGCAAGCTGGCTGGCAAATTCGGCAATGTGGCGCATGGCAAGGCTTGCCAGCACAAGCGGGGCAAGAATGCCACCCAGCTTGTTGCACACCCCCATAATGGCGATACGCTGCGCCCCGCGCTCGCGCGGGCCGAGAAAGCTGACATACGGATTGACCGACACCTGCAGCATGGCCAGTCCCGCGCCCAGAACCAGAAACCCCGCCAGTGTCGCGGGGTAAGACTCCGCCCGCATGGCCTGGCCCACAAGCACCATGCCCACGGCCATGATCAGCAGGGCGTAACCCAGTCCGCGCCGCAGCCCGGTGCGGGCAATGGCCATGCTGGCCGGCACGGCGAACAGGAAATATGCGATGTAGAAAACAAGCGGGACAAGAAAGCTGCTGATCGTGTCGAGCGAAAACGCCACCCGGACAAAGGTTATCAACGGCCCGTTCAGCCATGTGACAAACCCGATGATAAAAAACAGCACTGCCGTCAGTACCAGGGGTTTCCACCCGTAAGCGCCGGTGGGGCAGGCCGTAAGGGTGCGGGCGGTGTCGGGGGCAGACATGTGTTCCTGCCCCGGTGCCTGCATGACCGGTCGCGGCCCGGTCGATGCCTGCCCAGCCAGTGTCTGTCCAGGCGGTGCCTGCCCAGTGGATGCCTGTTCAGCGAAGGCCTGCCCAACGGGTGTCTGCCCGCGCGGTGGTTGTCCGTGCGGCGGCTGCCCGACTGGTCCCGGCTCATCCGGTCCCTGCCTGTCTGCTGCCGGTCCGGGGGGTGTCTGTCCCACTGGTATCGTTCCGGCAGGGGGCTGCCCGGACCGGGGGGGCGGCGCGCTCATGCGCCAGCCTGCATGGACGGGCTCATTCTGCCCGGGCCTGCCGTGCCAGCATCTGCCCAGCCAGTGCCCGCGCTGCTGATATTTGTCCTGCCGATACCTGTCCTGCCTTCACCCGTTCCGGCCGCGCCTGTGGCCGGGGTGTCAGTCCGCAGCCGGTTCGGGTACGTTGTCGATCTGCGCGCAGGCCTGCGCCAGCCCGGCGGAAGGGTTGGGCTGCGCGCACAGCGCCTGCGCGTCGGGGGAGCAGTGTTCGAGCGAATTTTCAAAGTCCGACTCCAGCACATCCTGCGCCACCACAACGTCCTGATCGTGAAAGCGTGCTTCTTCCTGCGTCAACTGGTCCTGTGTCTTGTGCAGAGCGCTCAGAGCCGTCACACAGCCATCGCTCGCGGCGTCGGGTCTGAAATGCAGGATGGCAAGCTGCCTTTGCAGCTTGCGGTTGGGCACCGTGTCGCGCGGGGTGGGCGGGGCTTCGGCTTCGTCATCCTGGGCGGCGGCGGGCGAGATCATGGCCCCGGCAACCGGCAGGGAGAACAGCGCCATGACGCAGCCCAGCGCCAAAAGGCGGTTAAAACCGGATACGGAACCAGACACGGCGGGGCTCTCCTGTTCTTGCGGCTGTGCGTGCCGGTTTTCTAGCCTGTACAGGCCGCTCGGGTCAAAGAAACAAGCCGGGCGTGCAGTGCAGGCTTGGCATGATGGCGCGATTGATGCTAGGTGTGAACCCGGAAAGTCGGCAGTGGACGGATACCTTGCCAACCCCGGTCAGGTCCGGAAGGAAGCAGCCATGACAAGTTTTGTCCGGGTCATTGTCCGGCTTTCCACCGGAATGTCCGCCCCCTGCGGCGGCACCGCCCCCCGCGCAAGGGGGATGGCGCGCAGCAACGCGCTTCTTTTTTCGGACCCGGCATGACCGACGACACAGACGCCCTGCCCCCCGAGGACGAGGGCCTTCCCTGCCCCGAACCCGAAGGGCCCGGCCTGTTCGGCGACCCCGCACCCCCGCCATCGGCGCCCGTCTCTGTGGCAGAGCCCGAGCCTGCGGCCGCACCCTCTGTGTCGCTCCCAGCCGGCGTACCGGCTGCCGCGCCCCCTGCCGCGCAGTCCGCCACCCCATACCGGGTGCTGGCGCGCAAATACCGCCCCACCACGTTCGATGACCTGATCGGCCAGGAGGCCATGGTCCGCACCCTGCGCAACGCCTTCGCGCTGGGGCGGGTGGCCCATGCCTTCATGCTCACGGGCGTGCGCGGGGTGGGCAAGACCACCACGGCGCGTATCATTGCCCGTGCGCTCAACTGCACCGGGCCGGACGGCAACGGTGGGCCCACGGCGGACCCGTGCGGCGTATGCCCCAACTGCCTGGCCATTCTGGCCGACCGCCACCCCGACGTGCTGGAAATGGACGCCGCCTCGCGCACCGGTGTGGACGACGTGCGCGAAATTATCGAAGCCACGCGTTTCCGCCCCATGCAGGGGCGCATGAAGGTCTTCATCATCGACGAAGTGCATATGCTTTCGCGCAATGCCTTCAACGCCCTGCTCAAGACGCTGGAAGAACCGCCAGCACAGGTCACGTTCATTTTCGCCACCACCGAACTGCGCAAGGTGCCGGTCACGGTGCTGTCGCGCTGCCAGCGTTTCGACCTGCGGCGCGTGCCCCAGGCCGATCTGGTGGGGCTGTTCGCACGCATCGCGGACAAGGAACATGTCCGCCTGTCGGACGATGCGCTGGCCCTTGTCGCCCGTGCGGCCGATGGGTCCGTGCGCGACGGGCTTAGCCTGCTGGACCAGGCCATTGCCCAGGGCAGCAGCGACAATGCCAGCGGCACGGGCGGGGCCAACCCCCAGGGCGTGATCGCGGCTTCGGTCGTGACCGACATGCTGGGCCTGGCCGACCGCGAGGTTGTGTTCGACCTGCTGGAAGCCGCCCTGACCGGCCAGCCGGAACAGGCACTGGCCCTGATGGACGCCGCCCATGCGCGCGGGGCCGATGCCGGGCTTGTGCTGGGTGACATGCTCGAACTCGTGCATACGCTCTCGCGCCTGCGGGCCGTGCCGTCGGCCGGGCAGTCCGCCGACATGCCCGAGGCCGAGCGCGTGCGCGGTACGCAGATGGCGGCCAGTTTTCCCGTACCCGTGTTCATGCGTGCGTGGCAGATGCTGCTCAAGGGCCTGCAGGAACTTGAAACCGCGCCGGACCGCCGCGCCGCGGCCGATATGGTGCTGATCCGCCTGTGTTTTGTGGCTGACCTGCCCTCGCCCGAGGATCTGGTGCGCCGTCTCTCCGGTGGGGCTGCCGTCGGTACGTCCGCCGGGGGCACGGCGTCTGGTGGCGCGGGTGGCCCGTCCTCCGCTCCGCAGGCGGGGCGCGGTACTGCGCTGCTACCGCAGGGGCCTGTGTCATCCGGTATTCAGGTGGACCGGTCTGGCGGGGACACCGCTCCGGGTACTGCGGGCCTGTCTCGGAACGTGGCGCACAGCCCGGAACAGCCGGGTGGCGGGCGGGCGCATCTGCGCATGGTTGCGGGGTCTGCCGCGCTGTCCTTGGCTCCGGGGGCGCAGGCCCAGACCGCGGGCATGGCTGAGCCCGTCCTGCAACACCCCACTCCGCAACAGCCCGACATGGCCGAAAGCGCGCCAGACGCCGCCCCCGCCATACCCCGCACCTGGCGTGAGGCCGTGGCCCTGGTCAAGGACCAGCGCGAGGCCATCCTGCATGGGCAGTTACGGCATGCGACCCATCTGGTGTCGTTCGCACCCGGCCAGATCGTGCTGCGGCTTGCCCCCGGTGTGCCAGCCGATGTGCCGCGCCAGTTGCGGCAGGTGCTCGAACGCGCCACGGGCATGGCGTGGCAGGTTGGCGTGTCCGACGCCGAGGGCGAGCCCACGCTGGACGCGCAAGGGGCGGAGGTCATCCAGTTCCGCCGCAGGGAGGCCGCGTCCCACCCGCTGGTGCGCGCGATCCTGGCTGCTTTTCCCGACGCCGAACTGGGTGAGGTGCGCGATCACGGGCTGGACGATTACGGCCTCCCGCCCGAGGAAATTCCCGAAGCGCTGGCAACAGGGTTCGCCGGCGTGCCCGAAGCCGCGTTTGACGAGGCGTTCGGCGCGGATTTCGGTCCCGATTTCGCTCCTGATTTCGGGGCGGACATGCCTGATTTCGCGTTCGCCCCGCTTGACGCGGCCTTGCTGGACGATGATGAACGACCCTACGATCCGGGCCGCCCGCCGGGCTGAAGGCGGGAGTATGCGGGCCGGGCCGCCGCTGGCAGGTCATACCCTGCCAGGGTGGCGCACAGGATAATGATACGGTTTTGAAACCCAGGGGGGATGACCATGAAAAACCTTGCCTCGTTGATGAAGCAGGCCTCGCAGATGCAGGCCAAGATGGAAGCCATGCAAAGCACGCTCGAAGGCATGAGCATTGAGGGTGCGGCCGGTGCGGGCATGGTCAGCGTAGTGCTGAGCGGCAAGGGCGACATGCGCTCCATCAGGATCGACCCCAAGCTGGCAGACCCGTCGGACATGGAAATGCTGCAGGACCTGATCGTGGCCGCCTGTGCGGATGCCCGCAAGAAGCTGGACGCCACGGCGGCGGAAGAAATGCAGAAGGTCACCGGCGGGCTGAACCTGCCGCCGGGCCTGAAACTGCCGTTCTAAATCCCTAACGGTACGGGCGGAGAAAGGCCGGGCATGGACGCGGGCGGCGGGCAGGAAATAGAGCAGCTCATACGCCTTCTGGGGCGGCTGCCGGGGTTTGGCCCCCGTTCGGCGCGACGTGTGGCGCTATACCTGCTCAAGGACCCGCAGACCCGGCTGGCCCCGCTGGCCCGCGCCATGGAAAAGGCGGGGGCCGCCATCAGAACCTGCTCGTCATGCGGGAATCTGGATACGGTGGACCCGTGCCATATCTGCCGCGATCCTTTGCGCGACCACGGGGTGGTCTGTGTTGTGGAAACGGTGGGCGACCTCTGGGCGCTTGAGCGCGCGGGCGTGCATCGCGGCGTGTATCAGGTTCTTGGCGGCACGCTGTCTCCGCTATCCGGCACGGGGCCGGAGGATCTGAACATCGCCCCGCTTTTTGCGCGGCTTGCGGCCGGGCAGGTGCGGGAGGTCATTCTGGCTCTGGGCGCCACGGTCGAGGGTGCGACCACCATGCACTGGCTTATGGACAGGCTGGAGCCCTATGACGGGGTTGCTGTCAGCCGGGTGGCGCAGGGCGTGCCCATGGGCGGGGCTCTGGACGTGCTGGATGACGGCACGCTGGCCGCGGCCCTTGGCGCGCGCCGCCCGGCCTGAAATGCACCATGCCTGAAATGAACTGTTTTGTCATGATTGACCGCGGCCGCCCGGGCTGTCGCGGCCAGTGGAGAGTAAACGTATGAGCACGGGCGATTTCCCGATCTCCGCCGCCATACCGCGTCGGGCCCTGGTTACGGGGGGCGCTACGCGGCTGGGCCGGGCCCTGGTGCTGGTCCTGGCCAAAGCGGGTTTTGATGTGGCCATCCATTACCGCGACAGCGTTGCCGCGGCGGAGGAAACCCTGCAGGACGTGCGCGCGCATGGCCGCCGGGGCGGGCTGTTGCAGGCCGACCTCGCGCGGGAGGAGGACGTGCAGCCCCTGATCGAACGCGCGACCCAGTTGCTGGGCGGGCCTGTCGGGGTGCTGGTGAACAATGCCTCCACCTTCGAGCGGGACGAATGGGACGACGCCACGCTGGAAAGCTGGATGCTGCATATGAAGCCAAACCTGCGGGCCCCTTTTGTGCTGACGCAGAATTTCGCTAAAACCCTGCCCCCCGATGCCGAAGGCATGGTGCTGAACATGCTCGATGAACGCGTCTGGTCGCTGACCCCGCATTTCATCAGCTATACCGTCTCCAAAAGCGCGTTATGGACGCTGACGCGTACGCTCGCTCTGGCTCTGGCGCCACGCCGTATCCGCGTGAACGGTATTGGCCCCGGCCCCGCCTTGCCCAGCACCCGCCAGACAGAGGAACAGTTCGCCCGGCAATGCGCGTCCGTGCCGCTGGGGCGGGGGACTTCCGCGCAGGAAGTGGCGCAGGCCGCCCTTGCCCTGCTTGCCCTGCCCTCCGTAACCGGGCAGATGCTCGCACTCGATGGCGGACAACATCTGCAATGGTCTGCTCCCACCCCCACGGGCACCGTTCTGGAAGAATAAGATCATGGCTGTTTTTGCTCCCTGGGCGGAAGAGCCGCCCCTGCGTTGCCTGTTCCTGAAAAACATGGTGCTGGACGCCAATATCGGCGTGTTTCCCCATGAACAGGGCGTGACACAGCGTATTCGTGTGTCTGTCCATTTCGGGGTGGAAGACCGTACGGACCTTGAAATCGGGGCTGATGACCTCAGCCGTACGGTCTCGTACGAGCATGTGGTGGTTCTGGTGCGCAGAATCGTGCGGGAAGGCCATGTCAGGCTGGTGGAAACCCTGGCCGAACGCATTGCCGCGGGCGTTCTGGCCGATGCGCGCGTGCGGGTCGTGCGCGTGCGCATAGAAAAGCTCGATGTCTTCGAGGAAATCGAGGCGGTGGGCGTGGAAATAGAACGCAGGCCCACCCAGGGCTGAACCCCGTCTGACGCCGCCCGGCCCTGTCCGGGCGATGGGCTACGCGACCCGTGTGCCGTGTGCTACCACCCGGGCTGTCGCTGCGTTGGTGCGCGTATGGCCGCGTAACAGCGCCCTGTATGCCCCCTTGCAAGCCCCCGGCATGGCCCCGTACGGCGGCTGGGGACAAGGGGGCAGCCCGGAACAGGCTGCCGGGGAGAGTATTTTCCCCCGGCAGTTCCGTGGCTGGCCGCCCGGCTGGCTCCGCTGCGGGCTTTGACCGGCCCTCTGTGCTGGTCTTCCGGCCCGCCTCTGGTCGGGGTGCCTTGGTTGCCCCTTTGGTTGGGCCTGTGACCCGTCCTGCGGCTGGCCGCCATGGCGGCCAGTGATGTGTGCGGTGTTATTGCGGGTTGGGCGCGCAGGTGGAGGTTATGGGTTCATTGGCCATGACCGCCGCGGTAAACGCCGCCGAATCCTTCAGGGACGCCAGAACGGTCTGCGAATGATCCTGGCCCTTGTACACGTGGGACTGCACGATGGTGCCGGCCTGGCAGGCATCCTTGACCAGCAGCAACTGTCCTTCGGGGGCCACGTCCTTGTCGGTGGTGCCCGTGCCGACAAAAAGCGGCGCACTCAGCTTGAGCGTCGGGTAGGCCATGGCTTCCAGCACGGGAGCAAGGGCATGGCCGATTCCCGGCTGGAAGGTGTTGGCCCGTGTCAGCCCGTCAGCCTTCACGACGTCCAGCAGCCCGGTCAGGCAGATCTGTGATGCGGCATGGAAGGCGTTCATCGCCTTGGGGGTAAAGGCGTCCGCCGGGTTGAAGGAGGGGTTGATCCCCGCTTCGGACGCACCCATCAGCAGCGCATAGGCCACGACCGGATCGGTCTCGCCTTTGGCGGATGTCTTCTTTGCAGGTTTGCCGGCATCCGCCAGCAGCGCCTGGGCGATCTGCGGCGTCATGTAGGGGATACCGGTGGCCACCGTGCCGCGAATATCCAGTGCGGGGGCATAGGTCGGGGCATAGGCCGCGGCGGCAAAGGCGGCGCCCGCACCCTGGGACTGCCCGACGATCAGCACTTTCTTGTTCAGGTCCGCAAGGCCTTTCTGGGCGGCGCGTACGCTGTCGAGCACGCTATAGGCTTCCGCCCGGGCGTTCAGGTAGGGGTGCACGCCGTCCGACCCCAGGCCCTGGTAATCCGTGGCCACGATCACGAAGCCCCGCTTCAGCCATGCGCTCAGGTAGGCGACATTGCGGGCGGAGGGCGGGTTGCGTGACGGCGCGCAGGCATTGGCGATACCGACCGTGCCATGCGCCCAGGCCATGATCGGCCAGCCCCCGGCCGGGGCCGGTCCCGCAGGGTAGATGACCTCGCCCGTAACCGGCACAAGCCCTGTTCCCGTCACGCCATTGGTCGACAGGTAGGTCACGCTCAGGGACTTGCCCGCGCCGGGAATGCCGTAGGCGGGGTCAAGGGGCGCGGTCTGCGTCAGCGTGCCGGGTGTGCTTGTGGCGTCAAGCCCGGTCTGGTCGGGCAATGGCGCGCTCTCGCATGCGGCGAGGCAGAGCAGGGCCACGGCGCTCAGAAGGGGGGGGAGGCATTTCATGATCATGAGACTCCGGGTGACAGAACGGAAAAGGCAGGACACCACCATTTCCCGTGGCACTCCAGCCCTGTTTTTTCCGCTCCCGCCCACGGGGGTATGCCCCGGTGGGGCGGACCATCCAGCCCCGCGGGGCATCCGGGCTGGTTTGCGTGGCCTGTCCATGGGGGGATGCGGCAGGTGCCGGGCCCTGTGCACATGGGCCGGTAGCCTCTTGGGGCGGCCTGCAAGGTGGCGTGTGGGAGTGGTCATTTAGGGGGCCTGAGGGGGCGGTCGCGCGGGCACAAAAAAACCCGCCAGCAGGCGGGTTTTTCGTGTCATGTCATGCACATATCACATCATGTGCAGACGCTGCTCAGGATTCGTGGTCTTCCGAATCGGTGCTGACATCGATGTCCGAGCTGATGTCGTCGTCATCGTCATCCAGATCGGCGGTGTCTTCGAGCACGTCGTCGTCATTGTCGTCATCGTCCTCGGTGTCGAGATCGATATCCTCTTCATTGGACTTGACGGGGGCAGCCGGAACCGGGGTGGCGGCGTAGCTGTCCATGCTGCGGCGCAGGCGCGGCACCAGGGGGGGTTGTTCCGTACCGCATTTGGGGCACACGGCGGGGGAATGGTGCAGGTCGTAAAAGCGGGCACCGCAGGAGACGCAGACGCGTTTGGTGCCGAGATCGGGCTGGGACATCTTGCTACCTGTCGATCCTGAACAGACATTGTGGGGGCAACACCCCCGAACACGGACGATTCCGTAAGGCTGCGCACGGGCGCGGGAATCGACCAGACTATAAGGCGACGCCAAATGCCACTGTGTTCGCGCTTCTGTCAAACCCGAGTTTGGGTCCGGTGCGTATTTTCTCTCCCGCGCGGCAGGTTTTATGCCCCCGGGCGGATTGACTTGCACCCTTCAACGCCGGAATGAGGGGGGCATGACACACGCTTCCTCTCCTTCCGCGCGCCCGTTGCGGGTGGCCCGTGCGACAGCGCCGCTGACCGGCGCCATTCGCGTGCCGGGCGACAAGTCCATCAGCCATCGCGCGCTCATGTTCGCCTCTCTCGCCAGGGGGGAAACCCATATTTCCGGCCTGCTGGAAGGGGAGGACGTGCTGTGCACGGCGGCCGCCATGCGCGCACTGGGCGCGCAGGCCGTGCGTGAGAGCGAGGGGTGCTGGCGTGTCAGCGGGCCGGGTATCGGCCAGTTGCGCGAACCCGACACCGTGCTGGACATGGGCAATTCCGGCACGGCGGCCCGGCTTCTGTCCGGTATTCTGGCCAGCCACGGCATGACATCGGTCATGACGGGGGACGCCAGCCTGCGCCGCCGCCCCATGAAGCGGGTCATGGACCCGCTGGCCCAGACCGGCGCCACGTTCCTCGCGCGTGAGGGCGGGCGGCTGCCCATGGCCATTCGCGGCCTGGCCGACCCCCACCCGCTGGACTACCGGTTGCCTGTGGCGTCCGCCCAGGTCAAATCCGCCGTGCTGCTGGCCGGGCTGAACGCGGCTGGCCAGACCCGGGTGGAAGAACCCGTGGCCACCCGCGACCATACCGAAAACATGCTCCGCCATTTCGGGGCCACCGTCACGGTTACGCCCACGGCCCAGGGCGGGCGTGTGATCGTGCTGGAAGGCCGCCCCGATCTGGTGGCGCGCGATATTGTCGTGCCGGGGGACCCGTCCTCCGCCGCGTTCCCGATCGTGGCCGCCCTGCTGGTGCCGGGCTCTGACATCGTGATTGCGGGCGTGGGGCTGAACCCGCTGCGCACGGGGCTGTTCACCACCCTGATCGAGATGGGCGCGCAGCTCGAGATCGGGGCCGAACGGCTTGAAGGGGGCGAACCCGTGGGGGATCTGCACATCCGGGCATCCGCCCTGCATGGGGTGACCGTTCCGGCCGAACGCGCCCCCTCCATGATCGATGAATACCCCGTTCTGGCCGTGGCTGCCGCCCATGCCACAGGTGTTTCGCGCTTTTGCGGGGTCGAGGAACTGCGCGTGAAGGAAAGCGACCGCCTGGCCGCCACCGTCGCCCTGCTTGAAGCCAACGGCGTGCGCACCGGTGTGGAGGGGGACGACCTTGTGGTGTACGGCACAGGCAATGCCGTGCCCGGCGGCGGGCTGGTGCGGACCCATATGGATCACCGTCTGGCCATGAGCGCATCCGTGCTGGGGCTGGTCGCGCAAAAGCCGGTCGAGATCGATGATACTGCCTTTATCGACACGAGTTTTCCCGGGTATCTGGACCTCATGAACGCGCTGGGTGCGGGGTTCGTGGCATGAACCCGCCATGGAGCACGCCTGCGAATCGGGGTGGGCCGGTTGTCGCGGTGGACGGGCCGGCGGCGGCGGGCAAAGGCACGCTGGCGCGCTGCCTGGCCGATGCGCTGGGCCTGCCCTATCTGGATACAGGGCTGCTGTACCGCGCCGTGGGCCGGATCGCCCTCGATGCCGGGCGCGACCCGGCCCAGCCCGCGCAGGATATCGCGCAGGCCCTGCTGACTGCGGACCTGCAACGCCCCGACCTGCGCGTGGCCGAAGTCGCGCAGGCGGCCAGCAAGGTCGCGGCCCAGCCTGCCGTGCGCGCGGCTCTGGTCGACACGCAGCGCCGTTTCGCCCTTGACCGGGGTGCGGTGCTGGACGGGCGCGATATCGGCACCGCCATTTTTCCTGACGCGGATGTCAAACTGTTCATTACCGCATCCCCCGCCACGCGGGCCATGCGGCGCTTCCTGCAAATGGGCGGGGACAGCACCGCCCCGGACTGCGCGGCCCGCCTGCATGAGATGGAGGCCGCCCTGCGCGCGCGTGATACGGCGGATGCCAGCCGCGACGTGGCCCCCATGCGCGCCGCAGCCGACGCGCATGTGATCGAAACGGACACGCTGAGTGCTCAGGCCGTGCTGGCCGAGGCATTGCGGATAGCCCGCGCGCGACTCGCCATCATCCGGGCCTAGGCCACCGCCGCTCCGGTGCCGCGGCGGTGAAGCGGCGGGGCCGGGGGCACGCGGGTTACGTGTCGCATCCATGCCAGGGTCCGTTTCAGGGCCGCCTCAGGCCCGCTTTGGGCGCTTTTGGTATAAAAAAAGCAGGTCTGGCCGGGTGCGGGTGCAATCCCGGGCGGGTGTGGGGCGTTCTTTTGGAGCCAGCCTGTCGGTTTGAGTTGACAAACCCGGTCTGCGGGGTCTCTGTGCAGAGCAGAGAACGGCCCGGCAACGGGCTGGCTCGCCTGAATGCCTTATTCAGGACTGTATCGTCTGGTCCGGCAATGCGACCGCGGGGGATGGCCCCCGACGGTCGGCCCGGGCAAGCCGTGCCGCAATGCGGGGCGCAGGAACGCCCGGCCTGGCGTATGGTTCAGGCTGGCGCAAGGTTAACTTTTACACATGGCTTCAGCCACTACCCAGACCGCGGACCATTTCCGTGGCGAAGATTTTGCTACCCTCCTTGACGAAACCCTGGGCCGCGATTCCGGCTTTGACGGGTCCGTCGTTCGTGGCCGTATTGTCCGCCTGACGGATGACTACGCGATTGTCGATGTCGGCCTGAAGAGCGAAGGCCGCGTGGCCCTGCGCGAATTCGCACCGGCCGGCGCCAAGCCCGAAGTCCAGCCCGGCGACGTGGTGGAACTGTATGTCGAACGGTATGAAGACCGTGACGGCAGCATTGTCCTGTCCCGCGAGAAGGCCCGCCGCGAGGAAGCCTGGACCAGCCTGGAAAAGGCGTTCGAGGCCAACCAGCGCGTGAACGGCACCATCTATGGCCGCGTCAAGGGTGGCTTTACGGTTGATCTGGGCGGCGCCATGGCGTTCCTGCCCGGCAGCCAGGTGGACATCCGCCCCGTGCGCGACGTCGGCCCGCTGATGGGTATGCCCCAGCCCTTCCAGATCCTGAAAATGGACCGTGCGCGTGGCAACATCGTTGTCTCCCGTCGTGCCGTTCTGGAAGAAACGCGCGCCGAACAGCGCAGCGAACTGATCCAGGGCCTGACCGAAGGCATGATCCTTGACGGCGTGGTCAAGAACATCACCGATTACGGTGCGTTCGTTGACCTGGGCGGCGTCGATGGTCTGCTGCACGTGACCGACATTGCCTGGAAGCGCATCAACCACCCGTCCGAAGCGCTGCAGATCGGCCAGCCCGTGCGCGTGCAGGTGATCCGCTTCAACCCGGACACGCAGCGTATTTCCCTGGGCATGAAGCAGCTTGAGGCTGATCCGTGGGAAAACGTGGCGCTCAAGTATCCGCCGGGTGCCCGCTTCTCTGGCCGCGTGACCAACATCACCGATTACGGCGCGTTCGTCGAGCTGGAGCCGGGTGTCGAAGGTCTGGTGCACGTGTCCGAAATGTCCTGGACGAAAAAGAACGTCCATCCGGGCAAGATCGTCGCCACCTCCCAGGAAGTGGACGTGATGGTTCTGGACGTGGACAGCGCGAAGCGTCGTATCTCGCTTGGTCTCAAGCAGGTTCAGCGCAACCCGTGGGAACAGTTCGCCGAAGAGCACAAGGTGGGTTCCACCGTCGAAGGCGAAATCCGCAACATCACGGAATTCGGCCTGTTCATCGGCCTGTCCGCGGACATCGACGGCATGGTTCACATGTCCGACCTGTCCTGGGACGAAGCTGGCGAAGACGCCATGAAGCACTTCGAAAAGGGCCAGGTCGTCAAGGCCAAGGTTCTGGACGTGGATGTCGAGAAAGAGCGTATCTCTCTCGGTATCAAGCAGCTTCAGGAAGACCCGGCAGCCGACGCGCTGGCCAGCATCCAGAAGGGCAGCATCGTGACCTGCATTGTCACGGCCGTTCAGGCCAATGGCATTGAAGTGAAGGTGGACGACGTTCTGAGCGGCTTTATCCGCCGCGCCGAACTGGCCCGTGACAAGGCCGAGCAGCGCCCCGAGCGTTTCGCTGTTGGCGAACGCGTGGATGCGAAGGTTGTCACCGTCGACCGCACCGCCCGCAAGGTTGCCCTGACCATCAAGGGCCGCGAAGTGGAAGAAGACAAGCAGGCTATCAACGAATACGGTTCCGCCGATAGCGGCGCCTCCCTCGGTGATATTCTGGGCGCGGCCATCCGCCGCCGCAACACCGACGGCGAAGGCTGATAAACAGCACGGGCCGGGCCGCGTGCCCGGCCCGTGCCCCGCCTTGGTTGTCAAAAAAATGGCGCCCCATGTGGGCGCCATTTTTTATGGTGGATAGCCAGGATCTGTCCGGCTAAGGCCCGTTTGAACACAGCCCGGAAAGTATGAAGGTTTCTGGTGAAGCTTTTTTCAAAAAGCTTCAGGCAACGCCGCCTTCATGAAAATAAAGACGGCGCTCGGAACCTTTGTTTTTTAAGTCGGAGACGCTTACAGGCAGGCCGCCTCAAACGCGGCGAAGGCGCGGGCGCGGTGGCTGATGGCGTTTTTCTCGGCCTCGCTCATTTCCGCAAAGCTGCGGGTTTCCCCTTCGGGCTGGAAAATGGGGTCATAGCCATGCCCGCCGGTCCCGCGTGGGGGCCAGACGATCTCGCCATTGATCCGGCCTTCAAAGCTTTGCGTGGTGCCGTCGGGCAGGGCCAGGCACAGTACGCAGACAAACCATGCCTCGCGCTCATCCGGGCCGATCCCTTCCTCGATCCGGGCCATGGCGCCGGCAAAGTCTTTGTCCGGCCCGGCCCAGCGGGCGGAATAAATGCCCGGTGCGCCGCCCAGGGCCGATACGCACAGGCCGGAATCATCGGCCAGGGCGGGCAGGTTCGCAGCTTTTGCCGCCGCCAGCGCCTTGATGGCGGCATTGCCCGCGAACGTGGTGGCGGTTTCCTCGGGTTCAGGCAGGCCCAGTTCCCCGGCGGAGACGACTGTAATGCCGAACGGGGCCATGAGCGTGGCAAATTCCGCCAGCTTGCCGGCGTTATGGGTTGCCAGCACCAGCCGGCTGCCATGTGCGAGTTTATGGGGGGGCATGTCAGGGGGTCTCCGCTTTGGTAATGGCCGCCATCTGGGCTTCGAACAGGGTGGTGGTGCCCGCGCGGGCCAGGGCCAGCAGGCTTTCGAACGCGTCATGCGTGAAGGGGGCAGTTTCCGCCGTGGCCTGAATTTCCACAATGCGGTTATCGGCGGTCAGCACGAAATTGGTGTCGGCCGCGGCTGCGCTGTCTTCGGCGTAATCCAGGTCCAGCACAGGGCCGGCTTTTGTCAGCCCGCAGGACACGGCGGCCACCTGCCCGCGCAGGGGCAGGCGTTGCAGCACCCGGTTGGCGACCAGCTTGCCAAGGGCCAGACGCAGCGCCACCCAGGACCCGGTAATGGCCGCGCAGCGCGTGCCGCCATCGGCGTTCAGCACGTCGCAGTCCAGTGTAATGCAGATTTCGCCCAGGGCGTTCAGGTCGGTCACGGCGCGGAGCGCGCGCCCGATCAGGCGCTGGATTTCCTGCGTGCGGCCCGACTGCCTGCCTTTTGCCGCCTCACGCGGGCCGCGCGTATGGGTGGCGCGGGGCAGCATGCCGTATTCCGCCGTGACCCAGCCGCTGCCCTTGCCACGCAGGAAAGGCGGCACGCGGTTTTCCACACTGGCGGTGCAGAGCACTTCGGTCGCGCCCACGCGGATCAGGGCCGAACCTTCGGCATGGCGTGAAAACCCGGTCTCGATCACGATGGGGCGCATCTGGTCGGGCAGGCGACCCGATGGGCGACCAGACGGGCGATCAGACGGGTGAGCGGGAGAATGCTCGGAATGACCGGAATGATCTGGCGCAGGCATGGCCGGGGGCTGGCCTTGTGGGGGCATGGTGTCTTCCTTGCAGGTGGCGTCTTGCAGGTGCGCCTGTATAAAATGCCCGCCACACATAAAATATTTGCAGCCGGAGCAAAACCGCGCATGAAAACGTCATAAGGTGGAAACGATGAGCGCATGAAGGGAGCCGTGTTGCCATGAAGCGTGGTCTGCTGCCAGCCAAAGCCGCCCTGCCGCCCGGACTGGATGTGCGTTCGGCCACCATCCTGCGCGAGATCGTGGAGGAATACGTGGCCAGCGGGGAGCCCGTGGGCTCGCGCACGCTGGCGCGCAAGCTGGGCCAGCCGCTGTCTTCGGCGACCATCCGTACGGTCATGGCGTCCCTGACGGAAGCGGGGCTGCTGTTTTCGCCCCATACGTCGGCCGGTCGCCTGCCCACGGAAAAAGGCCTGCGCCTGTTCGTGGACGGGCTGCTCCAGTTCGGTTCGCTGTCCGAGGACGAGCAGAAGGTCATAGGCCATTCGCTGGAGGCCCGTGGCCGTTCGTTGCAGGATACGCTGGTCGAGGCGTCGTCCCTGCTGGCGGGCATGTCGGATGCGGCGGGGCTGGTGGTCGCCCCCAAGGGGGAAGGCGCGATCAAGCATATCGAATTCGTGGCCCTTGGCAGCAACCGCGCGCTGGTCATTCTGATGGGGGCCGATGGCCATGTCGAAAACCGCGTGATCGAAACGCCGGTGGGCATGCCGCCTTCTGCCCTGGTGGAGGCCGCCAATTACCTGAACGCGCGCGCCATGGGGGCGTCGCTGCCCGACCTGCGCACCCGTGTCAGCGCTGAAATGAAGGAAGACCGCACCGCACTGGACAGCCTGGCGGCCGAGGTGGTGGAAAGCGGGCTGGCCATCTGGAACGGCGGGCGGGGGGAAAGCGGGGGCACGCTGATCGTGCGCGGGCAGTCCCGCCTGCTGGCCGATGTGGACGGGCAGGAGCGCCTTGCCGCCATCCAGACCCTGTTCGACCGGCTGGAAGCGCAGGAAACCATGCTGCGCCTGCTGGAACTGGTGGACACGTCGCAGGGTGTGCGGATTTTCATCGGGGCGGAAAGCGGGCTGTTCGGCGCGACGGGCATGTCCGTGGTCATGGCTCCGGCCCGGAACGAGGCCAACCGGATCGTGGGGGCTATTGGCGTGATCGGCCCCACGCGCATCAATTACGGGCGTGTGGTGCCGGTGGTGGATTATACCGCCCGGATTCTGGGGGAACTGATGGGATCGACAGGCTAGCCCCGTGGTCCTGCGCCGTCCGAATTCCGCCACGATTATGGGCAGAATACGCAAGATGAGGAAGACGGCACGCCCCGCCAATGGTAAAGGACCGGTATGACAAGCACTTCGCCTTCCGGTGATCAGGGTTCTTCCTCCAGCCAAGACGACACTGCCTCCCCCCCCACGGGATCGACCACAGGGGGATCGACCACAGGTGGGCAGCCGCCCGCGGGGCCGCCCATGTTGCGGCGGCCGCGCTTTCGCTACTGGCGTGCCCTGCTGGGGGCCACGGCGGCGGTCATGCTGGTCGGGGCCACGGGAGGTGCCGTGGTGCTGTGGTCCCAGTATGAGGGGATCGTCGCGGACCTGCCCACCGTAGAGGGGCTGCAATCCTACCAGCCACCGGTCATGAGCCGCCTTTACGCGGGGGATGACCAGCTTGTGGCCGAACTGGCCAACGAACGCCGCATTTTCGTGCCCTACAGCGCCATTCCCGACAAGGTGAAGAACGCCTTTGTCGCGGCGGAAGACCAGAAATTCTGGACCCACAAGGGCGTGGACCCCGCCGCCATTATCCGCGCGGGCCTGACAGATCTGACACGGGGCAAGGGCCGTCGGCCGATCGGCGCGTCCACCATCACGCAGCAGGTGGCGCGTATCATGCTGCTGGGCACCAATGCGGTGTCCTTCCGCCGCAAGGCCAAGGAAGCGTTCCTGGCCATGCGGATCGAGCAGGTTCTGCCCAAGGAGAAGATTCTCGAAATCTATCTCAACGAAATTTATCTGGGCAACGGCGCGTATGGCATAGGGGCGGCGGCGCAGACCTATTTCAACAAGCCGCTCGACCAGCTTGACGACGCCGAGGCGGCGTTCCTGGGGGCGTTGCCGAAATCGCCGACCAACTACAACCCCGAACGCTTTCCCGACGCGGCACGCGGGCGGCGCAACTGGGTGCTGGAGCGCATGGCCGATATCGGCTCGCTCTCGCCCGAGGCGGCCCGGGCAGCGGCGGCCGAACCGCTGACCACGCGTAGCTTCACCCGGCCCGGCCCGGCCCCCGGCGCCGAATGGTTTGCCGAGGAAGTCCGCCGCGAACTGATGGAACGCTACGGCCAGGCGGTGACCATGCAGGGTGGGCTGGACGTGCACACCAGCCTGGACCTGCCGCTTCAGCGTTCGGCACAGGCTATTCTGCGGCAGGGGCTCATGGCCTATGACCGCGCCAATCGCGGCTGGCAGGGGCCGCTTCACCGCCTGCCCGGCATCGGACCGGAAACCGACCCCGCCCAGTGGCAGGCCGCGTTGCGGGGGATCGCGCCGCCGCCGGGCATGCTGGATCAATGGCGTCTGGCCGTGGTGCTGGACGGCGCAAAAGGGCGTGTCGGCTGGCTGGAAGGCAGCGTGGTCTGGCGCGGCGGTCCCAATGCCGCTGCCCAGATGGGGGCTGCCCAGGCAGGTGCGGTCCAGACGGGCCTGGTCCAGACGAAGGACCTGTCCTGGGCGCAGCGCGCGCACGGGCTGCGTAATGGCGATGTGGTGATGATCGAACCCCAGGCGGAAGGCAGCCGCGTGGGGCTGATGCAGGTGCCGCTGGTGGAAGGTGCTGTGGTAACGCTGAACGCGCGCACCGGGCGTGTGCTGGCGCTTGTGGGGGGGTGGTCCTTTCAGGCATCCCAGTTCGACCGCGCGACCCAGGCCCTGCGCCAGCCCGGTTCGTCCTTCAAGCCTTTCGTCTATCTTGACGCCATGGAGCAGGGTATTTCGCCCTCGCAGAAATTCGACGATTCGCCCGTATCCTACGGCACCTGGCACCCCAACAACTACGAAAAGGATTTCTGGGGCCCCACGACCCTGCATGACGCACTGCGGGAATCGCGTAACCTTGTCACCATTCGCCTTGCGGCCCATCTGGGCATGAAGACCGTGGCCGATACGGCGGTCAAACTCGGGCTGGTCGATTCCATGCCGCTGGTGCTGCCTGCGGCGCTGGGAGCCGTGGAAACCACGGTGCTGAAAGAGGCCGGGGCCTACGCATCGCTCGCGGCGGGTGGGCGCAGGATCACACCTACCCTGGTGGATGACATCCAGGACCGTAACGGCCGGGTGGTGTGGCGGTCTTCGGGGCTGTCGCTGGTTGCGGGGGCGCCTGTCGCCGGGGCCGTGGGCCCTGACGGCGTTGTCCAGCCCGGCGGGTTGCCGCCCGGTGCCCCCCCGCCGGTCATGGTGCCGGGGGCGAGTGCGGTGTCGGGGGGGGCTGCATCCGTCCTGCCCGGGCCGGATGACCTGCCGCAACTGCGCGACGACCGGCCCCGCATTGCCTCGGAAGAAAGCGCGTTCCAGATCACCACCATGCTGCAGGACGTTATCCGGCGGGGCACGGGCGTGCGCGCGGGGGAGGGGATTACCGTTCCCATCGCGGGCAAGACCGGCACCAGCCAGAATTTCAATGACGCGTGGTTCGCGGGTTACACGCCCGATATCGTCACGGTTGTCTGGTTCGGATTCGACACCCCCCATACGCTGGGCAAGAACGAGACGGGTGGGGCCATTGCCGGGCCGATCTGGAACAAGGTTATGAAAACCGCGCTGGTCGGGCGACCGGCGCTGGATTTTGTGCCACCCCAGGGGGTCATGCTGGTGCAGTACGATACGGGCCGGGGTGTCGCGACAGACGCCTTCAAGGACGGCCAGGTCGCGGGTGTGAGCATGGCTCTGGCCAATGTTTCGCAGGAGCTGACGGCGGCCGATACGGGGGCTGAAAACATGCCCGATTCCGAAAGCGACATGGCGGCCGGGGCCGGTGCGCAGGATTCGGCGGGCGGGCGCGACCTCTCGTCCGGGCCCAACAACGCCTCTCCTGCACCGTCCGGGGGTGACATTGGCATGGGCGGCCTTTATTGAAGGCGGAATGACGCGGCATTTCCGCTTTTTTTAAGATGTGATGGAGAACCGGCCCATGTCCGCCGAGACAGACGCCCTTAACGAACAGATCAAGCAGTCGGTGGCACTGCTGAGGAGGCATCTTTAACTGGGATGTCGCCCAAGACCGGCTGGCGGAACTGAACAACCGCGCCGAAGATCCCGAGTTATGGAACAACCCCGACGCCGCGCAGAAAATGATGCGTGAGCGCACCCTGCTGGCCAACCAGCTCGAAGGTGTGCAGACGCTTGAAACCAATGTGCGCGACACCTGCGAGCTGATCGAACTGGCCGAGGCGGAAGGCGATGCCGATCTGGTCAAGGACGGCATGATCGCTCTGCGCGCCCTGGCCGAGGAAGCCAAGCGCCGCGAGACCGAAAGCCTGCTGTCGGGCGAGGCGGACAGCAATGACTGCTATGTGGAAGTCAACGCCGGCGCCGGCGGAACGGAAGCCCAGGACTGGGCCGAAATGCTGCTGCGCATGTACACCCGCTGGGCGGAAGCGCACCAGTACAAGGTAACGCTGATCGAAAGTTCCGAAGGGGAGCAGGCCGGGCTGAAATCAGCCACCATTCTGGTGTCGGGCCCCAATGCCTATGGCTGGCTCAAGACCGAGGCGGGCGTGCACCGGCTGGTGCGGATTTCTCCGTTCGATGCGGCGGCGCGCCGGCAGACTTCGTTCGCGTCCGTCTGGGTCTATCCGGTCATCGACGATTCGATAGAAATCGAAATCAATGATTCGGACCTGAAGGTGGATACGTTCCGGGCATCCGGTGCTGGTGGGCAGCACGTCAACAAGACCGATTCCGCCATCCGTATCACCCATATTCCCACAGGGATCGTGGTTGCCTGCCAGACCGATCGTTCACAACACCGCAACCGCGCCACGGCCATGCAGATGCTGCGCGCACGCATGTATGAAGTGGAACTGCAGAAGCGCGAGGCCCAGGCCGCCGCGACCGAGGCCGCCAAGACCGATATCGGCTGGGGCCACCAGATCCGCTCTTACGTGCTGGCACCTTACCAGATGGTCAAGGATCTGCGCACGGGGGTGGAAACCTCCAACCCCGACGGCGTGCTGGACGGGGACCTGGACGCGTTCATGGCCGCGTCCCTGGCGGGCCGGGTGGGGGCTACCCGTTCTGAGGCCAGCGCCAGCGCCCAGTAAGGGCCAGTAAAGGCCGGGGCAGGCCCTGCGGGGCCGCATTATGTTAAGAATTGAAGGCAGTGATTGACTGCGGGGAGCGAAAAAAGGCAGGCTTTCCGCAGTCTGTTTTTTTTGTCCGGCGCAGACTAGGGTAATCCTGCGTGGGGGGCAAAAAACTATTTCGTGTCAAAACTGTGGATAATCGCGAATTCGTTATGGAACCCGCACGATTATTCCGATACATTCTTGACATCTGCCGTTTCAGATTGCCCAATCGTACCCTGGAAAGATGAATTGCCGGTGGTTGCATTACGGAAACAGAGTGGGTTTCCTTTTTGTTGCTGTAGTGGAATAATGATTGCGGGTGTCGTCTGTTCAGGTGACCCTAACTAGGAGGGCTGACAAATATGATTGACCGAGAGCAGCAGCAAGGCTCGGCAAATTATTCTGTCCGAGTGAGCGCTGTTGTTAGCATTGGCGCGCTTCTGATTGTGCTTCTGCTGCACGGTCTGGGGATTCTTGGTCTGATTCGTGGAATGGGCGGCACTGGTGAAGCTCCGCCCGAACCCCCGCGACCACCAATCCAGACGCGTGTTCTGCCGCCGCCACCGCCGCCGCCGCCGCCGCCGAACCCGCCGATGAGGCATGTGTCGCATGAGGTTCCCAAGGAGCCCACGCCGCCTGCCACGCGCACCAACCCAGCCCCTCCCGGGCCGGAAGTGCCGGATACGTCAGCAGGTTCCGTGCCGATGAACAACGTTCAGCCTGTCTATCCCCCCGAAATGGAGGACGACAACGTTGAAGGGCGTGTGACCTTGGTTTGCGACGTGGAAACAACAGGCAAGACCAGTAACTGTTCGGTGCAGTCGGTATCCGGCGGTCAGGCTTTTGCCCGCTCGGCACTCGATTACGTGCATCGGGCCCAGTACCAGCCTGCCGTGCGTAACGGTCAGCCCGTCAAAGAGCTGCACAAGGTTTACGTGATCAGGTTCCGGCTGGATAACTGATCTGGCAAACCGTCAGAACTGAACGAATTATTTATGGTGCCTGGTGCCGGGGCGTTCTTCCCGGACCAGGCTGCAGAAACGAGGATTTTGAGTGCGATGACCAGACTGTCCCGTTCTTCCGTTGCAGGCCTTGCCGTTCCCGCGCTTGTGCTTCTGATGAGCACGGCCGCGCCGGTGGCGGCTCTTGCGCAGGACGCTGCTCCGGCTGCTTCCGCCCCGGCCGCGCCTGCGCCTGACGCGGCGGCTCCTGCTCCCGCAGCCCCCGCTCCCGATGCGGCTGCTCCGGCTGCCCCTGCGCCTGACGCGGCGGCCCCTGCTGCACCTGCGGCTCCCGACGCGGCTGCTCCGGCGCCCGCACCTGCCGCCGACGCGGCTGCCGCTCCGGCTCCGTCCGAAGCGCCTGCCCCCGCCAAGGAAGAAGGCAATCCCTACGGTCTGGGTGCTCTGTGGTCCAACGGTGATATCATTGCACGTGGCGTGCTCGTTATCATGCTCATCATGTCGCTGGGCACCTGGTTCATCATGATCACGAAGTTCATCGAACAGGCCCGTCTGTTCGCTGCTGGCAAGGAAGCCATCAAGAACTTCTGGACCAAGCACAGCATCCAGGAAGGTGCGTCCGCCCTGGCCAAGACGTCTCCGTTCCGTTACATCGCCGACACGGGCATTGTGGCGGCCGACCACCACGAAGGCACGATGCAGGAATCCATCGACCTGCATAGCTGGACCTCCATGTCCATCCAGCGCGCCGTCAACAACATCCAGAACAGCCTCCAGAAGGGCCTCGCCTTCCTGGGCACCGTGGGTTCCACGTCTCCGTTCATCGGTCTGTTCGGCACGGTGTGGGGTATCTACCACGCTCTGACCGCCATCGGCATTGCCGGCCAGGCTTCGATCGACAAGGTTGCCGGTCCCGTCGGTGAATCGCTGATCATGACCGCCATCGGTCTGGCCACCGCCGTTCCCGCCGTTCTGGGTTACAACCTGCTGGTGCGCCGCAACAAGGGTGCGATGGATCAGGTCCGTGACTTCGCGGACGACCTGCAGAACATCCTGATCGGTGGCGTGCGTCATGGCGCGAACAGCGGCATCGTGGTGCGTCCCGACAACTCCCCCACCACCATCACCACTTCTGAACGGGTAGGCTGAACATGGGTATGCAAGTTGGCGGCGATAGCGGGGAAGACGACGTCGTCTCCGCCATCAACACGACGCCACTTGTTGACGTCATGCTGGTGCTGCTGATCATCTTCCTGATCACCATTCCGGTGGCAACGCATTCAGTGAAGGTGAGCCTGCCGAAAGACAGGAGCCAGGCCACAAAGACACAGGTCAACAATGTGGTGTTGGCGATCACGCCCGATGGTCGGGTATGGTGGGACCAGGTCCCCCTGCGCGACCGTGCGGATCTGGCAAGCCATCTGGACAAGATTGCGGTCCAGACACCGCAGCCGCAGATCCAGATCCGTGGCGACGCCAAGGTGCGGTATGAAGCTGTAGGCCGTGTGGTGGCCGCCTGCCAGGAAGCGGGCATCTATCACATCGACTTCATTACCGAGAAACCAAAATAGGCAGGACGGGTGCCGCGTACCGCGCGGCACCACCCTCCCGGCTGAAAAGAGAGTGACAGACCATGGGTATGAATGTCGGGTCGGACAGCACGACAGAAGACGAAGGCATTGTCGACATCAACACGACGCCGTTGATCGACGTCATGCTGGTGCTGCTGATCATGCTGATCATCACCATCCCGCTGCAGACGCAATCCGTCGCTATTGACCTGCCGCAAGGCAACCCGCCCCCCCCGACGGTTGAAGTGCCTGTCGTGACGCTGGCGGTCGATTTTGACAACAGCCTGACCTGGAACGGCCAGCCCATCGCCTCTGAAGACGAGTTGCAAAGCCGCCTGCAGGGTATTGCGCAGGGGCCGGAGGACATGCGGCCTGAATTCCATCTGCAGCCGAACAGGCTTGCCGATTATAAAACCGTGATTCATGTCATGTCCGATGCCCAGAGACTTGGCGTGACAAAAATTGGTATTGTTGGGCAGGAACAGTTTGCTTCCCCGTAAGCAACAGCTAAACAACAACAAGGTTTGGTAGAAATGGCTTCTCGTTTTTTGCGTTGTATCCTGTTTGCCGGTGTGGCGCTGACATGCATGCAGCCACTCGCGCACGCGGCGGATACGTTGAAACCCGACGTCGCCAAGGCGTTGCAGCAGGCTCAGACCGCTCTGGCGGCTCATAAGTTTGCTCAGGCCCAGGATGCGGTTCGCACGGCGGAGGCCGTCAAAGGCAAGACCGAATACGACGACTACGTGATCAGCCAGATGGGCGCTGCCGTGGCGACCCAGGCAGGCGACATGCCTGGGGCGGTTGCCGCGTACGAAAAACTGGTGGCGTCGCCCCGCACGCCGGCCAGCATGAAAACCCAGATGCTGATGTCCGAAGCCACAATGGCTTACACCGCCAAGGATTACCCCAAGGCGATTGCGGCGATCGAGCGTTACACGAAAGCGGCCGGCCCCAACCCGCAGATGAACGTGCTGCTGGTGCAGTGCTATTACCTGCAAAAAGATTATGCCGGGACCATCAAGGTTCTGAATCCCATGATCGCTGCGGACATCGCGGCAGGCCGCAAGCCTGCGGAATCCATGCTGCAGATGCTGGCTGCCAGCGCAACGGCGCTGAAAGATCCCGCCACGTCATCGCATGCTTATGTGCTGCTGGCCAAATATTACCCCAAAAAGGAATACTGGGCCCTGCTGCTGCATGACCTGGTGACCAACACAAAAATTCCGCCTGCCCTGCAGCTTGATGTCTACCGTATCCGCCTGGCGGCCGGAGACACGTTGCAGACCCGCGATTTCATGGAAATGGCCGAAATTGCGATGCAGATGCGCATGCCGCAACTGGCCCTGGATCTGATGAACCAGGGTTACAAGGCAGGCGTGCTGGGACAGGGCGCGGAAGCGCCGCGCCAGGCCAAGCTGAAAGCCATGATCACCCAGGCTGCTGCCGACCGGAAAGCGGCCCTTCCGGCCGATACAAAATCCGCCAAGGCTGAAAGCAAGGGCGATGAGCTGTTCCTGGTCGGCTACAACGCCGTCACCTTCGGCGACACGGCCAACGGTCTTGACCTGATGCATCAGGGTATTGCCAAAGGCGTGGTCGATCCGGGTGTGGCGACACTGCATCTGGGTCTGGCTGAAATGCAGGGTGGCAAGACGCAGGACGCGATCAAGACCTTGCAGAGTGTCCCGTCCAGCAGCAGTGCTTACGATATCGCCCAGCTTTGGGTTCTGAAACTGGCTCCGGCCCCAGCCGGAAAATAAAGCCGGTTTTCTGGCGCAGGACTGAAAAAGGCTGCCCTCGGGCGGCCTTTTTTATTGCCTTTGTAAATTGGCGAACATGATGGCTGTTCTTTGAGAGTAACTGTCGCATGCGGCCTTCGGGTTTGTGTTTCAGTCCATACGGAATGAGGGGGCGCATACCCGGCCCCCAGTGCACCCATCAGAGGCGACAGCACCGAATGTGGTGCGGGGTGGCAATAGGCGACCGAGTGTTGTCATGGGCATTGTGCTGAACGATCGGATCGTGTCCATCACGGCGCTATGCACTCCACACCCGTGCGCTTAACGCCATACTCAGCACACCAGACAGATCAATATTGATGAAAGTCCTGTCATAATGATAAAAACCACACGATTACAGAAGCATCCGTATTTTTTGTCACTGTGTGGGGTGTTGTATAGAATACAATAGAATTGTGCTTCACGCCAATCGATAATAGTATTTTGTCTGATCTGGCAGGTAAGCTTTCTTACGATCATCATGCAAATCTATATTTTGTCATTTTAATGATTCTATGTATTATAGCCGGGATTGTATTTGGCGTTATATATAATTACCTTTTTGTCAGCATCCCATATTCTGTCACGCAGCGGCTATCGTGCCTCTCCAGTCGCCACAAAAATATTGCGTATCTCATTACTGCTTCAAGTTGTCGTGACGGTGGTTCCAGGATTTTATGGCAATGAAACAGTCACAAATACTGTAATAAAAATAATCAATGCACTAGTTTTGGCTCTAATGCTGGATTTTATATATTTTATTGCTATCCGGCAAAAGCTTATAATTAGCGTATATTTTTGATCTATGGATTTCATTGTTTTTATGGCGTATCTTACGCTCGGTATTATCCGCACGAGTCCTATCGAACTATAAAGGTTTGCCTGCGGCGCTTTCCTGCAAACGCTCCTTCTCTCTTGGTCGGACCGCTAGGAGGAGAAGGTTTTTCCAACAACAGGACGATTCCCGACGGGCGCTCCATGGCGCGTTGGCATTGCTCCGGTATTCTGCTGGGGTGGCACGGCGCGCGGAACAGGCGTTCTGGTGTGGCTAATACGCGGGAAAACTGGCGATGCTGGCCCGGATGACATGTGTTCTATCGGGAACCGATCTCAGAAAATGACGGGCCGTATCGCGATTCAGTCCAGCGATCTGCGCGGTAGAAAAATGCGGTAATGGAGTGACTCACCCCTTTGGAGAGCAGACCGTAACGTTTGCTCTTTCTGGGGCTGCGTGGTCCGTGAGGTAGCGGGTGGCCCGGACTACGGCTCTGGGGCTCTGGGCATCGATAGGGACGTCGGGGTGGCAGAGAGAATTTGTGGCGATCTGGACCGCAAGGGGCGAACAGCCTGATGCAGGTGTCGCACTTTGCGGTCCTTGTTTACGGTGTTCGCCCGGTGCTGCAAGAACCCGGGCGGAGCCGCTAGGCCGGTTTGCTGAGCGGCGTCGCCGCATTGGTGACGGCAGGTGCCGTGCGTTCATGCCAGCCGCCGCCCAGTGCGCGGTATATGGTAATCAGGTTCTGGTATTTCGCCACGGCGACAGTGATCTGGTTCTGCTGTGCCTGCAGGAAATAGCGTTGTGATTCCAGTGTCGTCAGGTAGGAATCCGTCCCGGCATCAAAGCGCATGCGGGCCAGGCGATAGGCATCTCCGGCGGAGGTGACCAAAGCATCGGCCTGCTGTTTTTCGTCCAGATAGGCCTTGCGGCTGGCCAGTGCGTCCGCCACTTCGCGGAACGCGCTTTGCACGGCTTTTTCATAGGCTGCGACCTTGCCGTCACGCCTCGCTTTGGAGGCATACAGATTGCCGCTGTTTTCGCCCCAGTTCCAGATCGGAATCTGAAAAGACGGGTTCAGTCCCCAGGTTGTGGCGGCGGACGTAAACAGCTTGTGGAACTGAAGGCTTGAAATACCATCCGTCGCAGTCAGCGTAATACGCGGGAAAAAGGCTGCCCGTGCAGCACCTATGTCCGCCTGGGCCGCCAGCAGGCTGTGTTCGGCGGCGATGATATCGGGCCTGTCTTCAAGCACGTCGGACGGCACGCCAGCCGGCAGGTCCGCCAGGATCGTCTGGGCTCCAAGAGGCTGGGGGGCGGGCAGGTCGGCGGGGATGGGTGCGCCGATCAGCAGGCTGATCAGGTTTTCGTCCTGCGCAATTTTCTGCTGGGCGCTGGTGCGCAGTGTCGCACTCTGTTCAACCTGCGTTTCCGCCTGGCGTACGCTCAGCAGATTGCCTTCACCGTGGCGATAGGTGTCCTCGATCAGGCGCAGGTTGTCTTTCTGGTTGGCCAGTGTGCTTTCGGCCAGGGCCAGCGTTTCGCGGTCGCCCAGCCATGTGACATAGGCCGTGGCCACCTGCGACACCACGCTGATCAGCGTGCTGCGCATGGTCGCCACCTGCGAAAAGGCGCTCTCCGCCGATTCCCTGGTCAGGGAGCGGATACGGCCGAACAGATCGATCTCGTAGGAGGAAAAGCCGATCCCGCCCTGATAATAGCGGAACGTACCGGGATTTTTGCCCGAATCGAGACCCGGCGCGAAGCTCAGACCCGCGGCCTCTGACGGGCCCATATACATGGGGCCACCCGTGGCGTTGATCTTGGGGAACAGCCCGGCATGCTGCACGTCGTACGCACCCTGGGCTTCGGCCACGCTGGCGGCGGCCGAGCGCAGGTCGCGATTTTCACGCAGGGCGATGGTAATGAGCGCTTGCAGGCGCGGGTCGGTAAAGAAATCCCGCCAGCCCAGATCGTAGGCGCTGCGGGCCTCCTTTGCGGAACCGGTCGTCTGGTAGGCGGGCCAGGTCGTGGCCAGCGGCGGCTGGGGGCGCTTGTATTTCGGGATCATGGTGCAGGCCGCCAGCACCTGTGTGGCGGCCATGCCCAGCAGTGCGGCCCGAAGACCGCGCGCCCGGAGAGAGGAAAACGTAAAAGCCATGATCTCACTCATTTCCGGCTGAAGGCTGTGACGACGTGGAAAGGTCGGCTCGCTCGCTCATGCGCCTGACACGGAACAGGCGGAGCACCGCAACGAAAAACACCGGCACGAAGTAGACCGCAAGGAACGTGGCCGAGGCCATGCCGCCCACCACAGCCGTGCCGATCGCCTGGCGCGAGGCCGAACCGGCACCGCTGGCCACGGCAAGCGGGAACACCCCGACCACAAAGGCGATCGAGGTCATGAGAATGGGCCGCAGGCGTTCGCGGGCTGCCGTCAGCACCGCTTCTTCCAGCGAATGTCCTTTCTCGAAGCCGGCCTTGGCGAACTCCACGATCAGGATGGCGTTCTTGACCGCCAGCCCGACGGTGGTCAGCAGTCCGACCTGGAAGTAGACGTCGTTGTTCATGCTGCGGCCCAGTGTCGCGACAATCGCGCCCAGAACACCCAGCGGAATGACCAGCATGACCGCAAGCGGAATGGCCCAGCTTTCATACAGTGCGGCAAGGCACAGCAGAATGACAATGCCAGCCAGCCCGTAGAGCGGCCCCGTGGACGACCCGGACGAAATTTCCTCGAACGAGAGGCCGGTCCATTCATACCCGATACCGGTGGGCAGCTTGGCCAGAATACCCTTGATGGCATCCAGCGCATCGCCCGAACTGTAGCCTACGGCAGGCTGGCCCAGGATCTCGTAGGAGTTGAGACCGTTATAATCCTCGACCTTCTGCGGTCCGCTGATCCAGTTGCCGGTAATGAAGGTGTTGAGCGGGGTCAGGGTATTGGCCGCATTGCGGATATACCACTTGCCCAGATCCTGCGGCAGCATGCGCGAGGCCGCGTTCCCCTGGATATAGACCTGCTTCACGCGGTCTTCACGGGTGAACTGGTTGACGTAGATCGACCCCAGCGCCCCTTCGATGGTGGTATTGATGTCGTTGATCGTGATCCCCAGCGCATTGGCTTTTTCGCGGTCGATATCGAGATGGTACTGGCTCGCGTCTTCCATGCCGTTGGGGCGCACGGCCAGCAGGCGCGGGTCCTTGCTGGCCATGCCCAGCACCATGTTGCGTGCCTCAAGCAGTTTCTGGTGGCCCAGATGCCCGCGATCCTCCAGTTCCAGGTCGAAGCCGGTCGCGTTGCCCAGTTCCAGCACGGCAGGCGGGTTGATGGCGAAAATCTGCGCACGCGGGTCGAACCAGAAATGCATCATGATGCGCATGGCAATGGCCGATGACGTCTGCGACGCCTTGGGCCGCAGTTTCCAGTCCTTGAGCCGCACGAAGAATGCGCCCGAGTTCTGGCCCTGCCCCGCGAAGTTGAAGCCGTTGACCGCCAGCACGGACTGCACCAGACCCGGTTCGCTTTTGAGAATGTAATCCGTGATCTCGCGGTTGAGGGCGGAGGTCTGTTCGCGCGGGGTGTTGGGTGGCAGGGTGATCTGCCCGAAAATCAGGCCCTGGTCCTCATCGGGCAGGAAGCCGCTGGGCAGGCGCGTGAACAGGAACACCGCGAGGGCGGAAATGATGGCAAAGCCCAGGAGCGAGATCAGTTCGCGGTTGATGAGGAACCGCACGCCCCGCAGGTAACCCCCGGTCAGCCGTGCGAAGTTGCGGTTGAACCAGCCGGCCGCACCCGTGGTTTTTTCATGCGAGCCGGGTTTGAGCATGGTCGCGCACAAAGCGGGGGTCAGCACCATGGCCACCAGCACCGACAGCCACATGGCCGAGACAATGGTGACCGAGAACTGCCGGTAAATAACCCCGACCGACCCCGAAAACGCCGCCATGGGCAGGAACACGGCTGACAGCACCAGCACGATACCCACAAGGGCGCCCGAAATTTCATCCATGGAAACACGGGCCGCGTCGGCGGGGGAGAGTTTTTTCTCCGTCATGACGCGTTCGACGTTTTCCACCACCACGATGGCGTCATCCACCAGCAGACCCACCGCCAGCACCATGGCCAGCATGGTCAGCGTGTTGATGGAATAGCCGAACAGTTCCAGCAGCCCGAACGTGCCCAGCAGCACCACCGGCACCGCAATGGTGGGGATAAGGGTTGCCCGGAAATTCTGCAGGAACACCAGCATGACCAGGAACACCAGGGCAATGGCTTCGAGCAGGGTCTGCACCACGTCCTCGATGGACAGGGTGATGAACGGCTCGGTGTCCAGCGGGTAGACGGTCTTCAGCCCCGGTGGGTAGAACTGCTCCAGTTCGTGAATACGCGCGCGCACGGCGGCCTCGGTCGCAAGCTGGTTCGCACCGGGTGCGAGCTTGAGCGCCATGGCCGACGCGGGCTGGTTGTTATAGAAGGACTCGGTATTGTAGGTCTGCGGCCCCAGTTCCACCTTGGCGATGTCGCTGATACGGACCTGAGAGCCGTCCGACTGCACCTTGAGAAGAATCTTCCCGAATTCCTCGGGCTTGGTCAGGCGCGTCGGGCCGATGATGGTGGCATCGAGCTTGATGCCTTTTTCCGCCGGCAGGCCACCCAGTTCGCCCGAGGACACCTGGATGTTCTGGGTCTGGATGGCGCTTTCCACATCGCCCACGGTCAGGCTGTAGCTGAACAGCTTGTCGGGATCGAGCCAGATCCGCATCGCGTATTCCGAACCGAACAGCGTGTGGTCGCCCACACCGGTCACGCGGCTGAGCGGGTCGGAAATGTTGGAGGCCACATAGTCCGCGATGTCGTCGCCCGACATGCTGCCATCGGTCGAGATAAAGGCCGCCACCAGCATGAAGTTTTTCACGGCCTTGGTAATGCTCAGGCCCTGGGCCGTGACTTCCTGCGGCAGTTTGGGCTGGGCAAGCTGCAGCTTGTTCTGCACTTGCACCTGCGCGATATCGGGGTTGGTCCCCTGCGCGAAGGTCAGGTCGATTTCCATCTGCCCGGACGCGTAGGACTGCGATGCGATATATTCCAGATGATCGAGCCCGAACATCTGCTGCAGGATCGGACGCACCACGGTGTCGTTGACCGTATCGGCGGATGCGCCGGGATAGGTCACGGTAATGGCGATCTGGGGCGGGGCGATGGAAGGGTACTGCGCGATGGGCAGCCGGAAAACGGACAGCCCCCCCACAAGCATGATGATAAGGCTGATAACCCATGCAAAAATGGGCCGGTCGATAAAAAAGCGGGAAAGAGACATGGAGTTTACTGCCCGTTCTTGGCCGGCTGTCCCGCGCCGTCTGCTGCTGGCGCCTGCGGAGCGTCCTTCGGTTTTTCTTCGGTTGCCGTGACTTTCGCACCGGGCGTGATTTTCTGCGTACCGCTGACCACGACCCGCTCATCCGCCTTCAGGCCGCCCAGAACCAGCCAGTCGGAGCCCACGGCCTGCCCGATCTGGATTTGGCGCAGGGCTACCGTGCTGTCGGGCTGTACCACCCATACCTGCGGGTCGCCGTGGGTGTTGCGGCTTACCGCGTTCTGGGGCACCAGCAGGGCGCTGGGGTCGGTGCCTTCGTCAAGCTGGGCATGCACATACATGCCCGGCAGCAGCAGTTTCTGCGGGTTTGGCATGATCGCACGCACGATCACGGAGGAGGTGCTGGTGTCCACGTTGACTTCGGCCAGCGCCATGCGGCCCTGGTGTTCGTAGGTGGTGCCGTCTTCCAGTGTCACGGTCACGGGCACGTTGCCATCGGCCTGCCGCTGGATACGCCCGTCCGCCAGTTCCCGCTTGAGCCGCAGCAGCGTTATGGCCGGCAGGTTCACGTCGACATAAATGGGGTCCAGCCGGGTGATGATGGCGGTGTTGCTGGTCTGGTTGGCGGTCACGAGCGCGCCCACCGTAATCAGCGTGCGCCCGATCCGCCCGGAAATAGGGGCGTACATCTTGGTGTAGCCAAGGTCGACCTGTGCGTTTTCCACCTGGCCTTTCCCGCTCAGGATAGCGCCCTGCGCTTCCTTCTGGGCGGCTACGGCGTCGTCATAATCCTGCTGGCTGACCGCATGTTCGCGTACCAGCAGCTTGTAGCGGTTCACCTTGGCGGTGGCGGTGGCGGCGCGGGCCTCGGCCTGCTGCAACTGGCCCCGTGCGGAATCGTAGGCGGCCTGATAGCGGGACGGATCGATCTGGTAGAGCTGCTGCCCCGCCTCGACATCCGCCCCTTCTGTGAACAGCCGTTTTTCGATCACGCCTGTGACCTGCGGCCGCACCTGGGCGATTTCAAAGGCGTCGGTCCGGCCGGGCAGGCTGGTATGGACGGCAACAGCGCGGGGGTGAAGGGTTACGACCCCCACGGACTGGGGGGGGAGCTGCATGGCCGCGTCCTTGCGTTTGCAGCCATCGAGTGCGAGCAGGGCAACGGCTGAAAGCAGGACCGGGCGGAGGGGAAAAGAGCGTGGCGTCACCTGTTATGGTCCCGTTGCTTGACTGGATTATCCGGGCGGGCAGCCTGTGGCCCGTCCGGCAGGAAAGGGAAGAACAGCCCGGAAACCGTCCCTGCCGGTGCCACGCGCGGAGCGTTCCGGCGGGCTGCGGTACCAAAGGACGAAAAGCGGGCTGCGGTCTGGAGAATGAAAAAGAAAATAGTACTAATTGTTACTTTTACGGCGAAAGCTAGAAGCCTGACCCAAAGCTGTCAAGTCTGTAGCATGGTGGGTTAACAAATCCGGAATGACGCAAAGCGGGTCTATGACTGGCGCAACGGCAGGAAAAGCCTGGCTTTACAGCCCCTGACCGGCAGGCTGCGGAATATTTTCCGCTCGGTCCCGCGTGGCAGGCGGCAACGATGGAACCTGACCCCATGACCGCGCGCATGCACTATAGCGCAGGCAGCCCACCAGAGCCTAGCGTTGCGCGTCGGTCAGACTTTCCCCGTAACGGCTGTCCCGGTGCACCCAGGTCGAGAGCAGGAACCCGAAGCCGAGCATGACATTGAGCATGGCCGACCCGCCATAGGAAATCAGCGGTAGCGGCACGCCCCCCACCGGGATCGCTCCCATGACCATGGATAGGTTGACCAGGCAGTAGAAAAAGAAATTCATGCTGATGCCAAAGGCCAGCAACCGGCCAAAGCGGTTGCGGCAGCGTATGGCCATGGCCATGCCGCCCAGAATGACCAGCAGCAGCAGCCCCAGTATGGTGACTGCCCCTGCGAACCCCCATTCCTCCGCGATCATGGTGAAAATGAAGTCGGTCTGTTTTTCAGGCAGAAAATTGAGCTGCCCCTGCGATCCGTGCAGGTAGCCTTGGCCCCACATCCCCCCGGACCCCAGCGCGATCTTGGACTGGATAATGTTGTAGCCCGCCCCCAGCGGGTCATCCTCGGGGTGGAGGAAGGTGGTGATGCGTGCGCGCTGGTAGTCGTGCAGATGCGCGTAGGCGAATTTTATCAGTGACGGTACGGGCAGCAGCAGCAGGATAATCTGCCATAGCCGCATGCCTGCGGCGAAAAACAGCGCCGCCCCGATCCCGCCGATAATCACCCCCGTACCCAGATTGGGTTCCTTGAGCACCAAAGCGACCGGCACCAGCACCATCATGGCCGGCGGTATAAGCCATAGCGGGTTGCCCATGCGGGCGTAGCCCACGCGTGAAAACCAGGCGGCCAGCGCCAGAACCAGCGCCACTTTTGCAAATTCCGAGGGCTGGATCTGCATGCCCCCGATAATCAGCCAGCGTTCGGCCCCCTTGCCCACATGGCCCACATGCAGCACCGCAAGCAGCAGCACCAGCGACAGCCCGTAAAGCGGACCCGCCGCCATGACAAGAATGCGCGGCGGCATCATGGCCACGGTAATCATCATGACCAGCCCCACCGCGAAACGGATGGCCTGGGGGGCCGCGAACGGGTAGGGCGTGCCTCCGCCCGCGGAATACAGGGTCACGTAACCCACCCCGGCCAGCGCGCAGATCAGCAGCACATACAGCCAGCTTATCCGCCACAGCTTGGCCAGCAGGCGAAAGCTCGGCTCGGCCCGCAGCAGGCGCTTGTGGAACCTGGCGCGGCTGTGCAGTGCGTTACTCAAGGGTGTCGCTCGCATCGGCCACGTTTTCGGGCGGCGGGGTCGTGTGGTTGACCGGGTCGCGCAGCAATGTGTCACGCATGATGTCACGCGCCAGCGGGGCTGCGGCATCGGCCCCGGTATTGCCATGCTCGATCACGACGGACACCGCGTAGCGTGGCGCGTCATAGGGGGCAAAGCAGATGAACAGGGCGTGGGGGCGGTATTCCCACGGCAGATCGGCGGAGTTGAAATGCCCCGTCTCGCGCAGCGCGCGAGACACATGGCGCACCTGGGCCGACCCCGTCTTGCCTGCCATGGTCATGCCCGGCAGGTCGAGCTGGGCCTTGGGGGCGGTGCCGTGCGGTTCGTTCACCACCGCGAACATGCCGTCGCGCAGGGCCTGCAGGTAAGGCTGGGGCATGCCCAGTTCGGGCCAGTGCCCGGCCTGGGCGCGGGGGTCCAGTTCACCATTGATGGCGCGGACCAGATGCGGCTCCACCGCCCGGCCGGTGGCGATCCGGGCCGAATAGGTGGCAAGCTGGAGGGGGGTGACCTGAATGAACCCCTGCCCGATCCCGCTGACGATCGTATCCCCCCCGTTCCAGTGGTGGTGGTGGGCCTGCCGCCATGCCGGGGTGGGAATAAGGCCGTCGCGGGTGTGCGGCAGTTCGATATCCAGCTTCACGCCCAGGCCCATCTGGTGGGCGGCCTGCGCGATCCGGTCCATGCCGATCCGGCGCGCCACCTCGTAGAAATAGACGTCGCACGAATATTTCAGCGCCCCGTGCAGGTCCAGAGAGCCATGCCCCCAGCGTGACCAGCAGTGAAAACGCGTGCCGCCAACGTCAAGATGCCCGGGGCAGAACACCCGGTCCGTCGCGCTGACAAGGCCGGACTGCAGGGCCGCCATGGCCACGGCGGGCTTGAAGGTGGAGCCCGGCGGGTAAACCCCCGCCACCGCCTTGTTTATAAGGGGGGTATGGACGTTGTCCGTCCATTCGATCCACTGCGCGTGGCTGACGCCGCTGTCGAACAGGGACGGGTCGAAGGACGGGGTGCTGACCATGGCCAGCACCTCGCCATTGTGGCAGTCCAGCACCACGGCGGAGGCGGTCTGGTCGCCTATGTGGTTCAGAACCTTCTGTTGCAGGCCCCGGTCGATGGTCAGGCTGATTTCCTCGCCCGGCATCCCTTCCACACGGTTGATCTCGGACATCATGCGCCCTACGGCGTTGACTTCCATCTCCACCGATCCGGCATTGCCACGCAGGCGTTCGTCCTGGCTCTGTTCTATGCCCGCGCGGCCCACACGCATGCCCGGCAGGGCCAGCAGGGCCGACCCGGCGACGTCGCCCTCGTTGGGGGGGGCCACATAGCCGATGATATGGGCCAGCATTTCGCCTTCGGGGTAGACACGGCGCGTGCCGACATCGATCAGCACCCCGGGCAGGGACGGGGCGTTGAGTTCGATCCGTGCCATTTCATCCCAGGACAGGAAATCGCGCAGCATGACCGGCACAAAGCGGCGCTGGTGGCGCATTTCCCGTGCAATGCGGCTGCGGTCGCGTTCATCCAGCGGGATAATGGCCGAAAAACGCTCGATGGTGGCGCTGACATCCGTGGTTTCCTCGGGCATCAGCAACGCGCGCCAGTTTTCCTTGTTGTTGGCCAGGGCAATGCCATAGCGGTCGACAATGCGCCCGCGCGGCGGCGCCAGCAGGCGTTTGCTGACACGATTGTTGGCCGCCATGCGCGCGTAATGGTCGCCATCGTTGATCTGGAGCTTGTACAGCCGCCGGCCCAGTTCCCCGATGGCCCCGGCCTGCACCGCCATGAACAGCAGCGCCCGACGGGTGAACACCCCGCGGGCGGGGTCTTTCTGGTCACGAATGGGCATGAGGCGCCGGTTTTCGCGCTTGCGCCACGTCATGGACACACCCCATGCCACCATGCGGTCCACCGTGCGGTCATGCTGCGTCCTTTTCGTCCAGAACGCGCAGGAACCACGAACAGGTGGCCGACAGGAGCGGGTAAATTCCTATGCACAGCAAAGCTTCAAAAAATGCGGGCGCGGGGTCCAGGGCATGCAGGCGGAACACGCAGGCCAAGGTCCATTGCAAGGCTGCGGCTCCTGCTCCTACCAGTCCGACTACGCACCATACCACCAAGAAATTCAACCTCATCAGCCCGAAGCGGGCGTAACTGGCGGTGCCATGTACCAACAGGAGAATAAAGGCACTGACCCCAAGCGGTGTAAAGCCCACCAGGTCCATGAAAAGCCCAAGAACAAACACGTTCAGCGCCGGCATGCCCGATGGCCGCCACACGGACCAGAAAAAGACCGTGCTCAGCACGATGGCGGGCAGCAGTTCGGCTGCACCCGGCAGGCCGAGTGGCGCCGAAAAAACGATAATCGCCAGAATGGCGAAAATGGTGGGCAGCAGGTGGCGGGCCGTACGGTCGAGTCGCTGCCGCAGGGTCAGTTGCGGTTCGGTCTCGGGGTCCCAGGATGTATGGCGTGGAGAGGGCATGGCCTGCGGGTCTACCCTTCCTGACCGGGGGGCAGCAGCGTCCTGAACGGCAGGGCAAGCGGGCGGCGCGGGCGGGTGAGCGGCACATGGCCCGGCGCTTCGGGCGGTTCGATCTCGGAGGGTTTGAAATCGAACACCCGCAGCATGGTCAGGTGGTCCAGGGCGGCGAAAGGCTGCACCACAGGCTGGCCCGCATGCAGGTAATGTACCCGCCCTATGGGAATACCCGCGGGCAGCGCGCCGGCCTGCCCGCCCGTTACCACGCGTTCACCCTCGATCGGGCGGGCATCCTGCGGGTAGTAGAGCAGGTGCGGCGTGGCGCTGTTATCCCCCGCCATGATGGCCGAGGCATGGCTCGATTCAAGCAGCACCGGCAGGCGGCTGGCAATGTCGGTAATCAGCAGGATGCGTGCCGCATGGGTGCCTACCTCGGTCACGCGCCCGGCAAGTCCGTCCGCCGCCAGGGCGATATTGCCTGTCTGCACCCCGCTTTGCGTGCCCGCCACCAGCAGCACGGCGCGGGCGTAAATTCCCCCGCTATCGGCCACGACCCGCCCGGTTACGAAAGCGGGGGTGGGTTCGGGCACCCAGTGCAGTTCGGTCTTGAGGGCGTCGTTTTCACGGGCGAGGGAAATCGCGACTTCGTACCAGCGGCGCAGATTGGCGTTTTCGGCTTCCAGGCGGCTGTTTTCCTCGCCCAGGTGCCGGGCTTCGCGCAGGCCGCCCACCACGCCGAATACGGCGTTCTGGCCGTGGGCCAGCAGGTTCCACAGCGGGGCCAGGATGTCGGCCACATACATGCGTGCCCTGTCGGCCACAGGCTTTTCAACCTGCCCACCGATCATGATCCCCACAGACAGCAGCAGCAGAGCTGGCAGAACCAGCTTGGCCAGGGCCTGTCTTACCTGAATGGAAACCGGGAGCATGAAACCGGGCCTCTTTCGGGCGCTGGCGGACACCGGGTCCGCGTTGTCTGGTCCGGCACCATGGTCAGATCATGGGGCCGGGCGGGCGTTCAGTACATGGTCGTCAGGACGTTGCGCAGGCGCTTTATTTCTTCCAGCGCCCGGCCCGTGCCCAGCGCAACGCAGGACAGCGCGTCCTCCGCCACGGTTACGGGCAGGCCCGTGGCATAGCGCAGCACATCGGCCAGGCGGAACAGCAGTGCTCCGCCACCTGTCAGCACAATGCCCTTGTCCACGATATCGGCCGCCAGTTCGGGGGGAGTGTTTTCAAGTGCCGTCGTCACCGCGTCTATGATCTGGCTGACCGGCTCCATCAGGCTTTCTGCGATCTGCGCCTGCGACACTGGCACTTCGCGCGGTACGCCGTTGATCAGGTCGCGGCCTTTCACCTGTGTCCAGGGGCCCTGGTCCTCGCCTTCGCCCGGCAGCATGGCCGAGCCGATGCTGATCTTGATCCGCTCGGCCGAGCTTTCACCGATCAGCAGGTTATGGGCGCGGCGGATATAGGAGATGATGGCGTCATCCATCTTGTCTCCGCCCACCCGCACGGAACGGGCATAGACAATACCCCCCAGCGAGATCACGGCCACTTCCGTCGTGCCACCGCCGATGTCGACAATCATGCTGCCAGACGGTTCGGTCACGGGCAGGCCGGCGCCAATGGCCGCGGCCATCGGTTCCTCGATCAGCAGCACGCGGCGGGCCCCCGCACTTTCAGCGCTTTCCTGGATGGCGCGGCGTTCCACGGCGGTGGAGCCGGAGGGCACGCACACAATGATCTGGGGGCTGGCGAAGGCGCGGCGGTTGTGAACCTTGCGGATGAAATGCTTGATCATTTCTTCCGCCACGTCGAAATCCGCGATCACGCCATCACGCATCGGGCGGATGGCGGTAATGTTGCCGGGCGTGCGCCCGACCATCTGCTTGGCTTCCTCGCCCACGGCCAGAAGCTGCTTTTTCCCGCGCATGTCCGCGATGGCCACCACCGAGGGTTCGTTCAGGACAATGCCGCGCCCCTTGACGTAGACAAGGGTGTTGGCAGTACCCAGGTCGATGGCCATGTCGGCGGACATAAGACCGAGCAGACGAGAAAACATCCAGGACTCCTGGTTCAGGCGGCACGATACAACAACAGGCTGCTATGGGTGGCGGCCCGCACGTGCCGTGACGTGCGTGCGCGTAGCCAGACGCTGGCCCTGTCGTTGCTCAGTTGGAAATCTGTGCCCGGATTACCGGGGTGCGGGCAAGCAGACAAGACCTTCCGTCAAGAAACTGACGCATAAAATGTCGTCACAGTCCGTCTGCTGCCCCGCATGCCGCCTAAATGGCTGTTTTTACGCCATCAGGGCTTCCGGTTCGGTGCGCGCACGCTTGACCAGCAGTTTGTTCAGCGCATGCACATAGGCCCGCACGGCCGAGACAACCGTGTCAGCATCCGCCCCCTGACCGTCCACCAGCTTGCCGGATTCTTCCAGCCGGACCGTGGTGCGGGCCTGTGCGTCTGTGCCTTCGGTCACGGCCCCGACCGAGAACAGGGCCAGCCGCGCCTCATGCGGGAAAGCCTGCCGCAGGGCGTTGAACGCGGCGTCGACCGGGCCGTTGCCGGTGGCGTCCACCGTAACGTCGCGTCCGTCGACATGCAGGGTCAGCGCCACATGGGACGGCTTGCCCGAAACCGACTGCAGGCTGAGCGCGCCAAAGCGGATATGGTCGTGCCCGCGTGCTTCCTCGTCCACCAGGGCCACGATGTCCTCGTCGTAGACAACCTTTTTCCGGTCGGCCAGGTCCTTGAACCGGCCAAAGGCGTCGTTCAGGCGGGTGTCGTCCATGTCGTCATAGCCCAGGGCTTTCAGCTTGTCGCGGAACGCCGCGCGACCGGAATGCTTGCCCATGACCAGGGACGAACGCGACCAGCCAACGCTCTCGGGGGTCATGATCTCGTATGTGGCGGCGTTTTTCAGCACGCCATCCTGGTGAATGCCGCTTTCATGCGCGAAGGCGTTGCGGCCCACAATGGCCTTGTTGGGCTGCACGTCAAAGCTGGTGATGGTGGCCAGCATGCGCGACACCTTCAGCAAATTGGGCGTCTGGATATTGGTGGTGAAGGGGTACTGGTCGTGGCGGGTGCGCAGCGCCATGACAATTTCTTCCAGGGCCGCATTGCCCGCACGTTCGCCAATGCCGTTGATGGTGCATTCCACCTGCCGCGCACCGCCCCGGATGGAGGCCAGCGTGTTGGCCACCGCCAGCCCCAGGTCGTTATGGTTATGGGCCGAAAAGATCACCTGGTCAGCACCGGGCACGCGTTCACGCAGCATGGAGAAAATACGCTCCATGTCCTCTGGTGTTGCGTAGCCGACCGTATCGGGCACGTTGATGGTGGTTGCCCCGGCCCTGATGGCGGCTTCCACGCAGCGGCACAGGAAGTCGGGTTCGGTGCGGGACCCGTCCTCGGCCGACCATTCCACGTCATCGGTCAGGTTGCGGGCGGCGGCATTGCCCGAGGTAATCAGGTCCAGCACCGTTTCGGGCTCCATCCGCAGCTTGTATTTCATGTGCAGCGGCGAGGTGGAGATAAAGTTGTGAATGCGCTTGCGCTCGGCCGGGGCCAGTGCCTCGCCGGCGGCGGCAATGTCCTTCGCTCCGCCGCTGCGGGCCAGCGCGCAGATCACCGCACCCCGGGCATGGCGGGCAATTTCGTTGACGGACTCGAAATCACCCTTCGAGGCAACGGGAAAGCCCGCCTCGATCACATCCACGCCCAGATTGACCAGAGCTTCGGCCATGCGCAGTTTTTCCGCCAGGTTCATGGAAAAACCGGGGGACTGTTCGCCGTCGCGCAGGGTGGTGTCGAAAATAATGACCCGCTCGGACGTCATGCGGCCAAAGGACGGGTGATTGAAGCTGGTTTGCTCAGCAGACATGGATGTGTTCCTGGATGATTCTGGTCTGGCACAGGAATGGGCTGGCTGTGCCGCATTCTGCCCGCACGCATGCGGACGCTCTTTCATGGTCTTCCCCTGGGCGCAACGGCACGAAGCCGCCCGGCTCGCTCAGGGGCAGGTAAGTCGAAGGAGAAGGTCCAGACGCTGCGCCACGCCGCCCGTGGCCACGCTTGCGCGGCACGATGCAGAATCGGAAAAGGGGCGGTGGCGGGTCATGGTGGGCAGCATACAGGGCTGGTGAGCAAACGCAACCACAAAACAGCCCGCCCCCGCGGACCGGCCTGCCGGGCTGACAGGAACGCCACCCGCCGGGCCCATTGCCGGGCCTGCCGCTGCGGGCCAGTCGCTGCGGGCCGGGCAGGGTGTGTGCGCGGTGCGCCTGATATGCTCGGTGCCGGCAGGCCGGCGGTAAAACCTGTCAGGATGCGGTGGGGGCCCGGCGCAGGCTGTGCAGCACGAACAGCATCGTGCCCAGCAGCACGGCGGCAAAGGTCTGGTGAACCGCCCCGGCCCAGACAGGCACGACCAGCAGCAGGGTTGTGACCCCCAGCGCGTACTGCACCGCCACCGCCCAGCCCAGCAGGGTCAGCGCATTGCGCGCACGCGTGTTCAGGCCCGGCGCGCGCAGGCCCACCAGCAGGGTTGCCGCCACGCATAGCGCGGTCAGCGTTGCCAGCAGCCGGTGGTCGAACTGCACGGCGGCCTTGTTGGCGACCCAGTTCAGCCAGAAGGGCGACAGGCTGGCGTAATCCGTGGGCACGACATGCCCGTCCATGAGCGGAAAGGTGTTGAACAGGAATCCCGCATGGGTGCCCGCCGTAAAGCCGCCCGCCACAATGGTGGTGCACAGCAGGGCGGTGGCCACCCCGGCCAGCAGCCTGACCGGTTTTGCGGCGGCGGCGTTCGCGGGTGCCGTGTCGGGCTGCGGCCAGCGCACGGAAAAGGCCGTCCACAGAATGGCGGCATACAGTATCAGCGCTGCACTCAGGTGCAGGACCAGCCGCACGGGTTCGACCGCCGTGCTGTCGGGGCGAAAGCCCGAGGCCACCATGAACCAGCCGATCGCCCCCTGCAGCGCACCCAGAATGAAAAAGGCGAACAGGCGCAGCGCCAGTGCGCGCGTCATCATGCCCCTGATCGCGAACCACACCAGCGGCACCAGCAGCACCAGCCCCATCAGGCGGCCCCAGAAACGGTGGATCCATTCCGCCCAGAAGATTTTCTGGAACCCTTCCAGCCCGAAGCCTTCATGCTGGAGATGGTATTGGGGAATGGTCTGGTACAGCGCGAACAGCCGCTCCCATTCCGCGTGGGACAGCGGGGGTATGAACCCGCTGACCGGCTGCCAGTCCATGATGGACAGGCCGGAGCCTGTCAGCCGCGTGACCCCGCCAATGGCGATCATGCCCAGCAGCATGAAGCACAGCAGGAACAGCCAGCCCGAAATCAGGCGGCGGTGGGCAGGCGTCATCTCTTGCTGGCGCTGGGGCGTAGTGG
>NZ_JBDOBQ010000021.1:50516-55357 GCF_047723915.1 Acetobacter sp. | reverse complement strand
GCGGTTGGTTTGTTGGGTGGGGTGGGGGCGTCGGCGGGCGGGGGGCCAATGCCGGCCCGCCACACTGCCCACCCCACCCAAGCACCCCCGGGGGCGATTGCCGCCGGGACCGCCGGCTTTGCATGCGGGTGTTCGTAGGGTGGTGTGGCCTGTGTGGCGGCCAGCATTGCCGCCCCCGACAGCATCAGCCCCAACGGCAGCCAGAAAGCAAGCCGCCTGCCACGCACCAGAAAAGGCCAGACCATGAACGGGGCGGCGGCCGCCGTTGCGCACAGGCGGTAGACCTGCACGCTTTCACGCACGGGCAGGACGGTCAGCCTGCTGCCGATTTCCACCGCGCCGGAGCCCCATAGTACCAGTGCTGCCCACAGGCACAGGGCCCCGGCCAGCCGGGGCGCATGGGCCCGCAGTTCGCTCACAGTTCCGCCGAGAGAGAGAACTTGAACGTGCGCGGCTGGCCTTCAAGCAGGTAGCCGTTGAAGGCCGAGGCCCAGAACCGTGTATTGGCCAGGTTGTCTACCCCGAAACGCGCTGTCAGCGGTTTGGCCGCGACGCTGAACGTATAGCGCATGGCAAGGTCGAACCGTGTCCACACCGGCAGATGCTGCGTGTTGGCCACATTCACCCACTGCTTGCCCGTGTTGACCACACGCCCGATGACCGTCGCCCCTTTCAGGAACGGCAGGTCGTATTCCAGATTGCCGTTGATGGTGTAATTGGGAATGCCAATGGCCGTGTGCCCGTTGTTCAGCCCGCCCTGGGTGCGTTGCAGCGCCGCGTCGATCAGTGTCAGCCCACCATTGAAGCGCAGGCCACGGATGATCTGGCCATTGACCGTCAGTTCCATGCCACGGTTGCGTTGCAGGCCGTTCTCGCGAAAAATGAGCTGCCCGCTATTGCCATACGGTTCCGTATACGCATTGGGCTGCGAGATCTGGTAGAAGGCCAGCGCCGTGCTGAAACGCCCGGTATCGTATTTTGCGCCGACTTCGTACTGCACGCTCTGATAGGGCGCGAAAACCTGGCCAAGGTTGACCACATTGGCCCCTGCCGCCGTCGGCCCCTGCGACAGGCCCTCGATCCGGTTGAAATACAGGGCGGTGTTGTGCGTGGGGTGGACCACAAGCCCCACGACCGGCGTAAACGCACCTTTGTCGTAATGGGTGCTCAGGCTGCCGTCAGAGGCATAATTATAGCCGTTCTGCAGGATGTTCTGGTAGCGGAACCCCCCTGTCAGCGCGATCCGCCCGTCCCAGAAGGTCATGGTATCGGACAGGAACAGGCTGTACAGCTTGGTCCAGTTCGAACGGATGGGATCACGCAGGTTGCCGCCGACCAGGTTCTGCGTGGGGGCCGCGATCTGGGGCGTGTTGTAAAGATTGGTCAGCAGCGGCACGCTGGAGTTGTAGTACATCGCATAGGCCGTGCTGGCCTCTTCCCACAGGGCGGAACCGCCGGCGTTGATCTCGTGCCTGACGGGGCCCGTGTCCACATGGGCGCGAATACCCGCGCGCGTGCTTTCGTTCATGGAGTTGTAAGGCACGAACATGCTGCCCATGGTGCCATCGCCGGTTGCGGCGTTCGTAACCGTGACGGACGAATACGTGCCTTTTTCCTGCCCGCTCATGGCGCCAAAGGCCGCATAGGCTGTCACGTGTTTTCCAAAATCATGTTCGACATTCATCATGCCGAACAGATAGTTCAGGTTGTTATAGGTCCAGCCCTGGCTGAAATTGTGCGACGGCGCTGCGGGCCGTGGCACGCTGGTCAGGGTTGATGACAGGAACACCCCGCCCCGTCCCCATTCCACGGCCTGGTTCTGATAGGCCATGTCGAGAGAAATGCGGGTCTTGTCGTCGTGCCAGTCGAAATCGCCCCCCACGGCCGCGTCGTGGCGGCGTTCATGGTCGATCGAGGTTTCACCGTCCATGCCGGCCGCATTCAGCCTGAAGCCGAACGCCTTGCCGGTGCCGAACCGACGGCCGAAATCGACCGCCCCGCCGCCCTGGCCGCTGCTGGTATAGTCTGCGGTAATCCGGTTCAGGGCCTCGGCTTCGGCATGTTTGAACAGCAGGTTGATATTGCCGCCAATGGACGACCCGCCCGGCGCCGCGCCGTTCAGGAAGGCGCTGGCGCCGTTGAGCACCTGCACCTGGTCGTAAAGCTGGGGCGACACAAGCTGGCGCGGCACAATGCCATACAGCCCGTTGAGCGAAATATCGTCCCCGTTCACGGGGAAACCGCGAATGACGAACATTTCAGAAAAATTGCCATACCCCATGGTGGTGCGGACGGAGGGGTCGTTCTCAAGCACTTCGCCCAGGGTCTGGGACTGCTGGTTGAGAATAAGGCTGGAATTGTAACTGCGGATATTGAAGGGCACATCCAGCCCCTTCTTGGTGCCCAGCGCCCCAAGCTGTCCACCGCTCGACACTTCCATGCGGTTGCTGCGGGCGGCCCGTACGACAATATCCTCGCGCTGGGCGGTGGGGAGGTCGGTGGGGTTGGCGCCAGACCGATTATGGACCGGGTTGCCAGTCAGCCCGCCGGTCAGCCCACCAGTCAGCCCTGCGGGCGGAATGGCCTGTGCCGCCTGGCCTGTGGGGGCCGTGTTCGCAGTTGGCCGCTGGCCTGCGGTGTGTTCCGCATGTTGCGCAGTATGGGAGCCGTGATGTGCCGTATGGCTCGGCTGGTCCGCGGCCGTTGCGGCCGGTTGCGGGGTAGCGGCGCGGGCACAGGGCAGGCTGCCCGCAAGCAGTACGCCGGTGGCCCAGGCAGCGGCGCGGGGGGTGGAGAAATGTCTGGACATGGGGAGAAGACTCTTGGGTTTGCGGGCCAGTGAATGCGCACTGTGATAATGCGAGTTATTATCAATATCAAGATGCCGGATACGGCGCGTCTCTGGTTTTTTGCGTTGTGGCGGGTAACGGCAGGGTGCCGCAAGCCGTGGCCTTCCCCCCGCTCGGGTGCGAAATTGGCGTTATTCGCCTGGCTGCTGGTAGAGTGTCTGCGGTTTTTTACAGGGCCGCCGCGAAAGCGCTGTGAATGGCGTGCGGGGTTTAGCGACCCGGATTCTGCTCGGCCCCAACCACAGGTGTGACAAGACATGGCAGATACAGCAACAACGCCGCCTCGTTCCGGGGTGGTTCCTTCCCGTATTGCGCTGGTAACCGGGGCTTCCGCCGGGTTTGGCGCGGCCATTACCCGGCGGCTGGTGCGTGACGGTTTTGGCGTGATCGCAACCGCCCGGCGGCAGAACCGGCTGGACGACCTGGCTGCTGAACTGGGCAGCGCTGTCCTGCCGCTGGAACTGGACGTTACCGACCATGCGGCCATCCGTGCCCTGCCCGACAGCCTGCCCGAGGCCTGGCGGACGGTGGATGTGCTGGTCAACAACGCCGGGCTGGCGCTGGGGCTGGACAAGGCCTGGCAGGCCGACCATGACGACTGGGAGACCATGATCGCCACCAATGTCAGCGGCGTGGTGGAAATGACCCGGGCGTTCCTGCCCGGCATGGTCGCGCGCAACAGCGGGCATATTGTCATGCTGGGCAGTACGGCGGGGCATTATGCCTATCCGGGGGCGAATGTGTACGGGGCGACCAAGGCGTTTGTCGCCCAGTTTTCGCAAAACCTGCGCAGCGATCTGCTGGGCCGTGCGGTCAGGGTCACCAACGTCGCCCCCGGCCTGTGCGGCGGCAGCGAGTTCAGTCTGGTGCGCCTGCGCGACGCCACCAAGGCCGAGGCGGTCTATGACAACACCACTCCCCTGCTGCCCGACGACATAGCCGAAACCGTGTCATGGGTCGTGCACCTGCCAGCCCATGTCAACATCAACTCCATCGAGATGATGCCGATCTGTCAGGCTTCTGCCGGTCTGGCGGTTGACCGCACAATGGGCTGAACGCTCTGTGGGATTTTGCCGGGGGTGGGGGGATATTCACGGTTCTCCCCGCCTCTGGCGTCATGCGTGCCATGGCTGCATGACAGGCGGCCGCATACCCGCCATGACCGCGTAACGGCGCGGAACAATAGCACGATAAATTTACGGTAAACTTTGGTGAAACCCGAAAGGTTATGGCTTTCAGGCAGGATTCGGCTGCGTGTGCCGCTGTCGGGCGCTGCTCCGCGCTGTGGTTAAACCACGATCGTGACGCGATCATATGGCGGTCCTGCATATAAAATCATATTAAATTGTAAAATATTGACATTTCTAAATTCAACAATAATATATCGTTTGTATGGTTAAATATCACGTTTTTGCAATGCAGTATAAGGGCGTCTGACAGGCCTGATGCAGCCTGCGGGCGGAGGGAACAACACCATGGCGACTTATATGCGCGAATGGGCCGGGGCCTGCGTCATCGCAGGGGGGGTGCTGCTGGCGGTCTGCCTGGGCAACAGCCATGGTGTCAGCCTGTCCACCCTGTCGGACGCCACGGCCTGCTTTTTCCGGTACTGATCGCCATACCGGCGCCAATGTGCCGGTGGGCTTGATTTTGCGCGGCTGGCTTCACACACTCTGTTCAGACAAAACTCTGGAACGGGAGCAAGCTACGATGCCATGGACCCCGGACGACGCCCCAAAACACACCCATAAGGCCGATACGCAGGACCTGCGCCAGCTCTGGGCGAAGGTGGCCAACGCGACACTGGACCGCACGGGGGATGAAGGGCGCGCAATCCGCGAGGCGAATGCTGTCGTAGCACGGCAGGCGGACTGAACCCGTTTTTTGCCCGGCGGGTCTTTACCTTGCCTGTTGCCTGTGCGCGGCTTTTTCAGCCGTTCAGCCGTTCAGCCGTTCAGCCGTTCAGCCGTTCAGCCGTTCAGCCGTTCAGCC
>NZ_JBDOBQ010000021.1:0-50416 GCF_047723915.1 Acetobacter sp. | reverse complement strand
CAGCCGTTCAGCCGTTCAGCCGTTCAGCCGTTCAGCCGTTCAGTAGTTTTTCAATCCGGGCGGCGGTCCGGAACAGGGCGGCGTCGTGGCCGTGGCGGCCCATCAGCATCAGCCCCACAGGTGCGTCGCCCTGCGTGTGAACCGGCAGGCTGATCGCGCACAGGTCCAGAAAATTCGCAACAGCCGTATTGCGCAGCAGCAGCAGGTTGGTTGCGGCGTAATGCGCGTCGTCCGCAAGGCTGTCGATTGTCGGGGCGACAATCGGCACGGTGGGCAGGATCACCGCGTCATAATGGTCCATGATATCCGCCGCCTGGCGGATCAGACGCGCGCGGGCCGCCAGCAGCGTGATATAGTCGGTTGCCGCCTGTTCATGCCCGCGCAGGATACGGCGCAGCACGAAAGGGTCGTAATCCTGTTCATGTGCCTGAAGCAGCGGCAGGTGCCATGTCAGGGATTCCGCCGCCGTAAAACCGCCCTTTGCGTTGGCGGTGCCGATCCCGGCCACTGGCGGGCAGGTAAAATCCTCCAGCCGCACACCTTTGGCTGACAGGCGGCGCAGACCGGCCTCCCATGTCCGGGCAACGGTGTCGTCCATACCGTCCAGAACAAGCGTGTTCAGCACACCCAGCCTGGGGGTGCCCCCGTCAAGCCCGCGGGGAGCGTCGGCTATGGCAATATTGCCGGTGGCCATCAGGCTGTCTGCGGCCCAGCAGCAGGCCACGCTGCGGCCCATGCTGCCGATGGAATCCAGCGTGGTGGACAGCGGCACAGTGCCCTGGGTGGAAATGCGCGCGGCCGTGGGCTTGTAGCCGACAAGCCCGGTCAATGCCGCGGGAATACGGCAGGACCCGCCCGTATCGCTGCCGATCCCCACAAAGGCCATGCCATCGGTCACGGATATGGCCGCCCCTGACGACGATCCACCGGGAATACGCCTGTCCGCGCGCTGCCAAGGGTTGGCCGGGGTGCCATAATGCGGGTTGATCCCCACGCCGGAAAAGGCGAACTCGGTCATGGTCGTCCTGCCCATGGACACCATGCCCGCAGCTTTCAGGCGGGCAATGGCGGGGGCATCCGCGCTGGCGGCGGGGGCGTTGGCCAATACCGTAGAGCCCGCGCGGGTCACGTTCCGTGCTTCGTTGAACAGGTCCTTGACCGAAACCGGTATGCCCGCCACGGCGGAGGGGGCATGTCCCGCCTTGCGCAGCGCGTCCATGCTGTCGGCCTGTGCACGGGCCTCGTGGTCATGCACGGTCATGAACACGCGTGCGCCCTCGCCCTGGGGGTCGGCAATGCGGGCCAGAGCGTCTTCCACCAGGGTGCGGCTGCTCACGCGGCCAGAGGCCAGGGCCTGTGCGGCTTCAAGCAGGGTCGTGGGGGGCGTGGGCTGCATGGCGTGAAATTCCGTATCGGTGAACAGGGCGTGTCTTGGGCCGTCTTTTCCTTTTTCATAGATCGGCCTGCGTATCAATGACCGGTATCTGCCCGGGAACGCTGTAATTCCACCCTGTTACCGGGCAGGCGTGTGGGCATGGGGGGCGTATGGGGCAGGCCTGTCCGCATGGCAGGCCAGCCATGGCGGGCAAGCTTTTGTGGTGACTCCGGCGGGTGACATCATGGCGGCATGTGCGCTGGGGCGCCGGGGACTGCGCGTGACCAGCCGCAAGGCGCTGCGCCCCACGCCGCCCCCAGGCATTGTCCGGGGCAGGGGGGGGCGGCACCGTCAAAAAAGCGGTAAAAATTGCTGTATTCTGCGTTTGTTGTTGCCAAACAGGACCGGGTTGGCACTCTTTTTCATACAGGCAAATCTTGTGTGGAGCATCCGGTATGGCGATTAATCTTCTGTTCAACCAGACTATCGACTATTCCGTATCGGACCTGCTTAATCTTGCTGTCGGCGGGAATATCCTGATCACGAAGGATGCAGGCACGCCCGAGGGTGATCCCGTGGTGGTCAATCTCAGCGATCTGGCCGACGCGCAGGCACTGAGCAAGATTGTCGTTGAAAACGGCGCGACGGCGCTGGTTGGCGGGGGGCTGGCCTCTCTCAAGGCGCTGTCGGGCATTATCGTGGATGGCGGAACGCTGGAACTGTCATCCAGTGTTGCCAATATCGATGCGCTCAACAGCATTGCAGTCGGGCCTGACGGTGGTGAAATCAAGGTGGATTCGACCCTGCTGGGGCTGGGTGTTCTGTCTTTTCCCGTGACGTTCGTTGATAAAAACGGCAACACCACAACCACCGTGCCGTCCAATTTCACGGTGGATTTTCCCGATTCAACCCTGATCTACGGTCATTATGATCCGCTGACGAACCAGACAACCATCGGGCTGGATCTGAATATTCTCGGGATAATCAATGTCAGTCTCGGGCCAAGCCTGGTGATCAGCGGCAATCCGTTCGGTCTCGATTCCAGCGGCCTGACAGTCAAGACCTGGACCAGCACATCCAACCCGGACGGTACGGGCGGTATCCTGATCTGCTATCTGGCAGGGTCCATGATCCGCACCCCTTCGGGCGATGTCGCGGTGGAGGATCTGCGCATAGGCGATGACCTTGTTGCCTATGTCGACGGGGTTGAGACCATACGCTCCGTTACATGGGTGGGCATGCGGCACACGACCGCCCGCCCCGACCTTGCCGATGACGAGGCAGGCTACCCGGTGCGCATCCTGCGCGACGCGATTGCACGGGGCATGCCGTACAAGGACATGTTGATTACGCCGGAACACTGCCTGCTGTTCGACGGAAAATTTGTGCCGGTGCGCATGCTGGTCAACGGGCACAGTATTTTTTACGATCGGTCCATTCCGTCCTATGCATATTATCATATAGAAACCGGCATGCATTCGGTCATCCGTGCCGATGGCGTGCTGAGCGAGAGTTATCTCGATACCGGTAACCGCAGCGCTTTCAGGCAGTCCGGACCGGTGGTCAGCATTGGCGGTCGCGTCAGAACCTGGTCGGCCGATGCCGCCGCCCCTCTGGACGTTAGCCGCGACAGTGTGGAACCCCTGTTCCACAGGCTGGAAAGCCGCGCCCGCGCGCTTGGTCATGCCCGGCAGGTCGTGGCCCCGGTTCTGACAGCCAACCCCGGCCTGCACCTTGTGACCGATCGCGGGCAGACCCTCTACCCCACACGTAGCGCGCATGGTCATGTCCTGTTCATGCTGCCCGCCAATGTCGATCAGGTGCAGATTGTGTCGCGCACGGAAAAACCTTCAAGAATCATCGGGCCTTTTGTGGATGACCGGCGTGATCTGGGTGTTCTGGTCGGTGAGATTACCGTGTGCGAGGCCAGTACCACCCGCGCAATCGACACCCATCTGAGCACGCTCGATCTTCCCGGCTGGGCCGCGCCGGAAACGGCACCGTTCCGCTGGACCATGGGCAATGCAACCCTGCCCCTGGGCACACGCCATGCCGATGCCTGCGCCATGCTGAGCATCCAGCTTATGGCGGGCGGACCCTACGGTGCTGACGTGCCAGTGCCCCTGCCTGAAGTGCTTTCGGCCTGACGTGTATCGGACGTTGTGTTTGCAACAGGCCTGACAGGACAATGAGAATTGAAAAGACCGGCAATGCGGAGTGCCGGGTCAGGTAAAAACAGGAAGCCCCTGCTTGGGCGCGTTGCGCCGTCCGTTTGGCAGTGTTCGGGCATCATGTCCGGTGCGACGAGATGCTTGGGCTCGACCGTATCCGGCTGGCTGCAGCGATACAGGTGCTGACCACACTGCGTGGTGCATGACGGGGCGATTGTTGTACCCTGTCCAGATCCTGCAATGTTTTTTGTCAAAGAAGTATAGGGCAATCCGGACAGTTCCGGCCACCAGATAAAGCCGCTTTAAAAGCGGTCGATCTGGTTCCGGAAATCGTTGAGCCGGTTCAGCGCCTGCAATGTCTGGTCAGGCAGTGCGATCGAAAGTCCGAAGGCGACGGATTCCAGAATTGCGACCGTGGTTGAATGCAGCACAATGTGTTCTTCCTTGCCGCGCATGACTGTAATGATGGCGGTGCCAGCGGGGACTTCATCGGCCGTGATCCGGTCGGTGACAAGGACGACAGGCAGTTCCAGGTGCCGTGCTGCGCGGAACAGGATCGCGACTTCCCGATACAGTGCGCCATAGGCCATGATGACAAGACCATCTCCGGGGCGCAGCATCACCAGGTCATCGGCAAAGGCGCGTCCGGTAGTCCCGATCGGAAAACTGGCGCGACCGTAGCGGTTCAGAACCCGGCAGATATAGTCGGCAAGCCCATGGGACGGGCCGATCCCGAACACTGTCACCCGCTGGCAGGGATGCAGCACCCGCACCGCATTGACCAGTTGTCGCTGTGTCGTGTCGCTGGCCAGGGTGGCAGCCATCTCCATATGGGTTTTCATGATACCGCTGACCGCGTTTTCAAGGTTCGATCCGATATCTTCGATCGTCCGTGACAGCGCTGTAGCGGGATTGCGTGCAGGGGTAAGGCTTGCAATCAGCTCGGCCCGCAGGTCGGCAAGGCTTTCAAAGCCCATGGCCTGCACGGCGCGGATGACTGTCGCGTCGGACGTGCCAAGCCGTTCCGCCAGTTCAGCGGCGGAACTGGCCAGGGCAAGGGGGCGATGATCGTGAATAAACTGCGCGACCCGGCGGGCTGTCGTGGTCAATGCGGAATCGGGCAGCAGGCTTTGCGCGATCGGGTCAGGTTTCAATAGTCTGTCGGTCCTCTGTCCGGTGGCGGAGTTCCCGCCTAGCATAGCAGCCGCGAACAGCGCGAGCGGCAACGTCATAAAAATGTCACCCTGTAGCGTTCGCTACAACTTTATAAAAGCCCGATGATATCGCTACGGAATCATGGGTTGGGTGGGCGGGTGGCCGTCTTGCGGGTTCGTTTGACGGGCGCTGCGCTGTTCCTGACGGTTCTGTGGTGCCTGGCCAGTCTGGCGGGAACACAGCGGCCCGAACTGGTCGTTTACAGTTCGGTCGGGGCGGCTCCCGCCGTGGCCGGGGCCTATGCGCGTGAAACCGGGCGAACAGTCAGCGTGCTGATGATGTCCACAGGCACATTGCTGGCCCGTGTATCGGCCGAAGCCCGTCATCCCCGCTGGGACGTGATCTGGTTCGAAGGGGACGACGGGGCCATTGCCCTGGACCGGGCCGGGCTGCTGGCCCGCCACGTTGTGCCAGATCTGGACTGGACATCGGTGGGGCGTAGCGTGCTGCCGGCGGACGGCGCCTATGAACCGACGGGTTTCACCCTGGCCGGAGTGTTCCTGTCACGGAGGGAGCTAGCCCCCGCGACGCAGGACTGGACCCACGCCATGGAAGCAGGCCGGGTCGGCATGGCGGACCCGGCCCTGTCCGGTCCGGCGTATCAACTGCTGGTGGGAATGTTGTCGATCCGGGGCGGATGGCCTGCCGGGCAGTCGGCCCTGCAGCGTATGGCGGCAGAGGGCCTGCTGGTCGCGCCGTCCAACCCGGCGGTGCTGGTGGCCCTGCGTGCCGGGCGGATCGATTCCGCGATCGTGCAGAGTTCGGCGGGGATCGCCCTGTCGCGGGCCGACAGGCGTTTTGTTGTCGGTATTCCCACCCCGGCCTTCATCCTGCCCAGCATAGCCGCCATCGCCTCCGGGCAGCCGGTCGCGCGGCGTCCGGCGAGTGTGGGTTTCCTGCACTTTGTCATGCGGCCCGATATCCAGGTCATGCGTATGGGCGGCACCGATACCGATCGCCTGTTCTGGCCCGTCACGACCCGGCCCGCGCAACCGGCCCTGCCTGATCCCGGGGGCATTGTGCTGACCCATCCTGACCCGGCCATCTGGGGTCCGCTCCAGGCTGAAGTGACCGGCTGGTTCGACCGGGTGGTGGCCCGATGACCGGTCTGTCGCGTCTGGCGGGGCGGGTGCCGAATCTGGCAGTCGGTATCTGCGCGGTGCTGTTTGGCCTGCTGGCGCTGCTGTGTTTCGTTTATCCGGTGGTGCGTTTTCTGGGCTTGCCGCTGATGCCGGGCTGGGGACCGCTGCCACCGCTTGCCGTGTCGGCTCAGGGTGTGTCCTCCACCGCTGTGTGGAACACGGTGCGTTTGAGTGCCGAGGCCGGGCTGCTGGTGGTGCCGCCGGGGATTTTGATCGGCTTCCTGCTCGAGCGCAGGCGCTGGCGCGGTGCCTGGCTTCTGTCCGCGACATTGTGGGGTATTTTTCTCATTCCCAGTTACCTGCTGACCACGGGCTGGCAGATGCTCATGGCCATGCCGGGACTGGCAGACAGCCTGTTCAGCCGCCTGTTCTACGGCGAAACCGGGATTGTGTTCCTGCTGACGGTCAAGGGGCTGGCGTTCGCCGCGATGACGGCCCGCACGGGCTGGCACGCGGCAGGCACCGACCTCGATGCCGCGTCGCGGGTGCATGTGCGCGCGGCCTGGCGCAGAGGGTGGCTGACCGCACGTCTGCTGCTGCCGGTGGTGGGGAGCATGATCATGGTTCAGGTCGTGGCGGCGTCACAGGATTTTGGTATTGCCGCGACCCTGGGCGCGCAGGCGCATCTGCCGCTTGTCGTTTATGCCATCTACCAGAATCTGGCGACTGTGCCGGTCGATTTTACCCAGGCCGCGCGTTTGAGCGCGCTTCTGGTTTTCCTCGCGCTGGTGGCGCTGGCGGTTCAGGCCGTGCTGGCGCGGCATCAGGCAATGACTGTCGGCGGCCGCCAGCATCGCGCGGCTGCGGTACCCTGCGGTCCGGTCCTGACGGCGGTGGCTTATCTGCTGACGGGGGGCGTCCTGCTGGCGGGCGTGGGGGCGCCGCTGCTGGCGTTGGCCATGGAGGGGCTGGGTGGTGGGGCGAGCGATGTCGCGGCGGTCGATGCCGAGGGCTGGCGCTCCATAGGCCTGTCCTTGCGCTACGCCTTTGTGTCCGCGGTGGGCGCGGTGGTGCTGGCCGCGGTCATTCTGGGGGTGCGTATGCGTTCGGGTATGGGGGGGCGGGTATTGTCGCGCATGCTGCTGTGGCTGGTATCGGCCAACATGGCGGTACCCGGGGTCATTTTGGGGGCGGCCTATGTCATTGCTTTCAACGGCCGTGTGCTGGCACTGTATGGCACACCCGCGCTGTTGATCCTGGCTTATACCGCAAGCCATCTACCGATCGCCCTGCGGTTTCTGGATGCGCCGTTCGCATCCCTGCATCGGGGGCTGGGGGAGGCGGCGCGGGTGCATGGCGTCCCGTTGTCCGGCCGGGTGGAAGGGATTTATCTGCCATTGCTGATCCGACCGCTTGGCTGGGCCTGGGCGATGGTGTTCATAACCCTTTTCTTCGAACTGCCACTGTCAGAAATCCTGTACCCGGCGGGCGCGCAGCCTCTGGCAGTGCGGCTGCTGTCGCTGGAGGTTGCGCTGCATTACGGGGCGGAGGCGCGACTGGCGCTGGCTGGCATGGCGGTATGCCTGGCACTGGCCGGTACTGTCATTGTGCTGGTGCCACGACTGGCCGGCTGGCATGCGGGCGGGGAAAAATGACAGGCGCGGCGAAATGACAGGATGGCATGCCCAACAGGGTGGAGCAGGCGAATGGACGATCATATTCTGACGGTGCGGGGAATCGAGAAATCCCACGGCGGTACCAAAGTCTTGCGCGGCATTACACTGCAGATTCCGCGTGGCCAGTTCGTGCTGCTCATGGGGGGATCGGGGTCGGGTAAAACCACGCTGATCCGGCTTGTGGCCGGGCTGGAACGGCCCGATGCAGGAACCGTGATGCTGCGCGGGGCAATGGTGGACAACCGGGCGCGCGGCATGTTCGTTCCGCCCGAACGGCGTGGGCTGGGTATGGTGTTCCAGGATTACGCGCTATGGCCGCATCTGACATGCCTGGAGAACATTACCGCCGCCATTCCCGGTTCTTCCATGTTCCGATCGGGGAACGAACGAAAGGAGCGGGCCCGCGTCTTGCTGCGTGACGTGGCGATGGAGGGGCTGGAGGCGCGCTACCCCGCCCATCTGTCGGGTGGGCAGCAGCAGCGGGTCGGTCTGGCCCGGGCTCTGGCCGCGCGGCCCGACCTGATGCTGCTGGACGAACCTCTTTCAGGGCTGGATGTCGAAGTGCGCAGCCGCATGCGCGACCAGATCCGCCAGTTGGTGCGCGAAACCGCCTGTTCCGCGCTGTTTGTAACCCACGACCCGATCGATGTCTGGCGACTGGCTGACCGGGTGTTGGTGCTGGAAGGCGGGCGGATCATTCAGGATGCGACACCGGACGGGCTTTACGGCTGCCCCCTTTCGCCCCGGATTGCGCGCATGACCGGTGCTGAGGGCGCGTTTTCCCTGATGCTGCGCCGCCGCGACACGCAATGGGGGTTCGACGGACCGGCCGGCTTCCAGCCTGTGACCCCGGTGGGGATCGGCGCGGAAGGACCGGCCAGCGCGTATCTGCGCCCCGAAGGGGTGCGTCTGGCCGAGTGCGGGCATGTTGCGCGGCGCATGGACATGACGTTCGAAGCCGGGCGCTGGCGGACACTATGGCATCTGCCGCACCTGAACTGGTCGCTGCACAGTCTGGAGGCCGAAATTCCACCTGAACAGGCCTGTCTGAACTTCGACGGGCGGCATGTGTTCGCCTATCCTTCCCCATAGCGGCGGGCATGACCCATGACCCGCAGCAGAGAAAAGGCTTTTGTACCAGCGTGAACGATCCGATCTCTTCCCTTGTTTCACATCCGTCATCTCTCAGCGCCGATACCGTTCTGGCGCACGGATTTTCGGCACGCGGCCTGTGCAACGACCATGCCGGGCCGTTCGATGTCGACGTGCCGACCGGCTGCTGCCTGGTTGTGACCGGCATGTCGGGCACCGGCAAATCGGTGATGTTGCGCATGATGGCCGATCTCGATCCCCATTCGGGTGATGTGGCGCTGGATGGCAGGTTCTGTTCGGCCATGCCGGCCCATATATGGCGGCGGCAGGTTCTGTATCTTCCAGCCGAGCCGGGCTGGTGGTCCGATGTGGTGCTGGACCACATATCCGACGACGCCCGTACCGGTGAACTGATGTCCAGGCTGGGGCTGCGGGCCGGGGTGTTGCACGATCCCGTGCATCGCCTGTCCACCGGCGAGCGCCAGCGCCTTGCGCTGCTGCGGGGGCTTCTGCAAACCCCGAAGGTGCTTTTGATGGATGAGCCCTGCTCGGCGCTGGATACGACAACCACGCTGATGGTCGAAGACGTGTTGCGGACCCGGATGGCGGACGGGACAACGATCATCCTGGTCTCGCACGATCCGGCGCAGACCGCGCGCATGGCTGACCAGCGCCGCGAAATAGCCCGCGGGCATTTTATCGGAGCGGTTTCATGACCCCGATTTTGCTGACTTCGGGCGACATGATTCTGGCTGCGGGTATGGTGCTCGGCTGTATTGCGTTGTCTATGGTGCTGTCGCTGGGTATCCAGCGCACGCTTGCCGTGGCGGCCGCGCGCATGGCGGCCCAGCTGGTGCTGACCGGTAGCGTGCTGTTACTGATTTTTGGCCGTTCGTCCGTCTGGCTGACCCTGGCGATGCTTGCCTTCATGTTCATGGCGGCGTCCTACGAAGTGGGGACGCGCCAGCTGGTGCGCCTGACCCCGGGGTGGCATTTTGGCATCGGCGGCGCGAGTACCGTAATCGGCACCGTGACCGTGACCCTGATCGGCCTGCTGACGGCCCTGCAGCCGCATCCGTGGTATCAGGCGCGCACGGCCATTCCCATGACCGGCCTGCTTCTGGGGAACGCGATGAACGCTGTCAGCCTGACAATGAACACGCTGCTCAGCGCGATATCGCGCGATCGCGCCGCGATCGAAGCGCGGCTGACACTGGGGGCCACCCGGGCCGAAGCCATGAACGCCCCCATCCGTCAGGCGATCCGCACGGCGCTGATCCCCACGCTCAACCAGATGGCGGCTGCGGGGATCATCACCTTGCCTGGTATCATGACGGGGCAGATCCTGGCGGGCATGAACCCGCTGGAGGCGTCGAAATACCAGATCGTGCTGATGAGTCTGATCGTCAGTGGCAATATGATCGGAGCGACCCTTTCCGCCATCCTGACGGCTGCGCGACTGAGCGATGCACGAGGACGGCTGCGGCTGGACCATCTGGCGCGCTGAGTAATCTTTGCTACATTCCCGTGGATATTGGCCCATCCAGCGGGTTGAACGATAAATTGGCTATTATTAATGAATTCATGGCCTCTTTTAGACTAAAAAATACCAGTTATGAAATAATACTGTCATGAAACCAAAACCATAACGTCACCGAATCTCTCCGGGCGGCATGATAGAAAGCCGTAAATGTCGTAATCGCTACGGATGACCCTGGCAGCGGCACCTGTTTGGAGGGATATGTGGTGTTTCTCGTTTTTTCTGTTACCGGGCGTGCCGCCACGCGTCGGGGCGTAAAACGCATGGCCTGGAAAGGATCGTTGCTGGCCTGTGCGGCCATGGTTGCTGGAGCGGCGCAGGCGAGTGCCGCACCGCGCTCCATCCCGGCGTCAGCAGCAGGCAGCGTCGCACGCAAAGCCATGAAAACGAAGAAAACACCAGGCCAGCATGCCGCACGGACCGAGATGGCCATGAACACCGCGCATGCGACCGGCACAGGCGATGCGCACGGCAGGCTCGCCAAGGTTGCCGAGACAATCAATGTCGATGGACACTACCAGGCCGATTCCGCAGCATATCAGGCGCCGACCAAGGCGCCCCTGACAGCGTTCCAGCCAACATCGGTCATCAGCCAGCATTTTATCGAGAACAATATTCCGCCCTCGGGCGGGTATGACACAATGGTCGCTCTTGCACCCAGCGTCATGACCATTGGAGCGAACGGACCCGGCCTTGCTGAAAATAAGGTATCGGTCAGGGGTTTTTCGGACGGTCAGTACAATGTCCTGTTCGACGGCATACCCTTTGCCGACGGCAACAACTTCACGCACCATACCAGCAGTTATTATACCGCACATGACCTGGGCGATATCAGTGTCGATCGCGGTCCGGGTGACGCCAGCACCATGGGGTATGCGACGTTTGGCGGCACCATAGCAGTGGGTGGCAAGGCCCCGACCGAACGGCGCATGGTCGAGGCATATGGCAGCATGGGGGCTTGGAACACCTATACCTATGGGGGTGAAGTCAATAGCGGGCGCATGAAAAAACTGAACAACGCCTCGTTCGTATTCGATGCAGGTGGCGTGCAGAGCGATGGATATCTGACGTATTCAGGGCAGCAGCGCTATAATTTTTACGGAAAATGGATTCAACCGGTCAACGATCATACGACGCTGACGTTTATGGGAATGTACAACAACCTCGTCCAGTATGTGCCCCCCGGGGTGACGAAAGATGAAATCGCGGCCTATGGCCCCGATTACGGGCTGTCGAACAATCCGAATTCCCAGAATTATTATAAATACAACGTCGATACCATTCAGACCGACATGGCCTATATCGGTCTGAATTCCGACATAGGCGGAGGGTGGACCATCGACAATAAAGCCTATACTTACGCCTACTACCATCATGGCAATAACGAAAACGACGTGAATGGTGGCGCGCAGGCCCAGTACCTCAAGGAAGCACCCGTCTGGAAAGGGAAGGTCGTTGCCTGCGGTGGCACGTATGGCGCCAGCAAAATGACGTATAATTCGGGACCGGGCTGTGAATATGGTCAGGCGATGCGGCAGGATTACCGCGCCTGGGGCGATACCTTTGCCGTCAAACGCGATTTCGGGCTGGCAAAGCTTAACCTTGGCTTCTGGCTGGAACACCAGACGGACACCCGCCAGCAGGGTAACGTCAACTGGGCGGCGGGCGGTGCGTTCACCAACCCGGTGGCTCCGCTCAATCGCCTCATGACACTGGAAAACTTCAGTGCGCAGCCCTATGTGCAACTGACGTTCCGGCCCCTGCCTAATCTGGAAATTTCGCCGGGCTTCAAATACGCGCTCATGGTTCGCCAGATCAACGCGCCCGTCAACCAGAAAACCGGCACCCCGCTGACATACGACCAGACCTATGGCGCCCCCATGCCGTCGTTGAATGTGCATTACATGGTCAACCCGAACTGGTCGGCCTATCTGCAGATCGCACGGGGTTTTCTGGCACCGGATGCGGCCTATTTTTACACGCCAGATCCGGCGGCGAACAAGGTCAGCCCCGAAAATACCATGAACTATCAGATCGGCACGGCCTGGCAGAGCCGCCGTTTCACGCTTTCGGCCGACGTCTATTACATCAATTTCAGTAATTTTGTGACCAGCACCAACCAGAACATTCCAGGTTATGGCGCGATGACCGTCTATTACAACCAGGGCGGCATTGATTATTACGGGATTGAAGGGGAAGCGTCGTACCATGTGGGGTCGGGCTTCACGCTGTTCGCCAATGGCAGTCTCAACCAGTCCAAGACGCAGGGCACGGGAGCGCCCATTGCCAATGCGCCGGATGCAACCGCTGCGGGCGGGGTAATTTATGAACATGGCGGGCTTTATGCCTCGGTGGTCGATAAATGGATCGGCGCGCGCGCGGGTGTCATCAGCAAGACCGGCATGGCACAGGACGGGCTGGATCCCTTCAACCAGCTCGATATCTCGGTGGGCTATACCCTTCACAGCAAGGACCGCTTTGTGCCGCCGGTCAAATTTCAGCTTAGCGTGACCAATCTTGCCGATGGTAAAAAGATTTTTTCCTACTATGGGACAACGGCCGAAGGGACCGCACTCTGGAACACCCAGCCCGGTCGGGGCTTCTTCGGTTCGATTTCGGTGCCCATCGGGTTCTGAGCGGATCTGTCGGGCGAAAGCGTTTTCGCCCGTTTTCATAACAAGATATTGAAGGAAAGAGCCATGACGGCATTTTCAAGAACACTCTCCGCCATGCTTCTGCTGGCCGTCGCTGAACCGGGTTTTGCGGCAGGTGTTGAGCAACAGGACTTTTCTGTAATCCTGCCATCCCCGCCGCCGCCCGGTTCACCCGGCGCATTGGCCGATGAGGAAATTTACAAGACCACCCGTGCTCTCAAAGGTAGCCCCCGCTGGGACATGGCCGCAAACGACGCCAATCTGAAGCCCGATGCCATGCTCAGGGATTTTTCATGCTCTACAGGCCTGGCACTTGATGAGACAAAGGCACCGCATCTTGCGGCGCTTCTCAAAGCGTTGATCGCGGAAACAAAACCCGTGACCCGGAGCGAGAAAGAACATTTCCGGCGTGCGCGGCCATTTGTCGGGAATGACCTGCCGACCTGCGTGCCCCATAAGGAGAACAGCAAGGACGATTACGCCTATCCGTCAGGACATGCCACGGTCGGATGGGCGGGGGCATTGCTGCTGGCCCATCTTGTTCCCGAACGTAGCGCGCTGATCATGCGACGTGGGCGCGAGATCGGTGAAAGCCGGGTTGTCTGCGGCGTGCATTGGAGTTCTGATGTCTGGGCAGGCTTTATGAATGGTTCGGTCATGTATGGCCGGTTCGAAACCACGCATGGAACAGAACCGCTCTTTACCGAAGCCCGCAAGGAAATCGCGGCCCTTAAAGCAGCCGGAACAGCGCCGGATCAGGCCCGGTGCGCAGCGGAGGAGGCGGCCACCGGATCGCCGCTGACCGGCGGGCAGTAAGGCGGGAGCGGGCCCGAAAAACCTTGGCGCATGTATAGTCTCGGACATCGGCGCCGTTCCATTGCAGAGCGTTCCAGAGCGACATAAAAGCCCCCTGCTCAGGAACCCTCTGTCATGCGTGCAGTCATTTCACCAGCCTGCGGGAAATCAGGACTTATTTTTCCCGCAGACCAGAGCAGTAAACGACGTCTGTTCGCAGGTGCATATATGCGCCGACGACCAAGACCGTTTCCACAGGAACTGGCATTACACTGTGGCCCAATCCCGCCCGCAAGTTGACATCAGGCCGTCATTCTCCGCGCCACGACGTTGTGGGATAGGGAGAATACCTTTGCCGGGAACAGGTCATAACGAATTTTTACAGACAGCCTCCAGGCACAAGCGCATGGCGTAGCAGGCACGGTCTTTTACGCGGACCGATGCGGGTTCGATCTCGTAGCCTGAGTGCCGAGCACATCGCTCAGTCGTAAGTCCGGGGCATCGCAGTCTTATTTCAGGAGATTGGGTCATTGTAAGCTGACAGTCGCGGCCTTTTTCCGCCAGTTTGTTGCATACCATGCGCGCCTGGCAACAAGAATTGATGACTGAGACCCCGGCATGGTGGGGTCGAAATCGGGGTTTACAGCGCTAATGATACTCTGGGTCCTGATACTGCTTGCATCGCTCGCGGCCTTTGGCATCAGTGCTGTATCCGGCGGGGGCGCCGGGCTGATCCTGATCCCGCTGTTAGGGCTGGTGCTCCCCGGTGGCGCAGTGCCCGCCGCATTGTCCATTGGCACCGCCGCGAGTTCGGCGGCACGCATTCTGTCGTTCCGGAAGGTCATACGGTGGGATGTGGTCCGCCATTTTGCCCCGACGGCGCTGCCGTTTGCCGCACTGGGCACATGGGTGCTCAGCCGTGTGAATCCGGTCTATCTTTCGCTGCTCTTGGGGCTGTTTCTGGTTGGTAATTTACCGCTCCTTTTCCGTCCGGTCCGTATGCAGGGCAATACAGGACCGGTCCGTCCCGTAAGCCTGCATCTATTGGGGGCGGCCGCCGGGTTTATTTCCGGCTTTACGGGGGCGGTCGGTCTGCTGTTCAACGGCTTTTATTATCGGCTTGGCCTGCGAAAAGAGGAAATCGTCGCGACCCGGGCCGCCAACGAAATCCTGCTTCATATACTCAAGATTATTCTTTATGCCGTATTCGGTCTGCTGAGTGTCAGGGCAATGACGGCCGGGGTGGTGGTTGCCACGGCGGCAATTCTGTCATCGGTTTTGATCCGTTACCTGCTGCCTTACCTGCATGACCGTCTGTTTCGCCATGTCGGGCATGTCGCCATGGTCGCAGCCGGCGTGACCATGATCATAGGCGCGGGGCGCCAGATCGCCCGACAGGATAAGGTGGCCTTACAATATCACCATGTCTCTCAAGAGATATCAGCTTCTCTTTCCTGGCGCCGTCATGTTTTTGCTGTGGAATGGGAAGATGGCGATGAGCTGGAATTGAGCCATCGCGTGCGCGTTCCAGCCGCCACATCGCGGGGCACCGCGCGCCAGCCGGGCTTTATCCTGCATCTGTCGCCGCGAACCGGATTGCAGGCGGTCCGGATCTTTGGCGCCTGACGCGTGCTCAATCCTGCCCGGTCTCGCCTTTGGCATCTTGCCCTGCCTGCGCAGGTGGCATGTCATTATTTCAAAAAAAGATTTTTCATAATGGATTACCCCTGTACCCTGCGCGCAGGCATTATACGACACGGGTGACGGGAGCATGTCCCGTCTGTTTCACACCTGTGCCTTGCGTATAAAATTGAGAAAACCCATAAATTTCTAACGAAATTATTTAATATCCAGGCGGGGTAGAACCAGTTCACCAAACCGGTATGCTTCCTCAAGATGGGGGTAGCCAGAGAAAATAAACGTATCGATACCGAGATTTCTGTATTCTTCAATACGTGCGATTACCGTGTCAGCATCCCCCACAAGAGCGGTGCCGGCACCACGGCGCGCCAACCCCACCCCGGCCCACAGATTGGGAGAGATTTCCAACGCATCGCGACTGCCATTATGCAGCGCGCGCATTCTGGCCTGTCCAACCGAATCGGTGTCTGTCAGAGTTGACTGAACACGACGAATGGTTTCGTCATCAAGATACCGGATCAGATCTTCTGCCGCATCCCATGCTTTTGCCGTGGTTTCGCGTACGATGACATGCAGGCGAATACCGAAGGAGACAGACCGGCCTTCTTTTTCCGCCGCATGACGTACTTTGGCGATTTTTTCTGCAACCAGAGCCGGAGGTTCACCCCAGGTCAGATATTTGTCTACGTGGCGTGCAGCGACTGCAATACCTGCATCGGACGAACCGCCAAAGTAAATTGCAGGCCCATTCTTTTGCACGGGCTGGAATTGCAAATACGCGTCTGTCACATCAAAATGGGGTGACTTGCGTGTGACTGTTTTGCCGCGCAGCAGATCGTTATAGATTGTCAGAAACTCATCCGTGATCTGGTAACGTTCAGCGTGGTCGGCAAGGAAGCCGTCTCCTGCATTTTCCTTTGGGCTGCCGCCTGTCACGATATTGATGAGAAGCCGGCCATCGGACACACGATCCAGCGTTGCGGTCATGCGCGCTGACAGTGTAGGCGACATCAAACCCGGTCTGGCGGCCACAAGAAAGCGAAGCTGCCGTGTCTGGGGGGCCAGGGCAGACGCCACAACCCAGCTATCTTCACAGGTTACACCGGTTGGAATGAGAACGCCGTAATAACCGATGTTATCCGCCGCGCGTGCCACTTGCGAAAGATAAGAAATATCCACAGGGCGATTGCCAACGGTCGAACCCAGGTGCCGTCCGTCGCCATAGGTGGGCAGAAACCATAATACGTTCAGCTTGTCAGCCGTATGCGTTGTCATGCTTGTATCCTGTATTGGAAATCGCTCTCTGCTTAACCCATGTTCAGATTTTTGGAGCGGCATCGCTAACTTTTGGTGTCGAGGGCAGCAGCCCCTCCGCAGCGAACGTGTCCGCTATATGCTGCTGCTGTGCTATGACCTGTGGGGTAATATAGTGAAAGCCAAATTCGATTTTTTCGACCGAACGCGCGACCACTGCCGGGTCTAGCCCCGTGCTGCGAGCCAGAATTTTTACAACATCGGGTTTGTTGGCCTGGGCCCATGCATCGCACCGTGTCACTGCGGCGATCACGTCATGCAACAGGTCAAGGTTGTCGGTAAAAAAGCCTTTCCGTGCCAGGTAGAACTGTGTTCCACCCCCACAGTCGCTCCCCGTCGCCAGGCTGCGCACCGGAGTGCTCACCCCGGACAGATAAGGGTCCCAGATAGACCAGGCATCCACTTTTCCGGCTTCGAAGGCAGGGCGGGCGGCGGCAGGCAGGAGATAGGAAACCTCTATATCCTTGAAACTGAGGCCGTTGTTTTTAAGGGATGCCAGTAACAGCCAGTGTGCATCCGAACCCCGTGTCACTGCCACGCGCTTGCCACGCAGGTCGCGTACCGTGCGAATGGGGCTGGTATCGGGGACGATGATAGCCTCGCTCGAGCCGGTAGGGGTCTCGTTTCCGGCATAAACAAGCGCGTCGGGAGAACTGGCCTGTGCGAAGACCGGAGGCAGGTCGCCTGTGCCGCCAAAATCCAGCGTTCCGCCAATCAAAGCCTGTAGCAGCGGCGGGCCGGCAGGAAACTGCGCCCATTGCACGGAGACACCTTTAGGCTTGAGGGCTTCTTCAAGAAACCCCTTTTCCTTGAGCAGAATCAGGGTGCCGTATTTCTGGTACCCGATGCTGACAACCCGGCCCTGCGCCATGGCAGTACGACCCAGGAGTGCGACCACGCCCTGCGTCAGTGCCAGTTTTCCCAAACTCCGTCTTGACAGCACCTTCAGACCTCCTTTGCCGGCTACACCATAAGCAGCCCATGACAGATGTATCCGAACTTTCCAGTTCATCACGCAGGCCGCAGGACGGAGCCTGAAACTCGGGACGTGCAGTCGTCAGCGCGCTGAGTTCATACAGCCTGTTTTGTGCTTAAAAAATAAATATACCAGAAAATTATTAATTTACATAATGCACACTCTATTTTCGTTGTAAATACGTAAAATAAAATTCAACGCTTTGTTTTCGTTATATTTTGGCGTGCCGTCGAAAAATCAAGACAAGAAGCAACGTCACAGGCGGTTGCAAAGTCTCTTTGTCGCTGATGCAGAAAGGATACCGGTCTGACAGTGACACACCGGTCCAGTTCTGAAGTGCATTCTACAGGATGGAGCGGGTGGAGAATGCCCGATGTATTTCAGCTCGACGAACACCATTTTCCAAATACAGCGTGAGACACCCCATGATGTTATGGGCAGTGCACACGACTATTTTGCGTGCGCCTTTCCTGTGGGGTATTTTGCTCTGTAGTTTTACAAGGTCAGAAATAACGGAGATGTCCAGACACGTGACTGATCACGTTGGCGCGCTGTCAGAAAGAGGGCATGGTCGCAACCGGGGCGGAGATTCAGGGCAGTCCATTGTATTGTTCCGGCAATATCGCGCGGAAGCTCGCTCCCGGTAACACGCTCGACAGCAAGCCGAAGTTCCACGCCGGGAATATCAAGCACAACCCCGCCTTTGGTCAGGAGGTCCTGCCCCGATGTTTCAAGGCTTACGGTGGGGCAGGCGGTGTGAGCCGGAGGCTGTAGTGGGTCCCCGACCTTGGTGTAACCGGACAGATCGGCATTGATTTGAATGCGAACGTCTTCGAGCGCGGAAAGCGTAAGTTCAATCGCGTCTGTATCGCCATGGGTGGCGGTGGTGAAGCGAACAGTCGTGGCATCCTCGCGCCATGCGGTCTGCTCAGGATGATCGAAACCAACCGTTGCGACATCCAGGATAGCCGCACCGGTGATCTCGATGGCGCCGCGCCAATAGGCCGCACGATAGCGGTCCTTGATGCGCGCACCCCCGATGCGAATACGGATCTGTCGTGGGGACAAGCCGGTTTCCGTGTGCAGATTACGCTGCCAGATGCAACGCTCAGCATCAAAGAGGCTGATCTCTTCCCAGCCGGCTGTTCCAAGCAGGCGATAGCTGAGCGGGGTATCGGGATCGGCCTGTCCTTCCTCTCCCATCCATAGCGTTCCATGGCGCAGGGACGCAAAACTGCGTTCGCCGGTCGTGGCAAAGGTGCGCCGGTCCCTTAGCGCGGTGCCGATGCTTGCGCGATCCAGTGTTTTCGCCAGAACGCCGGTCAAACCGCCACGAGAGCCGAACACTGCGGTGGCTGGCGCTCCGCCCCCGCAACGGCCCTGATGTTCATCGCTGGCGGCGGACGCGCCGACACGGTACCCGCGTGCCAGTGCATCGATGTAATTCCAGTGGAACTGTCCCCATGCAGAGGTAATTTCAGTCAGGCGTTCCAGTTCGGGGTGATGCCAGTCAAAAATGCAGCGTCTGCCGCCCACATGCGGAATCATCAGATGGCCTTGCGGATCGTCCGCGTAAGCGGCCCAAAGCTGGTCGACCGGCCATGTTCCGGGTTTGATCGTACCCGCAGTGAACTCGTTCCATTCGAAGGAGCGGACCGAATTCCCCTGGGCATCGAACGGAAATCGCGGTTTTGTATCGCGTAAAAACACGACATTACGGTCCCCTCCTACAGCGGAGTTACCGCACCATTCGGTTCCCGGGTAACAGACAAACTGCCCCGGCTGGTTCAGGTGGGAGATAATCCTGACCGCTTCATTCCATTTTTCTTCGGTCACGTTGAAGTCGTTCACCGTATAGCCCAGCACGTCCAGCCCGGCCACATCCCTGCCATAACGGAGGTTATAGTCAGTATCGTTCGTGCCGACGGTATCGTGTGAATGAACGTGCAGATCAGCGTAGAAAACGCTGAGACCATCTTCCTGTGTATCGACGGTGACGTAGGCGGTAATCGGGGCAACTGGGGACTCATCCAGGCTGGCTGTGAGCCGCCATTCACCGGCTTCGTCCAGTTGCACGCCCTGCAGGAGGGCGACGGCCCACCCGGAACCGGTAAAACTGACATCGAGGCAGCGCTCCCTGCCGCTCGGCGCCGTCAGGACCAGACGTCCGGTCGCGTGCAGATTTTCAACCGTGTTCCCCCATATGTCGTCCAGTCTCAGGCGCATATCAAAACGGTGTTGCGGGGCCACAAGACGGGGCGCGATCGGGTGCAACGCGGCCGGGGTTGCGGGCACGATGTCCAGCACGCAGTCGCCCGGAACCTCGGCAAATTTGGAACTGCCTAGCGGATCGATGAACATCCTGAAGCGAAAGTTTTTTTCCACAAAGGTCTGCACGCGCGTGCCGGCCCCGCCCTGTCGGCGATCGCCAAGGCGGATGACGATCCGGTCGCCGGGATTGAGATAACCATCCACAATGTCAATGATCACGGCCTTCTGGAAAGGACGCTCATGGCCCTTCTGATCAAAGCGCACCTTAAGGGCCTGCACGGTCGAGGGGCTTTGGCCGTGCCGCAGGGAGGTGGCATGATATTCGGCGGAAACATAATTTGCAGCACGAGGGTCGGACGTCTGGAACAAAGCCCAGTCCGAATAGAATTTGAATGCCAGCTTCAGCCATGCGCCATCGGCCAGCCCTACGCCGCCAATTTCGTACGTCAGCACAAGTTCGGTCCATTCCCCTGCATAAAGCTGTTTGCGGTCCAGGCTGACGCGACCGAGAAACGGAAGGGAATGAACATAATCGCTCAGACCGGACGGAGCGGTAATAGCGACAGACGTGGGCGGGGTGATGTTATCCATGCGTAACCCTTCCAGGTGGCGTAAACTGTGCTCCCGCGTCAGGGAGGGGGCGGACCTGGCAGAGAAAGCGCGTTTTTCGTCCGCAGGGCTGACCATGGCAAGGTGATAATACAAGCTAATACATGTACGGCAAGTCACAGACCGTCAGGCATTTGTGTCATGCGCGTAAAAGTATGATAACCATTTGAATTAAAAGGAGTTTATGAAATCGCATGCCACTTGTCAGGGAAAACGCCACGCCTCTTTATCGCCAGATCGCCATGCAACTGCGGCAGGATATTGCTGAAGGCCTGTTTGAGCGCACCGGAAAACTGCCGTCCGAAGCGGAGCTTCGAGAGAGGTTTTCGGTCAGCCGGGTAACGGTAAGGCAGGCGCTGACCGTACTGGTTGAAAGTGGTCTGGTTGAGCAGCGCAAGGGAAAAGGAACGTATCTTATCGGGCGTGACGTGCGTTACGAACTGGATACCCTGCGTAGTTTCCATGAATCGCTGTGTCTGCAGGGTTTTGATGCGCGCATGCGTTTGCTGAGGTTCGAGATCAGGACGCCGCCCGGACCGATCGGGGCAATACTGGGACATGGTGGGGCGTGTCTCTTCCTCGAAAGACTCCACCTGATCGGCGAAGAACCAATCGCCGTAGGACGCAGCTTTTTACCGGCACAATTTGCCGATATTCCACGCGCCGAGGCAGACCGCACGCCAACATACGTATTGTTCAACCGGTTTTTCGGGCAGTCCCTGGATCGGGTTCATCTGACCCTTGGCGCGCAAGCCGCGGACGATGAACTGGCCTGTTTACTGAAGATTTCTGACACAACAGCATTGTTACGAATGGAACGGGTTTCGTTCTTCACGAATAATACGCCGGCTGAATGCTCTGTCTTTTTTATTCGCCCGGAGCGTTATCGTTTTACACTGAATAGTCATTTCGTCGCTGAATAAAATTACGATGTAGAGATGAGTCCCCTGCTTTCTGTCTGACGGCAGGGGGGCGCTGCGTTCCAGATCATGAGCGGGACCGGTCGTGCTTGGCCAGGCAATCAGATGCGCGAAAAATTAACGTTTTATAATAGTGTTAATTTGGAATAAAATTAACTATGCACTATGCAGGCACCGTATATTATATTACGATAAAAAACAGTGTAGGAAAATATCCCCCACGGAGTCCGGTCAAACCGGGCAAGTGCATGCGACAGAAGGAAAGGCGCATATGTCAGGTTCCCTTGTCCGGACCACTGCCCGGGTCATGCCCCGGTCGACCAGCGGGCTATCCCTCTGGCGGCCACGGCTCAGCACGTTAAAGCGATATGTTTCCCCCATCATTCTGGTGCTGGGGTGGCAACTGGCGTGCTCCGCCGGGCTTTTATCAACCCGGCTGGTGGCGTCCCCCGTGCAGATTCTCACGACTGGCTGGGCGCTCACACAGGATGGTACCTTGCAGAGCAACCTGTGGGTGTCGCTGTTGCGTGCTGGTGCAGGGCTGACACTTGCCTGTGGCGTGGGTATCGGCCTGGCTCTGCTGTCCGGTCTGTCGCGCGTGGGGGAGGACATCGTTGACGCGCCCCTGCAGATTCTGCGCACCCTGCCGGCCTTGGCACTTGTACCGCTTTTCATTTTATGGTTTGGCATCGGCGAAACCCCGAAAATCGCGCTTGTGGCGCTTGGATCGGCGTTTCCGATTTACCTCAATCTTTACAAAGGCATCCGTTCCATCGACCCAAAACTGCTGGAAATGACCCGCACGCTGGGCCTGTCACGGATCGCCACGATCCGCGAGGTCATTTTGCCCGGCGCGTTGCCGGACCTGCTGGTCGGCCTGCGTTTTGCCGTCGGTCTGTCATGGCTGATGCTGGTGGTCGCTGAACAGATCAATGCCGATAGCGGCATAGGCCACATGATGATGGACGCAGAGGACTTCCTGCGGACCGATATTATCCTTGTAGGGCTGGTGATTTATGGCCTCCTTGGCCTTGTTTCCGATCAGGCGGTCCGTGTTCTCGAGCACCGGCTTCTGTCGTGGCGTCCGGCTGACCGGAGGGGCGGAGCGATATGACGCAGTCCGGGCACCATACACACAGACAGGACGAACCACACAGTGGAGACACGGGTGTTGTGGTGCGCGGGCTGACACGTAGATTTCCGGGAAGGCCAGCCGTGCTGGACAGGCTTGACCTCGCCATTGCCCCGGGGGAATTCGTGGCGTTGCTGGGCCATAGCGGGTCTGGAAAATCAACCCTGTTGCGGACGCTGGCAGGGCTGGACCCGGTGACCGAAGGTTCAGTGATCAGGCCGGCGGAAGTGTCCGTCGTATTTCAGGAAAGCCGCCTGCTGCCGTGGAAGCGCGTTTGGGAAAACACGGTATTGGGTCAAAAAAAGGCTGACCACCGGGATCGCGCGATTGCCGTGCTGGAAGAAGTCGGGCTTGGCCACCGTATTGACGCGTGGCCGCTGACGCTTTCCGGGGGCGAGGCCCAGCGCGCCGCCTTGGCGCGTGCGCTCGTGCGTGAGCCGTCTTTTCTTATGCTGGATGAGCCTTTTGCGGCACTGGATGCGCTCACGCGTCTGAAAATGCAGCGTCTGGTCTCCGAGCTATGGATACGTCATCGGTGTTCGGTCTTGCTGGTTACGCACGATGTCGATGAAGCCCTGCTACTGGCCGATCGCGCCGTTGTGCTGGACGGTGGGCGCATTCATATGGACCTGCCGATTGCGATGGAACGCCCCCGTCGCCATGCGGATGCCCGGTTTGAGCAGTTGCGTAGCACCCTGCTCGGCGCCCTGGGTGTGCAGGAAGGGTGAAAAACCAGCTTCGGAATACACGTGCTGCGCGGCTGGTGCGCGACGGGTGGCTGGTTGGACGGTCATGATCGGGGTCCGGCAGGGAAATGGAGTAAGGCGTCGTCCGTATCGGGTTGAACTGCTGCAAAAATCCACAATCCGGGAAAAGATCCGTGCGGATTATCAGGCCCGTTCAGAGACGTTCAGGCATTCAGGAGACGGTGAGTGCTTATGCCGATCTTTCCAGACACGGTATAACAGGTGGAAGGACAGGGAAGCATTTCAGGCAGGGATATTTTCGAACCGTCCGGTAGCGTGTCGTGCAGTATGGGGTTCAATGCGTTCGGCATAACATGCTTTGACACGATACAGTTGTGACCCATGCGCGTTGAGCGAGCGGACTGCTCCGGTCTGGTCGATTGTTTGCAGACCAGAACGATCCCGGCGTCCTGCCGGGTGGGCTCCATCGCATCGTCAAAAAAACAACACAGATCAGTGGAATTATAATTATTTTCATATTGTGCGATTAAAAGTGTATTTTATCATTGTGTCACCAATATGTACCGTGGTTTATTCGGCCTCACAATATCTCGTATTTTAGAGGCTGATATGCTCCACAATAAGACTCGATTGCCGCCGATCTGGACCAGGCGTTTCTCTGGAGCAGGTATAAGCCGTATTCCCCTTTACGGTTTTGCGCTTATCGTCCTTGTACCTTTTCATGGTGCGGAGGCAGCATCCAGGCGCGGCCTGCATGCCGGTGACAAGGCCAAGCCCGCAAAACATGCTACCCCGGCGTCACAATCGGCGGCGGCGCGAACTGCGGCGAAATCTCGAAAAACCGCAATAACGGCCAAGGACGCCGAGCAACTGACGGTGCATGCGTCTATCCCGCTCTCGCGACGGCAGGTTCTTGCGCGCCAGGATGATCCCATTGCGGTGACGACCGTTACCGCGAAGGATCTCCAGGCAAACCAGATCACGAACCTGCTACAGGCAACAAAACTTCTGCCTTCCGTTTCGATGCAGATCACAAATCCGCGTAACGTGGCTATCAATGTTCGCGGGCTCGGCAATTTCAGTTCGACCGCGCAGGACGGGCTGGAAAACGGGACAACGGTTTATATCGACGGTGTCTATCAGACGCGGCCCGGCGCCGTTATCGGCGATATCAGCGATCTGTCGGAAATCGAAGTCCTGAAGGGCCCGCAGGCAACGCGCGGGGGCGTCGACAATGATGGCGGCGTCATCAACATCAATACGCTGGCGCCGTCTTTTACCCGGCAATATAGCATTACCGGCGATTACGGCAGCTATAATACCGCGAATGTCCGCCTTCGGGCAACGGGGGCGGTCGGTCATAGCGACAAGGTTGCTTACAGTCTCTCCGGTTTCTCGATCAATCACGACGGGTATATGAAAAACGTCGTCACCAACCGCGACTATCACGACTACCATGACCTTGGGGTTAAGGGGCAGATTCTGGCAAAGCCGACCGATGCACTGACGATCCGGTTGATCGCGGATTATTCGGACCTGCGTGAAAGCTGCTGCGTCTCGGTTCTGACGAACACCCTGACTCACTACGCCAACGGTGCGCCTGTCAGCGGCACGTTTGCTGAAAGATCCGCTGCGGCCGGTGGAAACCCGGTTCCGGCCCATCAGATACGCGACATGCTTGTGAGTGGTCCCGCAACGGGCAGCCAGGGCGTGCGTCAGCAGACGTTCGGCGTCTCGCTCGACACGACCTATCAACTGCCCAGTTCGTGGACGCTGGAAAATATCGCGGCGTGGCATACATGGTTCTGGTACCCGAAAAACGGCTTTTCGGGTGGTCTGGGAACAATCCCGGGATTGAAGACCATGTCTGCCGGCAACAACCAGGTTTACGAACAGCACGCGACGGAGGAACTCAAGATTTCTTCGCCCACAAACCGGCCGCTCCAGTTTTCAGCCGGCATATTCTATATGTATGAGGAAGTGCCTGATTATATCCGCAATGCCCTTACCTATCAGGGTGCGCAATATTATCTCTATGGCACCCCTTATGCGCACAATGTCTATTACGACTCGCTGAGTGGCGGAACTCTTCTCGCCCATGACAACGTTATTACGAACGACGTCGCAGGATATGCCCGACTGAAATACCGCATTACGCCAAAACTCTCGCTCGAAGGCGGCGTGCGTGTTTCATATGTCAATAAATCGGGTGGGTATTCGTCGCAGATCGTGGCGTCGAATGCGCTTGGCGAAACCCTGGCCAAAAGCATTCTGGGAGCACCCACGAGCTATTCCGCGTCCTACAGCCAGGTTCAGCCCAGTGGCAGCCTGAGCCTTGTGTACCGCCCGGTCGAGACCACGTTGCTGTATGCGACCTATAGCCGCGGCGTCAGGGACGGCGGTATCAATATTGCCAATCTGAATACGTCTCAAGGCATGAAAACGACCGTCAAGCCGGAACTGAACGACATGTTCGAATTCGGCGTGAAAAATGCGTTCTTCAACAAACGGCTCCTTGTCAATACAGCCGCCTTCTGGAACAATGTTCATAATTACATTACTAGCGGCGGGTATTATCTGCCGACCACCAATTCGGTAATCTCCTATCTTATCAATGCGCCGCACGTCGTTTCTCGTGGTTTCGAGGTTGATGCGCGCGGTGTCATTCTGCCCGGGCTGGAAGGGCGCGTGTCCGCGTCCTATACCGATGCGTTCTATGCGAACTTCGCCAATTCCACCCAGCCGGCTGAGTCCGCGAACGTCAAGTCGGTTTACAGCCTGACCGGCAATCAGATCCCGCTGAATTCTAAGTGGAATCTCACGGCCGGTCTCGACTATACGGTTCCAGTAAGGCGTCTTACCCGGAATAGCGGAGATTTCTGGAGCCGCATCCTGTTCTATGTGGGGGCCGATTATAGCTACAGATCGCGCTTCTACTCAGACCCGACCGAGTCCATATATACGCTTGTCAAACCTTATGGTGTCCTGAACGGTCATATCGGCATTCGCCCCGAATCCGGGAAATGGGATTTGAGCTTCTGGGGGCACAACATGCTCGACAAGAGATACTACGTGGGTATCACGCCCTCTGCGACTGGCGAGGTTTTTTATGGTCAGCTTGCCGACCCGGCTATGTTCGGCGGCGAGTTCACCTACAAGCTGTAAACTGTAAAGTTCCACCGTCAGGATATTATCTGTCTGGCGGTGGAACTGTCTGATCTGGGTGCCCGAACGCGTCTGGCGTGCTGTTGGGTATATGAGGGCTATATGGACGAGAAAACAGTGTTAATCGCGCGCCGCATCTACACGATGGATGATCGGCGCCCGGTAGCGACCCATCTGGTGCACCAGAACGGACGTATTTTGGCCGTTGGCGATGCGGAGGATTGTCCGCAGGACGCCGTAATCGACAGGCGCTTTGAGAACTCTGTTCTAATTCCGGGCTTTGTCGAAGGGCACTGCCATTTTATGGAAGGTCGTGCATGGTCCTATATTTACCTGGGTTTTTTTGATCGGCAGGGCCCGGACGGGCGTATACATCCTGGCCTCAAAACAAAAGTGGCCGTGCTCAATGCGCTGCGACAGGGAGCGGCTGAGACCCGTGGCGATGTGATCGGCGCGTGGGGGTTCGACCCGATCTATCTGCCCGACAGTCGATTGACGCGGGTCGATCTCGATCATGTGTCAGACACCCGACCGATTATTGTGACCCACGCTTCGGGGCATATCATTACAGTGAACTCGGTTGTTCTGTCCCGGATTGGAATTACGGACACATCCGATGTGGATGGCGTGTTCCGACAGTCGGATGGAAGCGCCACTGGCGAATTGACGGGGCCGGAACTGATCAATCGTGCCCAGCGTGTTGTGGGTGAAAGCGCCTTTTCGCAGGCGCTGGGGCTGTCTGACATTCAGGCCTTTTCGCGCATTGCGCGGCGGGCGGGGGTAACGACGGCGGCCGATCTGTTTTCGGACATGTCAGACGCGACGGTCGCAGCCTACCGTGCGGCGGCGCAGGACAGAACGATCCCCCTGCGTATGGTGCCGGCTCTTGGTGCCCTGTTGTATCCCGGTGACAAGGCGCTGGAACGGCTGAATGAGGTCAAAAGTTTTTCAGATGAAAAACTCTATTTTGGAGCGGTCAAACTTATTCTTGACGGCTCGATCCAGGGTTTTACAGCCCGACTGCGCTGGCCGGGTTACTATAACGGCGCGCCGAACGGACTTTGGTACGTAGCCCCCGCCCAGCTTGAGGAGATTGTGGAACGTCTCCATGGAGCGGGTGTGCAGCTACATATTCACACCAATGGTGATGAGGCAACGGAACTTGCCGTCACGATATTGGGCAGGGTTCTGAGCCGGCTGCCCCGCCCCGATCATCGCCACACGCTTCAGCATTGCCAGTTGCCCGACACAGCCCTGTTCAGGCGTATCGCCGCACTGGGGCTCTGCTGTAACCTGTTTTCCAATCATATTTTTTACTGGGGTGACCAGCATGTGGAAAAGACGCTTGGCCTGCCACGCGCCAAACGGATGAATGCTGCCCGCACTGCGCTCGATCACGGTATCGCGCTGGCTCTGCATTCCGATGCACCGGTTACCCCGCTGGCCCCTCTTTTCACCGCATGGTGCGCTGTTGAGCGCCTGACAGCAGGAGGGCGCGTGCTTGGCGTGGAGGAGGCGATAGGGGTGCATGACGCTCTGCGGGCCGTTACGCTCGGGGCGGCCTATACCTTGCACCTCGATCATCTTGTGGGGAGTTTGGAAATCGGCAAATTCGCCGATATGGCGGTGCTGGATGCCGACCCGTTTGAGGAACCGGCTGTGGATTTACGCACGATAGCCGTGCGCGGAACTCTTTTTTCGGGGCAGTATTTCCCGGCGGATGCCGCGTGAAGCCTGTTGTCCATATTATTGGCGGATTTCTGGGGGCGGGAAAGACCGCAGCCATCAACCGCTTTATGACGGATAGTGAGTCCAGAACCGGCGTCATCGTCAATGATTTTGGCGCATTGAATATTGACGAGACGCTGATAGCCAGCCGCGGTGGCGACGTTATCGGTCTTACCAATGGCTGTGTCTGTTGCACGATGGGCGACGATCTTGGCGGAGCGCTCGCACGGTTGCAGGCAGTCGCTCCGGATATGCAGCGAATTCTTGTTGAAACCAGCGGTGTATCAGACCCGCGCAAGACAGCGCAAATCGTAACGCTTGAAAATAACGTAACACCTGGAGCGGTTGTTACGGTTGTAAATGCTCTGGATTTTCAAAATCTTTTAAAAGATCGTTATCTCCATGACACGGTGCGGCGACAGGTTGCGCGGGCGGATCGCATCATGATGAGTCATGTCGATATAGCTCCGGTGCATGTGTATAATGAAACGCTGGACGCATTGCGGGCGTTGGGGGTCGAGTGCGCGCATATCGTCCTGGGGGGTGTGGAGGATCATGCCTGTTTCGCGCCTCTTGCTGACAGCGATACCGCGTTGGACCATCGCCCAGGATCGACGCACACGGCGTTTCATTGCGAGGCAACGGAGCCGACCGCCGGTCGGGGGCCACCGTTCTGGCACTGGTATTGGACGCCAGAGACACAAGACGGCGTTTTCCCGATGGATCGTTCACAGATCGAGCGCTGGCTCACGGATTTTGTGCCGGAGGTCGTGCGTGTGAAAGGCGTGGTGCGTTTGCGAGGCGATGCGTATTACAGCGTCGTGCAGAAGGCCGGCACGAGGCATTCGCTTGTAAAAACCGATATCGAGACACAAGGCGGTCTGGTCGTGATTGGCCGTTATCCATGCTTGCCCGCCTGGAGCATGGAGCAAGATTTCAGAAAATTCCTGGCGGAGCTGTAAGTAACATGGAAACGGATCACGCATTGTACGCGGCGCAGGATACTGACAGGCACCGGGCGACCATCACTCACACACGACCGACCGCTCGTACGGCGTGGCTGGTGTGCATTGTCTTGTCGTTTGCGTATGCACTGTCTTTTCTGGACCGTGGGGTTCTGGGTGTTCTGGCAGCCCCGATGGAAGCCGACCTGATGATTGGCGACGTCCGGTTTAGCCTTTTACAAGGTTTTTCGTTCGCGGTGTTCTACGCCGGGTTCGGGCTGCCGGTCGCCTATTTTGTCGATACGCGCCAACGTGGTCTGGTGATCGCGGGCGGCATTTTTGTATGGAGTGTCGCGACGATACTCTGCGGCGTCAGCCAGAATTTTGCGCAGTTGTTTCTCTGCCGTGTGCTGGTCGGTGTTGGGGAAGCTACCCTGCTGCCGGGGGCAACATCGGTCATGAGGGATTGCTTCCCCCCACAAAAACGCGGCCTGCCACTGGCTGTTTTTGCGACAGGATTATTTGTGGGGAGTGCCGCGTCGGGCTTTTTGGCGAGTATCGTCACCCGCTATGCGCAGGATATTTCCGCGTGGGTACCTGTTGTCGGGGCGCTGCATCCATGGCGGATGACCTTGATTTTCGCCGGTCTGGCCGGGCTGCCGACTGCCGTGATCGTGGCGTTCATCCGGGTCAGGCGTTCGGAGAGCGTGGCGCAGAATGCGCACCTGCTGGATATCAAACCCCTTGTTGCATTGTATCGTGAAAAGCCGGTTCTGCTCTCACTTCATCATGTCGGGTTCACCGCGATCTGTTTTGCGAGCTACGCTCTTTCGGCTTGGATTCCGTTGATTTTCGTCCGCCAGTATCACTGGTCTCTGGTGGAGGTGGGGCAGACCATGGGGGGGCTGGCACTTGTGGTCGGCCCCGCCGGGTCCCTGACCGGCGGCGTTCTGGCGGATTTTTATGCGCGGCGTGGCGTTGCCGGAAGCAAGATGCTGGTTGCGCTGATTGCCGCCATAGGCATGAGCCTGTCGGGTCTGGCCTTGAGTCTGGTGACGGACAGTGTGACATCGATGGTGGTCTGCGCCATTTTCTTCTTTTTTTCCAGCTTTGTGTGGGGCCTTGCGCCCGGTCTGCTTCAGGACATTGTGCCGCCTGCCATTCTGGGGCGTGTCACGGCTCTCTACACGGCTATTGTCAATCTGCTGGCCATGAGTCTTGGCCCATTGGCAAGCGCTTTGCTCGCCCGGCAGTTTTCTGGCCCCGGTGCGCTTTCGCAGGCCAGTGCCTTCGTGGCGGCGGCTGGCAGCGTTCTGGCCGCTTTGCTGTTCTGGAGCGCGACCCGCGCTTTCGCCCGGTTCCATCAGGATGTTGAGGTGGAATTGCCTCATGCAGTACAGGAACACTGATGCCGCGTCGTTTACAGTCAGGCAGGCCGTATCGGGCAATGGCGTTGTACGAGGCCATTCCCGATCTTCAGGGTGAACCGTATATTCTGGAAGCGCTGAAAGAGTCTGAAAGAAACCTGCTGTTCCAGGCCGGGAAACAGGTCACGTTTAAATTGGGCGACACCCTGTTCAGGCAGGGAGATCCGCATGGTGGTATTTTCATTATCCGTAGCGGTAGTGTGCGTACGTATTACGCAGGCCCTAACGGGCGCGAGATTACGCTGGCAATGTGGCCGCCCGGTAATTTTGTGGGTGGACCGGAAATTTTCAGCGGCGGTCGCCATATATGGTCGGGGGAGGCCCTGGAGCCAGTCGAGGCGTTATATCTGTCCGCCCAGGCAGCGCGTGAAATGACCCTGCAATGCCCGGCTTTCGCGCTGGCCCTGGTTCATGCCCTGGCCCATAAAGGGCGGTGTTATTCAGCCCTTTTGCAGATGCTTGCCACGCGTTCGGCCATCGAACGGCTTGCGCAGGTGCTGCTTAACCTTGCAGAACTCAGCGCCGACGGTCGTGTGTTGCCGGACCATCTGTCGCATGAGGAACTGGGTATGCTGATTGGCAGCACGCGACAGTGGGTGACAGCGAGCATGAGCCGCTTTCTTAAAAAGGGTGTATTGGGTCGAGAGGGAAAGCAGATGATCATTCTGGCCCCTGCCGTTCTCAAACGTCTGGGTATGGGAATTGAAAGCAATCTGTAAACCCGTTACGCGGCTGGGACTGTTACAGCCGCTATGGGTCTCCCATAAGCCATCGATCCGAATATGGCCCAGCTTGGCGTGCGTGACGGTGTAAGCTGGACCATGCGCTGAACGCCGGGGACTGAAATTCAGGTTATACGAGCAAGCTCCGCCAGTGCCTTGCGGGTCAGCTTGCGTACTTCGGGATCGGGATCATTCACGAGCTCTTCAAGCAAGGGTACTGCGGCTGAGTCACCGATCGCCCCCAAGGCGGCTGCTGCCTCCTTGCGGAGTGTGCTGATAGGGGATGAAAGGGCTGGTGCCAGTATCGGAATGGCTTCAGTCAGGCCGGGCTGTCCCAGGGCCGCCGCCGCTTTGACGCGGACCTGCCAGTAGTCATCTGTCATGGCCTGTGCCAGTTCGGGCAATGCGGCACGCAGTCCAAGCCGCCCCGCGCGTTGGGCGGCCACTTCGCGCACATGCCAGCTCGGGTCCGACAGGGCATGCCGGATCGTGGCTTCGACGTCCGGGCCATCTGTCAATGCGCCGATTGCAGTGCGGCGCACCTCGCTGTCCGGGTCCGTGCGTGCGGCCTGGACAAGCAATGCACCGGCGGCCTCTGTGCGCAGCCAGCCCAGTAACGCGGCAGCGGCCCGGCGGGTATCGGTCCCGGTATCGCTCCCGGTGTCTGGTGCGGTGTCGGGCGTGCCGGTCAGGGCGGCGGCGGCGACAGGAAAGGCGGCAGGTGTGCGCAGTGGAATAAGAGCCCGCAACGCAACGGCCTGAACGAACGGCGTCGGGTGGACTGCCGCGGCCAGCAGAACCTGTTCGTGCTGCTGTGTCACCACGTCCGGCAGGGCCGTGGCGGCTGCCTCGCGTACAGCGGCGACAGGATCGTGCAGCGCCTGCACCAAAGCCGGTGCCACGCAGGTCAGATGGAAATTGCCCAGCGCTTTGGCCGCTTCCGCGCGCAGATCAGGCTCGATATCGTTCAGGCGGCGGATCAGGGGGGCGGCGGCGTCCTCATGGCCGCAATCGGCCAGGGCCAGAATGGCCACGCGCCGGGTTGTGGCATCGGGGTGTTCAAGCTGGTCGAACAGGATGTCGAGATCTTCAGTGTCTGTTTCAAAAATGCTCATGACCTCTCACCGTAGCAGATAGGGAATGGATACGGCGACTGCGCCGGTCGGGCAGTCAGCCTCGCACGGCAGACAATACCAGCATTCATTATAACGCATGTAGGCGGTGCCCTGCGTGAGGTCGATAGCCAGCACATCCAGCGGGCATGAGTCCACGCAAGCCGTACACCCTTTGTCCGCAATGCATTTTTCCGTATCCACAGTCACGGGAACACTGGTGGCAAAACTCGCAAGTGACATGATCGATCTTTCATCAAAAGATTTAGGCAGTTTGGATCTTACGGCTGCGATCGCATTCGATCCGCGTTACGAGGATAGCTGGGGAATACGCAGCCGATCGTAGGCGTTTGAATCTTCCTTGGGCATATCTACGATATACGGACTTACGGGACGTTTTGTGCTGTGTGTGCCGCCATCGGCTGCTTTGGTAAGCAGCGTGTGACAGAACCAGTCCTGGTCGTTTCGTTCGGGGTGGTCGACCCGGTAATGATACAGGCCCCAGCGACTTTCTTCACGAAAGAGGGAGGCAGCCGTCGCCATCAGCGCACAGTCCAGAATGGAATGTACTTCCATGGCGCGCATCAGCTCATGAGGATCGCGGGCGACCAGACTGTCCAGATCGTGTGCAATCTCGCGCAGTCGTTGCTGCCCGGTCAGCATTTTCTGCGTAACCTTGGGGGGCTGGAGATAGTCATTCACGATGCGACGGATCTTGTATTCGACCTCGTAGGGCGTCAGGCCATTGTCACGCCGGCTCGGTGCGAGCACGCGCTGCTGTTCCTGAGCGATAAAGTCGGGATCTGTTCTGGCAAGTTCGGTCTGTGCACAGTAATCGGCAGCACTTTCCCCCGCGTAGGCGCCGCACACGAACGCGCCCAGCATGTAGTTGTGGGGCACGCTCGCCATGTCACCGGCGCTGTACAGCCCGGGCACCGTGGTGCGCCCTCGTTCGTCCACCCACACACCCGACGCACTATGCCCCGAACACAGACCGATTTCCGAAATATGCATTTCCACCATCTGCTGGCGATAATCGGTGCCCCGCCCATGATGAAAACGACCGCGGCTTGGCCGTTCGTTGGTATGCAGGATTGTCTCTATGGTGCTGATCGTCTCCTCGGCAAGATGGTCGAGCTTGAGGTAGACGGGGCCACGTCCGCCATGAAGTTCGTTGTAGAACTCAAGCATCATTTGCCCGCTCCAGTAGTCGCACTCGATAAAGCGTTCCCCTCGGGCGTTGGCGGTATAACCACCGAACGGACCGGTCACATAGGCGCAGGCGGGGCCGTTGTAATCCTTTATCAGCGGATTGATCTGGAAGCATTCCAGATTGGTGAGCGCGGCTCCGGCATGAAAGGCCATGGCATAGCCATCACCGCAGTTTGTCGGGTTTTCGTAAGTGCCGAACAGATAGCCCGAGGCCGGCAGGCCAAGGCGCCCCGCTGCTCCGCAAGCCAGAATGACGGCCTTGGCGCGAATAACCACGAATTCCGCTGTCCGTGTGTTGACCCCGATGGCCCCTGCGATCTTCCCGTCAGGCGAGAGCAAGAGGCGCGTTGCCATAAAGCGGTTGGTAATTTCCACGCGTAGTCGGCGCAGTGTCCGATAAAGGGATTTTTTGATATTGTGTCCCTCGGGCATGGGCAGCACATAGCTGCCCATATGGTGTACCTTGCGTACGTTGTAGTCGCCCGTGTCGTCACGCTCGAACTTTACTCCCAGTGAGTCGAGATACTCGATCATCGAAAAGCTGCGTTCCGCGTAGGCCATCACATTGGCCTGTTCGACAATGCCGTCATTGGCGGCGGTAATTTCACGAACGTATTGCTCGGGTGTGGAATGTCCGGGCACCACGGCGTTGTTGAGCCCGTCCATGCCCATGGAAATTGCGCCCGAGCGTTTGACGTTCGCCTTTTCCATAAGCACGACGCGCAATGCGGGGTTACGCTCGCGCGCCTTGATGGCCGCCATGGGACCCGCTGTGCCACCACCGATTACAAGGATGTCGGTTTCCAGTTCATGGGTGATGGTTTTGGAATCGAACGTGGCTGTCATGGAGGCTCTCCTGCGCGGTAACGTGTGTTAAAACATGCGCCGCTCCAACGAGACCAAACAGCAATTAATTGCCTGCGGGCTCATATTCTGCGGCGACGACAGCGCGCAGGTGAACGTGGCATGGCCCTGCCACGATCGGATGGTGCTTATGCCCGATTCAGTCAGAAGCGGGTGTGTGTTTCCTCTGATGGGGTCAAGGAATATTGCCGATCCGGGCGCGGCATGTGCAAGGACGGGTCCGGAGGATTGACCACAGGCGCCGGAGCCAGGTTAACACCCTCGGTGGCGATGACCGCATCGGGGCCCGTTGTACGTGGTGGTTATGCTTGCTGACGCTGCATGATGGCGGGGGCGAGGCCGGGGCTGAAGGTATTCCGCAGGCGGCTATTAGAAAAGCCACGGTATCCAGACGTCTTTTTGCTGTTCATGCCGCCGACGGACGGTGTGGCTCGTCTTTGCTTGAGGTTGCCATTGCCGGCCGTCAGGATAACAGCCAGCTATCATGTCCTGGTGGCTGTTTCATTGAACCGGCATCGTGCCAGCGCGGCAGTCGGGCAGGTCTGCCGGTCGCATGCGGTTATTCGGCCACCTTACGCGCCGTATCGGGTTGGGGCCTGTGGCGGGGGACCCGCTCTGGGGAGAATTTTGCCGCTGGGCGAATTTATGCGCGTTTGCCGCCGACCTGGCTGGAAAGAGAGCATCATCAGTGTTGATGACACAGCAGCATGCGTCTTGCGATGGTGCAAAAACGATGCAAAAAACCAGAGATTTATGGGGATGGTTTTTTAAAAACCCGGTAAATCAGTGGTGTCCCGTACGGGATTCGAACCCGTGTTGCCGCCGTGAAAGGGCAGTGTCCTAGGCCTCTAGACGAACGGGACAGAGGCTGTGTTGACGCTTCGTTTAGAGAGGTTTGGCGGGAGCGTCAAGCGCCAAGACGCATCTTTTTTACAGTTTTTTCCAGACCCTGCGGCACACGGTAACGGGCCGTGCGGGGCATGGCCCGTTTACAGGCCCAGTTGGGTCAGTTCCCTGAGCAGCGTCGTGGGTAGCGGAGCCGTTGTCGCGGCATGGGTCAGGTCTGGTGGGGCATCTGCGGCATTGAGGTAGCGCCAGCCCTGGAACGGTCGCATGGGGCGGGGTTCTACCGGGATGATCCGGGGGGCAAGCAATAGCAGCGTGCCGTTCGTGCCATCTTCGCGCGTTTCGGTGCGGATATCGCGCAGTTCCTGCCGGCACAGGATCAGCCCGCCAATGACGCGGTAAAGCGAACCGCCCGCCAGCAGGGTTTCCGCCTGGCGGGGAAAGCTGCGTGTATGCACCACCGGCAGCGGTTCGGCGTGGCCGTCGATCCGGCGGGTGTTGTGTGGGAGTTTTTGCCGCGCGGCCAGCTCTTCAAGCGATGCAACGCCGACAACAAGCTTGATAAGGTTCAGCATGCACCCAGCATAGGGGCAGTCCGTGCCGTGGCATAGGGCAGGCGGGCGGATAACGCGGGTCCGGGTCCCGGCTAAAGCACCAGGGCTGCCAGCAGGGCCTCCAGCCGCAGGCGTCCTTCCGGGGTGGCGCGCAGGACTTGCGCTGCGTGCAGGCTGGGGGGAGGTGTGCCTGTGCCTGTGCCTGTGCCTGTGCCTGTGCCTGTGCCGCCTGCCGCGCCGGTCGCGGTTTCTGTGCCATTGTTCGGGGCGGTATGCAGGCCGGTTGGCATGCTGGCTTGTGCGCGCGTGCTCGGGCTTGGCGTGCTGGGGTCATGCGGGCTTGGGGTGGTTGTGTGGCTGGCCGTAGCGGCCTGTGCCTGTGCCTGTGCCTGTGCCGGTGTGGGGTCCAGGGTCAGGTAGCCTTCTTCCAGCGCGGCGGCCAGAATGGTGGGGTCCACGGCTTCCGCCAGTTTCAGCCCCGTGCGTGTGGCAAAGCGTTGCAGATTGACGCCTTCGAGCACGCGCAGGCCCATCAGCAGCATTTCACGCGCGCGTTCGGTGGGGGCCAGCGCCTCCTGCGTGGTCTGGCCAGTGCCTGTGCGCTCCACCCGTTCGGCCCAGGGTTCGGGCGCGCGGTGGCGGCGGGTGGCATACAGCGCGCCATCAAGGCTGATTCGCCCGTGTGCGCCGGGGCCCAGGCCCAGATAGTCGCCATACCGCCAGTAGGTCAGGTTATGGCGGCTTTCATGGCCGGGGCGGGCGTAGTTCGACACTTCATACGCGTGTAGCCCATGGGCATGGGTAATGTCGGCGGTGGCTTCGTACAGGGCGGCGGCGGTGTCGTCATCGGGCAGGGCGAACGCGCCGGAGCGGTACAGGGCCTCGAACTTCGTGCCCGGTTCTATCGTCAACTGGTAGAGCGAGACATGATCCGCCACCAGGTCCAGCGCGGTGCGCAGTTCGCGCCGCCATGCGGCAAGGCTCTGGCCGGGGCGGGCGTAGATCAGGTCAAAGGTCACGCGCGGGAACAGGGCGCGGGCGGTTTCCAGCGCCGCCAGGGCCTGTGGAGCGGAATGTTCCCGGCCCAGAAAGCGCAGGGCGTCGTCGTCCAGCGCCTGCACCCCCAGCGAGACACGGTTGACCCCGGCCTGCGCGAAGCCGTTCAGGCGCCCGGCTTCGACGCTGGTGGGGTTGGCCTCCAGCGTGATTTCAAGTCCGGGTTCCGGGTCGAACAGGGTGGTTGCGTCCTGGATCAGGGCGGCCACCGTATCGGGCGCCATGAGCGACGGCGTGCCGCCACCAAAGAAAATGGAGGTCAGCCGCCGCCGGCCAAGCCGTTCCGCCTCATGCGCCAGTTCGGCGCGCAGGGCGGCCGCGAATCGTGCCTGGGGAATAACGTCGCGCACATGCGAGTTGAAGTCGCAGTACGGGCATTTGGCTAGGCAGAACGGCCAGTGGATGTAGAGGGCAAGGGGCTCGCTGGCCCCGCCTGGATGGTCCGTAATCAGATCGCGACCTTCACGCCCAGTTCCACCACCCGGTCAGGCGGGATGCGGAAGAACTCCATGGAGGAGGTGGAGTTGCGGAACATGAACATGAAAATGGACATGCGCCAGCGCGACATGCGCGGCACGGAGGAGCGGGTGATCAGCTCGCGCGAGGTGAAGTAGGACGCCTGGAGCGCATCGAAGTTCACGCCGTTGGCGCGCAGTTCCTCAAGTGCCCGGGGGATGTTGGGCATTTCCATGAACCCGTAGCGCAGAATGACACGGTAGATATCGGGCGCCAGTTCCTCCACCGTCACACGGTGGCCACGCTCGGCTTCGGGCTGGTCCAGGTTCTGCACGGTCACGAACAGCACGTGGTCATGCAGGATCTTGTTGTGCCGCAGGTTATGCAACAGGCAGGGGGGCACAAAGTCGGGCGTGCTGGTCATGAACACGGCCATGCCCGGCACGCGGATGGTGCGTGACTGCGGCAGGCGGGCGATAAAGCTGCCCATGGGCAGGCTGTCCTGGCGCTGGCGGGCAATAATAAGCCCACGGCCCTTTTTCCAGGTCGTCATCATGAGTGTGAGCGTGCAGCCCAGCAGCACGGGCACCCACCCGCCATCGGGGATCTTGAGCGCATTGGCCGTGAAGAACGTGCCGTCCAGCAGCATGAACCCGCCGAAAACCGCCCCGACCTGCCAGGCCGGCCAGTTGAAATGGCGGCGGAAAACCACAATCGCCAAAATCGAGGTGCAGATGAACGTGCCTGTTACCGCGATGCCGTAGGCCGAGGCCAGCGCGTCGGAACTGCGGAAAGCCAGCACCAGCAGCACCGCCCCCACAGCGAGAAAACGGTTGAAGTCGGGCAGGTAAATCTGGCCTTCTTCCTCCGCATTGGTGTGGGTAATGCGCAGGCGCGGCATGTAGCCAAGCTGGATAAGCTGGCGGCACATGGAAAACCCGCCCGAAATCCCGGCCTGGCTGGCAATGACCGTGGCCAGCGTGGACAGCACCACCATGGGCCCCTGCATCCAGTGCGGGCAGAGCAGGAAGAACGGATTGGCCAGGGCCTTGGGGTCGGCAATGACCAGGGCCGCCTGGCCGAAGTAGTTCAGCACCAGCATGGGCAGCACAAAGAACAGCCACGCCCAGCGAATGGGCGCGCGGCCAAAATGCCCCATATCGGCGTAAAGCGCCTCTGCCCCGGTTACGCACAGCACGACCGAGCCAAGGGCCAGAAAGGACAGCCTGCCGTGATAGAACACGAATTCCATCGCATAGGTGGGGGACAGGGCCAGCAGAATATGCGGGTGCTGCAGGATCTCGACAATACCCACACCGCCCAGCGTGCCGAACCACAGCAGCATGACCGGGCCGAATATGGTGCCCACCCGCCCCGTGCCCAGCCACTGCACGCTGAACAGGCTGATGATCACCAGCACCGCCACGGGTATGACAAGGTCATGGGCGGCGGGAATGCTGATTTCCACCCCTTCCACCGCCGAAAGCACGGAAATGGCGGGGGTGATAATGCCGTCGCCAAAGAACAGGCAGGTGCCGACAATCCCGACCATGGCCAGTACAAGCCGCGTTCGCGCACTGGACGAGACACGCTGCGCCAGCGACATGATGGCCAGAATACCGCCTTCGCCATTATGGTCGGCGCGCATGATCAGCAGTACGTATTTGACGGTCACGACCAGGATCAACGTCCAGAAGATCAGGCTGGCCACCCCCATGATCTCCCACGGGGCGACCTGATGATGGCCCGAGATCACCTCCACCGTGGAGCGGAACGCATAAAGCGGGCTGGTGCCGATATCGCCGTAAACAACGCCCAGTACGGTCAGCAGCGCCGCAAACCCGACCGGGGCCGTGGTGTGCTGCGGCTGGTCGGCGTCAAATTCCGCGACCCGGCGTGGTTCCGCCGGATTGCCGTCGGGCTTGTGGCCGTCGGCCGCCGCGCGCGCGGCTGACGGGCTGCTTCCCGCGGTATTCGCGCCCGCAGCACCGGCAGGTCCGGTCGCCGTGGGTGTAGTGGCTGGCGCACTTCCCCCGGCATCGCCTGCGGAACCGGATGTCGCGGGTCCGTTGGGTGTACCGTTGGGCGGTATGGCGGGGTCGGTCATGGGGCCTCGGGCTTTACGTCAGAAATAGGGCGGGTCCGGTTGTTCTGCATAAGCGGCCCACAGGCACGAGGCAAGGCATACCGGCTGCCCGCCCCATTGGGGGTCGGTCCTTAAACCGTGGGGGGTCTTGGCCCGAATATGGCGCTGCCGACCCGCACAAGGGTTGCGCCCTGGGCAATGGCCTGCTCGAAATCGGCCGACATGCCCATGGACAGCACGTCCAGCCCGTGTTCCCCGGCCATGGCGCGCAAAAGCCGGAAATGGGGCACAGGGTCCTGCCCGGCGGGGGGAATGCACATCAACCCGCGCAGCGACGCGCCAAAGCGCTGGCGGCAGGTGCGGATGAAACTGTCGGCCTGCTCGCGCGGGACGCCGAATTTCTGGGCTTCGTCCCCCGTGTTCACCTCCACCAGCAGGTCGGGCATGCGGCCTTCGGCCTGGGCCGCGCGGTCCAGCGCATCCGCAAGGGCAGGGCGGTCTAGGCTTTCGATCATGTCCGCGATCTTTACGGCATCGCGCGCCTTGTTGGTCTGCAACCCTCCGATCAGGTGCAGGCGCAGGTCAGGCGTTGTGGCGCGCAGGGGCGGGAACTTGGCGCAGGCTTCCTGCACGCGGTTTTCGCCGAACACGCGCTGGCCCGCAGCCATGGCCGCTGACACCGCCTGCGCGGGATGAAATTTGGAGACCGCGACCAGCCGCACATCCGCCGGGTTGCGGCCTGCATTGCGGGCGGCGCTGTCCATACGGGCGCGAATGGCCAGCAGGCGCCGGGCCACGTCGGGCAGGCCGGTCTGGGGTGGGGCAGCGGGCGGGGTCCGGGGGGCTGGAATGCTCATTACCGCGCAGAATTCTTGAAGACGCGGGCGTGGTCAAGCCTGCGGGCGTTCAGCCCGCCGCCACGTTGAGTACGATCTTGCCGCTATGGCCGCCATCTTCCATGCACTGGTGGGCGGCGGCGGCATCGTCAAGGCCGAAAACGGCGTGGATCAGCGGTTTGACGGTGCCGGACTCCAGCAGGGGCCAGACATGGGTGTGCAGGTCGCGTGCGATCCGCGCCTTGCTGCCGCTGTCGCGCGGGCGCAGGTTGCTGCCGGTTACCACCAGCCGCCGGGTCATGATCCGCACCAGATCGGCCTGCTCGGCCTTGGCCCCACCCTGCAGGGCGATAATGACCAGCCGGCCGTCCATGGCCAGGGATTTGAGGTTGCGGTTGAAATACGCGCCGCCGATCATGTCCAGAATGACATTGACGCCCTCGCCTTTGGTCAGTTCGGTAACGCGGGCCTGAAAATCCTCGTCGCGGTAGTTGATGGCCGTGGCCCCCAGCGTTTCGCACAGGGCGCATTTTTCGGCCGATCCCGCGGTGGTGAAGACCTGCCCGCCAAAGGCGCGCACAAGCTGGATGGCCGTGGTGCCGATCCCGCTTGTGCCGCCATGAATGAGCACGCGCGTACCGGCGGGCGGGATGGCGGGCATGAACAGGTTGGACCAGACGGTAAAATAGGTCTCGGGCAGGGCGGCGGCCTGTATGGCGTCGAACCCTTCGGGCCAGGGCAGGCACTGGCCTGCGGGCACCAAACAGTATTCGGAATAGCCGCCGCCATTGGCCAGCGCGCAGACGCGGGTGCCTATGGCGGGCATGGGGGTGCCTTCCTGCGGCAGGCCACAGGCTACCACCTCCCCCGCGATTTCCAGCCCAAGACGGGGGCATGCGCCCGGCGGCGGCGGGTAAAGCCCCTTGCGCTGCATGATATCGGGCCGGTTCACCCCTGCGGCCATGACGCGTACCAGCACCTCGCCCCGGCCGGGCTGGGGTACGGCTATGGTTTCGGTATGCAGGACGTCGGCATTGCCCGGTTCGGCAAAGCACACGGCTTTCATGGTGGCGGGCACGGATGCGGTCTGGGTCATGGCGGGGCCGGAAGCAGGAATGGACACTGGGCATGAGTATGGCCCCGCGCCGTCCGGTATAAAAGGGGTGGGGCCGTTCACGTCCGTGCTACAGGCTTGGCGTGGCGTTACGGGCGGCTTTTCCGCCGGGGGGTCAGCGGGCGTATTTTTCCCCCGCCAGGTCGCGGCGGGTGCGTTCGAGTTCCTCGGCATAGCGGCGCAGTACATAGCGTTCGCTCAGCAGGCCCATGACATGGCCCTGCGCGCCCACCACGGCCAGGGCAGGGTGGCTCGTGCGCTCGAACGTGGCCACGGCTTCCGCCACACAGGAACCGGGGGCCAGCACTTCATGCCTGGCTTCCGCCAGATCCGAGAGCGGCTGCTCGGGGGGGACGTCCAATGTGCCGATCCGCGTGCCTTCCACCAGCCCGGCATAGTGCTGGTCCGCGTCCAGCAGTACGATATAGCGCGGCATGCGCCCCGCGAAGGTGGCGCGGGCTTCGGCCACGGACATGCCGGCGGGCAGGCTGTCCACGATCGGGCGCATCATGCGGGCCACGGTCAGCGCGCGCATCCACCCCACATCCACGCCGGAGCGAATGTTTTCCCCCCGCAGGTGGAACCGCCATGTGGCGAAGGTGTAGCCAAAAATGCGCCGCACCGTCAGGGATGCGACAATGGCGGCCAGGGCTACGGCCGCTGTCATGCCGGGGCTATGGGTGGTTTCCAGCGCCAGCAGGATCATGGTCAGCGGCGCGCCGATAATGGTGGTGGCCAGCGCGCACATGCCCGCGACCGTGCAGAGCGTTACCGGCAGGGGCAGGAAGGGGGCTGTCAGGCTGCAAAAAGCCGCCCCCGCCAGCACACCCAGATACAGTGACGCAAAAAACAGCCCGCCGCGAAACCCCGCCCCCACGGAAATGGAGGACGCCACGGCCTTGAGCAGCAGCAGCCACACGGCAAGGGACAGACCCGGCGCATGTACAAGTCCCGCCCGCATGGCCATATGTCCCGATGACAGGACCGAGGGCGACAGCAGGGCCAGCAGCCCCACCAGCAGTCCGCCTACGGCCGGGCGCAGCCAGTCGGGCCGGACAAGCCGGCGCAGCAGGGTTTCGGTCGCGGCGACACTTTTCATCAGCGCTACCCCGATCAGGGCCGCTGCCAGGCCAAGGGCCGCCAGCAGGGGGTAGGCCAGGGGGGGGACGGTGGCGGGGGTGTCAATGACCATGGCGGGCAGGATTGCGCCTGTCATATGCACAACGGCCAGCGCGCAGAGCGTGGCGCAGGCGACGGGCGCGAGCAGCGGATACGCATAGGAGCCGATAATGAGTTCAAACGCGTAGAAAGCACCGGCCAGTGGTGCATCGAACGCGGCCCCAATGGCCCCGGCCGTGCCTGCCCCCACCAGCATGCGCACATCCGCCCGGTGCAGGCGCAGGTTGCGACCGATGCGTGAACCAAAGGCCGCCCCGATCTGGCTGAAGCCTGCCTCCAGCCCCAGCGATGCCCCGCAGCCGTTCGAGAGAATGGTCTGGCCTGTCACCACAAGACTGTCGCGCAGGGACATGCGCCCCCCATGCAGGGCGTTGGCCTCGATCGGGTCGACCGGACGAGGGCTGTGGCCGTCACGGTTGGCAAGAAAGTGCCACAGCCCCAGCGCCAGCCCCCCCAGCGTGGGAACGCACAGGGCCCGCCAGGGCACAAGGCCGGGCAGGCCGGACAGTCGCCCATGGCCCGGGGCCAGCAAATGGTGCGCGAACAGGGTGGTGTCGGTTATGACCGTTACGGCAAGCCCCGCCAGCGTGCCGGTTACACAGGCCAGAAACACCAGCCAGAGTGAATCCGTCCTGACCAGGGCGCGCAGGGCGACAAGCAGGCGCGTGGGCGTGCGGTGGGTGCGCAGGTGCTCCAGCAGGGCGGTCATGCACAAGCCATATCAGGATGAGGCTCGGCCACGCAACACGGACATGGAACTGTAAAGGACACGGAACTGTAAAGGGTATGGGCCTGCAAAGGGCCCGAAGCTGAAAAGGGTGTGAAGCTGTCGGGCACGGATTGGCGGCCCCGCCCCGTTGCCCACCAGGTCCGCCCGGACGTGGTGCGACCTGCCCCACATGCCCGGGCTTGTGCCTGTGCCTGTGTTTGGGGGTGGGGTTTTCATCCGCCGCGCCATGGGCACGGGGCAGGTCCGGCAGGCCGTGTGGCTTTGTGGGGGTAGAGCCGTCCGGCCTGCGGGGGCTGGCGCGGCCTGCCTCAGCACCTTTGTGCGCGCGGATACTTGGCAGCGTTATGCCCGGTCCCGAATGCCGTGGCGCGTGCCGCCTTCTGCCCGCGCGGCAGATCGGCACTGTGGGGATGCCGCCGCGAACAGGGTTGGCAGCCAGAAGATATACCACATAAGGCTCGGGCCCCTGATCACCTGGCTGAAATCGGTCATCGCACTCAGCCCCACCTGGACCAGCAGCGCAATGTTGAGCGCACGGTCCGCCGGGTTTGCCGTGCCAATGGCGCGGCGCGTGACAAGCACGATATACAGGCCCAGCAAACCCAGCGCTATAATGCCGCCATACAGCCAGGTGGACAGCAGCAGGTTATGCGGAAACGATTCCTCATGCGGGCCAGCCAGCAGGTAGCCCGGCCCGTGGCCGAACCAGGGGCTTTGGCGGATGTCGTGCCAGGAGCGCGCCCATATGGCCAGGCGGTGGGAATCCCCGCGCGCCACGTGCCCTATCAGCAGGTGGTGCAGGAAAGGCCAGTCCAGGCAGGCGAACAGGCCCAAAGCCAGCAGGGCGCCCAGCACCAGCACCGCCAGCAGCCGTGGCTGTGTCAGGCCCAGCAGCACCGTGATGGCGACACAGATCGCCCCTTCCGGCCCCCGGCTGCCGGTCAGGCCGATAAAGACAAGCCCGGCAATGGCGGTCAGCCAGTAATACCAGCCGCCCACGCGCAGGCCCCGGTCCAGCGCCATCAGCACCACAATGCCAATGACGATCGCCCCCATGATCGGGTGGCGTGTTTCCGCCCAGCCATTCAGGCGCAGTACGTCGTCCGCCCAGGACCGGGCAGGATTCAGGCCCAGTATGATGAAACTGATGACGATATTGGCCAGCCCGGCCAGCGCCATAACCCGCGCGACCCGGGGGCGGAATGTCGCGTCGGCCCCTAATGCGTCAGACAGGGCGTGAATATAGATAAAAGTGCAGAACGCGTTCCATAGCCACAGGGTCATCCGGCCCGGTTGTGCCAGGGCGCGTGCGTCCCACAGGACCGTGGTTGTCATCCACAGGACCAGCACGCTGCCGCATAGCAGCACGGGGGACATGTGCCGCAGGTTCACCTGCGCGCGGCCCCGCCATGCCAGGGAAAGGGCGACCGGCAGCACCAGCACGTAATAGAAGTCCGACCACACAGGTTCGGGCGAAAGCAGGAAGCCCGCCCCGATAACCGCCAGCATCTGTTCATGCAGCAGGGTTCTGCGGTCGGTCCGCCACAATGTAAGCCAGTGGGTATACCCCGCCGTGACCAGACCCGCCGCGCGGCTGAAAGGCTGGCTTACCATGGCATGTCTTCTGGCGGGCGGGTACCTGTCAGTACCGCGAGCAGGTGGGCCGCCACCGCGCGTTCGTTAAAGCGTTCCATGTAGCGGGCGCGGCCCGCAGTACCCATGCGCATGCGTGCGTTCCGGTCCTGCGCCAGATGGGCGAGCTTTTCGCTCAGTTCGTCGATGGTGGAGAAGAACAGCATTTCGTCCTCCCCGAAATAGGCATCGTAGCCGGTCATGCGCTCCATGGCCACGACACAGCCATTGCCCGCGATCTGGGCCAGCCGGTCCGAACTGTAGAGCGGAAAATCCGCCCGGCGTGAAATGTTCAGCCCGATCGCGCTGTGTTCAAGCGCGTGCTGGTAGGCGGCTGCCTTGAGGTGCGGCGTGTTGTTGATACCGGGCAGCTTCATGCGCAGGGCGGGCAGGCGGCTGGCCAGCATGGTGCAGAAATCGTTCATGTTCCAGGTTGTGCCGCAGATTTCGCGCGGGGGTACGCCGGGGTTGCCACAGGCGTAGAACAGGTCGAACGGCGCGTCGCGCAGCAGGTCGGCGCGGCCTTTTTCGATGGAGGCATCCACCGGGTTGGGCATGAAGCTCATGGCATGCCCGCCCGCGCGCAAGGCGGCCAGCGGCGCACCCGCCGTGGTGACAAAGGTTGCATCCACCACGTCCAGCTTGCCGCGCAGCCGGCGGATGTTGTCGGGTTCGAACAGGGGGTCGGCATTCCACTGGCCCACCCGCACGGACCGCAGTTCCTCACGGATGGCGGCTACGGTTTCGGCGGCGATCATGTCCGCATGGCCCAGCAGCACGATGTCGGGCCGGTGGTGGCGGCAGAAGGCAAGCAGCGCCGCATTGACCGCCCGGCGGCCGAACTTGCGGCTGCCGGTCCAGGATTTGGCGCGCGCGACGTCCCGGTCCGCGAAATTGAGAACGAGATGGCCCAGCCGTGTCAGGCCGTTCGACAGCTTGAGCTGGATGGAATGCGTAGGCGACAGGCGTATGCCGGTTGGCATGTCCCCGACATGGACAATGGTAAGGGGCGGGTAGGTCATCCTGTCTCTCTGTAACATGGCGCGACACGGGTGCCGCAAGAGGCTGGCCCGGGATGACGTACCATGCTGGCGCGACCCGGATATATGAAAGAGGCAGCTTATGTTAGGTCTTTTTAGAAAAAGACATTCCCACAGGCCGTTCCTCCACGGTTCGCACCCGGGGCCGACAGGGCGGCCCTTTTGGCGGTGCAATCCGTTCTGCGGGCAGAATAGGGTGAAACACGCCGTCTGCCAATCCAGCCGAGGCCCCTGTCGCGCAGGCCGGGTCTTTGCAGGTGTGCTTTCCTTGGCGGGAACTCCGCGGGGAAGGGGCGCAGGCCGGCCTGCCGCGCGGGCCTTTTACATGCGCTTTTCTGGTGGCGTAGCGGCCCTGTCGTGGTGCGGCCAGTATTCAGCGGGGGTTGCGACGTGCGCTGCCTGCCTGAAAGCGCGCGGGTGCCGGTCGTGCCGGGATGTGCCGCACAGGGGGAAAATACAGGGCCGTGCCCATGTCGTCGGGCCAGAAGTCTGTCCCCTGCCCACAGGCACATTTGCCGGCCAGTGTGGCCTGTACTGCGGGCGTAGCAGGTAGGGTCTGTTGGCCCTTAAGGTGCGGGTGGGGGCTGGGCTGCGAGAATACGCGCGGTTTCATCCGCCGTCAGGGTATAGTGGAAGAACGTACGGTAAAAATCCCGGGTGGCGGCGGGAATATCCAGATCGGCGAACAGGGTGGGGTGCAGGTGTTGTGCGGCCCATTGCAGTTGCAGCAGCACTTCGGCCCCGTATCGGTCCCACGCGAACACGCCGCGCGGGCTGCGCCACCAGCGGGCGTTGCGATACGCGGCCAGTGCATGCAGCGGGGATGACGCGGCAATATCGCCCGCGCCGCTGTCGATAATCACGACATCGGGGTTCCAGACCGCGATCTGTTCGAACGTGACCGGGCGGTGGTTGCCGCCTACAGTGGCGGCATTGCGCCCGCCCGCCGCCTGAATCCAGGCGTCGATCAGCGTTCCCGTACCGTCGATCTGGAGGGGGTCAAGCCGGGCGATATGCAGCACGCGCGGCCTGTCCTGCATGGCAACGGACGCCAGACGCTGGTGCAGCAGGGTGGTAACGGCGTCCATTTTCTGGCGGTAAAGCCTTGCGGTTTCAGCCGCCTGCGCGGTGCCGATGGCCTGGGCCGTCATGTCCAGCGAACGCAGCATGTCCGGCAGGGTCATGTAGTCGGCCGCAAGTGCTGGCAGGCCCGTACGGCGCAGGTCTTCCGCCCTTGCGCGGGAGGGTACAAAAACCAGCCCCACATGGCGGGCCAGCAGATCCTCCGCACTGGCGCTGTCGGGTTTGATCCCGGTCTCCGCCCGCAGCAGGACGGGGGCTATGCGAAACAGCCAGGGCCGGTCTTTCGGGTTTTCGGCCGAGACCACAATGCGCCCGGCAGCTCCCAGCATGACGGTAATCTCGTTATGGGCGAACCACAGATCGGCAATGGGGGTGGGACCGGGCCTGAGCATGACAGCGGCCCCCGCCATATCGGTGACTGTCCGTTCCTGCCCCGTAACTTCCTGCCCTGCCGCACCCTGTTCCGCCACGGGGGCGCCACTCTCGCCGGTGGGGGAGAGGGGGGGCGCACTGCCACGGGCGATGCCCGCGGCCATTACCGGAGACATGGCCAGAGCCAGAACGAGCGGGAACGCGGCAAGACCGGCAGGTAGAATACAGGTGTGCACAAGGCGCATAGGCGCAAGGCAGGCACGCATAAGGCATGCAGGCCCGGAGTGGGCAGGCTCACAGCGGTCAGGCACAGGGCGGATAGGAATGAGGCGTGCAGCCGCAGCGCGGAGGCTGGCTGAGCGGGCTGGGCCGGGCCTGGTGGAGATGGGGCGGGCGGGGATGAGGCGTGCAGACACAGGGCGCGGGGTGGAATGGCGGTCGGGCCGGGCAAGGTATGCAAGCATGAATGTCGTCTATCCTGTTTTGTATACGCCCGTTTTGTATACGCTAGGATATAGACATAAGCCGTGCAAGGGGTCCGACACCACGGGCGCGCTGCGGCGGCATGGTGCGCCGCGCGGGTGGTGTCAGACCGTCACGGTGCGGTTGCGCCGCCAGGTGTCTTCCAGCGCGGCGGCCGGGTCGGGGGCGGGGTCGCTCCACGCGCCGTCCTGCCCGGGGGCGTGGGCCAGGGCGCGCCATGTCGCCTCCCCCGCGCGGCGCTCGACCACCACCGTCCAGGACGGCGGAATGCGGTCGAGCAGGCGTTCCATTTTCTGGGCCACGGTCAGTGGCTTGGCGTAGTTATGCCCCATGATACGGTTCCTCCCGCGCGTTACAGGTGGGTGTGCGCCGGTTCAGCCCTGTGGCCCGCTTTCGCGGAGCCGGGGCAGGATTTGCGCAATGGTTTCGGCTGGCTGGTGCTGGGTGGAAAAAGACCACGCCGCTTCATCCGGGGCCGGGGGTTCAAGGGTTTCAAGCTGGCTGGGCAGCAGGCTCGCCGGCATGAAATGGGTGCTGCGACCCTCAAGCCGGGTGTTGAGCACCTGCACATCGGCATGCAGGTAAATGAACAGCGGGTTCAGCCCGTTGCGGCGCAGTTTGTCGCGATAGGCGCGTTTGAGCGCGGAACACGCCAGAATACCCCCGCTGTCCCGTGCCGCGCAGTGTTCCAGCCAGGCGTGGCACTGGGCCAGCCAGTCCTGACGGTCCTGATCCACCAGGGGCACGCCAGCGGCCATTTTGGCGCGGTTCTGCGGGCTGTGCAGCACGTCCCCATCCTGCCAGGGCCAGCCTAGTTCGTTGTGCAGACCTTCCGCCACGGTGGATTTGCCCGAACCGCAAACCCCCATGATGACCACCAGACGCGGTGCGATCCCGCGTGCCGCAGGCTGTGCGGGAGCGGGTGTGGCAGCAGGTACGGCAGCAGGCACGGGCGGCTGGACTGCGCGCCCGGTCTCGGGCCGGGGGGCTGGCTGCCCGGCCGTGGCGGAGGCCTGCGGCGTCAGAATTTTTATCCCCTCGGGGCCGGCGGTAATGGTCTGTGTGGCCATGTGCAGGAACAGCCCGTGCTCGACCACGCCCACGATGTCCGTAATGGCCTGCGCGGTTTCTTCGGGCCGTTCCATCGGGCCGAACACGCAGTCCAGAATCAGGTTCTTTTCATCCGTGAGGAAAAAAGACCCGTCGCGCAGGCGGCGCGGCGTGACCTGCGCGCCCAGCAGGCCCAGCTTGCGGGCGGTGTTTTCCCACCCGAAGGGAATGACCTCGACCGGTAGCGGGCAGCGCGCCCCCAGATGGTCCACATATTTGCTGGCGTCCGCCACCACCACGAACTGCCTTGCGGCGGAAGCCACGATTTTTTCCCACAGCAGCGCGCCGCCCAGACCCTTGATCAGGTTGAGCGTGCGCGGTTCGATCTCGTCCGCGCCGTCTATGGCAATATCCAGTTCGGGCTGGCTGGCGAAGGTCGTCAGTTCGATCCCTTCCTCCCGCGCCTGCCTTTCGGTCACGACCGAGGTGGGAATGGCGCGGATCCGCAGCCCTTCCTCCCGGACGCGGCGGCCCAGTTCCGCCACCACGAACTTGGCCGTGGACCCGGTGCCAAGGCCTACGGCCATGCCGTCGCGGACCAGTGCGGCGGCGGCAATGGCGGCCTGCTGCTTGAAGGCGGCGGCGGGGTCGGGCGGGGGGCTGCTCATGGGGGTGTCCTCGTTATGGTGTCGGGGCCGATGTCATGGCCGATGTGGGGGCCTGTGGGCCGTGTTACCGTGTTGGCCTGTGTTACTCCGATGCGGCAGGCCGGTCTACAAACCAGGTGACATCGCCCATGGCGGTGACCGCGCTGGCCGGGCAGGTGGGGTCGCCTGCGCGCACGCGGGCCAGGACCGGGGCCTTGGCCGCCCCTTCCGCCAGAAAGATCACGTGTCGGCTGGCATGCAGGCAGGGGTAAGTCAGGGTCAGGCGGGTATGCGGGGCGGTGGCTGGCGTGCAGGTGGCAACCCATGCGGTGCGTTCGTCCAGCACGGGCTGGCCGGGAAAGAGCGAGGCCGTATGCCCGTCCGTACCCAGCCCCAGCAGGTTCACGTCGAACAGCGGCTTTCCGGGTTGCAGGTTCGGGGCGCCGTAAAGCCCGCGCAGGGTTGCCTCATACGTGCGGGCGGCGTCCTCTGGCGTGCCGCTGTCGGGCATGAGGAAAATATTTTCGGCCGGTACGGGCACATGGGCGAACAGCAGGCGGGTGAACATGCCGGCGTTGCTGTCGGCATGGGCATGGGGCACGAACCGGTCATCCCCCACAAAAAACTGCATGCGCTGCCAGGGAAAACGCTGGGCGTAGGGTGCGCTCGCCATCAGGGCGTACAGCCGCTGCGGCGTGGAACCACCGCTCAGCGCAATACGGAACGGCGTATCCGACGGGCGGAGCGCCAGTGCAAGCAGATGTTCCGCCAGCCCTTCGATCAGGGCAGCGGAGGTGGGGAAAACCCGCAGCGTTCCGCCCGTGGCGGTCGATACGGCATCGGGCGCGGCGGGCCGGTCGCCCTGCGCAGGGTGGGCTGTAGTGGGGTGGGTTGCCGTGGTGTGGGCC
>NZ_JBDOBQ010000020.1:1845-55713 GCF_047723915.1 Acetobacter sp. | reverse complement strand
GCACAGGGCACAGGGCACAGGGCACAGGGCACAGGGCACAGGGCACAGGGCACAGCCATATGCCGTAAAACAGGAGATGATCTGGGGAAAATGCTGGGGCGAACGACGGGACTTGAACCCGCGACCACCGGTACCACAAACCGGCGCTCTACCAGCTGAGCTACGTCCGCCGCACAGCAAGCGGACGTTTAGAGAAAAGAGCCTGGGCCGTCAATCGGCAGATGGATTTTTCATGCAGAAAAATCACGTCCGGGCATTTTTCCAGGCCTTGATCCGCAGCACGGCCTCGATCAGGATTTCCTCCCGCTTGCAAAAGGCGAAGCGGATGAGGTTGCGCGGTGGCTCACCCCCCTGTGCATCGTAAAAGGCAGAGGCGGGGATTGTGGTGACACGGGCCTGTTCGCTCAGCATGCGTGAAAACGCCACGTCGTCCATGCCGTTGGCCAGCGGTGTTATGTCGGCCATGACAAAATAGCTGCCCTGGCTGGGCAGGACATCAAAGCCCGCCTCCTGCAGTCCGGATGACAGGATCTGGCGCTTGCGTCCCATGTCGCGCGCCAGTTCGGCAAAATAGTCCGTATCCTTGTTCAGCCCGAAGGCCACGGCGCGTTGCAGGTTGGGCGGGGTTGAGAACACCAGGTTCTGGTGTGCCTTGGCCACGACGGATGCCAGCGCGGGCGCGGCCACCACGTACCCCACCTTCCACCCGGTCAGGGAAAAACTCTTGCCCGCGCTGCCAATGCGCAGGCAGCGCTCGCGCATGTCGGGCAGGGACATCAGGCTGACATGGGTCGCGTTATCGAACACCAGGTGTTCGTATACTTCATCGCAGATGGCGTAGGCGTCGTGGCGGCGCAGGAGCTGGGCGATAAATGCCAGTTCGTCAGGTGTGAACACCTTGCCCGTGGGGTTCATGGGCGTGTTCAGTACCATGACCTTGGTGCGGTCCGAAAACGCCTGTTCCAGGGCCGCGCGGGGCAGGGTCCAGTCCGGGGCTTCCAGCCGGACAAGGCGGGGTATGCCGCCAAGCTGGCGTATGACGGGCAGATAGGTGTCATACAGGGGTTCTATCAGAACCACCTCGTCCCCCGGTTCGATCAGGGCGAGGAAAGCCGCCGCCAGCGCTTCTGTCGCGCCCGATGTCACCACCACTTCCGAATCGGCGCATACCGTCATGCCCATAAAACGCCCGCAGGCGTCCGCCACCGCATGGCGCAGTTCGGGCAGGCCGGTCAGCGGTGCGTACTGGTTGCGTTCGTCCAGCAGGGCGTCGGCCGCAAGCTGCACCATGTCCTGTGGGCCCTGCGTGTCGGGAAAGCCCTGGCCGAGATTGATGGCGTCATGCTGGCGCGCCAGTTCGGACATGGTCGTGAAAATGGTGACGGGCAGGTTGGCGAAAGTCTGGTTAAGGGGTTTCGTCACAATAAAATTTCCTTACTCGCCCTGTGCGCCCGTCTATCGGGGGAGAGCAGAATGCAGCGAAATGGAATGGGCAGGAATGGCCGTTTTGCAAGGGATTGTCCATGCCCGCCTGCATGCGGCGATCTGTGTACGGGTGCGATACAAATTCGTCTCTATCCGATTGCCCATAAAGGCAAGGCGTGCAAGTGTGCGGCTATTCCGGCCGCGCGGCCCTGACGGGGCGCGTGGCGGGGAAAAAGGACAGGCCCGCATGGCGGGCGCAGCAACTGGTGTGCAGACGACGCGAGATGAAGAAAATCGAGGCCATTATCAAGCCTTTCAAGCTCGATGAAGTGAAGGAAGCCCTTCATGAACTCGGGCTGCAGGGCATTACCGTCATCGAGGCCAAGGGTTTCGGTCGGCAGAAGGGGCATACGGAGCTTTATCGCGGCGCGGAATACATCGTTGATTTTTTGCCCAAAATGAAAATTGAGGTAGTCTGCCCGACACCCATGGTGGAACGCGCGGTCGAGGCAATTTCGGCCGCGGCCCGGACCGGCCGGATCGGGGATGGCAAGATTTTCGTGATTCCGGTGGATGACGTGGTACGAATCCGCACGGGAGAACGGGGGGAAGACGCGATCTGATCCCCTCCGGTCAACCGGGGGTTCCAGGCGCGGATTTGTTCAGTATGACGACACAGCGCGTTTCGCAGGGTGCGGCGCGTGGATTGGCTTGTAGGTGAAGAGATTATGGTAAAGAAAACAGCTTCGGCGGGGGACAGCAAGGCTGCCGCGATCGCCAAGGTTTTTGACCTGATTCAGGAACATTCGGTCGAACTGGTGGACCTGCGCTTTACGGACCCGCGTGGCAAGTGGCACCACACATGCCAGCATGTCAGCACCGTTGAGGAAGACAGCTTCACCGATGGCTTCATGTTCGACGGCTCTTCCATCGGCGGCTGGAAAGCCATCAATGAAAGCGACATGGTGCTGCTGCCCGACCCGACATCCGCGGTCATGGACCCGTTCTCGGCCCGTCCGCAGCTGATCCTGTTCTGCGACATCATCGAACCGTCCACCGGGCAGCCCTACAACCGCGACCCGCGCTCCACCGCCAAGCTGGCCGAGCAGTATCTGCGGTCCTCCGGTCTGGGTGACACGGCCTTTTTCGGCCCCGAAGCCGAGTTCTTCATTTTCGATAACGTCCAGTTCGGCACGGGCCCCAACTACGGCAAGTTCCAGCTCGACAGCATCGAAGGCCCCGACGCCTCCCTGAAGGACTACCCCGAAGGCAATATGGGCCACCGTCCGGGCGTGAAGGGCGGGTATTTCCCCGTTGCTCCCGTGGACAGCGAAAGCGACCTGCGCGCCGAAATGCTGGCCACCATGGGCGAAATGGGCCTGGCCATCGAAAAGCACCACCACGAAGTGGCGCAGTCCCAGCACGAACTGGGCACCAAGTTCGAAACGCTGGTGCGTTCGGCCGACTTCATGCAGATCTACAAATACTGCGTGCATAACGTCGCCCATTCCTACGGCAAGACGGCAACCTTCATGCCCAAGCCGATCTATGGCGACAACGGTTCGGGCATGCATGTCCACCAGTCCATCTGGAAGGATGGCAAGCCGACCTTCGCGGGCAATGGCTATGCCGACCTGTCCGATACGGCGCTGTATTACATCGGCGGCATCATCAAGCACGCCAAGGCGCTCAACGCCTTCACCAACCCGTCGACCAATTCCTACAAGCGTCTGATCCCGGGTTTCGAAGCGCCGGTGCTGCTGGCCTATTCCGCCCGCAACCGTTCCGCGTCCTGTCGTATTCCCTACGCGACCAGCCCCAAGGCCAAGCGTGTGGAAGTGCGTTTCCCCGACCCGACGGCCAACCCCTACCTGTCCTTTGCCGCGATGCTGATGGCCGGTATCGACGGTATCAAGAACAAGATCCACCCGGGCGACGCCATGGACAAGGATCTGTACGACCTGCCGCCCGAAGAACTCAAGCAGATCCCGACTGTCTGCGGCTCCCTGCGCGAAGCGCTGGACGCCCTGGCCGCCGATCACGAGTTCCTGCTGGCTGGCGGTGTGTTCACCAAGGACCAGATCGAGAGCTACATCACCCTGAAATGGGACGACGTGTATCGCTTCGAACACACGCCGCACCCCATCGAATTCGAAATGTACTACTCCGTCTGAGAGCAGTTTCCCGGCCGGGCTTTCCATCGGGAAAGTCCGCGCCCTGGGGGCAGGCAGTTCTGCCTGCGGATAATAAAAAACGCGGTGCCGCTTGTGCGGGCCGCGTTTTTTATTATCCGCCCTGTCAGGGCCTATCCGGCACTATCGCACCCCCTGTCACGTTGAGTACGGGCGGCAACGATGTAGTGACTGCACAATACATTCATTTGCTGTATAAGATGATGGATATTCCTTTTTGTTATGACATAAATGAGTGGTTTAAACGTCATGATATCTGAGCGGACCGGTTTTCTACTCAAGGCAACGGCCATCATCATGGCCCTTCTCGGGCTCGTGCTTGGCGGTGGCGGCGCGTGGCTGGCCGCTCTGGGTGGGTCAGGGTTCTATGTGGGCAGCGGTCTGGCCCTGCTTGTGGCGGCGGCACTGTTATGGCAGCGTCGGCGTGAGGCGCTGTGGCTTTACGCCGCACTGGTTTTTGCGGTTCTGGCCTGGTCGGTCCACGAAGCCGGGTTCGATTTCTGGGCGCTGGCCCCGCGCGGGGATATCGTGCTGCCGCTGGGTGTGTGGCTGCTGCTGCCCTTCGTAACCCGTGGCCTCGTTCCCGCATCGGCCTGGAACCGCGCGCCTCTGGCCCTGGGTATTGTGGCCGCGCTGGGCGTGTATGGCTATGCCCTGACCCAGGACCCGCAGGATGTTGCGGGCGCTCTCCCTGAACAGTCCACCCACGCGGCCGTCGCGCTGCCCGGAGATGCAACACCCGTGGCCGCGGCTGACTGGCCCGCTTACGGTCGAACCCAGGCGGGGGACCGTTATTCCCCGCTTGCGCAGATCACGCCCGCCAATGTGCGAGGGCTGAAGGTGGCGTGGACTTTCCGCACGCACGATCTCAAGCGCCCGGACGACCCCGTTGAAATCACGGATGAGGTTACGCCCATCAAGGCGGGCAATACGCTGTATCTGTGTTCGCCCCACCAGATACTGTTCGCGCTGGATGCCGCAACCGGGCGGGAACGCTGGCACTTCGACCCGAAAATTACGTATAATCCGACATTCCAGCATATGACGTGCCGGGGTGTGTCCTATGTCGAAACTCCGCTGGATCAGGCGGTGGCGCATGGGGTCACCGCGCCGGATAGCTGTGCGCAGCGCATTCTGCTGCCCACCAACGACGGGCGGCTTTTCGCGCTGGATGCGCAGACCGGGGCACGGTGTTCAGCCTTTGGCAGTCAGGGCGAGTTGAACCTGACCGAAGGCATGCCCATGCGCACGCCTGGCTTTTACGAACCGACGTCTCCGCCGGTCGTCACGGGCAAAGTGGTGATCATTTCCGGGGCGGTGACGGATAATTTCTCCACCCATGAACCGTCGGGGGTTACGCGGGGGTACGACCTGTATAGCGGGCAGCTTGTCTGGGCGTTCGATCCCGGCAACCCCGACCCGAACGCGTTGCCGTCGGCCATGCATCATTACACGCCCAATTCTCCCAATTCGTGGATCACCTCGGCGTATGATGCGAAACTGAACATCATCTACATTCCCACCGGTGTGACCACGCCCGATATCTGGGGTGGTTCGCGCACACCCGATCAGGAACGCTACGCTTCGGGCATTCTCGCGCTCGATGCCGATACGGGGCGCAAGGTCTGGTTCTATCAGACCGTTCATCATGACCTGTGGGACATGGATGTACCCTCCCAGCCCAGTCTGGTGGACGTGACCCGGCCTGACGGCACGACGGTACCGGCACTGTATGCCCCGGCCAAGACCGGCAATATTTTCGTGCTGGACCGTCGGGACGGCCACCTGCTGGTGCCCGCGCCCGAAACGCCGGTGCCCCAGGGTGCCGCCGCCGGGGACCACCTGTCCCCCACGCAGCCTTATTCCGCCCTGTCGTTCCGCCCGCGCGAGAAACTGACAGATGCCGATATGTGGGGCGCGACCATGGTGGACCAGCTTGTCTGCCGGATCATGTTCAAGCAGATGCGTTACGACGGGCCGTTCACCCCGCCATCCGAGCAGGGAACGCTGGTCTTTCCGGGTAATCTTGGCATGTTCGAATGGGGAGGGCTTGCGGTTGACCCCGTGCGGCAGGTGGCCTTTGCCAACCCGATCGCCATTCCTTTTGTGTCCAGACTGGTGCCGCGCGGGCCGGGCAATCCGGCGCAGCCACCGGCCAATGGCGCGCCATCGGGCACGGAAACGGGGGTGCAGCCGCAATATGGCACGCCGTTCGGGGTGGACCTGCATCCGTTCCTGTCGCCTCTGGGTATTCCGTGCAAAAAGCCGGGCTGGGGCTATGTGGCGGGGATCGATCTCAGGACCAACCGCATTATCTGGATGCACCGCAACGGCACCACGCGCGACAGTTCACCCCTGCCGTTCGGCTTCAGACTGGGCATTCCCTCATTGGGTGGGCCTATCGTCACCGCAGGCGGGGTGGCGTTCCTGACATCCACGGCGGATTATTACATTCGCGCCTACGACGTTACGACCGGGCGGCAGATCTGGCAGGACCGCCTGCCGGCGGGCGGCCAGTCCACCCCCATGACGTATGAACAGAACGGTCGCCAGTATGTGGTCACAGCCGATGGGGGGCATGGTTCCTTCGGCACCAAGCTGGGAGATTACGTGGTGGCCTACGCCCTGCCGGACGGCCAGGGCGACAGCCCCCGGCAGTAAGGCGGTCAGGGCAGGATCTGTGGCAGGATCTTTGACCGGGCGCGTGACCGGGCGTGTGACTGGGGCTGTGGCTGAATCTGTGGCCGGGGCGGCTTGAGGGCGGGCCGGGGATGGGCCGGGGGGCAGGACTTCCGGCTGCCCCGGACCTTGCGTTTTGTGTTCGGTCAGGGAGCTGGCGCAAGGAGATGCTTGCTCACACGCGCCGGATCGACGATCCTGCGCGGTATGTGGAACGAGCCCTATCTTGAAACCTGCTGCCGGGCCGCCCTGCACAGGCTCTGTCTGGCGGGGGAGCATGGCCGTCCGTCCGGCCTGCAGGACGATCCGTGTCTCGCGCGCATGCGCGGGATGGGGTTTGTCGCGGCGACCGGTTCGGGCCGTTTTGTCGTGACGGATGAAGGTGCCGCCCGTCATGCGACGGAAGTGCTCAAACAAAAGCCAGCCATAGGGAAGGGGGCATGATCGCGCCGCAGGAGGTCTGGACAACGCTGGACCGCCTGGCGCTGGAACGCGGCTTTACCCCCTCCGCCCTGGCACGGGCGGCCGGTCTGGACGCCACGACTTTCAATCCCTCGCGCCGGGTGGGGGCGGACGGGGCGTATCGCTGGCCGTCGGTCAATTCGCTTTTGCGCGCATTGGAGGCGCTGCATATTCCGCTGACGGTTTTTGCCGCCAGCCTTGAGGGGGCGCGTGGGTCATCGGCCGCGGCACCGGGGCTGCCGGGGGGCATGCCCGCGGGCCAGATGTCCGGCAGGTCAGCGGGGGCACCGTATGGCATGCTTCCTCCCGCGTCGTCAGAGGGCGCGCAGGGGATGCGGCAGGTGTGCAGCCTGCCTTTTTCCCAGCTTGGCCAGTCAGGCCTGTTCGACCGTCAGGGCCACCCCACCGGCCCCGCCTGGGACGAGCAGGACTGCCCGTTCAGTATTGCCGCCCCCGCTTATATGGTAAGGATCGACACCGCGCGGATGGAGCCTGTCCTGCGCGAAGGAGCCTCCGCCGTGGTGGTGCCGGGGCTTGTTCCGCGTGCGCAGGACCGCGCGCTGCTGCTGCGCGTGGGGGCCGAACCCTGCGCTGGGTTCGTGCGGGGGGGCGAGTCCCTGTCGATCGAGCCCTTTGCCGCCCCCTGGCAGGTTCTTGCCGTTCCGCCCGGGCGCGATGTCTGGCTGCACCGGATTGTCATGGTCACGCTGTAATCCGGCGGGCAGGGGCCACGGTTTTGGCCGCTGCCGGACCCGGATGGAGCGGCTGCGTGGCACGGGCGGGCGGGGCGTGGAAAAAATAATGCGTCAAAGAGGGTCGGAGCCTCAGCAACCGGCTGACTTTTCCAATCATTTCCCGTAAAGGGTGCAGCATGACCGATACACCCCTTTCGCTCATCCGTAATTTTTCCATCATCGCGCATATCGATCATGGAAAATCCACTCTGGCGGATCGCCTCATCCAGGCGTGCGGCGCGCTGACCGCGCGTGAAATGACCAACCAGGTTCTCGACAACATGGACCTGGAGCGCGAGCGTGGCATTACCATCAAGGCGCAGACCGTCCGCCTGACCTATCCCGCCAAGGATGGCCAGACCTACGTGCTCAACCTGATGGACACGCCCGGCCATGTCGACTTCGCGTATGAGGTCAGCCGTTCGCTGGCCGCGTGCGAGGGGTCCTTGCTGGTGGTCGACGCATCCCAGGGGGTGGAGGCACAGACCCTGGCCAACGTCTATCAGGCGATCGAGGCCAACCACGAGATCGTGCCCGTGCTCAACAAGGTCGACCTGCCCGCGGCGGAGCCCGAGCGCGTCAAGGCGCAGATCGAGGAAGTGATCGGCATTCCCGCCGATGACGCGGTGGAAATTTCCGCCAAGACCGGCCTGAACATCGAAGGCGTGCTCGAGGCGATCGTCACCCGTCTGCCCCCGCCCGTGGGCGATGCGGAACTGCCCCTGCGCGCCATGCTGGTGGATAGCTGGTACGATCCCTATCTGGGCGTGATCGTTCTGGTCCGCATCAAGGAAGGGCGGCTCAAGCGCGGTATGAAAATCCGCATGATGTCGTCGGGGGGGGTGCATCAGGTCGATCAGGTGGGTGTGTTCGCCCCGCGCATGACCCCGGTTGAAAGCCTTGGCCCGGGCGAGATGGGCTATATCAACGCCGCCATCAAGACCGTGGCCGACTGTAACGTGGGTGACACCATTACGGATGACCGCCGCCCGGCACAGACGGCGCTGGCCGGGTTCAAGCCGTCCATTCCCGTGGTGTGGTGTGGGCTGTATCCGATTGTGGCGGACGATTTTGAAAAACTGCGCGACAGTCTTGCCAAGCTGCGGCTGAACGATGCGTCGTTCCATTACGAGGCGGAAACCTCGGCCGCACTCGGCTTCGGGTTCCGCTGCGGTTTTCTGGGGCTCCTGCACCTTGAAATCATCCAGGAACGCCTGTCGCGCGAATTCGATCTGGACCTGATCGCAACAGCTCCTTCGGTCGTCTACAAGATCCGTCGCACCAATGGCGAACTGGAAGACCTGCACAACCCGGCCGACATGCCCGACCCGTCCCTGATCGAGACGATCGAGGAACCGTGGATCAAGGCCACCATCATGGTGCCGGACGAATATCTGGGTGCGGTGCTGACCCTGTGCACGGAACGGCGCGGCGTGCAGGTGGACCTGACCTATATCGGCACCCGGGCCATGGCGGTGTACCGTCTGCCACTGAACGAGGTCGTGTTCGATTTCTACGACCGGCTGAAATCGCTGACACGCGGCTACGCCAGTTTCGATTACCAGATGGACAGCTACCAGGAGAGCGATCTGGTGCGTATTTCCATTCTGGTCAATCAGGAACCGGTGGATGCGCTGTCCTTTATCGCGCACCGTTCGGCGGCGGAAACACGCGGCCGCTCGATTTGCGCGCGCCTGAAGGAACTGATCCCGCGGCAGTTGTTCAAGATCGCCATCCAGGCGGCCATTGGCAGTCGCGTCATCGCGCGTGAAACCATTGGCGCCATGTCCAAGGACGTGACGGCCAAGTGCTATGGCGGCGATATTTCGCGCAAACGCAAACTGCTGGAAAAGCAGAAGGAAGGTAAAAAGCGCATGCGGCAGTTCGGCAAGGTCGAAATTCCGCAGAGCGCCTTCCTGGCCGCTCTCAAGATGGAACACTAGGTCAGGCCATGCGTTTTTCCGCTCATGCGCGAAGGGCGGGGGGCACCGGGCCGCATGGGGGTTCCGGTGCTGGTACGGTTTGGTTGGAGAAAGCAGCGCCTTCATGAACAGCACCACGCCTCTTGCCGTTGGCGAGCATCCGCATATCCGCATTGCCGAAGGGCTTGACCTGGACTGCGGTGTCCATCTTGCCCCGGTGGATGTGGCGTACAGCACCTATGGCACGCTTTCCGCGCGGCGCGACAACGCCATTCTGATCTGCCACGCTTTTACGGGCGACCAGTATGTGGCGGAACAGCACCCGCTGACCGGCAAGCCCGGCTGGTGGAGTGCCATGGTGGGGCCGGGCAAACCCATCGATACCGACCGGTTTTTCGTGATCTGTTCCAACGTTCTGGGCGGGTGCATGGGCACGACCGGCCCGCGCTCGGTCCGTACGGATGCCGAGGGCGACGGGCAGGAGCTCTGGGGCACGGCGTTTCCGCCCATTACCATCCGCGATATGGTGCGCGCCCAGTACAAGCTGGTGCGGGCTTTGGGGATCGAGAAGCTATTCGCGGTCATTGGCGGTTCCATGGGCGGCATGCAGGTGCTGGAATGGGCGGTGACCTACCCGCATATGATGCTGGCGGCCATGCCCATCGCCACGGCCCCGTTCCATTCCGCCCAGAATATCGCCTTCAACGAGGTGGGGCGTCAGGCAATCATTGCCGATCCCGACTGGCTTACGGGCCGCTACTGGCAAGCAGGGGTGGTTCCCGCGCGGGGGCTGGCTGTCGCGCGCATGATGGCGCATATCACCTACCTGTCCGAAGAGGCGCTGACCCGCAAATTCGGCCGACGTGTCAGGCAGGGGCCGCAGGGTACGGGGCCTGCCGGCCCGGTATCGCTGTTTGGCGATATTTTCGAGGTTGAATCCTACCTGCGTTATCAGGGGTCCAGTTTCGTGCGGCGTTTCGACGCCAATTCCTACCTGACCATTACCCGGGCGATGGACTGGTTCGATATCGCGGCCGATCATGACGGTGAAATGCGCGCGGCCTTTATCGGCACGCCGGTCCGCTTCTGCGTCGTGTCTTTTTCCTCGGACTGGCTGTTTCCCACGTCCTCCGCGCGGGTCCTGCTGCGCGCACTCAATCAGGCAGCGGCCAATGTCTCGTTCGTTGAAATCGAGACAGACAAGGGGCATGACGCCTTTCTGCTGGAGGAGCCGGGCTTTGAACGGACGGTGCGTGGCTTTCTGTGCGGTGTCGCCGAACATGCGGGGCTTGGCTGATGCGTCTTGACCAGCGTCTGATCGCCCAGATGATCGAACCCCGGACCCGGGTTCTGGATATCGGCAGCGGGGACGGTTCGTTGATCGACCATCTGTTCCGATCCCGCGGGTGCGATGCGCGCGGGATCGAGTTGAACATGCAGCTTGTCACGCGCTCGGTCGCCCATGGCCTGCCCGTCATGCATGGCGATGCCGACCACGACCTGGCCCATTACCCCGACCATGCTTTCGATTACGTGGTGCTGCAACGCACCCTGCAGGCGGTGGAAAACCCGCGCGAGGTGTTGCGCCAGATGCTGCGTATCGGGCGGCACGCCATTGTATCCTTCCCCAATTTCGGGCACTGGCAGCTCCGGCTCAAGCTGCTGTTCAGCGGCCGCATGCCCATGACCGCCGTGTGGCATACACCCTGGTACGAAACGCCGAACATCCACCCCTGTACCATCCGCGACTTTCTGGAGCTCTGTCGTCAGGACGGCTATATTGTTGAACAGTGGATGGCCGTGGATGAAGAAGGGGAAAGAGCTCCCTGGCGGCGTTCCATCCGGCTGGCGAACCTGTTTGGCGAACAGGCCCTGTTCCTGCTGCGCCGTCGTGGCGGGTCGTGAGGTCGGGTTTTCGAAGGTTGGGAGTCCCGGCGCGTGGTGGCTGCCGCATGCAGAGAATCGTCAGGCAATGACATTTGCGTGTGGCAGGGAACCGTACAGCGCAGAGATTATTTAAAAAATTGGTTAGGTTTGCCCGCCATCGTTTGGGCTATGTCTCTTATTCAAAGATTTCTGTAATTACGGAAAATTCTTTTATATTTAAAAAAGAACCGAATATTCAAAGATTTTTCCAGATGTTTTTTGGTCCGATAATACGACCGCAGGACGCCGTTATAACATTCTGCTTTGTGGGCTAAATCAGTCCTGAAGGGTTGTCGGGCACGGTCGCCTGTACCTATATACAAATCAGCCGACAGGAGCCGTGACGTCCCAGCGTCCGCCAGAGCGCTTTTTGTCGCAAATGTAATAAAATTCGTAATGACCCGCTTATCCGGCGCATAGGGGTTCGGATCCGGTTTGTTATGACCATCCAGTGGTGCATTGCTGAAAAAAGTGGCCGTGGCTCGCTTTCAGACTGCACGAAGAGGTTGCCTTACATGACTACTTTTTCGGATCTGAATCTTGCAGCACCTTTGCTTCAGGCTCTTGCGGATCAGGGGTACGAGACCCCCACTCCTATTCAGGCCGGTTCCATCCCCTACCTTCTGCAGGGGCGGGATCTGCTCGGTCTGGCCCAGACGGGTACGGGCAAAACGGCGTCCTTCGCGCTGCCTATCCTTGACCATCTGCTGAAAAACCCCGGCTCGGCCGGCCCCAAGCAGGCCCGCGTGCTGGTCCTGGCTCCTACGCGCGAACTGGTCGCCCAGATCAGTGACAGCTTCAAGGCCTATGCCAGGCACATGCGCTTTTCGCAGGCGGTGGTGTTCGGTGGTGTCGGGCAGGGGCGTCAGGTCGAGACCATGCGCCGTGGGGTGGATGTGCTGGTGGCGGCTCCGGGGCGCCTGCTGGATCTGATCGGGCAGGGGCATATCGACCTGTCCCGCCTGGAAGTGCTGGTGCTGGACGAAGCGGACCGCATGCTGGACATGGGCTTCGTGCGCGATATCCGCCGGATCATGTCCTTCGTGCCGGAAAAGCGCCAGACCCTTCTGTTCTCGGCCACCATGCCGCGCAGCATCGAAGATCTGTCGGCATCCCTGCTGAACAACCCGGCCCGTGTGGAAGTGGCGCCCCCGTCCAGCACGGTGGACCGTATCCAGCAGGCCGTCATGTTCGTGAACGGCACCGACAGCAAGCGCGACGCGTTGCTGACCATGGTGGCCTCCAACAAGGTGGTGCGCGCCGTGGTGTTCACGCTCATGAAGCATGAAGCCAACAAGGTGGCGGAATTCCTGAACCGCAACAACGTGGTGGCCGAAGCCATTCATGGCAACAAGTCCCAGGGTGCGCGCGAACGCGCCATGCGTGGCTTCCGCTCGGGCGAAGTCAAGGTGCTGGTCGCTACAGATATCGCGGCACGCGGGATTGACGTTGACGATGTCAGCCACGTGTTCAACTACGACCTGCCCAACGTGCCTGAAAGCTACGTGCACCGCATCGGCCGTACGGCCCGTGCCGGGCGTGACGGCTGGGCCGTGTCCCTGTGCGATGCCGAACAGCGCGCATGGCTCAAAGACATCGAACGCACGATCAGCAAGTCCATTCCCGTCGTGCGCGACCATCCGTGGCATTCGGACGAGGCCGAGTTCTCGACCATGCGTCCGCCTGTTCTGGGCGGCGGCGGCGGTGGTCGTGGCCGGGGTGGCCAGCGTCAGGGCGGTGGGCCGCGCCGTCAGGGTGGGGGTGGCCGTCAGGGCCACCGGGCGGCGGTTAACGCCTGATCCCGCGAGACAGACCCGAGATCTGGAAAGCCGCTGTGTCCGCACAGCGGCTTTTCTTTTGCCTGTGTCACATCTGGCCTGCTGTGCGGCAATGATCTGTCAGGCATGGCCCGCCGGGGGTGCGGGCAGGCGCAGGGTGATGGATACGGGGCAATGGTCGCTCAGGTTCGAGCCCAGCCCCTGTGGAACGTTCATTACCTGCAGGGAATGCGGCTCTTCCCAGCCGATGGCCGGACCGCCGAGAATAATATGGTCAATGAAATATTCTCCTCCCTGGCAGGGGCTGGCCTTGTTCGCGGTGACCAGGTCGAGCGGGGTTGCGCGGGCAAGCTGCGCCAGAAGCGGGTCATGCGGGTTCAGGCGGCGGTTGAAATCCCCGATAATGGCGAAAGCGCCTCCCTCACGCGCGCGATCGGCCACCCAGTCGGACAGAATGGCAAACTGCCGGAACAGCACGGGGCAGGCGTGCTGTGTCTGGGTTATGGGGTCATCCCAGCAGCCGGTCTTGAGGTGGACGACCAGTACGCGCAACTGCGCATTCCCTGAACCTAGGGTGATGTCCAGCCCGCTGCGCAGGTGATGGGGGGCGGCGGGCGCTGTCGTGTCCAGGGCCGTTATGTCCGGGTTGCGTTGCACGGGCAGGCCCGCGCGCACGACAAGCGCTGTTTTTTGCAGGACATGATCGTCTGAAACCACGATCCGATATGTGTCGGCGGGGAAAAGGCGGCCAATGCTGGCCGGGCTGTCGGTTTCCTGCAAGCCTGTCACATCGCTGTTCAGGCGGCGGGCAAGGGCTGCCAGCTGGCCATAATCGGCCTGCCTGCGCCGGGGCCTGTCAATGGGGGCTGTGCGGGTCTGCGGGGCCTGTTCGTCCAGCAGCCATTCCAGGTTCCAGGTGCTGATCTTGAGGGTTCGGGTGGCAGGTACTGCCCGGGCAATACCGGCGCAAAACCCTGGCAAGGCAAGTGCGAGAAGCACTGTCCCCGCAAGCTGGCATGCCCGTTTTACGGGAGAGGTCGCATTGCCCGTGGGCTGTGGGGTGTTTTGCCCCGCGTCATGTGCCGCGACCTGGCATAAGGCTATGCGCCTGATCGGGCCGCAGGGCGCAGGCCGAGGTGCCCCCGCGGGTGCGGGGGCGGAACTCATACGGTTCCGTTCAGGCTGCTTCTGCCTCGAACTGGCTGATGACATCGGCAATGGGCACGCTTTTGCGGGTCTGTTCGTCCAGAATGCTGATTTCGCCGGTCCCGATGTCATAGAACCAGCCTTGCAGGAACAGGGTGCCTCCCGCAAGGCCAGCCGCCACGGCGGGGTGCGTGCGCAGGTGCGAAAGCTGGAGCAGCACGTTCTGTTCCGCCAGGCTGCGCACGGTTGCGGGGCCGGCGTCCTCTGCGCGCAGGTTCTGCATGACCGTGGCGCGTGCGGCCTCGGCATTGCGCAGCCAGCTTCGCACGGTCGGCATTTTGTCCAGACCGTTCTTTTCCGGGTCCATCAGCGCTTTCATGGCCCCGCAGTCGGAGTGGCCGCAGACGATAATGGTGGAAACCCCAAGCCCGAGAATGGCGTATTCCACGGCAGAGGACACGCCGCCCAGCATTTCGCCGTAAGCGGGCACAAGGTTGCCGATATTGCGCAGAATGAACAGGTCCCCCGGTTCGCTCTGGGTAATCAGATTCGGGTTGATGCGGCTATCCGCGCAGGCAATGAACAGCGCCTTGGGGGCCTGGCCCGTGGCGAGTGTTGCGAACAGGGCTTCCTTCGAGGGGAAGACATCCGAGTTGAAATGTTCTGCACCCTGCAAAAGGCTCAGCAAGTTGCTTCTTGCTTCGGAACACGTGGGCATGGTCACTCCCGAAAATTGTGGATTGCCCGTTAGGGGCGCTTGGTTGGCATGCGGGCGGCAAAGGCCCGAACATCGTGCCTGGAACGCATGGCGTTCTGGCGTGTAACGTCCGGGCGGGGTGGAGGTTTCAGCTCAGCGGATCATCCTCGGGTTCGCTGAGCTGGTCTGCCGGGTGGCGTACCGGGGCCTGCTGAGTGCGCGGGCGCGGGGCCTCCATCTGGCGGCGGGTAAAGTTCGCGCCCAGGGCAGCCAGTTCCAGAAACTGGTCTGCCTGACGGCGCAGGTCATCCCCGATCAGCGGCGGCGTGGACTTCATGGAGGATACGACGGAAACCCGCGTGCCCTGGCGCTGCACCGCTTCCACAACCCGGCGGAAATCGGAATCCCCACTGAACAGGATGGCGTGGTCGATATGGGGGGCCATCTCCATCATGTCGACCGCGATCTCGATATCCATATTGCCCTTCACGCGGCGCTTGCCGGTGGAATCGGTGAATTCGCGGGCGGGCTTGGTCACGAGAAAATAGCCGTTATAGGACAGCCAGTCGGTCAGCGGCTTGAGCGGGGAGTAATCTTCCGTATCCAGAATGGCGGCGTAATAATAGGCGCGGATCACGTGGGTCCGTGCCGCGAAAAAATCGAGCAGCTTTTTGTAATCGACATCGAACCCCAGACTGCGGGATGTGGAATAAAGGCTCGACCCGTCGATAAAAAGGCAGGTTTTTTCGTCTTTTTTTACATTCATGTTTTTTGGTCCTCTAATGACGGGCGTGACGTTTTAAGACGAACGCTCATGAAATCGACGGAGTTTTCATTTCAGTAAACTTAAAGATCATGGTCTTTTTGTGGTTATCCGACCTGGGGAAAGGAAAAATAGTCTCAAAAGCCAATTGCTTTCATAAAAACAGTTTCATTATAACACGCCATGTCAGCCGTGTTGTTCAGGTCAAAAAATGCGTAACGCGCCCATACATACTCCATTGGTTCTGATCGCAATAGGCGCGAACCTCCCGCGTGATGGCCGCAGTGCGCTCCACACATGCCAGCATGCTGTGGACCTGCTGCGCGCCGTGCCGGGGGTGACGCTCAAGGCGGTGTCCCACTGGTATGAAAGCGCGCCCCAGCCTCCATCGGGCCAGCCGCCCTATGTGAACGGGGTGGTGCTCTGCGCCACGTTTCTCGCCCCTTCCGCGCTGCTTGATGTGCTCCAGCATATCGAAACGCATAACGGCCGCGAACGTTCCGTGCCCAATGCGGCCCGTACGCTGGATCTGGATATTATTGCCTATGGCAGCCAGTGCCTGGACAGCGAAAGACTGGTGCTGCCCCACCCCCGCGCCCAGGACCGGGCCTTCGTTCTCATGCCCCTGCGCGACGTCATGCCCGACTGGGTTCACCCGCGCTCGGGGGTGGGCCTCGGGCAGATGCTCGAGGCCGTTCAGGGGCAGCAAATCCGGCGGATCGGGGAATAATCCTTTTCTGCGGCGGGTGGATGCGGTAATAAGGCCGTTCAATCTTTTTGTTGTATCCGTAAGTGTATTGCCTGGAGGCTCTTCGTAATGGCCCGCGTCACCGTCGAAGATTGCGTAGAAAAAGTTCCCAACCGCTTTGAACTGGTGGTGTATGCCGCGCAGCGCGCGCGCAACATCTCGCGCGGTGAGGAACTGACCGTCGACCGCGATAACGACAAGAATCCCGTTGTCTCCCTGCGTGAGATCGCGGCTGAAACCGTGGTGCTTGGCGCGCTGCGCAGCGACCTGATCCGGTCGCAGGCGCGTGAGCCCGAGCCCGAGCCCGTCGAGGAAGACGTGCAGGATCTGGTGCCGACCGAGCAGAATATCTTTGGTCTGCAGGAAGTCTCGGCCGAGGAAGAGGCCGGGGATGAAGCGCGCGCCATCGAAGCAGCCCTGACCGGCCGCGCCAAACGGTAGGTGCCGGTGTGAGCCAGGCCGAAGGCGATATTCCAGCCCCCACGCTCCCGCCCGGGCGGGAAAGCGGGGGCGTGGCGCACGCATCGGCCAGCCTACCTGATGACCCCGCCGACAGCGGCCGCGGGCCCCTGACCTGCGAAAAGCTCGTCAACCGCGTTCTGAGCTATGCTCCCGGCGCGGATGCAGCCATGATCCGCCGGGCTTTCGATGTCGCCTCCAGGGCGCATGAAGGCCAGGAGCGCGACAATGGCGATCCCTACATAACCCACCCCCTTGCCGTCGCCATGATCATGGCGCGCTTCGGGCTGGATGTGCAGTCGGTCTGTACCGCGCTGCTGCACGACACCATCGAGGATACGGGCGTTACTTACGCCACCCTCAAGCAGGAGTTCGGCCAGACTGTGGCCGACCTTGTGGACGGTGTTACCAAGCTGACACGGCTTGAACTCCAGTCTGACCGCACCAAGCAGGCGGAAAACTTCCGCAAGCTGGTGCTGGCCATGTCCAAGGACATCCGTGTCCTGCTGGTCAAGCTGGCCGACCGCCTGCACAACATGCGCACCCTCCACTTTGTGGACCGCCAGGACCGGCGGCAGCGCATCGCGCGGGAAACGCTCGATATCTACGCCCCCCTTGCCGAACGTATCGGTATGGACCGGGTCAAGACCGAGTTGCAGAACCTGTCCTTCGCGCAGCTCGAACCCGAAGCCGACGCCACTATCCGCACCCGCCTGAACTACCTGCGCGGGCAGGGTGCCGATGTGATCGAGGACGTGCGGCGCGAACTGCTGAACCTGTGCCGCGATGCCGGGCTGAAGGATGTGCAGGTTACGGGGCGGGAAAAATCGCCATACTCGATCTGGGAGAAAATGCAGCGCCGCAACGTGGCGTTCGAGCAGTTGTCCGACATCATGGCGTTCCGCGTGACGGTGGGCACGCGGGAGGAATGTTACATGGCGCTGGGGGCGGTGCATGCCGCCTACCCCATGATCGCGGGGCGCTTCAAGGACTATATCTCCACCCCCAAGGCCAACGGGTACCAGAGCCTGCATACGGGCGTGACCCTGCGTTCGCCCCGCAACCAGAAGATCGAGGTGCAGATCCGCACCCAGGCCATGCACGACGTGGCCGAGAACGGTGTGGCGGCGCACTGGGCCTACAAGGAAAGCACGGACACGCAGGAAGGCGGGTACGGTGGCCTGCGCCGTCCGCGCTGGGTGCAGGACCTGCTTGAAATTCTCGAGGATTCGGCCGCTCCGGATGAATTCCTCGAAAACACCAAGCTTGAGCTTTATCAGGACCAGGTGTTCTGTTTCAGCCCCAAGGGGCAGCTTATCTCGCTGCCGCGTGGCGCAACGCCGGTCGACTTCGCTTATGCCGTGCACAGCCAGATCGGCGATACGTGCGTCGGGGCCAAGATCAACGGCCGCCTGATGCCCCTGCGGCATGAACTTGAAAACGGCGATCAGGTCGAGATCATGACCGCGCGTGGCGGCGCGCCGTCTCCGTCGTGGGAGCGTTTTGTCGTCACCGGCAAGGCGCGGGCGCGTATCCGCCGTTATGTGGCCCAGCAGCAGCGTCAGGCCTCGCTCGATAACGGGCGGGCGGCACTTGCCAAGGCGTTCCGTCAGGAAGGCGTGGACGGGTCCGAAAAAATCATCGAACCCACGCTCAAGGCGCTCAAGCAGAGCAGCCTGACCGATCTGTACGTGGCGGTCGGCACCGGCAGTCTTGGCGCGCGCGACGTGGTGCATGCCGCCTACCCGGAACTGCGGCGCGGGCCGCGCGGGCCGCGCATGCTTGCGGGCCTGCCCGGCGTGCTGGGCACGGCGGGGCCGCGCCCGCGCGGGGCAGGGGCCGCACCGGGGCGCAGGCCGTCGGGCGGGGCCATTCCGCTTGTGGGGCTGGGGTCGGGTATTGCCGTGCATTACGCCGCCTGCTGCCATCCGCTCCCCGGCGACAGGATTGTGGGTGTGGTGGCAACGGGCAAGGGTGTGACCGTCCATACCCGCACATGCCAGACACTGGAGAGCTTTGCCGCCACCCCCGAGCGTTTCCTGGATGTGGACTGGGATTACGACGCCATGGCCCGTTCGGGCGATATGGGGCCGATGCGCGTGGGGCGGATCAGTATCGTGGCGGAGAACGATGCCTCGGTCCTGGCGTCCATCACCAATGCGATTTCGCGGAGTGATGCGGCCATCGTCAACCTCAAGATCGTCAATCGCCAGCTCGATTTCATGGAAATCCTGGTGGATGTCGAAGTCAGGGATCTGCGGCATCTGTCCTCGGCCATTGCCAGCCTGCGTGCCGTGTCGGGTATTACCCAGGCGGACAGGGCACGGTCATGACCGTGCTTGCCGTCGGCATAGATCTGTGCGACATGCGCCGCATAGAACGGGTGCTCGAACGCTTCGGCCCCCGGTTTATCGAGCGGGTTTTTACGCCCGAGGAACAGGCGCGCGCGCAGTCGCGGTCCGGGCAGGCGCGGATCGGCACATTCGCCAAGCGCTGGGCCGCCAAGGAGGCCTGCGCCAAGGCGCTGGGCACGGGCTTTGCCCAAGGGGTGGCTCACAGCCAGATCGGCGTGGAAAACCTGCCTTCGGGGCAGCCGGGCCTGCGCCTGAGTGGGGCCGCCGCCGCAAGGCTCGCACAGATCACGCCTGCGGGGTGTGTGCCGGTCATGGTACTGAGCCTGACGGATGAACCACCTTATGCGTTCGCACAGGTGTTCATATCGGCCGTGCCGGGCTAAGGCGGCAGGGACGGCGGAAAGCGGGCCGGGCAGGGTAGAACCCGGCCGGGTCATTGAACGGGGCACGGGGTGCCGGGTTGACATTACACAGCCCGCACGGCTTGATCCGCCAGAATTTTTTCAGAACACGCAGCGGGCGAGGCAGTGCAGATGAGCAGACCGGATCACTCTCCAGCAACACAGGATACGCCCGTCTCCGCTGCCCAGACGGTGCTGGAGTATCTGCGCACGCTGGTTTCCGTCGTGCTGGTCGTGCTGGTCGTGCGAACGTTCCTGTTCGAATCCTTCGTCATTCCTTCCGGCTCCATGATCCCGACCCTGCAGGTGGGGGATTATATCTGGGTGTCCAAATATACTTACGGCTATTCCAGGTTTTCGCTGCCGTTCTCGCCGGACCTGTTCTCGGGGCGTATCTGGGGGGCTGAACCGCACCGGGGCGACGTGGTGGTGTTCCGTTTCACCAAGGATACGTCGATCGATTACGTCAAGCGCATCATCGGGCTGCCGGGCGATCATGTGCAGGTTACTGACGGGCATCTGTACCTGAACGGGCAGAGGGTGCCCTGCCTGGACCCGCACCCCTATGTCGCGCGGGACGAAACCAACACGGCGCTGGAGGGCGAGGCCTGCGCCGAACAGGTGCCCGGGAGTGCGGGGGCCGGCACGGTCAGCCACGAGATCCTGAAACTGACCGATGACGGACCGCAGAACAGCACGCCCGATTATGTCGTGCCGCAGGGGTATTTTTTCGCCATGGGCGATAACCGTGACGACAGCGCGGACAGCCGTTTCATGGGCGATGGCCCCAAGGACCTTGGCTTCGTGCCCATGGAAAACCTTGTCGGCAAGGCGCAGCGGGTCTTTTTCTCGGTCACGGCCGAGCATCCGCTCTGGCAGGTCTGGTACTGGCCGGCCGAAATCCGCTGGAACAGGCTGATGCGGGGCATCCAGTGAGTGTGGATGACCGCTATGCGGGCGCCCAGGCGTTGCAGGATCGCCTGGGGTACCAGTTTACCAACCAGTCCCTGCTGCGCGAGGCGCTGACACATCGTTCCGCCGCCAACCAGAAGGCAGGCGGCCGCAGGCGCCAGCAGCAGGTCAAGGGGGCCGGTTCGAACGAGCGGCTGGAATTTATTGGCGACAGGGTTCTGGGCCTGCTGATGGCCGAATGGCTCCTGGAGCGCTATCCCGGTGAGCAGGAAGGCGCTTTGGGTTCGCGGCTTGCGCATCTGGTATCGCGCGTTGCCCTGGCCGGTATTGCCGACACGCTCGACCTGCCAGCGGCTCTGGCCGTGGCGGAGCACGAGGCACGGGCCGGGGTGCAGACGGCGGCCAATGTGGTGGCTGACGCGCTGGAGGCCGTTCTGGGCGCGGTGTTTCTTGATGGCGGGCTGGAACCCGCACGGCGTATGGTACGCCAGTGCTGGAAGCCCGTGCTTGAAGCGCAGGCCCGTCCCCCCAAGGACCCCAAGACAGCCTTGCAGGAATGGGTTCTGGGGCGCGGGCTGGGCCTGCCCGTTTACGAGACGATCGGGGCCGACGGCCCGTCCCATGCGCCGCTTTTTGTGGTGCGGGTCAGCGCCGCCGGCCAATGGGGTGAAGGACATGCGGGCAGCAAGCGGGCGGCTGAAAGTGCGGCCGCCGCAGTCCTGCTTGAAAAACTGGAGGGCGGCCCGCAAGGCTGAGACACGGCATGGCAGATACAACACGGTGCGGGTTTGCAGCCCTTGTGGGGGCCCCGAACGCGGGCAAGTCCACCCTGCTCAATCGTATGGCGGGGGCCAAGCTTTCCATCGTCTCGCCCAAGGCGCAGACCACGCGTTTTCGCGTGCTGGGCATTCTCATGCGCGGGGCGTCGCAGATCCTGCTGGTCGATACGCCCGGTATTTTCCGCCCGCGCCGCAAGCTTGACCGTGCGATGGTGGCGGCCGCCTGGACCGGGGCCGAGGACGCCGACATCACCCTGCTTCTGGTCGATGCCCGTTCCGGCCTGACCGAGGCGGTGGAGGAAATCGTCACCCGTCTTGCCCAGACACGCCGGCGTGTCTGGCTGGTGCTGAACAAGACCGACCTCGTGTCCCCCGGCGCGCTGCTGCCGCTGACGGCGGCCATTACCGAAAAACTGCCGGTCGAGCACGTGTTCATGCTGAGCGCGCGCACAGGCAACGGGGTGGACGACCTGCTGGATCGCCTGGCCGAAAGCCTGCCCGAAGGGCCATACCTCTACCCGGAGGACGACCTGACCGACCTGCCCGACCGCCTTCTGGCCGCCGAACTGGTGCGGGAGCAGATTTTCATGCAGACGCATGAGGAAGTGCCCTATGGTGCCACCGCCGAGACCGAAAGCTTTACCGAACGCCCCGACGGATCGGTGCGGATCGAGGTGACGATCTATGTGGCCCGCGCGGGGCACAAGGCGATCCTGATCGGTGAGGGCGGGCAGAGAATCCGCCAGATCGGCGAGCGGGCGCGCAAGCAGCTGGGCTCCCTGCTGGAACGTCCGTGCCATCTGTTTCTTAACGTCAAGGAACGTTCGGGCTGGGACGAAGAACGGGCCCGTCTGCGGGCGATCGGGCTGGATGACGTGCCATAAGCCGGACTTGTCGCCACTGGCGGCTTGTGGCGGTGCGCCATGAAGGATAAGAGAGGGCGATCTTGACATACCGCGCCCCGGAGCGCGGGCGGGATCTGTCCTGGACTGCTTGCATGATTGAGGGCCTATGACTGCTTCTGTCGGCGAAACGCCAAATCGGAAACGCGTGCTGCTCAAGGTGTCGGGTGAGGCGCTGATGGGGGATGGCGCCTTCGGGGTCGACCAGAAGACAGTCGAGCGTATCGCCCACGATATCGGCGAGGTCGTGCGCGACGGGGTCGAGGTCTGCCTTGTGGTCGGGGGTGGTAACATCTTCCGTGGCCTGGCAGCCGCCGCCAAGGGCATGGACCGCGCGCAGGGCGACTATGCCGGCATGCTGGCAACGGTCATCAACGCGCTGCTGCTGCAGAACGCGCTGGAACGCGAACAGGTCGCATCCCGCGTCATGTCGGCCATTCATATGGCGTCCGTCGCCGAACCCTATATCCGTCGCCGCGCCATACGGCACATGGAAAAAGGCCGGGTGGTCATTTTCGCGGCGGGTACGGGCAATCCGTTCTTCACGACCGATACGGCCGCTGCCCTGCGTGCGGCGGAAATGGAATGCACCCTGCTGCTCAAGGGCACGCAGGTGGATGGCGTCTATTCCGCCGACCCCAAGCGCGACCCGGGTGCCACACGCTACGACGAACTGACCTATATGGACGTTCTGGCCAACGACCTGAACGTGATGGATGCCGCCGCTATCAGCCTGGCGCGCGAAAACAGATTGCCGATCATCGTTTTCAATATTGGTGAAGATGGCTCCTTCGGTCGCGTCATGCGCGGGGAAGGGCCCTATACCCGTATTATCGAAGCTGCCTGAACACCCCCGCACCGTGCTGTATGCGGTGCCGGAGCTACACTGACAGGCGAGGGCAGCCCGTACCGCCCCCGCCCCAGAGGAACGGGAGAAAACCGCCGTGTCTGACTTGAATGCCCTGCTCGACGACCTGAAACGCCGCATGGAAGGCGCGCTTGAAAGCCTGCGTCGCGATTTTTCCGGCCTGCGTTCGGGGCGGGCAAGCCCGGCCCTGCTTGAGCCGGTGCGGGTGGAGGCCTATGGCGGCGAAGTTCCGCTTACGCAGGTCGGTTCCATTGCCGTGCCCGAAGCGCGCATGATTACCGTGCAGGTCTGGGACCGTGCGCTGGCGGGTGCGGTCGAACGCGCCATCCGTGATGCCGGGCTGGGGCTTAACCCCGCATCGGAAGGCCAGAGCATTCGCGTGCCCATTCCGCAGCTGACCGAGGAGCGCCGCAAGGAACTGGCCAAGGCTGCCGCGCGCTACGCGGAAGGTGCGAAAATTGCCGTACGCGGTGTCCGGCGTGACGGCATGGAAAAAGCCAAGGGCTTTGAGAAAAAGGGCGATATCAGCCAGGACGACGTCAAGACCTGGTCCGACGCGATCCAGAAGCTGACAGACCAGCACGCGAAAAAAATTGATGACATGCTTGCCGAAAAAGACAAGGAAATCAAACAGGTCTGATATGTCTGAGGCATGTCCGGTTCTTCGTTCTTGCGCCGGGTCGATGGATTTTTCTCCTGATGTCACCTGATCGTATGGAAAAAAACGCCGCTGTTCCAACCCATGTCGCCATTATCATGGACGGGAACGGTCGCTGGGCGCGTGAGCGTGGCCTGCCACGCCTGGCCGGGCACCGTGCGGGGGCGGAGGCCGTGGCGCGGTGCCTGCGGGCCGCCATGCAGCGTGGCGTATCCTACCTGACCCTGTATGCGTTTTCGTCCGAAAACTGGTCACGCGGTCCGCAGGAGGTCGCGGACCTGACCGGCCTGCTCTGCTATTACCTGCGGCACAAGGCACGGGAACTGCATGCCGAAGGCGTGCGCCTGCGGTTTATCGGTGATCTGAACCGCTTTGACGACTCCCTGCGCGCCGAACTTGCCCGGGCCGAGGACCTGACCCGCCACAATAGCCGGCTGGTCGTGCTGTTTGCCCTGTCCTACGGCGGGCGGGGCGATATCGTGCAGGCGGCCCAGCATCTGGCCCGCGCCGCCAGCGAAGGCCGGATCGCCCCCGAACAGATTACCGAGAGCATGTTTGCCTCCCATCTGTGGACGGCGGGTGTTCCCGACCCGGATGTGATCGTGCGCACCAGCGGGGAATGCCGTCTGTCCAATTTCCTGCTCTGGCAGAGTGCCTATGCGGAACTGGTGTTCCAGGACGTGTTCTGGCCCGATTACACCGAAGGCCATTTTGCAATGGCGCTGGACCTGTATGCCCGGCGCGAGCGGCGCTTTGGCGCGAGACCGGCTGCGTCGGCATGAGTGCTGCCGACCAGTCCGCTTGGCGCGACCTGCGCCCGCGTCTGTTATCCGCCCTGGTCATGGTCGCGGTGGCCACGTTCTGCATCGGTGCTGGCGGGGTGGCCTATGCCGTCATGGTCGTGGCGGCCATGGCGGGTATGGCGGCCGAAGCGGCGCGCCTGTTCTCTCTTGCGGTCAAAAGCTGGCGCGGAACGCTTTATGTGCTGTGGGCGGCTTGCGCGGGCCTGTCCGCGGCAACCGGGCACTGGCGTTATTTCGCGCTGTTCTGTGTATCCTCCCTCGTGTTCGGGGCGCCGCTATGCGCCATCATGTGCGTGATCATTTCCGCGGGGACCGCCCTGTTGTGGCTGCGTGAGGCCACGGCCTGGCCTGTCGTGTTCGTGGTGGCCGTGGTGGTGGCCAGCGACAGTTCGGCCTATCTGGTCGGCAGGCTGGTGGGCGGGCCCAAGCTTGCCCCCCGTATTTCTCCGGGCAAGACCCGTTCGGGTGCTGTCGGCGGCCTGCTGGGCGCCATGGCGGCAGGGGGGGCGGTTGCCGCCCTGTCCGGTCTGGGTAGCGTCGGGGGCGGGGTGTTCTGGGGTGGCGCGCTGGGCATTGCCGCCCAGGCGGGCGACCTGGCCGAAAGCGCGCTCAAGCGGGCTCTGGGGGTCAAGGATTCTGGCACCATGCTGCCGGGGCATGGTGGCCTGCTGGACCGGTTTGACGGTCTGGTGGTTGCGGCGCCGGTCGCTGCTGCGGTTTCGTTATGTGCTGGCGCATCCGCACCGTTCTGGAGTGTGGGTGCAAGGGCGATCATGGGGGCTCTGACCGGGCTGGCACCGGGCTGAGCGTGGTGGCGCAGGCACCGCTGGCAGGGTGCGGGCGCTTTTTGCAGTTTGGAAGTAGAGCATGAGAACCGTCACCGTTCTGGGTAGTACCGGCAGCATTGGCTGCTCCACAGTGGATCTGCTCCAGCAGGCGCGCGACCAGTTCAGGGTGCGGGCTCTGGTGGGTGGCAAAAATGCCGCCAGGCTGGCCGAGCAGGCGCTGAACCTCAAGGCGGAACTGGCCGTCCTGGCTGACGAAAGTGCCCTGGATGAACTCAGGGGCCTTCTGGCGGGCAGCGGGGTCAAGGTCGCGGGCGGCCGTCAGGCGGTGATCGAGGCGGCGGCGGTGCCTGTGGACTGGACCATGGCCGCGATCACGGGGGCGGCGGGGCTGGAGCCGACGCTTGCCGCCGTGCGCAATGGCGGGTCCATCGCTCTTGCCAACAAGGAGGCCCTGGTCTGCGCGGGGGATGTCATGCTGCGCGCGGTCGCTGATGCAGGGGCAACCCTTCTGCCGGTCGATTCCGAACATAACGCGGTGTTTCAGGCCATGGCCGACCGGCAGACGGATGAGGTCGAGAAAATCATCCTTACCGCTTCTGGCGGTCCTTTCCGCAAGGCCACGCTTGAGGAGATGCGCGCAGCCACGCCGGCACAGGCCCTCAAGCACCCGACCTGGAGCATGGGCGCCAAGATCAGCATCGATTCCGCCACCATGTTCAACAAGGGGCTGGAAGTCATTGAGGCGGCCCGTATTTTCGGCCTGACGGAAGACCGTATCGGCGTGCTGGTGCATCCGCAGTCCGTCGTGCATGGCATGGTGCAGTACACGGATGGCAGCCTGATCGCCCAGATGGGTTCGGCCGACATGCGTATTCCCATCGCCCATACGCTGGCCTGGCCCAGGCGCATGGGCACGACCTCATCCCGCCTGGATCTGGCGGCGTTCGGCACGCTCGAATTCACCACCCCTGACGAGGTACGCTTTCCCGCGCTGCGGCTGGCGCGTCAGGCCTTGCGGGCGGGGCGTGCCGCGCCTGCCATCCTGTCCGCCGCCAATGAAATCGCTGTTGAGGCGTTCCTGCGTGAGCAGATCGCTTTTCTCGACATCGCCCGGGTGGTGGAAGAGGTCATGGACGCGCTGGGCGCGCCACCGGCCGACACGCTGGAATCGGTGCTGCATTGGGATGCCGAGGCCCGTCGTGCGGCAACCAGCCGCATTCCGGCCTGCGTGGCTTGAGATCAGCCACCCACAACCCGATATACACAGCCACCGGGGCAGGATCGCGCAGGAACGCCGTGGCGGCGGTTCGTCCGGGCTGGCCCGTTGTCATGGGTCTCACGCCGGTTGTGTGCCGGGCGTGACAATACGCCGACAGCCTGGTTGCCGGCATGCGGGTAAAACGGCCCGGACAGGGGCGGAGGGACGATGATACACGACTATCTGCGCACAATACTGGCTTTTGCGTTCGTGCTGGGCGTGCTGGTGAGTTTTCACGAACTGGGGCACTACCTGGCAGCGCGGTGGCGCGGCGTGCATGTGGAGGTGTTCTCGCTCGGGTTCGGGCCGGCCGTGTTCAAATGGCACGACCGTACAGGCACCGAATGGCGTATCTGCCCCATTCCGCTGGGGGGTTATGTCCGCCCCCACGGGTTCGAAGACCCCGATGACGCGACGGATGCGCAGAAGGCGGCATGGATTCCCGGCCGTACTTTCCACGACAAGTCCGTGGGTTCGCGGGCGCTGGTTATTCTGGCTGGGCCTGTCTTCAATTTCATTCTCGCCTTCGTGCTGTTTACCGTGCTGTTCGCCAGCACGGGTGAGCCCCGCGTGCGGGACGAGGTCGCGGCTGTCCTGCCCGGTAGTGCGGCGGCGGTCGCGGGGGTGCAGCAGGGCGATGTCATTCAACATATTGGTACGCGTGACATAAAAAGTGTTGACGACGTCCTGGCCGCCGTAACCCCCCTTGCGGGTGTGCAGACGACGCTGGGCGTGCAGCGTCACGGGCAGGATGTGGACCTGCCGATCACCATAGGTGCCGCCCCGGAGTCGAAAGGCAGCGCCCCGCACGGGCAGCTCGGTGTGACGTTTGCGGTGGAGCGTGGCCAGCCAATGTCGCTGGGTTCCGCGGTTGTGGCGGGGGCCAAGGCCACATGGCACACCACGGTGCAGACGCTGGCCGGGCTGTGGCAGATCATCAGCGGGCAGCATTCGGCGCGCGAGATGGGTGGGCCGCTCAAGATCGCGCAGCTTTCGGGGCAGGTGGCGCAATACGGTTTTGCCAGCCTGCTTTCCTTCATGGCGCTGCTGTCGGTCAATCTGGGGCTTATCAATCTCTTTCCGGTTCCGCTTCTTGATGGTGGACGTCTGGTTTTTTATGCCATAGAGGCAGTAAGGGGACGCCCGGTTTCCAAGCGGGTGCAGGAGATCAGTTTCCAGGCCGGATTTGCGGTTCTGGCGGGGCTGTTCCTGTTTTCGACATTCAATGACCTGTCAGGTTTCGGCCTGTTCAGGTGGGTTGCATCGCTTGCGGGTTGACAGGTTGCCGAATGCGGAAAGGGAAGAGCTTGCGCGACAAGGGTAATTTCGGATACGTCCCTTGCGGGCGAGAACACGACGGGAGATGGGCTTCCGTGCTGAAAGCGACCCCGATGGAGGGAGGCAGATCTTGACGGGTAAGCGTTCAGCCCTGTTCGTTTCTGTCTGCGTGCTGCCGTTTTTCATGGTCAATGGACGGAAGGCACATGCCGCTCCGGTCCGGTCCGTGCAGGCACAGAGGCCAGTTTCTTCCGCCGTGCCGGGTGCCGAGCCCGCACGGCAATATTCCGCAGCCATGCCCGCGCCATCACGCGCGAATGGCGTGATCGAAGATATCCGCGTGTCGGGGAATACGCGTATCGAAACCAACACCGTGCTGTCCTACATGGTGGTGCGGCCGGGCGATCCGTTCAATCAGGACGATCTCGACCGTTCGCTCAAGACGCTGTACGCGACCGGCCTGTTCCGCGACATTACCCTGCGGCGCGAGGGCGGAACCCTGCTGGTACACCTGCAGGAAAACCCGATCGTCAACCGGATCGTGTTCGAGGGTAACCACGCCGCCAAGGACGAGGACCTGCGCAAGGTGCTGTCCCTGCGGCCCCGTGCGGTTTTCTCGGCGGAAACCACGGGCGACGACCGGCAGCGTATTCTGGAGGTCTATGCCCAGAAGGCGCGTTTCGCCGCTGTCGTGACCCCCCAGATCGTACGCCTGGCCCATAACCGCGTGGATGTGGTGTTCCAGATCAACGAGGGACCGCAGACCCTTATTCGCAAAATCTCGTTTGTCGGCAACAAGGCCTATAGCGAGGCCAGTCTGGCGGGCGTTGTTTCCTCCAAGGAGACGGCCTGGTACCGCTTCATGGGGTCGAGCGACGAATATAATCCCGACCGCCTGAAATATGACGGCGAACTGCTGCGGCGGTACTACCTGCGCAATGGTTACGTGGACTTCCAGATCAAGGACGTGAAAGGCGAGCTTTCGCCCGACCGCAAGTCGCTTTACGTCACGTTCACGATCGATGAAGGGATCCGTTACAGGCTGGGCAAGGTGGATATCCGCTCAAGCCTGCGGCATGTGCCGGCGCAGTCGCTGCGCAAGGACATCGAGCTGTTCTCCCACCAGTGGTACGACGCCAAGGCCATCCAGACCAACGCCACCGACATGGAGGAAATCCTTCAGTCGCAGGGGCATCCCTTCGCGCAGGTACGGCCGACGATCGCCCGTAATCCCGAGAAGCATACCGTCAACCTGCTGTTCGATGTCAGCGAAGGGCCACGGCGTTACATCGAGCGGATCGATATCAACGGCAACACCATTACCGAAGACAAGGTCATCCGTCGGCAGTTGCCCTTCGCCGAGGGCGACCCCTACACGCCCAGCTACAAGAAATACGCCAAGGAAGGCATTAACGACCTTGGGTTCTTCAAGAGCGTCGACATAGCGGATTCACCCGGATCGTCCCCCGACCGCGCCAACGTTGCGGTCAACGTGGTGGAAAAGCCGACCGGTGAATTCTCGCTCGGTGGCGGGTATTCGACCGACGTGGGCGTGATCGGTAACGTGGGTCTCAAGCAGCACAACCTGCTGGGCACCGGTGTGGATGCGGGCATATCCGGCACGCTGTCCCTGTGGCAGCAGCAGGCCGATATTTCCTTCACCAATCCGTCCTTCCTGGACCGCAATCTGGTGGCCGGCGCCGATATCTTCTTTGTCGAGAACAATTACCAGACGTACCAGAACTACTCGGAAGGGCGTTACGGTATTACCCTGCGCATGGGGTATTCCTACAACCGCTACCTGTCGCAGTCCTGGAACTACTCCCTGATCCGCCGGTGGCTTGGCAATACCTGGAGCGAATCGTCGTGGTACGTGCTGGACCAGGAAGCCAAGTCGCTTCTGTCGCAGATCAGCACGACCATGATGTACGACCGCCGCGACAACCGTGCGGCGCCGCATAGCGGGTATTATATCTCGCTGGGTGGCGATGTCGCGGGTGTCGGGGGTGACGAAAAATACGTGCGCGGCAAAATGAGCGGTGGTTATTACATTCCGCTCGATGACGTGACCAACAGCCACGACTGGACGCTCAGCTTCCGTGGCGGGCTTGGCTATATGGCCGATTGGGGCCATGGTCGACACGATATCATCGACAACTTCTATCTGGGCGGCAGCAATCTGCGCGGCTTCCTCGATGGTGGTGTGGGGCCGCGATCGGTCGGCCGGCCGGGTGGTCAGGCGTCGGAAGATCTGCTGGGCGGGCGTTTCATGTATAACGCCTCCATCCAGCTCAATTTCCCGATTCCGTTCCTGACCGATATGGGCATTGCCGGTCGCGCCTTTGTCGATGCGGGGAGCGTCGCGGGTGTTCGCGTAACACGGCTCTATACCAACCCCGCCACGGCTGGCAGCCGTTACACCGCAATCAGCGGTGACAGGGTGGAGCCACGTGTCAGTGCCGGTCTGGGTGTGTCGTGGAAGAGTCCGTTCGGTCTGGTCAATATCGATCTGGGCGTGCCGATCATGCGGAGCTACAATGACCGCACGCAGCTTCTGCGCTTTGGTTTCGGGCAGCAATTCTGAGGTAATAATGCGTTTATGCACAAAAGCAGCCCTGCTTGGGGCGGTTTGTCTGTCTTTTTCTGCGAATATCGTCTCCAGCGCGCATGCCCAGAGCGGTGGCGGCTGGTTTGTGCCCAAGGCCAGCCAGCCTGCGGCTCCGGCCCAGGCCGGGCGCCATGCGGCCCCTGCTCCGGTGGCCATGCCCGCCGCCCCGGCTGACAGCCAGGACGCCGCGGACCAGACACCGCCCGTGCTGCCCCAGCCGAATATTCCCGCAGCCCCCGATGTCGCCAAGGAGGCGCCGCCTCCGGCTGCCATTATCGGCGTGATCAGTGTGGGTGGCGTCATGCGCCAGTCTTCCGCTGCCGTGCAGATCGAACGCGTGCTTGGCGGCCGGCGTGACGCCCTGGCCCAGGATCTGCAGAAGGAACAGGCCGCCTGGCGCGACGAACAGCAGACCCTGCAATCGCAGGCCAAGTCCATGAGTTCGGACCAGATCCAGACGCGTGAACGCGCCCTGCAGGCCCGTGTGATGAAGGCGCAGCGCGATTTCCGCAATCGTAACCGCATCATCCAGGAAGCGGCACAGGTTTCCCTCAACCAGATCGAACGCGAACTGGTGCAGGTGATCCAGAAGGTTTCGACCGCGCATGGCATGAACCTGGTGCTGCATAGCGAACAGGTTGCCCTGCATGTCGACGGCCAGGATATTACGAACGAAGTGGCCGTTCAGCTCAACAAGGTCCTGCCTTCGGTCTTTATTCCCGACGCGAATGTAGACCCCGAGGAACTGGCCAAATCCGGCAAGATGCCCACCACGGCCGATGCCCAGCAGCAGGGTCCGGCGACCGGGCCCGCCCCGGTTGTCAATCCGGCGGCTGGAAATCAGTAAGGATGACATCCAGGAAGGCGACTTCCGGTCCGGCTGACCCCCGTTTTTTCAAGCGTGCCGGACCGTTCGATGCGGCGGCGCTGGCCGAAGCGGCGGGGGCCGAGCTGGTGCCCGCGCGTGCCGCCCCGGCTTCCGCTGGCGGTTACACGGGCATAGCTCCCCTGCAGGGGGCAGGTCCGACGGATGTCAGCTTTCTGGATAACCGTCGTTACGCCCCCCTGCTTGAGCAGACGCAGGCGGGGCTGGTTATTGTGGCGCCGGCCTTTGCGGGCAAAGTGCCGGACCATAGCGCGGCACTCGTCACGTCCACGCCCTATCTGACCTGGTCCCGTGTGGCCCGCCTGTTCCATCCGCTGGTGCCGGCAGCGCCAGGCGTGCATACGCTGGCATGTGTCGACCCTGCCGCCCATATCGACCCCACAGCCGAAATCGGACCTTTTGTGGTTGTAGGCCCCCGGGCCGAGGTCGGGGCCGGGTGCATTGTCGGCCCCCATGCCGTGATCGGGGAGGGGGTGCAACTCGGGCGTGACTGCCGTATAGGCAGCCATGTCGTGCTCTCCCACGCGGTTCTGGGCGAACGGGTCTGCATTCTGCCCGGTGCGCGGATCGGGCAGGACGGGTTTGGTTTTGCCGTGGGGCCCAACGGGTTCGAGACCGTTCCGCAGCTTGGCCGGGTCGTTCTTGAGGACGATGTGGAAATTGGCGCCAACAGCACCGTCGATCGCGGGTCGGTCAACGATACGGTTATCGGCGCGGGTTCACGGCTCGATAATCTGGTGCAGATCGGCCATAACGCGCAGCTCGGGCGATGCTGCATCGTTGTGTCGCAGGCTGGTATTTCCGGCTCCACCGTGCTGGAAGACTATGTGACGATCGCAGCGCAGGCCGGTCTTATCGGGCATATCCGCATCGGGGCCAAGGCGCGGATCGGCGCGCAGTGCGGCGTGATGTCGGATGTCGAGGGCGGAGCCGATGTCATCGGCAGTCCTGCCATGCCGTTTCGGGAATTTTTCCGGAATGTCGCGGTGTTGCGCAAGCTGTCGAAAAAAGCGTCCAGCTCGCCCCAGGGTGGTGCGGACAAGGTATGAACACAGGTCGGATTTCTTCCGCCGCAAGGGGTGGTTTAACGGACGTGGAGACGAAACAAGAATCGCAGGACGACGTTCAGACGATCGACCGGATTGACGTAACACGTATCATGCAGGCGATTCCGCACAGATACCCGTTTCTTCTGATCGACAGGATGGATGACATCACCCTTGGCAAGGAAGCCACGGGTGTGAAAAATGTCTCGGTCAACGAACCGTTTTTTCCCGGTCATTTTCCGGGGCGGCCGGTCATGCCGGGCGTGCTGATCGTGGAAGCCATGGCCCAGACCGCGGCAACCCTTGTGGTGCTGACCCTGGGTGAGGCGTTTGAAGGCAAGCTGGTCTATTTCATGACTATCGAAGGTGCGAAGTTCCGCCGTCCGGTGGAGCCGGGCGACCAGCTTCGCATTCATGTGGTCAAGGAACGGCACCGCGCGAATGTCTGGAAATTCCGGGGCGAAGCCAAGGTCGACGGCGTTGTGGTGGCCGAAGCCACATTCAGCGCCATGATCATGGGGTGAAGACGCACCAGATTGCGGCAGTATCTGCCTCTAAACCGCCAGCTTTTTATGAGATCTGGCACATCATTGACGGATCTGTCGTAAATTGGGCGCAAAACGGGTGGAGCAAGGAGCAGAGGTGGTGCACGCTTTAGAGGAAGCCAGGCCGACGGTCATTCATCCCACTGCTCTTGTTGCTTCTGGCGCACGGATTGGTCTTGGGGTGAAAATCGGCCCCTGGTGCTCCGTTGGCCCGAATGTCGTGATCGAGGACGGTGTTGAACTGATCTCGCACGTGGTGGTGGACGGGCAGACCCGGCTTGGTGCGGGGTCACGGTATTTTCCGTTCTGTACGGTGGGCATGGCCCCCCAGGACCTGAAATACAAGGGTGAACCTACCCGCTGTGAAATAGGTCCCCGTACGGTCGTGCGCGAGCACGTCACCATTCATCGCGGTACTGCAACAGGCAGCGGTGTCACGCGCGTCGGCGCGGATGTGCTGGTCATGGCCAATGCCCATGTCGCGCATGACTGTGTGCTGGGTGATCGTGTCATTATCGTCAATAACGTCGTCATGGGCGGGCATGTCACCATCGGTGACGATGCCCGGATCATGGGGTCGGCCGCCATCCACCAGTTCGTGCGGATTGGTCATGCGGCACTGGTTGGCGGTGTTGCCGGGGTCGAGGCCGATGTCATTCCCTATGGCAGTGTGCTGGGCAATAGGGCGCGACTGATCGGCCTGCACTGGATCTGGCTGCGCCGTAACGGTGTGCAGTCCCAGGACATTCATCACATGCGCAAGGCGTTCCTGACCCTTTATCCGAAAAATGGCGGGGATCAGCCTTTTGCCGTGCGGCTTGACGCGGTGCGGCGCGATTTTACGGATAATGTCCGTATTCAGGAAATTCTGGCCTTTATCGACGCACCCAGCCGACGTGGGCTGGTTCGTCCCGCCCGGGGCGACGCTTCGGGACTGGATACCGAAGGCGCGTGAGCGAAAGCCGCGCGGGCGTTGGCATTCTTGCTGGTGGCGGACCGCTGCCGGCCAAGGTTGCCCAGGCTGTAGAGGCTGCGGGGCGGCCTGTTTTCATTATCGGTTTCGAAGGCTTCGTGCAGCCCGACCTTGTCGCGCCCTGGCCGCATGAAATCGTGCGCCTGGGGGCCGCGGGTCGCATGTTGGGCCTGCTGCGCGCCCATGGTTGCACGGAACTGGTTCTGATCGGCCCGATCCGGCGGCCGTCCATGCGCAGCCTGTACCCCGATGCCGAAGGCGCGCGTATTCTTGCCCGACTGGGACGTGCGCTGTTCGCGGGGGATGACGGCCTGCTGGGCGCGCTTGTCCGCATTCTGGGCGAAGAGGGCTTTCAGGTGCGCGGCGCGCATGAGTTCCTGAACCATGCGGTGGCGGGGCCGGGCGTGCTGGGCAGCGTTGTTCCCGACGATCAGGCCCGCCAGGATATTCGCCGTGGGGTGGAGGTGGTGCAGGCTCTGGGCGCGCTGGATATCGGGCAGGGCTGCGTGGTCCAGAACGGTGTTGTTCTTGCGGTCGAAGCCATGGAAGGAACAGACCGCATGCTGGCCCGTGCGGGGGAATGCAGTCAGCCGGGTATTGGCGGCGTTCTGGTCAAGCTGCTCAAGCCCGGGCAGGAAAGGCGCGCCGATATGCCCACCATAGGTCCCGCGACCGTGGTGAACGCGCATGCGGCCGGGTTGCGCGGTATCGCGTTCGAGGCTGGCAATACGCTCCTGACCGACCGCGATGCCTGCGTGGAGACCGCGGACAGGCTGGGAATTTTTCTGGCAGCTATCGTGCCGGATGGATCAGGGCTGGATATATCGGCCACGCGGGTCGGGTAATACGGCCCGGGACAGAAAGACCGTCAGGGAAGGAAAGAGAGACCATGCCTAGTTTTCTGCACACCATGCTGCGCGTGAAAAATCTGGAACAAAGTCTGGCCTTTTACAGCCTGCTGGGCATGCATGAACTGCGCCGTCGCGACGTACCCGCCGGACAGTACACACTGGTGTTCATAGGCTTTGCGGATAATGACGCGGGCCAGGCGGAAGTGGAACTGACCTATAACTGGGGTCAGGACGATGGATATGAAATCGGCACCGGTTTTGGCCATCTGGCTGTGGGGGTGGCCGATGTCGCGGCTGCGGTGGAACGGGTGCGGGCAGGCGGGGGCAAGGTCACGCGCGAAGCCGGGCCTGTCCAGTTCGGCACGACCGTGATCGCGTTTGTCGAAGACCCCGACGGATACAAGATCGAACTGATCGAACGCGCGGACTAGACAATAAGGCCGACAGTGCGGGCAGGTGCTCCGCGGCCTGTCCCGGCGGCACAGCGCGCGCAGGGGGTCAGGCTGCCGGTGGCTTCTGCCTGAGGCGTGCGGTCAGCCTGTCCAGGGCCGCATTGATGGTGTCGGCTGCTTTCTGGATCTGGGGGTCCGGGTTCAGGGAAAGCTGTTCTGCGGCGAGCATGGCTGGTGACATCAGGCCCCGCAGGTCATGGCGCAGTTTGGGGTCCGGGTCCGTGCCCTGGGGGGCTGTCGCGCCGGAGGGTGTGGGGGGCTGTGGTCCCGTCGGCGCTGCCGGCGGCAGATGTGCGGCGGCAGAGCCAGGCTGAACCGGCTGAACCCGTATGGCCACCCATGCGCTGATGGCGGTGCCCGCGATCACGGGGAGCAGCATGGCCGGAAAACCCAGCCCCATCGTTCCGCCCAGTATTGCGCCCAGCACGGGCGGGCAGAATACGGTCAGGCCAGTGCGAAGCGGCGTGGGGGCAGGGGGCATGGCAGAAAGCATCCGGATGAGAGTTGTAGCTGGACGGTGCCGCGACTCTGCGCCATCCATTGACGTTCCCTGTTCTGAACTCTATAAGCCGCCTCTTCAAGAGAGTGGCGCATCTGCAGCCACTGGCGAAGCATATTCAAACAGAAGGGAGTGCTGTCATGAAGCGCACTTATCAACCGTCTCGGCTGGTCCGCAAGCGTCGTCACGGCTTCCGCAGCCGTATGGCCACTGTCGGGGGGCGTCGCGTTCTGGGCAACCGTCGTGCAAAAGGCCGCAAGCGTCTTTCAGCCTGAGGCTGACAGGTCGCCCGGTTTGGCCGACGGACCCTGCGGGCCTGAACAGGCACCCTGCGTGACCGAACGGTCCCTGCGGCTGAAGAAGAGGAAAGACTTCCTCTTCATGGCTTCAAGGGGGCGCAAGGCACCGGTGCCCGGTCTTGTCCTGCAACTTGTCCACCGGCAGGACACGGACGCCGCGCGGGTCGGTTTTACGGTGACCAAAAAGGTCGGTAATTCCGTGGTACGGAACCGGGTGCGGCGCAGGTTGCGCGAAGTCGTGCGGAGCGTGGAAGCCGATACGCCGCTGAACGGCCTGGATCTCGTGCTGATCGGCCGTGCGGGCACCAGAACCCGCCCGTTCGACGCCCTTGTGGCTGATTTTCGCAAAGCGCTGAAGCTCTGCGGCAAAGACAGCCCGGCCAGAACCGCTCAAGCCGGTGCCGCGACTTAGGCCCGGACCATGTCCCAGCCCGTCTCGCGCCCGGAAAAATGTTGACCCAGGGGTTGTCCGCCATAGCGCTCCCCCTGGCCTGATCTGCGGGCCATTCCGCGATTGAGTGCTTTATTTCCAAAGATGCAGGGGGCCGACAGGTCAGGGCTTATGGATACAAGACGTCTGATACTGGCCACCATCCTTTCGGCGCTGGTGCTGATCGGGTTCGATTATTTCTATCCCCAGGCCAAGCAACCTGCGCCACAGGCTACGTCCCAGGTGGCGGGTTCCGCCAGCAGCCCGGCCGCACCTGCCGCCTCGCAGTCTCCTGCTGCATCCACGGCTGAACAGACCCCCGCACCCGACACAACGCCTGTTCGTCTGGCCATTAACGCGCCTGCCGTGCAGGGCACGCTGAACCTGCGTGGCGCACGGCTGGACGATCTGGTGCTCAAGCAGTACCGCGAGACGGTCAAGCCCGACAGCCCGGATGTGCGCGTGCTCAGTCCGGTCAGCACGGCCCGGGCCGATTATGTCGATTTCGGCTGGCGCGCGGCCAGTGGCGATGCATCCGTCAAGCTGCCCGACAGCCAGACAGTGTGGCATGCATCGGGGGATGTGCTCGACAGTGAACACCCCATTACCCTGACCTGGGACAACGGCCAGGGGCTGACGTTCGAAGTGCGCGTGGCGGTGGACGCCAATTACATGTTCACCCTGACCCAGCAGGTGCACAACGCCACCGCGCAGGCGGTTACGCTGTATCCGTTCTATCGCGTCAATCGTGGCTATACGCCGGAGGAAACGGGCGGCATGCTGGTGCATGAAGGCCCCATTTCCGTGGTTGACGGACGCCTGAACGAAGGGTCCTACAAATCTGTCCGCACCAGCGGTGTCCCGCCCGAGAACGTGTCCTGGAGCCACCAGGGCGTGGGCGGCTGGGCCGGTATTACCGACAAATACTGGCTGATGGCCGTTCTTCCCGACCAGACCAGCAATGTCGTGGCGACCTATGACTGGCAGGCGGCGCAGGGTGTTTATCAGGTCGGCTTTACCAATGCCGCCCCCATGCAGGTTGCCCCCGGGCAGACCGCGTCCACACAGGCGCATGTGTTCGCGGGTGCCAAGGAAGTGCGCCTGCTCGACCAGTACGAAAAAACACTGCATGTGCCGATGTTCTGGAAAGCGGTGGATTTCGGGTGGCTGTCCTTTCTGACACGTCCGGTTTTTTTCGTGCTGGATCTTCTGAACGAAAAGCTGGGCAGTTTCGGTCTGGCGCTGCTGACCTTTACGGTTATCGTCAAGCTGGTGTTCCTGCCGCTGACGATCAAGCAGATGCGCATGACCTGGAAAATGACGCGCCTGAAACCACAGGTTGATGTGATCCGTGCGCGCCACAAGGACGACCCCATGGTCATGCAGCAGCATATCATGGCGCTGTACCGGGCCGAGAATGTCAGCATGTTCGGCGGTTTCCTGCCGCTGCTGATTCAGGCGCCGGTGTTCTGGTGCCTCTACAAGGATCTGTACGTCACCATAGAAATGCGTCACGCCCCGTTTGTGGGCTGGGTGCGTGATCTTTCGGCCCCCGATCCCACCAACCTGTTCAACCTGTTCGGCCTGATCCCGTTTGATCCCGCGCAGATCATGCCCTATCTGGTGCTGGGTGCGTGGCCGATCATCTACGGCGCCACGTTGTTCCTGATGCAGAAGGTCAGCGCCAGTTCGAACAGCATGGACCCCGCGCAGCAGAAGATGATGGCGTTCATCCCGCTGCTGTTCACCTTCTTCATGGCGCGCCAGCCGGTGGGTCTTGTCATCTACTACTGCTGGAGCAATATCCTGACCGCCATCCAGCAGGTGCTGATTATCGGCAGGCTCAAGGCGGCGGACGCCAAACCGCAACTGGTCAGTAAAAAATGAGCGGGCTTGCCCCTTCCTTCAGGGAACTCACGAACGAAACCGACATTGCCGCTGCCGTGGAGGACGGGCGGCGGCTGTTTGCCGGTCCGTGCGACTTTATTTTCGGGGCGCAGAAGCTCGGCCAGCTTCCGCCGCAGACCCTGCCTGAAATCGCGTTTGCCGGGCGCTCGAACGTGGGCAAGTCCAGCCTGGTCAATGCGCTGACAGGCCGCAGGACGCTGGCCCGGGCATCGTCCGAGCCGGGGCGCACCAAGCAGCTCAATTTCTTCGATCTTGCGCAGCGTCTCATGCTGGTGGACATGCCGGGCTACGGCTACGCCCGTGCGGCAAAGTCGGTCAAGGAAGACTGGCAGGACATGATGTTCGATTACCTGCGCGGCCGTCCGGTACTGCGCAGGGTGGTGGTACTGTGCGACACCCGGATCGAGATCAAGTCCCATGACCGCGAGGTGATGACCCTGCTGGACCGTGCCGCGGTCAGCTTCCAGGTGGTGCTGACCAAGTGCGATACCGTAAAGCCCGCCCAACTGGCCGCCAAGCGGGCGGAAATGGAAGCGGAAATCCGCCAGCACCCGGCTGCACTGCCCTTTCTGTCCGTGACCAGCAGCCAGACCGGGGAAGGGATCGAGGCCCTGCGCGCTGAACTTGCCGAATTTGCCCTGCCCAAGGCAGAGTGACCGACAGACGATAAACAGGATTTTCCGAGCATGACTGATCCAAGGCTGCCCCCTTCGGGCGTTCACCTCGACGCAGCGCAGGAAGCGGCTGTGCTGGCGGGGGCCCTGCCATATCTGCGCCGGTACGCGGGTGATACCATTGTGGTCAAATACGGCGGCCACGCCATGGGCAATGCCGATCTGGCCAGAACCTTCGGTCGGGATATCGCGCTGCTGAAACTGGTGGGTATCAACCCGGTTGTGGTGCATGGCGGCGGCCCGCAGATCAACCAGATGCTCAAGCGGCTGGATATTCCGTCCACCTTTGTCGATGGCCTGCGTGTGACCGACGCCAACATGGTGGACGTGATCGAGATGGTGCTGGCCGGTTCCGTCAATAAGGAAGTGGCGGAACTGATCAGCCAGGCGGGCGCTCTGGCGGTGGGGATTTCGGGCAAGGACGGCAAGATGATTACCGCCCGCAAGCTCAAGCGCACCGTGCGCGATACCGACAGCGAGATCGAACGGGTGCTGGATCTGGGCTTTGTGGGTGAGCCCACAAAGGTCGACCCGCGCGTGATCTATGCATTGTCCGGCTCGGGGCTGATCCCGGTGATCGCACCCGTGGGGCTGGGCGAAGATGGCGCAACCTACAACATCAACGCCGATACCGCGGCCGGTGCGGTGGCGGGCGCCGTTCATGCCACCCGGCTGCTGATGCTGACCGACGTGGCGGGCGTGCTGGATGCCAAGGGCGAGCTGATCCCGGAACTGACGGCCACACAGGCGCGGCAGGCCATTGCCGATGGCGTGATCACCGGGGGCATGATCCCCAAGGTGGAAACCTGTATCGAAGCGGTACAGGGTGGCGCGCATGCGGCGGTCATTATCGACGGGCGTATTCCGCATGCCTGTCTGCTGGAACTCTTTACCACGTCAGGCTCGGGCACGTTGATCCGCGCGGACTGATGCTGGCCCGACCTGCCGCCGGGCGATCATGCGCCCCCCGGTATTCCGGCCGGTGACCTGAGCGGCATACGGGTGGCGGATGTTCTGGCAGAACCTGCGTGGCTTTGCGGGCTGCCTGCCAGATGTATTGGCCTTCGGGGCAGGGCGGGCAGTGTTCCCCGGCTTGGCGGGGCTTTGCTGTGCAGGGGGGCTTCGCGCACCACGGTGCTGCCGGGCCTGGTCCACGCCGGGCGGAACGCACCGGACAATGCGTTGACAGGGCTGGCTCCTGTCCGCATGGTCCCTTTCATGATCGGCTGCCAGGCCATGCGGTGGGCTGGCGTATGTTTATTTTCTTTAACGGTGAACCATGACTGACGAAACTCTTCGCGCCCAGATCGAATCCCTGTGGGAGGGCCGCGACCGTATCTCTTCCGCCACGACAGGTGCTGACCGCCTTGCCATCGAAACGGCGCTGGACGCGCTCGATTCCGGCCGTCTGCGCGTTGCGGCCCCGCAGGAAGATGGCTGGGTCGTGCATGAATGGCTCAAGAAAGCGGTGCTGCTGTCCTTCCGCCTCAACGACAGCATTGTCATGCCCGGCGGTGCCGCCGGTGCCCCGGCCTATGACAAGGTGCCGCTGAAGTTTGCCGGCTGGGATCAGGCCCGGTTCGATGCGGCAGGTTTTCGCGTGGTTCCCGGTGCCGTCGTGCGCCGCTCGGCCTATATCGCCCCCGGTGCGGTGCTGATGCCCAGCTTCGTCAACGTTGGCGCGCATGTGGCGGCCGGCACCATGGTGGACACATGGGCCACGGTGGGAAGCTGCGCGCAGATCGGGCGGAACTGCCATATCAGCGGTGGTGCCGGTATTGGTGGCGTGCTCGAACCCCTGCAGGCCGCGCCGGTCATCATCGAGGATGACTGCTTTATCGGTGCGCGTTCCGAAGTGGCGGAAGGTGTCATTGTCGAACGGGGTTCCGTGCTGTCCATGGGCGTGTTCCTGGGGGCTTCCACCAAGATCGTCGACCGTGCGACGGGCGAGATCTATATGGGCCGCGTTCCTGCCTATTCCGTGGTGGTGCCGGGCACCATGCCGTCTTCCAACCCGGTTGGCGCGGACGGCCGCCCCAACCCGGCTCTGGCCTGCGCCGTGATCGTGAAGCGGGTGGACGAGCGCACGCGTTCCAAGACCTCCATCAACGAACTGCTGCGCGACTGAGCGTGCTGTAAAAAAGGCTGCGCCATGACGGAGACGGCCCTGCAAACCCCAGCCTTCCCCGAAGGGCGTGGCGACGCGCCCGTGGGGGGGAACAAGCCTTCCGGGCACGAGGCCGGGAAGGCTGACGGGCATGCCACGGGGAATGCCAACGGGAACGCCGCTGGAAATCCCGGCGGATACTCTGGCGGACACCCCGCCGGGCAGGACTGTTCGGCGGGCGTGCCGGAGGATCTGACGGACCCGCTTGCCGTGGCGCAGGCGTTGATCCGGCAGGCATCGGTAACACCTGACCCGGGTGGGGCGCAGCAGGTTCTGGCGGCCATGCTGGAACGGCTGGGTTTTGCGGTGACGCCCCTGCCGTTCGGGGAGGGGGCGGCCCGGACTCCCAATCTTTTCGCCCGGCTGGGCACGGCTGGTCCCCATATCTGCTACGCGGGCCATACCGATGTGGTGCCGCCGGGGAACGAGGCCGACTGGCGTGTGCCGCCTTACGCGGGCACGGTGGTGGACGGCCTGCTGTACGGGCGCGGCGCATGCGACATGAAAGGCGGTATAGCGGCCTTCGTGTCGGCTGTTGCCCGTCTGGTGGCCCGTGGCGCGCCACGCGGCAGCATCAGTTTCCTGATTACGGGGGATGAGGAAGGGCCCGCTACTTACGGCACGTGCAAGGTGCTGGAATGGATGGCGCAGAACGGCCAGATTCCGTCCTATTGCCTGGTGGGGGAGCCGACAAACCCCGCGACATTGGGCGACATGCTCAAGATCGGGCGGCGGGGCAGCCTGAACGCCCATATTGTCGTCGAAGGCACGCAGGGTCATGCGGCCTATCCGCACCGTGCCGACAACCCCGTGCACCGGCTGCTGGCCGTGCTTGCGGCCCTGCGCGAGACACCGCTGGACCACGGCACGGCGTATTTCGAACCTTCAAGCCTGCAGATTACCAGCATCGATGTGGGAAATCCGGCTACCAATGTCATTCCCGCACGGGCGCAGGCGCGGCTGAACATCCGCTTTAACGATCTGCATACGGGGGCGGCGCTCAAAGGCTGGGTAGAGACGACATGCCGCAGCCATGCGCCACGCTCGACGGTGGATGTGCGGATCAGCGGCGAATCTTTCCTGACCCAGCCGGGGCCGGAAACCGAACAGCTTGTGGCGGCCATTACGCAGGTAACAGGCCTGGTGCCCGCGCTGGATACGGGGGGCGGCACGTCCGACGCCCGGTTTATCGCGCAGTATTGCCCGGTTTCGGAATTCGGGCTGGTGGGGGCCAGCATTCACAAGGTGGATGAACATACCCCGGTCGCGGACCTGCGGAAGCTGACAGAGATTTACGAAACCTTTCTCAAAGGGGTGGGGATGTGATTCCCGATACGGACAGGCCGGCAGCCATCAAGCGCATTCTGCAGGGCATGCTGCTGCTGGCCAGCGGCAGGCGTGAAGGTCTGGCCTGTTTTGAAGGCACGGTGGATGCCTTTGGCGCGGCTCTGGCGCCCCAGCTTGCCTTTTTGCTTGTGGGCGCGATCCAGGTCTTTTTGCAGCCCGACAAGATCATGGAGGCGACAAAGCTGCTGTTGTCTCTGTGCGTGCTGTTCATACCCGCCGTGGTGACGCATGCCTACGCAAAGCACTGGGGGCGGGAAACCCTGTGGCTGCGCTATATTACCGCCGCGACCTGGTGCAACTGGGTGGTGGTGCTGGTCTCCCTGGTCTGTACCATTCTGGCGTCGCTGCTGTTCCCGGCCCTGATCAGCCAGCCGGGTTTCATGGCGGCTCTGGTGTTTGTTGCGGCGGCTTATGAGATGTGGCTGCAATGGTTCGTGGCCCGGACGGGGCTTGGCATTGGTGGTGTCAGGGCCGGCCTGCTCTATGGTTCGGTTCTGGCGGCCAGCTTTGTGCTTTACGGGCTGGCAGCGCTGTTTCCGCCGCATTATGTGGTGATCAAGGACCTGCTTCAGCCCATGATCGCACTCAAGCAGAACTGAGCGACTGAAAGCCAGAAGCTGTTCCGGAGGTCGGAGCGAGGAATTTTACTGGCACCTCCCGCACCCGCAAAGGTGGCGGCGGCTTCCCTTATCTTAAGACAGATGGGTTCTCAGCCCTATGGCGGGGTTTCGGGGCAACGCCCCAAGGGCACTGGCCTGGCTATCGCGGAAAAAGCAGTGCCTGGAACAGCTTTGTGTCGCGGGCGCAGGCCCGGCATCTGGCTTCATATACAGGCGCCTGCCTGTGTTCTCCCCCACTATTCGCCAGCCCGGTATTGTGCCGGGTGTGTCAGGCAAACGGGTCGGGTTCGTAGCCCACACCGTTGAGGTAAAGCCCCTCTGGCGGGGCGGTGGGTCCTGCTGCGGCACGTGCGCGGGCCTGAAGGGCCTCGGCTACGCGCTCCGGTGCCCATTGCCCGGTGCCCACCAGCTTGAGTGTGCCCACCATGTTACGCACCTGATGGTGCAGAAAAGACCGCGCCTTGGCAAAAACAAGAACATGATCGCCCTCGCGCCGGATGCTTAACGCATCCAGCGTGCGCATCGGGCTGTTTGCCTGACATGCGGCCGCCCGGAAGGACGTGAAGTCATGCGCGCCCAGCAGGTGGTTGGCGCCCTCCTGCATGCGGGCGATATCCAGCGGGGATTTGACGTGCCAGACATGGCCGGCCGCCAGTGCAGGCCGGGCGCGGCGGTTCAGGATCCTGTACTGGTAAGACCGCCACGTGGCTGAAAACCGCGCACTCCACTCGGGGCTGACGGGGGCTGCGTCCAGCACGACCACGGCGTGGGGGCGCAGGTGGTAGCTCAGCCCCTCGCGCACGGTATGGGGGGTCAGTCGCGCATGGACAGGAAAATCCAGATGCGCGACCTGTGCGAGCGCATGCACCCCGGCATCGGTCCGGCCAGCGGTAATGCTGGGCACTGTTGCCCCACCCGCCAGATGGCTGGCCGCTGTTTCCAGCAGGGCCTGCACGGACACGCCCGAGGCCTGGCGTTGCCAGCCCACCAGCCCCGTGCCGTCATATTCGACCCGCACCGCCCAACGCTGGAAGGCTGCGTCAGTCATGGTCGGGGTGGGGGTTGCCCAGCAGGGTGCCGGGTGGCAAAGGCTGGCCACGCAGGAAATCCGCGGCCTCCATCATGCCGCGACCGGGGCGTTGCAGCCGGGTCAGGCGGATGGCCCCGTCCTGGCAGGCAATGGTCAGTCGTGTGTCCAGCACCGTGCCGGGCAGGGCCGTAACCGGCCGGTTGTCCAGCGGGGCGTCCACCAGTTCGACAGCGCCGATTTTCAACACTGTGCCGTCGTCCAGCGTGGTGAAGGTGCCGGGCCAGGGGGTCAGGGCGCGCACACGCCTGTCGACTGCCTGCGCGGTCTCGGTCCAGTCTATGCGCCCGTCATCGCGCGTCAGGCGTGGGGCGTAGGTGACCCCGGCTTCCGGCTGGGGCCGGGGTGCCGGGTTTTCGGCCAGAACGCGCAGGATCATGGCCCCCCCCAGTTCTGCCAGCGTGTCATGCAGGGTGCTGGCGGTGGTGTGGGGGGTAATGGGCACGGCGTGCGAGAGCAGCATGGGGCCGGTATCCAGCCCGGCTTCCATCTGCATGATGGTGACCCCGCTTTGCGTATCGCCCGCCAGAATGGCGCTCTGGATGGGGGAGGCCCCGCGCCAGCGTGGCAGCAGGCTGGCATGGATGTTCAGGCAGCCCCGGCGTGGCGCGTCCAGCATGGTCTGGGGCAGGATCAGCCCGTAGGCGGCCACAATGGCTGCGTCGGCCTCCAGCGCGGCAAAGGCGTCCCATTCCTCCTGGTTGCGGCGCAGGGATACCGGGTGCCGGACAGGCAGGCCAAGCGCTTCTGCCGCCTGCTGTACGGGGGAGGCGCGCAGCGCCTTGCCGCGCCCGGCGGGGCGTGGTGGCTGGGAATATACGGCTGCGATATCGTGCCCGGCATTGTGCAGCGCGCGCAGGGCAGGCACGGCGAAATCGGGCGTGCCCATGAAGACAAGACGCATGGCGAAGGGTTCCTGATCTCGGGCAACCGGCAGGGGTGCTGCCACAGCCCGGCGCGGCCGGGCCATGCTGGCAGGGGAGCCTGCGTGCCTGTGGCCCGTCCCGTGGCCGGGGGCTAGTTGCGTTTGAGGTCCTTGGCCAGGCGGCGCAGGATCATGTTGCGGCGCAGGGTGGACAGGTGGTCCACGAACAGAACCCCTTCCAGATGGTCGATTTCATGCTGGATGCAGGTGGCCAGCAGGCCATCGGCCTCGCGCTCCATGGTCTCGCCCGTTATGCTGGTCCAGCGCACACGGATGGCTTCGGGGCGCACCACCTCGGCATACTGGTTGGGCAGGGACAGGCAGCCTTCCTCGCGCACGGCCATTTCCTCGGTTTCATGCACGATTTCGGGGTTGATCATGATCATGGGCGCGCGGGCGTCGTCTTCGCCCAGGTCCACCAGCACGAAACGCTGGCTCAGCCCGACCTGCGGGGCCGCCAGCCCGATGCCCGGAGCCTTGTACATGGCCGCGAACATGCCGGGCAGGATCTTGCGGATCCCGGGCATGTCCTCGGGCGTAACCAGCCGGGCTTTCTTGCGCAGCACGGGGTGCGGCGGATTCAGGATCTCGACCGGTGTTGCCGTGGCCGACGCTGCGGCAAAGTCGGTATCTGTCATGGCTGCGTGTGTCATACTGCCCGATTTAGCGCTCTGCCTGGTCCGATACCAGAGGAAAAGCAGCCTTTTGCTTCTTGTGTGACCAGAATCTGTTACCATATCGCCACAGGGTCCGGCGGAATGACCGGGGTGCTACGCCCCATGTCCCGCCACTGTGGCTGCCGGGCTTGCGTGCGATCCGGCCTATCCCATATCGTGAGCAGACCAGATGCCACAACGGGTCTGGTCTGTGTCTCGCTCAAGACTGAGGAGGGGGCTTTAACCGAATGTCAGGCAGGCTTTTTGGCTCGCCCATGTTTTTGGGATTTGATCATCTGGAGCAGATGCTCGAACGCGCCAGCAAAGGCGCGGGCGACGGGTATCCGCCCTACAATATCGAACAGATCGCGCCCAACGGGCTGCGCATTACCCTGGCGGTAGCCGGTTTCAGGATGGACGACCTGCAGATTACGCAGGAAGATAACCAGCTTGTCATTCGTGGCCGGCAGACGGAAGAAGCGGAGGAACGCGTCTACCTCCATCGCGGTATTGCCTCGCGCCAGTTCCAGAAAGCCTTCGTTCTGGCCGAAGGAATAGAAATTGGCGGCGCCTGGCTCGATAACGGGCTTTTGCACATCGATCTGTTCCGCCCCCAGCCGGAGGTCCGCGTTAAACAGATAGAGATCGTACAGGGGGGGCAGAAACGCCCGGCGAGCGGTGGGGCCACCTTCAAGGCCCGCCCGGCCCCCCGTGTGTTGCGTCCGGTCACGGATGTGAGCGATAGCTGAAACGAAGGAGGACGCCATGAAAAGTACTCTCGAAAACGATCTCCGCCCGCTCGCGCCATTGCGGGCCGAAAGCCCGGTCGATGTGCGTCAGCTCTCGGATATGCAGTTCCGTTCACTTGGCCTGCGCAAGGTTGCCTACATGCGTCCAACCGAACTGGATGACGGGGAGGAAGGCTGCGCCATTTACGCGGCCGACGGCGCCCTGCTGGCCGTGGTGGAAGACATGGAAACCGCATGGGGGGCGATCATGCAGAACGACATGGTGCCGGCTTCGCTCCAGTAAGGGGCGACCTGTGCAGGAAAAAAGGACCGGCATGACCGGTCCTTTTTTTATGTCCGTTTCGTTTTTTTGCTGGTTTTTTATGCCTGTTACTGGCCCCGTTTTTGACGCCGCAGGGCCAGTCCGCCCTGCACGGGGCCGATCGGGCTTATACCGGCGATGTATCCACCCAGCCGATATGATTGTCATCGCGGCGGTAGACCAGGCTGATCTGCCGGTTCGCGGCGTTGCGGAACAGCAGGAAGTGGTGGCCCGAAAGATCAAGCCGCATCACGGCCTCGCCCACGGCCAGCAGGGGAATATCGGTCGCCCGTTCGGCGATAATGGTCGCGAAGGCTGCGTCCGGTGCTATGTCCTCCCCGTCGGCGGGGGCTTCGCCTTCCTCTTCCACGGGTTGCAGCACGTAGGAGCGGGCGCGCTGGGGTGCTTCCTGCCGGGTGGTGGAGCGGGTATGGGTGGTGACACGCTTGTGGTAGCGGCGCAGGCGCTTGGCGATATGTTCGGCCGCGTCGTCGAAGGCGGCATTCGCGTCGGAGGCTTCGCCCTCGCCCCGCAGGACAAGGCCGCCGCCCGCCCGGACATTGATATCGCAGGTAAAGAAAGAGCGCGCCCGACTGAAAGTGACCTGCGCGGCCAGCCCCTTGTCGAAGTATCGCTCCGCAAGCGTGCCGAGATGCGCGTTCACCCGATGTTTCAGGGCGTCGGAAAGATCAACCTGTTTACCGGAAACCTGAATATGCATAGGACATCGTTCCTTGCTGCTTGAGCAGGTCCGTCACGCCTGAAAAACCGCTGCCACTCCGCAAGCGGAATTCAGGCCCTGGCGGCTTGCCATCTGCGATGCGCTTCTAGCGTGCATCGCTTCATCTGTATTTGGACATGGGCTGTGAACTCTGTCCATGTCTTTGTTACAGTTATAAGGCACGCGGCATGCCTCGGGTTGCCTGATTTCTGAAATAGCCCCGAAGGATTTGCCCCGCGCGGCCTGCAACGCGTATAGAAGGAGCGAACTGGTCCAGCCCCTTCAGCCTCACCATGCCCGGATACCCCTTGCCCATGCTTTTGCGCTCAGCCCCGCCCCAGAACATGCCGAAAATGCCGGGAGGGTGGTCGCTATGGCGTATCAAGATCGGCTGCGTGTTTGTGCTGGCAGCGGTGTATGGCGGGTTTGTCTGGTACACGGCGCACCAGAAAATTCCGCGTGAGCTGATCCATATTCCAGCAACGGTTATCCGCATGCCGCAACCCCCGGCACCGCCAGCCCCGCCCATTCTGCTCCAGCAGCCCCCGACCCCCAGTTTTCCGACCCCCGACCTGCGGCCGGGGCGGGGCTGAGCGCCGCCTGGCGCCCATGAGCGGTCCAGAGTCAGCCCATGGGTAGTCCAGAATCAGTCCAGAGTTAGCCCACGGGTAGCCAGAGGTCAGTCAGAGGTCAGCCCGCGGTTATCCCGTGCCTGTCCCGTTCGGGGGCATCGCCGGGTGGCTGGCGCATAACCGCCGGCCCGAAGGGTGAAAAACCGATCCCGGTCAGGACCCCCACCACGCCCAGCGCCAGCAATGCATCCAGCCGTGCGGCCCGGAGGGCGAGCATGGTGGCGAACAGGCCAGGCACGACCCCCACCACCGCCAGCGCCATGACGCGTGTTTTGCGACCGGCCTTGCTCCGTGCGGATGTCGCGCGCCCTTCATGCAGGAAAGCCAGAGCCGCGAGAAAATAGTCGATCATGATCAGACTGCCCGAAGCACCCAGCAAAAGCGCATAAACGCGGGATGGCGACCACGCGGCCGAACACACGATCAGCAGTTCCAGGGCCGATGTCACGAACACCGCCCGCACCGGCACGCCGCCCTTGCTGGCCTGTTGCAGGAAACGCGGCGCGCAGTTCCCGGCCGCCAGTTCGTTCATGACGCGTGAGACCACGTATTTCGCCGAATTCAGGCAGGACAGGATGGCCAGCAGCGTTACCCCCACGACGAAGCCTTCCGCCATGCCGATATCCAGCCGCCGCATGACCGCAAGAAAGGGGGACTGGCCGGAAACGACGTTCCTCCAGGATATGACGGACAGGATGGCCAGCAGCGCGGTAAAGTAGAACAGCAGCACCATGACCGGCAGGCGGTTGACCGCGCGGCGGATATTGCCCTGGGGGTCATCGCTGTCCGCTGCCGCCACGATCGCGATTTCGCAGCCGGTGAAGGTCTGGACGATCATGGGAATAACCGCGAGCACCGCCCAGCCGCCAAGGGGAAAAAAGCCGCCATCGCCCCACAGATGGGCCGCAGCCTGCTGCCCTGCATGCGGTGTCAGCAGGCCCCAGCCCGCGCACAGCACGACAAAAAGCGCAAGGGCCACCAGCTTCAGCACCGACAGCGCGGATTCCGTTCGGCCGTAGGTCCGGACCGAAACAAGGTTGAGCAGCAGCGCGACTACAAGAAAGCCCACGGCGCCAGCAAGGGCAGGCACGCCGCACAGGGACTGGACCAGCATGCCCCCCGCCACGGCCTGCGCCCCGGCGGTCACGATCCAGAGGAACGCGTAGCTCCAGCCCACGACAAAGCTCCAGCGCGGCCCCAGCGCCTGCCCGACATGGCTGATGAACGACCCCCGCCCGCCCGAGCGCACGGCCAGTTGTTCCAGAATAAGCATGACGGCCCAGATAAAGCCCCCCGCCAGCAGGTAGGAGAGCAGAACGGCAGGCCCGGCGGCGGAGATCGTGGCCGACGCGCCAACAAGCAGCCCGGCCCCCATGATGCCGCCAACCGAGATCATGGAGACATGCCACGATGCAAGCCGTGTCGCGCCCGCCCCCGTTGTGAACGACCCTTGGGCGACTGGCCCCGTTCTGGCTGTTCCCGGCATGTCCGGCCCTGTTACGTCCGACCCTGTTACGTCTGGCTCTGTTGCCTCCGCTTTTGCTGCGCCTGCTCTCGTGGCCTCCGAATCCGGCATGCTGTCCTTTCGCACGTTACTGTCTGGAGGCCGCCGGCCCGATGGGCCTGTCCCCCTCGATGGTCACGCGGTGCATGATGCGCCGGTGCGGGCGATAATCATCCACCGCGTAATGCTGTGTCACACGGTTGTCCCAGAAGGCGACATCGCCCTCCTGCCAGCTCCAGCGCAGGGAAAACTCCGGCCGCGTTACATGCTGGAACAGGAAGTTCAGCAGGCTAGCACTTTCTTCCGGCTCCAGGCCGCAGATTTCGGTCGTAAAGCCCTGATTGACGAAAATCGCCCGTTCTCCGGTTTCGGGGTGGACCCGTATGACCGGATGTTCGACCGGCGGGCAGTTCGCGCGGGCCTGCATCCAGTCCCGCTTTTCAGCCTCTGTCCGCCCAAAGCGCGACAGCGGGAAAGAACGGGTGAACTCATGCACGGCCACAAGCCCTTCAAGCCGCTGCTTCATGCCCGATGACAGGGCCCGCCACGCGGCGGTACCGCTTGCCCACAGCGTATCGCCGCCGGACGGGGGCAGAAGCCGCGCCGCCAGAACAGAGCCAAGCGGCGGCGTGGGGCTGAATGTTACATCCGTATGCCACAGCGCATTGTCCTTGAGGTCGTTGCGGTCCGTATCCAGCAGGATGGCCTCAGGCACGCCCGGCACGGTGGGATAGACCGGGTGAATATGCAGCGGGCCGAAGGCCGCGGCGAAGTCTCTCTGCGCCTGGGGCGAAAGATCCTGGTTGCGGAAAAACAGTACCTGGTGGCGTAAAAGCAGGTCCCGGACCGTTGCCAGGTCTTTCTGCGCCAGCGGTCGTGCCAGATCCAGCCCTTCCACCACGGCGCCGATCGCGGGGGAAAGCGGGCGCACGGCAAATACATCCTCTGCCGGGTTACGATATACGCCTGTGCGGATCAGGGCTTCGGGCGGTGGCTGGAGGGATGAGCGGGAAGACATGACACATTCCTTTCAGGCAGGGTCCATTCCACGTCTGAGGAATGGTGAATTCACATACATATTTTACGAAAATATAGAGTTAGTCAATCAAGGTATCTGGGCAGGAGTATGATTGGAGTTGCTGTCTTTTGGGGGTGAACCAATAAAAACAATCAAAATTCATAGCAGAATTGATAATAACGCATAAACAGTCGTGTGTTTATGGCGCTTTGAGACTTGATAAAATTAATTGATCTGAATTACACGTTAAAAATATGATTTAACTTTTTACGGTAGTTAATTAATGACCCGATCGCGCACCCTAACCCGCATAGGCCTGACCGGCCTGCTGGCCAGCACGCTGCCTCTTCTGCCGGCTGTGGCGGAAAGCAGTGCCCGTAAACACGCCAGCGGACCTGCCAATGGGCATACTGGCGGACAGGCCGGTGGCGGACAGGCTACTGGACAGGCCGGTAAAGAAGCGGCCAGCAAGGGCGTGGGGCAGGCATCGGCAACGGTATCGGGGCAGGAAGCCGGGCGGGTGGCCGACGCCCCTCATGTGTCGCGTGCAGGGGCTGTATCCCGCGCGGGCCGGTCTGCCGCGCCCCGCGCTCTTGCTGCCAGGGGAGAGGAAATATCGGTCGCGGCCGAGCATGCCGCCCGTGGCACGCGCATCAGCCTGTCGCACCATGTTCTTGAACAGCAGGTGCCCGGCACCAATCCGCTCAAGACCCTTGCGCAACTTCCCGGCGTGCAGTTCCAGTCCGACGACCCGCAGGGGATCGACACCTATGCGGTGCAGTTTTACATGCACGGTTTCGTCCAGAACGAAATTGGCATGACGCTGGACGGCATGCCGTTGGGCGAGCCAACTTTTCGCAATTATAACGGTCTTAACCCGCTTCAGGCCATTTCGTCGGAAAACGTCGAACGGCTGGACGTGACGCAGAGTGCCGGTGCCGAATCCACTGCCAGCACCAATAACCTTGGCGGCAGTATCAATTATGTGTCGTCAACACCGCATGACAAGACCGGTGGCACCATTGCCCAGAGCTTTGGCAGCAACGCGCTCTACCACTCCTTCTTCCGTTTCGATTCCGGAAAACTGAACGAGACAGGCACCAAGTTTTTCGTATCCTATATGCGTAACGATACGGATAAATGGAAAGGCGGTGGTGACCAGTTCATGCAGCAGGTCAACGCCAAGCTCGTCCAGCCCATAGGCCAGCAAAGCCAGATCAGCGCATTTTTCGACTGGGATGCCCTGCAAATGGTCAACTATCAGGACTATACGCCTGACTGGCTGGCCAATAACGGTAGAAACCTCGATAATTTCTACGGTTTGCCCAATGCGTGGAAAAACGCATACAATGCCGCACGCGGTATTTATCCCGCCTCCTATAAAAACGTCACAGATCCCAAAGACGCCTCCTATTACGACAGTACCGCGACATCGGGCGATTATTTCGGCGGAATTACAGCCGATCTTGTCCTGACCGACAGGCTGCGCTGGCGTACGACTGCCTACGGGCATGAGGAAACCGGGCACGGCACCTACACCAACCCCTATGCCTGCGGCGGTGACGGCAGCGCCATGACCTGCTCTGCCGCGACGGACACCGTAAGCCTGAACGGCAGCCGCCTGTTCGAACAGGTCCGCAAGCCGACGGTGGAGCGGTATGGTATTCTGTCCTCGCTGGATTATACCATTGCGCGCAACGCTATTTCAGCCGGGGTCTGGTACGAAAACAACCATTATTCCACCTATGAATATGCCTATCAGGAACCCATAGGGGACCAGGGCACGCCGCTCGACCCGTTTGGCAGCTTTGCCGGTGTGCCGCGCCGCACGCTGTGGGGGCAGCAGTACAACACCAACACCTTTACCGCCTTTGTGCAGGACACCTACCGGCCGTTGCCGTCCCTTGCCCTGCATTTCGGTTTCAAGTCCGTGCTGAACACCACCCGGGTGGGGGATGCGGTCAACTGGGCAGGGCGTTTTCCGGCCCTGGCCACGAGCGAAAGCCTGACAACCGCAAAAGCTTTTCTGCCGCATATCAGCGCGGAGTGGAGTTTCCTGAAAGAGCATAGTATTTTTGTAGATATTTCAGAAAACGTTCATACCTATCCGCAGTCGGGCTATAATTCCTCCAACGCGCCCATGGCGGTGTCGCAGGTGGCGTATGACGCGGTGCGCAATACGCTCAAGCCTGAAACTGCCTGGACCTTTGCCGCGGGGTACCGCTACACCAACCGGCTTTTGCAGGGCAGCCTGTATCTGTACCGCACGAATTTCAACAACCGCCTGCAACAGATCCTGGGCAGCGTGGGGCAGGGCGGCTTTCTGAGCAACAACACGGCAACGGTGCAGAATGTTGGCGGCGTGACAATGAACGGTGTCGATGCCGGGCTGACGCTCACCCCCATCAGGGGCCTCGAATTCTTCAACAGTGTCAGTTATAACCATTCCACCTACGACCAGAACATGACCAGCGGTGGCGAAACCTACAATACCCGTGGCAAGCAGGTCGTGGGGTACCCGCAGTTCATGTACAAGACGCGGCTCTCGTACGAATGGCGTAATGTGCAGGCGTTTGTCGATGCACAGTATTACAGCGCCAGAAGTTTCGACTATGTGGGCGATTACAAAATTCCATCCTACTGGATGAGCGATCTGGGCGTGTCCTACACCTTCCACGATATCGGCCTGCACACGGGGCAGAACGCCATACTCAAGCGGCTTGTCGTGTCTTTCAATATCTACAATCTTGCCAACCAGACTTACGTTTCCACAATGGGGCAGAACGGTTACACCATGAACAATGCGGATAACGCAGCGTTCGAGAACCAGTCCATCCTGCTGGGAGCCCCCCGCCAGTTCTTCGGATCGGTTCGGGCGGAGTTCTGAAAAGAGATGACATCGCAAGCCGGTATGCTGAAAAATATGACCCGGCCTGCGGTATGAGGGTACCTGCCTGACGTTTATGCGCTCGAACGTCAGGTATCAGGTATCAGGTATCAGGTATCAGGTATCAGGTATCAGGTATCAGGTATCAGGT
>NZ_JBDOBQ010000020.1:0-1745 GCF_047723915.1 Acetobacter sp. | reverse complement strand
ATCAGGCGGCGGATGGTCCCGGTGCGTGGGCGTTCGGTCGGTACGGCGGTGCCACGGGGCGCAGAGCTTGGCTTGACGTGCCTGTGCCGCAAGACCGTGCGGGGTTAACCGCATCGGCCGATCTATTTCATGTCATGGAACAGGGGTGCCGAAACGGCGGACCGCCAGCATGCATTCAGGGCGCGGACCCGCCCTGAATGCGAAGGGGCTAGAGCGAAAAGCTCTCGCCCAGATAGACGCGGCGCACGTCCTCATGGGCCACGATTTCCTCAGGCACGCCCTGCATCAGCACCTGTCCGCTGTGCATGATATAGGCTCGGTCGATGACCTCAAGCGTTTCGCGCACGTTGTGGTCGGTAATCAGCACGCCGATCCCGCGGTCCTTGAGGTGGGACACCAGATCGCGGATTTCCCCCACGGCAATGGGGTCGATCCCGGCCAGCGGTTCGTCCAGCAGGATGTAATGCGGCTGGCTGGCCAGGGCACGGGCAATTTCAAGCCGGCGTCTTTCCCCGCCCGACAGTGCGAGCGACGGTGAACGGCGCAGGTGCGAAATGCCGAATTCGTTCAGCAGGCTGTCCAGCATGACCTGTCGCTGGTCGGGATCGGGTTCGACCACCTCAAGGGCAGCCAGAATATTCTGCTCCACATTGAGCCCACGGAAAATGCTGGCTTCCTGCGGCAGGTAGCCGATACCAAGCCTGGCCCGGCGGTACATGGGCAGGTGGGTAATATCGGCGCCGTCAAGCGTTATGGACCCGGTATCGGGCTGGACCAGCCCCACGATCATGTAGAAACTGGTGGTCTTGCCCGCGCCATTGGGGCCGAGCAGGCCCACGGCCTCGCCCCTGTGTACCTCGATCGATACATCCTTGACGACTTCGCGCTTCTTGTAGGACTTGCCGATCCCGCGTGCGAACAGGCCGTGGCCGGGCTGGTGGGGAGCGGTGGGGTCGGCGGGTTCAGGCGGCAGGCCTGTCACCACCTCGGTCACGCTTTCCTCGGACGTCCATTCTACTTCGCGGGTCATGCTTATTTCCTGTCCGACGTATCGCCATTGCTGGGAACGACCACACCGCTGACACGGGACCCGGCCTGTTCCGTCATGGTCGCGATACCGGTATGCATGTTGATAATGGCGGCGGCCCCCTGAATCTGGTTCGGCCCGCGCGTGATGTGCACGTTCCCCACAATCCGAGCGATACCGGTATCGGGCACGTAAACGCCCCGTTCGCCCGTTACCACCTCGGTCTGTGTGCGGACCCAGACATGGCCGAAGGCGTTCACTTTTTCCAGCTTGCCCGAACCATTTGTCAGCGGGTCGCCGGAACTGTCCTGCTTTTCCTGGTCCTGCCCGTTCGGTGTGGCTTGTCCGTTCTGGCCATCGGGTGTGGGCGGGGCGCTGTAGCCCACCAGCACGTCGGCACGGATCTGGCGGTGGTCGTCGGTGGTTACGGTCGCGTTGCCCCGGCCGATGGAAATACGCTGCTGCGAGTAATATTCCATGGAATCCCGGGCGGTCAGCACATCCTGCGGCGTAGTCAGCTTCAGTGCATTGCCGGTCATGACAAGAACAGCCTGGTCCATGTCGTAAATGGCCTTGTCGCCCCAGGCCTGGTCGGTCTGGGTAAAAATATGCACATGCCCGATCGCCTCGAGCCGGAAAATCTCGTTCGCGCCGCTCTCCTGATCGTCGCCACCGGAGGGGGGGGCGGCCTGCGCGCCGTTCTGCGCGGCAGGGGGGG
>NZ_JBDOBQ010000019.1:0-63488 GCF_047723915.1 Acetobacter sp. | reverse complement strand
GGTCAGTCCTGTCCTGCATGGGGTGGGGGTGCTGGCGGGCGCATGGGTGGGGGCACGCAGCGCGGCAGCACAAGCTCTTCCATCGCGCGGGCCCAACCTTCCTCCGTGTTGGCGGCGGTGGTGTAATGGGCTGTGGCGCGCACGTCGGGCAGGGCCTGTCCCATGGCAATGGCTAGCCCCGCAATGGAGAGCATGGGCACGTCGTTCACCATGTCGCCAATGCAGGCGACGTTTTCCACCCCTATGCCATACAGTGCGGCCAGGTGGCGCACCGCATGGCCCTTGGTGGCCTGCGGGGGTGTAATGTCCAGAAACCACCGGCTGCACCGCGCCACACTGGCGCGCCCGGCCAGCAGGCGACCCAGTTCCACCTCCTGCCGCCGGATAGCCTCGAAATCGGTGGAGGATGCGGTAATCTTGCCGACATCGTGCGCATGGGCCGCAAGGTCGGGCACCACGGTGGGCATCATGCGCACGGCATTGCTTTCGGCCTGTACGTATTCGCCCTGCCGGTTGTCTACCAGCCAGCCATGGCCCTTGAACAGCCAGGCCTCCAGCGAGCGGGTGCGCAGAATATGCAGGGCTTCGCGCGTGTCGTGCGGGTTCAGTACCAGGCTGGAGCGGATGGTGCGGTCGGCATTGAAAATGGTGCCGCCGTTCAGCGCGCCATAGGGCGTGTCCATGCCAAGCTGGTCGAAATACATTTCCATTCCGCCGGGCGGGCGGCTGCTGACAAGGCAGAGCGGCACCCCGGCTGCCCGCAGCGCACGCGTGGCGGCAAGGGCGCGCGGGGTCACCTGCTTTTGCGGGGTCAGCAGGGTGCCGTCCATGTCCGACACCACAAGGCTTATGCGCGCACTCGCTCCCGAACGCCCGGTTTGCTGCGTGCCGGGGCTATGTTCGGGTCCTGCGGTGTCGCCTGCCGTTTGCCCGCTGGTTGCCATGCTGCCTTCCCCCGTTATGCCTCAGGCTTGCATTCGTGCAGGAGGTAGCATGGCCCGCGTGGTTTCAGTCTTTGGTTTCGACATGGCCGCCAAAGCCGAACCGCATGGCGGACAGCACTTTTTCGGCAAAGGTGTTGTCGCTGCGTGACCGGAAGCGCGTGAACAGGGCGGCTGTCATGACCGGCACCGGAACGGCTTCCTCGATCGCGGCTTCGATCGTCCAGCGGCCTTCGCCAGAGTCGCTGACCTGCCCGCTGAAGGTTGAAAGATCGTCATTGCGGGCCAGGGCTTCCGCCGTCAGGTCCAGCAGCCAGGACGACACAACGCTGCCCCGCCGCCAGACTTCGGCAATGTCGGCCATGTTCAGCGAAAAGCGTTCGCCTTCGGCCACAAGGGGGGAATCCTTGCGGTACATGATATCGAACCCTTCGGCGAAGGCCTGCATCATGCCGTATTCGATCCCGTTATGGACCATTTTGACAAAATGCCCTGCCCCGGCCGGGCCGCAATACAGGTAGCCCTGCTCCGCCCTGGGGTCCAGCCCGTCACGCTCGCGCCTGGGCGTGCGGGGAATATCGCCCATACCGGGCGCCAGTGCGGCCAGAATGGGGTCGATATGCTCGGCCGCGTCCCGTGCGCCGCCATACATCATGCAATAGCCGCGTTCGAGCCCCCATACCCCGCCCGATGTCCCGATATCCAGGTAGTCGATCCCTTTTTCGGCCAGTGTGCGGGCGCGGCGGATATCATCCTTGTAATAGGTGTTGCCACCGTCGATCACGATATCGCCCAGCCCCATAAGATCGCCCAGAGTGGTAACGGTTTCTTCCGTAATGGGGCCGGCGGGCAGCATGGACCATACGATCCGGCGTGGCCCGCCAAGCTGTGCCACCACGTCGGCCAGGCTTGCTGCCCCCGTGGCGCGGCCCGCTTCGGCCCGGGCCACTGTTTTTTACACGGCTGCGCTGTCGCGGTCGTAAACAACCACGTCATGCCCGTGGCGGGTCAGGCGCACGGCGATATTGCCGCCCATACGGCCCAGTCCGACAATGCCGATCTGCATGTTTTTCTCTCTCGTCAAATCGTGTGGGTGCGGCTCAAAGTGCTTCGTGCAGGGCTTTGGCCAGTGCTGCCAGCCCGTCCTTGAGGTTGCCGCGAATATGCACGCGCAGCGCGCGTCGGCCGCGTTCGGCCAGCACGTCAAAATCGCCCCGCGCCTGGGCGGCCTTGACCACACCGAACGTGTAGTTCGAACCGGGCACGGGCAGGTCGCGTGCGTCGTCCGCCGTAATCTGCAGGAACACGCCGGTGTTGGGGCCACCCTTGTAGGCCTGCCCGGTGGAATGCAGGAAGCGCGGCCCGAATTCCGCCGCTGTGGCCACGGTCTTGGCGTCGCGCACATGCAGGCGGGTGTGCTGGATCCATTCCAGCGTGTCGCGGTTGCGTTCGATATAGGCCAGAAGCCCCACGTAATCGCCCGCATGCACCCGGTCGAAATGGGCCTTCAGTACGGCGGTGGCGGTGCCGCCCGCGTCCTTGAGGGCGTGGGTATTGGCCGCATCGGCAAAAAACGCCAGCGGGCCGCACTGCGCGAACGGTGTTTCCGCCGGGAGGGCGCCGGTTTTTTCGTAGGCTTCGGTCAGCTTGCGGGTTTCGACCTTGCTGGCTTCCACATCCGGCTGGTCGAACGGGTCTATGCCCAGGATCGCGCCCGCGACGGCGGTTGCCATCTCCCACCGGAAGAATTCCTGCGCGATCTGGCGCTTGGCGTGCAGCGTAATGGTCACGACCGGGTGGCCCGCATCGATCAGCGTTGCAATGGCCTCGTCCTGTTCATGGCGATGTTCGCTGGCCAGACGCAGGTAGATGAACAGGCGGTCACGCCCGTAGCGGCGCGGCCCGCCCAGTGTTTCATCGTCGATGGGGATGATCCCGCGACCCAGCTTGCCCGTTGACTCGGCCACAAGCTGTTCCAGCCATGCGCCAAAATCCATGATCTGGGGGGTGGCGATAATGCTCAGCTTGTCACGCCCGAACTGTCTGGCGGCCACACCCATGATCGCGCCAAGCCGTACGCCGGGGTTGAGTGCGGGCGGCACGCTGGCGTCGCACTGGCGTACGCCCCGCAGCGCGTCCTCGATGAACAGGCGCAGGGGAATGCCGCTGGCGGCGGCGGGAACAAGCCCGAAATTGGACAGCACGGAATAGCGCCCGCCAATGCGCGGGTCGCCGGAAAAGATTTTCCAGAACCCTTCGCGCCTGGCATGCGCTTCCAGCTTGGAGCCGGGGTCGGTAATGGCCACGAAATGCGAGGCCGCCTTGTCCTTGAGCGCGCGGCTGGCAAGGTCCTGGAAATAGGCCAGCATGATATTGGGCTCAAGCGTGCTGCCAGACTTGGACGCGACGATGAACAGCGTGTGGTGCGGGTCGATCTTTTTCTCGAACGCCGCGATCTGCTGCGGGTCCGTGCTGTCCAGCACGTAAAGATGGCCGAAGCCTTCATGCTTGCCAAAGGTCATGGCCAGCACTTCCGGCCCCAGGCTGGACCCGCCCATGCCCATCAGCAGCACCTGGCGAAAGCCACGGGCCTTGACCTCGGCCTGGAAGGCTTCAAGCTCGGCCAGGTTGGCGCGGCGTTCATCCACCACGTCCAGCCAGTTCAGCCAGTCGGCTTCCGGCCCGCCGGTCCACACGGTAGCGTCCTTCGCCCAGATCCGGCGCAGCGTGCCTTTCCCGCGCCAGTCCTCAAGTTCCTGGTCCACGGCGGCGGCCAGGTCGTCGGGCAGGTGGGCCTTCAGGCTGGTCAGTTTTTCGCCCATCAGGGCGGCCTGCTTGGCCGCGACCGAGCCCAGAAGGGCGTCGAACGCATCGGCAAAGGCGCTGACACCTTCTTCGAGCAGGGTTGTCGTGACGCCGCCCAGGTCCAGGCCGAGCTGTTCGGCCTGGTCCATGACCGTGCGGGCGTCGTTGACGCCGGTGGTCAGGGTTTCCTGCACGCGGCCATGATCGCGGAACGCGTCCATGGTGGCGGGGGGCAGGGTGTTGACGGTCTGCGGGCCGATCAGGCTGTCCACGTACAGAACGTCGCTATAGGCCTTGTCCTTGGTGCCGGTGGAGGCCCAGAGCAGGCGCTGGGTCTGTGCGCCCGCGGCTTCCAGCGCTTTCCAGCGCGGGGTCTGCATGATTTCCTGCCAGTAGACATAGGCCATCTTGGCATTGGCAATGGCGACCTTGCCGCGCAGGGCCGCAAGGGCCGTGGCCTGTGGATCTCCCGCCTTGGTGCGGCGGTCGATCTCGGCATCGATCTTGGCGTCGATCCGGCTGACGAAAAAGGACGCGACAGAGGCCACGCGCGAGATATCGCCGCCTTTGGCCTTGAGTTCTTCCAGTCCGCACAGCCACGCTTCCACTACGTCGCGGTACGCGGCCAGCGAGAAAATGAGCGTGACATTGACATTGATCCCCGCCGCGATGCTCTGCCGTATGGCGGGCACGCCCTGTGGGGTGGCGGGAATTTTCACCATCAGGTTCGGGCGGGCTACATCGGCCCACAGGCGGGCGGCCTCATGCGTTGTGCCATGCGTGTCGCGCGCCAGATAGGGGGACACTTCAAGGCTGACAAAGCCGTCACGGCCCTTGCTGGCGTCGTAGACCGGGAGCAGCGCTGCGGCGGCGGCCTGAATATCGGTAATCGCCAGTTTTTCGTACAGTGCACCGGGGGAAAGTGTGGTGCTGGCCAGCTCCTCGCGCATCTGGGCGTCGTATTCCGTGCCTTCGCCCATGGCTTTCTGGAAAATGGCGGGGTTGGACGTCACGCCGCGTATGTCGCCCCCGGCCACGAGTCTGGCCAGCGTGCCGTCCTGCACGAAGGAGCGGCGGATAAAGTCCAGCCAGGGGGACTGGTGGACCGTGGCCAGGGCCTGCAACGGATTGGCGACAGTGGTGGCGTTGGCTGTCATGTGCGGTATCCTTGTTCCCGGCCCGTCTACCCCGTTCCGCATGGTGTTGCGGCTTGGGGCCGGGCATGTGTCGTGTAACGCAGGGGGCGGCGGCGGGCTCCCCTACTGGGGTGCGCCACCGCTCCGGGTCCGTGTCTGGCCGACTATATGGCCTGTTTTATGGCCGGATTTATGACCATGCCTGCCTTATTTTCCTGTCAGGCCGGCCTGTTCGCGGGCACTGTCCAGCACGGCCTGGACCGTAAAGCCGAAATGTTCGGCCAGCCTGTCTGCCGGGGCGGACGCGCCAAAGCCACGCATGGCGATAATGGCGCCACGCGGTCCGGCGTAGCGGTCCCACCCGATGGGCGAACCCGCTTCCACCACCACGCGGGCGGTCACATCGGGCGGCAGCACGCTGTCGCGGTAGGACAGGGGCTGGGCCTCGAACAGTTCCCAGCTCGGCATGGACACCACGCGGGCGGCAACGCCTTCGGCCACAAGGGTCTCATACGCGCTGACAACCAGCCCTACCTCGCTGCCTGTGGCGATCAGGATCACCTGCGGGGTCTGCTCGCTGCTGGCCAGAACATAGGCCCCGCGCGCCAGGCCATTGGCCGGTGCGTAGCGCGTGCGGTCCAGCGTGGGCAGGTTCTGGCGGCTCAGCGCCAGGGCCACCGGGCCGGTCTTGTGCGTCATGAGGAAACGCCAGGCTTCTGCCACTTCGTTGGCGTCGGCCGGGCGCAGGGTCGTCATGCCCGGGGTCGCGCGCAGTTGCACAAGCTGTTCGATGGGCTGGTGGGTCGGCCCGTCTTCCCCCACGCCGATGGAATCATGCGTGAAAATATACGTGACCGGCAGCCCCATGATGGAGGACAGCCTGATGGGCGCTTTCATGTAGTCCGAGAAGATCAGGAACCCGGCGGCAAAGGCGCGCAGCCCGTACAGCGCCATGCCGTTGACGATGGCCCCCATGGCGTGTTCGCGCACGCCGAAATGGAAGTTGCGCCCGGCATAGCTGCCACCCCATTCGGCGGGCTGGAAGCTGTCCTGGCCCTTGAGCAGGGTCTTGGTGGAGGGCGCAAGATCGGCGGAACCACCCAGCAGCCACGGCACGCGGGCGGCTACGGCGTTCAGTACCTCGCCCGAGCTTGCGCGTGAGGCGGTGCCTTTTTCACTGGCGGGGTAGAGCGGAATGTCCGCGTCCCATCCGGCGGGCAGGGTGCCGCTGAAAATGCCTTCAAGCTCGGCGGCGTCCGCCGGGTGAGCCTTTGCATAATCCGCGAACAGGTGTTTCCATGCGCTGGAGGCCGCAGCCCCGCGTGCGCCAAGTCCCGCAGCCGTATGGGGCATGACTGCGTCAGGTACCAGAAAGCTGCTGTCTTCGGGCCAGCCAAGTCCTTTTTTGGTGGCGCGCACTTCCTCGGCGCCCAGCGGTTCCCCATGGGCGGAGGCTTTGCCCGCCTTGTTGGGCGCGCCCCAGGCAATGACGGAATGGGCGATGATCAGGCTGGGGCGAGTGGTTTCGGCCTTGGCTTTGGCCAGCAGCGCAAGCAGGGCGGCGGTGTCGTTGGCGTCGGGCAGGTCCAGCACCTGCCAGCCATAGGCGGCAAAGCGTTCGGCCACGTTTTCCGTGAAGGCGACATCGGTCGAGCCTTCGATGGAAATGCGGTTGGAGTCGTAAATCCAGGTCAGGTTGCCAAGCTTGAGATGCCCCGCGAGGGACGCCGCCTCGCTGGTGACACCTTCCATCATGTCCCCATCGCCGCACAGTGTGTACACATGGTGGTCGAACAGGTTGAAACCGGGCTTGTTGTAGCGTGCGGCCAGCCATTTTTCTGCAATGGCCATGCCAACGGAATTGCCGCAGCCAGCGCCCAGCGGGCCTGTGGTGGTTTCCACCCCGCTGGTATGGCCGTGCTCGGGGTGGCCGGGGGTTCTGGAGCCGAACTGGCGGAACTGCGCAAGATCGGCCACGGTCAGCGCGGGGTCGGCCGTGACCTTGCCGTCGTGCACCTGGCGCACGCCGAACAGGTGGATAAGGGTGTAAAGCAGCATGGACGCATGGCCGATGGACAGCACGAAGCGGTCGCGGTTGGGCCAGAGCGGGTCGGCGGGGTCATAGGTCAGCACGTCCTGCCACAGCGTGTAGGCGACCGGTGCCATGGACATGGCGGCTCCGGGGTGGCCGGAATTGGCTTTCTGCACCGCATCCATGACCAGCGTGCGGATTGTGTCGATACACAGCCTGTCGGCGCCGGTTGCGCAGGCTTTGGCTGGCCCACCGGCCTCGGCCCCCGCGGGAGCGCACACAGGGGTGGGAAGAGAAACGCGCATGCAAACCTGTCCTTCTACCGGGCATTCATCCTGCGAACGCCCATGAGCTTATAGACCCAAAAACCATCAGACCGCGCCCGGGCCGCGCCTGCAACCCGCATCCGGGATCATGCCCGGGCAAGCGGCGGCCCTGAACATGTTCGGCACATTTCCACGGTTCCGGGTTTTTCGGCAAGGCTTGAGCTTGCCCCAGAAGGAACGCGGCGGTTCAGCCGTCTGGTTCTTTTGGTGTCCAGCATAACAGATTACGCTATCCTACGCGCCGTTTTTTTCGGCTCCTGCCCGTTCTCGCGCCGCGCCGGGTGGCGGTCCGGCCCGCCGCGCTCCGGGCTGCGTGCCGGGTGCCATACTGGGGCCACAGCCCGCAGGGGCGGCGCAGACCGGGGCGTTTGCGGTCCGTGCCGATGCGCGATATGCTGCGTGGCACTCGGCTGCGGCGGCACCTGTGGCCAGCGGTTCCGGCCGTGCAGCCTGGTCGTGTCGTTTTGCGGAGATCACCTATGACAACAGACGAGTCCATCCAGGCTCCGGAAAATGGGGCCACCGCGCCGGGGTTTACCCGCGACCAGGTGGACGCCCTGTTCCTGAACGCCGCGCGTGAAGGCCAGGCCGACCTGCTGGCCCGTTTTCTCGACGCGGGAATGGACCCCAACCTGCGGGCCGAAAAAGGGTATACCCCGCTTATTCTGGCTACGTATAACGGCCATCTGGATGCCGCCCGTATTCTGCTGGCAAAAGGGGCCGCCCCGGACCAGCAGGACGAAAAAGGGGCCACGGCGCTGGCCGGTGTTGCGTTCAAGGGGGATATGCCACTTGCGCGCCTGCTGCTGGAAAGCGGGGCCGCGGTCGATGTGCCCAATGCTGTCGGGCGCACGCCGCTGATGTTCGCTGTCATGTTCGGGCGTGAGGACATGGCCCGTCTGCTGCTGCAGGCCGGCGCCAGCGCCACCCTGCGCGACGGTGAAGGGCATAACGCCGTGGATCTGGCCCTGCGGCAGGGTTACACCGTTCTGGCTCAGGACCTCAGGAAAGGCGCTGCCTCGGCCACCTAGCCCTCGTCACCTAGACCGCGCCAGCCCCGGGAAAGTGCCGCAGGCCCGGCCTGTTGATGCCTGTTCGGTCTCTGTCTGGCCCGGGTGGAGTGGTTCGGGGCGATGGATCGGCCCTGCCCGAAAAAAAAGCGCCCCCGCGCTGCCGCGCGAGACCTGCGGCAGGGGGGCGTTCCGCTGTGTGGCCTGCCGCCTCCATACCCGCGCCGGGTGCGTGCATGGGGCTTTTTTTAACTGTTCCGTCCGTTTTGATCTTGGACCCGCTTTGATTTGGAACTCTCAGCCATGAGCCGCTTCTGGAGCCCACTCGTTCACACCCTTACGCCTTATGTGCCGGGCGAACAGCCCCGGCTTGCCAATCTGGTCAAGCTGAACACCAATGAATCGCCCTATGGCCCGTCACCCCGCGCGCTTGAGGCCATGCGGGACGCGGCGGATGACAGTCTGCGCCTGTATCCCGACCCGCAGGCCCATGACCTGCGCACGGCTCTGGGCCTGCGCGTGGGCCTGCCCGCCGACTGTGTGTTCGTGGGCAATGGTTCGGACGAGGTGCTGGCCCATGCGTTCCAGGCGTTTTTTGCCCACGATAACCAGCCCTTGCTGTTCGCGGACGTGACCTACAGCTTCTATCCGGTTTATTGCGGCCTGTACAACCTGCCCTATCGGGTGGTTCCGCTGGATGGCGGCATGCGTGTGGTGGTGCAGGATTACGCAGGCCCATGCAGCGGCGTGGTGCTGGCCAACCCCAATGCGCCAACGGGCATAGCCCTGGGGCTTGACGAGATCCGCCGCCTGCTCGCCCTCCAGCCCGACCGGGTGGTGCTGGTCGATGAAGCCTATGTCGATTTCGGGGCGGAGAGTGCTGCCCGCCTTGTTGCGGAATACCCCAACCTGCTGGTGGTGCAGACCCTGTCCAAGTCCCGCGCGCTGGCGGGGCTGCGCGTAGGTTTTGCATTCGGCCAGCCCGACCTGATCGAGGCGCTGACCCGCGTGAAGGACAGTTTCAACTCCTACCCGCTGGACCGGCTGGCCCTTGTGGGCGCCACCGCCGCGGTGGAGGATGAGGCCTGGCTGGAGCAGAGCGTGCGCCGTGTCATGCACAGCCGTGCGGAACTGACACAGGGGCTGGAATCGCAGGGGTTCGAGGTCTTGCCGTCGGCTGCGAATTTTGTTTACATGCGCCACCCCGACCGGGATGCCGCAGATCTGGCAGCCCGGTTGCGAGAGCGGGCTATTATCGTCCGCCATCTCAAGGGTGAGCGTACGGCTGAGTGGCTCCGTGTCACTGTTGGCACGGATGCGCAATGCCAGACATTGCTGGCCGTACTGCGGGATATTCTGCACCGCAACACATAACGAGGGCACCCTTTTCGCAGGGGCTGTCCTGCCGCGTGCGCGGTGGGCTGGCAGCTTCCGCGCCGTGGGGCCCATGCAGTTTTTTTGACGTTCGCCACATGGGCCACGGGCCACGTGTGGATCATGATTGATGGAGCAAGTCATGCGTTCATTCCAGGGGCAGTTGTCCGACAACCAGCCCATTCGCCGGTCTCTGGCGGAAAAGCAGAAGCAGTTGCGCGAATTGAAGGAAACCCTGGCGGGCATGAAGGCGCACACCTCCGCCTCCCTCAAGGAAAGCGTGCGCAAGCGTATTGCCCAGCTTGAGGCGGAACTGGCGGCGGCTCCCGTGCTCAAGGCCACGGGCCGCAGGCAGGGCGATGCCGCCCCCCGTGGGGCTGGAGGTGGGGCCGGTGCCGGCCGGGCTGGCGCCGGGCGCAACGGACCCGGCGCGCGCGACGGTGCACGGCCGGGCGGTCGGCCGCGCCAGTCCCCCATAGGGGGCTGAATGGCAGGCTGGCTTTTGCATCACGGGGCCATCGCGTGATAAGGAGCCAGCAGCCGGTCTTTCGGGTGCCATAGCGCATGGTCTGGCATGACGCCGCCATGTGCGCATTTTTCAAGCAGGGAGAGCCGTGATGGCCGGAACCCCCTCTTTCTCCCTGTCCGAACCGCTCTCCGAGGGCGGAACCCATCTGCATGACGGTCTCGTGTGGGCCATTTTCTGCCGCTTCGGGCACGAACCGGTCGAACTGCCGCGTGACGTGGTGACACAGCGCCTGACAACCGGCCAGTTCCCGCCAGAATTTGCCGGGCAGGACGGCTGGGCGTGGTTCCATTTCGATATCGTCCACACACTCTCCCGCGCGCAGATCGAGACAATTCCCTCCCTGCCCGAGGACGCGCGGCAGGTGCTTACCAACCCCGAACGCAGCACCCGGCTGGACAGCGAGGGTGATATCGTATTCGGCGCGCTGCCCGCCTTTGACGACACCGGCGTGGATGACGACCGCAATGTCAGCACATGGCGATTCTCGCTCGAACCCGACCTGCTGCTGACAACCCGCCGCCACCCTATTCCCGCGCTGGGGGTCGTGTATCACGAACTCTGGCGGGGGCTTGCGCCACGTTCGCCTGCCAAGGTGGTGGACCGCGCGCTGCTGGAGTTCGCGGATACGGTGCGGCGTGACTTCGCCCGCCTGGACGACCAGCTCGACCGCGCGGAAGACGTGCTGCTGATGCTCGACCGTGACACCGATCTGGGCCGGGTCAGCGGGTTGCTGGGTGTGGTGCGCCGCCGCTCCACCGAACTGCGGCGTGTTCTGGCCCCGGTGGACCGTCTTTTTCGCGATGAGGAACTGGAACTGCCCGACTGGGCGGAGGACGACCTGCGCGACCGTTCGCACCGGCAGGTTCATGCCGCACTGGACGACCTTCTGGCCCTGCAGGACCGCGCGCGCTCATTGCAGGACGAACTGGCGTCCAACCAGGCGGAAGAAACCAACCGGCGGCTTTATATCGTGTCTGTCGGCACCACCCTGATGCTGCCAGCAACTTTCGTGACCGGATTTTTCGGCATGAATACGGGCGGCATGTTCCTGACCACGGGCAACTGGGGCACGGTGGAAGCCGGTGGGTTCTGCTTTCTCATCATGCTGGGTACGTGGCTGGTGCTGAAAATGACCAAGCTGCTCTGAGCCTGCGGTCTCAATAACGCCCCCGATTGCGCATCCTGCGCCGTGACAGGGACATGCAAGGCAGGGGCACAGAATTTGGGGACCGGAGTTTTTGCAACGCGTGCAGGGACTGTTGCGCGCGGTCCGTCGTCGGGTTCAGGTAGGCGCGTTACGTGCCGGGGCGCAAGGCCCTCATGCATGGGGGTCGCACCGCAATGCCACCCCCATGTGCGGTAAAGCCTAGCCGCCGATCCCGGTATGGGTCTTGACGTCGGAATCCGACAGGGTGTGGTGCCAGACAGTGTTGTTGTTGAAAATAATAATCAGTGTCTTGGCTTTTCCGTGGTAGCCGCTTGAGAACGCGCCATAGTAAGGAATGAAATTGGTGCCGTTCGCACGTGTCCGCGCAAAGACATATTTCCAGATTTCATGTCCGCTATCGGTAAAGCTTGTTTCCAGCGGGTCGCCATACACGGCCTTGACCTGATCTTTGGTCGTCACGCCATCCTGAATTTTCTGGTCGACAGTGGTTGAGGTTTCATTTTTGATCGATTCATTGCCGCTCGAGGCACAGGCGGCCACCAGCAAAAGGGCCGAAAGACAGCCCATAGCTGTAAATTTTTTCATTAACGATAGCCTTCCAGTCTTTATTCAATAATAAATATGTATTTCTGTACAAATGCAGTACATGAAAAACATGCTTTTCAGTCTTAACTTGACCAGTTAAAAAATCAAGAGAGTGCCCTTGCAGAATACGCGGACCAGCTATCGGTCCGGATTGTTCTGCGCTGCGCTCTGTGTATCCGCGCGGTAGGCGGCCAGCACGGCGGGGGGCGGCCCGTCCATGCGGATACGCCCGCTTTCCATCCAGATCAGGCGATTGCACCATGTTTCCAGCACGGTAAGCTCGTGCGAGGTCATGACCAGAATATCGGTTGCGCTGACCATGCTGGTCAGGCGCTGCTGGGCACGTTTTTGAAAATGCTGGTCACCGGCCATGAACCATTCGTCCATCAGCAGGATCTGCGGCGCGGTAGCCGTGGCAAGGCCAAAACCCAGGCGCATGCTCATGCCGCTCGAATACAGCCGTACCGGCAGGTCCATGAACGGTCCAAGCTCGGCAAAAGCCTCCACATCCTTTTCCAGTTGCCGGATACGCTGGGTGTTGAACCCTTTCTGCCGTCCGAACAGCGTAATGTTTTCCCGCCCGCTCAGTTCCGCGTTCATGCCCGATTGCAGGTTCAGCAGTGCGGAAACGCGTCCGTGGACTTCCAGCCTTGCAGCGCCGGGGTGATAAATGCCGCCCATGACACGCAGCAGGGTGGACTTGCCCGCTCCGTTATGGCCCACCAGTCCCACGCGCTCCCCCGGCCCGATCCGGAGCGAGATATCGCGCAGGGCCTGAACGTGAACGATCCTGCTGTGATGGTTTTCACCCAGGGTGATGGCCCCGCCCACACGCGGACCACGCACGTTCTGGAGCAGGTTTTTGCCCTGCCGGAACAGCAACTTCTTGAGCGAACGGGCCCCCGCGCGAAAAATCGGGAAATCGAGATGGACATGTTCGAGCGCTATAAAAGCCCCGCTGCCATGCGTGTTCTCGTTCTTTTTCGCAGCCATGGGCGTTGGTGCGGGTGTGACGGCCTGTCCGGCAGCCTGGGGTGTTGCCTGCTGGCTGACCTGCTGGATTGCCTGGGGCATTGTCGGCGGGACTTCCGGCAGGGCGGGTGTGTCCAGGCCCTGCGGGGGACGGCTGGCGGGGGTGTCGGAGGGCACGGTCATATCCAGAACGCCAGTCGGGGACGCGCGCGAGAGAAAACAAGCAGGGCCAGTATCCACAGCGCAAGGCTGAACCCGCCAGCGACCAGCCACTCAGCCAGGCCCGGGGCATGGCCCAGCAGGGGGCCGCGCACGATTTCAAGCAGGGCGTAAAACGGGTTGTACAGCAACCATTGCGCACCGCTTTTAAGCTGCGTCGCGTCCCATATGACAGGGGTGACATAAAAAGCGATCTGCATCAGGCTGCCGATAATGGGCGGAATATCACGAAAACGTGCGCAAAGGCTGCCCAGCAGCAGGCACAGCGCCACGCCGTTGAACATCCAGACTGCTATGGCGGGCAGCGCCATAAAAGCCAGCACGCCCGGCCAGATGCCCATCAGCACGAACACCACCACGGGTGGAATGATATTATACCCGAAAACAACGCTGCAACGTACAAGGGTCCGGAAAGCCTGGACAGAGTACGGCATGTTGACAGACTGGATGGTCTGCGCAGCACTGGTGAAGGTGGTGCAGCTTTCCTGCATGAGGGCGGCTATGCCCGCCTGCCACAGAATAAGCGAAATTGCGAGATAGGGCAGATACTGTTGCAGCACGAGGTGGAAGATCTGTGCGTAGATCAAGCCCATGGAGCCGATCATGATCCCGGTTGTCAGTGTCAGCCAGAACGGTCCGATCCGTGAGCCGTTGAACTGCATGCGGATGTCGAGCCAGCCCAGGGCCACGGCCAGACGCCACAGGCTCAGCCCTTCGCCGATATCGCGGCAGGCCAGCAGCAGGCGCGAACGTGGCGCGCGGTGCCGGGTGGCGGGGCTTTCTGCGGGTGGCGTGGGGGGCTGCTGCGTGTGGTCCGCAAGGTACGCCGTGTCATCCGTCTGGCCCGTCGGGGGGCGCATGGCCGGTGGCTGGTCCGGGACCGGTGCAGGGTCCTGGGTTGCGGGAGAAATCTGCGTGGAAGATCCAGACGTGCCCATCATGCTGTATCGCCTATCCGATCCCCTGACGTTCCGCAACCATGGGCTGTCCGGCGGTCCGGGCCATGCACGCGTTTTCTTGCATGCGCGCAGGGCGGAGTATACATATTTTGCGGGATTGCAGGGGCGTCCCCGGATTTTGGGCCGGGGGCTTGTCCGGGGTTTTCACAGGAGGACGCGGACCGTGAGCCGCACCGTGTTACGCTTGATGGATGGAACGGCAGCATGACAGCCAGGCAGTCACGCCCCCAGGCGGCCCGCAGGGCCGCGCGCCCCGGCCCGCTGGGGCCTGTCATGCGCCTTGCGCGCGGTGCCGTGCTTTTTGGGGGGCTGGCCAGTCTGGCGGCCTGCGCGACCGGCCCCGGCGGTGACAGTGTGACCATGCCGGTCGAGGAAGAAGCCGCGTATTACCGCGCCCATGCCCGCGGATATTACGCCCCGCCCGGCCCGGCAAGCGATCCGTGGGGCCCCTATATTCAGGAAGCGTCGCAGCGTTTTGACGTGCCGGAGGAATGGGTGCGTGCCGTGATCGACCAGGAATCGGGCGGTAAGCTGTATCATAACGGCCAGCTCGTGACCTCAGGCCCCGGCGCAATGGGGCTGATGCAGTTGATGCCGCCCACCTATGACGACATGCGCACCACCTATAATCTGGGTGGGGATGCCTATGAACCGCACGACAATATCATGGCCGGTACGGCCTATCTGCGGCAGTTATACGACGTGTATGGCTCTCCCGGCTTTCTTGCCGCCTATAATGCCGGCCCCGGCAGGCTTGAGGATTTTATTACCCGCAATCGCGTGCTCCCGCGTGAGACACGCAATTACGTAGCGGCCATCGGGCGCCGTATTGTCGGGATTTCTCCGGCCAACAGGTCGCAGGCCGATCTTCTGGTCGCCAGCCATGATACGCTGACCCAGTCGGCCCAGCCGCGCGCGGGCAGCGAAATGAGCGCGGTCCGTACCGCCTGGGCCAACAAGCACGCGTCTGAACAGCCCGTGCAGGTGGCCGAGGCCATTGGTTCGGACGCCACGCAGGATGACACGACGGCCGATAACGCGGCCGATACACAGGCCGGGCAGGATACGCAGCAGGCAGGCTCCGCCATGTACGGCCGTGACTGGCACGCCCTGCCGCGCGCCCCCCGCGTGGCCGACGGCGCGGAAAGCCCCGACGCGGTACGCGCGGCGTGGGCCCGCAGGCTTGGCACGTCGGCACAGTCGGTGGCGAACACGCCGGTCCAGGTCGCGCAGGCGGCCGATACCGATGCGGGCAATACCCCTGCGGCTGACGTTGCCGCCACGCAGGCGACCTCCCCGGCGGATGGGCAGGCCGTGCAGACAGCCGCGACCGATGCGCAATCCGATACAAGCTGGACCGTCAACACGGCGGAAAACCAGTCCAACGCCCCGGCCGAGCCCGCGCATGCGTCGTCCCTTGCATCCGGAATGGGGTTTTTGTCCACGGCTCACGCCGAACCGGTTCCCCTGCTGACCCATAGATCCCGCGTGCCGGAAGTCAGGAACTGGGCCATTCAGGTCGGGGCGTTCGGGTCCGCGGCCATGGCGCAGCAGGCGGCGGGGCAGGCGCGGCACAAGGCCACGGCCCTCGAGACCGCCCGCCCGTCTGTCGCGCCCGTGCAGGCCCGGCAGGGGCGGCTTTATCGCGCGAGACTGGTCAATCTCTCCCATAGCCAGGCGCTCGATGCCTGCCGCAAACTCAGCGGCTGTGTCGTGATTTCCCCCGATTCCCGTTCATAATCGGGGGCTGCGCGTCAGGCGGGGCCTGCGTCGCATGGCGGCCCCATGCCGGTTTTTTCAGCCCTTGGCGGGGGTTGCCGCTGCGGGCGTGGCAGGGACCGTGGCTGGGGGAAGAGGGGCATTGTCCCGCCCGGAGTAACGGCCGATAATCTGGTGAACCCCGCCTGCGGCCTCCTGTGCCGCGGCAACCGCGACATCGCCCCAGTAGCCATCGAGCGAATGGGCGGCAATATCGTGGAGCTGGGTCGCAGCCCCCGCTTCCTTGCCTGCCTTGTCCTGCACCCGCCAGACAATTTCAATATGCTGCTGCGGGTGGCCGGTCGTGCCGTGCGGCCCGTCCGTGATCCTGACCGTGCAGGTTACGGTGAAATCGGCATTGTCGGCCGAGTTCTGGATGGTGTCCGTCCCGTCGCGGAACGACGCGGCAAAGGCCTGGGCGAGCGATGTATTGCCGTCGCCCGGGGCCCCCGTCACGCCGCTGAAATAAACACGGGCCGCCCGGTGTTTAAGACTATGGGGGTCTTTTTCCATGTCGTCGGCCTGGATGCCGGTCAGCACCGAGGCAATGCGTGGGGCCGCGTCCTGGGCGGTGGCGTTCAGGACCGGAGCCTGTCCGCTGGCCCATTGGGCGGCAGGCACGGGTGCGCCTTCCTGTGTGGCGCGTACCTGGTTTGCGGGGGTCATGACCCGGTAGACAGGCACCACCAGCCCGTCGCGCAGTTCAGCGTGCATGTTCAGCCACCAGTCGCCCCGGCGGGTTGGCTGGGCCATGGCGGGAATGGTCTGCCCCAGCAGTGCGGCAGCCGTGGCCTGCGCCCACTGGCGGGCCGCGGCTTCGGGCATGAGCGACTCCGTGGGGGTGGGAATATCCAGCCGCGCGGGTGGGGCGTTACGCGCCAGGGCGGATGCCTCGCGCCCGGGGTTGGAAAAAGGGCCGGGCATGCTCAGGCAGCCACCCAGCAGCAGCAGGGCAGCAAGGGGGAGCGTTGCGGCGGCGCGGGCAGGCCATGGATATGCCGGGCGCGAATGTGGTTCTGCCCGCATGGCAGGGTGTTCCGGTATGGAGGCGGGTGGGCAGGCAGGCGCGGTTACGGGCGGGCGACGTTTCATGCGGGCCGGGGTCCTGTGGCTATGACGGAAATCTGGTGGCCGATCGGGCCACCACCGGCCAGGGTGCGCCGCCGGTGGCTGAAAAAACGGCGTTCGTCCTGCAATGTGTCCATGCCAAGGGCGGCTGCGCGGCCAATGCCCGCGCGCTGGAGCCGAAAGACGCACCAGCCAGCAAGGTCGAACTGGTAATGGCCGGGCCGCAGGCCGGGCGCAAAAAAAATGGCGGCCTGCCGGTCACCCGCCAGAATGCTGGCGCGCATGTCCTCGCCCGTTTCATAGCTTTCCTGGGCAATGCAGGGGCCGACAACGGCGTAAATATCCGCTGCCGTGGTGCCCTGGTGCTGCATGGCGGCCAGTGTCGCTTCCAGCACGCCGGCCAGCGCCCCCCGCCAGCCTGCATGGGCGGCCCCCACCACCGTGCCATCCGCCGAGGCGAATAGCACAGGCGCGCAATCGGCGGTAATGACACCAAGGGCAAGGTCGGGCCGGGTTGTGACCAGGGCGTCGGCCGCGGGGCCCGCCCCCAGGGCCCAGGCCTGCTCCGCCGTCACGACATCCGCGCCATGAACCTGTGTCACGCCTAGCAGATGCGCCGGTGCTACACCGATATGCGTTGCCACACGCCGGCGGTTTTCGGCCAGATTTTCGGCTGTGTCCCCTGACCGGGTGGAACAGTTCAGGCTGGCGTAGGGACCGGTGGATACCCCGCCTTCACGTGTGAAAAAACCATGCCGTGCCTGTCCCAGCAGGGGACTTGTCAGGGGGGAAAGCCGTGAGACACCCCCAGAAGACGCCACATCGATCGTCATGCGGCAGGTCCTTTCGTAAAACCGGGTGGGGGGGGAAGGGCTGGTGACTGTAACGCCATGACACGGAACAGATGCCCCATTTTTTCGGGGGCGGCCAGCCTGTGGGCTCCGCTGCGCAAGGTGGCGGCGTTCTCGGCCGTGGTGGCGCGGGCCAGTTGTTCGGTACGTTCCATCAGGCCCAGTTCGACAAGGAACGCGCCTTGTGTCACGGGCCCGTACGCGCGGGCTCCCGTCTGGCGGGCGGCAGCGCCAAAGGCGGTAAAGTCCACGTGGGCGGTCAGGTCGGCCTCACCCGCTGCTTCCAGCGGTGGGGCCTGTCGGGCATGGCGCAGCGCCTGGAGCGAATCCCCCGTCAGGGTCGAGCCATGACCGTAATCGAGAAACAGCGCGGCCCCGGGTGCCGTGGTCATGCGCGTGCCCAGCAGCCGGGCGACATGCAGGGCGGGTTCGCATAGTTCGACCACCGCGCCGTTCTCCAGCGCGCGGCCATCGGGCAGCACGGGCGCGGGACAGGGGGCGAGATGGAAGGCGGCGTCGGCCACATGGCGTTCGTGCCAGCCATCGGGCATGTGCACGAACTGGCGAATGGGCAGCGCGTCGAGAAACTCGTTCCCCAGCAGGATCAGCGGTCCGGCTGGCAGGTCGTCCAAGCTGTCATGCCAGACAGGTTGCGTATAGGGGCGCAGGGCCTGCGCCTGTGCGGCGCGCATGAGGGGCGACGTTTCCACCAGATGCACCTGCATGGCCCGGGCCATGGCGGGCATCTGCCGGGTGATCAGCCGCAGGGCATCGGCCATCAGCGTGCCGCGACCCGGCCCGGCTTCAGCCAGTAAGAACGGGTCCGGGCAGCCCATGCCCTGCCAGACCATGGCCGCCCAGCCCCCCAGCAGTTCCCCGAACACCTGGCTGATTTCCGGGGCGGTAATGAAATCGCTCAGCAAGGGGGTTGTGGCGTAATACCGCGCATTGGCCTGCGCCATGAACCGGTCAAGCCGCTGCGCGTGGGGGGGGAATGCGGGCATGGGACAGTTCAGCTTCCGGGTGGGGGCTCGTCCGTGGCGATAGCGGGCAGCCCGGCATAAGGCGGGTGGCGGCGGGCGTAGACCATCAGGGCAATGCCCGCTGCCAGCATGGGCAGGCACAGGATCTGGCCCATGGTCAGCCCCCCGGCCAGATAGCCGAGGAACGAATCCGGTTCGCGGAAAAATTCGCAGAACGAACGCGCACAGGCATAGCCGGCCAGAAACATGCCTGCCAGAAAACCGGGCCGTTCGCGTATGGCCTGCCTGCGGGACGCGACGAACAGCACCACGAACAGCAAAAGCCCTTCGGTCAGGGATTCGTAAAGCTGGGAGGGATGGCGCGGGATCGGACCGCCATCAGGGAAAATCATGGCCCAGGGCAGGCTTGCCGGTGCTTCGCGCCCCCAGAGTTCGCCATTGATGAAATTGGCCACGCGGCCCAGGCCCAGCCCGATCGGCACGGCAACCGTAACCCGGTCCGCAAAAGCCAGAAAATTCAGCTTGTGCCGCCAGGTGAACAGCACCATGGCGATGATGACCCCAAGGGCCCCGCCATGAAAGGACATGCCGCCATGCCAGACTTCCAGCATGGAAAGCGGGTGCCGCAGGTAATAGCCCGGCTGGTAGAACAGGACGTAGCCCAGCCGCCCGCCCAGCAGCACGCCCAGTGTCACCCATGTCAGGAAGTCGTCCGCCTGTTCCAGCGTGGCCACGCGCGGGACAAGTGCCACCAGACGGCGGAGCAGCATGATCCCCAGCACGATCCCCAGAATATAGGACAGCGCGTACCACCGTACGGCCAGTGGGCCGAAATGGACCAGAACAGGGTCGAACTGCGGAAACATCAGAACAGGAAGCATGCGGGTGTCCGGTGCCAGAAATGCCCGTTGCGGGGCGCGGGAGAAAAAGCGTGCCGTATGCCTTACAGGTAAAGGCGGCCAGTCGTCAGGTATTCTTGCACGTAATGCGTCACAGCGTCTTCAAGCGGTGTGAACGCTTTTTTGTACCCGGCCGCGCGCAGGCGGGTCAGGTCGGCCTGTGTATAGCTCTGGTACTGGCTGCGTAATGCGGGTGGCATGTCGATAAATTCCACGCGCCGGGGCAGGCCCAGCGCGTCGCAGACCGCATGCGCCACGTCCAGATAGCTGCGCGCGACACCGGTGCCGCAGTTGAACAGCCCGCTGACGGAGGGCGTGTCGAACAGCCAGAGCAGCATGTCCACCACATCGCCCACCCAGATGAAGTCGCGCGCCTGCATGCCGTCCGCGATCCCAGGCTTGTCGGAGCGGAACAGCCGGGCCGGGCCGCCCGCGCGTAGTTCGTCATATTTGACTTTGACGACCGAAATCATCTTGCTCTTGTGGTATTCGTTCGGGCCGAAAACATTGAAAAACTTCAGCCCTGCCCATTGCGGCGGGCAGGGTGCCCCTATCTGGGCCGCCCGAATGGCCTGGCGGTCAAAAACATGTTTGGACCAGCCATACAGGTTCAGCGGCGCCAGCGTGTCCAGCCGGGCCGGGTCGTCGCTGAACAGTTCGGGGCGGTCCGCCCCCCCATAGGTCGCGGCGGACGAGGCATAGATGAAACGTGTCTGCGTGCGGGCGCACCATTGCCACAGGTCATGGGACAGGGCGACATTGGTGCGCCAGACCAGATCGCCGTCACGGGCGGTGGTCTCGCTGATCGCTCCCATATGAAACACCGCCTGCGCGCCGGGCAGGGATGCCAGAAAAGCGGGCAGTTCGTCAGGTGTTACCAGCCGTGTGGGGGGGTGTGCCGCGATGTTGCGCCATTTCCCCTCCGTGCCCAGCCAGTCGACAATGACAGTGTCCAGCCCCCGGGCGGCCAGTGCCGCCTGAAGGCAGGAGCCGATAAAACCGGCCCCGCCTGTGATGATAATCATGCGCGCGCAGTATAGGGGCAGGTCATCTTCCCTCCAAGACGGCAATTCCAGGGGCTGCCCTCCTGATAATGGCGGGCAGCCTGCGCGGTCTGGCCTGCGGGCATGGGCGGATTGTCCCGTTATCCGAGCGGTGCCCTACGGCCTGCGCATAACCTCTGTCTTTAAAAAACGGGGCTGGCATGTAGCCAGACCGGGCGCAGTTTTCTAGCATGCCCGACGGAGATGAACACACACTGAACCGTACAGGACATGAAGCGCATGAGTGATGAAATTTCGGTTGTCGCTATTCTGAAAGCCAAGCCCGGCTCCGAGGCCGCCGTGGCGGCGGCCATGGTGGCCGGTATTGCACCGTCCCGCGCGGAGGCGGGCAACAGGTCCTATGTACCCACCCGTGACCTGGACGATCCGCACACCCTGATTTTTGTGGAACGCTGGGCCAGCCGCGAGGCATTTGCCGAACATCTGGAAACGCCGCATTTCAAGACACTGGTTGCAACGCTGGAAAGCCTGCTGACGGCACCGCCGGCCATTCATACACTCAAGGCGCTGCCTGAGGCCTGAAGCCTCGCTACGTCCCGGTGCGCAGTTCTGGTTGCGTAATCCCGGGGTGCGCGGTCCTGGGCCATGTAGCCGGAGCATGGGATCGGATATGTGCCGGGGCGGGGGCCGCAGGGCCTGAAGACCCCGGCCCGTACCGCCGCGCGTGATCGGGGCATGAGTGATCAGGAACGCATGGTCGGCTTGTCCGGGCTGGCATTCGCCTACAGGATTCGAACCCACGGCGCAGTCTATCTTGCCGCAGTCTGTAAAGACTGCTCGCAAGGCCGCACGCACATTCGCCCGGCATGACCGGGTCATGCGCTGGTGCGAATAAAGCGTATTATTTTTTCAGGAAGAAAAAGTGGTGCACCCGAAAGGACTCGAACCTCTAACCCCCAGATTCGTAGTCTGGTGCTCTATCCAATTGAGCTACGGGTGCGCCGTGAGGGGGTGTTTAGCCGACAGGCCCGGTCTGGGCAAGCCCCAAAAAACCAGTTTTTCAATTTTTTTACAAAAACGGCTTTTTTCCTTTGTTTTCCTTCGCTTGGTTCATGGGGGGCGTCATGGCTTTCAGCATTACCGGCCCAGATAATTATCGAGGGCACGCGTGGCGGGGCGGCGCAGCGTGACATGGGCGCGACATTCGGGCGTGCCATAGACCCCCTCGAACGTATCGCCCACGGGGTGGGCCTCGAACACCATGGGCAAGGGCTGGTTCTTGGCGTCTTTCATGACAAGCTGGGCGTGGTAATGCTGTCGGGCCTTGTCGGGCACGCCCCGCAGGATCAGGGAGCCGGTTTCGGGCACGAAGATCATTTTGTGGGACTCGATCTGCATGAGCGACTGGCCGTTGACGGGGCAGTCAGCACCCATGTCCTGCACCAGCGTGCCAACCCAGTCGCCATAAGGGTCTTCCGCCGCCGATGCTGTGGCCGCATGGGCGGCCCCACCTTGCGCGGAAAAGACCGGAAACGCGCAGGACAGGCCCGCGCCGCAAAACAGGCCCAGGACTATGTGGCGTGCGGATAAGCCGGACCGATACCGGGTTGGAAACATGCTGACCTCCTGCATGGGCAAGGTGGTGGGGTTGGGGCGGCGTTCATGCCGGTGCGGACTCTGGCCGGGCGCTGTGTTGCATGCAAGCCATTGCAGTTCATGGTGCCGCCGCCCGCGTGGTTTTAGAGGGTGACGATACGCCACCATGGCATTATATCCGCTTGACAAGAGTTTAAGTCCCCGGCTGGCCATGGCCCGCACGATCGAGCAGACGTTAATGCGTGATCGTGGTCCGTGGCGGCCGATCCGTCTCAAGACTGCCTGCCCGGCGCTGCCCAGAAAGACCAGTAGTCCATGTCCGTTAACGCCACATTGCCTGTATCTCCTGTCACGCTGGATGAAACCCTGCACCAGGACCGTATCCTGATCCTGGATTTTGGCAGCCAGGTGACGCAGCTGATCGCCCGCCGCGTGCGTGAAAGTGGTGTATACTGCGAAATCTGGCCCTATACGGCCACGGCCGAGCGGATCCAGGCATTTGCGCCGCGCGGCATCATTCTTTCAGGCGGCCCGCGCAGCGTCAACGATCCCGATGCGCCGCGTATTCCCGCCGTGGTGTTCGACCTGGGTATTCCGGTGCTGGGTATCTGCTACGGGCAGCAGGCCATGTGCAAGCAGTTGGGTGGCCAGGTTGAAGGGGGCGACCACCGTGAATTCGGCCGCGCCTTTGTCGATATCGTGGAAGACTGCTCCCTGTTCCGCGGCGCATGGTCGCGCGGCGGGCGCGAACAGGTGTGGATGAGCCATGGCGACCGCGTGGTGGAGCTGCCCCCCGGTTTCCGTACCGTTGCCGTCAGCGAAGGTGCGCCGTTCGCCGTTATCGCGGATGAAGGGCGCAGGCTGTATGGCGTGCAGTTCCACCCCGAGGTGGTGCATACGCCCCATGGCGCGGCATTGCTGAAAAATTTCACCCATGATGTCGCAGGGTGTTCGGGTAGCTGGACCATGGCGGGTTTCCGCGACATGGAAATTGCCCGCATCCGTGAACAGGTGGGCACGGGTCGCGTGATCTGCGGCCTGTCCGGCGGGGTGGATTCCTCGGTCGCCGCGGTACTGATCCACGAAGCCATTGGCGACCAGCTCACCTGCATTTTCGTCGATCACGGCATGCTGCGTGCGGGCGAGGCGGATGAGGTCATTCGCACGTTCCAGGGGCGTTTCAATATCCAGCTTGTCCATCGCGATGCGTCCGACCTGTTTCTGGCCGCCCTTGACGGCGTGACCGACCCCGAGATCAAGCGCAAGACCATTGGCCGCCTGTTCGTTGAAGTGTTCGAGGAGGAAGCGACCAAACTGGGCGGGGCGCAGTTCCTGGCCCAGGGCACGCTCTACCCCGACGTGATCGAAAGCGTAAGCTTTACCGGCGGCCCGTCCGTAACCATCAAGTCGCACCATAATGTGGGCGGCCTGCCGGAACGGATGAACATGAAACTGGTCGAGCCCCTGCGCGAACTGTTCAAGGACGAAGTGCGCGATCTGGGGCGCGAACTGGATATTCCCGAAAGCATTGTGGGGCGTCATCCGTTCCCCGGGCCGGGGCTGGCGATCCGTATTCCAGGTGCGATCACGGTTGAAAAACTGGACCTGCTGCGCAAGGTGGATACGGTTTTCCTTGAGGAAATCCGTGCCGCCGGGCTGTATGACGCCATCTGGCAAGCGTTTGCGGTTCTTCTGCCCGTGCGCACCGTGGGCGTCATGGGTGACGGTCGCACCTACGACCAGGCCTGCGCCCTGCGCGCCGTCACCAGCACGGACGGCATGACGGCGGATGTCTACCCCTTCGACATGAGTTTCCTGACCCGTGTGGCGGGCCGTATCGTCAACGAAGTGCGCGGCGTCAACCGCGTGACCTACGATATTACCTCCAAGCCGCCGGGCACGATCGAGTGGGAATGATCCCGCGTCTGGCATAGGGTGGCATCATCCGGCATGAAAGTGCCTTAAAGCCCGCAGAAATGCGGGCTTTTTTGTTTTTTGGTCCGGCATTGTCTGGCATCGAACGGTATCGCCAAGCAGCTATTTTTTATGGCATAGTGCGTGGCACTGACTGAGTCTGATGCCATGATTTTTATTGATACCATGTCAGGCATTCTATGGGTGTCATGGTATCAATATTTAATAACCATATGAATAATAATGGTTTTATCCGGTTATTTTGATGGTTTTTGGTCATGGTATCGTCGTTTGGAGTGCCATGAACCGATGCTGACTGATACCAAACTGCGCAATCTCAAGCCGACGGATAAGCTGTACAAGGTGAATGACCGCGACGGGCTGTACGTCGCGGTGACGCCTGCGGGCAGCATCTCGTTCCGATATAACTATGCGATCCACGGCAGGCAGGAGACTCTGACCTTTGGGCGGTATGGCGTTGGGGGGATCACCCTCGCCGAAGCTCGTGAGCAGCTGGGAGAGGCTAAAAAGCTGGTCGCCGCGGGAAAGTCACCGGCCAAGGAGAAGGCGCGCGACAAGGCGCGGATCAAGGGCGTGGAGACGTTCGGCGCGTGGGCCGAGAAGTGGCTGCGCGGATATCAGATGGCGGACTCCACCCGTGACATGCGCAAATCCGTCTACGAGCGGGAGCTCAAGCCCAAATTCGCCAGCCAGAAGCTTGTCGAAATCACTCACGAGGACCTGCGGGCACTAACCGATGCCATCGTCGAACGTGGTGCTCCGGCGACTGCGGTGCATGCCCGAGAGGTAATGTTTCAAGTCTACCGGTGGGCTATCGAACGGGGACAAAAGGTCGAAAATCCGGCTGAATTGGTCCGTCCGATAAGCATAGCAAAATTTGAGCCGAGGGATCGTGCTCTGACGCCTGAAGAGATCGGCCTGATGTATCAGTACATTGAGCGCATCGGCACTACCCCGTCGATCCGGGCCGCAGCTAGGCTGCTTTTACTGACGATGGTTCGAAAGAGTGAGCTGACCAACGCAACATGGAGCGAGGTCAATTTTAGTCAGGCGCTTTGGACGATCCCCAAAGAGCGGATGAAGCGGCGCAACCCCCATTTGGTATTTCTGTCGCGACAGGCGCTCGATATTTTCATTGCCCTGAAGACGTTTTCCGGGGGCTCAGATTATATATTGCCGTCCCGCTACGACATCGATCAGCCGATGAGCAGTGCCACGCTCAATCAGGTACTCACGCTGACCTACAGGCTCGCTCAGAAAGAAGGAAAGCCGCTTGCAAAATTTGGTCCTCATGATTTGCGCAGGACGGCAAGCACTCTGCTGCATGAGGCAGGTTACAATACTGACTGGATTGAAAAGTGCCTTGCTCATGAACAGAAAGGGGTAAGAGCCGTTTACAACAAGGCTGAATATCGTGAGCAGCGCACCGCTATGCTTCAAGACTGGGCTGATATGATTGAGGAATGGACGAGCAAGCCTGGTTAACGCTTGCCTTCTTGGAGATTTTTTAGAGTGCGCCGCTTAATGGCTGCCGAAACAGCTTGGCGTGAAATACCTAGTTCTCGAGCTATTTCCGCCTGCGTCATTGTGCCTTTTGAGAGAAAATCATCAAGCATGCTTGTGGGAGATCGCAAGGCTTTAACTTGTCTATAAGCTTCTCTCCGCACGTAAGCATGCTCTTCAATATCCCAGCCAGAGAGGGTCGAATTATTGAAACCATGAGACCAAATTTGTTCCATCAGGGCACGGTATTCCCAAATAAATCTCCGATCACGTTGATAGGCTCTTCTTGAAGAATCACTTCTGCTGGGATGGTGTTTCTCACAATATAACTTACTAGGTTTAGGGCCAGCAGAGGGAGAGCCTGCCAAGCGAGTTGTCCACGCAAGGTCACCATGACGTGCATGCTCCCGTAACTTCATTTTTGGTTCGATGTATTCGTGGAAACTCTCTACGGAACAATCTGCACGCATCTCGACTAGATCGCCATAACGAGCGATCATTTGGCTCGCTTTATGAGGGCCATATTTTCCTGACAAGGCCTCTGAATAATGTTCAGCCACTTTCTTTGCTCTCTCCAGCCCTAATGAAATCATTTTTTTTGTTAGAGGAACAAGCTTGGCGTTTTCGTTCTTCAGTTTTTTTACTACAACTGGATTGAAGCGTATTGCTGAATATTCAGTGAGATTTCCACAAAGCTCACAAAAACACCATGTCAAATTGTCTGCAAGCTTGGCCTCAATGCGACCGGTGGCTTCCCGTTTGGTAACTACGCGCTCGAGGATCGGATCGAAAGCAAGGTGGGTTTCGTGATCTTTGGCCATGGTCAATTTATGTCCGCAGTGTCAACCAAATTCAATCTTTTTCCCAGCCGCAGCAGGCAGCGGCAGGTAACCTCAAGCACATTGTCATCGGGGTGCAGAGGGAAGAGAAATGGGAAACACGGATAGGGTTCTTATTGACCGCAAAAAGCTTCACGCAATGATACCGCTAGCCGAAAGAACCATCTTCAATATGGAGCGGCGTGGCGAGTTTCCACGCCGTATCGCGCTGACCAGCAGAAACGTGGCGTGGGATCTCGAAGAGGTCATAGAGTGGATTGAGACGCGCAAGGCACAGGGTGCTCAGGCGCATCGTCCTGGTATGCGCTTCTGATTTCAGAGCTTGTTGGTAACGCCTGTGTCTCCTATTCGCTGGGAACAGCATGCCGTCAGCAAGGCATCAAAATGTTCCCCAGCAGAGCTCGGCCATCGGGAAGGCTTTTTCGTTGCAGACATTCTGGCGGCTGCACCAAAGGGTGACGCGGTTAGCATGGAGCATCCACTGTTTGCGTTAAAAGCGGGCGATAGGCGTGTAAGAACCTATGAGCGTAACGGTCTCGTGGTGACCGTGAAGCCCGGGTCGGATGGCTGTGCGACCATACATGACAAGGACCTATGGATTTATTGCATCAGTCAGTTGGTTGAGGCCAAGAACCGTGGACGCCCCATAACACCAACAGTGCGTTTTACGGCCTATGATTTTCTCCGTAGTACGAACCGCTCAACAGGGGGTGTCGGCTACCGCCGTATAGTCGGTATGCTTGCAAGGCTGAGAGGGACTGGCATCGAGACTAACATTGAGACGAATGGACAGCGTGAGCGACGCGGCTTTGGACTGATTGATTCATGGCGGATTGTAGAAAAGTCGCCAACAGATGATCGTGTGACCGCCATTGAGGTGGATTTGCCTCACTGGCTATTCCGTTCTGTTGCGACCATGCGGGTTCTGACCCTTTCACGAGATTATTTCAAACTCCGCAAGCCGCTTGAGCGGCGCATATATGAACTTGCCCGCAAACATTGTGGTCTTCAGCCAAAATGGCGTGTGTCTGTGACGGTCCTGTACGCGAAAAGCGGCAGTACCGCGACGTTGAGAGAGTTTCGACGGCAGATAAAGGAACTGTCTGTTATCAACCTGCTACCTGATTATCAGATATCGCTCGATACAGAGCGTGACCACGTAACTTTCTTTGCCAATAGAGAAGATCGCGAAAAAGCGGCTGCCCGCAATCTGTCGCTGAACGGGGCGCTCATTTCATCAGCAGCAGCGCGATATTGAACACCTGATCCTCCCAAAATGCCCTGTTGATAAGTGGTGACAGCTTTGTGGAATGACACGTACCTTCACCCACGTTTCCCTGTGGATTAGCACGTACCTTTACACACGCCCCGACACGTACTTTCACCCACACGAGTGGCATATAACATGTTGAAACTGATATGTTTTTCTAACCCGTAACACGCGCGCGCGTTTTAACTTAAATATATTCTTTTAACGTCTGAGGGGCTCTTCCAGCTGGGGATATGTCTACAGCAACGTTCCGCAGTATAGGATGTAGTCGAGAGCCGAGGGTGTTTAAACACTTTGATCGTAGCGTTTAAACGGTACGCAATTCATTGTTTCTCTGGGCCGCCTGCGGGAGACAGCCAGTAGGCAATACGATCAGGATCAGGGCTCGGATTGAGGTTTAGCGGCCTTGGGCTGAAGACGTGACGTTTCGGAGATGCCTTTGGGCTCTGTTTCTCGAAGGCGGTAGAAGGGGCAGAGGGCGGCTCTTTTTGGGATATCTGTGAGGAGGGCCCCAAAATAAATTTCCTGATGTGCCGAGTGAACTGACTGTAGCTCATCTGAAGAGCATCGTGATGTTTTTGGAAGACATCTGACCTGTTGTAACCTTGCTTCAACTCTTCTGCGATGACGGATTTCAGGGCAAGAAACCTCACGCGAGCCATCCCCTTCTTATTTGGCGTCATTGTAATCACTTCCAAGGCATAGCCTTCCCATTAGTGCGCGAATATAATCCAATATGCGCAATTATAGGCGAATATATGCGAAAATCTTCCTGATCGTGAGACCGGGGGTGCATTCGCATATAATTGCATATTGTCGCGTGATGTTTGAAAGCAAGATAGGTCGCCCCATAGGGGACGACGTGCTTATTCGCCTTCGGCTCAATGCGGAATCAGGAGGGCAGGGGAAATATGTCAGGAGAAAATGACGCCAAGAAAAGGCGGCAGAAGCACATCGGTCCGCGCTCAAAGAAACCTATTTGGGTAAGCGTTACAGAGGACGAGAGGAAGGCCATTCAGGATACAGCCCGGCAGGTGCGACTTCCTGTTTCTGCCTTGCTTCGGAAGCTGGCTCTTGGATACGAACCGCCAAGTAAAATCGACCTTGAAACCCTCTATGCGGTTGGGCGGTTACGGGGTGACTTCGGGCGGCTGGGTGGTCTCTTGAAATTATGGCTTGTGGACCCGCCCAGCCAAGCTGTTCCAGAGAGCGAAGTGAGAGCCGCGCTCAATACGATTTTGGCTAAGCAAGGCGAGCTTTCGAGCCTGATTGTAGCTATGGAGAAAGCTATCTGTGACTGATGGCTCGTTTTGGTGTGGAGTTTATGAGGCAGGAGAAGATTGTCCAGAAAACGGTCATTTTCTGGACAGGTTGAAGATGGGCATTCCGGACTAGCCGAACGGCATCCGCTGGGTTAGCATTGCCGTCAAGTTTTCAATGTTCCGGTTTCGTCAATGAATCAGCGTATTGGATATGCGCGGGTCTCCACGGAAGACCAGCATCTGGATCTACAGCGCGACGCGCTTCAGCAGGCCGGGTGCGGTGTCATCTATGAAGAGGCCGCGAGCGGTAAGAGCGCCACACGCCCTGAGCTTGAGCAGTGCCGCAAGGCTCTCCGTAGCGGCGACACTCTCGTGGTGTGGCGCTTAGACAGGCTCGGTCGCAGTCTACCCGACTTGGTGCAGATTGTGGCCGATCTTGAACGCAGCGGCATCAGCTTCGAAAGCCTAACCGAGAAAATTGAGACCGGCAGTGCTGCTGGAAAACTCGTTTTTCACGTGTTTGCTGCCCTGGCGGAGTTCGAGCGTAGCCTGATCCGCGAGCGCACCCATGCTGGCCTAGCCGCAGCTCGCGCTAGAGGCCGCTCCGGCGGCCGCAAACCCAAGCTTGGGGAGAAGCAGGTCCGCGAGATCAAGGCGCTCCTGCGCGACCCAGAAATTCAGGTTGCTGACGTGGCCCGACGTTATGGAGTTTCCCGGACCACGCTCTACAAGCATGTAGGCGTCGTTGCCCCGAGGCATTCATGACTTTTGCGGGGCATAAACACTTGATCAAGAACCGAGGTGTACGATGAATTCGTTGAACTTCGATTTCTTAGCGCCGCACAACAAACAATTGGTGACTCTTGGTGGTCTCGCGGAAAGCTATTTCCCTAGCGATCCCTCCACGGCGATCGTGAAGCTGCGACAGTTCGCAGAATTGATGGCGAAGCTGGTCGCTGCCCATCATGCGGTTTATCGTGATGAGCGTGAAACATTCGAGGAAACCCTGCGACGCCTTTCTTATGATCGCCTGATACCGAAAGAAGCCGCTGATATTTTCCATGCCTTGCGGAAGGCCGGAAATAGCGCGGTACATGAAGCAACGGGGGACCACTCTGCCGCCCTTACGGCGTTGAAACTCGCTTGGTCGCTCGGTATCTGGTTTCATAGGACTTATGGCCGTGCAGCAAACTTTCGGTCCGGTGCCTTTGTTCCGCCGCGCAAGCCCGTCGATGCGACGGTTGCGTTACGCGAAGAGATCGAAAATCTTAGGCAAAAAGTAGCGGAAACTGAAGGCGATGCGGCGCGCGCTCGACTTGAGGCTGACGAACACGCTCACGCGCGGGAGGCAGTGGAAGAGAGGTTGACGCGCGAGGCTGAGGAGCGTTCCGCTTGGGAGAAGATCGCTCAGGACATCGATGCCGAGAAGGCCGAGGTCACTGCCAAGCTCGCCGCACTCCAAGCTGAGGCGGAGGCCATCCCTCGCGCTGTAGCTGCTCAGTTGGTGGAGCGAGGCGAAAAGGCTGCGATAAAGATCGACCTCGACGAGGCGGAAACACGCGCGCTCATAGACCAGCAACTTCGCGACCGTGGATGGGAGGCGAACACCCGCGAGCTTCGATACGCTAATGGTATTCGCCCAGCCAAAGGCCGCAATCTCGCTATCGCTGAATGGCCTACTGCAAATGGCCCGGCTGATTACGCCTTGTTTGTCGGAACCACCCTGGTCGGGGTCGTGGAAGCGAAGCGCCGCCGAAAGAATGTTTCCGCTGCGATCGATCAGGCTGAGCGTTACTCGATCGGCATTAAGGATAGCGTCGATTTCAGTTATGCCGGTGGCCCTTGGGGTGAGCATAAAGTGCCGTTTGCGTTCAGCGCGAATGGCAGATCTTATCTCAGGCAAATCGAGACAGAGAGCGGTATCTGGTTCCGTGACACCCGGCGCACCGCGAACCATCGCCGTGCATTGGTTGATTGGCCGACGCCGGAAGGTCTGACCGGCCTGCTTGAAGTCAATCAAGATGCTGCGGATGCCGCGCTACAGGCGCAGCCGTTCGAATTTGGCTTTCCGCTTCGCCATTATCAGGAAAGCGCCATCCGGTCCGTGGAAGCCGCCCTGTCGGCTGAACAGCGGGCTGTTCTGGTCGCGATGGCAACCGGAACTGGAAAGACCAAGCTGGCCATCGCCATGTTGTACCGCTTGCTCTCAGTGAAGCGGTTCCGGCGCATATGCTTCGTGGTTGATCGCAGCGCCCTTGGCGATCAGACTGAGGGAGAGTTTTCGACAACTAAAGTCGTATCCGGCAAGACATTCGCGGAAATCTTTGGCCTAAAGGGGCTGGGAGACGTGACCCCGGATGTGGAAACCAAGGTCCACATCTGCACTATTCAAGGCTTGGTGAAGCGTGTGCTGTTCGCCGCCGATGCAGCATCCGTGCCGCCTGTGGACCAATATGACCTGATGGTCATCGACGAATGCCATCGGGGCTATCTGCTCGACCGGGAGATGTCTGATGCCGAACTCAGCTTCCGGGGGCAGGACGACTACATCTCCAAATATCGGCGCGTTCTGGACTATTTCGACGCGGTCAAGATCGGCCTGACGGCCACGCCTGCGCTTCACACCACGGATATTTTCGGTGATCCAGTCTTCACCTATTCCTATCGCGAAGCCGTAGTGGATGGATTCCTGATTGACCATGAGCCGCCGATCCGCATCGAAACAGCGCTAGCGCGCTCGGGTATCAAATTCGAGAAGAATGAAGAGCTTGAACTGCTCAACACCCGGACCGGCGAAGTCGATCTGGCTCATGCGCCGGACGAAATCCGTTTTGAGGTCGAGGCTTTCAACCGCCAGGTCATTACCCCCAAGTTCAATAGTGTCGTGGCGGAGGAACTAGCGCGCCACATCGATCCAGCGCTACCCGGTAAAACGCTGATCTTCGCAGCCACCGATGCCCATGCGGATATGGTGGTCAGCGCGATCAAAACCGCATTTGCTGAGCACTATGGCGAGATTGACGACGCAGCCGTCAAAAAAATCACGGGTAGCGTGGACAAGGTGAAGAGCTGGATTCGCTCGTTCCGCAACGATGCCAATCCGCAAATCGTTGTGACCGTCGACCTCCTTACCACTGGCATTGATGTGCCAAAAATCACCAACCTCGTGTTCCTGCGCCGGGTGAACAGTCGTATCCTGTATGAACAGATGATTGGTCGCGCCACGCGTCAGTGTCCGGAAATAGGCAAAGAAGTCTTCCGGATTTTCGACGCCGTCGATCTCTATCCCCACCTCCAGAACATGACCGACATGAAGCCGGTCGTCGTTAACCCTTCGATCAGCTTTTCCCAGCTCGTCCACGAAATGACAGCAGCGCAGAACGATGAGCAGCGGGAGGCCATTCGCGAACAGCTCGCCGTGAAGCTGCGTCGTCGGATCAAAAAGCTGACCGATGATGCAAGACAGCAGTTTGAAGCCTCAGCGGGCGAAACGCCGGAGGCGATGCTGCAACGGGTCATGTCCGGTGATGCACAGGGCCTTGCCGCATGGCTGAAGGATCATGCTGCGATCGGCCCTATCCTCGATTGGCAGGCTGATGGCGATAATGTCGGTTATGTTCCGATTTCCAAGCACGCGGATCATATCGTTGAAGTGTCGCGCGGTTATGGCAGCGGCGCAAAGCCTGAGGATTTTCTGGACAGCTTCGCCGCCTTCGTGCGCGACAACATCAACACGATCGCAGCACTCAAAGTCGTCGTGCAACGACCTCGTGATCTGACCCGCGCCGATCTGAAGGCATTGCGCCTTGCCCTAGACTCCAAGGGCTTTTCCGACGCCAATCTGCGCCGTGCGTGGGCGGATGCACGCAATGAGGAAATTGCCGCGTCTGTCATCGGCTTCGTCCGGCAGGCAGCCCTGGGCGATGCCCTGATCCCTTATGAAGACCGTGTGCGACACGCGATGCGGGCCATCATGGCGAGCCGTGCATGGACAGACCCGCAGAAACGCTGGCTCAAGCGGATCGGCGAGCAGATCGAAAAAGAGATTGTGGTGGATCGTGTCGCCATCGACAAGGAGCCGTTTATCGCCGATGGCGGCTTCAATCGCCTTAATAAAGTGTTCGGCGGAGAGCTGGAAAGCATCCTCGTCGGGATTAACGAAGAGTTGTGGAAGAAGACCGCGTAAATGAGCACGACCACTGACATCGTCGCCAAGCTTTGGAGCCTGTGCAACGTCTTGCGCGATGATGGCGTCACCTACAACGAATATGTGACAGAGCTGACTTACCTTCTTTTCCTCAAGATGCTGGAAGAGACAGGCAGGGAAGAGCGTTTGCCGAAAGATTGGCGATGGGGCCTGCTTGCCAAACGAGAAGGCTTGGAACAGCTAGATTATTACAAGGCGATGTTGCTGGAACTCGGCAAGGCGAAAGATGCGCTCGTCAGCGCAATCTTCATCGACGCCCAGACCCGTCTGCGTAAGCCAACCAACCTCAAAGCACTAACGTCCAACATCGATCAGCTCGACTGGTTCTCTGCCCGCGAAGAGGGGCTGGGCAACCTTTATGAAGGTCTGTTGGAAAAGAACGCGGCCGACAAGAAATCCGGTGCAGGACAATACTTCACGCCCCGCCCGCTGATCGACTGCATCGTGCGCCTGATGCAGCCGCAGCCGGGCGAAGTGATCCAGGACCCAGCCGGTGGAACGGCGGGTTTCCTCGTCGCGGCCGATCGCTACATCAAGGATCACACGGACGATCTCTACACACTGACCGAGCAACAGGCCTTCTTCCAGCGGCACAACGCTTTCTCTGGCGCGGAACTGGTGCCGGATACTCACCGTCTGAGCATGATGAATTTGCTGCTTCATGGTATCGAAGGTGGGATGGAGAATATCGACACGCTGTCCCCCGATGGGGAGGCGCTGCCTAAGGCCAATCTGATCCTGACCAATCCGCCATTTGGCACCAAGAAGGGCGGAGGACGTCCGACCCGTTCCGACTTCTCGATCACGGCGGATACGTCGAACAAGCAGTTGGCCTTTGTCGAACATATCGTGCGCGCGTTGGCTCCTGGTGGCCGCGCCGCCGTAGTTATCCCCGATAATGTACTGTTCGAGGACAATACCGGTCGCCGCCTGCGCACCTGGCTGATGGATCTGTGCGACCTGCACACCGTCCTGCGCCTGCCGACCGGCATTTTCTACGCGCAGGGCGTCAAGACCAACGTGCTGTTCTTCCGGCGTGGCAAAAGCGACAAGGATAACACTAAGGCGGTCTGGGTGTATGACATGCGGGCAAACGCTCCGGCCTATGGCAAGACACGACCGCTGACCGTTGCCGACTTTGCGGATTTTGAAAAGGCGTATGGCGCGGACGCCAATGGCGGATCCAAACGGCGAGATGGCGGGGAGGACAGCCGTTGGCGCAAGTTCGATCGCGCCGCCATCAGCGGTCGTAATGACAACCTCGACATAAGCTGGCTTCGCGATACTGAGGCAGAAGCGGAAGAGGCGCTGATCGAGCCGGAGGATATCGCTGCTGCCATCATCGGTCATTTGAAGGCAGCGTTAGAGGAAATTGAAACGCTTTCGGAAGAATTGGAGCCGGATAGCGTTGATGAGGCTGCTGTGGGGCAGGCGGCAGAATGAGCGATATGCCGCACGGCTGGGCCGGTACAACCATCGGTGAAATCTGCGACTTGGTTAACGGGAAAGCGTTCAAGCCCTCCGACTGGTCCGCATCTGGGCTTCCCATTGTTCGTATTCAAAACCTAAACAGACCCGACAATAAGTTTAATCACTTCGACGGAACGGTGGATGAACGATTTCTGATCGAAGACGGTGACCTGCTGTTTGCGTGGTCTGGCACTCCAGGCACTTCCTTTGGTGCGCATATCTGGAATGGCCCGAAGGCCGTTCTCAACCAACATATTTTCAACGTTCGTTTTGATCGAAATGCCTTCGATCGAAACTTCTTGCGCCATGCGATTAATCAAACGCTAGACGAGCAAATTGCGAAGGCACACGGTGGGGTCGGGCTTCGTCACGTCACTAAAGGGAAGTTCGAAGAAACGGAGGTTCCCATTCCTCCACTCCCCGAACAACGACGGATCGTGGCGAAGATCGACAGCCTCACCGGCAAATCCAGACGCGCCCGCGACCATCTCGACCACATTCCCCGCCTCGTCGAGAAATACAAACAGACCATCCTCGCCGCCGCCTTCCGGGGCGACCTGTGTACTAAACGCCGGTCCCCGAAGCTGCTGCCGTTATCGGAATTTATAGATTCATTGGATCAGGGCTGGAGCCCTAAGTGCGCTAGCGAGCCAGCAGGCTTAAATGACTGGGGCGTCATTAAGACGACAGCAATCCAGTCCGTTCATTTTTTACCGCAGGAAAACAAGCGTCTTCCTACTGATCTCAAGCCTCGTCCGGGAATCGTCATCAATGCTGGTGACGTGCTCACAACCCGCGCAGGCCCGCGCAGCAGGGTAGCCATTTCGTGTCTTGTTAACGAAGATCACCCTAAGTTGATGCTGTGTGACAAAGCCTATCGTCTTCGCATCAATCAAGAAATGGCTGATCCGGCGTTTGTTACTTATATGCTCAACACACCTCAGTGCCTCTCAGAGTTGGAGGTTATGAAAACAGGCATTAGCGACAGCGGTTTGAACCTCACGCAGGGCAAATTTATAGCGTTGGGAATCCCTGCATTTTCTTTGCCAGAACAGTCTGAGATTGTCTGTCGCATCCAATCCGCTTTTGTGTGGATTGATCGTCTCGCCGCCGATGCGATCAGCGCCCGCAAGCTGATCGACCATCTAGATCAATCGGTGTTGGCCAAGGCCTTCAAGGGCGAACTCGTGCCGCAAGACCCCGCCGACGAACCCGCGAGCGCCTTGCTCGATCGCATCCGGGCAGAACGCAGCGCCGCGCCAAAGGCCAAACGCGGCCGCAAGAAAGCGGCCTGACCCCATGGCCATTCCCGATTATCAGACATTGATGCTGCCGGTCCTGCCCCTCGCCACCAGTGGCGAGCAGCGCGTGGCCGATGCCGCCGAGCGCATCGCGGATGATCTCGGCCTCAGCCCCGATGAACGCGAAGAAATGCTACCCAGTGGACGGCAACGCCTGCTGTACAACCGTATCCAGTGGGCAAAATTCTATTTGTCCAAGGCGGGCCTCTTGGCCTCCCCAAAGCGGGGGCGTTTCATCGCGACGGATGCCGGGCGGGCACTGCTGGCGGCCTCTCCAGAGCGCATCGGCGTGGATGAGTTGAAAAACTATGAAGGCTTCCGCGAATTTTACAGTGGTCAGAAGTTTTCTGAAGACAATGCCGCCCCTGTTGCCATCGCTCCGTCGGTCGAAACCGGCACGCCGGAGGAACAGATTGAGGCGGCCTATCAGGCCGTGCAATCGGCCCTCCGCGCGGACCTGCTGGAACGTATCGTCCAGAACACACCGGCCTTCTTCGAGCAACTGATCGTTGATCTGCTGATCGCCATGGGCTATGGCGGGTCGCACAAGAATGCGGCCACCCAACTCGGCCGTTCAGGCGACGGCGGCGTGGACGGTGTCATTAACGAAGACAGGCTGGGACTGGACCGGGTCTACGTGCAGGCCAAGCGCTACGCTGAAACAACGGTCGGCCGTCCTGATGTGCAGGCCTTCGTCGGCAGCTTGGTCGGCCACGGTGCCACGAAGGGCGTGTTTGTCACCACCTCTACCTTCAGCAGTCAGGCGAGGGACTACGTTAAGCACCTCGCCCAGAGAGTCATCCTGATCGATGGGGAGCGGCTGACCGACCTGATGATCGAATATGGCGTGGGCGTTCGTGTTAGCCGCAGGATTGAGTTCAAGCGGCTCGATGAGGACTTTTTTTCGGAGGAATAGCTCAGCAGTGCGCCACCGGATCAAGACTGTACCGTGCCAACGAGTATTTTTTCCGGAAGGGGTATTTTTCATGGCATCGATGTCAATTAGAAATATAAATAGCTGTTTTTCCTATGGAAATTTCTGTAATTTATAATCGAGTGGGAATAACCCCTCCGACGTAACGCACTGCCGGTACAGCGGGGGTGTGGAAGAACCGAGTATGCGGGGCAGGGCGGTAACGCCCTGCCTTTTTTGTTTGTCTGCCAGCTTGGGTGCGGCGTGCGCGGCGGTGGTTGGGACGTTTTTGCAGCCTCTCCCGCGCGGGCTCTGTAAGGGCAGGGTTTTGCATGCTGGGGGCCACAGACGGGTAAGCCTGAAACCCGGTGCTCTGTCATGGTACGGAGATCTGGCAAGGTCTGGGGCGGGCAGCCTGTTCAGGTTTTTTGAAAAACGTGCAGAATAGCAGGCATGCTGCGGGCGCTTTTCCCGTTTTCTGTGGTGCCGCTAAAACTGTGCCGATCGGGTCGGTCTGGGCAGGGAGGCGTCATGAGCGTTACGTGGGGAGATTTTCAGGCAATTATTCAGCTTTCGGCAGGGCTGAACGTTGCCATTCTCAGCTTTGTGGATATCAGTATTCCTGCCATCAAGGAGCGGCGGCGCGTTTTTACCAAAGCGCGGCAGGAACTGGAGATTTACCGCAAGAACCCCCACAAGACGACAGAGGAAGACAAGCAGCGCCACAGCAGCATGGCCGTAGAGATCGACAAGCAGCTTTTCGACCTGTGGCGGGAAACAAATGATTTTGAAAGCGTGGAAGATTCCATGATCAAGATCACGGGTGTATGCGGCTTTGTCGGTGCAGTCCTGAGTATTGGGCTGTTGTGGGTTTCGGGCCTGTTTTACAACGACCCCATAGGTCTGAAAGGCGAAGTGCTTGCAATTCTGTCCTTTCTTTCCCTGGCAGCCGCGTTTGTATTGAATTTTATTACGGCCTCCAAGGCGTCGCATTATACGACGCGTTGCAATGCCTTGCGCAATCATATGCAGCAGAAGCTCTGAGCGTACTCCGCCGCCTGTTTCCTGCGCCCGTCGTGCCGGCGCCTGTCAGGGGCATGCGGTGTCCGCCATGTGTGATCCGGGTGGTTTTCCGGTGATATGTATGGGGTTTTACGCGGACGAAAAGTTGCGTCATGCTCCGTTCCGTTAGAAGGAAAGGCTGAGATGATGAAACTGTATTATCTGGCTGGGGCGTGTTCCCTGGCGTCGCATATCGTGCTGGCTGAAATCGGTGCGCCCTACACGCTGGAGGCGGTCGATCTGGCAACCCACAGGACAGAAACCGGGGTGGATTATCTGACAGTCAACCCGCGTGGCGCGGTGCCCGCGATCGAGCTTGAACCGGGTGTGGTTCTGACGCAGAATGCCGCCATTCTTCAGTATCTGGGCGACCATTCCGATATTGCCGCGTTTCGTCCCGCGTACGGGTCCATGGCGCGGGCACGCCTGCAGGAAGCGCTGGGTTTTTGCGGTGATTTTCACAAGGCGTTCAGCGGCCTGTTCGCCCCCGGCCTGACGGCGGAGGGGCTGGAGAGCATCCGGCATGACATTCATCGGCGCATGCAGCAGCTCGAAGGCATGCTGGATGCAACCGGCCCCTACTGGCTGGGGGCCGAGTTCACGCAGGCTGATGCCTATGCCGCCGTGGTCATGAGTTGGGCGGCTTTCAAGAATGTGGATATTTCTCACCACAGGAAGGCCTGGGCGCTCAAGGAGCGTGTGCTGGCCCGGCCAGCGGCATTAAAAGCCCTGAAGGAAGAAGGGCTGATCTGAAGGATATTATTCAGTCTTCCACGCGGGCGCCGCCATCTGGCGTGCCCTCGCGCCAGTATCCCGCCGCCCGGACCTGATCGCGCGCAAGGCCTTTTTCTTTCATAAGGCACTCGCGCAGGGCACGGGCGGTTCGGATTTCAGCCCCGACCCAGGCGTGGAGATCCACGTCGGGGAGTGTCGTCTGCCGCAAGGCCTGCACCAGCACATCGGACTGGCCTGCCGGGGTGCCGTTGCGTGGGAGCCACTGGATGGTGGCGTCCGCACGGGTGTCCAGCACGCGTTGTTCCTGCATGTCGGCGATCTCGATCATGACAAGGGCTTTGCGGCCAGCCGGCAGCTCTTCCAGCCGTCGGGCTATGGCGGGCAGGGCGGTTTCGTCCCCCATCAGCAGGTAAGCCCCATATGTGTCGGGCACCAGGAACGAGCCGCGCGGTCCGCCCATGCCCAGCCATTGGCCGGGCTGTGCCTGGGCCGCCCAGCCGCTGGCCGGGCCGTCCCCGTGCAGGACGAATTCTATGGCCAGTTCCCGCGTTTGGGGGTTGAAGGCGCGGGGCGTGTAATCACGCATGATGACGGGGGCGGACGGATCGTGCACCGGCTTGCCATCCACCAGTGTCGGCAGATGCGGCGTGTCCGTGCCCGGCAGGGGAAAGAACAGTTTGACGTGATCGTCAGCCGCGCCGGAGGTAAAACCGTCCAGATCGTCGCCGGTAAAAATAATCCGGCGCATGCGCGGAGAAACGGGTTCGATGCGTGCAACCTGGATCATGCGAAACCGCAGGGGGTAGCGCACACGCAGCGCCGTATGGCGGAGGAGTGAGGTCATGAAAAGGGGTCCTGCGTCGCGGTTAGTGAGACGTGCCAAGAATGTCCTTGGCGGCCCGGTTGAGAATATCCGCGATACGGCGAGCTTCCTCGGCCGAACAGCCACGCTTGCTCATGAGGGCCTGCTTGATCGTGCGGCGGGCCTGGTGGATTTCATCCGCGGCCTGGGGGTCCGTTGCATCGACACCGGCAAAAGCGTCGCGGACCTCGGACATGCGGCTGCCGATCCGCGCCAGCGTGTCCAGAATGGCGTCGACCCGTGCACGGTTCGCCTGAAGGTAGGCGCTGCCTGTTTCGGTCAGGGTATAGAGCTTGCGATTGCCCTCGGGCGTTGAGACCGCCTGGCCGATTTCGTCCAGATAGGTCAGGGCCGGGTAGATCATGCCGGGGCTGGGGGCATAGAAACCGCCGGATTTTTCTTCCAACTGGCGGATCAGTTCGTAACCGTGGGCCGGGCGTTCGGCCAGCAGGGCAAGAAGCAGGAGCTGCAATTCTTCCGAACTGAACTTGCGGCTGGTGGGAAAATCTCCGCCGCCAAACCGGCGGCCAAAACCACCACCAAAGCCATGGCCACCATCGTGGCCGCCCCTGTGCCGGCCTGCGGTGTGGAAGAAGGCGTGATGATGGAGTCTGGATTTAAGATGTCTAATCATGTCGTAAGATATACATATCGTAAGATAGTGATGCAAGCGCTATTTGCCATACCGGGTTCAGCGGACGTTCCGGCCTGTATCGGCCTTGCCATCTTATGCCCCTGCTGGTGGCTTTGGCATTTTGCCCGCGGCGTCTTGCTCATAAGGCATGACGCGGGGTTACGTTCCCTGCTGGTGTTCTTTTATTTGCCCGTTCGGGGCTGTGCCTGTGCCTGTGCCTGTGCCTGTGCCTGTGCCTCTGACTGGGACTGGGGCTGAGTCTGGGAGTGGGATAGGGCGGAGAAGTTGCGGAGCCACTCCGGCAGGTCGGCGGGTGGCATGGGTTTGCTGAACAGATAGCCCTGCATGACATCGCACCCCATGGCTCTCAGCCTGGTTTCCTGGCGTGTTTCCTCCACCCCTTCGGTCACGACCTTCACGCCCAGGCGTTTGCCGATATTGATTGCGGCTTCCGTTACGATCAGCGCGCTGACATCGCGCTCGAAATTCACGACAAAGCTGCGGTCGATCTTGATTTCGGTCAGGGGCAGATGGGCCAGACGCGACAGGGATGAAAACCCGGTTCCAAAATCGTCCAGCGACAACCCCACCCCGATTTCGCGAATGGCGGTCATGGCCTCGGTATGGTTCTGCATCATGACACTTTCGGTAATTTCTACCGTCAGGCGCGATGCGTCCAGGTCGTAGCGGTCAAGCAGGGCCCTGATATGGCCAGCCAGATCGGTGCCGTAGAAATGGGCGGCCGAGATGTTGACGCTGACAACGGGCACAACAATCCCCGCCATGTCCCATTTGGCGAGCTGGCGGCATGCTTCCTCAATGGACCATTTGCCGATCGCTATGATCTGCCCTGTTTCTTCGGCAATGGGAATGAACCGTGACGGTGGCACCGCCCCTAGGGTGGGATGAAACCAGCGTGCAAGGGCTTCAACCCCGTAAAGCCGGCCTGTCATGGTGCAGATCTGTGGCTGGTAGAACAGGTGCAGTTCCGAATGCCGGACAGCCTTGCGCAGGGCCGAGCCGATAATCAGCCGCGATTTCACCTCGTCATTGGCGACGCCGCTCAGCAGCCGGAAACTGCCACGGGCGGTTTTTTTGGCTTCGCGCATGGCGACATCGGCATGATTGAGAATCTGCTCGATTTCAACGCCGTCATACGGATACAGGCTGATACCGATGCTGAAGGAAATTATCAGTTCCTGCCCATTGATTTCTATGGGTTCGCTCATGGCGGTTGTGAACGTTTCGGCGAAGGTTCGCGTGGTTTCGACGTTTCCGCCAGGCATGATCACCACGAAATCGTCCCCGCCCAGCCGGCCCAGCACAAAATTGCCCCGGCATTGCTGGGCAAGACGTCTGGCCACGATCTGTAGCAGAACGTCGCCCTGGTCGTAGCCCATGACATTGTTGATGTCCTGGAACAGGTCCAGATCGAGCACCAGCAGCGCAAAAGGCAAGGGCGTTGGCTGCGATGTCATGTCCTTGAGGGTGGCGGTAATGGAGGCGCGGTTCAGCAGCCCTGTCAGGACGTCGTAATGGTTGAGGCGCGTCAGGTGCTGGCGGGTCAGCCCCTGTTTGATAATGGCGGCGCAGGACGGCACGCATCCCGCGACAATTTTCTGCGGCCAGTCGGTCGTTTTGTCGCGGTTGCGCGAATACAGGGCGAATATGCCGATCAGTTCGCCGGAATTACCGAAAACGGCGGAGGCCCAGCAGTCCCGCAATTCGATTTCCTGTGCGTCGCTGGCCCTGCTGTGCCAGACGAGGGCACGCGCGTCTTCGGGGTTGGCGTGCAGGGCCGCTATATCGTCATCGGTCAGGATCACGTTTGTCAGTGACGCGATCCTGCGCCACGGCAGCCCTTCCCCCGAAAGGATTTCCAGTTCCACCCCCGGCGTGACCTGGAGCAGCACAGCCACGCTGTTGGGGACCATGCGCTCTGCCTCCGCGCAGAGCAGGCCGGCAATGTCCTTTTCGGTCATTTCTCCGGCAAGCTGCGTGAAAACATGGTTCTGCAGATCAAGAATTTTCCGGCGGTGACTTTCCTCCGTCACGCCTTTGACGAACGCCATGTAATAGCGTTCGCGCTGGGGGCCGAGTACTGCGGTGGAGATCGACATCTCGGCTGCGACATAATCCCCGTTGCTACGGGTGAAGGTTATTTCGCGCGATTTGCCGACAATACGGTTATGGCCCGTATCGCGGTTATGCGCGATATAGCCGTCATGCGTGGCTTTGTGTTCGATCGGGATAAGGCAGTTCACGTTCTGCCCGATCACCTGCGCCGCCGTATGCCCCCATAGCCGTTCCGCGGCGGTGTTGAAAAAGACAATGTGGTTGCGGTTATCGATAATGACCACACCGTCGGTTGCCTGCTCAAGCATGTCGAAATACAGCGCGATGTTTTCTACGACAGGGGGCAGGGGGGCGGAGGATGCAGACATTGACCGACCTTGATGGAACATAAAGCAGGGAGCCCGGCGTAAAATCATGCCGGACTTTGGATAAGTGTCACTGTGTTGTAGGCATCCGGCGGGATGGCGGCCGGGCGGATGTATCCATGCCGGTTACGCAATGCCCGGACCATGGTGCTGCCGCAACAGGGTATGTCGGAACGGGGTCGCCTGCGGACCGTGCCAGGGGCAGGGGGAATGACTTGTCGGCTTTTGCAATCATTGTCATGAACTCCTGGCCGGAAGAGATAACCCCGCACGTGCTGGCCTGTATGGCGCCACATTCAGGACAGTGGCGAAAATTCCCTAAAAAAACCTGCACGATTGCCGATATTGCGTAAAATACCCTGCCTGCCCCCTGTTACCCATGCGCAGGGAAGTGGCGCAAAATCCGATCGCCTTGAGTTGTGATCATGATCCCGCTGTCAGGGCTTTCATATACCGCATTGCGGGACCATGTCTGACGGGAGAGGGTGCTTGATTGGCGGATATGCCCATCTGTTAGGAAAAAATTGTGGAATGCAGGCTAAATAAACAAAGAACGGCTCATAGGGGCAGGCAATAAAAACGGAACCGCAATCACTATGGCAAAGCCTGGATTTTATGCAATAAATTTCACGGAAATAAAACGTGATATCGGATTTTTGGATATGAACATGATTTCTTAATAAATTTATGATGTGGAGTGCGCGCGCCCGCCATGTAGCGGGCATGATCGCACAAAATAGTTTCACTCGTCTTAACGTCGGGCATGTGAAACGGTTTTGTCGCGGTGTGGCGTTTTTCCAGCAAGGCAGAGAAAGCCATATTGCCCGGGACGATGTTCAAGGACCGGTCCGGTCAGCTTTTATGGTCTGCCTGCATAGGTTTTTACGCGCGATGTTGCACGGCGCAGCAGACCGGAACGGGTGGGGGGTATTATTTATGCAGTGGGTGCCGATATCGGATATTCAAAATATCCAGTCTGTATAAATTTTGGATATTTCCCAAGTGACGGGTCTGCGACGGGACTGTTATATTGCTTTTGCTGTCGTTTGGCTCAGGGAAAGGAAAAATTCCGAGCGTGATGTCTTTGACGTCGGCGGTCGTTTTAATTGTGTTTTTATTTGACTTGACAGTGGAGCAATGACACGGCGGTAACAGCCTGCGATTTGATGCACCGCCGTGGCAACGCGACCACACGCCGCCCCGGACTCTGCCAAGGCCTGATTCAAGAATAGGTATTTGTGTGAGCACTTCCCCCCCCATTCTGGGTTCGTCTCAACGACTGCGGGCCCGATTGAGATCCCTGCTGCCCTATGCCCTGCCGGTGCTGACGGTTGTGTCGTGTGGGGCGGCGATCGAAGTGCACGACTATTACCATGCCAGGACCGAAGTGGCGGAGGAGGCCCTGCGCGACAGTCAGGCCTATGCCAGCCTGATCGCGGACAGGCTGAATACCCGTTTTACCGAGCTTGATGTCGCCTCGGCGGAGCTTCTGGCACCGCATGCCAACCCGGCGGCGCCGTCCCCCCAGGTTGAAGAGGCGCTGCGTCGGTACCTGCTGTCGCGGTCGTCACCGCATACGTTCAATGTCCTCTCCCCCGACGGGGAGACAATCCAGTGGTCGACAGCCCCCCTGGTCAACCGCACAGTCTCGAAAATCCAGGATTTTTCTTCTCTTCCCCATAGTGTCGACCACCTTCTGGGGCGCGTGCACCTGCGGGACGGGACGAAAGAGGCCGTTCTGCCCATGCGCGTGCATGGCGATACAGACGACCATGCCGGGTATTTCCTGGCGTCGCCTTATCCGCTGAACCGTCTGCTCGACGTTCAGGAACTGCCGTCCGATTATCGTCAGGGTTGGTCCTTCACGCTCAAGGACAACAGGGACGGCACATCCGTCAGCCGCTGGCTGGACCCGCGCGGCGGGGAACCCGCGGCCCCCGTCGAAGCCGGGACCACGGTGGTATCGACCCCGGTGGGGGATTATCCGTTCAGTGTGGAAGCGGACATTGCCCCCAGTCGCGTGTGGCGGACCTATGAAAAGGAAGCCCCTTCCCGCTGGGGGGTGGAGGCGCTGGCCTTCGCGGTGCTGCTGACTGCTGGCGTTCTGGTGATTCGCCGCCGCGAGCGTGAGCAGATGCAGCATCTGACACGGCTGACCGAATTCAACAGTTTCATGGCGCAGATCAACCAGTGCGTGAGCCAGGCAGTGGATGAAGAAACCCTGCTGCGCGAAATCTGCGACATGGCCATTCATTACGCCCATCTCAAGATCGCCTTCATCGGCCGTCCGGATGAAAGCAAGGCTCTCCAGATTCTGGCCGTGGGCGGGCCGCCCGACTGCATGAAGGGCGTGTCCATTTCCATCGACCCCAACCTGCCCGAAGGGCGCGGCAGCGTGGGGCGGGTCTGGCGCGGCGGGCAGCCGATTTTCAACGCCTCCTTCACCACGACGGAGTATACACAGCCCTGGCAGGACTGGGCCATGCGCCAGGGGGTGCGGTCCAATGCGGTACTGCCCATCTACCGTGACAGGCGCGTCTGGGCGGTGCTCAGCGTCTATCACGAGCAGGCGCATGTGTTCGACAGCCAGTTGCAGGCCCTGCTGCGTGAAATTTCCGCCGATATTTCCAACGGGCTGGAGCAGCTTTACAACCGTCGCCTGCAAAAGGCCCTGCTGGACAATTCGGTGGTGGGTATTCTGCTGGTCCGTGATCGCGTCATCCAGATGACCAACACCCGGGTTGCGCAGATGCTTGGCGTAAGCCCGGATTCGTTTCTCAACCAGTCGGCGGAAATGCTTTACGCCGACCGGCATGAATATGACCGCGTGGGGGGCATTTACGAGCAGCTCCGCGCGGAGGGTGAAGTGCGGGTGACCAGCGTGCGGCTGTCCCGGCCTGACGGGCGGATCATGATCGCCGATTTTTCCGGTGTTCAGCTTCGCGACCTCAACGGCAATGTCTCGGTCTGGACGATAGAGGACGTGACCAGCCGTGACGTGGCGCAGCGTCTGTACCACGCGCTGATCAATACCGCGGATGCCGTCCTCCAGGCGTCAAGCGATACGGAAATGTGCGACCGGGCCTGCGCCGATCTGGTGCAGGATACGCTGTTCCACGCGGTCTGGATCGGGCAGGTGACGGCTGACGACCGGATCAGTGTCGTCGCCCATGCCGGGGAAGGCACGGGCGGGCTGGAACAGCTCGATATCCGCGTCAGCCAGCCCGGCAGCGCATCGCTGGTTGCGGCCCGGGCCTGGAACCAGCAGACCCTGGCCTACAGCAACGATGAACTGGGCGACCATGCGGACGCCCCCTGGTACGATTTCCTCAACGACAATCAGTGGCGTGCCGTACTGGCCACCCCCATCTGGCGTGGCGGCTCGATCTGGGCTGTCATCAGCTTCGTATCACCCCAGGCCATGGTGTTCGACGCGCAGAGCATTGCCCTGTGCCAGCGTGTTGCCCAGTTGCTGGGCCATGCGCTCGATACGCTGGACGCCAAGCAGCGGGTTGAAAAACTCCAGGTCGAGGAATCGCTGCGTGCCCGCCATGACCTGCTGACCGGCCTGCCCAACCGTCTGGCGCTGGAGGAATACATGCCCCAGGCCCTGGCGCGGGCCCGCAGGCGTGGCACGGCCGTGGGCGTGTGCATGCTCGACCTGGACGATTTCAAGATCGTCAACGACAGTTACGGCCATGAAGCGGGTGACAGGTTGCTGCAGGAGCTTGCCGCCCGCGTGCAGCTTGGGCTGCGGCAGACCGATTACGTCGCCCGTCTGGGCGGGGATGAGTTCGTTGTCATCCTTGAAGATCTGGATGCGCTGCTGCCGGTAACGCAGGCCACCACGGTGCTGAACCAGTTGCACGTCGCGGTGGAAACACCCTTCCAGGTCCGTGCCGACGCGTTCGCCACCGTGGGCATGACACTGGGACTTGCGTTCTACCCGCTGGATGGCGATGACCCGGACAGCCTGCTCCGCCGTGCCGATGCCGCCATGTACCAGTCCAAGGAAACCAAGGCCACCCGCAAGACCTGGTGGTGCCTGGCAAGTGCCACATCCGCACGGCAGGCGACGGACAGCATACCCGAGCCAGTAACCTTCAACGCCTATGGTCCGGAAGCCGCGGAACTGCTGACCCGCGCCAAGACGTTCCTGACCCAGATCCGTCAGGATTTTGTCGAGCGTTTTTACGAAATCGTCTGGGAAATGAGCGAGGGCAAACGCATTCTGTCCTCCCTCTCCCCCGAAAAGCTCGAGCGGCTCAAGCAGAGACAGGTTGCCCATCTGGGTTTTCTGCTGGCCCCCGACACCACCCAGAAGGATATTGTCACCGTTGCCGAAAGGCTGGGAGAAGTTCACGCGCTTTCCGGTATGGGGGCGGCGCTGCTCAGCGAATCCTACAGCATCTACCGGCGTCTGCTCATAGACAGTCTCGATAATGCGATGCTGCGGGCATATGATCGCTACCATATCCTGCTGACGACAGAAATCCGCCTTCAGGATGACAAGGGCACGCAGCTTGAGGCCGGGCAGGCCATAGAGCAGGCCTATTTCTCCCTGCTGTCCGACCCGCTGCCCGCGATCGACAGCGTCTGGCCCGACGCCAGTGCGCGCGGGATGGAGGATCTGGCCAGACTGCCCGGTATCCAGGCCGTGCTGCTGTTCCGCATGGACCCGTCGGGGCATCTGGTGGTGGAAGGCAGCGCGGGTTCGAAGGCCCTGGATCTGATAGACGTCCTGAAAGATTCGATGGGGTATACGGTTTTCGACACCCAGACAGCGTTCGGGCAGTCGGTGACCGCCATGGCCTGGCGGACCCGGCAGCGGCAGAGCTGTGCGTCCTACGCACAGGATTCCCGCCTGACTGTCTGGCGCGATGTCATGGAGCGGCTGGGTATTTCTTCGTCCATCAGTATTCCGATCAAGCAGGAAGAAGAACAGGTGGCCGCCGTACTGACCGTGTTCGGCGTCTATCCCAGCCAGTTCGAATCCCTGATGATGCAGCAGTTCGCCCGTGGCCTGCAGCGGTGCTGGGAACAGGTGCTGCAACGCTGCTATTCGCGGCGCGCCCCGGCCGTGACGGAGGAACGTTCCTGCCAGTTGCGCGAACGTCTTTTTTCGGGCGGGCTGCGCATGTATGTGCAGCCGGTCGTGAACCTGAGAACCGGCGCCCTGCTGGAGGTGGAAGCCCTGGCCCGCCTGCAGGACGAGAACGGCGAGATTATTTCCCCCGCTGTTTTTCTTCCGCTGCTGGGGCGTAACGAACTGGACCGGCTGTTCCATCTGGGGCTGGAGCAGATTCTGGCGCGCGTGAAGGAATGGGACGGGGAAGGGCTTGGTGTCAGTCTCGCGATCAACATGCCGCCGACCTACCTGCTCAACGCCGAAGGCCCCCGCTGGGTTGGCGATACGCTCAGGACCTATGGCATGGCGGCCAGTCGCCTGACGATCGAACTGCTGGAAACCCAGAGTATCGACCCGGCCCTGCAAAGTGCTGTCATCCAGCGTTTCAAGGCGCTGGGCGTACGCGTCGCCATTGACGATCTGGGTTCGGGGTATAGCAGCCTGCTGCGTCTTTCATCCCTGCCGTTCGACATCATCAAGATCGATCAGGGGCTGCTCAAACACATCCGCAGGACGCCGTTGCAGACATTCAGCATGGTCAAGTCGGTGCTGGATATGGGGGCAGACTTCCGGGATGTCGTCGTGGCGGAAGGGCTGGAGGATGACGAGGTGATCGAGGCGATCCGTCATCTGGGGGGCACTTACGGGCAGGGGTACGGCATAGCCCGGCCTATGCCCGATACCGATTTTCCCGCCTGGTACCGCGCCTACAGAGCGGCCCTGGCCGATCGGACCGCACCTGCCAACGAGGTTAAGTGTGCGCTGGGCGCTCTGGCCTATCACTGGATGGCGACGCGTGGCGGGCAGGATCTGACCGAAAAATCCGTCGATGACTGTCCGATCACCCGCTGGCTGGCGGCATCCGGGCTGGTCGGCAGCCAGGCGGCGCACTGGCATGATCAGTGTCATCGCGGGCCCGCGCCACTGGAAGCGTCGCGCAGGTTTACCGAATGGCTGCTGGAGCAGATCGTGACATCGTCTGACAGGCAATACCCCGCCATTACGGGAACCTGACACCCAGCGCTATCCCGGGTGCGTCAACGAATGTGCTCTTGCCCGTATCGGGGCGGGGCTGTTGTCTGCCCACCGGGCATGAACCGGGCATGAACCGGGCAAGGCGGGCCGGGGCTGCCAAAGTGGCTGGGGCCGGGGTGGTCAGGCCTCGCAGCCCGGTCAGGAATAATGCCATTCCCTCGTAACGGGGCCGCCCACACCCGCAACAGGGTCCGATGCGGGAAAGGGCAGGGTCAGCAGGCGTGCGCGCTGCGTGCTGTCCGGGGCCTGGCGGACAATGTCGAAGTCCTGCCCCGGCGGGTAGGCGCCCACAACCGCGAAGTCAGCATCCGCTTCCAGCTTCTTGTGGCCGGTGCCTGCGGGCAGCAGGACGATATCGCCCGCCCTGACATTGACCTCCCGCCCACCCGGGCCACCCAGCATCAGCCGGGCCGATCCACCGTAAAAGCCCAGAACCTCGTGCCCCAGCGTATGATAATGGTGAAAAGGGTAAACGCCGTTGCGCCATTGCGGGGGCCAGCCATTGCGCTGGAACAGGTCCTCGAAAGCGGCTGCCGGGTCGTCCCCCGTAACGGGTAGTGCGTTGCGATAGACAAGAATCGGCAGTTTCTGGTTGTTGGGCACCCAGTCATTGGCGGCCAGAAAAAAGCTGTCGACCTTGGCGGGTGTGGCGGTTCCCTGCGCGCGAACGCGACCGCCCCCCAGGGCCAGCCCCAGTCCGGCCAGCGTTGCGTTGAAGATGCGACGTTCCATGGGGTCCTGTCCTTCATGCGTTCGTCGGGATGTGCGATGTCACCTGATCCGGCATGGATTTTCAACAGGTTTTCACCAAAGGGTGAAGAGGGGACTGTCTTTCCCCGTATACGGCGCGCAGGTGGTGGCAGGTGCTGAATGGCAGGCTTTGCGCCAGCGTGTGCGCCCCGGTGTAAAGCAGGGGCGGCGCGAATGGTTTCATGCCCTGTCGTCGTGTTGTGACTTATCTTGCGTTCCGTCATGGTTTTTACTAGATCGGGCTGAGAGCGAAGGCGTGTCCGATGAGCGATCGGGCGGAGAGCAAGCAGTATGGCAAGCAGCGTGCAAGAGTGCCTGGCCGACACAAAATCTGTCTCGACAGGGTTCAGGGAAAGACGCCTTTACGGCGTCGTGCTGATTACGCTTTCGACCGTGTTATGGAGCACGGCGGGATTTTTCGTGCGTGAACTGAACATGGATGTCTGGAGCACGGTCGCGTGGCGGTCCCTGTTCGGCTTCATGCTGCTGTTCCCCCTTTCCTTCATTCTGCGTGGCCGCGCGCTGCTGCGCCTGCGCGATAGCGTTGGGCTGGGTGGGCTGCTGAGCATTCCCATCATGGCTGTGTCCGTGTTCGGCTACGTTCAGGCATTGCAGTTGACCAGTGTGGCCAACGTCATGGTTGTTTACGCAACCGTTCCGTTTCTGGCGGCGGGTCTTGCCTTTGTCGTGCTGGGCGAACGACCCGGCCTGCGCTCGCTCTGCGCCGCCGGCGTTGCGATCGCGGGCGTGGTCATCATGGTGGGGTCGGCCACCAGCATGTCGGATCTGGCGGGTAATCTCTTTGCTTTTGTCATGACCCTGGGGTTCGCGGCCTCCATGGTCATTGCCCGGCGCTGGACCGGTTACGACGCCATGCTGGTAACGGCGTTATCCAGCGGTTTTGGCGCGATTGTCTGTTTTGGCGCAGCCTTTGTCACGCTGCCATCCGTGCCCATGCCCACCATGACGCAGCTTGCGCTGCTGTTCGTGTTCAGCCTGGCGACGCAGAGCGTAAGCTACCTGTTCTTTCTCGAAGGCAGCCGGCACGTGCCCTCATCCGAGGCCGGGTTGATCACCCTGCTCGATGTCGTGCTGGGGCCGCTATGGGTCTGGCTTGTTTTTGGCGAAAAACCGGCAACCCCGGCCCTGATCGGCGGCGCGCTGGTTCTGCTGTCGGTGGTGGGGTATCTCGTTGCCGCACCCCGCGCCCGTTCGGCCTGAACCGGCAGCGGCGTAAGCGGGCGGATTGTTCTGCCCGCAGGCCCCAGCCCCGCAGACTTCAGCCCCATCGGCGCCGGGCCTGTGCATGAAATGCTTCCGGGCGTTGCCGTATCATGCGGCTGCCTGTTCCGCGTACGGGATGTTTATGCCGCACGCCCCGGCCCACCCTGTCGGGTGTGGCCGGGTATAGACGTTACCGGTCCAGCCAGGAGGCCACGGGCAGGTTCTTCTCGCGCAGGAATTCGGGGTTGAACAGTTTGGATTCATAGCGTGCGCCGCCATCGGCCAGGATGGTGACAATGCGGTGCCCCGGCCCCAGCCTGCGCGCAGTACGAATGGCCGCCGCCACGTTAATGCCCGATGACCCACCGACCGAAAGCCCTTCCTCGCCCAGCAGGCTGTAGATGATCTCCAGCGCCTCGGGGTCGGGAATGCGCTCGGCGTCGTCTATGGGGGCGCCTTCAAGGTTGGCGGTCACGCGGGACTGGCCAATACCCTCGGTAATGGACGAGCCTTCAACGGACAGGTCATTGTTCTTGACCCAGCCATACAGGCCCGATCCTTCAGGGTCGGCCAGAACGATGCGGGGTGGGGTCACGCCGTCACGGGCCGCGGCGTCATGCAGGCCCAGAGCTATGCCGGCCAGCGTTCCGCCTGTACCGCAGGCGCAGGTGAACGCATCCACCCTGCCACCTGCCTGCTGCCAGATCTCCTGCGCCGTGGTGGCGCGGTGGCCTTCGCGGTTGGCAAGGTTGTCGAACTGGTTGGCCCAGACCCAGCCGTTTTCTTCCGCCAGGCGGCGCGAGACATGGACGTAATTGCCGGGGTCGCGAAAAGGCTTGGCGGGCACAAGGCGCAGATCGGCCCCGATCATGCGTAGAAAGCCGATTTTCTCGCGGCTCTGGGTTTCGGGCATGACGATCACGCACCGATAGCCTCGCGCATTGGCCACCAGCGTCAGCCCGATGCCGGTATTGCCAGCCGTGCCTTCGACCAGCGTACCCCCGGGTTTGAGAACGCCCCGGCGTTCGGCATCGTTGATAATGGCCAGTGCCGCGCGGTCCTTGACCGAACCGCCGGGGTTCATGAACTCGGCCTTGCCGTAAATCTCGCACCCCGTGGCGGCTGACGCCTTGCGCAGCAGGATAAGGGGCGTGCCCCCGACGGCTGCGGGCATGTCGGCGGACAAGCTGGTCCAGCCAGGGTGGGAGACAGGAGCGGCGTTCTGGGTCATGGGATCTGCCTTGATGACTATGGACCGAAATGGAACGACCGGGACCGGCACCCGCCTTTCCAACGGGGATTTGCCCTGCCCGGCATGGGCGGAGCGATCAGGGGCGTGGCCAGGGGCGCGGTGTCATGCTTCCTGCCCTTATGCCGCGCAGCACAGGGCGCGTGGTTTTACTGACCCGCATCGGGTTCCGCCTCGGCGTCGTATAACACTTCCAGCACGGCGCACCAAGGATAGCGCGGATCGTAGCTGGCGCCGTCAGCCCCGGACAGGCGGCCCTGCGTGTCTGTGGGGACATGCGTCAGGGTCACGGCGTCGTCGATATTGCCGCCGATAATGCTGATCTGGTGGCCAAAGGGCGGGCCGTTCTGGCCGGTGGCCACCACGTAGCCACAATGGGCGGGAAAGCCGTAGCTGGTGGGCAGGCTGGCGAAACGGATGGTCTGCTTGCTGCTGCCGCGCGCGACACAGACCAGATCACCCGTCTTGGGTGTGTAGGCGGCCGGGTCCCGTGCGCGCAGTATAGGCGACTGTCCGGAGGCCGCGGCGTTGATATAGGTGGCATGGTTGGGGGAATACGGAAAGCGTTCGTTCGCGCCCGCCACGCGCATGACATAGGAAATAAAGGCCGCCGACCAGGCATAGATGCCGTCATGCACGAAATTGGTGACCTGCCCGTTTCCGTCGTGTTTGCCGCTCCATGACGCCTCGGTCATGCTGGGGTCCATACCGATCCACCAGTATTCGCCCACACGCTGCCAAAGGCCGGGTGCGCGCTCGGGCTTGAGTGCTGAAGACTGGGGTTCGGGACGCAGTTCGGGGTCGTCGTCATTGACGGGGCTGCCGAACAGCCGCCATTCGCGCATCGCGATGGCCACGACATCCTGACGGTTGAACGGTTCGAAATTCCGGGTCGCAAAATCGGGAACGTGGCCGCCACTGGCGCTGACATCGCCCAGGTTCCTGGTCCATCGTGCGGCTGGCTGGTGGGGTGATACGGGTTGTGGGGTGCAGGCCGCAAGGCCCAGTGTTGTCAGCAGGATGGCGGCAAATGGACGTGACATGTCGTCTCCATACCAGAACGGGCCCCGGCCCGGCCGAAGCAGTGCGCCAGAACGCCGCCTGCTCCATGAAGAGGCGCAGCACCCGAAAGGGGTGCGGTTGGACGGTCTTGCCTTTTCTCTTTACCGCAGCCAACCCCGTTTTGCCCAGACCGGCTTTGGCGGGGTGGGCCATGCGCTGCGTGGTCATGTGTTCAGGGGCTGTTCTGGCATGCTCCTGGCATGGTCCGGGCGGTGCATGGGGCTACGCCGCCGGGTGGTGCGCAGTGTGCGGGCTGGGTGAGGCCTGCGTGCAGGCCCCGGTATTGTCAGCCGTCTGTATCCACAGTGACATCCGCCACGCGGCCCTGCACGCAGGCAAGCGCATCGGCCGGGGGCAGGGCCACCACAAGGCCACGACCACCACCGTTGATGTAGAGCCTGTCCAGCGTGTTCAGCCGGGCGTCGAACACGACAGGCACGGCTGTGCGGGCACCGAACGGGCTGATCCCGCCAACCTTGAAACCGGTGAGCGCTTCCGCTTTTTCAGCTCCCAGCATGCGGGCATTGCGCCCGCCGAACAGCGCCGCCACTTTCTTGAGATCCATTTTCAGGTGTACGGGAATGGCGACGCACACCACGGTCGACTTGTCGATTTCGACCATGAGCGTCTTGAACACCTTGTCCTGTTCAATGCCGATCCCCTCGGCCGCGTGCAGCCCGATCTTGCCCGGGTCGGACACGTAGTCATAATCATGCACGGCAAAGGCAATGCCATGTGCTGCAAGAAACCGCGTTGTCGGGGTGTCTGGTGTTTCTGACATGCCTGCCTCGTTCGGCTCATGCCGGCTTTTGGCCTTGGGCGGGTAAAAGCCGGGGTTGAAAGGTGCCTGTAATCCTGCGCAGCGCTTTTACGCTGTGCCGCTGGCGGCCTGCCGGCCCTGTTCGGGAAAGAGCGAAAGCAGTCCGGCCTGTGTCGCGGGGCAGCAGCCTTTTTCGGTAATCAGCCCCGTGACAAGCCGTGCGGGCGTTACGTCAAAAGCCGGGTTGGCTGCGGCGCTGCCGTCGGGGGTGATCTGTACGCGTGTGACCTGGCCGCTGTCATCGCGGCCCGCGACATGGGTGATTTCGGCGCCGGCACGCTCCTCGATGGGAATTTCCGTGATCCCGTCGGCAACCGTCCAGTCAATGGTGGTGGAGGGCAGGGCCACCCAGAACGGAATGGCGTTGTCCTGCGCTGCCAACGCCTTGAGATACGTGCCGATCTTGTTGGCGACGTCGCCCGTGCGGGTCACGCGGTCGGTGCCGACGATTACGATATCGACCTGTCCGTGCTGCATCAGATGCCCGCCGGCATTGTCGGCAATGACCGTATGTGCAACGCCATGGCTGCCCAGTTCCCAGGCGGTCAGTGCCGCACCCTGGTTGCGGGGGCGCGTTTCATCGACCCAGACATGCACATTCAGCCCTTCGTCATGGGCCATGTAGATGGGGGCCAGCGCCGTACCCCAGTCGACGGTCGCAATCCAGCCCGCATTGCAGTGGGTCAGGATATTGATCTGTTTCTGCGGGCCATGTTTCGCGGCAAGGGCACGCAGCAGCTCCAGTCCGTGGCGGCCTATGGCCTCGTTCTGGGCGGCGTCCTCGTCGCAGATCAGCGCGGCCTGGGCATAGGCGGCCCGTGCGCGGTCCCCGGCGGGCAGGGGGCGCAGGTGGTTCAGCATTCTTTCAATGGCCCAGCGCAGGTTTATCGCGGTGGGGCGGGTGGCCGCCAGCATGGCGGCGGTGTCTTCCAGCGTTGCGTCGTCGGCCTGGCTGCGCAGCGCCAGCGCCAGCCCGTATGCCGCCACCGCCCCGATCAGCGGTGCGCCACGGACCTGCATGGTCTTGATGGCGTGGGCAACCTGCCCGGCGGTGGTCAGGGTCAGCACATCCAGTGCGAAGGGAAGGCGGGTCTGATCGAAAATATGGACGGACCAGCCGTCTTTTTCATCGATCCATACGCTGCGGTACGGGATGCCGTTAATTTTCATGGCGGGACTCTTATGCAGGAAATGAAGAAAGACTGCTCAATATTAAGGCGACTTGCCGGTAGGGGGCAACAGGGGGGTATGGAAGAACCGGTCGGGAGGGGGGCCGGGCCTGCCGACACCCCCATAAAACGAGAACAGTAAGAGAACATAGTGTGCGGCAATGCTTGGGGGTGGGGTTTATTTGTGAAACACGCCTAGTATTTTTTGCATTTCTTTCAATTTTTGTTATGTAGAGAGAGAAATGGTCAGGTATCTGTTATCACAGGTGCATCTCCGGAATAAGGTCCTGCTGCATCAGGATTTTAAAACTCTTTTATAAAAACAGCGTCTTTTCAATAAGACCTCGTAAGGACAGTACGCATGAGCGAGACAAAAAAACGCCGCAAGACGGTTGAAGCCGCCCCGGCCCCGGTTGCCGAAACACCCCGCCCCGCCGCCAAAAAGCGGGCTCCCCGGGCAAAAGCAGCCATTGTGGAAGAAATTTTCGAAGTGGATGTATCCCCCGTTGACGCGGTGGTCGAAACCGCGTCCGCCCCGGCTGGCGCCCGCAAGTCCGCTCGGGCCGAAAAACCCGTGAAAGCGGCTCCTGCTTCCCGCAAGAAGGTGGCGACCCCTGCCGCCCCCAAAGCAGCCAAGGCCGTCAAGGTTGCCGAAGCTGAAAAACCCGCCCGCCCGGTCCGTGCCGCCAAAGCCGCGAAACCTGTCGTAAAAGACACCCCCCCTGCCAAGGCAGTCCCTGCCCGTGCCCGCAAGGCTGCCAAGCCGCAGGACAGTGTAGAGGCCGCGCCGGTTGCAGCACCCCGTGGCCGCAAGTCCGCCAAGGTGGATGCTGCCAAGCCTGTCGCCAAGGCGGCCGCACCGGCCAAGCCTGCGGCCAAATCCGCCGGGGCCAAGGGTGTTTCCGTAAAAGCGGCCCCAGCCAAGCCGGTTTCCGGCAAGGCGGCACCCGTTGCCAAACCCAAGGCCGTCAAGGCCAAACCCGTCAAGGCTCCGGCTGTGGCAGCCAGCAAGGCAGCTCCTGCCCGTCGTGCCGCCGCCGCGGATAAGGAAGAAAGCCTCAAGCATCTTTCCGCCGTGGACAAGCTGCGTCATGTCCAGGAACGTCGCCGTCGCAAGCGCTATGAGCGTCTGGCGACGGAAGCTGCGACCGCGGAAGCTGAAAAGGCGGCCCCCGCCCGCAAGCGCAAGGCCGCTCCCGCCAAGCGTCCCCGTGCGCCCAAGGCCTGATGACCTGACGGCACGACCTGTGATCCGGCCTTTCGGGGCTGGGTGACAGACGACCTTTCGAACTCATGCGTTCCGGTCATGGAATGGCCCCGCCAGTAAAGGCGGGGCCATTTTTTATGGGCCTTCGCCCGGCAAAAGGGGGCGTATGGCCGAAGGTTTTTTTCCGTGATACGACATTGCGGCCTGTTTTAAGGCAATATCGCACCGCCTGCGGGTCATGCGGAATGTTATGTGACGTTGCGTGCCGCGCGTGGGGGGCGTCTCATTTAATGGGCCAGGGGGTATTCGCCGGGCCGTATTGTCCCGTTAATTTCTGCTCTTTTGATGGCCCGGTATTTTGGGTGCTGCCCGGTTACGGGGCGGGGCGTACGAATCCCCCTTGCATAAACCCCGTTCAAGCCAAGTGTTTTTGGCATCGGCTTGTGGGATCTTGCTGGCGGGTTTTGCCCCGGCTTACGGCTTACGGCTTACGGCTTACGGCTTACGGCTTACTGGCTCAACTTGCGTTTGCGGGCAGGTGGTCAGGGGCCAGGTCGGCTGCGGCGCGCAATTCGCCCACGATCTGGCCGTTCCAGTTTTTCAGTGTCCTGCGCATGAAATGTTGCAGCCTGGCACTTTCGAGTTTGCCGAACCGGCTGATCAGTGCAGCGGCTGCGGCTTCTGCCGCGCGAATGCCACCGTCACGACATTTTATGGCAATGCCCAGCCCCTGCGTGGGGAGTGTCACGGTCATGACGCCTTCCGCCCCCATTTTGGTCAGGGCATAGGGGGCCACGTCCTGCATGACCAGCGTGTCGAACTGGCCGGTGCCCGCCACCATGAACGGGTTGGCGGCAATGGCCGTCCGCAGCCGGGCCGCGGCTGCGGCATGGTCGGCGTTCAGCCCTGCGCCGGTGCCCAAACGCGCAAAACCCAGTGCCAGCGCTGGCAGGGGAATGGCCCATGTCGGAATGGCGCAGCCATCCACCCCTCTGTTGTCCTGCGTATGGGCCGCTCCCGTTACGGCTGTCAGGGTGCTGGCCATGGTCTGCATGACCGGGTGTTCAGGCCGCGCATAATGTTCCGGGTCCACGCCTGTCGCACAGGACAGGCAGATAAACCCGGCATGCTTGCCCGAGCAGCAGTTGTGCAGGGCGCAGGCGTCCTGCCCTGCGGCGGCCAGCGCGCGGGCACTTGTGGTATCCAGCGGCCAGTGTGTGCCGCATTCCAATGCGGTATAATCGCGCCCGGTGCGGGCCAGCATGTCGGCGGCCAGCGCCACATGAGCGGGTTCCCCCTGGTGGGAGGCACAGGCCAGGGCCAGTGCGGCGTCGCTCAGGCCATACCGGTCGGCGGCTCCGCTTGCGACCAGCGGCAGGGCCATGAAGGCCTTGACCGTGGAGCGCGGGAAAACCGGGGTTGTGACATCCCCGGCAGAAAACACGACCCCGCCATGGGCGTCCACCACCACCGCCGCGCCATAATGGCGGGATTCCACCCGACCGCCGCGCGTTGTTTCGGCCAAAAGCACATCATCCGCCATGCAAGAGATCCCGTTCTGGTGGCGCGGTCAGTTTCCGCTCAGCAGGTAGCACCGCGCCGCAAATTCCGCCGAATGGTCCGGTTCGGGCTCCAGCGCCTGGGCCACCATGGCGCGTCTCAGGCGAAGGACCACGTTGGAGCATGGCGCCTCGTCTGTCACGTTTTCCGCCAGTTTGGCAAGCCATGGGCCTATGCCGTCGCGCTCGGTCAGCATGATGGGGGTAGCGCGGCTCAGTTTCAGGCCATGGGCAAGAAAATGCGCCGCCTCTTCATCCGTGGTGACAAGGTAGAGGCAGGCGTCGTTTCCGTCGCCTGTGGCGGCCTGTCCTTTTGCCTGTGCCGGGCGGCTGGTCCGGCCCATCATAAGGGTGGAGGCGGGTACGGGGGCCAGCCGGAGTTCATCCGGGGTGAAATGGCTGCGGGGCAAGGCGGGCAACGGCAGGGAGAACAGGTCCGGAGGGTCCTGCCGTGCCGATGGTGGCAGGGGCGGGGTACCGGTGGGGGGGCCCGGCCTGCCCTTCAATCTGCTGCCCGATGGGCCATCTGGGCCATCATTATGTCCGCCAGCAAGCCTGCCACCAAGCTTGCCACCAAGCTTGCCAGTAAACCTGTGGGCAGCGGTGGCGGGTGATATGCCAGCGTGTTTGCCAGTTGGTGTGCCATAGGGCGTGTCAGAGGATGTGCCGGCGGGTAAGGCCGCGGATAAATCAGCCGCCGTACGGGCGGAAGGGGCGCGCTTTTTTTGGCTGGCCGGAGCCGGGTGCTGCTGCGTTGCGCCTGTCAGGCCGGGTGCGGTCTGCAGGGTGGCTGGCGGTATTTTGCGCGCGCGGGTGGCCGGTCTGCGGCTTGTCCGCCTTTGCGCCCGTGCCGGGTCGGGTGCCGTGTCGCATCCGGTATCGAAGCCGGGAAAGCAGGGCTGGGCGGAAAAATGCGCGCGCGGCATGAATGACCTATCGATCGTGTTCTTTCGCCGCATCGTGCGGGGGGGTGTTGCGCGCGGTTGCGGCGCACTGCGCGCACAGCCCCTCCACTTCGACCGAGGCGCTGTGCATTGTAAAACTCTTGTCCTGGCAAATGGTTCTGAGCAGGTCGAGAATGGCCGTGGCATTGGCAATTTCCGTCACAGCGCCGCAGGCACTACAGATCAGGAACTGTGCCGTGTGCATGGATGCCGCCTGCGCGGGGTCCATGGGCTGGGCGGCGTGCTGGCAATGTCCGGCATGGCTGTGGCCTGTGGTGTCATGGTCGCAGCAGTCGGCCGCGCTGTCGGGGGCGTCGTGCAGCAGGTGCGTGCAGGGCACAAAGGCGGACAGGCGTTCGATCCGGTGGATCAGCCCGTGTTCGAGCAGAAAGTCCAGCGCGCGGTAGACCGTTGGCGGGGCCGGGCGGCCGCTGGCGTGTTTGAGCTGTTCGAGCAGGTCATACGCGCCCACGGGTGTGCTGGCGCGCAGGATCAGGCCCAGAACGTCGCGGCGCTGCGGGGTCATGCGACCGCCCTGGTTGGCGCAGAGCCGTGTGGCGTAGTCCAGTTGCTGGCGCGTGCGGGCCGAAAAACCGTAAACGTCCGCGCCGGGTGTAGCGTGCTGCGATGTGCTTGGCATGTTCGTCTTCCGTTCTCATTTTCTCTCTAGCGTAACCAAGCCCTGGGGGGAAGGCCAGATACGCGCGCGGGGAGGTGACGGGCGGAAAAATTTAATGTAACATTATTACATACATCGGGAGTGTTCAGGACAGACATGGCTTTACTTACGCGCCATAGGCTTGCCGAGTGGCTGCGTGCCATGGCTGGTGCGGCATATACCCCCATGCGGGCGCTGGCCGCCGTGCTTGTCATGGCCGGTGCGCCGGGCCCTGCGCGTGGGGCCGGGGTGGCTCCGGTGTTTTCCGTTGTCGCGGCGGAAAACAGTTGGGGCGATCTGGCGGCGCAGGTCGCGGGGCCAGATGTGACTGTCACCACCCTGCTGGCCTCCCCTCTGGCAGATCCCCATGTGTATGAACCCACCCCTGACGATGCCCGCCACATTGCTGATGCCACGCTGGTCGTGGCCAATGGCGCAGGGTACGATTCGTGGGTGGACAGGCTTGTCGCCAGTGCCGGCCTGCCCGCGGCCCGCTATGTGCGGGCCGATTCCTGGCCGGGCTGGCATGACGGAGGCAATGCGCATCTCTGGTTCGATCTGGACGCGGCAGCGGCGTTCGTGCGCCATTTTACCTTGGCCTGCCAGCAGGTGGACCCTGCCCATGCCAGCGCCTATGCCGCGCGGGCGGCGGATGTTCTGGCCAGTATCGACCGGCTCGACCGGCAGGTGCGCGGCCTGGCTGTGCGGGTTGGTGGCCTGCATGTCGCCGCGACCGAGCCTCTTTTTACCCCGCTGGCCGAGCGTATGGGGCTGGTGATGGAAGAACGCGCCTACCAGCTCGCGGTCATGAATGGGGTGGAACCCGCACCCGCCGTGGTGGCCGCGTTCGAGACCGATCTGGCTGAGCACAGGCTGCGGCTTGTTGCGTATAACCGGCAGGTGGTCGAACCTTCGGTCGAACGCGTGCTCGATCTGGCGCGGTCGGCCCATGTGCCCCTGTTGCCACTGACCGAGACAATGCCAGAAGGCCTGCACTGGCAGGGCTGGATACGCATGACGGCGGAACAGGCCGCCCACCTGCTGGAGCCCCACCCATGAGCCATGCAGCGCCCACCCCCGCGCTGGAAGCATGCAGGCTGAGTGTCATGAGGCAGGGGCGGCTGGTGCTCGATTCGGTCAGTTTTGAGGTGCCCGCAGGTAGTTTTGTGGGCGTGCTGGGCGGCAATGGTGCTGGAAAAACCACCCTGTTCCGCGCCATTCTGGGGCTGGAAGCGGCGGTTGCGGGCACGGTTCGGGTTGAGGGGCGCGTGGCTGGGCACCGTGCCCGTGGCGCGCAGGCAGGCATTGGCTACATGCCGCAGATGCGCAGGCTGGTCGCCGGGCAGTTGAGCGGGTGGCACATGGTGGCCGCGGCCCTTGGCGGCGGCGTGCCGGGCCTGCCCTGGTACGGGCGGGCGGCCCGCGCCAGGGTGGATGCCGCACTGCATGCGGTGGACGCCGGAGCACTTGCCCACCGCCCGCTGGCCAGTCTTTCAGGCGGGGAGCGCCAGCGTCTGCTTCTGGCCCAGACCCTGCTGGACGAACCGCGCATTCTGCTGCTGGACGAACCGCTGGCCAGCCTGGACCCGGCCCGTATGCGCGAGACCGCCCGCCGTATCCACGATCTGGCCCGCGCTCGCGGGTTGACGGTGCTCATGTCCACGCATGACATCAACCCCCTGCACGGGTTCATGGATCATGTGCTGTATCTGGCGCATGGTAAGGCGCTGCTCGGCCCGGTGGATGAGGTCATGACCACCCCGGCCCTGAGCGCGCTATACGGTGCGCCGGTGGAGGTCATTCACGCCCGGGGGCGTGTGTTCGTGGTGGCCGAAGGGGGCGGGGATACATTGCATTCATGCGATTGCGCGGGACATATGGCCTGATGCTCGCTTATGACTTCATGCGTTCGGCCTTCATGGCGGCGTTTTTCGTGTCGGTCGTCTGTGGGCCTGTGGGGTGGTTTCTGGTCCTGCGCGGGCAGAGCTTTGCCAGCCATGCCCTGTCCCATGTCGGGTTTGCCGGGGCTGCAGCGGCCCTGCTGGCCGGGCAGCCCGCCGTTACAGGCTTTGGGGCGAGTGCCGTGCTGAGCGGTATTGCCATGGGGCTGGCGGGTGAACGGATCATGGGGCGGGACGTGACAATCGGTCTCGTGCTGTCGCTGGCCATGGGGCTGGGGGCGTTGTGCCTGCATTTTCTAACCCGCTCCGCCGGAGCCGCCACATCGCTCCTGTTCGGGGATATCCTGGGTATTGCCCATGCGACCCTGTGGTGGCTGGCCGGGCTTTCGGCCGCGTGCCTGGCAGGCCTTGCCCTTATGGCGCGCCCCTTGCTGTTTGCCTCGCTCCAGCCCGATGTGGCGGAGGCAAAGGGCGTATCGCTGCGGGGGCTCGATATCCTGTTCCTGTCTCTTGTGGCGCTGGCCACGGCCGAATGCGCGCAGATTACAGGAGCCCTGCTGGTTTTTACCCTGATGATCGCACCGGCGGCGGCCGTGCTGCGGCTGGGGCTGGCACCGGTGGCTGGCATGGCGGCGGCGGCGGGGCTGGCGCTGGCGGAATCGTGGGCGGGGCTTGCCCTGTCATGGCAAAGCGGTTTTCCCGCCGTGTTCTGGATCGCGGCGCTGGGCTGCGGAGCCTGTGGCGCGGCATTTGGCGTTGCCCGCGCTCTGGGGCGCTAATTCGGGGCGCTAATGCGGCGGGCTGGTCCGGGGGGCATCATCAGTCTGCCGCGTCAGGCAGGCTGCCAGGCGGCAATATCAGGCCTGCAAGGCGTAAAATGGCGCGGGGCTGCGCCGGTATGGGCTAACGGGGGATCGACCAGCCCAGCCAGGACCATAGTCCCACGAATACGAGCAACATCCCCTGCATGACGATAAGGGCCCGCCCGGTCATGATCGGTACATGCACCCCGTCATCCTCCGCCGTGGTGCCAGCCTGCCGTGACGCGTCATTTCGCCGCAGGCCGGGGCGTTGCATGCCGTCTGGCATGGGCAGTGCTGCGGGAATCACTTTGCGGAGCGCTGGGGGCAGGGGTGTCATGGGCGGAACCTCGTGGCTGGCGGGGGCGCCGGGTTGGTTATCCCGGCGCAAGGCGCCGTCGCGGTATGGTCAGGCCGAAACGGTGGGCAATGTGTGGTAGGCGCGGTTGAAATACATCAGCCCGCCATGGGTTTCGTGGCTGCGCAGGGCCTCCACAATACCGAACATCACGCTATGGGTGCCGACTTCGACAATCTGGCTCACACGGCAGTCGAACGTCGCCACGGCTTCGTTCAGCACGGGGGCTCCGGTCACAAGGCTGGTCCAGTGTCCCTGGGCAAAGCGTTCGGCCATGGTGAAGGGGCTGGCGAAATGTCCTGCCAGGGCCTGCTGCGGGCCGGCCAGCACGTTCACGCACAGGGCGCTGCCTTCATGGAATGCGGCGCGGGCGCGGCTGTTGCGGTTCAGGCAGACAAGCAGGGTTGGCGGGGTATCCGTGACCGAACACACGGCCGAGGCCGTAAAGCCGACAGGGGCCTCAAGCGTTCCTGTGGTAATAATGTTCACAGCTGCGCCAAGTTTGGCCATTGTATCGCGATAGGCGCTGGTCTCGGGGGCCAACATCTGCTCTCCTTTTCATACGAATGCGGAATTGTTTTTGTGCATGAAATGAAGAGGAAAGCAATGACGGAAGATGCCCTTTCTGGCACCACGAGCGTCAGGACCCTGCGTCAGGGGCATTTGGGCCGGATCATTCTGGACCGTCCCGCCAAGCTGAACGCGCTGGACGCCGATACGGCGGCGGGGATCAGCCGCGTGCTGGATGCCTGGACGACGGAGCCCGGCGTGCGCCAGATCCTGCTTGAAAGCAGCAGTGCCCGCGCTTTCTGCGCTGGCGGGGACCTTAAAACCATTCGTGAGGTGCTGCTGGATTCTGGTCCGGATGAAGGCTTTGCCCGCATGGACAAGGCGTATGCCACCATGCTGCAACTGGCCCGCTCCACCAAGCCGGTCGTGTCCTTTCTGGACGGGATTGTCATGGGTGGGGGGGTG
>NZ_JBDOBQ010000018.1:0-64126 GCF_047723915.1 Acetobacter sp. | reverse complement strand
GTGCCGGGGGCGGGGGCGGCACATACGGCCTGGGCCGCACGCCCGCATTCGGGTTGAAGGTTTTCTGGTCGACCAGCTTGCAGCCTGCCACGCCCACGACAAGGCAAAGACCCAGAATACCGCGCAGCGCCGCCCGTTTTCGCACATATGGAAAGACAGACAGCATAGGCTGGCGATTCTCCGTTTTCGTCTGCGGCGTTCCCGCCCGGCACCCTGGCGGGCATGAAAGCAGGCCCGGACACGGGCCAGAGGTTTTTTCTTCTTTCGCGCCACTGGACGGCGGACGCAAGCCCCGCGCCCATGCCGGAGCCGAATAAACGCGGCATACGCTTGCGCCGCACGCCCCTGCCGCCGCCCGGCACCGCGCCAGTCCGGGGCGTTCCTGCCCGTTGCAACCCTTGCCCGGCGCAAAAGGGTGCTGCTTAATAACGGTCGGCACCGCGCTGGTTTGTCAGCGCAAAGCCATGCAGGAATCGATACCGAGCCGAATGCCCGCGTTCACGGCACCAGACCCGTCGCCCCGGCCACCCGCCCCACAGGACAGCCTGAACCCGCAGGACGCCCTGACCCTGCGGCTGGACAGGGCCGCCCGCGAAAACCTTGCCCAAAACCCGCAGGGCAACGCCCATCTGCCCGAACTGGCAACATTATGCCTGCCCGTCACCGCCCTGTGGTGCCGCGTGCTGCGCCACGACCCCACAGCCCCCGACTGGCCGGACCGTGACCGCTTTGTCGTGCCCTCCCTCGCATTGCAGCCTTTGCTGCACGCCATGCTGCGCCTGACCGGGGCCATAGGGCCAGGCATGGACGCCATGCCCGAATTTGGCGCCCACCCGGCAGTCGAGGTCGCCCCCGGCCCCGCCGGGCAGGGGGTGGCGGCGGCGGCGGGCATGGCCCTGGCCGAACAGATTCTGGCCCGCAGGCATGGCCGGTCCCTGGTCAACCACCGGGTGTGGGTCATGGCGCGCGATACCGATCTGCTGACCGGCGTGGCACTTGAGGCCGCGCAGCTTGCCGGGCGGTTCGGGCTGAACAGGCTGACCGTTCTCGTCAGCCCCGGCTCCCAGACGGACACGGCGGAATTTTCGGATTCGCTGGACCGCTTTTCCGCCTCGGGCTGGAGCGTGCGCTCGGTGAACGCCCATAACCTGAACGCGGTCAGCGCCGCCCTGAACGCCGCCACGCGCGCCAGAAAGCCCACGCTGATCGCCTGCATGCCCACCCGTACCGCACCCGCCATGCCCGGAAGCGCACCCCCCGCCACCGTGGCGGAAGAAGAACAGGTCGGCCCCTGGAGCCCGACCGCACGGCGCGGTGCGTCGCTGCGCCGGTCGTGGCTGCGCCGTCTGGCGCGCCACCGTGGCCGCGACACGTTCGAGCGCGAAGTCGCGGCCATTCCCCCACCGCTGCTGACCGAGGACTGGCTGCGCCTGTGGCGGCAGGCGCTGCATACCCTGCCGGCCAAATCGTCGCAGCAGGCGGCGCTGGCGGGGCTGCATGCGCTGGAAGCCGTGCGGCCCGAACTGGGCGTTCTGGCCGCGTCTTCCGGGTCCGGCACGGGGCGCGCGCACCGGCACACTGCCCAGAACGCTACCCAGCATGCCGCCCACAACGCTGCCCGGAACACCCCCGCGCCATGGCCATGCGGCCTGCAGGAACACGGCATGGCGGGCATGCTCAACGGCATGGCCCTGCATGGCGGGGTTCTGCCATGCGGGGTGGCGGGCATGATTACCATAGACCGCATGCGCTCGGCCCTGCGCATGGCCGCCCTCATGCGCCGCAAGGTGCTGTACCTGCTGACCGATGACGGCCTGGCCCTGAGCGACGGCGGGGCGGGCTGGCAGCCGGTTGAACAACTGGCCAGCCTGCGCGCCATGCCGCATCTGGCGGTATTCCGCCCCGCCTTTGCCGAGGAAACCTTTGCCTGCTGGCAGGCTGCCCTGGACTGGGTGGAAGGCCCGGCCGTGCTCGTGCTCTGCCCGCATGAAGAACCCCGGCCACCAGCCCCGCAGCCTTCCACCCCGCAGGTGCCCGCGCCACACGGACCACCGCCGCAGACACCCTCCGCCGCCGGGCAGACACCACCGCGCGGCGAATCCGCCCCCCTGGCGCAGCCGGAGCTGCCCACCGAGCCCGGCCCCACCATGCGCGCGGCAGGGCCAGGCCGTTTCGGCACCGCGGCCCATGGCGGCTACCTGCTGTGCGGAGACGGCACGCGCGATGTCACCCTTATGGCCACAGGCCCCGAGGTCGGCATTGCCCTGCACGCCCGGACCCTGCTGGCCGCGCGCGGGTTGCGCGTGGCGGTGGCCTCCATCCCCTGCTGGGAGGCATTTTCACGCCAGACACCCGCCTACCGCATGGCTGTTCTGGGCGATACGGGTTTGCGTGTCGGGATCGAAGCCGCCAACAGTTTCGGGTGGGAACGCTGGCTCGGACAAAACGGGATTTTCATCGGCATGGACGATTTTGGCATATCCGCTCCCGCGAACGCGGTGTATGAACGCTTTGGCATTACAGCCGAGGCTGTCTGCGCCAAAGTGCTGGAGCGCCTGGCGTTATCCACCCCCGCCGAGGAGCCCCAAACCCCGACGCCGACCCTGCCCCGGTCAAAGACCGGACCCCGGAACAAATAAAAAAGACAAAACGGAGAAAAAACCCATGGCAGTCAAAATCGCGATCAATGGCTTTGGCCGTATCGGCCGTCTGGTTCTGCGCGGCATTATCGAAAGCGGGCGCACGGATGTGGTGCCGGTCGCCATCAACGACCTGGGCAGTGTTGAAGACAACGCCCACCTGCTCAAATACGACAGTGTGCATGGCCGCCTGGCGGGCGATGTGCGGGTGGAAGGCAACAAGCTCATCATTACCGCGCATGGCCGCACATGGAATCCGATCACGGTTTCCGCCGAGCGCGACCCCTCACGCGTGCCGTTCGAGGGCGTTGACGTGGCCATGGAATGCACGGGCCTGTTCACCTCGCGCGAAAAGGCGGCCCAGCTTCTGGCCGCGGGTGCGCGCAAGGTCATTGTCTCGGCCCCCGCGACCGATGTGGACGCGACCATCGTGTTCGGCGTCAACCAGTCCGTCCTGACCAAGGACATGACCGTCATTTCCAACGCGTCGTGCACCACCAACTGTCTGGCTCCCGTAGCCAAGGTCATGGAAGACACGTTCGGCATCGAGCGTGGCTACATGGTCACCATCCATTCCTACACCGGCGACCAGCGCACGGTAGACACGCTGCACAAGGACCTGCGCCGCGCGCGCGCCGCCGGGCTGAACATGATCCCGACCTCCACCGGGGCCGCGCGCGCCGTGGGGCTGGTGCTGCCGCACCTGAAAGGCAAGCTGGACGGCACGGCCATTCGCGTGCCCACGGCCAATGTTTCTGTCGTGTCCCTCGACTTCGTGCCCCGCAAAGTTCCCGCAAGCGTGGAAGAGGTCAACAACGCCATCAAGGCCGTGGTCGATGCCGGCACCATGCAGCACGCCCTGGCCTATTGTGACGAACCTCTGGTCAGCTCCGACTTCAACCACGCCATTGCGTCATCCTCCTTCGATGCCACGCAGACCGCGCTGGTCGATGGCGGCAAGCTGGTGCGCGTCTGTTCGTGGTACGACAATGAATGGGGTTTCTCGAACCGCATGTCCGACACGGCCGCCCTGTTTGGAGCCCTGTAATGGCAATCACCCTTCCCTTCGCGACACTTGACAGCCTTGACCCCAGGGGCAAGCGCGTGCTGGTGCGTGTGGACCTGAACGTGCCCGTGCAGAACGGGCAGGTCAGCGACCAGACCCGGATCGAGCGGATTGTGCCCACCATCCGCGAACTGGCGGACAAGGGCGGGCGGGTGATCCTGCTCAGCCATTTCGACCGGCCCAAGGGCAAGGTGGTGCCCGACCTGTCGCTACAGCCCATTGCCACCGCACTGGCCACCGCACTGGGCCGCCCGGTCAGCTTCGTGCATGACTGCGTAGGCGATGAAGTGGAAGCCGCCACCCGGTCCCTGACCGATGGCGAGGTTCTGCTGCTTGAGAACACCCGTTTCCAGCCGGGGGAGGAGAAAAACGACCCCGACATGGCCGCGGCCCTCGCACGGCTGGGCGATGTTTATGTGAACGATGCGTTTTCGGCAGCACACCGTGCCCATGCCTCCACCGCCGGGGTTGCCACCCACCTGCCCTCCTTCGGGGGGCGGTTGATGGAAGCCGAGCTGGAGGCCCTGTACGCGGCGCTGGAAAACCCCGAACGCCCGGTTGGCGCCATTATTGGCGGGTCCAAGATTTCCACCAAGCTGCAACTGCTTGAAAACATGCTGGAAAAAGTGGACATGCTGGCCATTGGCGGCGCCATGGCCAACACGTTCCTTGCCGCCCAGGGGTTGAATGTCGGCAAGTCTCTCAAGGAAGAGGACATGTTCGAGACCGCGCGCAGGATCATGGACGAGGCCAAGGCCCGCAACTGTGACCTTGTGCTGCCGGTGGATGTCGTGGTCGCGTCGGACTTCATGGCGGGGGCTCCCACCCGGGTCGTGCCGGTTACGGCCATTCCCGATGGGTGGATGGCGCTGGATGTGGGGCCGGATACGGTCAAGCTGCTCAACGGCAAGCTGACATCGCTGAAAACACTGGTGTGGAACGGCCCGCTGGGCGTGTTCGAACTCCCCCCCTTCGACGAAGGCACCAACGCCGTCGCGCAGGAAGCCGGACGGCTGACAGCGGCTGGCGCGCTCAAGACCGTGGCGGGCGGTGGCGATACGGTCTCGGCCCTGCGGCACGCAGGCACGCTGCACGAAATGACTTATGTCTCCACCGCCGGTGGGGCGTTCCTGGAATGGCTTGAAGGCAAGGTTCTGCCGGGCCTGACCGCCATCAGCACCACGCTGGAACGCACCCTGCCGATCTGACGACCTGTAAAACCCGCCGTGCTGGTGCCGTGCCCCATGGGCAAGCCCGCACGGCGGGGGTCACAGGCTGGAACGCCCAGCCTTGCGGGCCGTGCCGGACCTGTAAAACCGGCCTGCCCGGCTTGAACGCCGGATTGAACCCGGGCTTGACCCCCACCCGAATACGGGGTCGATCAAGCTGCGGCACACGGCCCAAACCCCTACCAAACCAGTCGTGTTTTACTGCCCCACCGGCAGACCATGCACGGCCACGCACACCACGCATGGCGTCATGTGTGGCGGAAAGCGGAGTGCTTAGAGGCTGTTTCGAAAGTCGGCGGCAGAGGGCTGGCGAGGGATTTTTTGGCCTGAAAAGGCGGATTTGAAGCCACGATGCGGGGCATCGGGGCAAGAATCCAACGTATTCAGGCCGGAAAAGACCCGCTCAGACCGACCCGACTGACTTTTGAAACAGCCTCTTAAGGCTCTGCGGGGGACAGGGGCATGGCCACAGGGCGGGGGCGTCCGTAAAGCTGCATCAGCACCACCCCGGCCAGCACTACCGCACCACCCAGCAGGGTCCGCAGGCTCGGGACTTCGCCCGCGATCAAAAACGACACCACAAGGGTCGTGGGCGAAAGCAGGTAAAGCAGACCCGATGAATGCGCGACGCCGATCTCGCCCACAACCTTTGCCCATGCGGCATATGCCACTACGGCAGGCACCAGCCCCAGCACGGCCATCAGGAACCATGGCCATACCCCATGGCCGCGCAGTTGCAGCACGGCCTGCGGCAGCCAGGGCAGCAGGGCCACGCCACCCAGCAGCAGGTTCCATGCCGTTGTCGTCAGGGCGCCGTAGCGGGCAATAAGCGGCTTTTGCAGCAGGTAGAACGTGGCCGAACAGAATGCCGCCGCCAGAACATAGGTGGCTCCGGCCCCAAAACTGAACCCGCCGGGCTGGCCGCCCCCAATAATGACCACGCCTGAAAAACTGATGGCCAGGCCCACCCACCCCAGCAGAGAAAGTTTTTCCGCCAGCACCACAACGGCAATCAGGGCGGACAGAAACGGCGAGATATTGAGCAGCAGGCTGGTAGCCCCGGCAGAGACGGTCTGCTCACCTGTGTTGAACAGTATATTGTACACCGCAATGCCAATCACGCCGCACAATGCAAAACGCGGCAGGTCCGCCCGGCGCGGCAGGGTGGGACGTGTGCAGGCAAACCAGATCAGGATAAAAGCCGCGGCAATCCCATAACGGAGCGCGGCCAGCGGTACCGGCGCGAGATATGGCAGAACCATCCTGACCAGCGGATAGGCCAGAGACCACGACAGAAGGGCAAGGCAGACGGCAGGCACCGGCACGGGCCTGTGGGTACGCGCCGTTCGCTCCTGCTCCATGGCTCTGCCTTTTCCCGTCTGTCCGAAAGGGTTATTCGCGCAGCAGAACCCGGTCGTTCAGGAACGAGGACAGGGCGCCGGCCACAAAATCTTTTTTAAGCTGGGTTTCGTCGTATTCGTGGGTCACCCAGTCCAGAAAGGACAGTCGACCCTCAGCCTGCGCCTGATAGCGCAGGAAAAACGCGTCGAGAATGCCCGTGCGCGAACGGCTGAAATGTCCGAACCGCCAGGACAGTTCCTTCAGCGCCTGCCGGGCGGTGCCCCCTTCGAACAGGACCACCAGCCCCGAGGCCAGACCAGCCCTGTCAGCCCCCGACTTGCAGTGCATGAGCATGGGAAACGTCATGCCCTGATACAGCCTGGCAAAACGCAGGATCCGGTCGCGATGGGGCGCGCCCCTGCTCTCGAACGCCATGTCCAGGTGGGTCAGCCCCACATCCCGCGCCGCCTGCCGGGACAGGGCGTCTGACCCGCACTGCCTGTGCCCGCGCAGATTGACCAATGTGCGCAGGCCAAGCATACGCGCTGCCTGGCGCAGGCGGGCCGGTGTCGGGTGGTTGCAGCGGTAGACCTTGCCCGGAATCACGGCATGGAAATTGGTCCAGAACAGGCGAAACACCGCGTGGTCGACAAAGAGACTGTCCGTCCATGCCTTCGTGCGGCCCGAAAAGGAAGAAAGATGGCCGTTAAACACGCAAAGCCCTCATGTCTCTCATGGCATATGTCCCGACATGTTTCATTTCCCGCATGGCGCGTCAATGCCCGGCCTGCGGCCTGCCGCCCCGCGCGGCCAGCGGGCGACCCGACGGCGGACGGCACCAGCCACTGCGGCCGCCACGCAAAACACCCGTGGCAGTCTCCTGTCCGGGGTTTTTTCCAGCACCCGTTCCGGGTTCGGGGCGGGCTGGACCTCGGCGGGAGCCGGCATGGCCCACCCTGCCCGAAGGGTACACACCGGACCGGCCAGCCTCCGGCAGAAACATAAAAAAGCCCGGCATGACCTGCGCCATGCCGGGCTTTGAATGCGATGCCGAAAAGGCCGTCGCGGAACCTAGAGCTTGCGCTCGATCTGGAGTTCCTTGATCCGGCCGATCGCCTTGGCCGGATTCAGACCCTTGGGGCAGGTCTGCGTGCAGTTCATGATGGTGCGGCACGCATAGAGCTTGAACGTATCTTCCAGCTCGTCCAGGCGTTCGCCCGTATGCTCGTCACGGCTGTCGGCAATCCACCGATAGGCGGCCAGCAGCACGGCCGGACCAAGGTAGCGGTCCCCGTTCCACCAGTAGGACGGGCATGACGTGGTGCAGCAGAAGCACAGAATGCACTCCCACATGCCGTCCAGCTTGGCGCGTTCCTCAACGCTCTGGCGGCGTTCGCCATCGGGCGGCGGTGCGCTGTCGGACTGCATCCAGGGCTGGATGGAGCGGAGCTGCGCATAGGCGCCATCGAGGTTGGACACCAGGTCCTTGACGATAGGCATGTGCGGCAGCGGATAGATGCGCACATCCCCTTCGATGCTCTTGATCGGCTTGAGGCACGCAAGCGTGTTCTCGCCATCAATGTTCATGGCGCAGGACCCGCAGATCCCCTCGCGGCAGGACCGCCGGAAGGTCAGGGTGGGGTCCACCTCGTTCTTGATGTAGATAATGGCGTCAAGAACCATGGGCCCGAATGCATCGAGATCCAGTTCATAGACATCAATGACCGGGTTCTTTCCGTCATCCGGGGACCAGCGGTAGATCCGGAATGTCTTGACGTTTTTTGCACCGGCCGGCGCGGGAAAGATCTTGCCTGTCCCGATAGTGCTGTTACGTGGCAGTCTGAGTTCGACCATGTTCGCCTCCCTTTGCCCGGCTGATCAGTAAACGCGCTTTTTGGGCGGGAAGACCTCGACTTCATCGGTCAGGGTCTTCAGATGCACCGGACGGTAGGTCAGCTTCACGCCGCCTTTTTCGTCCAGCCAGGATACGGAATGCTTGAGCCATTCCTTGTCGTCGCGATCGGGGAAGTCGTCGCGCGCATGCGCGCCACGGCTTTCGTGCCGGGCCAGACCGCTTTCCAGCGTGACCGTGGCGTTGGCCAGGAGGTTTTCAAACTCCAGCGCTTCCATCAGATCGCTGTTCCAGATCAGGGATGTGTCGGAAACGGAAATGTCATCCACCCCGCCCCAGATCTCGTGAATCTTGTTCACACCTTCCTGCAGGCTTTCTTCCGTGCGGAACACGGCCGCATGGGTCTGCATGTCGCGCTGGAGGCGTTCACGCATGGCCGAAACCTTGGTGTCGCCCTTGGCGTAACGCAGCTTGTCCAGACGATCGAGCGCGAATTCACCCGCGCCGGCCGGCAGCGGACGGACAAAATCCGCCTTCTTGACGACTTCAGACGCACGGCGCGCGGCCGCGCGGCCAAACACGATCAGATCGAGCAGGGAGTTGGTGCCCAGCCGGTTGGCACCATGCACGGACACGCAGGCCGCTTCACCCACGGCCATCAGGCCGGGCACGACAGCATCGGGGTTATCCGCCGTGGGGCGGACCACTTCGCCGTGAATGTTGGTGGGAATACCGCCCATGTTGTAATGCACGGTCGGCAGCACCGGCACGGGTTCCTTCGTGACATCCACACCCGCGAAAATACGCGACGTTTCAAGAATGCCCGGCAGACGCTCGTGCAGAAGGTCGGACCCCAGATGCTCAAGATGCATCATGATGTGGTCTTTCTTGGGACCGCAGCCCCGCCCTTCCTTGATCTCGATGGTCATGGCGCGCGACACCACGTCGCGCGAGGCGAGGTCCTTGGCCGTGGGGGCATAACGCTCCATGAAGCGCTCGCCCTCGGAATTGGTCAGGTACCCGCCTTCACCACGGCAACCTTCGGTCAGCAGGCAGCCCGCCGGGTAGATGCCGGTGGGGTGGAACTGCACGAATTCCATATCCTGCGTGGGCAGGCCCGCACGCATGACCATGCCGTTGCCGTCGCCCGTGCAGGTATGCGCGGATGTGCAGGACTGGTAGGCGCGGCCGTAACCGCCCGTGGCCAGCACGACCATCTTGGCGTTGAAGCGGTGAATGGTGCCGTCGTCCTGGCACCAGGCCATGACACCGCGACACGCACCTTCGTCATCCATGATGAGATCGATGGCGAAGTATTCGACAAAGAACTCGACATTATGCTTCAGGCACTGCTGGTACAGCGTATGCAGGATGGCGTGGCCGGTACGGTCGGCAGCGGCGCAGGCGCGCGGCACCGGGGCCTTGCCGAAATCGCTCATATGGCCGCCGAAGGGGCGCTGGTAGATCTTGCCTTCTTCCGTGCGGGAGAAGGGCACACCGAAATGTTCAAGTTCCTGCACCGCGGGCACCGCCTCGCGGACCATGAATTCGATGGCGTCCTGGTCACCCAGCCAGTCAGACCCCTTGACGGTGTCGTACATGTGCCAGCGCCAGTTATCCTCGGCCATGTTGCCGAGGGAGGCACCAATACCCCCCTGTGCCGCAACGGTATGGCTCCGGGTCGGGAAAACCTTGGTCACGCACGCGGTGCTCAGACCCGCGGCCCCCATACCCAGTGTGGCGCGCAGGCCTGACCCGCCCGCACCTACAACCACCACGTCATATGCGTGGTCAACAATCCTGTATGCTCCCCTTGAAGGAGAGGAATTGGCATTCATCGTGACGGCGCTCCCATGTGCGTTCGGCCTGTCAGTCGTTCAGGTTCATGCCGCCGCGTATCCGGCCTGCCCGACAGCGGCACATCATTCTCGGTTCTGTGGTGAAAGCCCGGTTATTTCGCCGAGCTGCTGCTTGCCACCAGCTTGATCACTGCGAACACCCCCAGAAGCCCCAGGAGCGACGTGCCGATCTTGACCAGCAGGCGGGCAGGCACATGGGCCTTGCCATGCACGTAATCGTCCACGATCACCTGCAACCCGACCTGGGCGTGGTAGAAAGTGGTAATGATCAGGGCCGCCAGCATGGTGGCGTTCACGGGCTTGCCGCCCCATTTCACCACCTCGGCATGGTCGGCGCCGCCAAGGCGGAACATCTGCACGACGAACCAGGTGGACAGCGGCAGGAGCGACGCCGCCGACGTGCGTTCGGCCCACCAGTGGCCCACGCCGGAATGACCGGCACCCAGTCCACGCGCGCGCCCAAGCTGGGAACGCATTGTCTCGATATGAGGAACAGACGCATTCATCTCAGACTGCCTTCCCTGCTTTGGCCCGACGGGACCGCCGGCATGCGGCGACACACAGCAGCGCGGACGCCAGCACCGTGCTTGCGCCCACCGCCACGCCCACGGCCACCGGGCCGTCCTTGTTCAGTTCTTCCTTGTCGTAGCGGTGCCCGCAATCCCAGATGAGATGGCGAATGCCGCCCACGGTGTGGTAGATGACCGATGCCAGCCAGCCGACCAGCACAAGCTGGCCCAGCGGGTTGCCCGTTACCTTGCGCGCCGTGGCGAAGGCCTTGGGCCCCTTGGCGGCGGCCCCCAGCCAGAACACGCCAAGCGCGGCCCCGGCTGTGGCGATCACACCCGTAATACGGTTCGAAATGGAAAGAACCATGGAAAGTCGGTAACGGTAGACCTGCAGATGCGGCGACATGGGCCGCTCGATCAACGTGCCGTCACTTCGGCTCCCTACATAGAGGGCCTTGCGGATATCCTGCATTTGAGCCTCGTACCCCGTCTTCTTTCACCCCGCCGGAACCACGCCCGGCGGGTTTGCATCGTTTTGTCCTACGCCCCGCCCCTTCCGGCGGTCAATTCAGCGGGTCAACACGACACCGAGAGGGGGAGGATTCTCACTCAGGCGTGTGCGGGAAGCAGGTCCAGCGCGATCATGGTCTCGGCGATCTGCACGGCGTTCAAAGCGGCCCCTTTCCGCAGGTTATCGGACACGCACCAGAACGCGAGGCCGTGCGGCACGCTGGGGTCGACACGAAGGCGTGAGACATAGCTTGCATCCTCACCCACGCATTCGATCGGGGTGACGTATCCGCCATCCTCGCGCTGGTCGAGCAGGATCACCCCTTCGGCCTCGCGCAGGGCGGTGCGGGCGCGTTCAAGGTCCACGGGTTCGGCAAATTCCGCGACAATCGCCTCGGAATGGCCGACAAACACCGGCACGCGCACGCAGGTGGCCTGCACCTCCACCTCGGGGTCGAGGATCTTCCTGGTCTCGACTCGCATCTTCCATTCTTCCTTGGTCGCGCCGTCATCCATGAAACGGTCGATCTGGGGAATGCAGTTGAAGGCGATCTGCTTCTGGAACTGTTCGATCTTGGGCGGATCGTTCACGAAGCTGCCCCGTGTCTGCGAAAACAGTTCGTCCATGCCGTCATTGCCCGCGCCGGACACCGCCTGGTAGGTGGCCACCACCACGCGCTTGAGGGTGAACAGGTCGTGCAGGGGCTTGAGGGCGACCACCATCTGGATGGTGGAACAGTTCGGGTTGGCAATAATGCCGCGCTTCGCACCCTTGAGGGCGAGCGGGTTCACCTCCGGCACCACCAGCGGCACATCGGGCTCCATACGGAAGTGGGAGGTGTTGTCGATGACGATACAGCCCGCCTTGGCGGCGATGGGCGCGTATTTGGCAGACACGGACCCGCCGGGGGAAAACAGGCCGATATCCCACCCCTTGAAATCGAAGGTTTCCAGGTTCTGCACCTTGAGAACCCGGTCGCCGAACGACACCTCGCGCCCCGCGGAACGGGGGGATGCCAGCGCCACGATATCGTCCACGGGAAATTCCCGCTCGGCCAGGGTCTTGAGGATTTCCCTCCCCACTGCACCCGTGGCCCCTACGACAGCAACCCGATAACCCATGATCCACCTTTTCCGATCTCGTGATGATACCGCCCCACAGACGGGGCCGGACGATTGGCCGCAGACCCTAGACGATTCGCCCCGCAAAGGGAATTGCCCGCCCCATGCGCCAACCATGCCCCGGCCGCGCTGGCACCCTGCCCCGACTCGCCCCCCGCGCTTGCGGGACTCGGGCAACGCCTGTCCGCCGCGTGGGCGCAAACCGCAGGCGCAAGACACCCCACCCCGCAGGCGCGACCGACTTGCCCGCTGCCTTCATTCATATGGAAACCGACTAACATCTATACGAAAACAAAAAAAATATTGAGCAGGTTCCGCCTCTTGTTGTAACAAACATGGTTTCGACACATTCAACACGGCGAAAAAACAGCACAGCGGCGTGACCATGAAACGCACGCCGTAAGGCGACGTTCTGACTCGCGCCTTCCTGTGCACCAGTCTTGTTTCCTGTGTTGTCTTCACCGTCAGATGCGGACCAGAATACTGTGAGTCTTACAATCGCCATCCTCAAGGAAACCCAGCCCGACGAAAAACGGGTTTCCATGATCCCCGCCGTAGCCCAGCGCCTCGCCAGGCTGGGAGCCAGCCTGATCGCCCAGCAGGGTGCGGGGGCAGCCGCCACCTACACCGACGACAGCTATACCCAGGCCGGGGTAAGCCAGGTTACGGACCGCCCGAGCCTTGTCGCCGGGGCCGATATCGTCCTGGCCGTGCAGCCCCCCGACATCGAGACCGTCAGGGCCATGAAGCCGGGCAGCCTGCTGGTGTCCTTCATTTACGCCCAGAGCCAGCCAGAACTGATCAAGGCGCTGCGCGACGGGCGGATTACCACCTTCGCCATGGAAATGATCCCGCGCATCAGCCGTGCCCAGGCCATGGACGCCCTGTCCAGCCAGGCGGCCCTTGCGGGCTATTACGCCCCCCTGCTGGGCAGCGTGCACATGCAGAAAATCCTGCCCATGATGACCACCGCCGTCGGCTCGCTCCGGGCCGCGCGGGTGCTGGTCATGGGGCTGGGGGTCGCGGGGTTGCAGGCGCTGGCGACGGCGCACCGCCTTGGCGCGATCTGCGAAGGGTACGACGTCCGCCCCGAAACGCGTGAACAGGCGGCCTCGGTCGGGGCCAAGTTCGTCGATACCGGCGTGGACGCCACGGGTACGGGCGGCTACGCCCGCGAACTGACGGATGACGAAAAAGCCAGGGTGCGCACGGTGCTGAGCCAGCATATCGCCCAGGCGGACATGATCATCACCACCGCCGCCATACCTGGCCGCCGCGCCCCGCGCCTGATCGACGCGGCCCAGCTTGCCGCCATGAAGGAAGGCTCGGTCGTGGTGGACATGGGTGCTCCCAGCGGCGGCAACTGCGAAGGCACCCGTGTGGGCGAGGTGATGAAAGTAGGCCCCGTGACACTGGTTGGCCCCACCAACCTGCCCTCCTGCCTGGCGGCCCAGGCGAGTGAGCTTTACGCCAAGAACATTTACGCCCTGCTCGAACAGGTCGTGCATGAGGGCGCCCTTGCCCCCGATTTTTCCGATGCCGTCATAAGCGGCACCACGCTGACCCATGACGGCGCCATTACCAACGACGCCGTAAGGCAACTGGTCGAAAACAGCCCGGCGGAGAGCGCATGATGGCGAGTGCTACATCCATGACCTTTGTCATTGCCCTGTATATTTTCATGCTGGCCGCGTTCACGGGCTATGTCGTGATCAGCCGCGTGCCCTCCATCCTGCATACGCCGCTTATGTCGGGGTCGAACTTCATTCACGGCATTGTCGTGGTGGGCGCGCTCAATGCGCTGTTCAACGCCACCACGCTGCCCGAACAGATCATTGGCTTTGTGGGGGTGTTCCTGGGGGCTGGCAACGTCATGGGCGGCTATGTGGTGACAGACCGCATGCTGGCCATGTTCCGCCCCAGCCAGAAAACCGAGCCACAGAAACCCGAACCTACAAAACAGGGTCAGCCGTAAGATGTTTGTCGAATATTGCGTTGGGCTGAGCGGGCTGGTCGCCTCGGGCCTGTTCATTTACGGTCTCAAGGCCATGGCTTCGCCCGTGACGGCGGTGGCGGGGATCGTTGCCGCCGGATACGGCATGCTGTTCGTTGTGGCGGCGACCTTCCTGAACCTGTTCAACATTACCCCCGAAGCCCGGCCGCACCTGCTGGTCAATGTGGGGCTTGGGGTGGCCGCCCTGCTGCTGGGCAGCCTGTGGGCGGGCTGGCGCGGCCGCACCGTGCAGATGACCAGCATGCCCCAGATGGTGGCCATTTTTAACGGCATGGGGGGCGGTTCGGCCGCCGCCCTGGCCGCCGTGGAACTGCTGGGCAACCACGAAATCGCGCTGCTGCCGCTGAGTGTAGCCGTAATCGGCGCGCTGATCGGCTGTGTCTCGCTCAGTGGCTCGCTCATTGCCTGGGCCAAGCTGGACGGGCGGATCAGAAAACCGTTCCGCTTTGCGGGGCAGCGCGCCTTCAACGCTGTGCTGTTCGCGGTCACGGTGGTTCTGGCCGTGCTGGCCGTGGTGCAGTACGGCACGCCATCGGCCGAACTCCCGCGTGACCTGTTCTTCGGTGCGGCGCTGCTGTTTGGCGTCTGCATGACCCTGCCCATCGGCGGGGCGGACATGCCGGTGCTGATCTCGCTCTACAACGCCTTTACCGGGCTGGCCGTGGGGCTTGAAGGCTATATCATGAACGACCCCGCGCTCATGATCGCGGGCATGGTGGTCGGGTCGTCCGGTACGCTGCTGACCGCCCTTATGGCCAAAGCCATGAACCGGTCCCTGACCAATGTGCTGTTCAGCAATTTTGGCGAAACAGCCGCGGGCGGCAAAGGCCCCGAAGGGGAAATGACCGCCGCCGACCCGGCCGATGCTGCAACCACCATGCGGTATGGCGCCAGCGTGATCATTGTGCCGGGTTATGGCCTGGCCGTAGCCCAGGCGCAGCAGAAGCTGTACGAGTTCGTCAAGATTCTGGTGGCCGCCGGGGTGGACGTGAAATTCGCCATCCACCCGGTTGCCGGGCGCATGCCCGGACACATGAACGTGCTGCTGGCCGAAGCAGGCGTGCCGTACGACATGATCTACGACATGGAAGACATCAACGACAGCTTCGCCACCACCGATGCCGCCCTGATCATCGGCGCCAATGACGTGGTGAACCCCGAAGCGTTGACCGACAAGGCATCGCCCATTTACGGCATGCCCATTCTCAACGCCTACAAGGCGCATCAGGTCTTTGTCATCAAACGCGGGTCGGGCACCGGTTATTCCGGGGTGGAAAACCCGCTGTTTTTCCAGAAAAACTGCACCATGGTCTTTGGCGACGCCCAGGCCGTGCTGTCCAAAATGGTCGAGGCCGTCAAGGCGCTGGGCAGCACCTGACCCGCCGGGCGGGGCTACCCCCGCCGGGTCACAAACACGCGAGCACAGGGAACCCGCACGCCCGTTCAGGCGCTTTGGCCGGATGGAAGCGTGCGGGTTCACCAGACATCACAACTCGGCGGACAGGGCCTTTCAGGGGTTTCCAGGTCCGGGGTGGTGGATTTATACAATACGGGCAGGGGTGGGGACCATCGGTCCCCGTCATGACGCCCCGGCTACAATCCGGGCCACACGATACCGGGCCATGGTGCGCCCGACACCCCCACGCTCCTGCCTGCTGCAAGCGCATTCGCGGCAAGGTTCAGCCAGCAGGAGTCAACCGACAGGGTTCAGCCACCATGGCCTCTGTCTGGCGGTGGACCAATACCAGTCACGCCAGCCCGTCAGGGACCGCACCATTCAAGGCCCCGGTGCATTTTTGCCCCGCATGCCGGCCAATCCGTCTACCGACTGCCACCGGCCAGCCGCGCGAAAACGACCATGCTCCGCGCCACAGATGCGGACCATGAAAGCCTGACAGACCGGGCTACAAACCAGAAGGAGCGAGAAACATGGCATACGCGACCATCAATCCGTTTACCGAGGAACAGCTCAAGGTTTTCCCCAACACCACACCGGCCGAAATCGAAGCCGCCCTTGCAAAAGGCCACGCCGCCTTCCTGACATGGAAGAACACGCCCATTGCCCAGCGGGCGCGCATTCTGCAGAACGCCGCCGACATCCTGCGCGCCAATCTGGACGACTATGCCAGGCTGCTGACCGTGGAAATGGGCAAGCTTTTTGCCGAAGCGCAGGCCGAGACCGAACTGTCCGCCGCCATTTTCGAATATTACGCCCTGAACGCCGAACGCCTGCTGGCCGCTGAAATCCTGCCCGTGGCCTCGCTCAAGGAAGGGCGTGCGAAAATCGTGTTCGAGCCCCAGGGCATTATTCTGGCGATCGAGCCATGGAACTTCCCCTATTATCAGGTAGCCCGTATTATCGCGCCGCAGCTTTCGGCGGGGAATACGGTCATTCTCAAGCATGCGTCCAACGTGCCGCAATCCGCAGCACTCATGGACAAGCTGATGCGCGACGCAGGCCTGCCCGAAGGCGGGTTCCAGAACCTGTATCCCACGCATGAACAGCTCAACACCATTATTGCCGACCCGCGCGTACGCGGCGTAGCCCTGACCGGATCGGAAGGAGCAGGGGCCAAGGTCGCATCGGAAGCGGGGCTTGCGCTGAAAAAATGCACCATGGAACTGGGCGGGTCCGACGCCATGGTGGTGCTGGCCGACGCCGATCTGGAAAAAACCGTGAAATGGGCCGTGTTCGGCCGCCACTGGAACAGCGGTCAGGTCTGTGTCAGCGCCAAGCGCATGATCGTGGAAGACGGCATTTACGACAGTTTTGTCGAACGCTACCGCAAGGGCGTTGCGGCCCTGCGCATGGGCGACCCCATGGACCCCAACACCACGCTGGCCCCCCTGTCGTCCCGCGCGGCGGTGGAAGGGCTGAAACAGCAGGTGGCCGACGCCGTGGCGCATGGTGCGAAGGCCGAGGAAATTCCGCTGGAAATGCCCAACAAGGGCTGTTTCTTCCGCCCGGTGCTACTGAGTGACGTAGAAGAAGACAACCCCGCCCGCCTGTGGGAATTCTTCGGCCCCGTCACCATGCTGTTCCGCGCGCGCGACGCCGAACACGCCATTGCCATCGCCAACGACTCGCCTTACGGCCTGGGTGGCTCGATCTTTACCGGAGATGAGGAACGGGGCGCCGAACTGGCCCGCCAGATCGATACGGGCATGGTGTATATCAACCACCCCACCATGGTCAAAGCCGACCTGCCCTTTGGCGGGGTCAAGCGTTCGGGCTTCGGGCGGGAACTGCTGGGCCTGGGGCTGAAGGAATTCGTCAACGCCAAGCTGATCGATATCGTAGGGCTGGACGACCCGTTCTAAGCACAAAACCCGCGCTGGCGGCTTCGGGCTGCTTTTACCGGCAGCCTTCAGCCGCCACCCGGGCAGCGGCCGTCAAGGCAGCAGCGATCGCAGGAGCCGGACTGCCGCCGGGGCCGGGACTACCGGGGCAACCGCCCCAGGTGGCAGGCGCCCCTGCCACCCGGCAACGCGACGTTTCGCGGTGTTTCAGGTCACGATGGCGCGCAGGAAACGCTCGCACCGGGCAAGCTGGTCCAGCGTCACGTATTCGTCCGGCTTGTGGGCCTGCACGATCGAGCCGGGACCGCAGACCAGCGTATCAATTCCCACACCCTGGAACATGCCCGCTTCCGTACCGTAGGACACGCATTCGCAGGTCTGGGTATCCAGACGGGCCTTGACCACATCCAGCGCTTCACAGGTGCGGCTGGCAAGGGCTGGCACGTTGGCGCGCCGGCGCAGCGTAACCCCGGCCTGCGGGTCCTGCGCGCGCATGAGGGGCAGAATCTCGTTATCGATATGCGCGCGGATCGCGCCTTCTATGGCGTCGGCACTGTGGTTGGGCAGAGAGCGGAACTCAAACGTGAAAAAGCACGACGGGGCCACGGTGTTCGACGATATCCCGCCCTCGATCGTGCCGACGGAAACCGTGCTGTACGGCGGGTCGAACGCCATGTCCTGCCCTTCCTCCGCACGGAAGGACTCAGCCAGAAGGCGCAGGAATTCGATAATCCGCGCGGCGTAGTTGATGGCGTTCACCCCATCCTGCGGACGGGAGGAATGGCTGGATTTGCCCACCACGCTGCATTCGAACACGCGGGACGCCTTGTGCGCCGTGACCGGGGCCATGTCCGTGGGTTCGCCCACGACACATGCGCGTGGATGATACCCGCGCGCCACAAGGTCCCGGATCATGAGCGGAGCCCCAAGGCAACCCGGTTCCTCATCGAACGAGAACGCGTAATGCACCGGGTGTTCGGGCTGCCTGCGGGCAAAGTCCTCGGCCAGGGCTGTGGCCACACCCAAAAACCCCTTCATGTCGCATGCGCCGCGCCCGTACAGCCTGCCATCGCGCAAAGTGGCCTGGAACGGATCGGACGACCAGTCCTGCCCCACCACCGGCACCACGTCGGAATGCCCCGACAGCACCAGCCCGTTCAGATACGCGCCAGACCGACCTGGCAGGGTGGCGAACAGGTTCGCCTTCGTACCTTCATCGTTCCGGGTCAGCGCCACGTCCATGCCCAGGCCACGGAAATGCCCGGCCACATCCTCGATCAGATCAAGGTTGGAGACAGAAGACACGGTAGGATAGGCGATCAGCCGGCTGATCCAATCAAGGGCATTCTGGCTGGGCTGTAACGACATGGGGTAAGACGCGCTCCTGTGGCGGCACATGAATAAAAAAAGGCCGGGGTCGCAACGATAGCGCGCCCCGGCCCTGCTTGCCTATATCCGTGCGCTTAGAAATTCGCGCTGACGGAGCCGAAGAACATGCGCGGCGCACCGACCAGGAAGGACTGGTAAGCCATAGCCCCCTGGGAAATGCTGACCGGGTTGCCGTTTTCGCCCATGGTCGAGATGTAACGCGTGTTCTGCAGGTTCGTGACGCTGAAGGACAGGGTCAGATCCTTGACGCGGTTCAGGTTGCGCTCCACCGCGGGAATGCGGCTGAAGTTGTACTGCAGACCCAGATCGGACATCCAGTAGGCAGGCACCTTGACGTCGCCCACATAGCTGAAATTCCGGTGGCTGGTGAAGCTGGCATCCGCATAGGCGGTCAGCCCCTGATACGCATAGGACAGACGGGTCTTATACATGAAGCGCGGGTAGTTGATGATCTGCACGCCCTTGGTGTGATAGGACACGCCCGCTTCTGTCAGGTTGTTGTCATACGTCGCGTGGTTGTAGCTGAAGCTGTTGGTAAAGGTCAGGCGCGGCAGCAGCAGCACGGTCAGACCGGCATCCACACCGTTCATGGTCACGCCACCCACGTTGGCCACCGTGGACACGGGATTGACGGCCGACCCGGACGTGATCTGCTGCAGGCGGTTGTTGAAGTTCGTGCGATACCCGTAAAGCGACAGGCCCACCCGCGGCGAGGAATACCGATACCCGACAGCATAGGTCCAGTCCGTTTCAGGACGGAAGGAGGCGCGACCGGCATCGAACGCCGACTGCGTGACCGCGAAGGGCGATGCACAGGTCTTGTAGCCGCACTGCGCGTAGGTGTGAACGTTTTCTGAAATATCGAAGAACAGTTCGTGGTGTTTGAGGAAGTTCCAGTCCGCGCTGATATGCGGCAGGAACGGCTTGGACGTGGTCAGGCCCACACCGCTGGCAAGCTGCGTGCCCGCGCCGTAATAGTCGGGATTGGCATAGCCGTTGCCCACACGCGTGGTGCTGAGCACCGACTTGAAACCGAAATGCAGGGCAAGGTTTTTGACGGGGTGGTACGTGTCCTGCACGAACGCCGTAAAGGTGTTGGTGCTGTAATCCTGGTTGAAAATCTTGGCGAAGGGGTTCTTCCAGTAGTTCAGCGGGTTCGGCAGGGCGGATGTAAGCTGCCCGTTCACGATATTGGGCATCTCGAAATCATATTGGGGAGACTGGTAGCTGTTGTTTTCGTACCAGACACCGCCGCCCAGATCGTTGTTATGCGTGGTGTAATGCGCCTGTGACAGAACCCCGAAGCGACGGATACCCGGCGCCTTGCGCAGTTCGGACAGCGGAGACCCGTTGGGGGACGGGAAATACGGCGTGGTCCAGGTGGACTGGTTGGTTTCGCCGTGCCCATAAGCCGTGGTGTCCCAGGTCACATGGTCATTGAGCTTGAGATGCGCTTTTACGCCGCCGAAATAATCCTCGCTGTTGAGCGTGGCGTCGTAATAGGCGGAGTCCTGCGGGTCTTCCAGACCGGCGAAGGAGGCGGGGAAGATATTGTTGGCAGCATTGATCGCCGCCTGAAGGCCGCTCTGCTTGCCGTTATAATAGTTCGTGACGTTGTAACCGACTTTCTTGATCACTTCGGGCGATGCATCGGCCGTGGAGAACTCATGCTGGTCAGCCCAGTCGAAAAAGGCCGAAATCGAGCTTTCTTCACCCAGGGGCTGGACGAGCTTGGCGTTGACCTGCTGGATGAACTGGTCGCCCGTGCCCTTCCAGATCTGGCCGTCCTGACGCATGTACGAGGTGTAAAAACGCGTGCCGGTCTTGTTCAGGTCACCGCTCTCGAAACGCAGAAAGGTGTGATAATTGCCGTAGCTGCCAAAGCCCTGGCTGACCGTACCGCCCAGCTTGTGCGACGGATCGCGCGAGATATAGGCCAGCGAACCACCCAGGTTGTTGGTTGCCGCGACCGATTCCGCACCGGCGGACTGCGAAACGTCGATCCGCGCCACGTTCTCGGACGAAATCGCAAGAATGGAGTTCAGGCCGTTATAGTTACGCAGGGACTGCTCGCCCATGGGCATGCCGTCAAGCGTAAAGCCGATTTCCGACTGCTGGAACCCATGCATGAAAAGCTGCTGGGACCAGATGTCGATCCCCTGCCCGTCCCCGGACTGGAACATGACGCCGGGCAACTGGCCCAGTGTTTTCAGCGGGTTTGTGCCCGCAGGGGCCTGCGACAGCAGCTTCTGGCTGACGGTTACCAGCGTGCCGCGCGTGATATGATGGGCCTTGACGTCGTACGTTTCGGAGGTGGAGCTGAGATAATAGGCCGGCTCCTTGGCGGCGGCCGTCGTGGGCGCTGCCGCAACCTTGCCCGAGCGTGCAGAAGCCGCTGGCGCAGCAGCATGGGACGCGGGCTGCGCCGCATGATGCGCCTTGACAGCGGCTTTTTTAACTGCGGGCGATGCCTCCTGCGCGAATGCGGCACCCGCGCCCAGAGAGACGAGCGTGGTCGAAAACAGACAGAGTTTCGATAACGAGACGCTTCGCATTTTATTCACCTGTACACACCACGTTTCAATATCAAGGACGCGCCGGGACATGCTGTACCCTGCCTGCCTGTCTGACATACCTGCTGGCGAATGCCGCGACGGTCCTTGTTGCTTCTGGAAAAACCTATGTTGTCTATACGAGTATAGTCAACAACAATTCATGTCGGATATGCAATTAAATTGCTGTGTTGCTCCGACGCATCGCCAGCCAGTACACAAGTGCCGTCAGCGCAAGGCCGAACACCCACGACAGATCGGCCCCGCCAAAGGCCCTGGCGACCGGGCCTTCATAAAGCTCGTTCGCGAGAAAGGGAATCTGCGCGACCAGGCCAAAGGCATAGGACAGGAGTGCCCGCATGTTGAACCGCCCGTAAACCCCGCCATCGCGCGCGAAAAAGGACGGCAGGTCATACGCGCCATGGCGCAGCACGTAATAGTCGACCAGGTTGATCGCCGACCACGGCACCATGATGGCCATAAGCAGTTCCAGAAAACCCGTATAGGCGGCATCGAACCGGCCCGCCATGGCAATGGCCTCGAGCAGGGCCACGACCAGCAGCGCGACGGTCAGGCCAATACGCCAAGACGGGCCGAAATGGCGGCGCGGCGACACGGTCTGGAACACGGTAATGGAGGACAGCGCGCCGCAATACAGGTTCATGGCATTGGCGATGATGATACCAAGGGCCAGCACCGCCAGAACGGGGGCTGCAAAACCACCCAGTTCGTTATGCAGGACGGCCGTGACATTGGCGCCGGTAACGATACCCACCAGCATGGCCACGAACGACCCCAGCGCGCAGCCCCAGTACGTGGCATGAAAAGCCAGGCGTTCCCCCGCGCGGCTGCTGGGCAGATAGCGCGAATAATCCGAGACGTAGGGGGCGTATGCGATCTGCCACAGGGCGGCAAGCGACATGGCGCCCAGAAAACCCGGCACGGTGTCATGCCCGCCGCCCAGCCACCACCCGGCGTCAAGCGGGACGTGGCGCAGGGTCACGACAAGGCAGATTGCCACCGCCGACCCGCAGAACAGCGAGGCAAAACGTGTCGCGACATGAATGGCGCGGTAGCCGAGTACTGCGGGAACGAGCGAAAGCAGCGCCACCACCACCATGCCGGGCACCCCGCCCACATGGCTGTCCATGGTGGCGAGCCCCTGCGCGCCCAGCACGAGGTTGGAAGCCGAAAACCCCAGGAACATGATCACGATCAGCGCTGTCATGGGGGCCGCACCCAGCATGCCGAACTGCGCGCGGGACTGCACCATCTGCGGAATGCCAAGATGGGGGCCCTGGGCCGCGTGCAGGGCCATGAAAAGCCCGCCAACCAGGTTGCCCACCACCGCCGCCAGCAGCGCTGTCAGGGGGGAGAGATGGAACGTCCCACGCATGACGCCACCGGTGGTGACGGTCAGCATGGTCATGTTCGCGCCGAACCACAGGGCGAACAGGTCACGCGCCCGGCCATGCCGTTCGGATTCCGCAACGGGATAGATGGTCTGGAATTCAACCGCCGAATCGGGAAGGAAATCGGGGTCGTGTTCGCTAACCCCTGTCTGGACCGTCATGACCGGACTGTTCCGGAATGGAAAAGACGGGGTTCAACCATGAGTAACCTCCATGAACGCGCGAATGCGCGCATGCGCGTCCGAACCAAAAATTTCACTAACAGGCGCGCTTTCCGCAATCCGCCCGCCTTCGCAGAAATGGATCGTTTGCGCAATGGAACGCACGAAGCGCATTTCGTGGGTGACGATCAGCATGGTCATGCCTTCGGCCGACAGGTCGCGGATCACGCCCTGTACGCCCTGCACCAGTTCGGGGTCCAGCGCGCTGGTCGGCTCGTCGAACAGGATCAGGCTGGGGGACATGGCAAGGGCGCGGGCAATGGCCACACGCTGCTGCTGCCCGCCCGAAAGCTGGCGGGGGTAAAAATCCGCACGGTCCAGCAGGCCCACACGGGCAAGGCAGTCCCGCGCCCGGTCGCGCGCTTCCGCCTTGCTGCGGCGCAGGACCACGACCTGCCCCTCCATGACGTTTTCCATCACGGTGCGGTGCGAGAACAGGTTGAAATGCTGGAACACCATGGGCATGCGGGCCCGGGCGGCCTGCACCGTGCGCTCGGGGGCGATCTGCACACATTCCCCGGCCTGCCAGCACAGCGGCGTGCCGAACACCGTGATTTCACCCGCATCGGGGCGTTCGAGAAAATTGATACAGCGCAGAATGGTCGACTTGCCGGCACCACTTGAACCGATCAGGCAGGCGATCTCACCTTCGTGCAGGGACAGGTCCACCCCCCTGAGAATGGCGTTACCCCGAAAAACCTTGTGCAGGCCGCGTATTGTCAGAATGGGTGCGGAAGCATCCGTCCGTTCGCCAGGCTGTACGGTCATCGCGCGCCCTCCTTGTCCATGGTCAATGGCACGCTCACGGTCTGGCGGCGGTCCTGGGGGGTCAGCCGCAGTTCGATATAGCGGATGACCCGTGCGCTGGCGAAACTCATGACGAAATAGATGATCGCCACCATGATATAGGTGTTCATGCTGTCGAACGTGTCGGAAATGACGATTGTCGCATGGCGCAGCAGTTCGTTGACCGAAATGAAGGACACAAGCGAGCAGTCCTTGAGCAGGGCGATGAAATACCCCCCCAGCGTCGGCAGCGACGCCAGGGCCGCCTGCGGCACGATCACACGGCGGTACACCGCGACACGCGACATGCCCAGCGACACCGCCGCCTGCCGCTGCCCGCTATCCACCGCCAGAATGGCAGCGCGGAACACCTCGGACAGATAGGCCGCGAGGTTGAGCGTAAGCCCGGCTATGCCCGCCCAGAACGCATTGAGCACGATCCCGATTTCGGGCAGGGCGAAATAGATCAGCAGTAGTTGCACGATCAGCGGCGTGTCGCGCACCACCTCGACCAGCGCGTCGAGCGGCCAGCGCACCAGCCGGCTGGTGGCCATGCGCCCCACGGCCAGCACAAACCCCAGCAGCGTGCCCAGCAGCATGGAAATAAGGGACAGCTCGATCGTGACGAGCGCGCCCTGCAACAGAAAGGGCAGGTGCTCGGGCACTTCATGGAAAAAGAAATTATACATGCGCTGTGCTCAATCCTGTCCCGGCACCCTGATCAGGTGGTCCTGCTGGGGTTCCCACACATCGTAGCGCTTGAGAATCGCGCGTAGCGTTCCATCCGCGCGCATGCCCTCAAGTGCGGTATCGATCGCCGCCAGAAGGTCCGGACAGGCCTCGCGCACCACAACTCCTTCGCTCCCCAGCCTGTAGGACGCGGCGGCCTCCGCCCTGGCCCATCGCGGCTTGGGCGTGTAGAACACCGGATCGCCAATGGTGCGCAAGCCCTGAAAATGCGCCCGCTGCGCCTGAAGCGTGCCCTGGTCCACCACAATGGCGTCGATCTGCCCGTTGCGCAGGGCAATGAACGGATCACCGAACGTATCGTAATCGGCCACGGACGCGCCAATACCCTGTTCCACGAGCCGGTGGGCGGTGGCGGAATCGTTCGTGCCTGAAACCGAACCGATGACCTTGCCCTTCATGTCGGCCAAGCTATGGATGGGGGAATCCTGCGGGACGATAATATAGTCGTACAGCATGAAATACGGTGTCGAGAACAGCACATGGCCCAGCACCCGGCGTTCCTGCGTGATGTTGGTGTCGGACAGGATGATGTCCCATCGCCCGGCCTTGAGCCCCGGCACCATGGTCGCCCATTCGGTAATGATGAACTCCGAACGGGGCAGGCCCATGCGCCGTGTCAGCTCGCTCAGCACATCCGCGTCAATACCGTGATAGACACCGTTCCTGTCCTGCCAGAGGGAGGGATGCGCCCCCAGCAGCCCGTTGCCCACCCGCATGACGCCGGCCGCGCGGATGTCGTCCAGGCAGCCCGCGCGCGCGGCTGGCGCCCAGAACAGCGCCGCAGCCGCAAGCCCGCACAGAAGGTGGCGCGCCCTCACGTCGGACAGGAATACAGAACGGGAAAGTCGTCAGCCACCAGCGGGTCGCCGTCGCGCAGGGTCAGGTGCGCGAGCGGCGGAGACCCCTTGCCGTTACGGTCGGCAAAGGTCGCGCCCTCTCCCACCAGCCGGGCAGAGAACACGCGCCGGCGGTTAACCGCGCCCAGCGTTGCCGCAGCGCCGTGAACGGTGCCGAAATCGAAGGCGACGGCATCGCCCGGGGCCATGTCCCAGCCCAGGATCCGGTACGCATCGCGGTTGGCGTCGATATCGGGCATGGGGGTGCTGTCGTCGCCGGCGTAAAGGGGGGTGCCGTCAAAGCGCATGGGCTTGTGGTCCATGCCCCATTGATGCGACCCCGCAACACATTCCAGCGCGTTGGACGCGGGCACGGGGTCGAGCGGAATCCAGAGGCTGACGGTTTTGGGCCCGCGCGCGCAATAATAGGGCCGGTCCTGGTGCCAGGGCGTGACAATGGAGGAGCCGGGTTCCTTGACCAGCACATGGTCGTGGAAAAACCGGACCTCACGCGCGCGCAGCAGGGCCGCGGCGACTGCGCCCACACCCGACTGCTCCACAAACGCACGGAATTCGGGAATGCGCTGCCAGTTGCACAGATCCTGAAAAAACGGGGCCGAGCCTTCGGGCTGGTAGGACCGTTCCAGCGGGCTGGGGTCGGCCATCAGGCGATCCACCCCGGCGCGCAGGGTTTCGACCCAGCCGGCAAAGACGCCGCGCAGGACAACGGCGCCATCGCGCTGGAAGGACTCGACGTCTTCAGGTCCGGGAATGGCTGATACGATCTGTGTCATGATTCAGGAAATCCCACGCGGCTGAAACTGATGTGACTCTATGTTGTCTGTACAAGATAGGTCAATCTCATTTCGAAATGATATGGGATATTTTTCTCCGCAACTCCGAGATTCAGTAGAGATATTACGCCCTTTCCCGCATACGGCGGCGGCGAACTAATTCCGCTCGACCAACGAATTCTAATGTGCTTGTATGTACAAGATTGAACAGGAGAAACCCGGTCATGTCCTCCAAACCCGCCGCAACAGCCAGTTCCCGCGCCCCCGCCTGCCGGCCGGAAGTGGCGCATCTTCCGCCTTACAATGCCGGGCTCAGCACCCAGGCCGTTCAGGCGCGGTACGGTGTGTCCACCATCAGCAAGCTGGGCAGCAACGAAAACCCCTATGGTGCACCGTCACCTGTTCATGACGCTCTCGCGGGGCTTGGCCACAAGGTGGCACTCTACCCCGAAGCCGACCAGGCGCTCAAGGACGCACTGGCCCGGCATATGGGCGAATCCCCCTCCCGCATCGTGCTGGGCAACGGGTCCGAGCAGATCATTCACATGATCCCCGAAGCCTATGTCAGCGCGGGCGACAGGGTCGTGACCGTGCTGCCCTCCTTCGGGCTGCATATCCTCACCTCCGAGATGATGGGCGGCGTCGTGGAGGCGGTGCCGGTCACCGCCGAGTGCGAATTCGACCTGCCCGCCCTGCATGCGGCTCTGGCGCAGCCCGTCAAAATGCTGATTTTTTCCAACCCGTCCAATCCGGTCGGCTGCATGATGGGGGCCGCCGACCTGCGCGCCCTTATTGCCGCCTGCCCGGCGGACTGCCTTGTCGTGGTGGATGAAGCCTACCGCGAATACGCCGAAACGGACCCCGCCTACCCCGATGCCCGCGCCATCCTGCGTGAGCAGGAACGCCCCTGGATCGTGCTGCGCACGTTCTCCAAGGCCTATGGCCTGGCCGGGCTCCGAATCGGCTACGCCATTACGTCCGACGACTCCATCGCCCATACGCTGGGGCTGGTGCGCGATCCGTTCAACACCAACATTGCAGCCCAGCTTGCAGCCCTGGGGGCGCTGGACGGCATGGCCGAAATGCGCCAGAGCATTGAAAAAACCAACCACGCGCGGGAAAGCCTGCGGACCGAACTGCACCGGCTGGGGCTGAAGGTCGCGCCGTCCTACGGCAACTTCCTGTTCTTCGAAACCGCAATGTCCTCCGCGGATCTGGCCGAGGCCCTTCTGCACCAGGGCATTATTGTCAAACCCTGGAAGGAACGGGGCTACACGCACTGGACGCGTGTGAGCATCGGCCTGCCCGAAGACACCGCACGCTTCCTGGCGGCCCTGACCGCGATCCTGGCCGCGCAGCCTGCCGGGCAGTCCGCCGGGCAGGCGACTGGCGCCCGCGCGACGGTCGAGGCATAAACCAGCACAGGCCCCGCCCCCGCACATGACAACACCAGATACGCGAACACCCGACATGACAGCCCAGACCATGACCGTTGAAAACCGCATAGACGCCGCCATTGCCGAACTGGCCCCGCATTTTGCAGAGCGCCTGTCGCGCAACCCGTCCGTGTGCGAACTGCACGCGCATGGCGAAGGCTACCATGAGCGGCATTTTCCCCATGCCGTGGTTTTTGTGGAAAGCACGCAGGATGTCTCGCACGTTCTGCGGGTGTGCAACACATGGCGGGTGCCCGTGGTCCCCTTCGGGGCCGGCACCTCGCTCGAAGGGCAGGTCAACGCTGTTGAAGGCGGTATTTCGCTCGACCTGTCCCGCATGGCCGAGGTGCTGGAAGTCAACGCGGGAGATATGGACTGCCGCGTGCAGGCCGGTGTCACGCGCCATGCCCTGAACGCCTACCTGCGCGACCAGGGGCTGTTCTTTTCCGTCGATCCGGGCGGTGAAGCCACGATCGGCGGCATGTGCGCGACCCGCGCATCGGGCACGGGGGCGGTCCGCTACGGCACGATTCGTGAAAACGTGCTGGGCCTGACTGTTGTTCTGGCCGATGGCCGGATCATGCAGGTGGGCCGACGGGTGCGCAAGTCGGCCATGGGGTATGACCTTACGCATCTGATGATCGGTTCCGAAGGCACGCTGGGCATTATTACCGAAGTGCAGCTCCGCCTGCATGGCGTGCCCGAAACCCTGGCCGCCGCAGTCTGCCAGTTCGACACGCTGGCCGACTGCGTGCAGACCGCCGTACAGGTCATGCAGATGAGCGTGCCCATCGGCCGCATGGAACTGCTCGATGACGTGCAGATGGACGCCTGCATCCGCTTTTCAAAACTTGAGGGTTTTCGCCCCGTCCCCACCATGTTTTTCGAATTCGCGGGCGGGCCGGAAGCCGTGCGCGAACAGGTGGCCATTGTCGAGGAAATCGTGGCCGAAAACAGCGGTTCGGCCTTTACCTGGAGCACCCGCGAGCAGGAACGCGCCGAACTGTGGAAAGCCCGCCACGCGGTTTTCTGGGCGTGTCTTGCCTACCGGCCCGGTTTTACCGGTATTTCGACCGATGCCATCGTGCCGATCTCGGCCCTGACGGACATGATCCTGGGTGCAAAGAAAGATATCGAGGAATCGGGCATTACCGCCCCCATCGTAGGTCATATCGGCGATGGCAACTTCCATACGGTCATGCTGGTCCCGCCGGGAGAAGACGGTCTGGCCCGAGCGCATGAACTGGACCGCAAGATTATTGCCCGCGCGCTTTCGCTCGGCGGGTCCGCCAGCGGTGAACACGGCGTGGGGCTGGCCAAGATGGAGTTCATGCCCGACGAGCACGACGGCGTGGCGCTGGATGTCATGCGCGCCATCAAACATACGCTGGACCCCAACGGGATTCTCAACCCCGGCAAGCTGCTCCCGCCCGTGAGCAGCCGGGCCGACCTGCCGGCATGAGCATGATTTTTGCGGAACTGGACGGCTTTCCCCTCGTGCCATGGCGCAACGGAGCGGGAAAAACGCGGGAAATCGCCGCAAGTCCGGCTGGCAAGGACGGTGCGGCGGGTTCGCTGTGGCGTATAAGCCTGGCCTCCATCACACGGGACTGCGCGTTTTCGTTCTTTCCCGGTTTTGAGCGCAGCCTTGCGCTGGCATGCGACGGCACACTCACCCTGAACGGGCTGAGCACGGGCCCGCGCATTCTGCAGGATGCTGGCGATATCGTGCATTTTTCGGGGGATGAGGCGGTTTTTGCCACATGCCATGCCGCACCCGTGCAGGCCTTCAACCTGATGGCGGTCCCGACACTCGGGGCCACAATGCACTGCCATACACGGCCCACCGACCTGGCCCGCGACCATATGGCGTTTCTGCTGCCCCTGGGCGGCGCATGGCGGCTTGAAGGCCACGAGACCCTTCTGGCCCCCGGCATGATCGCCATTGGGGCAACAGGCGCGCAGCCCCTGCACGCAACACCGCAGATAGACCGCCCGGGCTGTCTCGTGAGCGTGCTTCTTCCCACCCTATCCTGATCCCCTTTTTCAGGGTCCCCTTTTCAGAGACAAGGTACATCATGAGCGAGACGGCGTATCTCCCCATCATTGATCTGAGCCTTGCATTGCAGGGCGACTATGCCACGGCGGGCGCGCAGATCGGCCACGCGTTCACCACCTCGGGCTTCTGCTACGTGCGCAATCACGGCATTCCCGAGGAACTGATCGAGCGTGTCCGCCATGAAGCGTTCGACTTCTTCCATGCCCCCATGGAAGAAAAACTGGCCTGCAAACCCAAGGAAGCCGTACGCGGCTTCAACGCGCTCAACCGTACCATCATGTATGGCGCCGATAACCCCGATTATAAGGAATTTTTCCAGATCGGGCTGGAACTCCCCCCGGATGATCCGGCCGTGCTGGCGGGACAGCCGCTGCGCGGCCCCAACCAGTGGCCCGCAGGCCGCCCTGCCTTCCGCACCGCGATGGAGGATTATTTCGAAGCCGTAGGAGCATGCGGGCAGGCCCTGCTGCGCGCGGTTGCGTGCTCACTTGGTATTGCACCCGATTTTTTCATGGGAAAATACGACCGTCCGCTCCAGCGGACGCAGGCCATCTGGTATCCGCCCCACCCCGCTGAACGCGAACATGACCAGTTCGGCGTTGCCCCCCATACCGATTACGGGTGCATTACACTGCTCTGGCAGGACGGTGTTGGCGGGCTGGACGTGCAGGGGGCCGATGGCAACTGGATTCCCGCCCCGCCCATTCCCGGCACGCTGGTCATCAATATCGGCGATCTTCTGTGCCGGTGGTCGAACAACCGCTATCATTCCAACATGCATCGGGTCACAAACCGTTCCGGCAAGGAACGCCTGTCGATCGCGACTTTCTACGACCCGGACTACGATGCGATCGTTGACCCCCGCGACCTGAACCTGCCTGCTGGTACAGAGGCGTTTTTTGAACCCGTATCCGCCGGGGACTATATCATCGGCCGTATCAGCGAGTCACAAAAACCCAAAGCGCAAGCCAGCTGACATCCGGCCCGTTGCCAGCCACCGTCTCCAACACGACGTGACTGGCAACGGCGGGCGCCAGCAGGCAATGGCCCACCCGTTCCGCGCGGGCGCGCGACGCAACACGCCACGTTATGCCAGACATTGGTTATGAAAAATTATTGAAAAACGCGTGATTTTTGTCGGTTACGCGCGTTTCAGAACTGCCACAGCGCATTACGCCCGACGTTGCGCACCGCCGCAATGTCGGGCAGGCCCGCCAGCGCCATGACATCCGCCACTTCACGGGCCAGCGTGTCGAGCGCAAGCCCCACGCCCCGCGCACCCTGCGCGGCAAGGCCCCAGGCCCATGGCCGCCCGATGGAAACCGCACTGGCCCCCAGTGCAAGGGCCGCGACCACATCGCCCCCACGGCGGATACCGCTGTCGAGCATGATATCGATCTGCCCGCCAACGGCCTGGGCGATCAGGGGCAGCACATCCAGCGTTGCCGGTGCCGGGTCCATCTGCCGTCCGCCATGGTTGGAGACGATCAGCCCGTCAGCCCCGATCTGGACGGCACGGAGCGCGTCATCGGGGTGCATGATACCTTTGACGACAAGCGTGCCGTCCCATGTCGCGCGCAGCCAGGCCAGGTCGTCCCAGTCCAGGCCCGCGTCGATCTGGGCCACCACGTCACGCGCCTGGGCCATGACCCCGCGTGATGACGTATAGGCGGCAATGTTGCCCACATTCGGCATGGCGCCACCCCGCACCTGGCCGTACAGCCAGGACGGATGGCGCAGAAGCCCCGCCATCTGCATTGCCGTGGGCCTTGCAAGATGCCGGAACCCGTTGCGCACGTCGCGTTCGCGCACGGGGGTAATAGCGGTGTCGATCGTCAGGATAATACCGTCCATGCCGCAGGCCCGCGCACGGTCCAGCATGTCGCGCGTCAGTGCGCGGTCACGGAAAACGTAGATCTGCGCCATGAGATCCGCACCCGTGGCGGCTACTTTTTCCATGGGTGCGATGGAGAAGGTCGAAACCCCCATACCCACGCCGCGCTTGTGGGCGGCATAGGCGGCACCCTGTTCGCCGTGGGCATGGAACATGCCCGCGAACCCCACAGGGGCCACGAACACAGGCAGGGACCATGACCGGCCAAAGCACTGTGTCGTCAGGTTTATGGCAGAAACGTCGCGCAGGCCACGGGGCGTGACACCCCATTGCGCGAAGGCCGCACGGTTGCGCGCCATGGTACGTTCACCATGGGCGCCCCCGTCAATATAATCCGCAAAAAGTCGCGGCAGCCGATGGCGCGCCTGTTCGGACAGTCCGGCAAACGCGCCATCGTCCATCAGACAGCCTCAAGCGTTGGCAGAGCCCGTGTGCCGGACACGGCTTTTGTCAGCACACCCGATGCGATCAGGGCATTGGCTGCTTCCATATCCGTGGTGAACAGCCGGTCCTGGGCAAAGAACGGCACCTGTTCGCGCAGCGCCGCCGCCGCCCGCACAAGTGCGTCGGACGATGTGAGCGGAGCCAGGAAGTCCAGGCCCTGCACGCTTGCCAGATACTCGATGCCCAGAATGGTGCGCACGTTGTCGTTGATATCTCCAACGCGCCGGGCTGCAAACGTGGCCATGGACACGTGGTCTTCCTGGTTGGCGGAGGTGGGCAGGCTGTCCACGCTGGCAGGATGGGCCAGTGTCTTGTTCTCGGACGCGAGAGCCGCCGCCGTCACCTGCGCGATCATGAAGCCGGAGTTTACACCGCTGTCATTGACCAGGAAGGGCGGCAGGCCGCTCATGCTCGGGTCGACCAGCAGGGCAAGGCGACGTTCGGCAATCGCACCGATTTCGGACACCGCGATCGCCATGAGGTCGGCGGCGATGGCGACAGGTTCGGCATGGAAGTTACCGCCCGAGATCATTTCGTCCGTATCGGGGAAATGAATGGGGTTGTCGGACACTGCGTTGGCTTCGACCAGCAGCACGCGCGCCACATGACGCAGGCTGTCCAGCGCTGCGCCCATGACCTGGGGCTGGCAGCGCAGGCAGTACGGGTCCTGCACGCGTTCATCCCCTTCCAGATGAGAGGCGCGGATACCCGAACCCTGCATGAGGTCGCGATAGACGGCGGCGCATTCGATCTGCCCGATCTGGCCACGCAGCGTATGCAGGCGCGGGTCGAACGGCGCATCCGTGCCGCGTGCCGCGTCCAGCGTGAGCGAACCCGTGACCAGTGCTGCCTGGAAAAGCTGTTCGGCATCGAACAGGGCCACCAGCGCCAGCGCGGTGGAGGTCTGCGTGCCGTTCAGCAGGGCGAGCCCTTCCTTGGGGCCAAGCACCACCGGTTCGAGACCGGCGGCACGCAGGGCGTCCGCACCCGGCAGGCGCTCGCCCTTGAAAAAGGCTTCACCCTCACCGATCAGCACGGCGGACATATGGGCCAGCGGCGCCAGATCGCCCGACGCCCCGACAGAGCCTTTTTCGGGAATGACGGGAATGACGCCACGGTCGAGCATGTCCAGCAGCAACTGCACGATCTGCGGACGCACGCCCGAGAACCCACGCCCCAGACCATTGGCCTTGAGCAGCAGGATCAGACGCACGACCCGTTCGGACAGCGGCTTGCCGATACCCGCCGCATGGCTGAGCACGAGATTGCGCTGGAGGTCGCGCAGCCTGTCATCGGGGATACGGGTTTTGGCCAGTTTGCCAAAACCTGTGTTCACACCGTAAACGGCGGCCCCACCTGCCACGATCCGGTCAACCGAACGCGCGGCTTCGGCCAGAATATCCAGGGCCGCGGGGTCCAGTGTCACGGACGGTGTTTCGAACACGAAGCGCCGCAGGGTGGCCAGGTCGAGCTGGCCGGGAGTAAGAACGAAACTATTGGCCATTGGTCTCAGCCTTTTGTAATCATGGGCAGATCGAGCCCTTTTTCCTTGGCGCAGGATACGGCAATGTCGTACCCCGCATCGGCATGGCGCATGACGCCGGTCGCGGGGTCGTTCCACAGCACGCGTTCAAGGCGCTGGGCCGCTTCCTCCGTGCCGTCAGCCACGATCACCATGCCCGAATGCTGCGAGAAGCCCATGCCTACGCCGCCGCCATGGTGCAGGGAAACCCACGTCGCACCCGAAGCGGTGTTGAGCAGCGCATTGAGCAGCGGCCAGTCGGACACGGCGTCCGAACCGTCGCGCATGGCTTCGGTCTCGCGGTTGGGGCTGGCGACGGAGCCGCTGTCCAGATGGTCGCGACCGATGACGATCGGGGCCTTGAGTTCGCCCTTGGCCACCATTTCGTTGAACGCCATGCCAAGGCGATGACGGTCGCCCAGACCCACCCAGCAGATACGCGACGGCAGACCCTGGAAGTGAATCTTCTCGCGCGCCATGTCCAGCCAGTTGTGCAGGTGCTTGTCGTCGGGCAGCAGTTCCTTGACCTTGGCGTCGGTCTTGAAAATATCTTCCGGGTCGCCCGAAAGTGCGGCCCAGCGGAACGGACCCACGCCACGGCAGAACAGCGGGCGGATATAGGCCGGAACAAAACCGGGGAATGCGAACGCATCCTCGCAGCCGACTTCAAACGCCATCTGGCGGATGTTGTTGCCGTAGTCGAAGGTCGGAACACCCATGCGGTGGAACGCCACCATGGCTTCGACATGCAGCCTCATGGACTCCTTGGCTGCTTTCTCAACCGCGGCCGGGTCCGTAATCCGCATTTTCTCGGCGTGTTCGAGGGTCCAGCCCGCTGGCAGGTAGCCATTGAGCGGATCATGGGCCGATGTCTGGTCGGTCACGCCGTCGGGGCGGATACCGCGCCGCACCAGTTCGGGGAACACTTCGGCCGCGTTGCCCAGCAACCCGACAGAGACGGGCTTGCCACTCTTGCAGGCGGCATCGATAATTTCCAGCGCCTCGTCCAGCGTGTCCACCTTGCGGTCGAGGTAGCCGGTCTGCAGGCGCTTTTCGATGCGGCCCGGTTCACATTCCACGGCCAGCATGGATGCCCCGGCCATGACAGCGGCCAGAGGCTGCGCGCCGCTCATGCCGCCCAAGCCACCGGTCAGAATCCAGCGACCGGTCAGATCGCCGCCGTAATACTGGCGACCCATTTCGACAAAGGTTTCGTACGTGCCCTGAACAATGCCCTGGCTGCCGATATAGATCCACGAACCCGCAGTCATCTGGCCGTACATCATCAGGCCGGCGCGGTCGAGTTCGTTGAACTTGTCCCAGTTCGCCCAGTGCGGCACCAGGTTGGAGTTGGCGATCAGCACACGCGGCGCATTTTCATGCGTGCGGAACACGCCCACTGGCTTGCCGGACTGGACAAGAAGGGTCTGGTCCGCTTCCAGCGTGGTCAGGCTTTCGACAATGCGGTCGTAACATTCCCAGTTACGGGCTGCACGGCCGATTCCACCATAAACAACCAGTTCGGAGGGCTTTTCAGCCACTTCGGGGTCCAGGTTGTTCATCAGCATGCGCAGGGCTGCCTCGGTCTGCCAGGTTTTCGCGGTAAGTTGCGAACCGTGGGCCGCGCGGATGACACGATCGTTGGAAAGGCGGGATGACGTTGGGCTACTCATGGCGCACACCTTGACTGTACTTGTATATACATTCATGTGCCGCAGGTCAGGCGCCCCTGTCAACTTGAAAACGTAACGATCTGCCTTATGTCGGAAAAACCTTTGTGCCGGGCACTATTTTTATGCCCGTATCGGCCACGCACAAAGGGTGGGGCGGGGCTTGCGCCCCCGCCCGGTCAGGGCCGGTAACGCCCTACAAAACTGTAGCGGCTGCCTGAATAGGTGAAGATCCCCTTCATCACCACGCGCCCGTCCACCCAGGTGCGGCGCATGAGCTGCAGGCAGGCCTCGGGCTCGTCCAGTTCCAGCAACTGGCAGATATCCAGGCTGGGGGTGACGGCGAACACCACGTGTTCGATTTCCTCCGGCCGGGCAATGGCGGACAGGTGGCGGTGCGGGTGGGTCTGGGAAAAATCCTGATCCAGATAGTCCGGCGCGAAGTGGGAGGACACGAAACGCTCCTCCACCTGCAGGGGGGTGTCGTCCTCGTAATGAACGATAATGGAATGGTACAGCCGGGCACCCGGCCTCTGCCCGAAGGCGGTGGCAAGGTCGCTATCGGCCCGGATGCTATCGAGTGCGATGATGCGGGTGCTGTGCACATGGCCGTTGGACAGGATATCGTCCGCAATATCGCGCAGTTCCAGCAGTTCGACCCGTTGCGCGGGTTCCGCAACGAACGTGCCCACGCCCTGCGCACGGGTCACGACACCTTCTGCCGTCAGTTCCCGCAGGGCGCGGTGGACGGTCATGCGCGAGACGCCAAGCTGTTCCACCAGCTCGCTTTCGGACGGCAGGCGGTGGCCAATGCCCCATTTGCCGGTTTCGATCTGCTCGGTAATATACAGCTTGACCTGTTCATACCGGGCTGCGGGCTTATCTCTCCCTAGAACCTGCGACACGATTTCACCCCACCCCAGAAAAGAAACCCTATAGTGCCATAGGCCAGCACGCCTTAACCACTGCCGAAATGAATAATCAGCCCACCTGGCCCGCGAACACGCGCGCCGTAGGCCGCACGCCACCGATCCAGTAGGACAGTTCATGCGGGCCTGCGACGTCCCACACCGCCATGTCGGCGGCCATGCCCACCCGCAGGCGACCCACCGTATCACCCAGCCCGAGGGCCCGCGCCGCAATATGGGTGTGCCCGGCCAGAGCCTCACCCGGGGTCAGGCGGAACAGGGTGCAGGCCATGTTCATGACCCCTGTGGGGGTCAGGATGGGCGACGTGCCGGGATTGCAGTCCGTGGCCAGCCCCATGGCAACCCCGTGTTCGCGGAACAGGGCCACCGGGGGCAGCTTTTCCTCCCGCACGAAATAGAACGCGCCGGGCAGCAGCATGGCCACCGTGCCCGACGCCGCCATGGCGCGGGCCCCGGCTTCGGTCGCGTATTCCACATGGTCGGCCGACAGCGCGCCCCAATGGGCGGCCAGCGCGCTGCCGCCCAGATCGGACATCTGGTCCGCATGCAGGCGCAGGGGCAGGTTCAGGCCGCGTGCGACCGTAAAAATCCGTTCGACCTCGGCAGGGGTGAAGGCAATGGTTTCGCAAAACGCATCGACACTGTCGGCAAGACCGGCCTGCGCCACGGCGGGCAGCATGTCCTCGCACAGATGGGTGACGTAATCCGCCTGCCGCCCGGCAAATTCCGGCGGCAGGGCATGCGCGCCCAGAAACGTCGTATGCACACGCAGCGGCAGGTGCTGCCCCACCGCACGGGCAACGCGCAACTGCTTGAGTTCATCCTCCAGCCGCAGGCCGTAACCGGATTTGATCTCTACCGTGGTCACGCCGTTTTCAACCAGCGTGCGGGCACGCCTGAGCGTGCTGTCGAGCAGGTCTTCCTCGCTCGCATCGCGCGTGGCGCGCACGGTGGACAGAATACCGCCCCCCCGGCGCGCAATCTCCTGGTAGGAGACGCCCTGCAGGCGTTCGGCGAATTCGCCGCTGCGATCGCCACCGAACACAAGATGGGTATGCGGGTCCACGAGTCCGGCCGTCATCCACTGGCCATGGCAGGAGATGACCTCCCCCGCCAGGCTTTCGGGCGTGCCGGGCAGATCCGCGCGCGGGCCCACCCAGGCAATGACACCGTCTTTGGCGGCAATGGCACCGTCGCGGATGATGCTGAAATCATCGCCCCCCGGCTGCCCGGTTCCTGTAGCGTCCGTCGCCAGATTGACGTCGATCCACAACCGATCCCACATGCGCGTCTCCCGATACCGCCCTTGACCTCATACGTCTATACATGTCTAGTTCTAAGCGCATCGTAACGCAACGGTCTTCCAGAAAACCGATCTCCAAACAGGCGGGTCCATGTCTCAGTCGGCGGGTTTTTCTTCCTTTTTTGCCAAACAGGCCCTGCTGCCCGACGGGTGGCACGACAATGTGCGCCTGACCTTCAACGCGCGGGGGTTTTTCACCCAGGTGGAAGCCCAGGTCTCGCCACAGCCGCAGGACATGCGGGCCGATATCGCCCTGCCGCCGCTGCCCAGCCTGCATTCGCACGCGTTCCAGCGCGCCATGGCCGGGCTGACGGAGGCACGGCACCACCCGTCGGATTCCTTCTGGACCTGGCGGGACCAGATGTACACGCTGGCGGCACGCATAACGCCCGATACGCTACGCGCCATTGCCGCAAGACTGTACATGGACATGCTCAAGGCCGGGTATACGCAGGTGGCGGAATTCCATTACCTGCACAACACCCCCGACGGCACGCCCTACGCCCAACCCGCGCAGATGGCGCTGAGCGTGATCGAGGGCGCACGGCAGGCGGGCATTGGCATGACCATGCTGCCCACCCTGTATCGCCATGCAGGGTTTGGCCGCCCGCTGGCCCCTGAACAAAAACGCTTTGCCAGCACACCGGATTTCATTGCGCGCGTCATATCCGACATTGTCGCGACCTACCCCGATCACCCTGCTGTCACGGCGGGGGTCGCCCTGCATTCGCTCCGCGCCGCCAGCGGGGACGACATGCGTGAAATGCTGCGTCTGGCCCCGCCCACCTGCCCCGTTCACATCCACATTGCCGAGCAGGTCAAGGAAGTCGAGGACTGCATGGCGGCACTGGGTCGCAGACCGGTGGCGTGGCTGCTTGATGAAATGCCGGTGGATGACCGCTGGTGCCTGGTACACGCCACCCATCTGGACGCACAGGAAACCACGCGGCTTGCGCATTCAGGCGCCGTTGCGGGGCTGTGCCCGATAACCGAGGCCAATCTGGGCGACGGGCTGTTCCCGCTTGCGGACTATATCGATGCGGGCGGGCGTTTTGGCATTGGCAGCGACAGCAACGTGCTGCTGAACGCAGCCGAAGAACTGCGCCTGCTGGAATACGGGCAGAGACTGGCCACCCAGAAACGGTGCCAGGCCCTGCCCACGGGCATGACGGGTTCGGTCGGGCGCTTTCTGTACACCCAGGCACTGGCCGGTGGCGCGCAGGCCTGCGGGCTGGTGTCCGAACAGGCTCCCGGAGTGGCCTCCGGGGTGCCCTCCGGGCTGGCAGGCGCGCCAGAAGCGGGCACGCCCCCCCACACCTTGGGCAAGAACGCGGGCCAGCTTGCCGTTGGCCAGCGGGCCGACGCCTGTATCCTGCGCGAGGACGGGCTGTCCCTGCCCGGCCTGCAGGGCGACGCCGTTCTGGACAGCGCGCTGTTCGCCTGCCCGACCCTGCCGGTCAGCGATGTGCTGTGCCATGGCGCCTGGGTGGTGCAGGATGGCCGCCATGTGGATGAAAGCCGCATTACAGCCGCGTTCCACCATGCTATCACGACCCTTCGTTCCTGACAGGAGACACAGCGCCCATGACCGCACCTGTTTTCACGTTCACGCAGGGCGCCGCACCTGTTCTTGTCACCCTGCCCCATGCGGGTACGGAACTGGCCCCCGGCATGGCCGAACGCATGACGGAATACGGCCGCCAACTGCCCGATACGGACTGGTATATGGAGCAGCTTTACAGTTGCGCGCCCGATCTGGGCATTGGCGTGCTGCGGGCCAATTATTCGCGCTATGTCATCGACCTCAACCGTGGGCCGGACGATGCGGGGCTTTATCCCGGCCGGCCCAAGACCGGGCTTGTACCGGAACTGAGCTTTGACGGCAGCGCCATCTACCTGCCCGGCCAGGCCCCGGACGCCGCGGAAATAGAGGAACGCCGCATCCGCTACTGGCAGCCCTACCACGATGCGGTGGCCGCGGAACTGGCACGACTGAAAGCGCAGTGGGGCTGGGCGGTTTTATGGGATGGCCATTCCATCAAGACCGAAGTGCCGCGCCTGTTCGAAGGCACCCTGCCGGACCTGAACTTCGGCACCAATGACGGCGCGGCCTGCGCGGCGGGGCTTATGACCGATGTTCTGCAAACAGCAGAACAGGAAAAGGATTTTTCCCATGTTCTGAATGGCCGCTTCAAAGGCGGGTATACCACGCGGCATTACGGCCAGCCCGGGCAGAACATTCATGCCATTCAGCTTGAAAAAGCCCAGCACATCTATCTCGCGCATGAAAAAGCACCCTGGCCGATCGATGAGGCCAAAACCGGCAAAACCCGTGCCGTACTTGCAAAACTTCTGGAACAGGCCACCCGCTGGCGGCCCTGACCAGACCGGACGGGCCCTTCACCCGGGCCCGCAAAACCGATCCTGCAAGGCACCCCTGCAAGTCGGGCCCACAAACCGGGCGGGCCAGACACGGATAAAACAGCCCGGATACCAGACATGGGGGGTGGCCGACAGCCCCACCCCGACCCCGGCCTGAACAAACCCCGCGCCCCCCTGCGGGTCGGGCCACTGTTTCAGAGCATTGCCAGACAGAAAGCGGCGAGCCCTGTCTGGCACCCCAGGCGGGCACAAAACCGCCCCCATGCAGTTATGCTACGGGGCAATGTACGAAAAAAGGGGGTGGCCAGAACGGAAAACTCCGCCTGACCACCCCCCTTGGTTCTGGGGCAGCCCGCGCCTTTATGCGGCGGGCACGATCTGGGCGAAGGCCCAGTCCAGCCAGGGCAGCAGGGCCGCGACATCGGCCGGTTCGACCGTGGCCCCGCCCCAGATACGCAGGCCAGCAGGCGCGTCGCGATAACTGCCGATATCGAAAGCCACTTTTTCGTTTTCCAGCACCGCCAGCATTTTTTTCAGCGCCGCCATGCGGGCCGGGCGTTCCAGTGCCAGGAACCAGGGGGCGACAATGCGCAGGCAGATGGAGGTGGATGAGCGCTCGGCCTCGTTGCGGGCCAGAAACTCCACCCAGTCCGTACGGGCCACCCATTCGCTGACCGCTGCAAGACTGGCCTGACTGCGGGCTTTCAGCCCCTCCAGACCGCCAGCGGAGCGTGCCCATTCCAGACTGTCCAGCGCGTCCTCGACACACAGCATGGACGGGGTGTTGATGGTGTCCCCCTTGAAAATCCCTTCGATCAGCGCACCTTTGGATGTCAGGCGGAAGATTTTGGGCAGGGCGCGCGGGGGCTGGAAAGTCGCAAGCCGGGCCTGCGCACGCGGGGACAGGGCAATCATGCCATGTGCGGCTTCACCCCCCAGCGCCTTCTGCCACGACCACGTGACCACATCCAGCCGGTCCCATGGCAGGTCCATGGCGAACGCGGCCGATGTGGCGTCACAGATCACCAGCCCGTCATGGGTGGGGGGGATCACATCCGCATGGGGCAGGCACACGCCCGATGTGGTGCCGTTCCAGGCCAGCACGACATCATGCGCCCAGTTCACCTGCGCCAGATCGGGCAGGCTGCCATATTCCGCTTCAAGCACGCGGGCATTGTCCAGCCTGAGCTGCGAGACGATATCCTGCGCCCACAGGGCCGAAAAACTCTCGAACGCCAGCACGTCCACCGGGCGCGCGCCCAGCAGGGACCACAGCGCCATTTCCATCGCCCCGGTATCCGACGCGGGCACGATCCCGACCCGCCAGTCCTCGGGCACGCCCAGAATGGCCGCCGACCGGACAATAACCTCGTTCAGGCGCGCGCGCCCTTCCGCCGAGCGATGCGAACGGCCCACCAGCGCACCGGCCAGAGCCGACACATCCCAGCCGGGGCGCTTGGCGCACGGGCCGGAGGAAAAACACGGATTGAGCGGGCGGGTGGCCGGGCGGGACAGCACGGAAGGGAAAGGGGCGTTCATGACCTCTGGCCGGAGATGGGGAAAAATGGTGCGAGAGGGGGGATTCGAACCCCCATGCCTTGCGGCGGTCGATTTTGAGTCGACTACGTCTACCGTTCCGTCACTCTCGCGAACTGTCTTCCCCTACCAGCAAAACGCCGGGCGGGAAAGAGCTTCGCACACAAGCCGGGCCGGGCATGGCCCCAGGCATGACCCCGGATATGACCTTTGTACACCCGCCACCGAACGCCCCGCCCCGAACGCCCGGCACAGCAGGCAGAAGCCAGCCTGCGCCGCACCCGGCGGTTAGCTTAACGGCAGACCCGGCGCGTGCCGTCGGCTGCGATATAGGTGCCGGTCTGGGTGTTGAAACACGCATTCTGCGTGCAGGCGCTGCCCACTGCCAGCGGCTGCGGATAGTTCTGCACCGCCATGGCCATGGCCTCCCGCGCGGCGGTGCCGCATAGCGGCGTGTCCGTGGGGGCGGAGGGGTCGTTCTTCAGAGCACTTTCATTGGGGTTCGCGGTTTCGGCGTTCAGCCCGGGGGCGAAGCTCTGCGGCGGTATGCGCGCGGGCTGCGCGGTGTTGGCGCACCCCGCGACAAGCCCGAGGCTGGCCAGCAGGCCGGGGACAACCACAATGCGATGAAACAACCGGACCATGCGCTCAGCCTTTCAACACGGCATGACACCCCGCCGCGTTTTTCTGGCAGGCAGCATAGCCCCGATACAAAAGGGGCTCAACAGGAGGCTCAACAGGGGGGGGCAACAGCGGGGCCGCACCGCAGGTCATGCGGTCCGGCCTGCGGGACATCCGCACCAGCGCTGACCGGACCCGTGGCCCGCCCCCCGGTCAGCCGGAGTTTGGTCCACAGAAATTTGGCCAGTGGGAGTTTGGCTGTGGGAATCCGGCTAGCGGGACTCCAATCAGCAGACGTTCAGAAATCCAGCGCACCCTGCACCGGCAGGCCGCCGCCACGGCCTATGGTGGCATCCCGCGTGCCGTCGCCAAAGGTCAGTTCCACCCGCTGCCCGTCCTTCAGCCCCGTCGCCTGCGTAACCGGGTGCCCGCCCGACGTGACTAGAGCGTAGCCCCGCGCCAGCACCGCCCGGGGGGACACGGCCTCAAGCTGCCGCCCGGCCCCGTTCATGGCCAGATGCTTCTCGCGCAGGATGGCCATGAGCGGGGCTGGTGTGACCCGCGCCTGGCCCAGGCGCCCACTCTGGCGCTGGAGCGTGTTGCGCAGCCCTGCCTGCAACCCGTTGCCCAGAACCGCAAGCCGCGTGCCACGCCCGGCCAGCAGCGTTTCCACCGCCGGCATGCGCCGCTCCACCGCCACCAGATCGGCCCGGCGGCGCTGCGCGAGGGCTGGCAGCGCAACACCCAGCCTGTGGCTTCTTTCATCCAGCCGCAGGCGGGCCGTCTGCAACAGGCCGGGCAGGTCGGGCAGGCCGCCTGCCGCGCGGTCCAGCCTGAGCCGCCCCCCCTGGAGCAGCCGCGACAGCGCCCCCAGCGCGCGCGCCGCCCTGTGCTGGATATCGGCCAGCAGTTCGGTACGCACGGGCACGGCCATTTCCGCCGCCGCGGTGGGAGTGGGGGCGCGGCGGTCGGCGGCAAAGTCGATCAGCGTGGTGTCTGTCTCGTGCCCCACGGCGGAAATCAGCGGAATACGGCAGGCCGCCGCCGCCCGCACCACGCTCTCGTCATTGAAGGCCATCAGGTCTTCGAGCGAACCGCCCCCGCGCGCGATAATCAGCACATCGGGGCGGGGAATGGGGCCTGTGCCGTCCAGCCGGTCGAACCCGGCTATGGCCGCCACAATCTGGGCAGGCGCGCCCTCGCCCTGCACAGGCACCGGCCAGACCAGCACCGGGCGGGGAAAACGGCGGCTCAGGGTAGTGCGAATGTCGTGCAGCACGGCACCCTGGGCCGATGTCACGACCCCGATCACACGCGGCAGCAGCGGTATGGTGCACTTGCGCTCGGTGTCGAACAGGCCTTCCTCGGCCAGTTTCAGGCGCAGGCGCTCGATCCGGGCCAGCAACGCGCCCTCGCCCGCGTATTCCATGCGCTCGACCACAAGCTGGTAGCTCGACCGTTCGCCATAGGCCGAGATCTTGCCTGTGGCGATAATTTCGACGCCGTTCTCGGGCACCAGCCCCAGGCGCGAGACGGAACCGCGCCACACCACGCCCGAAATCTTGCCCTGCTCATCCTTGAGCGAAAAATACAGATGCCCCGACGGGTAGCGCTTGAACTCGGTAATTTCGCCGCGCACACGCACACGGCCGAACGTACCTTCCAACGTGCGGCGGATCGCACCCGAAATTTCGGATACGCTGTATTCGGGAATATTGCCGCCATTGGGGCCCTGGGCGGGGGGATTGCGTCCTGGCTCTTCGTGCATTGCGCCAACCTATGCTACAGACGCTCGCCCTGAAAGAGCGGACATGGAAAGCGGGAGAAAAAGAATGCGCGTACTTCTGGTTGGATCGGGCGGGCGCGAACATGCCCTGGCCCAGACACTGGCGCGTTCGCCCGACCTCTCGGCCCTGTTCATAGCACCGGGCAACCCCGGCACGGCGGCTTTTGGCGTCAATGTGCCCATTGGCGTGCATGACGTGACGGCCCTGGTCGCTTTTGCCCGCGAACAGCAGGTCGACCTGGTGGTGCCCGGCCCCGAGGCCCCGCTGGTGGCCGGGCTGGCCGATGCCTGCGCCCGGGCCGGGCTGGCCTGCGCAGGCCCCAGCGCCGCCGCCGCCCAGCTTGAAGGCAGCAAGACCTTTACCAAGGAAGTCTGCGATGCGGCGGGCATTCCCACCGCCGCATGGGAACGCTTTACCGACGCGGCACAGGCCATTGCCTATGTGCGGGCCAAGGGTGCGCCCATTGTGGTCAAGGCCGACGGACTGGCCGCCGGCAAGGGCGTGGTGGTGGCAGTCGACGTTGCACAGGCCGAAGCCGCCATTACCGACATGATGACCGGCGGCGCACTGGGCGATGCCGGGCGCAGCGTCGTGATCGAGGACTGCCTTGTGGGGGAAGAGGTCTCTCTTTTCGCGTTCTGCGCGGGGGAGACCGCAACCCTGATCGGCGCGGCGCAGGACCACAAGCGCATTGGCGATGGCGATACCGGGCCCAATACCGGGGGTATGGGCGCTGTGTCCCCCCCCAGGGGCTTTGGCCCCGACGCGCAGGAAGCGGCACTGGACCTGCTGGTGCGCCCCATGCTGCGCGAAATGGTGCGGCGCGGCACGCCCTTCCGGGGCGTGATTTTCGCGGGGCTGATGCTGACCGGGCATGGCCCGTCGCTGATCGAATACAATGTCCGGTTCGGTGACCCCGAAGCCGAAGCCCTGCTGCCCCGCCTGACATCGGACTTGCTGCCGGCACTCAAGGCGCTGGCCGAGGACCGGCTGGATACGACCCCCATCACTTTTTCCGACCAGGCGTCGGTCTGTGTTGTCATGGCGGCGCGCGGCTACCCGGGCGAGCCCGAAAAGGGTGCCGTCATTCAGGGCATGGACAACGCCCAGGCGCTGGAAGACGTGTATGTATTCCAGGCAGGTACGCGCCAGAACATGGCGGGGGAACTGGTTGTGGCAGGCGGGCGCGTTCTGGCGGTGTGCGCGCTGGGGCAGACCGTCGCACAGGCACAGGCCCGCGCGTATGCGGGGGTAAAAGCCATTTCCTGGCCGGGTGCGGTCTGGCGCACCGATATCGGGGCCAGAGCCCTTTGAACCCTTGTTTGAGTGGACACCATGATCCAGCCGTACCGCGAACGACACGCGGTACGGGCCCGGCGGGGAGAGAGGGTTGACCCCTTCTTCTTATTCGCTAAAAGTACTTTTATACAGTTTTAGAATTTTAGATATTCAAATATTTTAACGTCTGCGTGAATAAGCCGGACTGCGTACCCCGTAGGTACACCAACCCTGCGCCTGTCCGGTTTCGGGCCGCCTTGCAGGCCCATGCCAAATGTGCCCTGCCGCGTCTGTTCCGCGTTCAGCCCCCTGCGCCGGAACCACAGGTCCAGGCCAGGACAAGCGCATCGCTTCCGTCGGGGTAATAGGTCTTGCGCAGCCCCTGGCGGGTAAATCCGGCCGAGGCATACAGATGCGTGGCGGCAGGGTTGCTGACCGATACTTCCAGAAAAACCGTTTCCACCCCCAGATCGCACCGCGCGCCGTTCAGGACGTGGGTCAGCAGATGGCGGGCCAGACCGCGCCGCCGGGCGTCTGGCACGACACACAGGGTCAGAATTTCGGCTTCGTCCAGGGTATGACGGAGCATGAGAAAACCCAAGGGCTGGGCGGTTTCGCACAGGATCGTGGCCTCGACTCCGGGCTGCGCCAGAAGTTCGGCCATGGCGGCAGCACTCCACCGATCGGCCGGTGCAAAACACTGCTCATGCAGGGCAGCCAGCACACCGGCATGGGTTGCTCCGACCTTTTCAGTCACGACGGACATGGGCCTGTCAGGCCCGCGCCCGCAACGGGGGCAAATGCACTGTCATACCGGTGTGGCCCGCAGCCCGTCGGCAGGCAGCTTGGCATCGGGCGGGTCGACATACAGGGGCAGGGCATCACGCGCGGGCAGGCCGCCTGCCAGCCGTTTGCAGGCTGCACGGGCAATCTGCTCGGCCGTGGGGTGTTCGAGCGGGCTGAACACGGAACCGGGCAGAGGCAATGCCGCGCGGGCCTCCCCCGCGACCAGCCAGCGGCGGCCCTGCAAAACCGTGGGTACCTGCCCTTCAGCCACGGCATGCACGCCGGACCGGTCTTCTACAAACACACGGCCCCGGCGGGCGGCGGTCACAACCAGCCAGCCGTCCAGCGCCCCACCTGCCGGCACCTGCCGGCCCGCACCCTCCGCACCGGTAGCCGGCACGTTTTCCCGGCACCTGACAGACCCGTTATGGCGGGCCAGTTCGGCCTCCAGCGCGGGGGCCAGGGCCTCGCCCCGCGTGACCCCCACCAGCCGCGCACCGGCACCCAGCGCATACCCCGCCGCCACAGCGCAGGACGCCCGCAGCCCGGTAAAGGACCCCGGCCCAACCACCACCGCCACGCAGTCGGGTTCCCCCGCAGGCCGCGTATCGCCCGTACGTGGCGATACCTCGGCCGACACGCGCTGTGGCACGTGGCCTGCCTCGGGCACGGCGTTGCCGCGCACCGGGGCCGATGGCGTCATGCCGTGCGTGGTGGCGGGCTGCGCACCGCCTCCCACGGGGTCTGGCTGTGAATCTGCATGACGCAGGCCGGATGAACGCCAGCCTGCCTGCGCAAGAACATCCGCCGCGATCAGGGCTATGCCTTCCGCTGCCTGACGGCCTGCCTCCACCCGCTGGGCGGACAGGGTCAGGGTCTGGCCGTCATGACTCAGGCACGCGGCCATGCCACAGGCGTTTTCCCCCGCCGGGCTGCCATCGAGAACCAGAATACGCCGGGGCAGGCTGTCAGCACGTAAAGCCGCGTTTGAGGACATTCAGTCCACCACAACGCAGGCCTGCTCGAACGCAAGGCGCGGGGCGCGGGGCGGCAGGCTGCCCAGATCGCCATAGCCAAGGCAGAGCAGGAAATTGGCGCGCCAGCCGGATTCCGCCATGAAAGCCTCTTCGACCGCAGACTGGTCGAAACCCGAAATGGGCAGAACGTCCAGCCCCAGAGCACGGGCGGCCATGATCATGTAAGCCCCCTGCAGGGTGCCGTTGCGGAACGCCGTTTCCTCCGACAGGCCGACATCCGCCGCAAACCACGGCCGCAGGTCCTCGCCCGGAGACAGAAAGGGAAGCTGTTCGAAAAACAGAGGGTCGTGCGCCACGATCACGATAAGTGGCGCCCCCATGACCGGATTGACGTTCCCCGCCGACAGGGCGGGCCGCAGCTTTTCGCGCGCCGCCGAACCGGTCAGGAAGACAAAACGCGCCGGGCTGCAATTGCCCGAGGTCGGCCCCAGGCAGGTCAGGTCGTAAAGCTGGCGCAAGAGGTGGGGTTCGACCGGGCGGGTTGTCCAGCGCCGGGGCGTGCGCGCCGTTCTGAACATGCCATCAAGCCCGCTCTCATCCACCATGTCTGCTCCGTTGTCCTGTGCCTGTCCGGCAATGGCCGGGTGTCGTCGCCGGTACTGTCATGCCCGGTCTGTCGCGGTCGATCTGTCGTGCCCCATCTGTCGTAACCGGCCTGGCGAACCTGCCTGACAAACCGGCCTGTCATGGCCGCGCTCCGGCCCCCGGGCGGCAGGTCTGTACCACCACCCGGTCTGGCCGACAGAGGGTGTCGTGCCGAAGTCTAGTCCACCTGCTCGACGGATACCACTTCGGGCACATAATGGCGCAGCATGTTTTCCACCCCGTGCTTGAGCGTCGCACGCGAGGACGGGCAGCCCGAACACGCCCCCTGCATGGTCAGGCGCACGACACCGTTGCGATAACCGCGAAAAACGATATCGCCACCGTCCCCCGCCACGGCCGGGCGTACGCGCGTGTCCAGCAGGTCCTTGATCTGGACGACAATTTCCGCATCCTCGGGGGCGATGGCCTCTTCCGTCACACCCACGCCCTCGGCCACAACCGGGCGACCGGCCACGAAATGGTCCATCAGGGTGGACAGTACCTGCCCGCGCAGGTCGTCCCATTCGGTCGTGTCCGCCTTGGTGACGGACACAAAGTCATTGCCCAGAAACACGCGCGACACGCCGGGAATTGCAAACAGCGCATCGGCCAGCGCGGAACGCCCGGACACGGCATCCGCATCGATAAAATCGATCGTGCCCGCATCGCCCATGACGGCGCGGCCGGGCAGGAACTTGAGTGTCGCGGGGTTGGGGGTGCCTTCGGTTTCTATGAACATATCGGGGGGTCCGTTCGCAAGACTATGTCAGTTGGCGCTGTCTTCCAGTTGGCACCGGAATACGGACAAGACAAGTCCGGTATCAAAAATTCTTGCCCACCGGTCCCCCGGTTTACACCGTCAGACCGCAAGCCGCCTTGCGGTTGCTAGGCTGGCCCGCAGCCCCTGCCGGACGCAGGGCAGCCATACCCCGGCGACCCGAAGGGCAACCGGGGCATGGCAGTCGCGGCCTAGCGCAGAATGCCCGTATGGCCGATGGAATAACGGCCCGGCTGGGGCCAGACGGTCAGGCCATGGGGTTCGGCCCCGACGGGGATCTTGATCATGCTGCCATCCGCCGTGTCGATCCGGTAGACCACATCATCGAACCGGCCTGACAGCCACAGGCTTTTGCCGTCAGCACTCACATTGCCCATGTCGGGGCTGCCGCCACCGGAAATGGGCCAGTCGGCCACCACCCTGTTGGTGGCGAAGTCGATCACCGACACGCCGCCGCTCTTGCTGTGCGGCTTGCCATGGACCTTGTGCGAACCGCGATTGGCCACATACATTTTAGTGGCGTCCCGGCTGGGATACAGGCCATGCGCGCCCACACCGGTGGGAATGAACCCGGTTTCGACAAAACGGTCGCCGTCCACGGTGAACACGCCATCGGCCATCATGTCGGCAATGTAGAATGTCCTGCCATTGGGAGAAATCAGGATATCCTGCGGCATGCCGCCCGACGACAGCTTGAGATAGCCCAGCACCTTGTGGTTGACGGTATCGACCTTGACCAGATGGCCGCCGAATTCACAGGTGAAGATCGCATAGCGACCGTCTATGGAAAAATCGGCATGGTTCACGCCGGCGCAGTCCGGCACATCCACCGACTGTTGCAGGGCCATGGTGTGCGGGTCGCGAAAGTCGAGGCGCTTGCGGGCTTCGGCCACCACAATGGCGGACTTGCCGTCGGGGGTGAAATACATGTTGTACGGATCGTCCACCGCCACGGGTTCACCGGGCTTGCCGGTGTGGACATCGATCGGGGTCAGGCTGCCATCGGTCCGGCCTTCGGCGTTGTTCGTGACCCACAATGTGCGCAGATCCCATGACGGCACGACATGCTGCGGGCTTTTGCCGACCGGGAAACGGTCCACCACCTTGTTGGTGGCAGGATCGATCACATACACGTCATTCGAACGCAGGTTCGGCACATACACACGCGCCGGGTCATCCGCCACGACGGGGGACAGATGAGCGGCCGATGTTTCGCTGTACAGGTTCTGCGGGTCCATGACCGGCGGCATGCCAGGAATGGTCTGCACGGCCGTCGCGGGTGCCGCCGTCTGGGCATTGCCCTGCACGGTGCCGACCGCGAGAGCGGCGATAGCGGTCGCAGCCACCAGATACTGCTTTACACCCATAATCCTGAACCTTTGCGCCTGTTGGCCTAACGCTGGAAAACCTTGCGGAAAATCCCGCCGTCTCTAGCATGGGGCGCTGGCAACGTCTATCGCACGCGCACCCACGCCCCGACCCGCGCGGGACGGGCACGGCACGCATCTGCAAGGGGGGGCGCAGGCCCCGGTAACGCGCAACGCTACCCGCATGGCAGCCCTACGGCGCGCGGGCCCGTTCGATGGCCGCCAGAGCCGCGCTGACCTGCATGTCCAGCCCGACACGGCCCAGCGCCGCCGTGGCCCGCCGGGGGTCGCCGCCGTAAATACCCTGTGCGGGCGTAGGCGGCGGGGCCTGACGCAGGGCCTGTTCACGCACCATGTCGGGGTCCACCGCCAGCATGAGGGAGGTATCGCTCAGATCGGCATGTTTGCCGACATCCGCGCCATATCCTTTCTGCCGCAGCCAGTCCGCGTACTGGTGGGGAACGACGTCGTAATACTCCGGCACATACAGGACCCGGGCACCGCTCCTGCGCCATGCGGCGTTGAGCGTGTCCGCCACCTTGCGCAACGCGGCCTGATACCCGCCATGGTCGCCCAGCAGTACCACAAGGCGGAACCCCTGCACGCGAAAACTGTCGGCGGCGGATGCAACGAGTTTTTCAAAAACATCCGTGGGGATACTGATCGTGCCGGGAAAGCGCATATGCGACGTACGGGGCGAAACCGAGCCCTCGGGCACGTAAGCCACAACCGGGGCCACCAGCGTATGGCCTGCCCTGCGCGCGATCTCGTCCGCCAGGGCCTGCACCCGCGCATTGTGCTTGCCCACCGCGATATACGGTCCACTCTGTTCCGTACCGCCCACGGGGATGATGATCGTCGTAAAACCGCAGCCTATGTCGCGCTGGATTTCGGTCCAGCTCTGCTGTTCGAACGCAACGCCCTGCGGCGCGGGGCAGGATGTCTGCGCATGCGCGCCACGGACCGCGCAGACCGCCAGACAGGCCAGTGCCATGGCAGGATATTTCCTGTTCAGCATGATCGCCTACGCCCGGAGAGGGGCCAGAAGAGGAGCCAGGAAACGCCCGGTATGGCTCTGTTGACAGGCAGCAATGTCCTCGGGCGTACCTTCGGCCACGATCCGGCCACCCCCGCTGCCCCCTTCGGGTCCGACATCGATGATCCAGTCGGCGGTTTTGATAACTTCCAGATTATGTTCGATAACAACCACCGTATTGCCTTGGTCGACCAGCGCATGCAGGACTTCCAGCAGTTTGCGCACGTCTTCGGTATGCAGGCCGGTTGTGGGTTCATCCAGAATATACAGCGTGCGACCCGTTGCACGGCGCGCCAGTTCCTTGGACAGTTTCACGCGCTGGGCCTCCCCCCCTGACAGGGTGGTGGCCTGCTGGCCAAGCGTGACGTAACCGAGCCCCACTTTCTGCAACACCCCAAGCCGGTCGCGAATACGGGTCTGGGCGGAAAACAGGGGATAGGCCTCATCCACGCTCATGGCCAGCACATCGGCTATGGTCTTGCCCCGGAAGCGGATATCCAGCGTCTCGCGGTTGTAGCGGGCACCCTTGCAGGCGTCGCAGGTCACGAACACGTCGGGCAGGAAGTGCATCTCGATCTTGAGCACGCCATCGCCCTGACAGGCCTCGCACCGCCCCCCCTTGACGTTGAAGGAAAAACGACCCGCCTTGTAGCCGCGCGCCTTGCTTTCGGGCAGTTCGGCGAACCAGTCCCTTATGGGGGTGAACAGGTCGGTATAGGTGGCGGGGTTTGAACGCGGCGTACGCCCGATGGGGGACTGGTCGATATCGATAATCTTGTCGAGCAGTTCCACACCTTTGATCCGGCGATAGGGTTCGGGCGTTTCCCCCGATCCCATCAACTGCCGTGACAGGGCGCGGTACAGCGTGTCCAGCACCAGCGTGGACTTGCCGCTGCCCGAAACCCCGGTCACGCAGGTAAACGTACCCAGCGGAAAACGCGCGGTCACATCCTGCAGGTTGTGCCCGCTTGCCCCTTCGAGCGTGACAATGCGTTTCTTGTCGATCTTGCGGCGGGTTTTGGGAACGTCGATCCGCCTGCGCCCGGACAGGTAAGCCCCTGTCAGGCTTTCGGGCACCTTTGCCACCTGTTCTGGCGTGCCCACGGCAATAACCTGCCCGCCACCGATCCCGGCCCCCGGCCCCATATCCACCAGCCAGTCCGCGGCCCGGATGGCATCTTCATCGTGTTCGACAACAATGAGTGTATTGCCCAGGTTTTTCAGCCGCTGCAACGTGCCCAGAAGGCGCTCGTTATCGCGCTGGTGCAGCCCGATGGAGGGTTCGTCCAATACGTACAGAACGCCCGTCAGCCCCGAGCCGATCTGGCTGGCAAGGCGGATACGCTGGCTTTCCCCCCCCGACAGCGTGGCCGACCCGCGCGACAGGGTCAGGTAGTCGAGCCCGACATCATCAAGGAATTTCAGGCGTTCTCCGATTTCACGCAGGATACGGCGGGCAATTTCCGCGCGCTGGGGGGTCAGGGTCGGCAGAACCGTGTCGAACCAGGACAGCGCCTGCCCTATTGGCAGGTCAGACGCCTGGGCAATGGTTTTGTCCGCAACCCGCACGGACAGCGCTTCGGGGCGGAGGCGTGCGCCATGACAGACATGGCAGGGTTTTTCAGACTGGTAGCGCGAAAGTTCCTCGCGCACCCACATGCTGTCCGTGGTTGCCAGACGCTTTTGCAGGCTTTTGAGCACACCTTCAAACGGTTTGGTAACCACATAGGCTTTCTTGCCATCGCGATAGGTGAACACGACGTTATCGTCCACACCGTTGAGAATACCGTCACGCGCGTCCTGCGGCAGGTCGCGCCAGGGCGTGTCCATGTCGATGTCAAAATGGGCGGCAAGACTGTTCAGCGTCTGTTCCAGAAGCGGAGATTTGGCATCTTTCCATGGTGCGACGGCCCCTTTACGCAGGGAAAGGGATTCGTCCGGCACGACAAGAGCGGGGTTGAAATAGGTCTCGACCCCCAGCCCGTCGCAGGACGGGCAGGCCCCCTGCGGCGCGTTGAACGAAAACAGGCGCGGTTCGATTTCCTCCAGCGTAAACCCGCTGACAGGGCATGAAAAATGCGAGGAAAATACCAGCTTGTCGGCCTCGGCCTCATCCCCGTCGCGGCGGACTTCCTCGGCATAGACAATACCGTCCGACAGGCCCAGCGCGGTTTCGAAACTGTCGGCCAGGCGGGCCTCCAGACCGGGTTTGACCACCACCCGGTCCACCACCACTTCCACCGTGTGGCGCAGCTTGCGGTTCAGGCTGGGTACATCGCCTATGTCATACAATGCGCCGTCCACCCGGACACGGGTAAAGCCCTTGCGCTGGAGTTCGGTCAGTTCCTTGCGGTATTCGCCTTTACGGTCGCGAATGACCGGGGCCAGCAGCATAAGCCGTGTGCCCTCCGGCATGGCCAGAATACGGTCCACCATCTGGGTGACGGTCTGCGCCTCGATCGGCAGGCCGGTGGCGGGGGAATACGGCACCCCCGCACGCGCCCAGAGCAGGCGCATGTAATCGTAAATTTCGGTAACGGTCCCCACGGTTGAACGCGGGTTCCTGGACGTGGTTTTCTGCTCGATGGAAATGGCGGGGGACAGGCCTTCGATCGAATCCACGTCCGGCTTACCCATCAGTTCCAGGAACTGCCGGGCATAGGCGGACAGGCTTTCCACGTAGCGGCGCTGGCCTTCGGCGTAGATGGTGTCGAATGCGAGGGAGGACTTGCCGGACCCGGACAGGCCGGTCACCACCGTCAGCCGGTCACGCGGGATATCGATATCGATATTTTTCAGATTGTGAACACGGGCCCCGCGTACGCGAATGGCCTGCGGGCCTGAAATGTCTGACTGTGCCATAAATCGCTCTGCCGCCGTTCCTGTTTTGTCCCTAGTATGCCGCCTGTGCCCACCATCGCGCAATGCATGAAAGCGCATGCCACGGTGTTTTCGGGCAAGCCCCGCGCAAACCGTCTTTTGCCTTGCAGGCCGGGACATAGCATTCTTAAATACCTGGCACCGCCATACCGGCATATGTCCCATGCGTCGCATAAAGAGGGATTATGACTGAACGCCCCCTGGACCTTGGCTGGGTTCGTGTGTTCGAGGCCGTGGGGCGTCTGGGCAGCCTGACGGCGGCCGCGCGTGAACTCGGACTGTCGCAGCCGTCTGTCAGCTACACGGTCCGCTCGCTCGAAACACAGCTTGAAACCCCGCTGCTGACACGGGGGCACCGGGGCAGTGTGCTATCCCCCGCAGGACGGCTGCTGCACCGCGCGGCGGGGGTTGCCGTATCCGAGATCGATTCCGGGGCACGGGTCATCCGCCGTATGGAACGCCAGTCCGCCATTCGGCTTTTTACCGATTATGGCTTTGCGTCATGCTGGATGATGCCGCGCGTCGCCCAGTTCCGCCAGCTTCACCCCGATACGGAAGTGCATATCATTGCTTCCACCACCACAACCCCATACCCTGACGAGATCGAGGAGGTGGGGGTGCTGTTCGGCGCGCGCGCGGATTTTCCCAAAGGGGCACGGCAGCTTTTTGAAGAAAATGTCATTCCCGTCGCAAGCCCCCGTTTTGTACAGCGCCACGATCTGGATCAACACCCCGACAAAATCGGCCGCATGCCCCTGCTGCACCTGGACGCCGCCCCCAACCCGCCATGGTTTACCTGGACGGACTGGTTCGCAGCCACCGGCATAACCCGCACCCCAAGCCCGCGCGACATTACACTGAACACCTACACCCTGGTCATTCAGGCCGCCATTGCCAGCCACGGCTTAGCGCTGGGCTGGAAAGGCCTGGTGGATGACGCCCTGGCGGACGGCACTCTTGTGGCACTGGGTGAGCCGCTCCGCCGCCCCGATAGCGGCTACTGGTTGCAGACCGCGCCCCATATTTCCGAACCGGCGCGCGACCTCGTCAACTGGATTCTCGCGACAACCAGCGGGCCTGCATAAAACGGCAGACGCCCGCGCATGCCAGCCTGAACGGCAGAAGATCTTGAATACAGAGGCTTCCAGTCGTGATTTTTTGAGCACGCCCCCCTTCCCCGCCGACCCGCGCGCAGTCTACGCTCTGGCCTTAACGTTTTACCCCAGCCGGACGGCGTAAGGCACTGACATGAAAGATCGTGGCGTTCAGCGGGAACGAACGGGACTGGCCTGGTCGCGGACAAGTTTTCTGACTGTTTTTGTGGCCCTGCTGCTCCTGCGTCTTGGCCTGCGCCGCATGAGTACGGCCGATATCGCCGCCGGGCTGGTTCTGTCCCTCCTTGCGGCGTTCATGTTTATGTGCGGCAATGACAGGCTGGGCTGGAACAGGACCACAGACCTGTGCGCGCAGACCGATCGCGCCCGCCAGTTGACCGTGACCTGCGCCGTCGCCCTGGCCGCCACATTGCATGTGCTGGATCTCTGGCGGCATGGCCTGTAAGCACGCCTGTGCAGGAGTATGACCAAGCCTGCCTTTATGGCCGCCATGCCCGATGCAGGCGGCAGGCATAAACGCCATGCCCGGCCAATGGTACCCGCCCCGCCGAGCGGGACTGACTGTTCTGGCCCTGTTTTTAGAAAAATTTCCGATTTTTCAGACCATCTCCGCCCCGGAACATGTGCCCGGTGTCACGACTGTTTTCCTGGCCGGAAGCGGACACACCATAAAGTCAGTTTATGTCTGTCATAAAAACACCATAGCTTCACACATCCAGGCGTTTGATGATCTTATCATGCGCGGAGCAGGGTGACGGACAGCGCGCAGGACCGTCCGTTCTTTCTCTTTCAGACGAGGGTGCCATGACGTATTCGTTTACAATTCGAACCGGTTTTGCCGCCCTGGCCCTTGCCTTTTGCGTGGCCATGGTCGCACCTGCCGCCGCACAGGACGCACCGGCCTGCAAAACCGTGAACATGTCCGACCCCGGATGGATCGATATTACCGCAACCAACGCCGTGGCCGGTGTTCTGCTCGATGCGCTGGGCTATACCCAGAATGTCCGGATGCTGTCGGTCATGATCGGGTACGAGACACTGAAAAACAGGAACACCGATGTCTTTCTGGGCAACTGGATGCCCGCGCAGCAGAAATTCATCGAAGATCTTGACCGTATCAACGCCATAGAGGTGCTGGGCACCAATCTTGTCGGCACGCAGTTCACCCTTGCCGTTCCCGATTATGTAGCCAAAGCCGGCGTAAAAGACTTCAGGGACATTGCCGCCAACGCCGATAAATTCGGAAAACGGATTTACGGTATCGAACCCGGGGCTCCCGCCAACATCACCATTGAAAAAATGATCGCGGCCCCGTCATCCGCACTGAAAGGCTGGACCCTTGTGGAATCCAGCGAACAGGGCATGCTGGCACAGGTTCGCCGGGCGGAACGCAGCGGGCAGTGGATCGTGTTCCTGGCCTGGAGCCCGCACCCCATGAATGAAAAATTCGCGCTTACCTACCTGTCCGGTGGCGATGCCTATTTCGGCCCCAACCATGGTGGCGGGTCCGTTCGCACCCTTGCGCGCACAGGCTGGGCTGCCCAGTGCCCCAATGCGGCCAGACTGTTCAGGAACCTGAAATTCGACATGCCCATGGAAAACGCCCTGATCGGCGCCATACTGGATGCACATAAAAACCCGAAAGCTGCTGCCATAACCTGGATGAACGCACACCCCGACGCACTCGGCCCGTGGCTTGCGGGTGTTACCACATTCGACGGAAAACCCGGCCTGCCCGCGGTCAAAGCGGCGGTGGGGCTGTAAGGATATGCCGCCGGACCAGGCGCTGTTTTCTCGGTCATGCCCGGCACGGAACCGGACAGGGCATACCGTAAATACAACCGGTTTTTAAAAAGAATTCCGACCGATACCTCTTGTGAAGGCACATGGAATGACCACCACCACCCGCCCGAATATTCTCATTCTGGTCGCGGACCAGCTGAACGGCACCCTGTTCCCCGACGGGCCGGCCGATTTTCTGCACACGCCCAACATCAGGAAAATTTCTCAAAATTCAGTCAGGTTTTCCAACTGCTATACACCAAGCCCGCTCTGCGTTCCCTCCCGCGCGGCACTCATGTGCGGACTGCTGCCCAGCGGCACGGGAGTATACGACAACGCGGCGGAATTTGCGGCGGCTGTTCCCACGTTTGCCCACTACCTGCGCCGGGGCGGATATTATACGGCCCTGTCGGGCAAGATGCATTTTGTCGGCCCGGACCAGCTCCACGGGTTTGAAGAGCGCCTGACAACCGATATCTACCCAGCCGATTTTGGCTGGACCCCCGACTACACCAAACCCGGCGAGCGGATAGACTGGTGGTACCATAACCTCGGCTCCGTGACGGATGCCGGGGTTGCGGAAATTACCAACCAGCTCGAATTCGACGATGGCGTAGCCTACCACGCAGCCAGCAAACTGTACGATCTTTCCCGCCGGGCCGATGACCGCCCCTGGTGCCTGACCGTCAGCTTTACCCACCCGCACGACCCCTACGTGGCCCGCAAACGGTTCTGGGACCTGTACGAAGACTGCCCGGCACTGGACCCCGTAGTACCCCCCATTCCGTTCGAGCAGCAGGACCCGCATTCAAAACGCCTGATGCTGGCGAGCGACTACGCGGCAAGCGATGTCACCCCCGAGCAGGTGCGCCGCGCACGCCGCGCCTATTTTGCGAACCTGTCCTATGTCGATGAAAAAATAGGCGAACTGCTCGACATTCTCGAACGCGGGGACATGATGGAAAACACCGTCATTCTGTTCCTGTCCGATCATGGGGACATGCTGGGCGAACGCGGCCTGTGGTTCAAGATGAGCTTTTTCGAAGGGTCGGCGCGTATTCCGCTGCTGATCTCGGCCCCCGGCCTGACGCCGGGACGGGTGGACACGCCGGTTTCCACGCTGGATGTCCTGCCCACGCTGCTCGAACTCGCGGGGCTGGAACCCGCGAACCCGCTGCCCGGGCTGGACGGGGAGGGCCTGCTCGCACTCGCGCGCGGGCAGGGAACACGCGCGCCCGTTCCCATGGAATACGCGGCCGAAGGGTCCTACGCCCCGCTTGTGGCCCTGCGGGAAGGACCATGGAAACTCGTTCTGTGCGAGCTTGACCCACCGATCCTGACCAATGTGGAAGAAGACCCGCATGAACGTGTCAACCGGGCGGACGATCCGGCCTGCGCGGACATAAAGCTACGCATGATGGCCACCATGAACGCACGCTGGAACCTGCCACGTTTCGATGCCGAAGTCCGTGTCAGCCAGGCACGGCGCCACCTTGTTTATGACGCATTGCGTCAGGGCGCCTATTACCCGTGGGACTACCAGCCCATGAAACCCGCCGCCGAAAGTTACATGCGCAACCACATGGACCTGAACATTCTCGAACATGCCAAGCGCTACCCGCGCGGCGCATAAGAGGCTGAACGCAGGACCAATGCCACGCCCCCCGCACAGGCCGCAGCCGCTTAAATGGTGGCAGAGCGGCACACGGCCCGACTACCGCTTTTCGCTGGCCAATGAACGCACGTTCCTGGCCTGGATCAGAACCGCCATGGGGCTGATCGTGGGAGCCATGGCGCTGGAACAGTTTTCGGCCTCCCTTGGCTCTGCCCGTATGCGAGTGGCGCTGGTCATGATGCTGTTCTGCTGCGCGACACTGATTGCGGCCATGGCGTATCTGCGCTGGGCCCGCGCCGAACACGCCATGCGGCAGGAGACCGACCTGCCGCAAAGCCGCCTGTTGCCGTTCCTGACCGTGTTTGTCGCACTTCTTGCCGCGGTGCTCGCCCTGTTCGTCATTCTCGCCTGAAAAGCGCGAAACAAACCAAAAACACTCCCGGAGTCCCATCCCCTGAGACAAATCCCGAGACTGGCCCGCCCATAGCTGTGCATCACGGCAATACCACCCTAAAACCCATCCGTTCAGGTGAAAAAACCCCGCGTCAACCAGCCTCTGACTTTCGAGTGACGCTCTCAGCGCATTTACTCTCGCACTATAGAAAACAGCACCCCGCCGCAAACCAGAGTCCGTCCTGGCAGCCCATATGCGGGAACAGATCGAATGTCGCGGCACATTGCCCGGTCCAGACTGTCTGGAACGACCTGAACAACGCATCACACCGCAATCATATCGTAATTCAGGCAATACGACACAATCGGCCCTATACGGGGGTCTGGGTGGAGTTGATGGCACCTGTGTGATAGAGGGTCTTGCTGTCTTTTATACAGAAATTTTATTGAATTACGGCTGAAGGAAAACAAGTATTTTGTCAATTCCAGATACGGCCCATCTCGCCCCTGATGATACCAGAACAACGGTTCAAAAACCGAATATTCGTATAATTGTATTTTGTAATACAACAACCACAAAACAATGCTGAGAAAAAATGATAAAATCCGTCTTTAGAAAAGATACAACAAAAATAACGCTCTTTATTTTTATTGTATTGATGCCTTTTTACCTTACCTTTTTTCCCGGCGTTGGTTTGCAGGATGAAATATATTCATCCATAAAATCAACAGAAATGATTAATCAGCCATTTTTATACAACATAATACTGAATAGCTTTTATCGACTTGGTCGTTATTTGGGACATCCTATTTTTGGAATGGGTCTTCTTGTTTTTATTTTAATGCTGATCACAGCAGCGGCTATATCTCATGTTATCGTCTGGATAACACGGTTAGAGTTGAATAAATTCTACTCTTTACTGCTTATTTTATATTATTCTGCAACGCCAATCGTGATCGATTATGCCATATCACCCATTAAAGATAGACTTTTTGCGGTTATTCTTCTTTTATTAATTCCTGTATTATACACACAAGCAACACGCCACTTTGTTTTTTATAACAAAAAAGAAACAATGATTTTCTCGTTTCTTATGGTTGCGATGTGTCTCGCCCGCACCAATGGATTTTATATTTTCATTTTAATGAGTCTTGTCATCTTTGCACTCAGCCGGTTCAAGACAAAAACTTTCGCGGTACTGTGCTGTATTTTTATCATAGGCACACTCCCGAATTTTTTCATTGCGTCAGATTTTACAGAATCTGTTGCTGTGCCGATTCAGCAGATATCCAGAGTCGTTTTCCTGCATCGCGACATACCGGAGCAAGAAAAAACATTTATCCAGACAATGATGCCAATTGATAAAATTGAACAGAAATACAATCCTGCAGTAAGCGATTCAATCAAGTGGGATTCATCCTATAACAGATCTTTCGTCAATCAAAACAAAGGAGCTTTCCTGAAAACCTGGCTCGTGCTTTTAAAAAAATACCCTCAAGATTATATCGTCGCCTGGTATAATGAAACAAATGGATACTGGACCGTCAGGCCATGGATCGACCGTCAAAGCAAAATGGTACATGCCTATGACAGGAAAATTTATACAGCCAACGAAAAAGGATACGTAAACTCGGGCTATGCCGTCAGCGAAGAGCCCCTGATACCTGAAAAATTGAAAAATATATTTGGATCATATTTGTCATATTATACTTTTTATCTTCCCAGCGGCGTCTGTTTTTTAGTAACTGTCTTTCTGGGATTTGTTTTTTTACTGAAAAAACAAATCCCTTCATTGGTCTGTATTCTGCCTGCCATCTTCTCAAGTCTGACCTTTATCATGGCGGCTCCCATCAATGGTGTCTTCCGCTACACATTTTATTATGCACTGTGCCTGCCAGTTTACATTGCATTACCGTTTGTAAAACCCGGACGGCCCGAACACACGCTCTCTTCTGCAGAACCCAAAGCGAGTCCGTCCCGCTCTCATTGATAACGACTTCTATACGGGAGTTACGTCACTAAGGCCCCCGTCTCAGGCATAATCAGCATCAGGGTCGCGACCGAGCCAAAGCGCTATCCTGTCGGCCCGCCCCTCCTGACGGACCCCGCCAGCCATGCAGGCCACAAATCCCTGTGCCGACAGGGCTGACTTCCCATTGCACTTGCCGTTATGATTGACCATCTAGGACAGCAAACGGCACACACGCCCGCCACGACTGCGGCGCGGCATGGCAGAGTGAGGAAAAGACCTGATGGAACAGCTTATCGGCCAACCGGCAACAGGGCCTGCGGCTCCGGGTGGGGCCGCAGGCGGTGCGCCCGTGATTACGGATGGCAGCCAGGCCACCTTCATGCAGGATGTTCTCGAAGCCAGCCGCACGGTACCCGTGCTGGTGGATTTCTGGGCCGAATGGTGCGGTCCGTGCAAGCAGTTGACCCCCGTTCTGGAAAAAGTGGTCAATGCCGCGCGTGGCAAGGTCAGGCTGGTCAAGATCGATATCGAAGCCAATCAGGCGCTGGTAGCGCAGCTGGCGCAGGTGGGGCTGCCGCTCCAGTCCATTCCGCTGGTGGCCGCGTTCTGGAAAGGGCAGATTCTGGACCTGTTCCAGGGTGCCCTGCCCGAAAGCGAGATCAAGAAATTTGTCGAAGGGCTGCTCAAGACCAGCGGCGGCGGCACCCTGCCCGCCACCGAACGCCTGCAGGACGCCGACCTTGCCCTTGAGGACGGCCGCGCGGGTGAAGCCGCCGAACTCTATTCCGCCGTCATCGGGGAAGAGCCCGAAAACCCCAAGGGCTGGGGCGGGCTGATCCGTGCCATGCTGGCGCTGGATGACGAGGAATCGGCGGCGGCGGCCCTGGCCGACGTGCCCGAAAAAATCGCCCAGTCCCCGGAAGTCGCCGGTGCGCGCGCGGCCCTGGAACTGAAAAAGGAAGGCCGCAAGGCCGCCGAGGAAATGGAAGGCATCAAGGCCCGGCTGGCCGCCAACCCGGAGGATTTCGAAGCCCGGTGCGAACTGGCCACCGCCCTGAACGCCGCGGGCCTGCGCGAGGAAGCCGCAGCCGAGTTGCTGCACATCATCAAGGTGGACCGCGCCTGGAAGGACGGTGCCGCACGCCAGCAGCTCCTGCGCTTTTTCGAAGCATGGGGGAATGACGATCCGGCAACCCTGACCGCGCGCCGCCGCCTGTCGTCGATCCTGTTTTCCTGAACGTGCCCTCCGTCCTCCCGCCTTTTGTGGATGATGATATCCCCCGCCAGATTCCGCGCGTGGGGGATATGACTCTGGCCGACATGCCGCCCGAGGCCGGTCTGTTCCCGCTCAGCGGCGTGCTGCTGCTGCCACGCGGGCGGTTGCCGCTGAACGTGTTCGAACCGCGCTACATCGCCCTGATGGAGGACGCGCTGGCCAGCAACCGCCTGATCGGGCTGATCCAGCCCCGCTGGCGGGAGGAAGATGACGAGGACAACAAGGCCCCGCCCCTTTACACCATTGGAACACTTGGGCGTATCACCTCCTTCACCGAACGCGCGGACGGCACCTACGCCGTGACCCTGACCGGGGTGACGCGCTTCCGGCTCCTGCGCGAAACCGGGCTGCGGCGTGGCTACAGGCTGGCGCGGATCGATGTGTCGTCCTTCACGGGGGACCTGAACGAAATCCCGTCCGAGCCGTTCGACCGCGCGCAGCTTCTGGCCTCCATGCGCCGGTATTTCGAAAAAAGGGGGCTCGATGCGCGCTGGTCTCTGATCGAACAGATGGATGACAGCATGCTTCTGGTCACGCTGCCCATGATCTGTCCTTTCCCTCCGGCGGAAAAACAGGCATTGCTGGATGCTGCAAGCCTGACAGACAGGGTCCGGGTGTTGCAGACCCTGCTGGACATGGCCGGGCCGGAACCCGAAGGCCCGCCGTCTTGAGAAACCTCTATGGGATACTGAGTTGATGACCGATACCGCACCGCTCGACGCGCGGCTTTTATCCGTTCTGGTCTGCCCCGTGACAAAAGGCCCGCTGGTCTATAACGCGGCCACGAACGAACTGGTGAGCGAGAAGGCCGGTCTTGCCTTTCCCATCCGCGATGGCATTCCCGTCATGCTGCCTGACGAAGCCCGCCGCATCGAAGGCTGAACGCCTTTTTCCCCCGCCGTGCCGTGGACCCAGCGCATGTCCTGTGAAAAAAAGATCGGCAGGGTGCTTGGCTGCCTTCTGGTCACGGTGCCCCTGCTGGCGGCGTGCCACGTCCCGATCGAGGGGGACAATATCGACCTGCCCCCCGAACGCCCAGGCCGCTTCCTGCCCGAAGCGGCGGAGGCGGAAGCCAGGGCCGCCCAGAAGGACGTGGAAAAGCAGCAGCGCATGGCCGCCGAACAGGACCGGCTTGCCGGGCGCAAACCGGGTCAGCCCCGCAAACCACCCAAACCCGAAGACCGTTACGAAGTCATGGCCCCCGAATCCGGTGGGGCTGCCGGCCCCATCCGGCTGGAAAACGGCCATACCATTACGCCGCAGACGCAGGCCACCTACGGCAAGCCCGGCAATGCATCCAGCCAGGACCGGAATTCGCAGTAAAACGGGATTACCCGTCCTGTTCGGCCTGGTCCGTGGCACGGCGGCGCAGCAGGTTGCCCGCCAGCATGCCAAAAGCCCCGATTGTCATGCCAAGCGCAGTGGGAATGGCCCCGCCACCGGGCAAGACCCCCACCAGCACGCTGCCTAAAGACCCCAGGGTAAACTGCATGGTGCCCAGCAGGGCGGACGCACTGCCGGCCTGATGCCCATGGCGTGAAAAAGACAGCACCGTGCCATTAGGCCCGATAAAGCCAAGGGCCGCGGTCGTGCTGGTGACGAGGCAGCAGGTCAGCCACGGATGGGCCGCACCCGCCACCCCGGCCAGCGCCAGAGCCACGAACACGCAGCCCATCAGACACGCCCAGAGAATGGCCACCTGCAGAATGACAGGCATGGGAAAGCGGTGAACCAGCCGGCCATTGATCTGCGTGCCCAGAATGAACATGGCGGCATTCACCCCGAAAAACGCACCAAACCCGCCGGGCGAAAAATGCAGTGTCTGTTCGAACAGGGTGGGGGCCGCAGCCAGATAGGCGAACATGACGGACGTCGAAAACGACGTAATCAGCGCATTGGAAAGAAAAACCGGCTCCCGGATGATCGTGGCGTAACGCGACAGGATTTCAGCCGCAAGCAGGCGCAGCCGCCGTTCGGGCAGCAGCGTGTCGGGCAGCATGAACGCAACGCCCAGAATACCCAGGGCGGCATAGACCGCCCCGAGCCAGAATATGCCCTGCCAGCTTCCGAACTTCAGCACCACGCTGCCCAGGGACGGTGCGAGAATAGGCATGACCCCGAAAACAAGGGTCAGCTGCGCCATGATATGCGCGCCTTTCTTGCCCGTGGCCACATCGCGCACGATGGCGCGCGGCACCACCGCCGAGGCCGAACCGCCCAAAGCCCCCAGAAAACGCCAGAAGCAGAACAGGTTGAAATCCCGTGTCAGGGCGCATCCGGCGGATGCGAGACCGAAAATGGCAAGCCCCGCCAGAAGCGGGCCCTTGCGCCCGAACCGGTCCGATAACGGGCCTATGGAAAACTGGCCGATCGCAAGCCCCAGAAACCAGGCCCCCAGGGTAAACTGCGCCGACCCCGCCCCCCCGCCCCTTTCACCCGTTATCGGCCCGCGCTCACGCTC
>NZ_JBDOBQ010000017.1:0-65430 GCF_047723915.1 Acetobacter sp. | reverse complement strand
CCCTGCCCGCCCCGGCCCAGCGCCTGCTGGCCCTGCTGCCGCCCAACCCCGCCCAGAGCACCCACCCCGAACGCCGCAGCCCCAATATTCTGGAACGCACGGGCGGGGCCACGCTGACCGGGCTGGAAGAAACCGGCATTCTCAGCGAAATGGCGGTGCAGAGCACACGGGGCGCGCTGCTGGCCCTGCGCGGCAAGGGCTTCATGCGGCCCAAGGACCTGCTGACCGATATCTGGAACGCCGGCCCCAGCGCGCTGCTGATCGTGGGGGTGGTGAACTTCCTGCTCGGCGCCATTCTGGCCTTTGTGGGGCTGATCGAGCTGCGCCGTTTCGCGGCCGAGATTTACGTGACCAACCTGGTGGGCATTGCCTGCGCGCGTGAAATTTCCGCGATCATGACCGCCATCATCATGGCCGGGCGCACCGGCGGGGCCTATGCCGCGCGCATTTCCACCATGCAGGGGAACGAGGAACTGGACGCCCTGCAGGTGTTCGGCATTCCCATATCCAGCTATATCCTGCTGCCCTCGGTCGTCTCGCTCGCGCTGATGATGCCTCTGCTCTACCTGTACGGCACGCTGATCGGCATTTTCGGCGGGTTCGTGGTGGGCATGACCATGATGGATGTCTCACCCGTCGGTTACTGGATTTCCACCTTCGACGGGGTGGAACTCAAGGAATTCGTGTTCGGCTTCATCAAGTCGTTTTTCTTCGCCAGCTTCATTGCCCTTGCGGCGTGCCGGGTCGGGCTCAAGGCCGGGCGGAGTGCTGCCGATGTGGGCATTGCGGCCACCCGCGCGGTGGTGATCGGCATCGTGGGCATTATCGCCATGGATGCGGTTTTCGCCGTGCTGGCCAACGCGCTGGGGATCTGACCGCATGCCTCCTGCCCCCACACCCGCAGACACACTCACCCAGCCCGCCCCAGCCCGGGGCGATACGCTGATCTCGGTCCGTGACATCACCCTGGCCTTTGGCGAAAAGGTGATCCAGCGCAACGTGTCCTTCGACCTCAGGCGCGGGTCCATTTTCGCGGTCATGGGCGGGTCGGGCTGCGGCAAGAGCACCCTGCTCAAGAGCATGATCGGGCTGCTGCGCCCCACCACCGGGCAGGTTCTGGTGGAAGGGCAGGATTACTGGGCCCAGGACGAGCAGAGCCGCACCGAACTGAACCACCGCTTTGGCGTGCTGTTCCAGAGCGGGGCGCTGTGGTCGTCCATGACGGTGGGCGAGAACGTAGCCCTGCCGCTTGAAATGTTCACCAGGGAACCGCCCGATGTCATCCGCCGCCTGGTGGAACTGAAACTGGGCTTTGTGGGCATGGAACAGGCGATAGACCTGTACCCGTCCGAAATTTCGGGCGGCATGCGCAAGCGCGCGGGGTTGGCCCGGGCCATTGCGCTGGACCCCGACATCCTGTTTTTCGACGAACCGGCCGCCGGGCTGGACCCCGTGTCCTCCGCCCGGCTGGACGACCTGATCCTGACCCTGCGCGACGGGCTGGGGGCCACCATTGTCATTGTCAGCCACGAACTGCCCAGCCTGTTCGCCATTGCCGATGACGGTATTTTCCTGGATGCGGTCACCCACACCCCCATTGCCCACGGCGCACCCAGCACCCTGCGCGACACCTGCGCCCTACCCGAAGTGACGGCCTTCATGAACCGCTTATCCAGTATTCCCTCCCCTGGCCCCACACCCGGTTCCACACCTGGCAAGACAGAAGGCTGAACGGCATGTCGGCAAGCACAAACCGCAAGACGCTGATCGGCGCCTTTGTCCTTCTGGGCGGGGGGCTTGCCCTGTTCATTGTCATGGCGTTCGGGCATATGCGCCTGTTCACCCCCTCGCGCGAGGCGGCGGTGGTGTTCCAGAACGCCATTACCGGGCTTTCGGTCGGCGCACCGGTCAATTTCCGCGGGGTCAAGGTGGGCACGGTCAAGTCCATCTCGCTGCGGTTCGACCCCGAGGAGCACAAGGCCTATATTCCCGTGGTGCTGACGCTCGAACCCGACCAGATCCATGTCGTCAGGGACGGGTCGGGGGGGGATATCAATATCCAGACCCTGATCGCCAACGGCCTGCGGGCGGAGCTGAACCTGCTCAGCTTCGTGACCGGGCAGTCCAATATCGAACTGGATTTCGACAAGAGCGTGGTGCCCGTGCTGCACCCGCGCATTACCAGCCTGCCGGAAATTCCGGTCCGGCTGTCCACGGTTGAAAAGCTCAAGGACACGCTGGGGCAACTGCCGATCAAGGAAATCAGCCGCCATGCGGATGCAGCCCTGCTGTCCGTGACGACGCTGAGCGACAACCTGCGTACCGAACTGCCGCCGCTGGTAGAAAGCGTGAAGGCCACGTCGGACCGGTCGCGCGTAACCATGGATGCCGCGACAGCCGCCATCAAGGCGCTGGAAGAAAAGCTGAGCCTGACGCTGGTAAAGATGGATACCCTGCTCGAAACCGGGAACACCCAGATCAACGCCCGCAGCGCCGACCTGCACGCCACGCTGACCTCGGCCACCAGAACGCTCAACTCCCTCCAGGATGTGCTGTCGCCCCGTTCCGTCGACCGCGCCAACCTGGACTCCGCCCTGCGCGATATCGCCGCCAGCGCCGCAGCCCTGCGCGGCTTTGCCACCGATGTCGAAAGCAACCCGCAACTCCTGCTGATGGGACGCCGCCAATGACCCACGCCCGACACGACATGACACGGGCCGCCGCCTGTGGCACGGCCATGCCCGCCCCGGCCCACGCCCCCCAGGGCGGCACCATGCCCAACGGCGTGGGGCCAGACGGGGCGGCCCCATGCGCAACTGCGGGCGGGGCCATTACGAGTGCGCACCGCGCTGGCGGCACCCGTCGCACACGCGGTGTCGCACGACTGGCCGCGATCATGGCCGGCTGCGCCCTGCTGTCGGGCTGCGCGGGGCCGCCGCTGCGGCTGTATACGCTGGGCATGCCCGCAGACCAGCAGAACCAGCCCCCCCGCCTGTCATCCCGCGCGACCACCATTGCCATCAGCCGGGTGGTGATCCCCGATTATCTCGATTCACAGGATATGCTGGTGCGCCGGGGGGAGGAAATTATCCGCAGTTCGCGCTCGCGCTGGGCCACGCGCCTGTCGCTGGGCATTACCGACCTGATCACCAACGAAATTTCCAGCTCGCATCCCAACCAGCTGATTACCGACCAGCCCCTGACCGATGTTGCGACCATGCGCGTGCAGGTCAATATCTCGCGTTTCGATGTGGATGAAAACGGTCAGGCCACGCTGGACGCCAACTGGGCGGTGCTGCCCAGCGACCCCGACAAGCCATTGATCCGCGACCGCGTGCAACTGCATGAAAGCGGGTCCATCAGCACGGATGCGGATGTCGCGGCCCTCATGCGCCGCATGGTGATCAAGCTGGCCGATCAGGTCAACGCAAGCCTGCCCCCGGCCCACTGAAAAACCCTGCACCGCTCAAGGGCAAGCAGGGCAAAGCGCCATGCCCCCGGGGCGGGAGGAACGCTGCACATGGCGCAACGGTCCCACAAGGCCCGCATCCCATATGCCGCCCCTCATGCCCGGCCGGCAGCCCCCATGGAGCCGGCTAATGCAATGCGTTGCAGACAGCGCTGTTGACGGTCATGGTTCTGTCTTGCGTTTTCGACCTGTTATAAAAATGCCAGACAAACCCTGCACCCAGTTTCAGCGGTGTTGAGTCTTTCAACTGACCGCACTCAACGGCAATGAACCGGCCGGATCGCGCATTGACAACGTCAAGAAGCGTGTCGTCTTTCAGCGCGACTGTGTAGACCACATTATTCCCCACCACCTGAACATTCGCGATGGTTCCGATCGCACCAAAGTCGGAACCGCGTTTCTGTTCCGCCGTCACACTCCGGGCGAGATAATCATGCAAGGTGGCGGCATCGACATGGCCGGTGCTGTTGTGTGTCGAGCAGTCTTTTTTTGAAATATCAAAACTTACAAGAACAGCAGGAGAGCCTTCCACCCTGTAATTCGCTCTCACGACCAGTCCATCATTCGCAAACAGAACCTCATTTCTGCTCGAACAGGCATGAACGGTAAATATCTTTTTCATGGCCTGCGCAATCTGGGGATTTTTAGCGTATTCCGCTGCGCCGTCTTTCGAAATTTCGATATTGTATATCAGATAAACGCCCGCGCTCTCCACGCTCACCAGCATCATGCCGGGTTCGATACGCAGGGGCAGTTTCCCGCTGGACTGGACCGATTGCGCAATATTGCGCGCAATCTCCACAACCAGCGGGGCCGATGCGGCATAGGTGACCTGTCCGGGCAGACATGTCAGCACGACAGACAGGGTTGCAAAAGAAAGTCTCATTGATGCCTCGACAGATACACAGAGCGACAGCCCATAAAATCTGTATTGTACATTGCTGGTATCAGGAACCGGCTGATATCCGGGACGGGCCGAATATCAGGGACCGATATCCGGGTTTGTAATCCTGCCCGGGATTTTGTCCAGCAATCCTTGCACATCGAGACACCACCCCGCATGACCGGGCCTGAAAGCAGACCGGCTGAACAGCATGCAGGAGGTGGAACATACCTGACAGATCATCCGGCACGCACGGCCGGGGCCCTGCGAGGACGGGAAGGCCTGCACGGGCCTACGGCAGAGCCTGCGTGCGCCCCCGCCCCGGCGGGTATGGCCGGGGCGGGGGGCAGGCCATGTCAGACTACCAGCTTTGCCGCGACTTCGGCCACGCGCTTGCCGTAGAGTTCGGCCGTCTTGAGGTCGCCCTTGTGAACTTCCTCGACCGAGGCGTCGGCCGGGGCGCGGGTCAGCAGGCCCACGGAACCGCCCAGATTGTTGACGTCATCCGCTGTGGCGGCCTTGGTGTTGGACGGCGGCAGGCCAAGGCTGACCCAGATTCCACCATGCTGCGACGCCAGGGTCTGCAACGTGATCAGGGCCACCTGCTTGTCCCCGTTGGGGCTGGCGGAATTGGTAAAGCCACCGAACACCTTGTTGGCCCAGCCACCACCGAACCAGATTTTGGATGTTGCATCGGCAAATTTTTTGAACTGCCAGCTCACGTTGCCCATATAGGTCGGGGTGCCGAAAATAATGGCATCCGCGTCGTTCAGGGTCTGCCAGTCCGCATCCGTAATGTCGCCATTCGCGTCAATCGCAACAAGCTGGGCCTGTGCGCCGCGCGCCACGTGTTCCGCCACAACGCGGGTATGGCCGTAGCCTGAATGAAAAATGACTGCAACCTTGGTCATGTTTCGTGTTCCTTTTCCTGCGGGGTGTGTGACAGACCACGCCCCTGACAGTTTCTGTTTGATACCAGGTGTCAGAACGTTTTATAGTCGGCTCCACGCACCCCAACAAGAAGGCACCCGCGCGAAACATGGTTACCCCAAAGAAACCGGCAGACACCACAAGAGACAGTACCGGGGACAGCACCAGGGATGGCACAGCTTTCAATGTCTATGCCAGCGAATGCCCGGCCCGCATGGTGCTGGACCGGCTGGGCAACAAATGGGCGCTGCTGGTGCTGGACCGGCTGCGCCACGACGTCGTGCGGTTTAACGCCCTCAAGCGTGAAATTCGCGGCATTTCGCAGAAAGTTCTGTCCCAGGTGCTCAAGAACCTCGAACGCGACGGGCTGGTCACGCGCACGGTTTTTCCCACCGTGCCGGTTACGGTGGAATATACGCTGACCCCGCTGGGCACGACGCTGACACAGGCCGTGGCAGGGCTGACCCACTGGGCAGAGGAAAACATGCCCGCAATCCAGGCCGCACAGGCCGCCTACGACCAGACCCATAACGACTGAAAGCGCGGAGCATACCGCACGAAGCAAAGGGCTGACCGAGCACGGGCAAAAAAACCGCCCCATACCGCAGACGCCGGGAAACGGCAGGCGCGAAAAGCGCCCGCCCCGAGCCGCAGCCCCTGCGCGGAGCCCGATGCCCGATGCCTCGGCCGCGCGTAACCGAACACTAGGCTCCGAACTCCGGGCAACGGGCACAAAGCACAAAGCACAAAGCACAAAGCACAAAGCACAAAGTCAGCAGGGCTCAGCAGCCTACCAGCCGTGCAATCAGTTTTTCATACGCTGCCATGGTGGCGTGCAGGCAGAGCGTGCGCTCCGCCATCTGCCGGGCCGCCCGGCCCAGCCGGCGCGCCAGACGCGGGTTGGCCAGCAAGCTCAGCACCCCGTCAGCTATGCTGCGGGGGTCCAGAAAAGAAACCAGAAGACCCGTTCGGTCATGTTCGAGAAATTCCTCGACCGGGGCTGTCGCACTTCCCACAATGGGGCAGCCCATGGCCATGGCCTCGCGCAGGGACCACGACGCAACGAACGGATAGGTCAGGTAGACATGCGCGTCCGAACGCTGGAGCAGGCGTATGAAATCCTCATAAGCCAGCTTGCCCACAAAATGCACGCGCGCCACGTCCAGCCTGTCCGCCAGTTCACGCAGCATGATCTCGCGCCATGTGCCTGACGCCAGCGAAGCACCGTAACTGACGCCATCCCCGCCCACCACAATCACCTGCGTATCCGCGCGCTGGGCCAGCACGCGCACCAGTGCCCGCATGAACACATGAAAACCGCGATAGGGTTCCAGATCCCGCGCGACATAGGTAACAAGCTTCTGCCCCGGCGCGATCCGCACCCCGCCCAGCACAAAAACCCGGCGCGCGGCCTGCCGGTCCGGGTGGCACAGGGTCAGGTCCACCCCTTCGCGCAGGACGGTCATTTTATGACCTGCCCAGTCCGGATATGTATTTTTCTGGAAATCCGTGGGGGTCTGGCCATGGCCAGGCGCGTTCAGGGCCAGCAGGTTGATGGCGTTCTTGGCGCGAATGACCGGCAGCATCTGCGGGCTGAGCGGAAATTCGGGGTCGAACGCCACATCCAGCCCGGGTCTGGTATGATAGAAAAATTCCAGATAGCCCAGAACAGGCACGCCGGGGAAAACGTCCTCCATATTCAGCAGTTCGCCCCAGCCATGATGGCCGATGATGATATCGGGCACAAAGCCCAGCCGCGCGAGTGCGCGGGCGGTTTTTTCAACCTCCGCCGCGCGGACCAGCCCGCGTTCCAGTTCACGTGCGCCAGCGTGGCCCGTACCGTCCGCCACCTGCGGCATGCGGTACAGGACACGGCGCACCCCGGCCATGGCGTTTGCGTTATCCTCGCTGATAAAAACGATCTCGTTCCCGCCCTCCCGCGCAAGGTGGCGCAGCAGATGCAGATACTGGCCGGGAAAATTCTGGTGTACGAAAAGATATTTCAAACCCGCACCCACATGCCAGCATACGCGGCCACAGGCCACCCGATCGCGAACGGGAGCGTTTTAAAAAAACCTTTTACACACAGCTCCATTACGGATCGCAGCACCTGCCCTTTGGGCCGGGTCCTGTCAGGCCGAACCACGGGCCGAACCACGAGCCAGACCACGGGCCGCGCGCCTGCGCACCGGCGCAGCACCTGATGGTGCATCGGGGGGGCTTTTCTGTCGGCCATTGTGCTTGCGCGAGGCCGTCTTTTTGGACCCCGGCATATCTGCCCGGTCGTTTTTGCCCGCAAATATCCTGCCCCTCGCTTGTGCCGCGCCACGCGGCAACGGCTCTGCCTGAGCGGGCTCCACCGCCATACCACCAGCTTTAAGCGCCGTGGGGGTTTCGGCCGACACTGCACCGGGCCGGAGTTTGCCTGCCCCCCGGACCTTTCGCGCGGCACGGGGTTTGGCGGGGGCTGTGTCATCGTGCAGCAGGGCGGCCAGATCGGCGCTGGCTTGTGCCTGCGCCCCCGCTATGTCGGCCATGGCCGGTGTGGTGTCATGAACCACGGCCTCCGCCACCGTGGGGAACGGGGGAGAAAAAACAGGGGCCGAAACCGTAACCGGCAGGATTTCCACCAGAAACGCCTCCAGCGGGGCAAGGCTTTCAGCCGCGACCGGCACGCCCGTGTCAACCGGCCCGGCGCGCGTGCCATCCGTAAAACTGGCGCTGACACGGCAGGTAAACCTGCTGGCCGCATCCCCTTTCAGGCGTACGGCCAGCCCCAGCACGGGCAGCGCCATGCCTCGGCTGCCGCAGTAATCCCCGCCTTCCATCCAGGGGGAAAGCCACCCTTTGCCCAGCACGGCCTGATATTCGATATCGGCCGCCCCCAGTGTGCCGCCGGGAACAATGCCAAAGCCTTCTACCCAGACACGGCTGCCCGGCTCGCCCATCCACTGGCCCAGTGCGCCATGCACATCGCCCCGGCACTGGATATGCGCCCCCATTTCCCCCACCACCGTGGGGGGCACCGGGCTGGCGGGCGCGTTGGCCTGACCCTGCGGGGCGGAATCCGCCTGCGGGTCTGGCATGGGGACACCCGGCCCCGGCGCGCCCCCGCCCTGCCCGTGGGCATGCCTATCGCCTTTGCGGCGCCCCCGCCCCGGCCGGGATGGGGTAGCGCTGTCCTGTGCCAAGCCTGCCGGGTGCATGCCAGCCTGTTCCATCCCTGCTGGCAGGTCGGCCCCGTATTCGGCCGGGCCAGAAGGCTGGGCAGAAAACTGGGCAGAACGCTGTCCAGAACGCTGGGCGGCAGGTGCGGGGCCGGTCGGGGCCAGAGCGCGATGCTGCTCCGCCGCCGGAGGCTGTGCGGGGTCTGCCACCGGAGAAGATACCGGACCACCCGCCGGAAGGACCGTTCCTGCCCCGTCCGCCGTACCGGCCTGCGGCCAGCCCGGCTGCGCAGGACCGTCAGGCACACCCGCCTGCCCCAGTTGCAGCACCTGCAGGCGGGGCAGGGCGGCGGCCTGGCGTGCGCCGGCCTGCGCCGCGCTGTCCTGGTACACGGTAATCATGATCTGGGCGGGGCCGTGGTTGACGCGCACCAGGGCGGCATTGCTGTGCCCGCCCAGCCAGCCATCAGCCTCGAATGTCGCAATATCCACCGCGCCGGGGTCGCAGAACGGCGCGGGGCTGATACGCACCCCCGGCAGACCCGCGCGACCGGATGCCACCAGCCCGCCGCCCCCCTGCGTAATACAGAACAACCCCGCACCAAGTGTCATGAGATGGCCAGAGACCTTCAGGTCCGTAATGCGCTGCTGGATTGTCTGTGACATGAACGGTCTTCCATCACGGCGGGCGGGGCACGCGGCTTCGATCAGCCTCATGCGTTTTGTCTTAGCAGAGAAAAACTAAATGTTTTCTTGCCAGCTTTTGACTTTCTTCAACAAGATTTCGTTAAGTTTCGCGGCGGACAGCCCTGCGGGAACCAGAGTGCCACCCCCCGCCGCACGGATACGCAATGCGGGCGTGCCCATATCGAACGCCAGCACATGCAGCCCCGCGCGCCATAGCTCGCCCAGCGCGAAACACCATGTTTCCGGCCAGATGGATGGCACCAGCCCGATATCGGCCCCTACCGCGCCGATCAGTTCCACCGCATCCGCCGCCGTATAGGGACCTGTTACAAAAATACGCCCTGTTCGCATCAGTTTTTCATCATCCGGCGTGTAACCCACCAGCACGAACTCCAGCGGCAGGTTCCGCCGTGCGGCGTCCCGCCCGGCCCGAAGCAGAATGTCATAGCCTTTCTCCAGCCCGATCGCCCCGGCCACACAGACCCGCACCCGCCTGACCTGACCATGGCCCTGTGCCTGTGCTGCAAAAAATCCCTGTGCCGGTAAAAATTTGTTGCGATCCGGGGTATTGTTCATGCCCTTGCCCGCCGCCTGTCGTCCGGGGGCTGCGGGGCGCGGCGGCCGGTCGCGCTCCAGCGGCTGCACGCGCATGGCCAGCCCGGGAAAATGGCGTGCGAACCGGGCCGACACATCGGCCGATGGCACCACAACGCGCCTCGCCCCCAGCAGCAGCCCACGGGTGCGTTCCAGATAGGCGGCAGCCGTCATGTCCCCCGCCACGCGGCGGCCCATGCGGGCCAGGCAGGCGTCGCACCCTTCTGGCCCCGGTTCGCCGCAATAATGGCCGCCGGGACCAAGCAGGGTCACACGCTGACACAGCCAGATATAATCATGCACGAACACATCGTACCCGCAGCCCAGCCGGGCGGGCAGGGCCAGTGTTGCCGCATTATGGCCCGCCGGGTGGTGGATTTCGACATGGCCCACGCCTTCCGCCGCAAGCAGGCGGGCCAGCAGCCGTTCATCCGCCGGGCCATGGAACACCAGCGCGGGGTATTGTGGGGCAGATACATCACCCGCGCCGTCCTCCAGCCTGCACCCCCGCGCGCCGGGCCGCAGCACCAGCACCCGCGCACCCTTGCCGTGCCAATAAGCCGCACGCCGCGCCACCACGCGCTCCACCCCGCCACCCGCCGCATGGGTTATCAGCAACACGGCGCGCGGAGCGGCACGCGGCACCCGGCTGCGGGCAGAAACAGCAGAAGCCACACCCGATATCCGGGGCAGGCTGACAGATTCCGCCAAGGGACAGGCCGCTGCGCGATCGGAAACGGGAGCGGGCTTGGCAGGAGGTCGATCAACAGCGGGCGCCCCGCTGGAAGACAACCTGCTGGCACGCGGCCCTGCGGGGGATGCTCCACCAGAAAACAGCCCACTGGGAGACAGCCCGCTGGGAGACTGTTCAGAGGGGGACTGTTCATTAAGCGACCATTCACGAAAAGGCTGCCCGCCGGGATGGAGTTCACTGGCAGACGACCCGCTGGACGGCGGTCCATTACAGGACTGGGCGCGAGAGGGCTGTCCGCTGGGCGGGAACCCGCTGGAGGGCGACCCGTCGGGGTGCGGGTCACCGGGAAGCGGCGCGCCCGGATGCAACGCGCGAGAATACAATGCGCCTGTCTGCAACACGCCGGTGTCCAGCACGCTAGTGTCCAGCGCGCTAGTGTGCGACGCGCCGGAACGCGGTCCGTCGGGGCGCGGTCCACTGGCGCGCAGGCGCACCAGATCGAAGCGCCGCCGCGACAGGTGCAGCGGATCGCGCGCGCACCACTGCGCAATGCGGGCATGGTAGCCGGGGTGCAGTTGCTCCAGCACCATCTGGTTGCGCTGGCGCAACGCCGCTCCTATCCCTCCGAAGGACGCCCCCCCCCCATGGGCCACAAACGCCCCCACCGCCGCCATGTGCCACCACCCCTCTGCCGTGGCGCGCAGGCAGAAATCATTTTCCTCCGCATACCCCTGGGCAAAAACATCTTCCCGCAGCAGGCCGGTGGCGGCCAGGCAGTCATGGCGCAGATACATGCAGAACCCGTGCGCGGTCGGCACCCGCACCGCCCGCCCGGCATTGGCCGCCTGGGCCATGCGCATGAGCCAGGCCGTGCGCGCCAGATCGGGCACGGGGTTGCGCCCGTCCTGTCCGGGGTAGGAGAATATGCTGGCAGCGTTCGAAAACGGCGTGACCGTGCCGGTGCGCGCTGTAGCGTAGGCCACGTGCCGCAGTTCGGCCAGCCAGTTGCCCGCCACCAGCGTATCGGCGTTCAGCACCGTTACGTCATGCCCCGGCACAGCGCGCAGGCCAGTGTTCACGGCAGCGGGAAAACCGCCATTGCGGGCGCGTTCGATCAGCGTAAACCCCGCCTGCGCGCACAGATCAGCAACAGCGCGGCACAGATCCGGGTCTGGCGCTGCGTCGTTCACCACCACCACCCGCACCGCGCCCGCCGGGCCGGGCGTTCTGTCTGTATGCGAAAGATCAAGCGCGAAACGCAGGCTTTGCAGGCACGCCAGTGTTGCTGCGCGGTCGGCATAGACCGGCACCACCACCGCCACAGGTGCAGGGGGCGGAATAGCGGCGGGCGGGCCAGTCCGCACGCATGCCCCCGCAGGCGACCCGGCGAAAGAGCCGGTGGATGACCCGGCGGATGACCCTGTGGAAGACCCTGTAGCGGACCCGCTGAAAGACTCAGTGCCTGTCGCCGCGCGAGACACGGGATGGGACATGGGGTGTGAGACGGAATGCGATATAGGGCGTTGCCTGGACTGCCCGCGTGCAATTCTTTGCTGCATCACGGGTTTTTGCAGCCCCTGCGCCGCCCGCCCCCGGCCCGGAACGGGGTTGACGCCCGCAGGGGGGCAGCCGGGGGCAGCAGGCCCCGTCCCCGGTTCTCCCGCACCCGCCACGGCTCCCGCGACAGACAGCGGGCTGCCCGCAAGGTCACGCCCATCCGGTCCGACAACACGCACGACCCCCGCCCGCACCGAACAGGGCAGGCTGGTGCCGGGTAGGTCGATGGCGCGACACCGGGCCAGCGGCCTGCCCGGCGGGGCGGCATCATGAAAAGCAAATGCTGTGAAACGTAAAATCTCCGTATCGTCCTGCGCGTTCAGCACACGCAGTTCGGGCGCGCTGTCCGGGTCGTGGGGCAGCCACACCCAGCCGCGCAGGGTGTGGCCGTTACTTTCCACCAGACCTTCGCACTGGCGCAATGCCGCGACATGCAGCCCCGATGGCGGAAACAGCGGTACCGCGCCCACATGCACCCGCACCGGCGCGCAGAGGGACCAGTGGGGGGGCCTATGGGGGGGCAGGCGGTCAGGGGCACGGTCAGCGTGGTGGTCAGGGGGGCAGGCCCAGTGGCCGTCCCGCCAGCAGGCGGGCCGTGTCTGGCCGTGGCCCGGCAGCAAGGGCGGGTGGTGGGGACATGCCCCCCGGGCAGACCAAGCACAAGCTGGCCCTGCCCGTTCAGCACCCCGCACCAGCCGGGCAGACCCGCGGCCCGTGCCCCGGCCGCGACAAGGCCGGCAATATCGGGCGTGCAGGCGTAATGGGTCAGCAGGTGCGCCGCCGCCCGCACGGCACGGTCCAGCAGGGCGGGCGCTGCCGCGGGGTCTGTGCTGGCCCGCGCAAGACAGAGCGAGGACAGAAGCATCCAGCCTTCGCGAAAATCATCGCGGATGACAAGGTTTTGCACAAGGGCAATGGCCCCGTCCATCCGCCCTGCGGCCTGACGGGCCAGCGCAAGGGCAAACAGGACATGCGGCGTATCAGGCGCAAGACGGTTGGCGCGTTCCAGCCAGTCCCACGCACATGCGGCCTGGCCCGCCTGCCATGCCGCGTTACCCCGCGCAAAAGCCTGCTGTGCCGCCGCACTTGCCGCCCGCGCACGGGCCTGCTGCGCGCGCGCGGGCAGAAAACCCGCCTGCACCGTGCGCCCCCTAACCGGCCTGTTCATCACGCGTTGCCCCGCCGGTTGCGGAACCGCCGTCAAGATCAGGGTCGGGATCTGGGCCGCTGCGCGGACCGGATCGCGCATGCCCCGATACAGAACATGCATGCCCACCCGGACCGCTGGCACCTGCCCTCAGGGCCGCGACCTGCCCTATGGCAGCATCCCCGGGGACACCTTGCGCGATCTGCGCGCCAGCGCGTGTCCGGTCGCTATCCGCCGGGGTTTGACCTGCTGTTGCCCCGGCAGCCGTTCCCTGCGTTTGAGCAGCGCTTTCCCCCGACGTATTAACCGGGCTTTCCATCGGGTTGTCCGCCACTGTTCCGACTGAACTTTCAATTCGAATATTCACCGGTTTTTTCAGGGACTTGCCAAACCGGCTTTCCACTGGGTGTTCCAGCGGGTGTTCCCCTCCGGCCTCCCTTCCGGCTTGCGGCCCGGTGTTCCGCCCCATTGGCTCTGCCGATGCTCCGGCCTGCCCCTGCGGCCCATGGGGTGTGCAGACAGTGTTGCCGTCTGGCGCGGCGGTACGGGGTTGGCGGGTCTGGAATTGGCTGGTCTGGTTCAGGCGCTCCAGTTCCAACGCGGCGGCGGCCACGTTCTGGGCCTGCGCGACCTGGTACCAGCGCCGCGCCGCATCCGGGTCGGCCTTGCCCCCCAGCCCGCTGGCCAGGTACCGGGCCAGCATCAACTGCGCCAGACCGTGCCCGCCACGGGCCGCGCGGGCAAACCAGTGCCGGGCCCTCACGCGGTCCTGCGGCACGTCATGGCCGCCGCCATACATGGCCCCGGTGGAAAACATGGCCGCGACCAGACCGCTGCCAGCCGCTTTTTCGTACCAGTGCAGGGCCTGCGCATGGTCGCGCGGGCCCCCTATGCCTTCCACCAGCAGGTGGGCGTAGTCCAGCATGGCCCGGCCCATGCCCGCACGGGCGGCGCAGGCCACCCATTGCCGCCCCCGCACCGGGTCCCTGACCTGCTCCCGCCCGAAAGACTGCCCGAAAGACTGCGCGGGAGCCTGCATGGAAGCCCGCAGGCGGCCCTGCGCGACATCCTGCTGCACGGCCTGCGGGCGGGCGGCAGGCGGTGCGCCCCCAACCGGGCGGCGCGGCATGTCCTGCGGCATGTCCGTGCGCCCACGCTGTGACCGGCCTTGTGACGCGCCCTGTGACCTGCCCTGTAATCCGCCCTTTGACCCGCCCTGTGGCGTATCCTGTAGCATGGGCCGTGGCATAAGCTGTTCTTCAGCCGATGCCTCACCCTTTGCCACGTCCCACCGTGCGCCCGCAGGCGTGCGCGATGTCGCATCCGATGATGTACCCGGTGGCCCATCCTTTGGACTTCCCTGCCCTGTCCCGTCTGCCTCTTCTGGCCCTTTCCCGGACATGCGCGTTGCGCCGCGCCGCGCCGCAGGCTCCGGCGTGTCATCCGGCGTATTTTCGGGCCTGTTTTTTGGCATGTGTGCCGCCTCTTCCGGCGGGGCGGGCGGGCCGTCCAGCAGCAGGCGGCCATAGGCGTACTGGGCGTTCACCACGTTACGGGCAGCGTGTTTGAGCCATTGCGCCGCCAGGGCCATGTTATCCTGCGCCGTGTTATCGCGGGCCGCACTGTCCGGGCCTGCCATGCCGCGCGCCAGCCCCAGCCCGAGGTTGAAGGCGGCCAGCATGTCATCCGCCACGGCGGCATGGCTGTAAGCCTGCATGACGTCATGCGCGTGGGCCTTGGGTGCAACCCCGGCCGCGACAAGGTTGCCGAGTTCCGCCGCCGCCTGCGGGCTACCCTGTTCCACCGCGCGGGCCAGCCAGTGCGCCGCCGCCGCCGCATCCTGCGGGACACCCACCCCGCGCAGGTACAAAAGCCCCAGGGTGCGGCTGGCGGCGGCATGCCCCTGTTCGGACGCCAGCCGGTACCACGCCACGGCCTCCGCCGGATTGGCCGCCATGCCCACCCCGCGCCCGCGTGCGTCACCCAGCACGGCGGCGGCCTCGGCGTCCCCCGCCAGGGCCGCGCGGCGCAGCCAGCTTTCCCCCGCCGTGATATTGCGTGCGACCCCGCGCCCACCCAGCAGGGCCATGCCGTAGCGGGCCTGGGCGGCGCGCATGTTCTGTTCCGCCGCGCGAGCGTAGCAGGCCACGGCAAACGCACTGTCCCGCGCAACGCCCAGACCGCGATCATGCAGCAGGCCAAGCGTGTACAGCGCCGTACCCAGCCCGGCATCGGCCGCTACTTTCAGGCTGGTGGCGGCCTGCGCGTAATCCTGCGGTGCTGTCGCAGTATCCAGCGCGGCAAGGCCCAGCCCCAGGTGCCCCTGCGCGCACCCCGCCGCCGCCGCGCGTGCGTACCAGTTCCGGGCCTGTTCGGGGTCACGCAGCGGGGGCGGCGCGCTGGTTAGCGCATAGCCGTACAGGGCCTGAGCCTGCGCATGCCCTGACTCGGCCGCCAGCCCCGCCCAGCGCAGGGCGGCGGCGTGGTCGGGGGCCGGGCGGGCGGCCGCGGATGGCCCGCCCCCGAAAACACGGGGGGCCGTGTCCCGCCCGTGGGCAAGGTCCATCTCCAGCCCGGGCAGCAGTCCTTCGGGCAGGCCGTGCAGGCACAGCACCGCAAGGGTGAACCGGGCGTCCGCCCAGCCATCGGCCGCGGCCCGCAGGCACCAGCGCAGGCCCTCGGCCAGATCGGGCGGGGCACCCTGCCCGGACAGATAGGCCTGCGCCACAAAAAACATGGCCTGTGCGACGCCCTGCCCCGCCAGGTCCACGCTGGCGGCAAAGGCGGCGCAGGGATCGGTTTCGCGCAGCGCGGCTACGGTTTGCAGGCGGGCGTGCAGGCGGGCCTGCTGGCGCGCCCGCGCAAGCCGTGCGAACACCCCCGCCATCAGGGTTCACGCATGCCGGTGGTGGCCAGCGGCACGATCGTGTTGAGCAGGTACTGCATGATGGTGCGCTTGCCCACATGGATATCGGCCGAGACCACCATGCCCGGCATGGGATGGAAAAATTCGGGCACGCCATGCAGGGTGTAGCGGTTGATGTGCAGCCGCACGCGGTAGAAGGCCTCGGCCGCGTTTTCGGGCGTCAGCTCGTTGCCCTGGCCGGGACCATCCGTGCCGCCGGGGGTAAAGGCGTCCGCGCTGATGGTGCGCACCGTAGCCTCCGCCCCGCCATACTGCTGGTAGGGAAAGGTCGCGAACTTGACCAGCGCACGGTCGCCCAGCCGCACGAACCCCACGTCATGCCCGGACATGACGGCCTCGATCTCCAGCCCCTGGCCGGTGGGCACCAGCGTCATGACCGGCTGGGCGGGGGTCACGACCGAACCCACGGACATCTTGCCAACACTCAGCACCACCGCGTCCTCATCCGCGCGGAGCAGCACCATGGTGTCGTGCAGGACCGCCTTGCTGTAGCCCGCCTGCGCCTCGGACAGCCTGTGCTCGGCCACCACAAGGTCGCGGTAGACCTCGGCCTTCCAGTTCTGCTGGTAGCCTTCGCGTTCGGATATCTGGGCGGCAAGCTTCGCGCGGGCGGAATCCGCCTGCTGGTGGGCCGCCACCTGCGCGCGTTCGACCTCCATCAGGTCATTGCGCGCGGCCAGGGTGGACAGACGGCTGCCCACCTGCTCCTTCTGCAACTGCTGACGCATGCCCAGCACATCCGCCATGACCCGCGCGCGCGCCGCGTACAGCACCGTACTGGCCTGGTAGCCCTGCAGGTCGCTTTGCAGGCTGGCGATCTGGTTGGCGTATTTGCCCACCGTCGCATCGAATTCCGCCTTGCGGCGCACGAAGGCCGCCGCCTCCGTCAGGCTGGCGGGGTCATTGGGGTCGGGGCGGTAATCCACGCCGCTGGCCTCGGCCTTCAGGCGGTCTGTCTCGGCCTGGTATTCCGCCCGCTGGACCTTGAGGTTACCGCTATCGGCCCCGGCCTGCGTGGGGTCCAGCCGGGCCAGCACGTCACCCTTGTGCACGAAGTCGCCGCTTGCCACGGTAATGGAGCGGACGATGGAGGTATCGAACGGCTGCACCAGCAGCGTGGGCTGGCTGGACACCAGCCGCCCCTGCGTGGACACCACGCGCGAGAGCGGGAACACCGTCATGCCCAGCAGCGAACATGCCATGAGCCCGCCCACGATCCACACGATATGGCGCGCCGCCGGCGTGGGCGGCAGGTTGACAAGCGCCGCCGTGGGGGAATGGAATTCCAGCAGCGCCAGAGGCAGGTCACCCGGTGCGAACGGATCATCCGCCGCGCGCAGGAATGTCTCGTCGGGCAGGATGTCATCGGGCGGGGGCCGGTCAGTACCTGCGCCAGCAGGGCCAGCGGCGGGACCATTATCCGGGCCATCATCCGGGCCGTTGGCAGGGTTACCAGCAGGATCACCGGCCGGACCTGTTGCCCCGCCATTCGCCCTGTCGTGGCCCCTGTTGTGCGCCCCATCACCCGCCGCCCCGCCGGGGCTGCCGCCAGACCCACCACCAGAACTGCCACCAGAACCATCACCAGACCGACCACTGGCACCCCCGCTGGCACCGTCACTGGCACCCCCACCGGGACCACCTCCGGCATTGCCACCCGCACCGCCAGCAGGGCCGCCAGCAGAGCCGCCAGCGGGGCCGGGACCTCCGTTGCGTGCGCCGTGTCGCGGGTCTGCGGGCAGGCCGCCGGGTACGTTATCGGGGCTGTCATCGGGCCCGTCATCGGGGCCGCCGCCGGGCAGGTCGGGCGGGGTCATGGCTGTATGCCCACGGGGGCCAGCGGCCCGCCAGAGGGGCCACCGGGCGGACCGTCCCATGGCTGGTCCTGCACGTGGCGGTTCTGCTGCATCCACAAGGCACGATAGATGGCGCAGCGTTGCAGCAGCACGGCATGCGGGGCGATATCGACCACCCGCCCCTGATCCATGACGCAGATCTGGTCGCAGTTCACCAGCGAGGACAGCCGGTGCGAGACAATGACCATGGTGCGCCCCCGCCCGATGCGTTCGAGATTGGCGTTGACCAGGGCCTCGCTTTCCGGGTCGAGGGCGGATGTCGCTTCATCCAGGATCATCAGCCTCGGGTCGGTAATGATGGCGCGTGCAATGGCCAGCCGCTGGCGCTGCCCGCCGGAAATATTGGTCGACCCTTCCTCGATGAAAGTTTCGTAACCGCCGGGCATGCGTTCGATAAAATCCTCCGCCCCGGCCAGGCGGGCTGCGCGCACCACGTCCTCCAGCGTCAGGCCCGGACGGCCCGCGGTAATGTTTTCGCGGATGGTACCGCGAAACAGGAAGTTGTCCTGCAACACCACCCCGAGCGAGCGGCGCAGATGGGTGAGGTTGATTTCGCGCAGGTCCACCCCGTCCAGCCGGAGGGAGCCGACATAGGACCGGCTGACCCCCTGCAACAGCCGCGTGATGGTGGACTTGCCCGACCCCGACCGCCCCACCAGCCCCAGCATGGTGCCGGGCGGGACGGCAAAGCTGACATCGTTCAGCGCCGGGCTGGCCGCCCCGGGATAGGTGAAGGTCACGTGTTCGAAGGACAGCCCGCCCAGAATACGCGGCCGCAGGCCCGATGTCAGGGCGCGGGTTTCCGTCGGCTGGTTGAGGACCGACGCCGCCTCGGACAGGGAGGCCATGACCTCGTTCACCTCGTCCAGCAGGCGGGCCATGCCCACAAGTGGGGCCGCCACACGCCCGCCCAGCATCATGAACGCGACAAGGGCCCCAACACCTGCGGCGGATGGAGATTTGAGCGCCATATACGCACCCACCAGAATAATACCGCGGTTTATGAACAGTTCCAGCGGGGTGGCCAGCGTCTGGGGCCAGTTGGCCATACGGCCCACCCGCAGCTTCCAGCGGATGACCGTGGCCGTGGCCTCGTCCCAGAACTGGCGGCGGATGGGTTCGAGCGCCAGGGTCTTGAGCGTGCGAATGCCCGCCACACTTTCATACAGCACGGCCGCGCGGGCGCGTTCGGCCCCGAGCTGGCGCACCGTCATGCGGGACACCGGTTTCATGGCCACCACCACGATCAGCCCGATCAGGGCGGCGGCGGCCAGTGTCATCCACGCCAGCGCGGGGGACAGCATGAACAGGAACGGCAGCAGCACCACCAGCGTGAACAGGTCCAGCACCGTGGACATCAGCCGCCCGGTCAGGAAATCGCGCACCTTGTAAATGGCCATGACACGGCCCAGCACGTTGCCCGCCTGCTGGCGTTCGAAATAGTCCAGCGGCAGGGCCAGCAGCCGGGCGAACACATGCAGGGAAATGCGCGCATCGATCCGGGTTGTCAGCACCATGGACAGCTCGCGCCGCCCATAGCCCAGCAGCACCTCGTAGAACGAGACAATAATGAGCAGCCCCGAAATGGACACCAGCGTGGACATGGACCGGTAGCTGACCACCCGGTCGATCACCTGCATGACGATCAGGGGCGGGAAGATCTGAAGGACGCTCAGCGTCAGCGACGCAATGCCGATATCGCGCAGGGACCGCTTTTCGCGCAGGACCATGCGCGCCAGCCACGCAAGGCCGATGGGGGCGTCGGCCTCGCTTTCGTCACGGCGGCGCTTGATCAGCACGACCTCGCCACCCCACAGGCGTTGCAGGCGGGCGTGGTCCACCGGCACGGCGGGGGCGTTGTCGTCGCATAGCGGGTCGCGCAGCCAGACCACGTTGCGCGCGGGCTGGGTGTTGACCATGATCGCCGCCCCACCGTCGCGCAGCAGCAGCACGATAGGGGGCGAATTGCTCATTCTGACAAGATTGCGCCAGGAAATGCGCATGGCCCGCGCCACCGCCCCCTGACCGTCGAGCCACGCCACAAGCGAGGCGGGCGAGGGCGAGGCCTCGGCCGGGTCGGCGACAAAATCGTGAATATCGAGTTCCAGCCCGTGGAACCGGGCCACCGCCACCACGGCGCGCAGCCGGATATAGGCAGGTGACGCCCCCTGCGGGGCCGCCCCGTCCCGCGCACCGTCCTGTGCGGTGCGGCGCGTCCGGTCCTGCGGTCGCCCCCCGTGTGGCCCGTTTTGTGGCCGCCCAATGGGGCCTGGTGCATGCTCGGTCCCGTCCACGCCTTGCCCTTGACTGTTCCTGGAGAACACGGACCCAACGTGACCGAAAAACGTAAAAAACTGATAAAAATCCGGCACAGGGAGCGTGACAGGGCAAATTTTGTCCCGCCCCCCGTATGCCGGAATGCTGTCCCACCATCAGGGGCCGCCATCAGGACTCGCCATCAGGGAATAATGGCGATGGCCCTTACCGGAAACCCCGTACCGTTCAGCACCTTGGGAATACCCACGGCAATAAGCGCACCCCTGGCGGGAAGCTGGTCAAGGTTGGCAAGAAGTTCGATCTGGTAATGATCGTTCCTGAGAATATAGGTCTCGACCGAATAGTCGTTCTTGCTTGTTACGATACCGGGTTCCGTATCCGTGGTTTCGTGCCCGTTGGCGGTGATATGCCGGGTTTCGTACAGGTATCTGATCGCCTCCAGGCTCCACCCCGGATAATGGGAAACACCTTTGTCATCGACATTCTGCATGGCTTTCTGGTTCGGCCAGCGATGCGACCAGTCCGTGCGCAGCGCCACGAACGCGCCTGCCGGCACAGGGCCGTTCCGTGCCTCCCATTGCAGGATATCCTGCCGGCTCACCGCGTAATCGGGATTTTTGGCCACAGCCTCATGCACGTCCAGCACCACCAGCGGCAGGAAAAAGTCCTTGGGCGGAATATTGTCGAGCGTGCGGGCATTTTTTATAAAATGCACCGGCGGGTCCAGATGCGTGCCCCACTGCCCCACATGGCAAAACTGCTGGATACGAAAACCAAGCTGGTCATAGTCATATTTTGTCTCGACCGTTTCATCCCCCATGCCGCGCCAGTGCGGTATGCCGGGGCCAAACGCGTGGGTCAGGTCTACAAACCGGGCATGCCCGATCAGGTCGTATAACTGTGCCGCGCGACTGTCCGCCGGTGCTTGCGTGCTGGCGACGGTCTGCGCCTGCGCGCAAGCAACCCCCGGCGCCAGCGCCAGCAGGCCGGCCACCACAATACCGGGCGAAATACGGGGCAGAATAGGGGCCTTAATACCGGCCACAACATCGGCCAGAATGTTTTGTGTCCTCAACGCCGTCATGTCCTTCACTTTCGCGATTTTCTGGTCCTGAACTGGAAAAACGCCGGTTCAGGGCACAAGCACGGTCGAGCCGACCGTACGGCGTGCCTCAAGGTCCGTATGCACGGCCACGACATCCGCCAGAGGCCGAACCGTGATCTCCTGCGTTTTCAGCACGCCTTTTGCGACAAGATCGAAAAGAACCGCGGCACGCGCGCGCAGTTCCGCCGGGCTGGCAATGAAGTCGAACAGTTTGGGCCTGCTTGCGCTAAAGGAACCCCGCGCCAGATCCGCAAGCTGAAAGCCCTCCACCGGGCCGGACGACTGGCCGAAACTGACAAAACTGCCCCGCACGGCAAGGCAGTCCAGCGAAATGCGCCACGTATCCCGCCCTACGGAATCGTAGGCGGCGGCACACAGCTTTTCCCCGGTCAGGCGGCGCACATCGGCCAGCACGTCGTCCTGCGTGTAATCGATCACATGGGCATAACCGTAACCCGCCGCGAGGGCGGTTTTCGCGGGGCCACCCGCCGTGCCGATCGCATTGGCCCCCAGATGGGCAAGCCACTGCCCCAGCAAAAGCCCCACTCCCCCAGCCGCGGCATGGACCAGAATGTTCTCGCCCCTGCGGACAGGATGACTGTCCGTGACAAGATAATGCGCCGTCAGCCCTTTAAGAAAAATCGCGGCGGCGACAGTATCGTCCAGGTTCTGCGGCAGAGGCACAAGGCGGTCTGATTCCACGGCGCGTCCGGTCCGGTAAGCACCCAGCGGCGTGGTATAGACAACGCGGTCCCCGGGCGCGAAATCCGTGACATCCCGGCCCACCTCGACCACGACGCCCGCTGCCTCGCTGCCCGGTACAAGCTGGCTGCCGGGCCAGGCATACAGACCGGAGCGGAAATAGGTATCGATAAAATTGACGCCTATGGCGGTGTGCCGCACACGGACCTGCGTGGGCCCCAATGCGTCATCGGGCAGTTCCACCCGCCGCAGCACGTCAGGACCGCCCGGTTCGGCGGCGAGATAGGCCGTACCCATGTCCTTACCCTTTCACATCGAACCGGGGATCGACCGGAACCTGGAGCGCCTGCACAATGGCGTTGGTGCTGGATGCAAGGCCGATAACCGCCTGGAGTTCGCCATAGATCGCGGGGGTCATGCCCTGCGCCCATGCCGCCGCCGTATGGGAATGAATGCAGTACGAACAGCCATTTATGGTGGAAACCGCGACATAAAGCAGTTCCTTGACCAGGGGGGACAGTTCCCCCGGCTCGATCATGACCGTCTTGATCTGCCCCCAGATCCGTTCCAGCACATCGGGCTGGTTGGCAAGCGCGCGCCAGAAATTATTGACGAAATCGGTCTGGCGCACGGCGCGTATGTCATCAAAAACCGCTTTGACACGCGGTGAGTTTTCAACCTGTTCATCGGTCCAGAGCGGAACTGTCGTCATTTTTCAAACTCCTTGTATGCGAAACGGCGGGCTAGAAGTGATAGGCCACGGTGGCCGACCACCAGCGCGGGCGACCCGGATAGATTTGCGCGATACCCAGAAAACCCGCCAGATCGTAGATGGTTGTCGCATAATGCTGGTTGGTGATGTTTTCGACCGAAACGTTGAAATCCCATTTCTTGTTCGGCGTCGTGTAGTTCATCCGCACATTCATCAGCGCGTAGGCTTTCTGCTTCGTATCGGGCGCGTTGGTCAGGGCAAAATACTGACGGGTGATGAAATTGCTGTCGATCTGCTCTGTCAGGGCGCCGCCGAAAACCTTGCTGACATGGGCCACGGTAATGTTGCCGCTCCCGCGCGGAGCATTGGCGGGCTGATAGTCGCGCGCACCTTCGCCGTTCAGGTCGATGGATTTTACAACACCATGGCTGTAGGACAGGTTGAGCGTGACACTCCAGTGCCGGTCCGGCACCCATTTCACTTCGGCCTCACCCCCGTAATACTGGGCCTTGGCATTGGACACGAGCTGGGTCAGGTTGATGAAGCTCAGCGCCTGATAATTCTTGTAGTTATAGAAAAACCCTGAAAGATTGACCCGCAGGTGACGGTGCAGCAGATCGCTTTTGATCCCCACCTCGTAATCTTCCAGTTCTTCGGGCTTGAAGGGAATTTTGGAACTGTCGGGATTAAGCCCGGCATCCAGCGGCGCGTTGAAGCTGCCCGCCTTTACCCCCACATTGTAGCTGGCATAAGCCAGAATATTGGGCTGCACCTGGTAGGTTGCTTCCGCCTTGCCGCTCCAGAAACCGGTGTTGGAATGGGCAAGAGACCCCACCGTGTCACGGTTGAAGGTATAACTGTAACCCGGATAGGTTTCCTGGAAACTGAAATCCTTGATATCGCGCGTATAGCGTATCCCGCCGATCAGCTTGAACCGGCGCGTTATGGCGTAATCGAGCTGACCGAAGCCCGCGTAGGAATTGGTGCCCAGGCTGTACCGGTCGTTCAGGCCGCCATAGGCGGAGCCGGTGGCACCCAGATAATAATTGCCGAAAATGTTCAGATAGTAAAAACCGCCGATCCAGTGCAGTTTTTTCCACGTGCCATCGACATGGCTGTCGACCGAGAACTGGCGCGTGGCATTGCCGTTGAAATATTCGAAATAATCAACCGGCGTCGTATCGGAATCTTCCTTGTAGTCTTTTTTGATATGCTGGTAGTCGAACAGTGTCGTCCAGTTCACGCGCGCGGCCAGCGGCACGTTCAGTTTGGCCGTTGCCTCGTACGTGCGGATATTGGCAAAGTTTTTCGCTTCGTTGCGGGAATTGAAATACCCCGTGCCCGGATAACCCAGAACATCGGTCGCACCCCCCAGCCGCCCGTAGCCGGCCTGCGGACCGCTTGCGATGGGGTAGGCAATCCGGCTTTCCCAGCCGCCTGCCAGATTATGCTGGTCCCCGATACGGCCGATCAGATGCAGGGTTATGTCTTCTGGCAGTTTGAACAGCAATTGCGCCCTGCCGGCACGGGAGTGATCGTTTTCAAGCCGGGGACCACCCGCCGAATTGCGGAAAATGGGATCGTGATCGGAGGTCACGAAGGAAAGACGCCCCAGGATCTTGCCGGATTTGAGCAGGGCGCCACCTATGGCCCCCTCACTGCGTTTTTCATTATAGCTGCCGTACGTAAAACGGGCGTACCCATCAAGCTTTTCCGTCGGCGCTTTGGAAATGAACTGCCCCAGACCACCCGTGGCATTGCGCCCGAACAGGGTACCCTGCGGGCCGCGCAGCACCTCCACCCGCTCCAGATCGAAAATCTGGAACGCAAGCCCGGTCATCTGGCTGACATAGGCGCCGTCAAGATAGATGGCGGTCGGGCTTTCCTCATGATCCGCGAAGTCGTTCTGCGTCACGCCCCGCACGGAAAACGTATACGCGCCCTGCCCGTTTGGCTGAGCAAGCTGCACGCCCGCCATCAACTGCGGAATCTGGGACGGGGAGGTAATATGTTCGTTCTGAAGCTGCGCGCCGGAAACCGCCGACATGGCAATGCCAACTTTTTGCATGTTTTCCTGCCGCCGCTGGGCGGTGACGAGCGTTTCCTCAATACCGCCGGACGCCACGGCCGCGCGCTCCGGCCGGGCAGGTGACGCGGGATGAGGCTGCACCTTGCTGTTTGCAACAGTGGTGGCGGCATCGGTCTTTTTCTGACTTTTGACTGTCTCGGCGGTGGTATCGCGTGTCTGCGCAAACCCGATGCCGGTCACACCGAGCGATGACAGCACCATGACGGAGGAAACGGCGGGTGTAAGACGAAACGTGTTTTTGAAAGAACGGAGCATTCGGGGTGGCCTCTGGGCAATACTCATCCTGTGCGATTGCGGCCTGACAATCGGCATGGGGGATCAGCATCAGTTTGGATACTATCGGGACGGACTGACGGGGGGAGAGGTCAGGACCCCTTAATACACATTATAAATAGTGCTTTCACGTCCAATTCCACCGATTAATGATCGTGTTTTTTCGATTAAACCACAAAAATTATCTTGTAAATGTGTTTTTAATATCGATATTTTTTAGTGCTTTTTTGATGTTTTTCGGCCACAGGGCGGCACCGCGCCTCTGCCCCGTTCCAGCCCGCGCCCCACCAGTCCGCCCATGGACAGGCCGGGCGGCAACGCCCTGCCCAAAGGCCTGACACACGCGCTCGCCCGCCAGCTTTCAGCCGGGTTGGAACGTATAAAAAGCGCCCAGAAACACCGAGGCGCGCAACGCCCTGGAAACCTCCGCCACCTGCTCCGCCGGGCACAGAACGGTAAGGGCCGCAAAAGCAGGGCCGGTGCCACGCGCCTGGTTCTGGGCCTGCACCAGCAGAAACTGGTCCAGCCCGCCGCGCCCGGTGCAGCACAGGCACCCGCCGGGATGGGCCATTCCCGCCTGTGCCGGAGGCTGCCAGCGCCACACGGCCGCCCACCCGTTATCCCACCCGCTGCCCCACCCACTGACCCATCCACTGCCCCACTCCGGCGCGGGCCATGATGGATCATGCCCACCGGCAGGGGGCTGGTCCCCCGCCCCGGTTGGCACGCCGGGGCCAGAGGGGGCCGGGTCGACCAGCACCACCGCCGCGTTGCGCCGCAGGGCCGGGTCAGCCGGTAGATGGGTGGCAACGGACAGCGCAATACGCCCGCCATGCAGGCCGGTGGCTGAACGCCGGGGTGTTACCGCCATGACTTTTCCCCCTGTTCTGGCAACACGCACAACAACGACCAGCCCCGCCGCGTGGCCCTGGGCCAATGCCCCGGCCAATACTCTGGCCAACACTTCGGCCAACACTTCGGCACGACAGGCTGTATCACGCTCCGGGTCCGGGGCTGGGGCCGGATACGGGGCCAGATACAGGGCCAGATACAGGGCCGGATAAGAGGCCGGGCGATGTTTCCTCCCGCGCGGCCATGCTGGCAAGCCAGTCCCGCACCGCGGCCACCGGGGCCGTGGGGGGCGGCCTGCACGGGCAGACAACGTAAAAGCCGCCATCGACAGGCAACACCGTGTCGAACAGGCGTTGCAGCCTGCCTTCGGCCAGCGACTGCGCAACCAGAAACTGGTTGGCCAAAGCCACACCCTGCCCGCTGATGGCGGCATCGATCGCGAAGGAGGTCTGGTTGAACAGAATCTGGCGGGGTGAGATGGCGCGGCTGTCGGGAAAGGCTTTTTCCAGAAAACGTGGCCAGAAATGATGCGCGTCATCCAGCAGGCCGTAAGCTGCCAGGTCTTCCACGCAGGCGGGGCGGCCCAGTTTTTCAACCAGAAGCGGGCTGGCCACCGCCACGATCCGCTGCGCGAACAGCAGCCGCGCCGAAAGCCCCGCGCCAAAGGGCGGGCTGGCCTGCCGCACCGCGATATCCACCCCGTCAGCCCCGAAACGGGCCAGTTTTTCGCTGGCGTGAATATGCAGGGTTATGTCGGGGTAGTGGGCCGTAAAATCGGACAGGCGCGGGATCAGCCATTTGGCGGCAAAGGTGGGCGTAACACTGATGGTCACGGCCTGGGGGGCCGGGCGCAGGGTCTCGGTCGCCGCGCCGATCAGTTCAAAAGCACGGTGAATGCTTGTGGCGTAGGCCTGTGCCGCATCGGTCAGGACCAGCGTGCGGGGGTGGCGTTCGAACAGCTTCATGCCCAGTTCGGCCTCCAGCGCGCGGATCTGCTGCGCCACGGCACCCTGTGTCACGCCCAGTTCCTCCGCCGCGAGCCGGAAGCTGGGGTGCCGGGCCACGACGTCGAACACGCGCAGCCCGGTCAGGGATGGCAGCCGCCTGCGCCGCGCGGTCATGGCAACAGCCTTACGGGCACCCGTGCAACCCGGTCGGGCGTGGCCGTCCTGCCAATAGTTTTTCTACTGCTTTGCGCATGATTAATTGGTTCGTCACCCTGCCGGCGGGCAGCCTATAAAAGAGACAGGCCGGGGCATGGCACAGGACCGTCCCCGCATACTCATCAAAGGCAGGGTAAAGCAATGTCAGTAGAAAAAGTAGCCCTTGTTAGCGCCGGTGGCAGCGGCATGGGTGCGGCGGCGGCCCGGCGGCTGCACAGGGACGGCTACCGCGTGGGCATTCTGTCCTCATCCGGCAAGGGCGAGGCCCTGGCGCATGAGCTTGGCGGGTTCGGGGTCACGGGGTCCAACCAGAACGGGGACGACCTGCAACGCCTTGTGGACGGCGCACTTGAACGCTGGGGCCGGATCGACGTGCTGGTGAACAGCGCGGGCCACGGGCCGCGCAAGCCCATTCTGGAACTGACGGACGAGGACTGGCACAAGGGCATGGAGGTGTATTTTCTCAATGTCGTACGGGCCACGCGCCTTGTAACCCCCGCCATGCTGCGCCAGAAATCCGGCGCGATCATCAACATCTCCACCGCCTGGACGTTCGAACCCACGGCCATGTTCCCCACCTCCACCGTGTTCCGCGCGGGGCTGGCCTCCTTCACCAAAATTTTCGTGGATACCTATTCGGGCGACAATATCCGCATGAACAACGTGCTGCCCGGCTGGATCGACAGCCTGCCCGCAACGGACGAACGCCGCGACAACGTGCCCCTGCGCCGCTACGGCACCAGCGAGGAAATAGCCGCGACCATCGCCTTCCTGGCTTCGGACGGGGCAGCCTATATCACGGGGCAGAACATCCGCGTGGATGGCGGCGTGACCCACGCGGTCTGACCCGCACACCAGCACAACCAACGCGGGCCGGGTGAACAGACCGGAACACACCCGGCCCGGTCTTCTGCCAGCACTGCGCCTTTGTCGCGGTATCAGCCCTTTGCGCCATCCCGTCATATCGGCCCACATACCCCCGCGTTGACGCGGCATGGCATCGGCCCTAGAACTCCGGCGTTTCAAACCGGCAAAGCCCGCACAGGCGCAGCCTTATTCAGCGCCGGAGGCGCCCCCCGCGTGACCATGTCCTTGACATTTGCCGACCTTGCCCTTGCCCCGCCCCTGCTCAGCGCACTGGCCGAGGAAGGGTATACGACCCCCACCCCCATTCAGGCGCAGTCGATCCCGCTGCTGCTGCAGGGCCGCGACCTGCTGGGCATGGCCCAGACCGGCACCGGCAAGACTGCCGCCTTCGCGCTGCCGCTGCTGCACCGCCTTGCCATGGCCCCCCGACCGGCCCCTGCAAACGGGGCGCGCGTGCTGGTGCTGGCCCCCACGCGCGAACTGGTGTCCCAGATCGCGGACGGGTTCGAAAGCTTCGGGCGCCATCTCAAACCCCGCGTAACCACCATTTTCGGTGGCGTCAGCCAGATGCACCAGGTCAATGCGCTGAAAGACGGGGTGGACATTATCGTGGCCGCCCCCGGCCGCCTGCTGGATCTGGTGGAGCAGGGCCTGTGCGACCTGTCGCAGCTTGAAGCGCTGGTGCTGGACGAAGCCGACCAGATGCTGGACATGGGCTTTGCCAAGCCGATCGAACGGATTGTGGCGACCCTGCCCAGCGACCGGCACACCGTGCTGCTTTCGGCCACCATGCCCAAATCCATTGCCGCCCTGGCCGAAAGCTTGCTGCGCGACCCCGCCAAAGTCGAGATCGCCCCGCCCTCGACCACCGTGGACCGGATCGAGCAGTCGGTCATGTTCGTGAATGCGGCCGACAAGAAAGCCGCCCTGCTGGAGCTGCTGCGCACCCCCGACATGGGCCAGGCCGTGGTGTTCACGTTACAGAAAAACATCGCCAACGAAGTCTGCACCTTTATTACCGAGGCGGGCATTACGGCCGAAGCCCTGCACGGCAACAAGTCACAGGGCCAGCGCGAACGCGCGCTGGACGCGTTCCGGTCCGGGGCGGCGCAGGTTCTGGTGGCGACGGATATCGCGGCACGCGGGATCGATGTCGATACGGTCACGCATGTTTTCAACCACGACCTGCCCAGCCTGCCCGAAAGCTATGTCCACCGCATTGGCCGTACGGGGCGTGCCGGCCGCAACGGCTTTGCCATTACCCTGTGCGATGCCGAACAGCGCGCCTGGCTGCGCGATGTGGAACGCGAGATCGGGCGTGCCCTGATCGTGCAGGCGGACCACCCCTGGCATTCGGACGAAGCCCAGAACTCGACCATGCGCCCGCCCGTTCTGGGGGGTGGACCGGTCAAACAGGTCAAGCCGCAGAAAAAGCGCGAACGCAAGGTCTGGACCGAGGAAGAAAAGAACGCCGCCCGGGCCGCCGCCCGCGCGGTCTGAGACAGCACCCGGGCAAACCGTCGGGGCGGCACACAGTACCTTTGCCACCCCGACGGTTTATTATCTCAGAAAAGACGAGAACCATTTCCTTGAAATATTTAAAGCATTTAATTTTATATAAATCTCTATAAATCACTGCGAAATTAATTATTTTATATTATAGAATTAATAATATTTTCTAAATCTTGAGCAATATTAGCTCCTTCAGGCACAAATGAACCAAGTATTCCTCTGAGCTTTTTTTCCTGACAAATTTTCCTTATTTCCCCCATCAAATCCTTTCCAACAAAAACATATATTTCATTTTGTGCAAAAAGCTCATTATGAGCTTGATTTGCTTCAGATAAACACTCTCGACCATTTTTATATTCATCAATAATATTTGCAATTTCATTGCGTTTTCTATTAAATGTCATTCGTGCATTATTTACTTCCAAATTATACATAGCAGTTTTGATTATGTTTTCTGCCTCTTCGTTAGAAATATGGTATGTTTTCGCAATAACAAGGGGAGTGATATAATAAGATTCAATATCTGACCCTTGCGTAAGCCACACGTGCAATTTTCTCGACGAATAGGCTTTTTTATACAAATCTTTATCTTTTTCCACGAAAAAATCTGAATCTCTATGAAGAATAAAATCTATTTTTTTTCCAAATAGTTTTCTTAACGAAGAAATTATTTCTGGTTTTGGTAAATTTGAATTTCCCATAGAAGGCCAAACTACACATTTCTTTTGTATATCTGGCCATTGCGAAATAATATTATTAAGCATATTTGTTTTTTTGTCTTCAGTAATTAATATGATTTTTTTATCTAAAAGACCCCATCCCATACTTTCCCGAATATCTCCTTGTTCATCCATGGATGATTTTCCACTTTTCATCCATATTAAAGACGATTCAAGTGGAAGAGCTCGTATTACATTCGGGCTATGTGTGGTCATTATTACTTGGCAATCAAAAACAGCAGAGACTTCAAATAAAACAGTTACTAATTTTTCCTGAATATCTGGATGTAAATGCGAATCTGGTTCATCAATCAATATTACCCTTGGATTAAAATACACAATATATGAAAATATTTGTATTACTTGAAGGAATCCGATTCCGGCTAGTTCCAAGGGTTTATACAATCTAACATCATGATCTCGCATGGCTTTTGTCTGAAAATTCGCTTTAATTTTATAATCATCATTTTCAGAAAATGACACATCCAAATTAATTTCTCCAAATATTTTTGATATAAAATATTCTATTTCAACAAGAGAATTTTTATGATTTGTTGATTTCTTCTCTTTCAATAATAATAAAATATTTCTCAATACAGTATTGGCATCACCAGAAGCAGCATGCTTGTGTACTATTCTTTTCGATCTTTTTTCTTCAAAAGCAGGTATGCCTGCCAAACCGGGTATATAGGCAGACGCCTCTCGCGTGAAAGATCTAATTGTTAATATAAAACTATCTTTTGATGGAGCATGAACACTTATACCCTCATTTCGAGCTGATTTTATCCATGTATTTGTAAAACAATGATATTTATTATCTAGCTCACTTTCAAAATACACATTCATTTGCGGAGAGTTTTGTGTATTTCCGTACTCGTTGGCATGCGATGCATTTTTATATTCAGGAGAAGGCATATATGTGGCATCAAGCTCAGAAAGAGTCGACGCTTTACCTTCTCTCTGAGGTTCAATTTTTTTGTTCCGGCAACTTTGTAAACTCCAATGGATTGCTTGAAGCACAGAGCTTTTTCCGCTTCCGTTTGTGCCTACCAAAACCACAAAATTACTCAAACAAAACTCTGAAGACTTAATTGCTTTAAAATTTTCAATTTTTATTTTTTTTATTCTAAGATGAGTTGAGCTAGATGCAGCAGCAGGAGGTGGAAGTAGCTTTATATCTTGATTACGACACACTCTATGGGCTCCTATATTTACAAGATATTATCTAACCCTCAACTTATCGAATCCCATTCCTAATCTCATATATAACCAAATTATATTAGGAAAATCGGGATGCTAGTTTTTAAACCGCAGGATCAGAAAAAATCTGTTCCAGAAAAAGGATTTCTCCTTTCCCGGAACAGGGTTGTTCGTGCGGTAGCGCCGGGGACGGGGCTTCAGGCGGGTGGGGTCAGCAGCACCGCCGCTTCGGCTGTCAGAAGCTGGAAGGTGAAGCTTTCCTGAATGTACAGCGCCACGCTGTCCGCCGTGTGGCTGGTATAGCCGATCGAGTAATCCTGCCCGATATCAAGCTCGAAATCGCCGCCACGGGTGGACAGGACAAACCCGCCCTCGATCGCGGGGGCCCAGATCACCTTGCTTTCGATCATGCGTTCGATATGGCGGTAGACCGGGTAGCCGTCCTCGCTGCCGCCGCTCACGGCCTCGAACGCAGCCGTGCCCAGCACCACCGCATAAGGACCGTTTACCCCGGCCAGACGCAACTCGTTAAGCGCTGCGGCTATCACCTCCGGGTAGCCACCGGGTTCGGCCGGCAACGCCAGGGACGGATTGGACGACCCCGGGCCAATACCCTGTATGCCCGCCTGCGCGTAACCATGGAACACGGCCCGGTCCTCGGCAAAGGCAATGGTTTTTGCCGCTTCCTTCACCGGGTCCCAGTCGGAATCCTGCGCGCCGCGTTCCACGTCGTCAATCGCCTCACGCGTCAGGGTAAAGGGCACGCGCAGTTCCACGAGGCTGAGCACCCTGCGCTGCACCGCCTGCACGCCCGTGCCCGGGCTTTCAAGCCGCTGGACATGGCCGGTGTTGATGGCGGAGCACGCATAGCCCTGCGGCTCGGGCACATCCACCACGCGGCGTGCGCCAAGGTGGCGCTTGAGCGTGCGGGAAGCTTCTTCCTCGATCTGCGCCCAGGCTGCGGCGGAGATCGGCGCAAGTTCGCGGTGAAGATTGTTCATGTCAGACCTCGTTCTTCAGTGAGCCGATACCAAGGGACGCCCCCCGAACCGATACGGGCGGTGCATCGGGGGTTGCCACGGGCTGGGGCTGGCCATCCGCCGGAGCAACCGCCGCACCCGCCTGTACTGCCTCGATATTATCCAGAAACGTGCCCGTAGGCACGAAGAACAGGCACCCCGTCACCGCCCGGCTGACATCGAGCAGCCGGTCGTAATTGCCCGGCGGGTTGCCTATGAACATGTTGTCCAGCATTTTTTCGGTCCGGCTGGGGGACTTGGCGTAGCCAATGAAAAACGTGCCGAACTCGCCTTTGCTGATATCGCCAAACGGCATGTTGGCGCGCACGATCTGCAACTGTTCGCCGTTTTCCTCGATATTGGTCAGGACATTATGGGCGTAGCTGGGCTTGGCCGCGTCATCCAGTTCGATATCGGACAGCTTTTTGCGTCCCACGATCTTTTCCTGCACCTCTACGGGAATAAGGTCCCATTTTTTCAGGTCATGCAGATATTTCTGGATGATCACATAGCTGCCGCCGGCAAAGGCCGCGTCCTCGTTTCCGATCAGGGTGGCGTTGGCCGCGTCCTGGTCGACCGGGTTTTCGGTGCCGTCGACAAAGCCCAGCAGGTCGCGTTCGTCGAAATACTTGAACCCGTGTACTTCATCCGTAACGCTGGCCACACCTTCCAGGCGCGAGACGATCTGGGCGGCCAGTTCAAAGCACAGGTCCATCCGCGCGGCGCGGATATGGAACAGGAAATCCCCCGGTGTGGAGGGAGCATGGTGCACGCCCCTGATTTCGCGGAAAGGGTGCAGTTCACGCGGTCTGGGCTGGCCCAGCACACGGTCCCACGCGGCGGAGCCAATGCCCATGACGCAGGACAACTGGCCGTCGGGCACCCGAAAGCCCACCCCCCGCACCAGGGATGACAGGTCCGCGCACAGGCCGCGCACGGTGGCGGCGGTCTCGTCCTCGGACGGAGTGCCGACGGGGGCTGCCGCATCCTGCACCGCGCCCGACCGCAGGGTCAGGACCAGAAAGATTGCGGCATGTGTCAGCTTGGCGTCAACGGGTTGCGAATGCGCTGCGGGCAACACCCTCTCCTTCCTTATGGTCAAGACGACGATCCGGTTCCGGCCCGCCGGAAGCCCGTTCAAAGGTGGCACTGTTTTGCCGATTGATCCACCCCCCGCGACGGGGGCCGCCGCATTGCAGGGGTGAAAGCCGTTGTGGCCGCTACAGTTGTGGACAGCAACACCACTCTCTGGAATAAGGAAGGCCGCGCTGGCCTGTTCACGCCCCTGTGCTGTCCGCACGGTGTCTGTCGCTGCGTACGCGGTGGTCCTGCCCCCGCACGCTGCCGGCGGTATCCTGCCCGGTCGGCCACCGGGGTTGCCAGGCTGCGCGCCCGATCCGGGTTGCGGTCCGCACCATGGCGTGCGCTGGCCGCAACCTTGCCGTTTTCCCCTTCTGTCTGGTTCCGTGCTGTCATGTCCACTCGCCCCGCCCTACTCGATGCCCTGCGTGACCAGGTTCTGCTCTGCGACGGGGGCATGGGCTCACGTATCCAGATGCTGGATCTGGACGTGCAGCGCGATTACTGGGGGCAGGAAAACTGCACCGAAATCCTGACCCTGTCGCGCCCCGAACTGATCCGCGAAATCCATCGCGGGTATTTCGAGGCCGGGGCCGACATGGTGGAAACCAACACTTTCGGCGCGTCGCCCATTACGCTGGGCGAATTCGGGCTGACCGACCGCACGCGCGAAATCAACCGCAATTCCGCCATTCTGGCGCGTGAGGCGGCGGACAGCTTTGCCGACGGCCGGGCCCGCTACGTGGTGGGGTCCATGGGGCCGGGCACCAAGCTGCCATCCCTTGGCAATATCGATTACGACACGCTGGAGGCCGCACTGGCCGAACAGACCCGCGGCCTGATCGAAGGCGGGGTGGATGCGGTGCTGATCGAAACCTGCCAGGACACGCTCCAGATCAAGGCGGCGGTGAACGGGGTCAAGATCGCCAGGGCCGAAGCAGGCGTGGCCCTGCCCGTGTTCGTGCAGGTTACGGTGGAAACCACGGGCACGCTGCTGGTTGGCCCGGACATTGCGGCGGCCGCCACGGTCATTCACGCGCTGGATGTGGACCTGATGGGCCTGAACTGCGCCACCGGCCCGCAGGAAATGGCCGAGCACGTGCGTTGGCTGGCCGAAAACTGGCCGCGCCTTATTTCCGTGCAGCCCAATGCGGGCCTGCCCGAACTGGTGGACGGCAAGACCAGCTACCCCCTTTCCCCCCAGGAGATGGCCACCTGGGTCGAACGCTTCATCCGCGAGGACGGGCTGAACCTGATCGGCGGGTGCTGCGGCACCTCCACCCCGCATATCGCAGCCCTTGACGCCATGCTGCGCAACCGCGCGCAGGACAGCGGCCGCATCCGCCCCGCTCCCGTGCCCCGCAGCGTACACTGGGTGCCCGCCGTGGCCAGCCTGTACAGCCAGGTGCCGCTGCGCCAGGAAAACGCCTATTTCTCCATCGGGGAACGCTGCAACGCCAACGGTTCCAAAAAATGGCGCGAACTGCAGGAAAGCCACGACTGGGACGGCTGCGTGGCCCTGGGGCGTGACCAGCTGCGCGAAGGCTCGAACGCGCTGGATATCTGCACCGCCTTTGTCGGCCGCGACGAGCGCGCGGAAATGGATGAGGTGGTCACGCGCTTCACCTCCTCCGTCAATGCGCCGCTGGTGATCGATTCGACCGAAACCCCGGTCATCGAGGCCGCCCTCAAGCTGCATGGCGGCAAGCCGATCATCAACTCCATCAACTTCGAGGACGGGGAAGGCCCGGCCCATGACCGGCTTGTGCTCGCCCGCAAGTTCGGAGCCGCCGTGGTGGCGCTGACGATCGATGAAGTGGGCATGGCCCGCAAGCCCGAGGACAAGCTGCGCATTGCCGCGCGGCTGGTGGACTTTGCCTGCACCACACACGGTCTGGCCCAGTCGGACCTGATGATCGACCCGCTGACCTTCACCATCGCCACCGGCGCGGAGGACGACCGCAAGCTGGGACAGTGGACGCTTGAGGGCATCCGCATGATCCGCGACGCCTTTCCCGATATCCAGATCGTGCTGGGGCTGTCCAACATCTCCTTCGGGCTGAACCCGGCCGCACGCGCGGTGCTGAACTCGGTCTATCTCGACCATGCGGTCAAGGCGGGCATGACGGCGGCCATCGTCCATGTCTCCAAGATCCGCCCGCTGCACCTGATCGCCCCCGAAGAAGTCAAGGTGGCCGAAGACCTGATCTTCGACCGCCGCACGGAAGGCTACGACCCGCTCCAGACGCTGCTGGCCATGTTCGCGGACCGCAAGGCGTCCGAGGCGGTGGCGCGCAAGCGGGCCGAAACCGCGCCCGAACGCCTGAAGGACCGCATTGTGGACGGCGACCGCAAGGGGCTGGAAGCCGACCTTGAGGAAGCCATGCAGACCATGGCGCCCATCGACATCATCAACACCGTGCTGCTGGACGGCATGAAGGTGGTGGGCGAACTGTTCGGCGCGGGCAAGATGCAGCTTCCCTTCGTGCTGCAATCGGCCGAAACCATGAAAGCCGCCGTCGCCTGGCTGGAACCGCATATGGAACGGGTGGAAGGCCAGCAGCGCGGCACCATCGTTCTGGCCACGGTCAAGGGCGACGTACACGATATCGGCAAGAACCTGGTGGATATCATTCTCACCAACAACGGCTACCGTGTGGTCAACCTTGGCATCAAGGTGCCGGTGGCCGACATGATCGAGGCCGCCCGCCGCGAAAAGGCGGATGCCATCGGCATGTCCGGCCTTCTGGTAAAATCCACCGTGGTCATGCGCGAAAACCTTGAGGAAATCACCCGCGCGGGGCTGGAAACGCCCGTGCTGCTGGGGGGTGCCGCCCTGACCCGCAACTACGTGGAAGAAGACTGCGTGGCCGCCTACGGCCCCACCGGGCGCGTGGCCTATGCCCGTGACGCGTTCGACGGCCTGACCCTGATGGACCAGATCGCGCAAAACGGCTTCGACGGCTATCTGGCCGCGATCCAGAAACGGCGCGAAGGCAAGGCGTCCCGCCGCACCGCCCGCACGCCCGAGGCGGCTGAAACACGCGGCTACGCCCCGGTAGACGTGGCCGAAGCCCGCGCACGCCGTGCCCGCCTGAACACCGACACCACGCCCACCCCGCCGTTCTGGGGGGCCAGGGTGCTGGAAGCCACACCCGAGGCGGTGCTGCCGTTCCTGAACGAGCGCGCGCTGTACCAGTTCCAGTGGGGTTTTCGCAAACAGGGCCGCTCGCTGGATGATTTTCTGGTCTGGGCCCGGCAGGAACTGCGCCCCATCCTGCGGCGCATGCTCGACCTGGCAAAACAGGACAACATCCTGACCCCGCGTGCAAGCTACGGATACTGGAAAGCGGCGGGCGACGGCAACGACCTGGTGCTGTTCGAACCCGACGGCGTGACCGAGGCCGCGCGCTTCGCCCTGCCGCGCCAGCCCCGCGCGGACGGCGAATGCATTGCCGATTTCGTGCGCGACATCAACGACCCCGAACGCGACGTAATCGGGTTGCAGGTGGTCACGGTGGGGCAGAAAGCCTCCGACATCGCACGCGACTGGTTTGAGGAAAACCGTTACCAGGACTACCTGTACCTGCACGGCCTGTCGGTGGAAATGGCCGAGGCCATGGCGGAATACACGCACAAGCGTATCCGCGCGGAACTGGGTTTTGCGGGAGAGGACGCGCGCGAACTCGACGCCCTGCTGCAACAGGGCTACCGGGGGTCACGCTATTCCTTCGGCTACCCTGCCTGCCCCCGGCTGGAAGACCAGGCCCCCCTACTGCGCCTGCTCGACGCCGAACGCATTGGCGTATCGCTGACCGATGGCGACCAGCTCCACCCCGAACAGTCCACCTCGGCCCTGGTCATCCTGAACAGGCACGCCAAGTATTTCACCATCTGACAAGCCCTTGCGGTTTCCCCGCCCCGCCGGGGAAACCCGGTGGGCTTCCACAGGGGCCACCGGGAACCGCGCTGGAAATTCCACTGGAGACATCCCAATGGAAAAACCCCATCGGGCACCCACTTGCAGGGTCACGTGCAAGCCGACCAGCAGACCCCTCTGGCAAGCCCGACGACAGGCCCCGGTAGCAGCCTGCTGGCCGGCTCCATACTGGCGGAGGATCCCTGCTGCCGAACCCCGGGCCGTCAGCCCACTGTAAGCTCCCTTTGCAAGCCCACTGGCAAGCCACCTCTGGCAAACTCCTGCGCCCCGCATTCCGTCCACCCGCTTTGCGGGTGAGAGAGCGGGCGGGGCGGCGCACTTGCGCAACAGTGATCCGCAAGCGCAACATTGACCCCGGGCGGAAAAGCGACGCATCATGCTGGAATGGTCTTGTCCCGCCCGCCCGCGCATTGGTCTGCCACCAAAGCCAGCCGTAAGCCACAAACGGGCAAAAACGGCCAGCGCAAACGCGCAGCCGCCGTAAGCACCGCCGCCGCACAGGTTACGCCCTCCAAAGCCGCCGCGAACGTCGGGCCAGCCCCGGCCAAAACCCTGAACGCGGGCAAGGGCACGCACGCAGGAGCACCGCCCGCACCGGAGACAACCGCCAGAACGGTCGATACCGCCCTGATGCGCCTGAGCCAGAAAGTGGGGCTGCATGCCACCAACTGCACGGCGGCCCTGATCGCGGGCAGGCACGCCGATATCGTCCGCGAAAGTGCTGCGTTCCTGCACGCGCTGGAACAGCTCTGGGCGCATGAAGCGGTGGAACCGTCCGATGTCTGGACAGAACTGCTGCGCCGTCTTGAAGTGGCCGAACTGCTCCACCAGCTCAACCAGCCCCCCCACCGCAAGAAGTCCCGTGGCAAGGTGCCCCGGCCGTGGCGCATTACCACCAGCAAGCTGCCCTGATCGGCCACCGACTGGACGCGCCCCCACCGCCCGACCGCCGCATGGCAGGTAAATGACCTGAAAGGAACCAGCCTGACGACAGGCGTGCGGACAAAGAGGCCGGACAAGAGACCAGACCGGCGGGCCGGGAGGGGTAGGCCAGACGGGATGAGCCAGACGGGCAGGCCGAAGGGGCAGGACGGGCGCGCCGGGTGAATAACCCGACCGGGGCCGGGCGGGCAGCAGGGCCGGGCTGCGTCATTTTTCTCTTTCCTTCGACCGGTGTGGGCTATAAGGCGCAGCTATGGCGCTGCTCGATGGTATTTCCCTGGCCATTATGGCCTGTTCCGTAGTGCACGGGTTCTGGCGTGGCTTTACGCGCCTGGCCCTGGGGCTGAGCATGTGGGTGGTGGCCTTCATGGCGGCGTTGCGTTTCCACACGGTTTTCACGGGGTGGGTGGGGCAGTATGTCGCATCCCCGCTGGGTGCGCAGGTTGTGGCCTTTGTGCTGGTACTGCTGGGCGTGGTGCTGGCGGGTGGCCTTGTGTCCGCCATGATCGTGCGCGTTGTCCGCGCAACCCCGCTGGACGGGCCGGACCGCCTGCTGGGCGCCGCGTTCGGGGTGGTGCGGGGCGCGCTGTTCGTGGTGGTGGGGTTCCTGGCGGCCGAGTGGCTGCTGCAACCGCAGGATTTGCAGGCCCTGGTGGACGGAAGCAGGCTTACTCCCTATATCCAGTCCGGTGTCGCCCAGGTTCAGCCCTATCTGCCCGATTTTGGCGTGAAAAGGGTTGCGCCAAACCTTTCAACAGGCCATGACGCCAGCCTGTAAGCTCCTTTCGGCCCTAGCCAGCCCATTGCGGAGGCCCCTGCTCAGCTATGTCGCTCCATTCCCGCCTGCCCGGAACCCCATCCGCAACCCCGCATGACACCATGGCCGGAACCCCGGCCGAGCCGTCGGCTGCCATGCTGAGCGGACTGCCCGCCCCTTTTTCAGCGGATGACGACCACCCGCACGAGGAATGCGCGGTATTTGGCGTGTGGAACGCGCGTGACGCCGCCACCCTGACAACGCTTGGCCTGCACGCCCTGCAACATCGCGGGCAGGAAGCGGCGGGCATTGTCTCCTACGACACGGAAGAGCAGCGCTTCTGTTCCCACCGGGGTCTGGGCCTTGTCAGCGACGTGTTCAGCGACCCGCGTGTCATGGCCAGCCTGCAGGGCACGCGCGCCATCGGCCACAACCGCTACGCCACAACCGGGGCCACGCAGTTGCGCAACGTGCAGCCCCTGTTCGCGGAATTCGCCTTTGGCGGTCTGGCCGTGGCCCATAACGGCAACCTGACCAACAGCGCCATGCTGCGCCGCGAACTGATCCGCCGGGGCTGCCTGTTCCAGTCCACCATGGACACGGAAGTGTTCGTCCACCTTATTGCCATTTCGCTGTACGCCACGGTGGAAGACCGGCTGATGGACGCGCTCAAGCGCGTGACGGGCGCCTACTCGCTGGTGGTGCTGTCGCAGGAAGGGCTGATCGGCGTGCGCGACCCCATGGGCGTGCGCCCGCTGGTGCTGGGCCGCCTGCCCGGGGAAGACGGCCGGGAAGGTGCATGGGTTCTGGCGTCCGAGACATGCGGGCTCGATATCATCGGGGCCGAGTTCGTGCGCGATGTGGAACCGGGCGAACTTGTCATCATCAACGACAGCGGCATTCGCTCCCTGCGCCCGTTCGGGGACACCAAGCCGCATTTCTGCGTGTTCGAATACATCTACTTCGCGCGCCCCGACTCCATTCTCGAAGGGTTGCCGGTCTACAACGTGCGCAAGCAGATCGGCCGCGAACTGGCCCAGGAAAGCCATGTCGAAGCCGACGTGGTGGTGCCGGTGCCCGATTCCGGCGTGCCATCGGCCATCGGATATGCCGAAGCCAGCGGCATACCGTTCGAACTGGGCATTATCCGCAACCATTACGTGGGCCGCACCTTTATCGAACCCACCGACCAGATCCGCCATCTGGGCGTAAAAATGAAGCATTCGCCCAACCGCCCCACGCTGGACGGCAAGCGCGTGATTCTGGTGGACGACTCCATCGTGCGCGGCACCACGTCGCGCAAGATCGTGGACATGGTGCGCGCCGCCGGGGCGACGGAGGTGCATATGCGCATTTCATCCCCGCCCACCAAGCATTCCTGCTTTTACGGCATCGACACGCCCGAACGCAGCAAGCTGCTGGCCGCCCAGCATGACCTGAAAACCATGGCCGAACTGATCGGTGTGGACAGCCTGGCCTTTATCTCGCTCGACGGGCTGTATCGCGCCATGGGCCATGAAAGCCGCAGCAACTGTCGCGAACGCTATTGCGACGCCTGCTTTACCGGCGACTACCCCATTGCCCTGGTCGACCACGACGCCGAATACGGCGCCGGCACGGCCTGAAACACCAAGGCCGGGATGGCGCGTTGCTCCACCCGGCCAACCCCGCCGCCCCGGCCCTGCCTGGTACGGCCCTGCCCAGCACAACCCGGCACGGCCCTGCCGGTGTGACCCCGCCTGGTACGGCAGGCACCCTGCCCGGCACCCGCTATCGCTCCGGGCCAGCCCGCCGCTGTCCGGGCAGATATCCGTGCCGCTTCCATCCAGGCCGGAGCAGGGTGTCCGTTCTTTCCCCGCATGCAAAACGGCAGCACCTGACCAGTACCCCCCTGAGCCCGCACGGACTGGCCGACCCAGACGCACGCACGCGGGGGGCGGGAAAAACCGCCGCGAACAGACGCACAAGGTCTTTGCGGGCCCGAAGCCGGGCCGACACTTCATGACCGGACCTGCGGCCACCATGCAGACCGGCCCGGCAGCGCAGGTCAGGGGTGGTTTGCAATGCCGTGCGCGCCAATGCAGATTAGGAAACATGACCCGGATTTTTATTGATTCTGATGCCTGCCCCGTCAAAGACGAAGTGTATCGTGTGGCGGGGCGTTACAGCCTGCATGTTTTTGTTGTCTCCAACAGGATGATCGCAGTCCCCGCCTCCGCACTGATCGAGCGCGTCGTGGTGGAAGCCGGGCCCGACATCGCGGATGACTGGATTGCCGAACGTGCGGGGGAGAAAGATATCGTCATTACCTCGGACATTCCCCTGGCGGCCCGCTGCGTGGGCAAAGGCGCTTATGTTCTGGAACCCAAGGGCCGCCTTCTCGACAGCGACACGATCGGGATGGCGCTGGCGATGCGAAACCTGATGACGGACCTGCGCTCGGCCGGTGTCACGACCCCCGGTGCCGCCGGATTTGGAAAAGCCGACCGCTCCCGCTTTCTTTCAAACCTGGACACGCTGGTTGTCAAAGCCCGCAAATCGCGCGCCTGACACCGGCGCGGCGGGCATGAACGGGCAGGCTGTGCGGGCAGCCGGTCAAGGCGGGCAGGCTGGGGGTAGCCAGACCGGACAGTGCTGATCGGGCAGTTCTGATCGAACATTACGCACTGGGCGGGGCGGACTGGACGGTGCAGCTTGGGCAGGCGCGGATTGCGCAGTTATGACCGGGTTGGCAGACCGGTCAGACAGATCGGATCGGCAGATCGGGGGAGCTGATCGGCACCCGGTCCCGGCCTTTGCGGCGCATGAGACCGGGTGTCGCCGGTTATTGCGGTGTTGCCAGGCAGGGCGATACGAACAGATGCCCTTTCCATGCGCCTGCAAGCGTTCTGGACGCCACAACCACCCACATGAGCGCGAGCGCTGCCGTCAGCACCGTGGCGACGGCGCCGAAAAAACCCAGGTGAAGGGTGGCCCCCAGGCGATAGGTCGCGGCAGTATACACCCCAAGGGGAAAGGTATAGGCCCACCAGCCCAGATTGAACGGAATACCGTCGCGCCAGTAGCGCACGGTAATGAACAGAGCCAATGCCAGCCACCACAGCCCCAGCCCCCACAGGGCAAGACCGGCCAAGGCCCCGATCCCCCATGCGGCCTGCCCGATCGGCGCAAGGCCATTGGCGGCAAAAACCGCCGGCGCATCGCCCCCCAGCACCAGCATGCCCAGCGCCCCCGTTCCAATCGGCCCCAGCGCCAGCCAGGACGATGCGGCCATGCTTTCATGCGGGAGCTTGTACAGCGCCATCCGCAACACGAGAATGACGAGAATGCCGAGCGCAACCGGCACGGAATAGCCCCACAGCACATAGGACACCACCAGCACCACAAGCCGGGCATGGGCATCGGCCAGATGCGGGGCGAGCAGCCCGCCCGACGCCCCGGCCACCTCGGCCGCGACCACAGGCAGCAGCCATACCGCCGTCATGCCGTCCAGGCTGATCCGGTGGCGGGTGAACATCAGGTAGGGCACGCCCACCCCGCAGGCCAGCGACATGGCGACACTCACCCACCACAGGGCTTGCGCGCATATAATCATGCCCGGGCCGAAAAGCCCGATGCCGAACATGATGCAACCGTTCACGATGGTTGCAAGGCCCATGGGGATGGTGCCGATGAACATCGAGACGACATTATGCCCGAAAATACGCCGCGCCTCCTGCCCGAACAGGAGCCAGCGCGCCGCGTAAAGCCCGCTGAACAGCACGAAAAGCCCGATGGCCAGAAACCACAGCCCCTGCCCCACGGGCGTAAGTGCCGGGCCGATACCCGACATCTGGGGCAGGGTCAGCGCCAGAATGCCGGTGCCCATGGTTGCGGCGAACCAGTTCGGCGTGAACTGGCGTATGACCTCGCGCGGGTGGGCAAGCCCGGCAAACGGCCTGAAAGGGTTGGCGGGCTTTTGCGCGTTATCGGGGCATATCATGTGTGCTGCTCTTCAAGAATGGCGACCATCGCATCGGCCGCGCGGCTGCGATAGCGCTCCCTGTGCCGCAGGGCATAAAAGGGCCGGGCAGGCATAGCCCAGTCACGCCCGTACAGGTCGCCTGCGACCAGCGCCCGACGCACGACAAATTCGGACAGAACGGCAACGCCGGCCCCGGCCTCGACCGCGCCGCGCACCGCCTCGTTGGAGGGCATGACCATCGCGATCCGCAGATCGCGCGGGTCGAAACCACGCGCACGCAGCACCGCCTCGAACGTCGAACGCGTGCCCGATCCCTGTTCCCGGACAATCCAGCGCGCGGCGCGCAGCCAGTCGTCATCGACCGGGCCGATGGGGGACGACGCGACAAGACACATCCTGTCCTCCCCCACCGGCCAGGACGCCAGGGCGGGCGCGTCGATCGTTCCTTCCACCACGCCCAGTTCGGCTGTCCCGTCCAGCACGCGGCGGGCCGCACCTTCGCTGTTGTCGATGCTGAGTTCGATCGCAATGCCGGGATGGCGCAGGTGGAACGCGGCAAGCCTTGCGGGCAGCCAGTAACTGGCAACCGTCTGGCTGGCCACGACACGCAGCGTGCCATGCCTGAGTTCGCCGTATTCGGCCAGAGCAAGCTCCGCCGCCGACGCCCGCCCCAGCACGGAACGCGCTTCGGGCAGGAACAGGGCGCCGGCTTCGGTCAGTTCGATACCACGCCCGACACGGTGGAAAAGAGCCACCCCGTAGCGTGCCTCCAGCGCGGCAATGGCGTTACTGGCGGCGGACTGGGTAATATTGAGCGCCTCCGCCGCGCGCGTAACATGCTGGCGCTCGGCAACGGCGACAAAAATGCGAAGCTGGTCAAGTGTCATCGGCAATCCCCTCCCCCGCTTGATACGGGAAGGAGATCAATCTTTCCAACGGCATTTATTTATGATTCCAATCCGAAAATCGGATTATTCCCACCAAGCCAGACTATTCCGCAGCACAACGGCGGAACGATCCGCCATGTCTGGGCTTGCGGGCGGGTAAACCACCTTCCACCATCGGTCGCGGGCGGCGGGCTGGAAACCAACCCACCCAAGAGGTGCCCCCTCGACCGGACAATAATCAACATTCTCTAAAAACAGACTATACAAACGTGCATTTTCCAGACCGCTCATCCACGCGGATGAGGCGCGGGTGCTAGAGCAGGCGGCGCAGGCCTTCCAGCACATCACGACGGACACGCGCGCCAAGGGATGTCGGCAGCAGGTCAAACGCGTGCACCGCATTGGCATAGACAACAAGTTCCGTCGGAACCGCTGCCTGCCACAGGCGCTGCGCGAACGTGACATCTTCATCCCGAAACAGGTCGAGCGCGCCTGTCACAATCAATGTTGCGGGCAGCCCCGCAAGATCGGGCATGAGGGCGGGCGACAGGTAGCCCAGGCCCGGGTCATCCGCCGCAAGGTCCCCCCGCACGGCAGACCATGCATACTGGTTCTGCTCCCGTGTCCATACGAATTCCCCCGTTGTGGGATCGTCCGATGGCGCATCCGCCCCACCGGTACGCAGGTCCAGCATAGGGTAAATCAAGACCTGCGCGCGCAACGGTACCTGCCCGCGATCACGCGCCAGCAGGGCGGTAGCAGCAGCCAGGCACCCGCCGCCACTATCCCCCATGACCGTAATACGATCCGGGTCGACCCCCAGCGCCCCTGCATGGCCATGCAGCCATACCAGTGCGGCATAGACATCCTCCAGCCCACCGGGAAAAGGCACCTCCGGTGCCAGCCGGTAATCAACCGACACGATCAGGCTGCCTGTTTCCGATGCCAGCCGCGCAAGCGTACCGGCCTGCATGTCGGGGGTGCCGGCAATCATCCCGCCACCATGGACATAGAGAATGGCAGGCGTCGTGCCGGCAGTGCCCGATGGGCGGAACACGATGACACGAACAGCAGCCCCGTCAGGACCGGGAACGGACTGTTCTTCAAACCTGGCCGATGCGGAGTTCAGAAGCGCTGTCGTACCCTCGACCAGCGTCTGACGAAATGCCGCCAGATCCCCCCGTCCGGAACCGAATGATGGAAACGCCGCCACCATGTCACGCTGTTCTCTGTCGACCAGGCCAAGAGTAGTCATGAGACGAATTCTCCATTTCTCATTGCAGGACTGGCAGGATCATAAGGGCCAGCGAGCCGGGAGAATACTCAACAAACGATAATTTGAAGTATGATACACAAAAGATGTTCCCGGTATCCGCTGTCTATTCCGTTTAATGTGCGAAAACGGACACTCCACCTCCCCCGTTTAGAACTCTGCTGAGCGAGACAACAGCGGGCAGGCGACCTCCGCCTCATGTCAGACATTTGCGGGTAACTGAAAATTTCGTAAAATCGGATAGGGGTGCAATCCGGTCAGCCTGTTTTCTATCTGGTATATGCGCGCGGTTTTTGCCACATATCAGATACAGTTCCGATAGTGATGTTCACTGATCTGGACTTTTCCACAAAAGCATGATCCTCCCGAAAGCACCATGGCATAGACCATGGCGCGGATTACCCCTGCCACACGCAAAACCCACCCTGACCCGGCGACTTTTTTGTGTCTGCATTTCAGGACACGTCATGTCGCATACCAACCAGCATCCCGCCCTGACTGTGTCATGAGCGAACACCAACTCGTCAGCGTCGTCAAACGCTATCTGCCAAGCCAGAAAACCCTTAACCGGGCCAAAAGTGCGGCTACGGATCGGCTTCAGATCTGCGGAAATTGCCGGGGTCACGCGTCTCTCTCTGGCTACGTTCTGATTAACTTTTTAGCTTATCTGACACAAAACGAGTTCGATGCCCTCGTCTCGTTCGTCTACAATCCAGGCAGAGGTTGGCCGGGTGTCCGTGCTGCGATCAACAGCGGCGACAAACGCAAGGCCGCCATGATCATTGAGGAGCAGGTGCGCTCGAAAGGCAAGGTCTTGCGTGGTCTGGTCCGGAGACGGCACGACGAGGCCATGCTTCTGCTGAAAGGACGATATTGATGATCCGCGCTATCCTGAGCCTGATTTGTGCTGTCTGTATCGGCGGCACCGCACACGCGGGCACCAAGCCGGAGTCTTTGGAGGAACAGTCTTACAACGGCAATACGATGTTCAACGAGGAGCTTGATGGAAAAGCGTTTCTCAATGGGCGGTTGATCGTGCGCGTCGAGCGTGTTTCGACCTGTGTGTCGGCAGTCTGGACCCGAAGTGACGGTGTCGGATCGCCGCTGCGGCGCGACCTTCTGGAATGGGACAAGATGTTTGATGGCGATCCTCGGATCGAGGCTCAGTCTTATTATTTGACGTTCGTCTATGCCGACCATCGGAGCGACGATGTCGTGTCCATGCCTCTCACGGCGCATCCGGACGATTTTGAAGATACGGCTGCTGTCACAGTCCTATCGTGCGACCCGAAACGGCATCATCGCAAGTGACGATCTTTGCGCCAGGCGATCCGCCCGGAAACATAACGCGCGGCGGGTCTACCAGAGCAGACCCCGTGCAGATGATCCCATCAGAATGGGTAAAGATGTTTGCAAAAACCAAGCAAACAGAGTCTTTCTGCTGAACCTGAGTTCAGTGGAAAGTCTCCAGACACCGTTTATCTCCCAAAACCGACCTTCCGCTTTCCCACCTGTCTGCTTCTCGATAGTGGAACAGACAGGCGGCTTCCGCCTACATGTCGGACGCTCGCTCTTATCGGATATTTTTGATAAAGCAGACATCACCGCACACAGGATGCATCGTTGATACTGAGTGCAGAATTCGGAACAAATAAAGAATAATGCGTTTTTTATACTTTAAAGGCATAATTGATGATCCGCGCCATCCTGTATCTCATTTGCGTCGTCTGTGTCGGCGGGACCGCCCTTGCAGGCGCAAGGCCGGAGTCCCTGGAGGAGCTGACCTACAATCTCAACACGATGTTCAACGAGGAGCTTGATGGAAAAGCGTTTCTCAATGGGCGGCTGATCGTGCGCGTCGAGCGTGTTTCGACCTGTGTGTCGGCGGTCTGGACCCGCAGCGGCGACGTCGGATCGCCGCTGCGGCGCGACCTGCTGGAATGGGACAAGATGTTTAATGGCGATCCTCGGATCGAGGCTCAGTCTTATTATTTGACGTTCGTCTATGCCGACCATCGGAGCGACGATGTCGTGTCCATGCCTCTCACGGCGCATCCGGACGATTTTGAAGATACGGCTGCTGTCACAGTCCTATCGTGCGACCCGAAACGGCATCATCGCAAGTGACGATCTTTGCGCCAGGCGATCCGCCCGGAAACATAACGCGCGGCGGGTCTACCAGAGCAGACCCCGTGCAGATGATCCCATCAGAATGGGTAAAGATGTTTGCAAAAACCAAGCAAACAGAGTCTTTCTGCTGAACCTGAGTTCAGTGGAAAGTCTCCAGACACCGTTTATCTCCCAAAACCGACCCTCTGCTTTCCCGGCCATAGCGACCTGTCTGCTTCTCGATAGTGGAACAGACAGGCGGCTTCCGCCCTCATCTCGGTCATACAGTTGGTCAAATCGCTTTCCATATAGCAGACATGACCATTACAAATTCCACTTGCCATTGAGATGGCTATAAAGATGTCGGCATCATTTCGACATTTGGGTCGGCAATCAGTAAAATGACCGCTATTGCCCTTGCTGTTCACAGCGTTGACATGATGACCGCCCGACAGCGTGCATGGAGCACCGGCACACACCCCCAAACCCGGACGGAACGTGCGGTTCGTAGCGCGACCCTGAAGGCGCATGCATTCCCCGCTGTTGCGGGGCTGGCAGGTGCGGCCGCAGACGCCCTGATTCCGGGCGGCCTGCTGCATGCGGCCGGGTCTTTCGCAGCTACCCGGACCATTCGCGTCGCATCGGCGGATGCAAACCGACTGACCTTCCGGCATGCCGATATCACGACGGAGCACTTCCACCGGGCTTCACCATACACACCCCAACCGACAAGAACGCCCACCAACCAGAATTTTTTCTCACCCCATCGACAGAAGCAGTTTGATCTCAACCATCATGAAACGCCCCCACATAATCGCAAGGTGGGCGACCATGTGCTATGCAAACACGTCGATCTAACCGACGAATATACCGAATTCCGGTTTGCGAAGGAAAAACACCCTGTTGTTTCATTCTGCACGTCGAAGGAAGAAGCCAAACGTGCTATTCACAATAATGCTCAAGTATAACCAATGAAAAATAGAGTCCGATCGAGAAGGATGCACCCGGGCTCCTTGTCATCCCATCACCCTCAAACCATACAAAAGGGAACTCTCCTTTTGAGTGGATATCAAGAGGGGGTGGGTCATGTGGAGTATAGTTAAATATCAAGAAGATTTAGCACGCTGCTACAGTCTTGATTGGTACTCTTAGAAAGAGCAACAAGATAGTGTCGGACATTTTCTAATTTGTCTGTGGCCAATTCCATAGCTGCTAAATTTACAGCTAAGGCTAAGAGATTATATGGACTGTGAAGGGGCTGTATTCCACTATCATCGTCATCGTATTTTTTGGCCATCGGTAAATGTCCCTACGCTTCTTGTAGCTTATATACTGGATCATTTTGATGCTGACATTATTCGGCGTGATAAGCAATTGAATTCAAATAATTCAAAAACTAAATAAATAGAATATTAATGATTCACTAGGTGAATCAATAATATAATGGGATTTCTCATGCTCGTTTGGCCTATTTTACGGCGCGCATAGCTCGGTCACCGGGCTCAAATCCCATTGATGAGAGTGCCTTTCAAAACCCTTCTTTAACGCTCAAGCGGCTGAAAAGCCCGCCGGACTGAACTGTCCCCCACCGGGGGCAGTTCGAGCATATCGGTGGCGCGGGGCCTACCACGTTTCCGCCCGGGTGTTGTTTTCTGGCGCGGTTGGACAACCTCGTGGAGCGGTTCCATGTCCCGGAGCGCGAAAAGCCGGCGCGCGGATCTGTGCGTCACTTCCACGATCAGGCCGCGCTCCAGGAAGCGCTCGAGCAGCAGGCGGGCGGCCTTGATCGACGTCGAAAGCCGGGCGGCCAGCGACGTCGTCGACCGGATGGGTGGCAATGACGTCAATGGCGGCAGACGCACGGTAATTCCGTCTCTGGTCGCGAGACTGAAGACGCGCCTGGCGCCATGAGGCCTCGAGTGCTCGGGCCAGAACAATTTTTTCAATGACGCTGTCGGCTTCAGACCCCCTCGCCCTGACCGGGAAGCGGGCCAAGAAAGACTGACGCCTGCGCTCCGGGGAACGGTCCATGGCAAAGGCCGGTTCGCCCCTTTTCCGAGGAACGCAGCGCGCGTGTGACCGCCTGATCATCTGGGTGCACTCTTACCCGACCAACTCCGGACAGCACAGACAACACGGCCCCACGCGGGTATTTGCTGTGTGTCACTGGAATACGCTGGTTCTGTTCTAGTGGCCGCGATCTGTAGCAGTGCAGGGTCTTGTGTCGCTCCCGGACACGTCGTCATGAAATTTTTGTGGCAGGTTGCCCTCTGACACGGGGCCTTCTGGCGTGGTCGCTTCTGGCGTGTTCGCTGGCGTGGTTGCTTCTGGCATGCCCCCTTCTGGCACACTGCCCTCCGGCACGGTCATGCCGACCCTGTCGCGGCCGTCATGCTTGGCGCTGTACAGCGCCAGGTCTGCCATTTTGATCAGCTCGGCTGGCGTCATCTGCGCGATATTGTCGTTTGTCGAAGCCACGCCAAGGCTGATCGTAACAATCCCTGTGGGGGCCATGGCATGCTCAAGCCGTAAGGCGCGGACTTCAAGGAGCATTCTCTGCGCGGCTGCCAGAGCGCCGTTGGCGTCGGTTTCGGGAAGCAGTACCGCGAACTCCTCACCACCATACCGGCCGACGATATCACCCGACCGGCAACAGAGCTTGAGCACCCCGACCAGGGCCTGAAGGCACCGGTCGCCGGCAGGGTGGCCATAAAGGTCGTTGTATTCCTTGAACCGGTCTGCATCGACCATGACAAGCGACAGCGGCAGCCCACTCTGGGCCGCCCGCTCAAAATACTCTTCGAGCGTTTCTTCCAGGTAACGGCGGTTGCCAATACCGGTCATGAAGTCTTTTCTGGCCGCGTCATGCTGATGGAGGTCGGACAGTTCTTTGTCCAGCGCCACGAGCGCAGGGCCGACAAGCATGATAAACCCGGTAATACCCGCCAGCATGGGTATGAAACCGGGAATGGTCGAGAAGATCAGGCCCTTGCCGACCGGCTGGGTCAGAGCCCACACCGCCCAGGCCAGTTTTACCGCCCCTTCAATACCCAGCACCCCCAGAAGCCAGTTTTTGACGACGGGATTGCCGCGCCTGATCAGCCAGACTTCACGCATCGCCAGTCCGTTCAGGCTGGCGGCAACCAGGCCGAAAACGCACATGCGCAGGTTCACGTCAGCCTGGAAAGAGGGCAGCAGGCAAAGGCCGATCCAGATAAGCGCGGGTGCGACGATCAGACCGAACGCCGGCAGCCCTTTGCGCAGGGAGCGGCAGGCGACCCATATCAGGCTATGGGCAACCAGCAGTCCGGCATTGGCTATGGCAATGGCTGGCAAAAACGGCAGCGTTACACGGCAGGTCATGCTGACAACAAATGTCAGGGCGGCGAGCATGCTCCAGAAAACGGCCTTGTGCTGCCGGTCCTGAAGCCAGATCGGCAGCCACGCCACCGGCACCAGCGCCGTCACAGACAACATTATGAGGAAAAGAATGTGAGACAGGTTGGACATATGAGCCGTTGTGAGGCGTTTGTGGGGCTGGCTTCGGGGTGGCAGGTCGATTCTGACGCCGCTTGTGCCGGACCAGGCACACGACGCCCAACAGGCTGAACTTTTCCCCCACCTTTCTCTTCATGCGCCTGGAGCAAAAGCTGACGATCCGTTTCCTCTTCGGGTTTATACATCGTCAGGGTGCATGACCAGCCCTTTGCCCCATGGGCCTGAAGCCGTGCGGACAGACAGCGGAATGGAAGACCCGTCGCCCGATGTTTCGGGGCCCGTTATCCGATGCATATGACGCATACACCAAAACCTGTGGCCCGCAGAAACGCTGAAGATTTTATATCGACGTTCAATAAAGCCGGGGCCGGGAGCTGCAGAATGCTGCAAAATCATGCGGGGTTATTAAAATCGGTGTTAGGCAGAAAGAGGAACCGCACTGCCCGCCGGACGATCATTGGAATACTTGTTTCTGTCATACTGGAGTGTGTCAATGTGCCACCCGCCATTGCCCACGCTGAAAAAAGTTTTCCTGCTGATGTGGCTGCCTTTTTCCATGATGCAAAGATGTGTCAGTATCTGGCGGGAGAATGGGATAGCAGCCTTCCCCGGAAAAGAAAAAATGAACTCTCCGCGGAAATGAATGAAGCCTGTTCAAATATCTATAAAAGACAGGAATATTTTAAAAGACAATATATCCGGAATAAAACTATCATGCGGAAACTCAATTCCTACGAATTCTCATGACATGCCCGCTTTCCGCCCGGATTGATAAAACACCTCCCCCTTGAAGCCGCCCGAAAGCCGCCCATCCGCGTCTGTGCTTCATGGATGTGCTCACGCATGGCCCGGGGACAAACCGCCCAGATGATTTTATGCGGACGCCCCGGTTACGGCACAGACCCGATGCCGCTTACGCGCTCGCGGGCGGGCGGGCAGACGGACGGGCGGTGGTTTTTGCATGAAACATCAGGCTGAACAGAAAAATCCATTCAGGCACTTTTGTTTTATACAATGCTCCGGGCCTGTTCGGGATGGTGGACAGCACCAAGGCTCTGCCGCTCGTTGCTGGTAATCATGTCCGCCAGGGTGTAGCGGTCCAGCACCTGCATGAAAGCCCCCAGGGCCTCCCCCAGCGTGCCACGCAAGCGGCAGGCCCTGGCCAGAATACAGCCCTGTTCGCCCGGCTGGGCCGCCTGCATGCAGGCCACCAGGCCCATGTCTTCTTCCGTGTAGCGGACCACATCGCCAATCTGGATCTGGTCGGCCGGCCGCGCGAGCCTGAGCCCCCCGTTGCGCCCGCGCAGGGTATCGATAAACCCGCCCTGGCCCAGCCGGTGAACAATCTTGACCAGATGGTTCTCGGAAATGCCGTACGCCTTCGACACCTCGCGGATGGAGACAAGGCGATCGGTGTGGAGCCCCAGATAGATCAGGGTTCGCAGGGCATAGTCGGTATGCAGGGTCAGGCGCATGGGGAATAGATATATCTTATTGACATCTTTTTCCAGCGCGATAAAAGGTGTGTGTAATTTACATCTTAAGAGGCAAGACCATGGCTGCTCCCCTCGACGACGCAACCCGCGCAATCGTCAAAGCCTGTGTTCCCGCGCTGGAGGCCCACGGCCTCACCATCACGCAGGAAATGTACAAGCGCCTTCTGGCAACACCGGAAATCCGCGACCTGTTCAACATGTCGCACCAGAAGGATGGCGAGCAGCCCAAGGCGCTGGCGCTGGCCGTGCTGGCCTATGCCCGCCATATCGACAATCTGGGCGCCCTGGGCGGGATGGTCGAACGCATTGCCGAAAAGCATGTGGGGCTGAACATCCTGCCCGAACATTACCCCTTTGTGGCTGACGCGCTGCTGGGTGCGATCGCCCATGTGCTGGGTGATGCGGCAACGCCCGAAGTGCTGGAAGCCTGGGGCAAGGCCTACTGGTTCCTGGCCGATATCCTGATCGGGCGCGAAGGGCAGATCTACCACGCGCATGAAACCGCCCCCGGCGGCTGGACCGGCTGGCGTACCTTTACCGTGCGCGACAAGGTGCGCGAGAGCGAAACCGTGACATCGTTCGAACTGGTGCCCGCCGACGCAAAGCCCGTCATGCGCCACCAGCCCGGCCAGTATCTGAGCTTCAGGCTCGACATTCCCGGCCATGGCACGCAGCGCCGCAACTACAGCATTTCCTCCGCCCCTGGCGGGGACGGCTACCGGATCAGCGTGCGGCGCATGCCCGGCGGCGTGGTGTCGGAATGGCTGCATGACAGCGTGCAGCCCGGTACGGAATTGCAGGTTTCGGCCCCGGCGGGGGATTTCACTCTGGCCGACCCGGTGCCCGCATCGGTGGTGCTGCTCAGTGCCGGGGTGGGGCTTACCCCCATGATCTCGCTGCTGGGCGCGCTGACCCAGCCGCAGGCGCCGCTGGCCGATATCCGCTATATCCATGCCACCCGCTCCCCCGGAACCGAAGCCTTTGGCGATTATGTCGGCACTCTGGCGCGGGCCGGGCGTGTGCGGGGTGACGTGTTCTACAGCCGGCAGTCCCCCGCCGACACCACGGCCACGCTGGCACGGCATGCAGGCCGGATCACGCCCGACTGGCTGAAAGGCCAGGTCGACACGCAGGCTACCTATTATATCTGCGGTCCCGACGGGTTCATGCGGGACATGGTGGGCGTGCTCAAGGCCAGCGGCCTGCCCAAAGAGCAGATCCGTTACGAATTCTTCGGCTCGGCCAGCGATGCGGATCTGGTAACGTGACAGGGGCTCCCACCCTGCGGGTAAGGCGGGTGTACGACCCGCCCCACCCCGATGACGGAGCGCGGGTTCTGGTGGACCGCCTGTGGCCGCGCGGTGTCAGCAAGGACCGCGCGCACCTGACCCTGTGGCTGAAGGATATCGCGCCATCCACCGCATTGCGTGAATGGTTCGACCACGACCCCGCAAAATGGGGCGGCTTCCAGGACCGTTACAGGGCGGAACTGGAGGCAAACCCGGCCGCCGTGGCCCAGATCATGGCACTGGCCGCACAAGGCCCCGTAACGCTGCTTTACGGGGCGCGGGACACGCAGCATAACGAGGCCGTGGTGCTGGCCGCCTGGCTGGAAGACCACAACCGGCGCTGAAAACCATGCAGGGTTATCGAGCATGACAGGGTGGATGGAAAGTCTGGCGGGGCGTCTTTCCCTGCCTGCCCGACATGCGTGGCGGCTGGAACTGCTGGCCGCCACCGGGGCGCTGATCGGCATTGTCGTGACCGCGCTGCTGAGCGGACTGGTCGCACGCGCCGCTTTTCCGCTGATTGTGGCCCCCATAGGGGCGTCTGCGGTGCTGCTGTTCGCGGTGCCGGCCAGCCCCCTTGCCCAGCCCTGGTCGATCGTGGGCGGCAACACCGTGTCTGCACTGGTGGGGGTGGGGGTGTCCATGCTGGTGCCGAACGTGGCACTTGCGGCGGGCATGGCCGTGGCGCTGGCCATTGCCGTCATGGTTCTGACCCGTTCACTGCACCCGCCCGGCGGGGCGGCGGCGCTGACCGCCGTTCTGGTTCATCCGTCCTCGGCCGGGCTGTCGGCCGGGCTGCTGTTCCCGTTCCTGCCCGTGGCGCTGAACTCCGTGGTTCTGGTCGCGGTTGGCCTGCTTTTCCACACGCTTACGCGGCGACGCTACCCGCATGGCGCGCCCCCGCCAGTTGCCCGACCGGCAAGCAGTGTGGCAACCGCTCCATTGGCACCCCCTTCAGCGGCACCTGCCCCGATCGCGGCCACCCCAGGGGCAGCCACCTCAAGGGCTGCCATCTCAGGGGGAAGCACCTTGGGGGGAAGCACCTCGGGCGGAACCATCTCAGGGCCAGCCGCCCCCGCACCCCTGACACTGGCGGATATCGAGGCAGCCCTTGCCGCCATGGACGACACGTTCGACATCGACCCGGACGATCTGCGCCAGTTGCTGAACCTTGCCGAACAGAACGCCCGACGCAGATCCGCACATAGCAGAAATACGCGGCACAGCCCTGCCGCGCGACCGGACACACGCCAGTACGGCCCAGCCCTGCCAGACGTTGCGCCAGACACCCTGCCAGATGCCAGCCAGACACCAGTCCGACGCCGGGCTGACGATCCGGGCTCCCCCGCTCCTGCCCGCTCTCCTTCCCTGACTGGTCCTGACCGGCTCCGACTGACCTTGACTGGTCCCGACTGGCATGCCCGCCCCGAACCGGGCCTGCCTTGCATTCATCTTGCATAATATTTGTATTTTTATCGGCGGCCGGGCTATATATGTGTCGGTACCGGATCGATCGAACCCGCAGCATCGCCCGCATCGGGGCAGGCCGGGCTGTGTGGGCCCTATCGTGACCGCTGGCAGAAACGCATATATTTTCGGATACATGACCCCCATGACCCATCGCGCGCATCGGATTCTTGGTGGCACGGCCTCTGGCCGGATCGTAGCCTCGCGGGAGCCACTGAGCTTCTGGGGCGGGATCGACCCGCATCGCGGCGTGGTGATCGATGTGCACCACCCCCTGCATGGCACGTCCATCCGCGACGCCATCGTGCTGCTGCCCCAGACACGCGGGTCCTGCACGGGGTCGGGGGTGGTGCTCGACCTCGCGCTGCTGGACAACGCGCCCGCCGCCCTCGTCTTTATCGAGGACGAAGCCATAGCTACGCTGGGGGCAATGATCGCGGGCGAGATGTTCGACCGGCCCATTCCCGTCCTGCAGGTGTCGGAGGACACATTCGCGATGCTGGCGCAGGCGGACCAGGCGCGAATTACGGAAATGGGGGTGGAAGCCGACGGGCTTGTCGTCCCCTTTACCCCGCGCCAGGCCGTGCCGCTGACGCTGGACGCCGGGGACCGGTCGATCCTTGCGGGGGAAAAAGGCACAGCCGCCGCCCTGGCCATGAAAATCATCTGCACCATGGCGGAGCAGCAGGGCGCGGAACAGCTGGTGGACGTGGTGCAGGGCCATATTGACGGCTGTATCTATAACGGCCCGGCCAATCTGGCGTTTGCCGAGCGCATGGCCGAGATGGGGGCGCATGTCGCCATTCCCACCACCATCAACGCAATTTCGGTCGAACATGGCAACTGGCAGCGCCAGGGCGTATCGCCCGAGTTCGGCAATCTGGGGCAACGGCTGGCGGACGCCTATGTGCGCATGGGCTGCACGGCAAGCTTTACCTGCGCGCCCTACCTGCTGGACACCGCCCCCGCACAGGGCGAGGCCATTGCCTGGGCCGAATCGAACGCGGTCATTTTCGCCAACACGGTTCTGGGGGCCCGCACACCCAAACATGCGGATTATCTGGACCTGTTCATGGCGCTGACAGGCCGCGCCCCGTATGCGGGGGTGTATCTTGACGCAAACCGGCAGGCGCGGCGCATTATTACAGTAGAGGTTCCGCAGGGGGTGGACGACGCATTCTGGCCGCTGCTGGGCTATATGGCGGGCAGGCTCTCACCCGATCGTATTCCGCTCATTCGCGGTGTGGCGGCGGCCAGCCCCACACAGGATGACCTTAAGGCCCTGTGCGCGGCCTTTGGCACAACGTCGGCAGCCCCCATGCTGCATATCGAAGGGGTCACGCCCGAAGCAGGACATATCGACCCCGCCGCCGACCACGTGACCCTTGGCCCGGCCGACATGCGCGCCGCCTGGACAGGCCTGAACGAAGGCAGCGAGGACATCCAGCTTGTGGCGGTGGGCAGCCCCCATGCCTCCGCCGGGGAATGCCATGCCCTGGCCGACGCCCTGGGCACGCGCAGGGCGGGGGTGCCGGTTATCCTGACCACCAGCCGCCATGTTTTTGACGGTCTTGCGACAGACGGCACCATCGCCCGCCTGCAGGCCAATGGCGTGCAGATCTACCGCGACCTGTGCTGGTGCTCCATTGCGGCCCCGCTTTTTCCGGGCAATACACAGACCGTCATGACCAATTCCGGCAAATACGCCCATTACGGGCCGGGGCTTTCAGGCTGTGCCGTGCGCTTTGGGGCGATCGCGCAGTGTGCCGACGCAGCGGTAACCGGCCGGGCGGCGCGGGACCTGCCCCACTGGCTGCAATGACAGCGCCAGACAGCACGGCGGCCCCGGAAACAGACCCGGAAACAGGCGTGAAAACAGGCGTGAAAACAGGCCCGGACGCCAGCCCGGAAGCAGACCCGAACGCAGACAGGGAAACAGGAATGTCTTTCAGCGTGCTCAGCCTGCCCGAGATCGAAGCCCTTGTACTGGCGGTGCTGGTTGAAAACGGACTGGACCCCGCACAGGCCCGTGCCGTTGCGGACACCGTAACCCGGGCCGAGGCCGATGGCTGCCGGTCGCACGGGCTGTACCGTGTGCCGGGTTATGTCGCGGCCCTGCGCAGCGGCCGGGTAAACCCGGCGGCGCGCCCCAGCGTGCGGCAGGTGGCCCCGGCACTGATCAGCGTTGACGGTGATGGCGGCTTTGCGCCCGAGGCCGTGCGGTGCGGCACGCAGGCCCTGACCGACGCCACGCGGCGCAACGGCATTGCCGCCATGGCGGTGGGCAGATGCCACCATTTTTCCGCGCTCTGGGCGGATGTGGAACCGTTCGTGGCCGCAGGCCTAGTGGTATGGGCCTATGTGGTGGGGCAGAACAGCGTTGCCCCGCATGGCGGCACCCGCCCCCTTATGGGCACCAACCCGCTGGCGTTTGGCTGGCCCCGCCCGGGTACCGAGCCGTTCGTGTTCGATTTCGCCACCAGCGCCACCGCCCGCGGCGAGGTGGAACTGCGCGCCCTGGCCGGGCAGGACATACCCGCGGGCTGGGCGCTGGACGCGGCAGGCCAGCCCACCACGGACCCGGCGGCGGCCCTTGGCGGCGCGCTGTTGCCGTTCGGCGGCCACAAGGGGTCTGCCCTGTCGCTCATGGTGGAACTGATCGCCGGCCCCCTGATCGGGGAACTGAGCAGCCAGGCCGTGGCGGGCCTTGGCATAACCGACGGCGGACCGCCACCCGGCGGGGAACTGTTCATTGCCCTCGACCCGGCGGCGTTTGGAACGGGCACCACCCAGGCGGAAGATATTTTTGCCGCCGCCCTGTCCCAGCCCGGTGTACGCCTGCCGTCGGAACGGCGTTACCGCGCCCGCGCACGGTCCCGGACTGCCGGGGTTGAGGTTGCAACCACCATGCTCAGGCAGATCGGGGCATTGCGGGCGCGGGCATGACCCTCTCCCCCGCGTCAGCCCTCGCACAGCGTTCGACACGGCTCGCGTTTCTGATCGCGGGGCTGGCCGGGGCGTCGTGGGCGCCCATTATTCCCTACGTGCAGTTGCGCTGCGGCCTGACGGACACGCAACTGGGCCTGCTGCTGCTGTGCCCCGGCATTGGCTCGGTTCTGGCCATGCCGCTCTCCGGCGCGCTGGCCGGCCGGCTGGGCTGCCGGTGGATCATCGCGCTCGCGGGGGTGCTGGTCTGCTGCTGCCTGCCGGTTGTTGCGTCGTCTCACGCAATCGGCGTTCTGGCGGTCACTCTTGCCCTGTTCGGTGCTGGTGTGGGGGCGATCGACTGCACGATCAATATTCAGGCCGTCATGGTGGAACGCGCCTCGGGGCGGATCATGATGTCGGGATTCCACGGCCTGTTCAGCGTGGGCGGCCTGCTGGGGGCCACAGGGGTCAGTATCCTGCTGGGCATGGGGTTTTCCCCGACCTGTGCCGCGTGGGTCGGGGTTGGGGCAATTCTGCTGATCGGCGTGCGGACACTGCCCGGCCTGCTGGCCAGCCCCGCATCCGCCACCGGTCAGTCGTCAGCCCTTGTCCTGCCCCGTGGGCCGGTGCTGCTGATCGGGCTGATGTGCTGTGTGGTGTTCCTGGCCGAAGGGGCCGCCACTGACTGGAGTGCGGTTTTCCTGGCCACCGTGCGCCATATGTCCGTGCGGTATTCCGGCATGGGGTATGTTGCCTTTGCCTGCACCATGACGGCGGGCCGACTGCTGGGAAACAGGCTGACCGAGCGCCTGGGGGAACGGGTTCTGGTCGTGGGGGGCAGCCTGCTGGCGGCGGCGGGTATGCTGCTGGCGGTGTTCACGCCTTTCTGGCAGGCAACACTGACCGGTTATGTCCTGCTGGGCGCGGGCTGCGCCAATATCGTGCCCGTGCTGTATTCGGCGGTGGGCAGGCAGCGGATCATGCCTGAACATATGGCGGTTTCCGCCATTACCGTTCTGGGGTATTCGGGCATTCTGGCAGGCCCGGCGGCTGTCGGCTTCGTGGCCGGGGCGGCAGGCCTGCCGGCAGCACTGGCAGGCATAGGGCTGCTGCTTGGCTTTGTAGCCCTTATGGCGTTCCTGTTCCGCAAAACGCTGCTGAAGGGTGGGGCCTGAAAAACAGGCGGCACGATCTGCCCGCCCCATAAGGCGGCCAGCAAGGCAGCCCAGTGGAACGGCCCCGCAGGGCTGCCCCAACGAGGCTGGGCGGCACAACACACCGGCAGGGCAATCCAGCCCGATAGCCCGGCAGGACGGTATGGGGCCGGACGGTATGGCCAGCCGGCCCAACCGAACGGCCTTGCCAGACAGGCCGGCCAAACGATCTGGCCAGACGATCCGGCCAGACGATCCGGCCAGACAGCCCAACTGGAACCCACCCCTGTACCCCGCTCCGGCACCCCGCTCTGGCACTTACGCAGGCAGGCGCGAACGCGCTAGGGTAGAATGATCTGCCCCGATCTGCGCCGCCTCTGCCCCGACAGTGCCATGGCCAGCGCCACCGCCCAGCCGATCACGCTCCAGCCCAGCAGCAGGTTGACACCCAGCACCATGCCTTTTCTGTCGATATCGCGGCGGCAGGCCACGGCAAAAGGTGCAAAATAGAGACACAGGCCCAGGGCCGACACCACAAGAACCAGCGCCTGCCGGAACGGTGCATGCCGACCCGCGCCGGAAGGGGCGGATACGGACAGGGATGGCCCGGACAGGGATGACAGGCCTGATACGGGTGGGGTGGCGTCGTCCTGCGCCGCATCGTCAAATCCGCTATCGGGGATTGTCTCTGGCCCACCGACCGCACCGGTGGCGGAAGCCGTCGCCAGCCCCGACCCTGCCGCCGCCTGAACGCCCCCCACCGGCGAAGGCTGGCCCCCACCGCTGGACCCGGCGGCATCTTCCCCCTGCTCCTCCACGCTTTCAGGCCCGCTTTCAGGAGCAGCATTATCCACCATCTGCGCGGCCTGCCGGGTGCTCCCCGGGGCACCGTTGGAAGCAGCATTCGAGCCACCATTCGGAGCACCATTCGGGGCACCATCGGACGCAGTATCCGCAGCGCCGCCCGGGGCGGCGGCGTCCGCCAGCATTTCGGACGGCGGGGGCAGGGCCATGGGGGCGGACAGCAGCAGCGCCGCCTCCGTGTCGGACAGAAGGCCATCCACACGGGGGCTCTGGCGTATGCGCTGCCAGGTCATGATCGCATGGCGGGTAGGTGCTCCGTAAACGCCATCTTCCACCATGGCGGCAGGCAGGTAGCCCAGCGCCACCAGCTTGTGCTGCACGGCGATATGCGTCTCCAGCGGGCGGGCGCTTTCCTCCCGGGCGGGGCCGCTCAGCCTCTGGCGATAATGCTCGGCCAGCCTGTCCATGGCGGCGGCGTAGCAGGGCACGGCATTGGCGGGCAGGCTCCGGCTGGGCTGACCGGGCAGGGGCAGCCCGCACCGCTGATAGGCCGCGTTTTCATTGGCCAGCACATCCTGCGTCAGACTGCCCAGCGCCCCCGACCCCATGGTCTGGCGCAGGGCGTAATAGACCTGATCGAACATGAGTTCGTGCCGCGCTGCCTCGCTGCTCTGGCACAGCATGGTGGCGATGGCGTCGTTCCATGGGGGCAGCTTGCAGGAAAAATCGGGCCAGTAACGTGCATGCCCCCGCCCATCCGCCCCCGAAAAGGCCGCCTGATCCTGCCCGGCAAGAGACTGCCCGACAAGGGAATGACCAACGGGGGAATGACCAACGGGAGACTGATCAACGGGAGACTGCCCCACAGGAGGTTGGCCAGCAGGGAATTGACCCGCCGGGAGTGCCGACGCGTTACCCTGCGGCGGGGCAGCAGGGGGTAGAACCACGGGCAGAATGGCCGCCTGGTCGGAGGTCAGGTAATGATTGGCCACCAGAAAACCCGCCAGTGCCTGCGGAAAAGGCAGGATCTGGCGTTCCTTTTCCGGGCAGGGTTCGGGGCCGGTCCTGCCCTGGGCCGCGCGCAGATCGCACAAGGACAGGCCGAACATGGGCGGGGATGGTGCGGCGTGGTCGAGCATGTCGCGCCAGCCCTGTGGCAACTGGCCCAGATTGGCGCGCGTGCCCACCAGATAGGCCAGAAACCCGTTGGGGTCCGCCCGCCCGCCCCGCACCCAGTCCGCCCGCTGCGCCACCAGATCCTGCGCGATAAAGGCGCTGTAAAGCGGGTCACGGGTCACGGTCTGCAACGCCCCGTCATGGTAACGTTGCAGCACCAGCGGCGTGTAGGAATTGGAATATGGCGCGAAACGGTAGAAAAACGACTGGTCCAGCCCCACAAGCTGGGCCGTGCCGTCATGGGCGATATCCACCACCCGGGGCGGGGCATCGCCATCGACCTCGCCCAGCGGGGTGGTGCTCCAGCGCCCCCCCGCGCTCTGCCCGAAAATGGAGGTGATCTCGCAGCAATGCGCTCCGCCGGAATAGGCCGAAACCATGACCTGCGGCAGGGGAGATGCGTTGTCGAGCCGGTAGAGCGAAAGCCGCAGCCCTGTGAGCCCGCTATCGGCCCCGTAGGGGGTCAGCAGATAGGTGACGGGTAACGTATTGGGGTGGTTGAGGTCGAACAGGCGCAACCGCGCGACGGTACAGGCTGGCGGGGCCTGCGGGTCGGGCCGGCGCCAGACCATGGCCGCCCCGCACTGCCGCCACGCCATGACATCCACCACGGCGGACAGGCCGCCGGCCGTAACACTGGCATGGGTGTCGTGCCCCAGTTCGGCCTGTGCCAGAGCGGGCTTGTCATAGGGGGTTGCGGCCCGCGCCGGGCCAGCGGCGATCCCGGCCAACAGACCCGCCAAAAGGCAGAACAGGCCCAACCGGCCCGGCACCGCCGCGCCGCCACGCGCCACAGCGGTCCCGCCACGCACCGGACACATGCTTGCGGCGTAAGCACTCTGCCCAGCCCGCATGATCGGACCGGGGCCGGAATGGACGCGCGCGCGTGGTGTCATGTCCTGCCTGCTCCGCTGCTTGCATGGTCTGCCTTATCTTATAACCGTAACACAAACCCGGTGTAATGGACCCCGCCGCAGGGCGGGTCTGTGGCGCGCACTCATCCGCGCCGGGTAGCCCCGTGACCGTGAGCCTGCTAAGGTTTTGGCAAATACGTTAAAAAACCGGATAGAACGCCCATGGCCCCGCTCAGCACCCCCATTACGGCCGCCCATGTCTATTACGATATCGGCGCCGAACTTGCCTGCAGACCGCAGGCCCCGGCCTGCCGGCAGGTCAACACCGCCGCCGGTCTCGAGCCCCTGCTGCCCGACACCGAGGTGCTGGTCATATCCATGCTGTGGCAGAACCGTTTTCTCGATCTGGCCCCCAAGCTGCGCTATATCCAGTCCATCAGCTCCGGGGTGGACCAGTTCGATCTTGATGCGCTGAAAGCGCGCGGGGTGCGGCTGTGCAACGCACGGGGCGTGAATTCCCGCGCCGTGGCGGAACACGCGCTGGCGCTGCTGTTCTCGCTGTCCCGCCGCCTGTACGAAGCGCGCGACAACCAGGCCCGGCAGCGCTGGGCCACCACCGGCACGGACCCCCGCCCCCGCCTGACCGAACTGGCAGGCAAGGTTGTGTATGTGATCGGCATGGGCACCATTGGCGATGAAATTGCCCGGCTGTGTCAGGTTCTGGGCATGACGGTGCTGGGCACACGCCACAGCCCCCGCCCGCTGGACGTACCCGGCGTCACGCAAATTGCAGCAGACGAGATCGCCACCGGGCTGGCCGCAGCCGATCACGTTATTCTGACCTGCCCGCTGACCGAGCAGACCCGCCACCTGATGAACGCGCGCACATTCGCGCTCATGAAACCCGGCGCCACCCTGATCAACGTCGCACGCGGGCCGGTTGTGGACGAAAACGCCCTGATCGCAGCCCTGAACTCCGGCGCGCTGGCCGCCGCGGCACTGGACACGTTCGATCAGGAACCCCTGCCCCCGCAAAGCCCGCTCTGGTCCGTGCCCAATCTGGTGCTGACCAGCCATATCGCGGGGGAGACCGAACATTACGAACGCAATGTCGTCAACATCCTGCTGGAGAACCTGAAAGCCCTTGCAACCGACACCCCCATGACAAACCGTATTGTGTAAAAAGGGTTTTTTGCACAACAGCTTTCAGCCCCGGCAGGGTCTGGCAGGTGTGGGGGCGATCACGCACACAGCGTGACGGCACCCGGGGCGTCCCCCCCTGCCCCCCGGTCCTGCACACCCCCGGCTTGCCGGACCGCACCAGCGATCATGGACGGGGGTGTTGCGGTGCCCGCAACCAGGCACATGCACCGCCAACCCGCAGAGTAATAACCGATGGCCTTCGCACGACGTTTTCTGCCGCCCATATCGCTGCTGTGCTCGTTCGAGGCTGCGGCCCGTCACCAGAACTTCACCACCGCCGCCAAGGAACTGCACCTGACGCAAAGTGCCATCAGCCGGCATATCCGCCTGCTGGAAGAACAGCTAGGCGCGCTGCTGTTCGTGCGCGAACGCCAGACCGTGCGGCTGACCATAGCGGGGGAATCCTATGCGCGGGAGGTGCGGGCCGCCCTCAAGCAGATTGCCGCCGCCACGCTGGGGCTGCGGGCCGCACCTGCGGGCGGCACGCTGAACCTGAGCATCGTGCCCACCTTCGGCAGCCTGTGGCTGGCGCCAAAACTCCCTGACTTCAAAAGCCGTTATCCCGATATAACGGTCAACCTGTTTACCCGCGCCACCCCGTTCGACTTTGCCAGCGAACCCATGGACGCCGCCATCCATTTTGGCATACCCGACTGGCCCGGCACGGAATCCACCGCCATCTGCGGCGAGACGATCGCGCCCGTCTGCGCACCGGCCCTTGCCGCCCGCCACCGGTTCCAGACCCCGGCCGACCTGCTGGATGCCCCACTGCTGCACCTTGTCTCCCGCCCCGATGCGTGGGAACGCTGGTTCAACGCCCAGGGGCTGGATGCGGACCGCATACACGGCATGCTGTGCGACCAGTTCTATACCATGACCCAGATTGCCGTCGCTGGCGGCGGGCTTGGGCTACTGCCCGAAATCCTGATCCAGCCCGAACTGCACGCGGGAACACTGGTACGGATCGGCCCCAGCTATGAAGAACAGAGCGAGGCCGCCTACTATCTGGTATGGCCGCAGGACAAGACCCAGTACAAGCCGCTGGAACTGTTCCGCCTGTGGCTGGCCGAACAGATCCCCACCCCGCCCCTGAACAGACCCGACCCCGCCTGAACGGGCGCGCATGACGACATGGGCACCATGGGCGACGCAGCGGGAAATTTGCTCAATGTGCAATTGCATGCTGAGCGTGCCGGTGGCGGGCCACGCCAGACCGGACACCCTGCCTCGTATCGCTCCGCACAGCCGTGCATGATCGTAGCGCTGGTCGGCCAGCAGGCGGGATCTCATCCCTCGCCAGGCCCATTGCCGGACGATGCCCGTTCTCCTGACCGATCGTGTCTCGACATGGACGCGGCTCTCGACCAGCCTCCCCTTCGGCAGCATAATCATGTGAACAGTCGGCGGCGTGTTAAGCTTAGCGTCGATTTTCGTCTGCATGCACCGTCTTGTGCGGCATTTGACTGCGAGAATGCAGCACGCAACGATATCTTGCATGGCCGCAAGCTGCTCATAAGAGCTTTTTCAAATCCTGGAATGCCCGCCGGGTAACTGTGCAATATAACATCGTCGTCCAGCGCCTTCCATATGTCTTCCCTGAAGCGCTGGACTTCACTACTGAAAAATAATTTGTATTCCTCTATTTTTCTGGTGAATCATAAGCCTCCGCTATGGATGTATGATCGCTTGAAATGATATTGCCGTCACTTTTAATTTTATCGACATTGAAGACAACATCTTTTTTAACGATCAAATCGTCTTCGTTTATTTTAATAAAAGCAAATTTTATAATAAATGGACCGAAGGTGCTTTTGCCCGTGACTGTCGTTCCGTAATACGTCCTGTAGGGCTTGACGTAATGTTGCATGTTAACAATGACCATCCAATTTCCAGCCGGAATGTTATTGAAACTATAAACGCAATGTTCGTTCCAGTTTGCGTACCGTATCAGAGATTGCGCTTCTTTACTGGGAGAAGATTTCCAGGTCAGTTTTGAATTATAGACATTGATCCAATCCCTATAATATTTGCTGTCCGGCATTAACATCGACTTTTTTGCAAGATCATCACATTCTTTTTTATTTCCGTCTTTGTCCAGAATATACCCATGTACAATAAGGGTCTTGTTTCCACTTTTCCCGGACCATGCGACTTCTGACGTGCCCCCCTTTTTGTATCCACTCAAAAGGAGAGTTCCCGTTTTTTATGG
>NZ_JBDOBQ010000016.1:0-66021 GCF_047723915.1 Acetobacter sp. | reverse complement strand
GCCCCCCGTGACCCCGCCAGCCCCGCCTTCGCGCGCCTGATGCGGGGCAGCAACCGCAACGGGGCCACGACGGAAGCCACAACAGGGGGGCGCAGGCTGAAGCAGGGCACGTGCCGGGACCGCTTTCTCCTACGGTCCGGGCGGTAAGGCAGTCAGGACGTCAGGCGGGCCGGTACGTCAGGTAGGTGCGCCGGATACTGGGAATGGCCTGGCGGATCAGACCCTTGATCCCCAGATCCCCCCCGCTGAGGCGGAGACGGTAATTGTTGATGACATTGCGCATGACATCGGCCGGATAGGTATCCCTGAAGAATTTCAGCCCGTCGGTCCGGGCCATGGCGTCATGCAGCGCACTGCCCACGGGGGGGGCCATATCTTTCCAGTACCCCATCTTGACCATGATATTGTTGAAAAGATGCACCATGCAGGCACTTGCACATTTCTCGCGGCATTCCTGGCTGTATTCAGGCAGGAATATCTTGAAAATATCGTAATGCTCCAGCGGGTAGAACAGTGTGGGCGCGCTGGTCACGACCCGGCCCGGGTTCCTTGCAATCAGCTTGCCCAGGGCCAGAGGCCCGGTTTCGCCCCATCGCAGGTTACGGCCCGTCCTGGCCGTGACATCGGCCACAAGCTGGGCAAGCAGGTCGGGTTCGGACAGATAAAGAATGGCCCCGTTCACGCCCCCCTGTTCCTCCTGCACCACAATGTCACCGACAATGGGGTGGGGCGGCCTTGCCAGCATGAGCATGTCCAGATCGACCCAGATCAGGTCCTTTTTCTGCATCATCCGGTAGCGGAACAGGTCGGAAAAATGCCCCAGATGCGGCTTGCCCGCAAACAGGAACTGCCGTGTCATATCCTGGGGCACGATCTCCGCCGCGTGGGCCACAGCCACGCCCTCGGGCACGCCTTCGAGCGGATCGTAGGAAAAGATCGTCAGATCATACCCCAGCGACACGAACGAATTGGCGCAGGCCTGTTCGAGCGCGCTCAGCCGCCCGCCGTACCAGAAAGTTCCGAACTGTTTGGAGTTGAAGTCAGAAGCTGGCATGATTGTTTTTCTCTCCCGCATGTCGGGGCGCGTTCACCGGGGGCCCTGCCCGTCCCTGGTTTAACTTGCGCTGTGCGCGGACGTTCCGGAAAAAACCACGACAATCCGGATAAATTTTCGGAAAATTTTCGCAATGTTTTGCGGCCCCGAGCCCCGACCGCTCACCCCCCCGCCAGACAACATGCGCGCATAAATTGCGCGGCCGCGCGCTACCCCGGCCACCGGTCGGGCGTTGGGTACCGCAGACGGTGCCAGAGCGGGCTGCGCAGACCATGGCCCACATGCTTTTCCATTCCCAGCCCCACCGCCCGGAGGACAGATCTTGCCCCAGACACCCGGCCCTTTTCCGCCCCCCCACGGCAGGGCGCCAGCGCCGCAGCCCCCCCGCCCACGGGACGAACTGGTCGAACTCGCGCTGCAACGCCTGCCCGAAAAGGGGCGCAGGGCGGCACAGTGGCTGCGCCAGCCTTCCGCACGCTGGGCGCGCATTCCCCTCGCACTGGCGCTTATCGCGGGGAGCGCGCTTGCCATGCTGCCCGTTTTTGGCATGTGGATGCTGCCATTCGGCCTGCTGCTTCTGGCCGAGGACGTGCCGCTGCTGCGTCGGCTGAGCGAACGGCTTTTGCGCTGGGTGGAACGCCGCCGCCCCCACTGGCTGGGCCTTGCCCCGCCAGACGGGCACTGACCACGCCATGCCTTACCCCCCAAACCCGACAGAACAGGCCTACGACCATGGAAACGCCCTGTCAGGGGCTGAGCAGCACAGAAGCCGCACGACGGCTTGAAGCGCACGGCCCGAACGCACTCCCCCGAGCCGGCCACCGCGCGGCGTGGCATATCGTGCGCGAAGTCGTGAAAGAGCCGATGTTCGTGATGCTGCTGGCGTCGGGCGTGATCTATCTGGCACTCGGCGCGCGGGGCGAAGCCCTGCTGATCGTGGCCCTGGCCTCGGTCTCCATCGTGATTACGGTCGTGCAGGAGGCCCGCAGCGAACGCGTGCTGGACAGGCTGCGCGACCTGACAAGCCCGCGCGCGCTGGTCATCCGCGACGGGCAGCGCCAGCGCATTGCAGGCAGCGACGTGGTGCCGGGCGATGTGGTGGTGCTGGCCGAAGGCGACCGTATACCAGCCGATGCCAGAGTGCTGTCGGCACAGGTGTTCGAGACCGATGAATCCCTCCTGACCGGAGAATCCGTGCCGGTGCGCAAACATGGCCCGCAGGCAGGCCCAGCAGGCCCCGGCACCCCCAGCCAGCCGCCCTCTGGCCAGTCACCCTCCGGCCAGTCCACTTCCGGCCAGTCCCCCTCTGCCCGGTCCAACTTGAGCCACCCCCCTTCCGGCCCGGCGGCACCGGATGCACAGCGGGCGGCGGAAAAAGCAGGCGCGCAGGCTGTGGGGCTGGTGTTCGCGGGAACACTGGTGGTGCGCGGGCAGGGCATGGCCGAAGTGGTGGCCACGGGCAGGGCGAGCGAGATCGGCAAGATCGGCGCAAGCCTGGAAGGGATCGGGCAGGAAGCGCCGCACCTGGCCCGGCAGACCGGCCGCCTGGCCCGCACGCTGGCCCTTGTCGGGCTTGGGGTCAGCGCCATTTTCACGCTGCTGGACGGGGTGCTGCGCGGCGCATGGCTGGAGGCCCTGCTGGGTGGGGTCGCACTCAGCATGTCTCTCCTGCCCGAAGAACTGCCATTGGTGCTGACCGTGTTCCTGGTCATGGGGGCATGGCGCATTACCCGTGCGGGCGTACTGACCCGCCGTGCCGCCGCCATAGAAAGTCTGGGGGCGGCCAGCGTTCTGTGCACGGACAAGACCGGCACCCTGACCCGCAACCAGATGACCATAGTGGAACTGCATTCCGGCACGGACATGAGCCCCCTGCCCCTGCCGGCCTCCGCCCCCATGCCGGACGCCGCCCCACAAACCGGTGCCCCGCACGCTGGCGCCCCGCACGCTGGCGCCCTACAACGGAACATTCCACAAAAAAGCGGCCAACCGGACAACCTGCCGGACAGCCCACCGAATAGCCCACCGGGCAACCAATCTGACAACCCGCCAGACAACCAGCAGGGCAGGCCGACACTGGAAACCCGGCCTGAAACCCGGCCAGAAACCCACGCGCAGCCCCCGGCGGCAGCCGGGACACCGGACACCCCGGCCCGCCAGATGATCGAGATCGGGCGGCTGGCCTGCCAGCCCGAACCCTTCGACCCGATGGAAAAAGCCTTCCACGATCTCGCCCAGGCACATAGGCCCGCTCCAGGTGCTACGCCGCCCGCCGAACTGGTCCACACATACCCGCTCGCCCCCGACCTGCTGGCCATGTCCAATGTGTGGCGCATGGCCGATGGTACCATGCTGGTCGCGACCAAAGGCGCGCCCGAAACCATAGCCGGGCTATGTGGGCTTGCGCCCGCGGCACACGCCGCCCTGCGCGCCGCCACGGACGACATGGCCGCGCGCGGCATACGCGTGCTGGGGCTGGCGCAGGCTACCCTGCCCGCCTCCCAACCCGCCGTCCCTCTGACCGTCCCCCTGCCCGCCAGCCAGCAGGAGCTGGGGCTGGTTTTTGTGGGGCTCGTGGGCCTGTCCGACCCGCTGCGCGACACCGTGCCCGCCGCCGTGCGCGAATGCCGGGCGGCAGGGGTGCGCGTGGTCATGATAACGGGCGACCACCCCACGACCGCCCGCGCCATAGCCGCCCAGGCCGGGATCGAGACCCGGCATATTCTCAGCGGTCATGAACTGGAAAGCATGAGCGAGGACACACTGGCCGCCAAAGTCCGCCATGTGACTGTTTTCGCCCGTATCCGCCCCGAGCAGAAACTGCGGATCGTGCGGGCCCTGCGCAGCCTTGGCGACGTGGTGGCCATGACGGGCGACGGCGTGAACGACGCGCCCGCCCTCAAGGCGGCGGATATCGGCATTGCCATGGGCGGGCGTGGCAGCGACGTGGCGCGCGAAGCCAGCGCCCTTGTGCTGCTGCATGACGACTTTGGCTCCATCGTCCAGACCATTCGTCTCGGACGGCGGATTTACGACAATATCCACAAGGCGCTGGGGTTTGTGCTGGCGGTCCATGTTCCCATCGCGGGGCTGGCCATCCTGCCGCTGCTGACCGGCCAGCCCCTGATCCTGATGCCGCTGCACATCGCTTTTCTGGAAATCATCATCGATCCGGCCTGCTCCATCGCGTTCGAAGCCGAGCCCGAGGAACACGACCTCATGACCCGCCCACCCCGCAACCCGGCAGCCCCCCTGTTCTCGCGCGAACTGGTGGCATGGAGCATGGTGCAGGGGGTCACGGTCTTTATTGCCGTGGCCTGTCTGCTGCTGGTCGCGGTCCGCCGTGGCATGCCCGAAGCCGAAACCCGCTCCCTCGTATTCGTGACACTCGTGATGGGCGATATCGTCCTGATCCTGGTCAACCGTTCTTTCAGCACGTCGCTGGTGCGCGCGTTCCTGCGCCCGAATTCCGTGCTGGGGCTTATTCTTGCGCTCGACCTCGGGTTGCTGGTCGTCATCCTGCTGCCGACACCGTTGCGGGGGCTGCTGCGCATGGGGCCGCTGGGCGTGTTGGATATCGGCCTGAGCCTGACGGCGGCGGCAATCGTGATGTGCGCGCTCGAAGGGCTCAAGCGTTTCTGGCGCAAGGCCCTGCGTAGCTGACCCGCGCCCCCATTTTCCACGGCAACGCCTGTCCTGCCAGAGACGTTGAGCCCACAGGGCAGAGTGCCGGCACGCGCGGACCCGCACTCCTGCCTGACCTGCACCGGCGGAGACGCGACATGGCCCTGCGCGCGAACTGGAAAGGCAAGATCACGCTCGGGGATCTGACATGCCCCGTCGCGCTGTATATGGCGGTTTCGACCTCCGCGCGGCTTGCGCTGCACGGCATTGACCGGGCCACGGGCCACCGGGTCGAGCGGCACTATGTCGACAGCCAGACAGGGCAGGACGTGCCCCCGGCCGATCAGGTCAGGGGGTATGAAACACCAGGGGGTGAACTGATCCTGCTGGAACGGGCGGATATTGCCGCGGCCGTCCCCCCGAGCGACAAAACCCTGCACGTGCGGGCGTTCGTCCGCTGCCCCGACATCGACACCCTGTATCTGGACCGCCCGTACTACCTCATGCCCGCCACGGCCGAGGCCAGGGGCGCATTCGTCACGATCCGCGACAGTCTGGCGGCGCGGAATGTGGCGGCCATCGCACAGGCGGTACTGTTCCGGCGGGTCCGCACGCTGCTTGTCCGTCCGTATGCAGGCACACTGGTCGCGACAACATTGAAGTATGACAACCAGATCCGCCCGGCGCAGGATGCGTTCAGCACCCTTGCCGCCCCTGCCGTGCCAAAAGACATGCTGGACCTGGCCGTGCGGATTATCGACACGAAGCGCGCCCCGTTCGACCCCGCCACCTTCGAGGACCGGTACGAAACAGCACTCGCCGCGCTGGTGCGCGCCCGAAGCGAGGGCAGGCCCCTGCCCCCACAGCCCGCCCCACCGGCCACTGTCATTCCACTGTTCGAGGCCCTGCGCGAAAGCGCTGCCATGGCAGGCAGCGGCCCGGCCGCGGACAAGCCTGCCACCCGCGCCCCACGGGGCCGCCGCAAAGCGGGGTAAGCCATGGCGCTTGGCACCTATCGCAAAAAGCGCGATTTCGGGGCAACACCCGAACCCTCGGGCAAAGACCGCGCGACCAGCGGACCTGAAAACGGTGCGCTTGCGTTTGTGGTGCAGAAACACGCCGCACGGCACCTGCATTATGACTTCCGCCTGGAACTGGATGGCGTGCTCAAAAGCTGGGCCGTGCCCAAAGGCCCCAGCCCGATAGCGGGTGAAAAACGCCTGGCAGTCCAGGTGGAAGACCACCCGCTGGCCTATGGCGCGTTCGAAGGCACGATCCCCCAGGGGCAGTATGGCGCCGGCACGGTGGAAATATGGGACCATGGCACCTGGACCCCGGTGCATGACCCCCATGCCGGGCTGGCCAAGGGCCATCTGGCATTCGACCTGCACGGGCACATACTGCATGGCCGCTGGGCGCTGGTGCGCATGCAAGGCAAGACACGCGAACGCCACGCCAACTGGCTGCTGATCAAAACCGATGACGAGGCCGAGCACAAACCCGACGAACCCGTTCTTCCCACGAGCAGGACCGCAAGCAGGGCCACCCCCCGTCCAGCCATGCCCGCCCCAGATCCGGCTGCCCCGGCGGGGGCGGGCATGCATCCCGCACCACCGCCCGCCTTTGTGCCGCCCGCACTGGCAACCCTTGTCGCCCAGCCCCCCACGGGAAAAGACTGGCAGCATGAGATCAAGTTCGACGGCTATCGCCTGCAGGCCCGCGTGGACAATGCAGGCGTTACGGTGCTGACCCGCAGCGGTCTGGACTGGAGCGCCAGGTTCGGCACCGCCCTGCGCGACGCATTCGCCGGGCTTGCGGTCACGAACGCCCTGATCGATGGGGAACTGGTTGTGGAACCCAGTGCCGGTGTCAGCAGTTTTTCCGCCCTGCAGGCCGACCTGAGCGCGGGGCGGACAGACCGCTTCGTGTTTTACGCCTTCGACCTGCTGTTCCTGAACGGGCAGGACCTGCGGCAGACCCCCCTTCAGTCACGCAGGCGGATGCTGCGCACCATCCTGCCCGCGGCCTCCCCCACCCTGCGGCTGAGCGAAAGTTTTGACGATGACGGCGCGCTGGTCCTGCGCCATGCCTGTGACCTGGGGCTGGAGGGGATTGTCTCCAAACAGAAAGAGGCCTCCTACCAGTCGGGGCGGGGACGGATCTGGCTCAAGTCCAAATGTTCCGCCCGGCAGGAATTCGTGATCGGTGGCTATGTGCCGTCAACCACCGGGCGTCAAAGCATTGGCGCACTGGTTCTGGGCGTGTACGACAAACAGGGTGGGCTGCGCTATGTGGGCCGGGTTGGCACCGGCTTTACCATGGCGGTGGCGGGCGCATTGTTCCGTATGCTGGGCGCGATCGAAACCGACACAAGCCCTTTTGCCAAAAGCCTTTCCACGCAGGAGGCCCGCAATGTCCGCTACGTGCGCCCCCAATGCGTGGCGGAGGTCGAATTTCGGGCCTGGACGGCGGATGGCCGCCTGCGCCATGCCTCCTATCGTGGCCTGCGTGAAGATAAACCGGCCACCGAGATCCTGCGCGAAATCCCCCAGCCCCTCCCCATCGTGGCAGACATCCCCGTAAAAACCATGCAGGCGACAGGCCCCGCCCCGCACGCCGCACCCACGCCACCCCGACGCCCGACCGGCAGCAAAAGGAAGGAGGGAGACACCATGCCCCACGCCATGCCTGAAGACCTGCCCGACCCGCCCCACGCCGCTGACGCTGACCCTGCTCCTGCTCCTGCTCCTGCTCCTGCTCCTGCGCCCGAAATCGTATTCACCCACCCCGAACGGGTCTACTGGCCGGATAACGGCGTGACCAAGCAGGACCTTGCGGCCTATTACACAATGGTCTGGCCGCGCATGGAGCCTTTTATCGTGAACAGGCCGCTGGCCATCCTGCGCTGCCCCGACGGGATAGCTGGCACCCGTTTTTTCCAGAAAAATGTCTGGAAAGGTATGAACCCTCATATCCTCTCCCTTCAGGACCCGACGGACCCCGCCCATAAAAAACTGATCGGTGTCGGGAATCTGGCCGGGCTTCTGGGTCTTGTGCAATCCGCCGCGCTGGAAATCCACCCTTGGGACTCATCATGCCAGAATCTGGAAAAACCCGATATTCTGGTCATGGATCTGGACCCGGGAGACGGCGTGGACTGGGCCGCTGTTCTGGCGGCGGCGCAGGAAGTCCGCGAACGGCTTGAAGCGGCGGGGCTGAACGCCTTTGTCAAAACCACCGGCGGCAAGGGACTGCACGTGGTGGCCCCCCTGCGCCCAAAAGCCGGTTGGGACGAAACAAAGGCATTTTGCAGGACACTGGCACAGGCCATGGCCGCCGACAGCCCCGGGCACTATGTCGCCACCATCAGCAAAGCCAGCCGCCACGGCAGGATTTTGCTGGATTACCTGCGCAACCAGCGCGGCGCCACCTCGGTCGCACCTTATTCGACCCGGGCAAGGCCGGGGGCGCCCGTGTCCATGCCGCTGGCGTGGCATGACCTGAAAACCCTGACCGGCCCGGCAAAATTCACGCTGCGCAACGCCAGCACCCGGATCGCGGGTACGGACCCCTGGGCGGAGTTCGAGATCGCCCGCCGCCCGCTGCCTGCACCCTAGCGCCCGCGTTCCTTCCGCGCCGCCCGGAGCCTCGCCCGCAAGGCCTGCGTCATGGTGACAACGCCCGGGCCACCTTCCCGCGCGGCGCGACCTCTGGCCCGGCCGCTGGAGCGGCCCTTGGGCGCACCACCGGGACCACCGCCGGGATCACCACCGGGAGCGCCACCGGGGTCTCCACTGGGGCCGCCACTCGGGCCGCCACTCGGGCCGCCACTCGGGCCGTCACTGGGACCGTCAGCTTTTTTGCCTGTTCGGCCGCTGTTTTCGGGAGCGGTCGGGCCATGCTCCCTGTCGCTCACCTGCCCGCCGGGTCCATGCCTTGGTCTGCTTTTTGTCTTTTTCCTTTCCCCTGCGATCATCTGCTTCAAACGCTCCTGCACGGGGTCTGCGATCATGGCCCGGCTCCAGGGCTGCGTCTCCTGCTCGATCAGGTTTTTCAACCGATCTGCCAGATGTGCATCGGGCGTGATTTTGCCCTGTTCCGGCACGTAGTGTCCGGGGCCGAGAACATCCGTGCCGTAACGCAGGGTCCAGACGACAAGACCGCTCTCTCGCGGTTCAAGCAGGACCGCATGTTCGCGCCGGTACAGCACCAGCCGTCCAATCCCCCGTGTGCCGGTGCGCTGCATGGCCTCGCGGATCACCGCGAAGGCTTCCGCGCCGATCGCGTCATCGGGCATGAGGTAATGCGGCGTATCGTACCAGATCCAGCCGATATCGTCCGCGCCAACGAATTTTTCGATTTCGATCACATGCGTGCTGTCGAGTGCCACGGCCTCAAGCTCCGCATCCTCCAGCAGGACATATTGCCCGTCGGTCCGTTCATACCCCATAACGAGCGCGTCATCAGGGACCGGCGCTTGGGTCCGTGCATCGACATAACGGGCTAAAACACGGTGCCCGGTCCTGCGGTTGACCGTATGAAAAACAATCCGCCCGCCCTGGGTGGTGGCCGGGATCATGGACACCGCGCAGGTCACGAGCGAGAGCTTGAGATGCCCGGTCCAGAACGGTTTGGCCACCATGACTTACATGCTCAGGATGTTTTCGGGCTTTATGCGGCCCAGCACCGCATCGCGCAGGCCAAGCCAGTTGCCCACCACGCGGCCACGCCGGTCAATATAGGGTTCGGACCACAGGCTGCGCAGCGTGTTCATGGCAAGGTGGCGCGCAATGCTGCGCAGCGCATGGTCGAGCGGGTAAGACCCCTTGCCCGCCAGATAAAGCGGATTGGCCACTTGGGAATAACCCAGCTTACGGCCCGGCGTGCGCCCCAGCTTGCTGCCCAGATGCACGCCCCGCGCCCCGTTGACACAGGCGATAAGGCCCAAAGCCCCCGCCCGGCGGGAAAAGTCGATATCCTCATACCAGCCGTAAAGGGGCAGGCGTTCGTCAAAACGCAGCCCGGCCTCGCGGATAGTGGACAGACGATAGGCCATGTTGCAGCCGTAAGCGCTCCATGTAGGCCGCACCACGGACAGGCCCGCCACAGGATTGCTGCCGGGATCGGCCAGAATGGCGCGGGCTTCCGCCACGCTCAGCCCAGGCCCCTTGGCCCCGTCCGCCAGAACCCGGCCGGTGGCCACCACAATATCGGGGTTGCCCGCGAACGCATTGGCGCACTGGGCCAGGTAGGCCCTGTCTGGAATGAAATCGTCATCGAAAAACACGACAAGATCCGCATCCCCCGCCTGATCGAGAATGACATTGCGCTGGGCGGCCAGCCCGCGCGCACCCTGCACGATGCTGAGATTGGGGGCATCCGGCAGGCCCGCCACATCCTCGGGCGTGGGGGCGCAGACAATGATCCGCGCAGGCACATGGGTCTGGCGCTGGAGTTCCGCCACCGTCTCGCGCAGGATGGCGGGGCGGCCACTGGTGGCGATCCCCACCGTAATCTTCATGGCGCGGGCCTGTTGCATGACGGTGCTGCTTTCCACCACCAACCCCTGCGCCTGCTGGGCCAGCAGTTCGTGCGACAGGGCAAGGTGGCGTTGCGCATAGGCGTGGGAATTCAGGTCCGTGCGCATGCGCGCGCGTGCGCGCTCCACCATGGCGGCACACAGGGCGGGATCGCCCGCAAGGGCTACAATGGCTTGCCCCAGGGCCGCCGCATCCCCCACGGGCACGTATTTCACGCACCGGTCGTCAAAATAATGGCGCAACCCGCCAGTATCCGTGGCAATGACCGGCAGGCCGCGCACCGTTGCCTCCTCGATCACGGTAATGCCCGAGGCATGCAGGTTTTCACCCAGCGGCACCACCACAAGATCGGCCCGGTCATACAGGGCGAACAGGTCGTCGTTATGGGTGACGGCAACGCGGGTCACGTGGGCCGGGGTGGGGATGGAGCGCGCGGTGGCGACTGTCAGCGCGCAGGCCGCCCCGCCGGGCAGGTGGGCGGTGGCGTCGATCAGGGTCTGCCAGTCGCGGTGGCGGTCATTGCCCACGGACAGGACCTGTATGGGGGCACCGGCCGGGCGGGGGGCGCGCTTACGCTGGGGCATGGCGTCGGCACAGATCCCGAATGCCACCCACTCCAGCCTTTTGCCGGGAAAAATGCTGCGGGCCTGCTTCATGTTTTCGGGGGAGAGAAAAGTCAGCATATCCGCCCTGGACAACAGATGCTGCATCAGCAGTCTGCGCCATACCGGTTCATGCGGCCAACGGTCCATCAGCCAGACGCTCTGCGCGATCAGGGGGGGGTGCGCGGCCCAGGGTGTCAACTGGTAGAGTGCAAGCACCGCAAGGGCCTGGGCTTCCGTATGGGTCCAGACCACGTCGGCCGAGAGAATGCCCTCCCGATTACGCCAGGCCTGCATGAAGTCGAACCCCGCAACCAGCCGCACGCCGTACCGCAGCATGCGCGAGAAAAAATTCTCGCGTCGGTCTTCCGACTGCACGACAACAGTGTCAGGCCCGGCGGCGCGATAATACCCGTAGGCGTAGGGTTCGTTAATGCCGGGTATTTCGCCCCTGTTCCACCGGGCGTTCCAGTCGCTGGCCCCGTATCCGTAACTGAGTTGCACAAAAACACGCAAAGGGGCGGAATACTGCTCCAACATGAACGGGCCTCCGTGGCGCAGGGTCAGAAAATGCCGACCGATACGATCTTGAAATTCTGGTCCGCCATGCGCGCCACCAGGGCGGCATGGGCCATGGCGGCCCGGTGCGGTGTGGAAAACGCGTGGCAGTAACTGCCCTCTATCCCGACATGCATGCCAAACCGCATATTGACCGTACGGGCAAACCGGCCACCATAGGTATACACCGCCATGCGCGATGTGCGCGGCAGACGCGAGGGTTTGCTGATGAACAGCCTCTGGCTGCCCTGATCACCTATGCTGCACCACACCGAACGCGGCGGGTTGTCCGGGTCGTCATCCGCATGGGCGGACGGGACCATCAGCAGCAGGCACAGGGCCACGCCCAGCCCTGCCGCCAATGGACCTGCCGCATATGACGCAGATGAGCCTGCCGTAAGCAGGTTTGCCAAAAACGGGCGGGCCAGAAACCGGTGGGCCAGAAAAAAGCGTGCCAGAAACAGGCGGGTCATGGGGTCAGGCTCCTTGCCACATCCAGCAGGGACCGCGCCGCCCGGTCCCAGGTAAAACTCGCGGCCCGCGCCTTGCCCGCCGCGCGCATGTCCCGCGCACTGGCGGGTGTGTCCAGCACATCCAGCACCGCGCGGGCGATCGCGTCGGGGTCGGTCGGGTCGGCGTAGAGAGCCGCCGCCCCGCAGATTTCGTGCAGGACCGCGATATCCGCCGCCACGACCGGACACCCGCAGGCCATGGCCTCCAGCGGGGGCAGGCCAAAACCTTCATACAGCGACGGGAACACGAAACAGGCCGCTGCCTCGTATAACGCGCGTAATTCGCGATCGGTCACACGCCCGACGTAAATAGCCGGGCTGGGCAGCGTCTGCCCCCCGCGGGCATTGAATACCGCGCCATTCACGCTACCGCTGATGACAAGCGCAATGCCCCGTGCGGCAAGGGCTCGGGCCAGCGCATCCAGCCGGGCGAGGTTCTTGTGGGGGGCCAGGTTCCCCACCGCCAGCACAAAACGCTGCGGGTGTAGGCCAAAACGCGCCAGAATGGACGGATCGGCCGCGACGTCGGCAATATGCTCCGCCCCTTCGCTGATGACGGCAATGCGGTCCGCGCTGATGTGCAGGTATTTCGCCAGTTCCATGCGCGAAAACGCCGAAACCGTGACCAGCCGTGTACGCGTATGGCGCAAAAGCCTGTGCAGGACTTTGTACCAAAGGCGGAATTTCCACGAATACGATCCGGGCTGGCTGAAAACCCCCGCATCGTGAATGATCACAATCCGGGGACCGCCCCACAGGGGGCCGGTATTGCCAAGGTTCAGCAGCACGCCATGCCTTGCGGCACCCGGCAGGTCGACCTGTTCCCAGAGCTGGCCGCGCCGGGTGCCCACAACACGACGGGCCTGCTCCATGGCATAACCCGCCGACTGGCCCACGGACTGGCCTACAGACGGCCCGGCGGCATGCCCCACGGGCTGACACACGGGCTGCCCCTGGGCTGCATTTTCGCACGGGGCGGCGGGGGTCAGCATGATGGGCGCGGCCTGACCGTCGGCCCGGCTGATACGGGCCAGCGCCTGGCTGATTTCCAGGGCGAAACGCTGCACGCCGCTGAGCGGCTGGGTCATGAAGCGGCCATTCACGTAAATGACCGGCTCCGCCACAACGCTGGTGTCGTGCATGATGTTCAGCCCCGTGGCAGCAGTCCGTAATGATTATAGATCCGGAAAGGATGTTGCTCCGCCTCGTCCAGCCCCTCCTGCGGGGCCTGTGTCAGAACGGCACCCAGAGTGCGGGCGTCGTAGCTGTGCAGCGTGCGCATGGCCTGCACCAGTGTTGCCGCCGACGTGTGCCCCCATTTGACCACCATCACCACGCCATCGGTCAGCCGTGACAGCACCGCCGCATCAGGAAAAGCCAGCGCGGGCGGGGTGTCCAGCAGGATCAGGTCGTATTGCGAACTGACCTGGGCGAGAATACGCCTGACTTCCTCGGGGGAAAGCATGGCCCGGCCTTCGCGCTGGGCCATGCCCGCCGGGGTCAGGATATCGACGCCCGGCAGCACGTCGCGTTCCAGCCCCACCAGCAGCGGGTCCACGGGCATCTGGCTGTCATGGGGAACGCTGAGCGCGCCCATGACACGCATGGCCGACGGGTTGCGGATATCGCAGTCGATCACCAGCGCGCGTTGCCCGCCCCGCCCCGTATTGGCGGCAAGAGAGAGCGCGAAGGTAGTTTTGCCCTCAGCATGTTCGGCCGATGTCACCAGCACCACCTTGGCGCGGAAACGGCTATGGCCGAACGACAGAACGCTGCGGATGGATTCCACGGTTTCCAGGTACACCGAACGGTGCCGCCCGGTGTACTGCCGCACCAGCGAGCCGGTAAAGGCGGGCACCAGCCCAAGCGCGAACAGGCCGGGAATGGCGTCCAGCTCCGCTGTGCTGCGCACGCCTTTGCGCGTGCGGTCTATGACAAGCGCTGCCCCGGCCCCGGCCATGAGCGAGAACAGGAGCGCAATGGCCATGTACTGCTTGCGTGGCGGGCCCGAGGCCTCCAGCGGGGGGGCTGCGCGCGAAATCAGCTCCGCTTCCGCGACCTGGAGTTCCGCCTGGGTGGAAGTCTGGGCAAAACGGCCCAGATAATCCTGATAGACGGTGCGCGCCGCCGTGGCCTCGCTCTGGAGCTGGCGCAGGGTCACATCGGCCTCGTTCTCGGCTGTCACCTGTTCCTGCAACTTGTCCACCGCCGAGGAAAGCGCCTTGACGCGCGCCTCAGCACTGGCCAGTTCCTTGGCCGCACTGCTGGCAATATGCTGGACTTCCGCCGCGATCCGGCTGCGGACCTGTGCCGCCGCCGCCCGGGTGGACTGCAAGGTGGGGTTGCCGTCCATCATCACCTGCCCAAGACTTGCCGCGCGGCTGCTGATCTGGGCCTCCTGCGCCTGAAGCTGCTGGATAAGGGGCGAGGACACGGCATCGGGAATACTGTCCAGACTGCCGTTGCGCACCGCGTTCCTGACCTCGTCATACCGTGCGCGGCGTACTTCCAGGTCGGCGCGGGCCAGAATAAGCTCGTGGTTCATCTGGGTCAGTTGCTGGTCCGTGACCGTGCCGCCCCCGCCATCCCCATTGGCGCCATTGCCCATGGGCGCGCGTTCCAGCTCGGCTGCGATCAGGCCGTTTTTCTCACGGAACGCCTGCACCGCCTGTTCCGCCTTGCGCAGACGTTCGCGCAGGGGGGCGATCTGCTCGTCCAGCAGCGCATTGGCCTGCCACGTGGCGGAAACCTTCATGTGCCGCTTGAAGTCGAGATAAACGTCGGCATAGGCATTGGCGATCCGCGCACTGGTCTGCGCCGTGCCCGTACTGGCGGTAATGGTAATGATATAGGAGCGCCCGTCATTGAGGATGGTCACCCAGTGGTCGAGCAGACCGGCCACGGCCTGCACGCGCTCTTCCTCCGTCAGCGGGGGGGCTGGCGGGGCATGCACGAAAAAGCCCGTGACCGTATTGATGATCCGCCGTGGCAGGGACACGTTTTCCATCGCCGCGCGGATCACGGGGTCATGGGTCAGGTCCAGTTTACGCACCACAGCACTGGCAATGGCGGGGCTGCGCAGGATGCTGACTTCGCTGTTGACGGCCACCGTATCGACATCGGTCTGGGACACGGTCGCCTGAAGGTCGCGAAAAGGTGCCTGCCGCGTCCCCACGATCAGGATGGATGACGCATTATAATAGGGTTTGAGCGAAAAAATCCCGATCCCCGCCGGTATGGCAATGGCCAGCGCCACCGCCCCCATGGCCAGCCGGTGGCGGTTCATGATGGTAAAGGCATGCAGGGGCGAGACATGTTGCCCCGCCATCGGGTCCGGCGGGGCATTGGTGTAGGATGATGGCAGTTGCAACGTCGTCATCACATGCGTCCTCCGAAAAAGAACCGGTGTGCGGGGTGGTTTGACTTACCGCGCGCCTTTTTGCGCCAGAACGGCGGGTACGGTTTTCACAAGGATTACGATATCGCGCCACAGGCTCCAGTTCCGGACGTACCAGTTGTCGAGCTGGACGCGCCGCACATAGGACGTGTCGCTCCGCCCGCTGACCTGCCACAGCCCCGTAATGCCCGGACGCGTGGCGGTGTAGTACGCCATGTCCTTGCCGTAATGCACCTCCTCCGCCGCAACGATCGGGCGCGGGCCGACAAGGCTCATTTCCAGGCGCAGGACATTGAACACCTGCGGCAGTTCATCCAGGCTGGTCTTGCGCAGGATCCGGCCGATGGGCGTGACACGCGGGTCGGCTGTCAGCTTGCGGGTGGCGGCCCATTCCGCCGCCGCCTGCGGGTCGCGCGCCAGCAGGTCCGCCAGAACGGCATCGGCATTCACGCCCATGGTGCGGAACTTCAGGCACCGGAACGGCCGTCCGTTGCGCCCCACACGCACATGCCCGAACACCGCAGGCCCACCATCCAGACGGACCAGACCGTACACCACCACCAGAACCGGCAGGATCGCCAGCAGGACCAGCGACGCCACGAACAGGTCGAGCGCGATCTTGGCCACGCGATGCAGCGGGCTGTCGAGCCTGCTGCGAAAGGACATGACCATGCCGTCATGGCTGAAATAGGACTGGCACCCGTAATCCAGCGGCAGGCCACCCAGCGGGGGCATAAGAGAAAATGGCAGACGGGTCCGTGCGATATGCTCGATCACGGCCTGACCATGAAAATCGTGGCTGTCGATCACCAGCAGCAGCCGCGCAGCCCCGTGGCGTGCCAGCAGCATGCGCTGCAGGGACGGGCCGGGCATGTCCAGCAGGCGCGAGGACGACACACACCCCACCGAACGCAGGCCGGGAAAGCGCTCGGACGAAAAAATTTCTATGGCGCGGGCGCAGGCCTCGGGTTCGCCGGCCAGCAGCACGGGAATGCGCCACAACCCCCATCGGTGCAGAAAACGCTTGGTAGCCTGCCGCAATGTCAGGTCGATGATGGGAAAAAGTATGAACGGCATAAGCCCTGCAAGCGTCGGCAGCGCAGGCCATGACAGAACCGTGAAAACACAGCCCGCCGCCACGGAAGCGCCGATGACCTGCGCCGATTCACGCCAGAACGGCAAACGGTCGGTGTAATGGCGCTGGTACAGAAAATACCCGACCATGACTGCAAACAGCACGGAATACGGAAAAAATCCCTGCGGGTGGTCCTGGCTGCCCATGCCCAGCACGATGCCCTCCGCCCCCACGGCCAGAATTGCGGCAACGCAGTCTGCGGCAAGAAGTCCCGTCACACAGGAGATGTGAATATGCCGCAGCGATTTGGCCGCAACAGCAAAATCATCGCCGTCATGCATCGGGGCGCCCTCGTAGGAGAGGGTCGTGATAGCCGGCCCGACTGCCGCGTGAGAAACCTGGGCACCCATGATATGCTCCGTGATGACAGAAATGCAGAGACAGTGTCTGTGGGATTTGGATTGCCCGGCCGGGACAGAAGGAAGAACCGCCGGTTCCGCCCGTCTGTCTGGCCCTGACAGCCCCTATACGTGGCAGCCGCAATCCAAGTTTCTCCAAAGGTTAAAAAAAACTTTTTTCTGAGATCACGGAAACGTGACATCCAGCCTGCCGGGGAAGCGTGCCACTATCGCTCATGGTGGGGGACCGGCAACCTGAACGGACGTATAACCGGGCAAGCATAGCCGACCACCCCGCCAAACACGGGAAAAGAACAGAAAAAATAAAGAAGCTTTTTAAAAAACGGCTTCTTTCATCCATCCCTTCGATGACTGATTGGTAGGACATGCCAGTGCGCAAATTCATGGTCATCGGGCTGAGCCTGACTGCTCCAGCCCAGTTTTTTTTGGCCCACAGCGCATGTGCTCAGGTTATCGACAACTATTTCCCCGCCATTGGCAGCGGTGCGGGCGACCTGGAACAGGAACCCGCCCAGATTCGCGTGAATGAGGCCTATGCCCCGCTGGGCAAGCGCTTCGGCCCGCTGCGTATCGACGCGGACGCCGCGGAGGGGGAGGGCTACAACAGCAACGTCGACCGTCTGGTCGGCGGGCATTCCAGTGCCGTGGTGTCGACCCAGGCGAACCTGTCCGCCGTGGCCCGCTGGGGCCAGCGCGACCAGGTGCATGGCGCGATCGGTGTGGACGACACACGCTACCCCTCCCGCGGGATCCAGAACCGCACGAACTGGACCGCCAATCTGGGCGGGGTGCATGATTTCGGGCACGACACGATCGGGGCGGCCTATACCCATCTCTCCCTCGTCCAGACCCCGACGGATCTGGGCGCCCTGGTCATGAGCCGGCCCGTGCCCTACCAGGTGGACGACATAAGGGCGAGCTACACCGCCACAACCCACGGGCGGCTGAGCTTTATTCCCCAAGGGGGAATCCAGCGGTACCATTTCGACTATTTTACCCCCTCCGCCCTGCAGCCCACCCAGAGCTACCGTGACCGCGTGCTGATTTCGCAAGGGGTGACGGCGCAGTACGAACTGCGGCAGGACAGCCATATCCTGCTTGTCCTGCAGGGCACGGAAATCCGTTACCAGAACCGTATCGACAACGCGCCCTCGCGCGATTCCAACGGTGCGGCCATTCTGGCGGGGTACGATTTCGGCCAGCGGGGGCCGGTCCGTTTCCGTGCCCTGGTGGGGTACCAGACGCGGCGGTACCGGGCGGGGGCCTACAGTGTCATCAATTCCCCGATCGCGGAGGGCGAGCTGACCTGGCTGCCCACGCGACTGACAACCGTGAGCGCAAGCGTGCGCCACGGGATCGAGGACAGCGCGTTCGAAAATGTGGTGGGATATACGTTTACCGGTGCGCGGATCGGCGTCAGGCACGCCTATCAGCGCAATATCATTTTTTCTGCCTACGGACAGATCCAGAAAGCGAACTATCCCGCCGCTCCGAGCTTTCTAGAAAACACAACTCTTTATCAGGCACGTAACAATCAGACGTTCTATGGCGTGGGTGCGGGTGCTGAATGGCGGATCAACCGGCATATCAGCCTGTCGGCCAATTACGACTTCAGCAGTCAGAACACGGTCGGCAGCGGGAGTTTCCCGGTGAACGCCGTCATGGTCAGGCTGCATCTGGCCCTGTAGTCCACGCATACAGGCGATCTGGTTCGCGTTCTTGTACAAAGATCATGACAGGAGGATACGACGTATGCCGACGACCTGTTCAGGAACCAGCCGCTCCGCCCTGCTCCGGCGGTCGGTCATGATGGGCGCCATTGGCGGCCTGCTTGCAGGCTGTGCCCCCGGGTCGGGCCTGAAGCCCGTGCCGCCATATGACCCCCACCAGTACCGGCTGGGCGTCGATGATGAAATTCGCGTCATGACGTATGAACAGGACCAGTTTACGTCCGACTTCCGGGTGGACAGTGCTGGCAAGGTCGCTTTTCCCGTAGCGGGCAGCCTGCAGGCGGCCGGGCTGACGACCGAGGAGTTCGCGGCCGAGGTCACCAAGGCGCTCCAGGCCGCCCATATGCTGCGTGAACCCAGTGTCTCGGTCGAGATCACGGCCTACCGCCTGGTATCCGTGCTGGGTGAGGTGGCAAAACCGGGGCAGTATCCGTACCAGCCGGGCATGACCCTGCTGACCGCGGTGGCGGCAGGGGGCGGGTTTACCTACCGCGCCCTGGAAAGCCGGGCCTATGTCGCGCGTCAGGAAGGGGGACATACGGTCGTGGGGTATCTGAAACCCTACGATTATGTGAAGCCGGGTGACGTTATCAAAATTTACGAACGGCACTTTTAAAGAATTCAGGCGTTTACCTGAACAGCAGGAAAGCCGCGATCAGCACACCCCACAGCACCAGGCCCAGTATGATCCCGATCACGATACCGCGCGCACTTCGCAGGCGGTCCGGCGGGGTGGGGCGCGCTGGAGCGACGGGTGTGTGGGTCGAGGTGTCCTGCTGTGTTTTCAGAGCCAAAGATCAATGTCCTGTAGGTGGCACGCCGGAGTTCTGCTGATGCCCGAAAATATCGGTAACGTCCAGTCTCTTAACCTGTAGGGCACGCGTCTTTTGCCACCGCGCCGCCCCTGCGGACGCGGCCAAGCAGAGAGGCAGACCATGAATGTTGTCCGTCCGGCGGGACAGGTCCACAAGGCCCTGCGTGTCGCCATCGTGCATGAATGGCTTGAGCATTATGCCGGTTCGGAACGGGTGGTGGAACAGTTGCTGATCCTGTTCCCGCAGGCCGAACTGTTCGCCATTGTGGACTTCATGCCCGCAAGCGAACGCGCCATGCTGGGCGGGCGGGCGGTCCATACGACTTTTATCCAGAACCTTCCTTTTGCACGCCGCCATTTTCGTAACTATCTGGGCCTTATGCCGCTTGCCGTCGAACAGCTCGACCTGGCGGGGTTCGATCTGGTGATTTCCAGCAACCATGCCTGCGCCAAGGGGGTCATTACCGGGCCGGACCAGGTGCATGTCTGCTACGTGCATTCGCCCATGCGCTATGCGTGGGACATGCAGGCCGCCTATCTGCGCCAGAGCGGCATGCAGCGCGGCCTGCGGAGGCTGTATGCACGCTGGCTGCTGCACCGCCTGCGCAACTGGGACGTACGCTCCGCCGCCGGAGTGGACGTGTTTGTCGCCAATTCCAGTTATATTGCCCGCAGGATCAGAAAAGTCTACCGGCGCGAAGCCAGCGTGGTCTACCCGCCGGTGGATACCCAACGCTTCAACGGCACGGACCACACGCGCCGGGACTATGCCGTCATTTCGCGGCTGGTACCCTACAAGCGGGTGGACCTGGTGGTGGAGGCCTTCGCACGCATGCCCGGCAAGGTGCTGCATGTGGCGGGTGACGGCCCCGAGCGCGAGCGGATTGCAGCCCTTGCCGCCAATGCCCCCAATATTATCCTGCACGGCCGCATATCCGACGCCGAGGTGCTGCGCATGATGCGCGAGGCCCGCGCCTTCGTGTTCGCGGCGGAGGAGGATTTCGGCATTGCCATGGTGGAGGCGCAGGCCTGCGGCACGCCGCTGATCGTTCTGGGTCGTGGCGGCGCACGCGATATTGTACGCGACACCGACGAAAACGGCGGCCCCACCGGCGTTTTTTTCGACCAGCAGACAGTCGAAGCCATTATGGCGGCCGTCACGGAATTTGAAAAACTGGAAACACGCATGACACCGCAGGCCTGCCGCGCCAATGCCCAGCGTTTTTCGCAGGCCGCCTTTCGCCAGTCCATGCTGCGCGTGGTCGAGCAGGCCCTGCACGACCTGCGCCCGTTCGGGGTGGAGGCGGGCTGCGACGCATAAACACCACATACGGGAGACATGACAGCAACGCCAGGGGTGACACGCAATGACGGTTCCAATAGTCGGGATGATTCTGTTTCCGCTTTGCCTGCTGTTGTGGACACATCCTTTCAGAATACTCCAGGTTCTGATGCTGGCGGGTATCCTGCCCGCGGCCGCGGCACTGGTGCTGGGCGGGCTGGGCGTGCAGCCCACCATGGTGCCCGCCATGGCGTTCATGAGCTATGTGGCGCTGCAATGGGCCATGGGCGTGCGCTATCCCGGCGACAGGGCTGTCATGGCGCTGTGTTTTCCCTTCCTGCTGGTCGTGACCTGGGCGCTGCTGGGGTCGATCGTCATGCCGCGCCTGTTCATGAACGAGGTCATGGTCTGGCCGCAAAAGGGGGACTCGGTGGGCGGGCGCGTGCTGCTGGCACCCAGTTTCGGCAATATCTCCCAGGATATCTATCTGATCGTCAACGCCAGTTTTCTGGTCATTGCCGCCCGGTTCCTGACCCGCAGCGACGTGCATATCGACCGGCTGTACCGCACGTTTTTATTAGGGGGGTGGTGCGTTGTCGTCATCTGCCTGTGGCAGCTTGCCCACCGGCTGGCCGGCGTGCCCTACCCTGACACGTTTTTCTATTCCAATCCCGGGTGGTCGGTTCTCAAGACCCAGACCGCGGGGCCGATGCCACGCATCAACGCCTCGTTCTCCGAACCGGCGGCCTGCGCGACCTTTCTGAGCGAAGTGCTGTTCTCCAGCGTATGGATCGTGCTGAACGGCTACAGGACCATGCAGGCCAAATGGCTTATTCCCGCTTCCGCCCTGGCGCTGGCCTGCACAACTTCCACCACCGGGTTCATTACCGTGGCAGCGGGGCTGTGCCTGTTGCCGCTGGCGGCGCTGGCCAGTGGCGCGAACAGGCTGCTGGGCAATATCATGCGCCTGCTGATGGGGGGGGCGGTGGTGCTGGGGTTCGGGGTTCTGGTGGTGGTGACACTGGCGCCACAGGTCGTGCCTGCGGTCCAGTTCGTTTACGAGTCCACGGCCGATAAAAAACAGAGCCAGTCCTACCAGGATCGCTCACAGGTAGACCGGGATTCCCTGGCGCTGGTCGCACAGACCTACGGGCTGGGGGTGGGCTGGGGCAGCAACCGCGCATCCAGCCTGCTGCCCGGAATCCTGTCCAATACCGGTCTGGTGGGCGGGTTCGGGCTCATGATCTTCAACATGACGCTGCTGCGCGCGGCAGTCAGAGCGCGGCGCGCTGTCCCGCCCGGGCCGGAACGCATGGTGATAGAAGGCGTACTGCCCGCCCTGATCGGCGGGCTGATCGCCGCGTGTCTTTCAAGCCCTACACTGGAATATCTCGACTTTTACCTGCTGATCGCCCTGCTGGTCGCAGCCGTGGCGCGGATCGGCCTGTTGCAGACAATGGCCGCCACCCTCCGCCGGACCGCGCTGGTTGCCCAGATGTCAGTCGCGACACCGCCGCAGCCCGCCACGCAGCACCCGGCCCCGCACCAGATCATGCAGGAAACACAATAGACGGCCAATCAGGTTTTCAGAACATCATCAGGATCGTATGGCATGGATCACACCCTTTTTGCGGGAAGCGTTCGCAAGCTTGACCCGCAGGCCTACAGCAAGACACCACGCATTACCGTACCGGACACAGCCCCGCCGCCCAAACCGGACCCGTTCAGCGAAACATGGTGGTGGGATAGCGCTACATGCGGTCGCTACGACATGATCGAGGTCCGGCGCGATGGCAACATGCGGATCGCGCTGCCCGTATACCCGTCAAGAAAACGCGGCCTGACTACCCTTGCCATGCCACCGTACACCCGCACACTCAGCCCCGAACTCACGCTGCCACAGTCGGGGCCGTTCAGGCGGCAACGCAACATCCGCACCCTTGTAGGGGATCTGGTCGACCGCCTGCCCGACTATGACAGCCTGCGCCTTATGCTGGACCCGGAGGACGAAACACCGTTCGGGTTTTCACTGGCCGGGCTCCAGGTGCGTCAGCAGTTCACCTTCCGGCTGGCCGCGGGGTTCAGCCTTGAACAGACGTTGCACAACTGCGACCAGAAAAGCCGCAACCTGATCCGCTCGGCCGGGCGCAGGCTTGAAATTACGCAGGATATAGCACTTTCCAATTTTATCGCCCTGTCGCACCGGGAACGCGCGGCTTCGGGCAATACGCATCATTTTACAATACTGGAGCGGATTTTCGAGCAATGCACACGACGCGGACAAGGAGCAGCGCTCAGCGCCTGGGACGGAACAAAATGCGTGGCCTCGGTCATTATGGTCTGGGGCAGTCGGACGGCGTATTTCTGGCAGTCAACCCGGGACCGGCAAAGCGGGGTATGCGGGGCCAACCTGCTGCTGCTCTGGAAATGCATAGAAATGGCCCATGCCAGAAACCTGACATTCGATTTCGACAGCTATCATTCTGTAGAAACAGCCAAGATGGTATCCAGCTTCGGGTGCCCGCCCGTGGCGCGCCCTGAAATCAACGGTCGTTCGCTGGCCTGGCAGGTCGCCACCACGGCCAAGGCCATCGCACGGCAGGCCCTGTCGCGGGAGCCGGACTGGCAGGCATGGTAAAACGCGGGGGACAGGCCCGCGGACCTGCCGCCACCACGCCGCCATGCACCGACATCGCGCCGTCGCAGGTGCGGCGACCACGGGTGGTCATCGCACGGTCCACATACCCGCTATCATTGCTGCGACAAATACAGCGGCACCCCCCTGCCCGAGCCCGCACGAAACAATGGCGGGGCCGGGGCAAAGACCCACCAGCCCCCAGCCGATACCGAACACCGCCGCGCCGCCCACCAGCCGCGCATCGATCGCGGTCCGGGTGGGCAGATAAAACTGCCTGGCGCAGAGCGGCCGTGTCATATGCCGGGACAGCCGATACCCCAGAAACGAGACCGCAACCGCACCCCCCAGCACGAAAGCAAGACTTGGGTCCCAGTCCCCCGCAAGGTCAAGAAAACCCAACACCCTTGCAGGGTCGACCATACCCGACAGGACAAGACCCATGCCGAACAGCAGACCGCAACCCAGGGCTACAATTATGGTCATGGCAGAATCCCCAGCACGTGCCGGGTAACAAAGACCGTCACGAAGGCCGTCGCCATGAAGGTGATGACGGCAACGATCGAACGCGGTGACAGCCGTGCGAGACCGCACACCCCGTGCCCGCTGGTGCAGCCTGACCCCAACCGTGTGCCGACCCCCACCAGCGCGCCCGCAAGCGCGAGCACAGGCCATGTCGCGGCATTATGAACCTCTGGCCAGTGCCCGGCCAGAACACGGTACAGCGGTCCCGCCACCACAAGCCCCGCGATGAACGCGACGTTCGCACCGGTCCTGCCGTCGCGTGGACCGACAAGACCGCCAAGTATGCCGCTGATACCGGCAATGCGCCCGTTCAGCAGCAGGAACACCGCGGCGGCAAGACCGATCAGCGCGCCACCGCAGGTTGCCTGAATGTCATGTGTCCAGTTCATCTGCCATGCTCCGGGCTGCGGTTTTCAGGTAACGTTTTTCAGGGCAGCAGGCGCCGCGCGAAAAAGACCGCCACACAATAAACCGCAAGATAAAGCGCGGGAATAAAAAAGATGATCCGTTCCAGGTCACCCATCATGATCAGTTGTCCTTTCCTGTCGCGTGTTCATCCTGGGCGTCGAGCAGAATGGCGCCCGCGCCGGCGATCAGGATAATCATCACCGTACCCACCACCCAGGCAAAATACCATGGCCCCTGGTCCCCCACGAACACGGCGAACAGCAGCGCGATGACCAGAACAACGGCGAGACCCGCAAGACGTATGATGCTCATGACATAGTCCTCAGTAGCTATGGGTGTCGTGAATCACGTCAGCGGTCCGGACCTTGCCGCGCATGACGTAATAGCACCACGATGTGTAGGACAGGATGACCGGCACAAAAATCACGGCAACAACCAGCATGCAGGTCAGCCCGTAGGCGCTGGCGGTACTGTTCCAGATAGTCAGGCTCTGGTCCGGTGTGGTGGCCGATGGCATGAGAAAGGGAAACATGGCCGCCCCGACAGTCCCAATCGTGCCGACCCATGACCCGACACCGATCCACCAGGCCATGACCGGGTGGCAGGCCCGCACCATCAGCGTGCCCGACAGCATGCAGGCCGCACCCAGCACCGGAATGAGCCACAGGGCCGGATGGGCCTGAAAGTTCAGGAGCCAGCCACCAGCCGTGACAGCCACATGCTGCCCCTGCATCGGGTTGGCGGGCATGCCCGGCGCCCCCTCGATCAACCGGAAACCGTTCAGGCGGCTGATCCAGACACCACCCCCCACGAACAGCGTGACAGCGGCAAGACCGCCCCGCATCGCATAACGCCGGGCTCTGCCATAAATCGGCTCCTCCGACCGCAGCATCAGCATGACACCACCCTGATAGACGCTGAGTGCGACAGACATCAGCCCGCACAGGATCGCAAAAGGGTTGACCAGGTAGGACAGGAAGGATTCATCCTGATAATACTGGCCGGTCCAGCCGAAATGATAGCCCACACCTTCAAGCACGTTGCCGAAGGCCGCACCGTAGATGAACATGGGCAGCGCCCCGGACACCAGAAAAGCCACGTCCCAGCCGGCCCGCCAGTGCCGGCTGTCGGCCTTGGACCGGTATTCGAAAGCGACGGGGCGCAGGATCATGCTGAACAGCAGCGTGATCATGACAACATAGAAGACCGAGAAGGATGTTGCATACAGCGTCGGAAACGCGGCGAAAATCGCCCCGCCACCAAGGATGAACCACACCTGGTTACCATCCCAGTGCGGGCCGATGATGTTCAGCGCCGTGCGGCGTTCCCCGTCATTGCGACCGACAAAGCGCAGCAGCGTACCCACGCCCATGTCCATGCCCACCATGACACCCAGCCCGATGAACAGGACGCCCAGGATACCGGCCCAGACCAGCTTGAGAATTGCGTACGTCTCCATTTTTACAACACTCCCTTACGATGACAGGGAGGATGCGACGGAAAACGCATCCTTCCGTTCGGGCACGACATGTGCAGGGCTGCCGTGTTCTCCATGCGCGCCATGGTCGGGGCCCAGGCGGGCGTATTTGAACATCAGGAACAGTTCAGCCGCGATAAAGGCGGAATAAAGCAGCGCAAACCCGGCCAGAGAAAAGACCATGTAGCCCACGCCATGGCTGGACGCGGACAGGAAGGTGGGCAGCCGGTTGAACACCGTCCAGGGTTGGCGGCCCGCCTCGGCGGTAATCCAGCCGAATTCGGTCGCCAGAATGGGCAGCGGGATCGACCACATGCACAGTTTCAGGAGCAGGCGGTTGCGTTCGAGCTGATTTTTCAGGCTGACATAGGCGGAAATCGCAAAAAGCGCGAAAAACCACAATGACAGGAACACCATGATCCGGAACGACCAGAAGGTGACAAACACGTTGGGCAGGATATCGGGTTTGGTCTGCTGCACCACGCGGTCCATCTGGTCGGCCGGAATGGCTGTCACGTCCTGGTTCGGGGCGTGCTGCATGGCCAGGAAGCCAAAGCCCATATCGGCCTCATGCGCCCTGAACAGCGCCAGATCCGCCGGATCGTGCCCCTGCCCGTAATGGCGCAGCGCCGACAGGGCCTGAATACCCGAAACAATACGCGGGCCGGCCTGTTCCTGCAGTTCCGTCATGCCGGTAATGGGCGTGTCGAAAGCATGGGTCACCAGCGGTGTCAGCACGAAAGGCACGCCAATTTCGAGGTGGTTTTCCTGCTTTGCGTCATCGGGCAGGGCAAAGGCCAGCCAGGGCTCGAACGGCGGCCTGCTGGTGTGCCAGAGCCCTTCGATCGCGGCAATCTTGGTGGGCTGGTGTTCGTAGTCCAGCCGCCCCAGCACGTCACCCAGCGTAATGACGGCCACGGTGGAAATAATGCCGAACAGTGCCGCCATACGGAAGGAGCGTGCGGCAAATGCCCTGTTCCTGCCACGCAGGATATAAAACGCGCTGATACCCATGACAAACATGGCCGCCGAGACATAGCCCGCGACCGAGGTATGGACGAACTTGGCCTGCGCGTCGGGGTTGAAGATGACCTTCACCACGCTGTCGAACTGCATGCGCATGGTCTCGGGGTCGAAATGCGCGCCTTCGGGCATGTTCATGCTGGCATTGGCCACAAGTATCCACAGTGCTGAAAGGTTGGACCCCAATGCCACCAGATAGGTGACCGCCAGATGCGCAGGCCGGCTCAGCCGGTCCCAGCCGAAAAACATCAGCCCCACGAAAGTGGATTCCATGAAAAAGGCCATAAGCCCTTCAATAGCCAGGGGGGTGCCGAACATATCCCCGAAAAAACGGGAATACATGGACCAGTTGGTGCCGAACTCGAACTCCATGGTAATGCCGGTTGCAACACCGATGGCGAAATTGATACCGAACAGCTTGCCCCAGAACTGGGCCATGTCCTTGTAGATCTGCCGACCGGTGACGACGTACACCGTCTCCATCGCCGCGAGCATGAAGGTCAGTCCCAGTGTCAGCGGCACGAACATGAAATGGTACAACGCTGTCAGCGCGAACTGGAACCGCGACAGATCGACAACGTCCGGGTTGATAAGGTCCACGATCAATACTCCTGATCTTTGCAGTTTGGCCCGAGCGTTATCCGGTCGGGGCGGTGTCGTGCCGTGCGGCACGCGATCCGTGTCATGTCATCGCGGCCTCCCGCGGGGTGTCGCGCTGTCCTGGAAACGCCGGTCCACGATCTCCACCGTCCGGTCCAGAAAGGGCAGGATCGCCCTGCGATGCGTGATGCACAGTACCGTCGCATCCGGCGGGAGGGCGGCCAGCAGCGCTGTCATCACCGCGCGCTCGGTCACGGGGTCCAGCCCTTCGGTCGGTTCGTCAAGGATCAGCCAGCGCGGGCGGCGCAGCAGCACGCATGCCAGCGCAAGGCGTCGGCCCTGACCGCCCGACAGGCGCAGCCCCGCCTCGCCCACCAGTGTGTCCAGCCCGTCAGGCGCGTCGCGCACGAAGGACGCCAGTTGGGCCGTTTCCAGTGCCGCCCACATTCCGGCCTCATCCGCCATGGGGCACGCCATGGCCAGGTTGCGGCGAATGCTGCCCTGGAACAGATGCGCATCCTGCGACAGCACGCCAACCATTTCGGGCAGGGCGGCGGCATCCAGCACCCGCGCATCCACACCGCCGAAACGCATCTGGCCTTCCTGATACGCATTGAAGCCGAAAAGCAGCGATATGATCGTGCTTTTTCCAGCACCCGACGGCCCGACGAGCGCGACCCGTTCACCCTGCCTTATGGTCAGATCGGCATGACGCAGGACCCATGGCTCGTGCGGCGCATAGCGCATGCCGATCTGACGCAGTTCCAGGTCCAGCGACGCGGCAGGCGGTATCGGCATTGCCTTGGCTGTCGGGGGGGCTGGCGGGCACAGCGCGCGAATGCGTTTGCCCGCCAGAAGCGCGTGGCGCGCCATCTGCCGTGCGGCGGCAAGCGGTGCGACTGTTTCGAACGCCGCCAGCGCACCAAGTGCGAGCATGGGCAGGGAGGTCGCGCAGAGCAGGCCATGCTGCCGGGCCGTGGCGGCACAGGCCATGACACCGATGGCGGTCGACACTGCCAGCAGCCCCACGAGTGCCCGCCCTCCGGCCTCTATCGCGGCCAGTTGCAGGCGTGCGCGCCGGATTGCGGTCTGCCGGCTTTGCAGGCGCTGCCGCATGGCGTCCCCCGCGCCCAGAAACGCGATCTCGTCCAGACTTTGCAGGATTTCCACCAGATCGCCATGCATCCTGTCCTGGTGCGGGGCGATGCGGGCCGTGGCCCGGTCCGACAGGTGGCCCGCGACCAGTGGCAGGCCCACACCGCAGGCCAGCAACCCCATGGCAAGCACACCCCCGGCAAGCGGCACGAAGAAACCGGTTATACCCACACAGACCAGCCCGCAGATGGCAGCCGTGACGCAGGGCACTGCCACATCCAGATAGGCATGACCGACCTTTTCCGTGTCGGAGACAAAGCGGAAAAGCTGCTCGCCACTGCGCTGGTCCGCCACGCGTGCCGGCGCCAGCATGACACGCCGCCCGAAGCTCCAGACCCGGATCTGGCCGACCAGCCGCAGGGTTACGTCGTGGGTGACAACCCGCTCCCCGTAGCGGGCCAGAATGCGCGCACTCGCCAGAAAGCGCACAGCCGCCGCAGGCAGGGCCATGTTAAAGGCGCTACTGGCGGCAAAACCCGCCAGGCCGGCAGCCGCAGCCCCGGCAAGCAGCCAGCCGGACAGAAACAGCAGGCCGAAATTGGCCAGCGCGGCCATGCACGCAAGCCCCAGCCCCAGCAGCATGCGCCGCCCTGTTGGCCCGCCCGGCCATAGAAGGCCCAGCCCCTGTTTCATGCCGCGACCCTTTCCGCGCCCCGCTGGCAGCGCAGGGTGCCGTTTTCGACCACGAGAACCTGGGCGGCGGCATCCACCAGCATCTGCCGATGTGTGGCGACAATAACGATCCGCCCGCTTGCGCAGCGCCGGATGGTGTCTGTCACGCGCTGCTCGCTGCGCGGGTCCAGACCGGCCGTGGGTTCATCCAGAACAAGGATCGCGGGGTCGCGGACCAGTGCGCGCGCCAGCGCCAGACGCCGCACCTGCCCGCCAGAAAGACGGGCGCCGCGTTCGCCGACACAAGTCATGAACCCGTCGGGCATGGCCTCGATAAACGACAGGGCGTCGGCCTGGGCGGCAGCCATGCGCAGCCGGGCCATGTCCGCATCGGGCGCACCCAGACGCAGGATATCGGCAATGCTGCCGCAGGGCAGGCAGGGGTGCTGCGGCACCCAGCCGATCCGGTCGTGCCAGCCCCCTTCAAGCTCCCGCCCGGCACCGTCGCATGCGACGATCCGCCCGGCACCGGGTGAGAGCAGACCCAGCACAAGGCGCATCAGGGTGGTCTTGCCCGCACCGCTTTCCCCCACCAGCACCGTCAGTGCATCGCGCGAAAACTGGCAGGACACATGTTCCAGAACCGCGTTAGCGCCCGCGCCATACCCGGCCGAAACCCCCTGGCACGCGACAAGGGCGATCGGGATCTGCCCCGCCGCCATAAGGGGGGCCATGTCCGCCACCGGGGCTTCGGGCAAGACCAGCAGAGCGGAAATGCGCTGCATGGCCACGGCGGCGTTCTGGCGTGCGTGATAGCTGGCCGAAAACGCCCGCAACGGCATGAAATATTCGGGCGCCAGCAACAGGACGAGAAAAGCCGTGTAAAAGTCCACATGGCCAGCCAGCAGGCGTGACCCGAACACCACCGCCACCAGAGCTATGGACAGGCTGGCGAAAAACTCCAGCGTAGCCGATGTCAGAAAAGCCACCCGCATGACCGACAGGGTGGTGCGCCGGTAGCCGTCGGCCATGGTTGCAACGACCGCCACGGCCTGCCGCGCATGGCCGAAAAGCCGCAGCGTTGTCCGCCCCTGAAGAAAATCGAGAAAGCCCGCGCCCAGCAGCAGCAACTGGGTCCATTGCCGGTCCATGATCGCCTGCGCCCTGTAACCGACCAGCGCCATGAACAGGGGAACCAGCGGGCCGGTCACCGCCAGGATCAGGAAACTCCAGCCGTCCAGCCCGGCCACGCAGGCCAGAACCATAAGGGGCATGACCACCATCATCGCGGCACGGGGCAGATAATGGGCGATATACGGCTCCAGCGCGTCCACACCATCGACCAGGGCTGTCACCGTTTCGCCCGCGCCACGGCCTGCAATACCGAGCGGCCCCACCCGCAGAAGATGGGCCAGAACCTCCGCGCGCAACGCGGCGACAACCTTCATGCCCGCCGCGACCGACGCCATGTCGGCCAGCCAGACCAGCACGCACCGCACCGCCAGCAGGGCCATCATCCACATCAGGTGGCGGGTTTGCCCGCCGAAACCATAAGCCTTGAAGGTCAGGTCATCGACAATGCGGGCCAGAACGATCAGTTGCAGTACCAGCACCGCACCGGCCGCACCGTTCAGGGCGACTGCAACGCCCAGCCACAGGCCACCCCGCGATGCCAGCGCCGTCAGCTTTCTGTCTTCTGTTCGCATCGGCCGCGCACCCTTACCCGCCGCATGGTAGCGGCTTATTACTTTCACATTTTATGAAAGTAATACTTACATTAATCATGAAATTAATGGTGGTCAAGAGAGCGCAATCCGCCCGCCATGACGCGTTCCGCGCCGGAACGCACCCACGCACCACGACAGGGCACAGGGCACAGGGCACAGGGCACAGGGCACAGGGCACAAACCCTATGCCGGCCGACCGGCAACAGAAATATGGAAAGGAAGGATGGAAGGGGCCGGACACAGGCGGGGCGACCCGCTGGAGGGATGGCGCGTGTTCTTCGCCGGGCTATGGAGCCTTCATGGTCGCCTGCGGGTTCTGTCCTTCATGATATCCTTCATGATGCCGGACACGGCAAAAGACGGCGCGCCTTCACCCGCACGACCGCCCCGAAACGCCAATTTCTGTAACGCCATCAATCGCCCCGGACCGCGATAACCGAGCGGCCAGAGCATGATTGGTGACATACGCGTGGGACAAAAGCATTGCCCCCGCCCGTGAGCCCCGGCGCGGGAGATTACGCCGCACAACCGGCAAAACGGGGCTGCGGGCTGCGGGCTGCGGGCTGCGGGCTGCGGGCTGCGGGCTGCGGGCTGCGGGCAGGCAGTCCACAAACGGGGGAAGACAACAAGCCCCATGCGCAGGTGGGAGCGGGGTCACGGCAAGACCATGCGGGGCGACTACAACAGCCCCCTTCATACCCACGGCCATCGGGCCACGGAGCGGGTCAGTCCCTGTCGGCCATGACGCCGACGCGGGCAAATATGGCCCCGACATCCTCGCGCGTGCTGGCATGCGGGCGTGGCGAAGCCCCTCTGGGGGGCACGTACAGGCCGGATTGCGTGTTCCAGACCCCAAACAGCGAACGCACCCAGTTTTCTTCCTCCGGCTCGGCAAAGCTGTAGAAGATCGCGCGCGATTCGCGTTCAGTGCGCAAGATCCCGGCCCGGCGCAGCACCCCAAGCTGCTGGCTGAGTGTCGGCTGGCCAATACCCGTACCGCTTTCCAGTTCGCTGACAGCCCGCGGCCCGTCCAGCAACTGCGCCAGAATCATGAGCCGCTGCGGCTGCGCGAACAGTTTCAGGCGTTCGGTCAGTTTTTTTGCGTCGTCGGCGCTCAGGGCATTCATGCGCGCGTGTCCGGCTGGGTGCGCATGAACCACGCGGGGCCGGCGGCAACGGCGTCCTGCTGGGTCTGCACGGCTGGCAGCACGGTATCGTCCCCCGGTCGCCACCCTTCGGGGGTCAGCACATCTTCCCTGCTGACTTTCTGCAACGCCGCAAGCAGGCGCAGCATTTCCGTGACCGACCGGCCGACCGACATGGGATACCACGTGATCGCACGAATGATGCCCTCGGGGTCGATCACGTGCACGGCGCGAACCGTGGCGCTGTTTTCCGCCGTCTGGTCGAGCATGCCGTAAGCCCGTGCAACCGCCATCGAGGGGTCCTCGACGATGGGAAAAGGGATCGTGACCCCGAACTGCGCACGAATGGCCTCGATCCAGGCCAGATGCGCCGGCAGGCTGTCCACCGAAAGCCCCAGCAAGGCGCAGTCCGCGGCCTGAAAACGCTCGAACGCCGCCGCAAAGGCCAGAAACTCGCTGGTGCAGACGGGCGTGAAATCCGCCGGGTGGGCAAACAGCATGACCCAGTGCCCACGCAGCTTGCTTAACTGCAAACGCCCATGCGTCGTACGCGCGATGAAATCGGGCGCCTTGTCGCCAATTCTCGGTACAGGCTCTGCGGTGCAGGTCATTGAATCGGAGTTCGTCATCGCTTCCTTCATAAATCCATACCCGGCCTTGACGCAACAATGTTTCATTATTAAATAAACAGACACGCCATAGTTAAGAAATTTCATTAACAAATGGAAGCCCGCCATGTCTGATCCCGCACTGGCCGCCGCCACCGCCCAGATCCTGCACGTCGAGAACGGGCAGGCCCGAGCGCCCGTAATCCGCTCCTTTTTCGATCCGGCGACCTTTACGGCAACCCATGTCGTGCATGACCCGCTCACGCGCGGGGCCGCGATCATCGACAGCGTGCTGGATTACGACGCCGCATCGGGCCGCACCAGCCACGCCACGGCGCAACAGGTGGTCGACTACGTTCGGGCCGAAGGGCTGCATGTCGAATGGCAGCTCGAAACCCATGCCCATGCGGACCACCTGTCGGCCGCGCCGTGGCTCCAGGCCCAGTTGGGCGGCAAGCTGGCCATCGGGGCTGAAATCGTCCATGTGCAGGATGTGTTTGGCAAGATTTTCAATGCGGGCACGGAATTCGCGCGGGATGGCTCGCAGTTCGACAGGCTGTTCCACGATGGCGACCGTTTTTCCGTCGGGGGTATTGATGCCATAGCCCTGCATGTGCCCGGCCATACACCGGCCGACATGGCCTTTGTCATTGGCGATGCCGCCTTTATCGGCGATACGCTGTTCATGCCCGATTACGGCACCGCCCGGGCGGATTTTCCCGGCGGCGACGCGCGCCAGCTCTTTCATTCGATCCGCCGCCTGATGGCCCTGCCCGACCGGACACGCCTGTTCCTGTGTCACGACTACAAGGCCCCCGGCCGCGACCATTTCGCGTGGGAGACCACGATCGGCGCCGAACGCCAGGGGAATATCCACGTCCATGACGGCGTGGAGGAAAACACGTTTACCGCCATGCGCACCGCGCGCGACGCCACGCTGTCCCTCCCCAACCTGATCATGCCCTCGGTGCAGGTGAACATGCGCGGGGGCCGCATGCCGGAGCCCGAAACAAACGGTACGCGCTACATCAAAATCCCCATCGACACGCTCTGACACGCCGCCACCGCCATGTACCCCCTCCCCTCGATCGAGACCCCCGACTGATGCCTTCGCGCTCCCCGACACCCCGGTTTTTCATTGCGCCCCGGCTTTCGCTGGCCGATGTCAGGGCGGTGGCATCCAATGGCTTTTGGGGCATTCCCTGCGCACGCCCGCAGTTTCAATATCGTCATCGCGCGGGGGCGGACCACGGGGACGGCGTGGGTCGTCAGGAAAAAAATCGTGCCCGTTCCGCGCCGGCATGGCCTGCCGCGCCACCACGCACTGACCGCCGCACAGCGGTAAGCCCCCGGAGCCTGACATGCAGCCAGGTCTGATCCATCTGGCTCTGGAACTTTTTTCCGGCGGCCTTGTCGGCTTTACGCTCGGGCTGATCGGCGGTGGCGGCTCGATCCTGGCCGTACCGCTGATGGTGTATGTCGTGGGCGTTGCCAATCCTCATGTCGCCATTGGCACAAGCGCACTCGCAGTTGCGGTCAATGCGCTGGCGGGGCTGGCGCAGCATGCCCGCCTTGGTACCGTAAAATGGCGCTGCGCCGCGATTTTCGCCCCATGCGGCGTTATGGGCGCACTGGGTGGGGCCACGCTGGGCAAGGCCATGGATGGCCGCCGCCTGTTGCTGTGCTTTGCGCTGCTTATGGTGGTGGTGGGGGTGCTGATGCTACGCGGCCGCCGCAACCAGGGCTGCGAGGGCGCGGCCTGCAACCGGGAAAACGCGGCCAAGGTCATGACCTACGGGCTTGGCACCGGCGTGCTGTCCGGGTTTTTCGGCATTGGGGGCGGGTTCCTGATCGTGCCCGCACTTGTTGCGTCCACCGGCATGCCGATCCTGAACGCCATTGGCACGTCACTGGTCGCGGTCGCGGCCTTTGGCGCCAGCACGGCAATCAGCTACATGGCGTCTGGCCTGATCGACTGGAACCTGGCCCTGCTGTTTATTCTGGGCGGTATTCTGGGCAGTTTCGGCGGTATGCGCACGGCCAGGGTTCTGGCTGGCACAACCGGAGCGCTGACCGTCTTTTTCTCCGGCGTTATCTTCTGTGTGGCCAGTTACATGATCTGGCACAGCTTCTGACCGCCCGGGCCGCGCCGTAAGGTCCGGCTTACCGGGCCCTGGTGGCACCTGAACGGCCGCATGAGCGATGACCTGCCCGCGAAAGCTCCACCACGCCGCCCCACCCTGCACCAGACCACCCGCCCCGGCCCATGGGCCCAAGGAGCGCGGGGCCAGAACTCGGGGCCCCGAACCGGGAGCCCCAGATTACCAGATCCAAACCGCCGGTCCCGGACACCCCGACCTCCGGCCCCGACTACCGGCCCAGACTACCGGCCCAATCCGCGGATCATGGCAGCCGCAACGTCCCAGTTCCCTGCCCCCGATGTCCCCCTGCCCTGCGGGGAATGCCGTGCGGCCAGCATGGTGGCAGACAGAGCGCACATCCATGGCGGGCAACGCAAGCTTGCAAAACGATATCGCTTTTTTTATAGTGAATTCATGGATACCATGACGGGTATTCGTATTATCAGCCCGTCATGCCTCGTACCCGATGGGGGTGCCTGCGGCAGGCGCTGCGCAGGCATTGACGGGGGTTGCGCCATGCTCTCTCATGGTTTGCGCGTATCCTTACCATGCGCCCTCAAGCACGTGGGAGACATCATCATGCACGTGCCCGTCACCCGTGAAGACACGGTATCTCCCGAGGGTTGCTGAACTGGCATATGGCTGTCATCGCTGACGAACAGGTGACAGAGCCTTAATCTTTTTCCCGCGCGGGGCGTGGTTTGCGGCCGTTCGGCGGCCACAGCGCACCCCTATGCCGTTTGCGGCACCCCCGCGCATAGCCCGGTCCTGCCCCGGTAACACACCGCAGGCCCGGGCTCAGACCAAGGAGCTGACAAGCATGACCACACCGACAATTCCGACACGGACCCTGAACGACGGCGCAACCCAGCCCGCCATCGGATTTGGAACCTACCAGCTCAACGGCTCGGTGGGCGTTGCCGACATGGTCAGCGCGATCAGGGTCGGAAACCGCCTGCTCGACTCCGCCTTCAATTACGAAAACGAAGGTGCGGTGGGCGAAGCCATCCGCCAGGCCGGGGTGCCGCGTGAACACTTACGCGTGACCTCCAAGCTGCCGGGCCGCCACCATCACTTCAAGGAAGCCATCGCCACGATCGAGGAATCGCTCTATCGCGCGCAGCTCGACTATTACGACCAGTATCTGATCCACTGGCCCAACCCCAGCAAGGGCCTGTATGTCGAAGCCTGGACCGCCCTGATCGAGGCACAGAAAAAAGGGCTGGTCCGCTCCATTGGCGTGTGCAACTTCCTGCCCGAACACCTCGAAAAGATCATTGCCGAAACCGGCGTAACACCTGCGGTCAACCAGGTTGAGCTGCACCCCTATTTTCCGCAGGCCGAACAGCGCGCCTTTGACAAGGCACACGGGATTCTCACCCAGTCCTGGAGCCCGCTGGGCCGGGCCAGCCGCATGTTGCAGGACCCCGTGCTACAGACCGTGGCGGAACGGGTTGGCAAGTCGGTAGGCCAGGTCATCCTGCGCTGGCATGTCCAGCTCGATGCCGTGCCGCTACCCAAAGCCTCAGCCCCGGCGCGGCAGACGGAAAACCTGAGCGTGTTCGATTTTGAACTGAGCCCCGACGACATGGCGCAGATTGCAACGCTGGCCCGGCCCGATGGACGCACATTCGGCCAGGACCCCGCCCATTACGAGGAATTCTGAACCATGCGCCACACCGCAAAGGCTCCGGCCAGGGCCGTGACCTGCGCGTTCGTGCTCTGCCTCAGCGCCCTTGCGGGTGGGGCCACCATGCCGGCCCAGGCGGCGGGCACGAACCTTGTCACGACACAGAAACTGGACTGGACGACAGCCGAAAAACTGGCAGCGGAGGCTGTGCGTGTCTGCGCCGCACGCGGTTTTTCGGTCACCGCAACCGTAGTCGACCCGTCCGGCCACCAGCAGGTGGTGATCAAGGGCGATACGGTTCCCCTGCAATCCCTGTCGGTGTCGTACCGCAAGGCCTATACCGCCTATTCCTACGGCATGGCCTTTGGCAAGAACGCAACCAGCGAACTTGTGGCCGCGAAGCTGACAGGCCCAGCCGACGGGTCGCTGGCGACCGTGCCCGAGGTGCTGTTCATTGCCGGGGGTGTTACGCTACGCAAGGCCGACGGCACCGTGCTGGGCGGCATTGGCGTGTCAGGGGCTCCGGGCGGGGACAAGGACGAGGCCTGCGCGCAGGCCGCGGTGGACAGATACCGCGCCGACTTTCACTGATCTGGCGTAAGGCCGCCCCTAGACGGCGGCCTTACGCAGGTAAGGGCGGGTTGCGGCGATACACACGCCCGAAATCACCGCCGCACCTGCCACCACCCACCCCAGGGATGACGCCACTCCCCCCGCCGTGCGGAAAACATGATCGTCCAGATACCCGATCAGCATGGACCCGCCAGACAGGCCGATCATGGCGTTGCACAGCAGTAATGTAGCCGAAAACTGGGCGCGCAGGGCTTTGGGCACCTGCTGCTGCACAACCAGGGCTGACGGCGGCATGGGGAACGACGCGAAAAAGAACGCAACGGCCAGCAGCAGCACGAACGCGGTATTGCCAGGCATGAGCAATGCCGCCAGCAGAAAGAGCGGGGCCGCCACGGCCCCTGTCAGCCCGACACGGGCCGGTGCATCCGCATGGCCACGACTGGCCAGCAGGTCGATCAGCCGCCCGCTGGTATACACTCCGCCACACCCGCACACGATGGCGATCAGGCCCATGACAAGTCCTACATCCTGATGCGAGAAATGCCGCCCGCGCCCGAGCAGGGCCGGGGTCCAGCTCATGAGGGAGAACAGAATGATGGCGGTGCAGGAATAGCCCAGAAAATGCAGTGTAAAAAACTTCCAGTGCCGGGCCATATGACGGGCGGCCGCCCAGGCAGGCGGGCGTTCACCCGTGCCAAAGGTCCGCCCGGCAGGTTCGCGCACGCCCAGGGCGATGCACAGCGCCAGAGGCAGGCCGGGCAGGCCCACAGCCATGAAACACAGCTTCCACCCCGCAATACCATGCCACGATGTCGCGTCGTGCAGGGCTGCCAGCAGCATGCCGCCGCACAGGAAGGCAAGCCCGGCCCCCACAAAGGAGCCAAGCGAGAACAGGGCCAGCGTGCGACCCAGCCTGGCAGGCGGAACAATGTCGGCCAGGAAGGAATACACCGCGGGCACGAGTGCCGCCTCCCCTATGCCGACACAGGTGCGGCAGAAAAAAAGCTGCCAGAAATTCGATGAAAAACCGCAGCCGATCGTAGCCACGCTCCATAATGCAACCCCCGCCGCCAGAATGGGCGGGCGGGGCATGCGGTCCGCCAGAGCCGCCACAGGCAGGCCCAGTACGGAATAGAACAGCGCAAAGGCCAGACCGTTGAGCAACGCGAACTGGAAGTCCGACAGGCCCAGATCGGCTTTGACCGGACCGATCAGCAACGCCAGAATCTGCCGGTCGACAAAGGACAGAACATAGGCTGTCGCGAACAGGGTAATCACGGAACGCGCTTTCATGGCCTTGTGCCTCTTAACTGTACCGGTATCGTAACGTTATGGTAATCGTCTGACATGTCCATGCGCGATGGGCCGGCAGCCCATCGCGGCCGTTCGGGCGGTGCTCGCACCATGGTCTTCTGCCAAAGCAGGTTTTTTCAGACCGTCAGGGCAGGAAGGTTTCGTGCAGGAAGCTCCAGGCCAGCCCGGTTGCCGTGCTGCCGGGCACGAACAGTGCGCTCGACCAGCGTTCGGTGCGGCTTTCGCCCTGTGTCTGCACTTCGCGGTACGTGGCCAGCAGCGCATCCCCCACGCGGGTATGAATGGCCACATCCTCGATCTCCATCACCAGGCCGGGGCGCGAGCCGCGCAGCTTGGGCAGGGCGGCGGCAAAGCCGTCCAGCCCGATACGGCGACCGGCCGCCCCCACCATTTCGTAGCCCGGTGCGAAATGATCAATAATATCCTGCGGGTTTTCGCTCCCTTCCCCACGGAACCATGCCTGAAGCAGCACGTGCAGATCCACGATTTCCTGTGTTGCGGCCTTGAGATCGTCCATATGAAAAATCCTTTTTCTCTCGTTCTTTTTCAAATCCGTATCGGCCCGTAACATGCGGGCCATACCCCGGTGCCCATAGGCATTCAGGGCTGCATCAGCACCGAACGGGTGGGAATGCTCTGTGCCCAGCCCTGCGCCAGAGGGGCTACAAAAACGTTTTCCGTGCGGGTGCGGGCAATTTTCCAGACCCCGTTTTCACGGCGGAACAGGTTGTTCAGGCGGCTGGACCGCAGCAGGGAACTGCCATCGCTGAAAATCCAGGGCTGGCAGTGCACCCATTGCCCGTCGGCCTCATCGCCCTGCACATGAATCTGTTCCGATGTCAGGTAATGCACGTTCAGCACCAGAGCCGGGTCGCGCTTGAGACCCCAGAACCCCTCGAAATGCCTGCGAATGGCCGCTTTGCCCACACACTGGCCGAACTGGTTGGTATAGTATTCCCCAACCCCTTCCCATACCGCGTCCTCGGTATACAGGTCCATGATCCGCTCGATCCGCGTGGCGTCGTCCTCCACCCCGGCTTCGGGGCAGGGTGTATCGCACAGGAACATGTAGCGCGCCTGAATACGGCGGATATCGGCCTCGGCCTCCAGTTCGTCCACCCGGCGGGTCAGAGCTGCGAGGGTCGCACTCAGTGTTTCAACAAGGGATGTGTCGTCAGCCATGGGTCTCACTTTCCTTGAAACGATCGGCCAGCAGCCGTCACGGTAGGTAGTACTGCGCCGGGCGGGCGGCGCAGGCGGGGAGCACTTCAGCCCGCCCGGCTGGCAACAGGAGGAACAGCCCGCCGGGCAACAGAGGGCCAACCGGGGAGCAGCCGCACTGCCAGCCCCTCGCCCGCCCTCAAGGCCGCTTCAGGCGGGCACGACCACGGGCGGGACCGGGCGGGGCGGCAGCACCGTTTCGGCCCAGGCGGCGTGGGCCAGAAGGGCTTCGTCCTCCCCGAAGGCGCCCAGAAGCTGCACACCTACGGGCAGCCCCGCCGCGCTGACCAGCCCCGGCATGGTAAGGGTGGGCAGGCGCAACAGGGTCCACAAACGGCTGAACAGCGGGCTGCCCGTGCCTTCGGTCAGCAGCGGGGCCACGTCGGGCGCGGCGGGGGCCAGCAGCACCGTGCCCGGCGACACCAGCTCGGCCATGCGGGCGCGCAGGTCCTGCGCACGGGCCAGGGCGGTGCGGTAGGTCGCGTAGGCAATGCCCCGCCCCGCGTCCAGCAGGGCCGAAATCTGTGGACTGAGCATGTCGCGCCGGTGCGTATATTCCCACGCCAGAGCCTGAACGGCCTCATAGCTCATGATGGTAATGTGCAGGTCAGCCGCATCGGCAAAGTCGCTCAGGTCGATTTCGACCACGTCCACCTGTGCGCCGAACAGGGTAGCGGCCTGTTCCAGTGCGGCCTGTGTGGCAGGCCCGGCCTCCGCCCAGTGGGGGGTGCGGCACAGGCCGATGCGCGCAGGCGCACGGGCGACAAGCGGGGTGGGGCTGGCGACCGGGCCCTTGAGCACACTGTCGGCCAGGGCAGCGGTTGCCACGTCGCGCGTCAGGGTGCCCAGCGTGTCGAATGAGGGGGCAAGGCTTTTGATTCCCGCCGCCGCATACCGTCCATAGCTGGGTTTGAAGCCGACAATTCCGCAATAGGACGCCGGGCGCGTGAGCGATGCCGCAGTCTGCGACGCAAGGCCGATATCGACCATGCCCGCCGCCACGGCCGTGGCCGAACCGGAGGACGACCCGCCGGGCGTGCGGGCATGGTCGTACGGGTTGACCGTAGCCCCGGCGCGAAAGAACGCGAATTCGGTCGTGACGGTCTTGCCCACGCAGACCGCGCCTGCCGCCCGCAGCAGGGTCACGCAGGACGCGTCCGAACGGGGGTGCCAGCCGTCGTAAATGGGGGAACCGTGACCTGTGGCGTAATCGGCGGTGTCGATAATGTCCTTCACCCCCACGCTCAGCCCGGCCAGCGGTCCCTGTGGCACGCTCAGCGCCTCGGCCCGGATGCGCACCGGGTCATAGGCCGTGAACGCACGCAGCACGGGCTCGCTTGTCTCGATACGCTGCACGAATGTTGCGGCCTGGCGCAGTCTGGCGTCATTCATCGGGGGTCGGCTCCTTGGTTTTCGGGCATGGCGGGCGGTGTGGAACAGGCGGTTGCTGGACGACGGGGCCGCCCGCATGGGCAGCCCGGCATACCGGCGCGGATGTCAGGCGTTGTCGCCGTGCCAGAGTGGGCCGCGTTCGCGCCGCATCTTGCGCACGGCGGCATCGAACATCTTGTCGGCGGCGTTGGTGGTGGACAGCACCCAGGCCGCGTCGCGCGCACAGGCCGCGCGGATGGTATCGCTGATGGGGGTGTCGGGGCCGGGGATCATGCCGGTATGGCACTGGATTTCGGCCGCGCGTTGCACGGTCCAGAGCAGGAAGAAAGCACGGGCGATATCGCTTTCACCCACGGCCACGCCATGGTTGCGCAGCACCAGCACGTGCCTGTCCCCCAGGCTTTCCAGCATGCGGGGGCGTTCTTCCTCATACAGGGTAATCCCCTCGAACGCGTGGTAGCCCACACGGCCGAAAAGCTGCGCACCGTAGAAATTGTCGTGGCTGAAACCGCCCTGCTTGACGGCCACGGCACTCACCTCGCTGGTGTGGGTGTGGATGATGCAGTGCACGTCGTCCCGCGCGGCGTGGATCGCACCGTGCAGGGCAAAGCCTGCCGGGTTGGGCTTGTCGGGCGCATCCGTTTCCAGCTTGCCGTCGGCGTTGACCACAAGCAGGTTCTCGGGAGAAATTTCGTCGTAATTCAGGCCGAAGGCGTTGACGAGGTAGCGCCTCGTCTCGCCCGGCAGGCGGACCGAAATGTGGTTGAAGATCATTTCCGTCCAGCCGAAGTAATCGACCAGATGGTAACATTCGGCAAGGCGCACACGCAGGCGCCATTCGTCTGAACAGATATCGGCCGTCATGACTTACTTCTCCCTGTTGGCGGCACTTTTGAAACGGGCCAGCCTTACGAGTGTTCGGGTTACGGGAACGGCAATGCCGTAAACATCGGCCAGGGCGATGACCGCATCGCCTATCGCGGCCAGTTCCAGGGGGCGGCCGCCCCTGTAGTCCTGAAGCATGGAGGTTTCGTGCCCGCCGGCCGCGGCCACCATGTCCAGCAGCTTTTCGGGGCCGAGGGTTCCGTGCAGGCCGCACGCGGCCCCCACCTGCAGGCCTTCGCGCGCGACGGCTTCGATCAGGGCGCGGGTCTGCTCCTGCGTGCCAAGCTGGCCCAGAGATGCCTCGCACACGACGGAAAGCGGGTTGGTCGCCAGATTGGCCACCAGCTTGTCCCATGCGGCACTGTAAATATCCGCACTGTGTTCGACCGCAATCCCCGCACGCAGCAACACGTCCAGTACCGCCGCCATGGCCGGGGCCGCCACACCGCCGGGTACGGCCGCACCCAGCACAAGCCGGGGCTGGCGCGCGCAGACCGCAACCCCCGGCTCGGGCATGGTGGAAAACACATAGGCCACACAGCCAAGAACCGCCCGCAGCGCGACACCACGCGCCAGAACCCCGCCGGGGTCCACGACGGGAGCCGCCGCACCGCATGACTGGTGGCTCCCATCGTGGAGGCTGCCATCCCGACCCTGCCGGCCGACCGGGATGGGCGTGCCCGAAGCGGGCGTGTCCAGACAGGGCTCCTCCAGACTGGACGCATCCAGACTGGGCGTGTCGGGCCCGGGGGTATACGCGCCGGGCCGCGCGGTCATCCACCATGGCACGCCGTTGACAATGGGCAGCACCAGTGTGTCCGGCCCGATTACCGGCGCCACCGCAGGCAGAACCGCGCCAAGCTGGTGCGACTTGACGGCCAGAATGACAAGATCGCACGCGGGGCCACTGGCCTGCGCCGCAGCCCTGGGCCTGCATGTAAAAGCACCGGCCCCGTCATGCAGGGTCAGCCCACCCGACTGCAGGGCGGCCAGCGTCGCTCCGCGCGCAACCAGCGCGACATCGGCCCCCGCGCGGGCAAGCATGGCGGCAACCGTGCCACCCACGGCCCCGATCCCCGCCACACAGACACGCGGGGCGCCAGACATCAGATATCCACAACCAGCAGCGGGCTGCGCGCGCGCGAACAGCACAGGGCGATCTGGTCCGTGCGTTCCTCGTCCGTCAGGTACTGGTCGCGGTGGTCGGCTTCACCCTCCAGCACGCTGACAACGCAGGTGCCGCAAATGCCCTGCTCGCAGCTCAGGGTGACTTTCACCCCGGCCTTGCCCAGGGCCGCGGCAATGCTTTCCTCCGGCCCGACCTCGACCCGAACGCCAGAACGCGCGGCCAGAACGCTGAACCCCTCGCCCCCGACCACCGGCTCGGCGGAAAAAGCCTCGCGGTGCAGGGTCTGCCCGGCATAGCCCAGCGCCTGCCCGGTTTCGAACACCGCATCCATCAGCCCCAGCGGCCCGCAGGTATAGACATGCGTGGACGCGATCTCCGCCCCCTGTGGCAACGCACCCGCCGACAGTGCCTGCGCCAGGTCCAGGCGCGGGGCGTCTGGCGTGCTACGGTCATGCACCACAACACGGTCCGCAAAAGGGGTTGCCGCCAGCACCTGCGCGAAAACCGGGTCCCGCGCGACGTAATGCAGCGTAAAGGGCTGCCTGCGATCATGCAGTTCGTAGGCCATGGCGATCAGCGGGGTCACGCCAATGCCCCCGCCCACCAGCACGGAATATGCCGCCCCCGTATCGAGTGCGAACAGGTTGCGCGGTGCGCCAATGGTCAGTTTGCGGCCCAGGCACACCTGATCATGCACCGCGGCCGACCCCCCGCGGGACGCCGGGTCGCGCAGCACCGCCAGACGGTAGCACGACCGTTCGGCCGGGTCGCCGCACAGGGAATACTGGCGGATCAGCCCGTCGCCCAGAACAAGGTCGATATGCGCCCCGGCCTCCCACGCGGGCAGGTCCGCACCGTCGGGCAGGCTCAGGCTGAACAGCAGCACGTCACCCCGGCGTTCGGCGGCTGTAACTTCTACCTCCAGGCTCTGGCCGGGCAGAATGGCGGCGGATGCGCAGGGCTGGGTCATCGCATGTAAAGTCCGCTGTTGATGTCGATAATCGAACCGGTAATGGACCCCGCATCAGGCCGGGCCAGTTCGGCCACCATGCGCGCTACGGTCTCGGGGCTGCCGGGCTGGCCGGTCGGCAGGCCGGACAGCACCCGGGCGGCGTTTTCCGCCCCGATGGTGGCGGCGACCGAGGGCAGGTCTAGCGGGCCGGGGGCAATGGCGTTGACCGTAATGCCGTGCGGGGCAAGGTCACGGGCGAAAACCTTGGTCAGCGTATGCACCCCGCCCTTGGAGGCCGCGTAATGCGCCCCCGTGGCGGTGCCGCCGTTTTCCCCCGCGAGAGACCCCATATTGACGATCCGCCCGCCCGCATTGGCCGCCCGCAGCCGGCGTGCAAAGCGCTGGCACCCCAGAAACGTGCCGCGCAGATTGACCGCGATAATGGCGTCGAACGTGTCCACACCGATATCGAGCACTTTTTCCGCCTTCATGACAGCGGCGTTGTTCACCAGCAGCCATGGCAGACCGAAGGTGGCCTCCACCGCGTCCAGCCCGGCTTCCACCGCGCGTTCACTGGTCACGTCCATGGCCACGGCCATGGCCTGCGGCCCCAGCGCCGCAGCCGTTGCCTGGGCGGCGGCTGCGTTCACATCCGCCACCGCGACACGATACCCGCATGCGACCAGATGGGCCGCGATACAGGCCCCCAGCCCGTTGGCACCCCCCGTTACCAGGGCAACGGGCAGGGCTACAGGCGCTGTGCCAGAAGGTGCCGTGGCGGTCACAGGATATAGCTCACGGCGGTCAGCGCCTCGGTCGAGGTCAGGAGCCTTACGACCTTGCGCCCGATCCTGAGCCCTGCCTCCGTGCGGACCAGATCGAAGGTGACATTGGCGGCGTAGTAGCGTTCACGCCCCTGACGCAGTTCGATCAGCAGCTGCGCGCAGCGCAGGGTGCAGGCATCGGCACCTGTGTCGAGCAGGCGATAGCGCGAAAGCAGGCGGACCGTGCGGGCCGGAGGAGCAGCCGAAATGGCGCGCCCCCCCAGCAGGCGCTGCACGCGCTTTTCCCGCATTTCGGCATTGTCGTAGGCATAATTGAGAATATCCTCGAAATCGTCCGTATCGGGGTCGATCGGCACGATATACAGCCCGTCCTGGGTGTAGAGGGACAGCCACGGCGTAAAGTCGCCATGGTCGAGCATATCTGCCTCCAGCGTCACAAGCTCGACGGCTTCGTTCAGCGTAATGCTCATGCCACGGTCTCCCTTTCTTCCGCGCTGCGGGCTGCGTTCACATCCGTCATGGCCGCCAGCCACTGCCTGTAGGCCGCCCGCATGCCGGTTTCGGCGCTGACATCGCTGAACAGGTTACCGTCTTCACGCCGGGCTTCATGCCCCAGCCCGCGATTGAGCAGAATGGCGATGTCACGCCCGGCCAGCGAACCCCGCTGCACGCGGTCCCAGGCCTCGGCATCGTCAGGGGAACCAAAGCCCATGGGCCCCTGGAAATGCTCATGCAGGCGCAGGCGCATGTCGTTGCCCAGCTTGGGTCCGCCATCCATGCCGATGGCGATATGGCGGATTTCGGTCTCGGTCACGCTGAGCGGACGCAGGACGCGGAAAAACGCCATGGAACATGCAAGATTGGGAAACAGGTTGAGGTTGAACCCAGACCCGCCGACCGCGCGCACGATCCTGCGCACCTGCTCGGGCGGATAGTCCCTGGACAGACATTCGGCCAGTTCCATGAACCGTTCGGGAATGGGGGCGTCCAGATCGGCTTCGAGATCGACCAGTTCGGGGATCATGACCATGACGGAATGGCCGTGGCCCAGATCCTCGACATAACCTTCGCCCTCTACAAAGTCGAAGGTGTTCTGCGTTTCCCCGTCCACGGAATCCAGGAAGGATTTGTGCACGATGGGGAAATGGTAGGCATCGGTCGTGTTTTCGAGCTGGATCTTCCAGTTGCCCGGAAAGGTGAACTTGTGCTCGCCCATGGTCTTGACCGGCCACCCGGCCCCCTGCTTCATGAACAGGTCGATCCACGGCTTGGCGCGGCCCAGCCACGCGTCCAGCGGCATGATATCGGCATCGAACGTCGCAAAGATCAGGCCGTTATATTCTTCCACCCGCAGCGAGACGAGCGGGTATTTCGCCTTGTCGAGCTGGCCCGAATACCCGTCCTGGAACGGCACGCCGCGCAGTGCGCCGTCCAGCCCGTAAGCCCAGCCGTGATAGGGGCAGACAAAGCTTGCCGCCTTGCCGCGCTTGTGTTCGCACACGGTCGCACCCCGGTGGCGGCAGCGGTTGAGCATGACATGCACATCCCCCTTGCGGTCACGCGTGACCACAACAGGATGCGCGCCGACAAAGGTGGTGATGAAACTGCCCGCCTCGGGAATGTCGCTGCGATGGGCGACCCAGATCCAGTTGTGCATGAAAATGCGGTCCATTTCCATGTCGTACAGATCGGGGTTGGAGTAGATGGAACCGTCCGCGTAGTCCGCGTTGACAAGGCTCCTTGGGTCGGGGAGTGTCGTCATTGGCTGTCGTCCTTGCTCTTCTTGCCCCTGAACCCCTGCGGGCGGACCGCGGTGTTCAGGAAAATCTTTTCCGGGGTGGCGTATCCAGACCGTTCGCGGGCGGCCGCTTACGGGTAGCCCGGCCTGTCGCCACGACCCAGCATGACACGCCCGGCGGCCTCGTAATTGCCACGGGCCATGAACGCGTGCTGCGCCACCACTGCGCAATCCTGGAAGCAGCGGCCCAGAATATTGTCGGAGCGTACGGCGGCGATCCCACCAAGGCTGAAACAGTCCCGCGCCACATCGAACGCGGTCTGCGCACCGTGTGTTGCGGCCAGCCGCACCTTGTTGGCCTGCTTGTCGGATATGGTCTCGCCCGCGCAGAGCTGGCCCCAGACCTCCCGCGTCACGTCATAGAAAAAAGCGCGGGCCGCACTCAGCCGGGCTTCGGCCTGGCCAAGCACCCCCTGCACGAAAGGCCTGTCCCCCATGACGGGTGCGCCGGTAATGGAGCCGCGACCGTCCGCCATGGTCCGGGCCTCGTCAATGGCGCGGCGGGCACAGCCCAGCCCCACCACGGTCAGCACCTGCGCCGCCAGACCGAGCGAGGGGTAGGCATAGATCGGCGCATCCAGGCTGGGTGCGCCACCGCGAATGAAGGTCCACTCATGGGGCACGAACACATCGTCCACCACCACGTCATGACTGCCGGTACCCGCAAGACCGATCGTGTCCCATGTCTCGTCGATCCGCACGGAGGAACGCGGCATGACGGCGGTGCGCGGCAGGCCACCGCTTTCGCCCTCGACCGCGATGCCCACACCGATCAGCGAGGCGCCGGGGCAGCCACTGGCATACGGCCAGCGACCGCTGACCATGAAACCGCCATCCACCCGGCGGGCCTTCTGCGGCGGGAAGATCGCCCCCGCAAACACGACATCTGGGCCGTTGGCATAGAGTTTTTCCAAGGTCGGGATCGGCAGCGCGGCAAGATAGGTGGCCGAAACCCCGAAACTGGCCACCCACCCGGCGGAGGCGTCGGCCTGGGCGATGGTTTCAACCAGTTCGAGAAAAGTCATGGGCGAGACTTCAAGCCCACCAAAGCGGCGTGCCACCAGAGCGCGGTAGACACCCACCGTCCTGAACTGTTCGACAACAGGCTGGGGAATACGCCGCGCGGCCCGGAATTCGAGCGCCCCGGCACGAATGGTGGCAAGCAGCCCCTCCAATGCGTCACCGGTCTGAAGCGCGTGTGGAGCCGGAAGAGTGTCGTTAAGCATTGTATCCTGCCTGCCTCGCTCCGGGGTGCGGCGAGCGTCGCCCCCTTTCGTTCCATGCGGCGCACCACCCGCGACCCGTGTGGCGGCCATGTCCTGATGTACCGACAATTTGTTTCCTTTTCAAGTAACTTTTTGTGTTTTTGGGGGTGCCGGAACACCCCCGCCATCAGAAGGAAACACCGCCCTGAATGTACCACTGGCGGCCGCGATCAAAGGATTTCTGGAGGTTGCCGAAGCTGCCGGAATAGCTGCCCCATGCCATGAATTTCTCGTTCGTGGCGTTGTCCAGCCCGGCCATGAAATTATAACGCCCGCTGGCACTGACCCAGCGCGCGCTCATGTTCACGGTAATGTATTTGGGCTGCATGAGCTGCGCATACGGAATGGAGTTGAGGTTGGCGTTGTAGCGCGAGCGATATGTCGCATCGACACGCGGCGTAAGGGTCCCGGCCTTGCCCAGATCGATCGCCTTGGCCAGGCCGAGATTGGCCGTCCATTTGGAGACAAGAACGAACGGACTGCTCAGGGTCAGGCCCTGCACGCCACCGTTGAGCTTCGTGTAATGCGCATCCGTCATGCCGACAGACCCGATAGCGGTCCAGCCATCGCCAATGGCATACTGGCCTTCAAGTTCGAAACCGGGAATACGCGCCTTGCCTGCGTTGGTGTAGTACGGGCCGATATGGGTTTCATCCGCGACCAGAAGCTGCACGTCGTTATAGAATGTGTAAAAACCTGCGGCGCTGACACGCAACCTGCGATTGAGACCGTAGAACTTCAGCCCGCCTTCGAACGAGTTGACGCTTTCAGGCCGGAACGCCGGCGGAGAGGAGGCAATATTCGTCAGACGCTGCGTAAAGCCGCCCCCCTTGAACCCCTGCGAGAACGTGGCATAGGCCATCAGCTCATGCGTGACCTGGTACGCCACATTGACCATGGGCGTCCAGCGCGCATTGTTGTTGTGGTAGGTCTGGTAAGGCACGATACGGGTGCCCGGCGGAATGGTGACATACGGTGCGCGAGCCGAGGTATAGAACTGGTTGGGCGTGAAGCTCTTGTTGTCTTCGGTATAACGCACGCCAGCCGTGACATGCAGCTTGGAAGTAATGTCGTAGGTGGCCTGCGCGTATGCGGCGTAATTGGTGTCGTGGAAATAGCCGCCGCTTTGCAGGCTCAGCAGATAGAACTGCGTGGGGTTCAGATCCTGGCCGGACTGGTTGAAGTAATACACGCCCACCGCGTAATGCAGGCGGTTACGCAGCGCGCGACCGTTGACCTGGAATTCTTCCGAAAACTGCTTTTCGGCATAATTGTCATAGACCGCATTGATTCCAATGGGAGAAGAATCACGATCCTGCGCGAATTTGCCGAGGCTTTTTCGATATCCGGTAATGGATTTAAGGTCGATGTAATCGGTCAGGTGGTAATCGATCGTGCCGGTGGTCGACCAGCTTGTCAGGTTGGAATAATCTGGGTCGGTGCCGTAGTTGGTGTTCTTGCTGTAATAGCGCGAATTGTAGCACCCCGACCCCGAACAGTTGTTGAGCGTGCCGCCGGCATTGGCATTGTTGATGCTAATCATGGTGGCTGGCGACAGCACGCCAGTCGTGACATAGGGCGCGCCGTTGCTGCGGTCACGCGTCCAGTCGCCGCGCAGAACGATATCGAGCTTCTCGACCGGATGCCATCGCAGCGCACCTTTGAACACGCGGCTGTCCTGGTTACCCAGAGACCGCGCGTTTTTCTGGTACGGCGCATTGACGTAGCCGTCCTGCATGAAACTGCCGACCGAGAAATTGGCATAAAGGTTCTTGGCGACAGGCGTGTTGACGAACGCCCGCACGTTGATGCGGTTGGCCGTGCCGTATTTGACATCGGCCTTGGCAGAAAGGGTCTCGTTCGGCGTAAGGGAGGACACCGAGACCGCACCACCAATGGTGTTACGCCCGAACAGCGTGCCCTGCGGGCCACGCAGCACCGAGACATCGGCAATATCGACCATGCTCAGCACCGCGCCCACGGGGCTGCCGACATACACGCCATCGACATACATGCCCACGCCCGGATCGACCCCGAAGGAGAAGTCGGTCTGGCCGATCCCACGAATGAACACGGCCGAGGCGTTGGCAACACCGGAGTTGGACGCCACGTTGCCGAACGAGATATTGGGCGCGAAATTCTGGATTTTATCGAGCGAGGTAATGCCGCGTTCGGTAAACTGCTGACCGGACATGGTTGTCATGGAAATAGGCGTACGCTCGAGGCGTTCGCTACGCCGCCGGGCATGCACCATGACGTCTTCCAGACCGGTGCTGCGCAGGGCGGCTGTGTTCTTCGGCTTCCGCCCCGCCCCTGCCGGCGCAGCGGCAGTGCCGGCAGGTGACGTTGCCGCCGTTTTCGCACCTGTGGCAGCGCCGGTTTTATGGACAGATGCCGTCGCGGCCTTGCCCCCCTTCGTGCGTGAAGCAGCCGTTGTCGCCGCGGACGCCGCATCGAAAGCAAAAGCCAGCGCCAGCACCGAACAGCCGGACTTCAGCACCGGCGCCCTGAGGGTAACCATAGAAGGGAATACCGCAGGAAGCACACCCTTCCTTGCCCGATTTATCCACATCTTTCTTGTTTCCTCACTAACCCGCCGACCGACCGGCGGGTATCAATCGATACGATAAGGCAATGATGTATCCTGCCGCCGAGCCTTTCCAGCAAAAAAGGGTTCGACGATTGCCTGTAAACAGAAAATATTATGTGAAAAGGAAACTGATATGTCCAGCAGTTTCCTTTCGATTCTGTACTATTTTTTCGCGGATGATCCAGCGGGCAGCGCCATCGCGCGGCTGATCAGGAACTGCCGGATCTTTTCGATATCCTGCGCGGCAAGAACACTGGAAAACCCCACCATGCCATAGGCGGTCAGCGCCCCGCGCCCCACCACGGCCTCGAACCCGTCGCGCGTGGCCAGTGCGCCGGAATACCGCAGATCGGGCAAAACGCCGCCACCCACGGCGTTATCGCCATGACAGGCCAGGCAGTAATGCTGGTACAGATCATACCCGGCGGGCACCTGCGCGGGGTCGGCGGTCTGGGTCATGCGCACCGGCAACTGCCCGGTGCGGGTTTCCGCCGGCAGGCGGGCCTGCCCGTCCAGTGCGAACACCAGCAGCCGCGAGTGGTTGATGCCGGGGTTACGGTACCGGGCCAGCGCACCGCCCATAAGCGGGAATACCCCGCCCCATCCGGCTTCCACCGCTACATACTGCCGCCCATTCACCGCATAGGACACGGGCGGGGCGACAATACCGGTATGGGCGTCAAAATGGTACAGCACCGCGCCAGTGCGCGCGTCATACGCTTCGAAGCCGCCGGTGGCGAGCCCCTGGAACACCAGATCGCCCGCCGTGGCCAGCACGCCGCCGTTCCAGGCCGTGTCATGTTCCACCCGGAACGCTACCTTGCCAGCCACGGGGTCCCAGGCTTCGAGCCAGCCTTTTACCCCTTTTGTCACGGCGTCGATCACGGCAGGCACGTCGGGCAGGCCCGCCATGTCGATACCCAGATTGACGCCCATGCCATGCAGGCGAAAGCCTTTTTCCGATTTGAACGGCTCGGGCAACTGCTGGGCGGGAATATAGACGTAACCCGTTCTGGGGCTGTAGGCCATGGGCGCCCAGTTATGTCCACCCAGCGAGCCGGGAATACCCATCCAGGTCTGCCCGGTCAGCGACCACAGCGCATCGGGCACGATCACCGGACGGCCGGTCAGCGGGTCCACCCCGCTGGCCCAGTTGAGAAATGTGTAGGGTATGGCGGAAACGAATTCCCCGGTTGCGGCATCGAGCAGATAGAAAAAACCGTTCTTGGGGGCCTGCGCCAGCAGGTGACGCCGCACGCCGCCCAGTGTCAGGTCCAGCACCATCATGGGCTGTGAGGCTGTAAAGTCCCACTGGTCCATGGGTGTTTCCTGAAAATGCCAGACATATTCGCCTGTTTCGGGGCGAATGGCCACAATGCTGCCCAGAAAGAGGTTGCTGCCAATGCCGTTGGAGCGGACCTTGTAACTCCATGGCGATCCATTGCCCACGCCCAGAAAGACCAGATCGGTCTGCGGGTCGTAGACGATGGAATCCCAGACGGTGCCGCCACCGCCCGAACGGGTCCAGGCGCCGGTTGGGCTCCAGGTCCGGTAGGCCTTGCGCGCCAGCACGGTATCGGACACGGTCCCGTCGGGGCGGTTATCGGGGGCGGGCACGGTGTAAAAGCGCCATTTGAGCACGCCGGTCCGCGCGTCGAACCCGGACACAAAACCCCGCGCCCCGAATTCGGCCCCACCATTGCCGATCATGACTACGCCCCTGGCCACGCGGGGGGCGCCGTCAATGGTGTAGGACCGTATGCCGCCCAGACTGGCCCGCGCGGGAATGGTGTCGACACTCCATAGCTGGTGGCCTGTTCTGGCATCCAGCGCGATCAGCCGGCCGTCGAACGTACCGACATAGACACGGCCGTCCCAATAGGCGGCCCCGCGGTTGACCGTATCGCAACAGCCTTTGGCGGCCACATTGCCGGGCACACGCGGGTCGAACTGCCACAGCACGGCCCCTGTCGCGGCGTTCAATGCCTCGACCTTGCTCCAGTTCGTGGTGACATACATGACACCATCCACGATCAGGGGCGTGCCCTCCTGCCCGCGAAACGTGTCAAAATCCTGATACCAGGCCAGACCCAGACGCCCCACGGTTTTCGTGTCGATCTGGGTCAGCGGGCTGTAACGCTGCTCGGCCGTTGTGCGGCCATGCTGCGGCCAGTCCTGGTCGGGCACGGGCAGCCCACCCGCCGCAAGAGCCGCCGCCATGGCTGGCGTGCCAACCGGGTTGCCAAGCGGATTACTGGCCGGATTACTGACCTGATTGCTGGCCGAATTACCAGCTCCCCCGGCCAGCAAACCGCCACGCGGGGCGGCCTGGGGGGGAACCAATGGGGTAGCCGAAGGAATAGGCGACACACCTGCGGCGGCGGGGGCATGGCCCGAGGCAGCGGCGGCATGCGCCGCACCCCACACGGTACCCTGCCCCCCACTCCAGCCCGCAACCAGCGACAGACATGCGACAACGCCCGTCACGCAGCGCAGGGGCTGCGCCAGCAGGCCGGACCGCCCTGCCGCGTATTCGGAAAGAGAGCTGTTTTTCAAAATCTTTTTCCGTGCATTGCGCATGAGCCGCATCATCCCTGTCAGTGCCGGATACAGACGGCTTTGAGTTCCGTGAACGCATCCAGCCAGGCGGTGCCGAAGTCCCGCCCCAGCCCGGACTCCTTCATGCCCCCGAACGGCAGGTTGGGGTCGATCATGACATGGCTGTTCACCCAGACCGTACCGGCCTGCATGCGCGGCGGCAGGTCCATGGCCCGGGCAAGGCTGCCGGTCCACAGGCTTGCGGCCAGACCGAAGGCGCTGTCATTGGCGCGGGCCAGTGCGTCTTCCACGCTGTCGACCCGTGTCAGGGTCATGACGGGGCCGAACACTTCCTCCCGCGTGAGGGCCAGCCGGTCATCGGGGTTCAGCACCAGCGCCGGGCGCACGTAGTAGCCAGCCCCTGCACCGGCCCCCGTATTGGCGGGAAGGTCCTGCCCCCACAGGATTTCGGCCCCCTGCGCCACGGCGTTCTCCAGGTAGCCCGCCACCTTGCGCTGCTGCACGGCGGACGCCACGGGGTTGACCTGCGCGGTTTCGTCCATACCCGGACCGATCCGCATGGAGGACAGGGCCGCGTGCAGTCCGGCGGCCACCCTGTCGAATAGCGGGGCCTGCACATACACCCGCGAACAGGCCGCGCAGACCTGCCCCTGGTTGAGAAAACCCGCAAGCGCCAGTCCGCCCACCACCTGTTCGACATCCGCATCCGCCAGCACGATGGCGGGGTTCTTGCCGCCCAGTTCGAGCGAAACCGGGGCCAGCCGCTCCGCGCAGATCCGGGCAATGCTCTTGCCCACGGGGGTAGAGCCAGTAAAGCTGACCTTGGCCACATCGGGGTGGCGTACCAGCGTATCCCCCGTGGTGGCGCCACGCCCGGTCACGACGTTGAACACGCCGTCGGGCACACCGGCTTCCGTTGCAAGCTGGGCCAGGTACAGCAGGGTCAGCGGTGTGGTGTCGGCGGGTTTGGCCACGACCGAACACCCCGCCGCCAGGGCCGGCAACACTTTCCACACCGCGATCAGCAGCGGGAAGTTCCACGGCACGATACCCGCCACAACCCCCACGGGTTCCTTGCGCGTAAAGCTGGTGTAACGCGCCCCCGGCGGCAGGGCGATGGACACGTCCAGGCTCTGGCCCGTGATCTTGGTGGCCAGCCCCGCCACATACCGTATCCAGGACTGCGCCCCGCCGGATTCGAGAATACGCGACAGCACCAGCGATTTTCCCTGCTCCAGCGTTTCGAGCTGGGCCAGGATTTCGGCATCGCGTTCCACCAGGTCCGCAAGGCGCAGCAGCACACGCTCACGCATGCCCGGCGCAAGAGACGTCCACACACCGGAGCAGAAGCTCTCACGCGCGACTTCGACCGCGCGTGCCGCGTCACGTGCGGAGGCATCGGGCACGGTGCTGATCAGCGCCCCGGTCGCGGGGTTGTAGACATTCAGCCGGGCATCGCCCTCGGGCTCCACCCACCGGCCACCGATATAAAGCTGATGCCTGCGGTCCAGAAAGGCCTGAACCGCGGGAAGGATGGATGTTTCGGTCATGCTGTTGCCTCTGCTGGGCGGAAGTCGGGCACGCACGCACCGTCCCCGCCCGTTGGAATGGACGATGTTTGAAAACACATGGGCCACATGGCCCGCAGGGATGTCAGGTCGGCCGCACCCAGCAGCGTCATGGTGCTACGCATGCCATCGCGCAGGCTGGCCAGCACATCGGCCACGCCCTGCCCGCCCTGCGCCGCAAGCCCGTAAACCCATGGCCGCCCGATCAGCACGGCGGAGGCGCCGAGCGCCAGCGCCCTGACAAGATCGCCCCCCGACCGAAAACCGCCATCCACACAGATCTCGACCCGGCCCCGGGCCGCATCCACGCAGGCGGGCAATGCTTCTATCGCGGAAATGGCGCCGTCGAGCTGGCGCCCCCCGTGGTTGGACAGCACCACCCCGTCCAGGCCAAGTGTGGCCGCGCGCGCGACATCCTGCGGATGCAGAACACCCTTGATGACCAGCCGACCTTTCCATTGCGCGCGCAGGCGGGCCATGTCGTCCCAGTCCAGTGTGGGGTCCATGGCGCGACCAATGGACGCCGCCTGGGCGAACAGATTGGCCCCCATGTCATAAGGGACCAGATTGCCCACAAGCCGGTCGGACCGGCGCATGGCCCCGTACAGCCAGCGCGGGCGGGCCAGCATCTGCGCCGCCAGACGTGGCGAAATACCTGTCGCACTCCGAAAACCATTGCGCGCGTCCCGTTCGCGCAAGGGGGTAACGGGTGTATCCACCGTGACGACAAGGGTGCGTATGCCCACGGCCCAGACACGGCGCAGCACATCCTGCGTAACAGCGCGGTCGCGGAAGACATAAAGCTGAAAGCCCAGCCGTGCCGGGTCGACACGGGCTGCGATCTGCTCGATCCCCGCGAGCGAGAAGCTGGACACCCACATGGCGCTGCCCGCCGTAGCCGCAGCCTGCGCGGCTGCGATCTCCCCCGCCGGGGACACAAGACCCGCCATGCCCACAGGGGCCAGAATAACCGGAAAATCCAGATCGAAGCCCAGCACATCGGCCCCGAGCACCGGAGCCGCCGCACCCCGCAGCGCCATGGGCACAAAGCCGATCCGCTCCAGTGCGGCGCGGTTCCGGCGCAGCGTGACCTCGGACCCCGCACCACCGTCGATATAGTCGAAAAGCCAGCGGGGCAGCCTGCGCCGCGCCACCCGCCTGCGATCCTTTGCGGAAATGATCATGGCCGCCGCACTCCGTCATCACCCACCATATCTGGCGGGCGAAAACGATACTACATCGGAATAGTAGACATTTCCACTTATTTATTAAGTTTCTGGCGCAGGGCGATCAGTAGATATTGTCGTAGATTTTACGCAGGGTTTTCATGAATGCGTCGATCTCCGCATCCTCCACGTCATGAAAGGCGCGCTCAAAAATCAGCCCGGCCTTGGCCCGCACCTGCTCGACGGCGGCCCGCCCCTTGTCGGTCAGGTTCACCTCCGTCACGCGGCCGTCACGGGCGGAAACCTGCGTGCGCACCAGGTCTTCGGCCTCCATCCGGTAGATCAGCTTGGTCATGGTCGGCACCCGGATCACCGCCAGGTCCGCAATGGTGCTGATGGTCGCGCAGTCGCGTTCGGACAGGATATTGAGCACACGCCAGCGCGGCACGTCCATGCCGATCGGCTTGAGATGGGCATCCATGCGCAGATGGTACAGCCCCGTCAGTCGTGACAGATGGAAGAAGGGCGATGCGTCAGGCGAAAAAGCCGCATTGGTCGGGTTGGCCTGACGCCAGATCTTGCCTCGTCTCAAAAAACCAGTCCTCGGCTCTGGAGCGTCCTGCCTGGCAGGCGATGCGACCCGGCCTGCCCGAACGCGTCATCCCTGGGCGGCGACTCGCCCTCCGTACCCGGATGGCGCTGTATGCCACCGGTTTCAAAGGGCAGGACTAGCCGATCTGCCGGGCGGCGGAAAGGGTCATTCTTGCCCGGTGCCACGGCATGCCAGCAGGGCCAGCCCCGAACAGGCCACCAGCCCGACAAGGTAGACGGCAACGGCGTTCACATTTCCCGCCATGTGGTAAAGACCCGCCGCCGCCACGGGGGAAACCCCACCCGCCAGCACGGCACCCCCCTCATGCGCCACGGCAATACCGGTATAGCGCAGGGCGGGCGGGAACAGGCGTTCCAGCAGCAGCGGTTCCACCGCGATCGTTGGCGCATGGCCCAGCCCCAGCGCCAGAACGAAGGCCGCCACCACACATGGCGTCGTGCCAGAACGGATCAGCATGAAAAACGGCACGGACAGAACCGCCAGGGCCACCAGCCCACCCAGATAGATGCGCGCAGCCCCCAGCCTTGTGACCAGCCGCGCAAAAAGCGGCATGGCGCAAGCATCGGCCACAAGCCCCGCCGTCAGCCCCGCCAGCAACCGTGAATCGGGCACGCCGCAGGCACGCCCGTAAACCAGCCCGAATACCGTAATCAGGTACACGCCGCCGTTTTCAGCCAGCCGCAACCCGATCCCGCACAATACCGGGCCCGGGCTGGTGCGCATAAGCCGCCAGATGGGCAAGCGCGCGACCGCTGCCTGCCCGCCGCGCCGATCCATGGCCCGACTGGTGCCGTCAGCAATGACCTGACCCGTGGTATGATCAATGGCATGGGCCTTGGTCTGACAGATAGGCCGGTCCATTGGCGGGCCGGTCAGTCCCGCGCGCAGGCGCACCCCCACGATCACCGCCGGCAGCGTGACCAGAAACGGCACGCGCCAGCCCCAGCCTGTAAACTGCGCCGCGGGGAGCGCGTGCGCCAGCCACAGGGCCGCAGTGCCCAGCACCATGCCCAGCGCCACCCCGCTCTGACTGAGCGCCATCATGACATGGCGTGTCCGCCCGCCGGGTGCCGCCCCGCCTATGACCAGCACGCTGCCTGCCCATTCCCCACCGGCGGCCAGCCCCTGCACCAGTCGCATGACCAGCAGGCACAACGGCGCCAGCACGCCCGCCTGTGCATAGGTGGGCAAAAGCCCGATCAGCACCGTCACGCTGCCGATCAGCAGCAGGGTCCAGCGCAGCGCGCTCATATGCCCCCTGCAATCCCCCATATGTCCGAACAGCACACCCCCTGCCGGACGCATGACATGGCCCGAGGCAAAAACCACAATGGCCGCAAACTGGTTTGCAAAGGACGACTGACCGGGCGGAAAGAACAGCGGCGCGAAAACCAGCGGGGTCGCGGCGGTATAAAGCGCGAAGTCATACCATTCGACCATGTTGCCGATCATGGCGCTGAAAAGGCTTTTACGCTCGGGGGTCATGGCTGTCCGCAATTTGTTACTATCGTGCAATTAAATATTTTTCACATGATTTTGCAACAATTTTACACGCAGCGACTGCCAGCCCCCGACCAAACCGCGATGCACCGCCCCGCGTCGTCTGGTCCATGTGCGGCCCCTGCCGGGGCCAGAACCTGGGAGCATGGCCGGGACCATGAGCAGTGAGCAGTGAGCAGTGAGCAGTGAGCAGTGAGCAGTGAGCAGGGCCATGAGCGAGACCATGCCCGGGGGCAATAAACGGGGGCATATCGACGCAAAGCCCTGCAGCACCCCCGGCACCGCGCACAGGCTCCACACCGGCTACAGGTCGCCCCGCCCCCTGCACCCCGCCGCCTGCAACGGGGCCGCGCGGGACTTGCCGGATCACATATGCTAGAACAGACAGACTGTGCCACAACCGGTTCTATACGCGTGAAACCTGCCCTGCCCGATAACCAGACATGAGTGACCTGTTCGACGCCGGGGCACAAAATGGCCCGCGCCCGCTTGCCGCACGACTGCGCCCCGCAACGCTGGATGACGTGATCGGGCAGTCTGCCGTGGTGGCACCCGGCTCGATCCTGCGCCGCCGTATTGCCGCCGGTGCGCTGGGCAGCGTCATTCTGTATGGCCCGCCCGGCATTGGCAAAACCTCCATCGCGCGGGCGGTGGGTACCATGCTTGGCAAGGCCTTTCGCGCGCTCAACGCATCCCGCGCGGGCGTCGCGGATATCCGCAAGCTGGCCGATGAAGCGCGTATGGTCCCGCTTCTGATCTTCGTGGATGAAGTCCAGCGCTTTTCCGCCACCCAGACCGACGATCTGCTTGCCATCTGCGAAGACGGCACAGCGGACTTCATTGGCGCCACAACCGGCAACCCGTATCATGTGCTGACGCCCGCTCTCGTATCGCGCTCGACAATTCTCAAGCTCGAGCCGCTCAGCATCGAGGACATGGAACAGGTCATCCGGCGGGGGCTTGCCTGCCTGCAGGCCAGCGGCGCCAGCATTATCATGGCCCCCGCCCAGATCCGCCTGATCGCGGGGCGTTCGGGCGGCGACGCCCGGCGCGCACTGACAGCGCTGGAAAGCCTTGCAATCGGCCATGGCGAGCAGACCGTGACCGTAACCGACGCCATGGTGGAGGAGGTGTATGCCGCGGCCCCGGTCAACCACGACCGTTCGGGCGATGCGCATTACGATGTTGTTTCGGCCTTTGTTAAATCCATGCGGGGGTCCGACCCCGACGCAACGCTGTACTGGCTGGCGCGCCTGATCCACGGGGGCGAGGACCCGCGCTATATTGCCCGCCGGATCATGATCCATGCGTCTGAAGATGTCGGCCTTGCGGACAATACCGCGCTCCAGACCGCGGTTGCCGCCGCGCAGGCGGTCGAAAAAATAGGCTACCCCGAAGCACAGATCGTTCTGGCCCATGCGGCCTTGCATGTCGCGCGGGCCCCCAAATCCATGTCGGCCTATCGTGGCATTTCGACGGCGCTGCATTACGTGGCCAGCAAGCCCGCGGCAGCCGTGCCGCTGCATCTGCGCGACACGCATTATAAAGGTGCGGCAGCCCTCGGGCATGTGGGGTACCGCCTGCCCCATGACGACCCCCGTGGCTGGGTGGAACAGGTTTATTCGCCACTTGCCGCAGGCACGCTCTACCAAAGCGACGCACGCGACGCCCCGACGTTTGAAAAAAGAGCCGATGACTACTGGCAGCGCATAACCGGCCGGCCACAAGCCCGCGACAAGGCATAAAATACCGCAGCCGACCGCCGCATGGCCATTGCGGCGCCGTTCTGCCGGTCATGGCCTGCCATACCGACGGGCGACGCCCCCTGCGCGTGCAAGACCAGCCCCGCAGTCCGCCCAACGGCAGGTGCGACACGATGCCCCCGGACCCGTGGCGCCAGCGTAGCCACGGGCGGATGACTGCCGTCAGTGGTCCCGCGGCATGCCGTCAGGGCGGTTGCCGTGGCGTTTTCCACCGTCAGGTGCCTGCATGAGGGCAAGCAGCACGTCATTGGCCGTCTGGTGGCTGGCACTGGCGATCTCGTCAATCGTCCGGGTATCCGCATCCACCGTAAAATGCGCGGCCTGAAGGCGATGCAGCGCCTGTTCCGGGTCCGCACCGAAAAGAGGGGCGACCTGACTGAGCGGGGCTTTTGTCACCATGCCCACAACGCGGAACGCAACCTGCCTGTTGCCTGCCTTGTTCCCGGTCGCCGGAGCCACGAAAAAATACGCACTGCCAAGCAGCGCAATCAGGAACGGCACGTACAGCCACCCCCGACGGGCGTAGTTCAGCAGGGAGTTCCAGTTCTTGATCATGTGCAGCACAAAAGGGGCCAGCAGAACCATGCTGAGCCATTCATGCATGGGATGGAACGCACCCGGCCCCCAATGAAAGAACAGCGCGACACCGGTTATTGTGGAAACAAGGAAAAAGCCCGTCGTAAGGGGGGTACCGTAACGGTTCATGAAAACCGTGAACGGACGACGGGGGCGGTCGGGAAGCCCCCTACCAGACGATACCGGACCGGGTGATACCGAACCGGACGACGCCGGGCCGGGCGATGCGGAGCCAGACGATGCCGGGCCAGACGATGCCGGGGAAGACGAATTGATTGCCATGGAAGACCATCTTTCATTGCAGGCATGCGGCCGTATCCACACCGGCCGTCAAAGTTACAAAGGGTATAAACCTCAAACGGAGCTGAAGGCACCTGCCCTACAGATCACCCGGCCAGGTCCTGCTGCGCCGCCACCCCTTCGCGTGCCTGCAGGCGGTGGCGGGTTTCGGCCAGAATATGCGCAAACTCAGCATCTCCGCGCCCAACAAGCACCTGCTCCAGTACCAGCCAGTACTGGTCGAAGCCCAGCGGCAGGGAACGCCGGAACCACCGGGCGGCGGCGGCCGGGTCCTTTGCGTCAAGGCACAGGCGGCCCATGTTCAGACAGGCCCAGCAGTCTCCGCCCTGGGCCGCCGCCTCGAAAAAAAGCCTGGCGCCATCGGGGTCGGGTCCCTGCGGCAGGTCTTTTTCATGAATGAGCCCGAGCATGTTCAGCGCCTTGGCAACCCCCCGCCGCGCCGCCCGCTGGTAATGCGCATAGGCTCGCCCGACATGACGCGGCACCCCTTCCCCCGCAAGATAGAGATCGGCCATGTTGAACTCCGCCCAGCCGTCACCGCCCTGGGCCGCCGCCGCGAAATAGTCCAGTGCGCGCGCGACGTTTCTTTCCACCCCCCACCCCCGTTCATAAGCCCGGCCGAGCATGTTCAAAGCCCGGGGCTGCCCGCTTTGCGCCGCGATCATGAACATATCGAACGCCCGGGAAAAATCCCCCCTGTCCAGAGAGATCTGCCCGAGCATAAGCTGGATATCCACCGTGTCGCCCCCCACCGGGGCCACCGTGTCGGCCCCGGTGGGGGGGAGCGCTACCTCCCCCCCCGACATGTCGGTTTTCATCAGAATGTCAGGCCGACATTTCCGATAAAGGACCGACCGGGACCGGGCACGGCACGCCCGGTGCTGAACGAGGATGCGTAGTTCAGATGGTCGGTAATGTTGTTGGCGTTCAGAGACACGCGGTAATGCTTCATTTCCCACGACACCATACCGTTCAGCGAAAACTGGTAGGGAATACGGGCTGTATTGGCAAAGTTGCCATTGGCCCAGTACGCGGATGCATACTGCGCGCCCCCTGCGACTTTAAGCGCACCCCAGCCCGGGTTGAGCAGATGATCCGAAACGTTATAGGACGACCAGACCGAGAAATTGTTGTGCGAAACACCCGGGGCCTGGTTGCCGTTATACGCGGCACTATGGGTGATGCGCCCGTCCATATAGGAATAGGAGCCGTAAATGTCCCAGTTTTTGGTAATTTTCCCGCTCAGGCTCAGCTCGACACCACGTGTGCGCAGGCCGACACCTGAATCGCTGAAGCCGGTCACGACGTCGCCGCTCTCGTCATAGTAATAGGAGTTGTTCTGGTTGATCTGGAAAAAGGCAATGCCCATGCCCAGACGTTTATTGAAGAAATCGGTCTTGTTGCCGAATTCGAACAGGTCGCTGCGCTGCGGTTTGAAATCCGCGCCATTCTGCGCCGTGTCGCTGGGCTGGATCATGACCTGGGACGACACGTCGGTGCCGATCGGCTTGTAGGAGCGCGAAAACGTGAAATAGAACGACGATGCATCGAACGGTGAATAGACGACACTGCCCGACGGGCTCCACCGGTCGGCATTCTGCTTCTGGCGCGGCACGGTTGCGGATATCTGATACCCCGCAAACGTGGACTGGAACGCATCCCACCGCACGGCACCGAACAGGGCGAGCTGTTTTGTCAACTGGATATGATCTGACACGAACAGACCCACATCGCGCTGATCGGCGTTTGCCATCTGGGACCGGGGAAAGCGGACGTAAGCACCGTTCGAGGCATGGGACGGATTGCGAAGCGTCTGGTTGTTGTTGCGGTTATACCAGGTCCCGGCATAGCGGTTTTCATCCTGGTAATTGATATCCACGCCAAACTTGAGATCATGCCTGACAAAACCGGTATGGAACCGGGCATTGCCCATCAGGACATTTTCAGCCCCCCAGCCCTTGGACAGATATGCGACACCGCCACCCGCGCCATAGGGGAAAAGTGGATTACCGCCAGCCATGAACTCGTTCACGCAGGCTGTAGTGCTGCAGGCCCCCGGCGTTGTCGCGGAGTAATTACGTTCGTATTTGGTCAGGCGGGTATTGTTCGTCAGCGTGAACCACGACGCGATTTCAGACTTCAGCGATGACGTCAGGCTGTGAATATCAGAATTGTCGCGATCGGCACTGCGGGCATAGGTGGTGTTGCGGTTCAGCCCCTCGCTGGTGATCGGGCGATAGACACCCCCTTTCAGGATCATCGGCACGCCGTAATCGGGTATGCTGTCGGTATGCAGCCACCGCCAGTTCAGGTGCCACGACGTCTTGCTTTTCAGCCCCACGCCCAGGTCGACAGCAGCACCATACCGGTTTGAAAAGACGTAATCCCGGTCCTGCACGCCGCTCTGGTTGTACATGCCGTTGATACGCAAAGCGATATTGTCGTTGATCCCGTAATTGACATCCGCCTGCCCACGGTAAAGGCTGGCACTGCCAAAGGCCTGATCGTAATTGTACGACGTGCCCGCATGGGCTTTCTTGAGCGTTTCGTTGATCAGGCCGCCAAGGTTGGCCGCCCCGAAATACTCGCCCGCCGGCCCCTTGATGACTTCGACATTCTCGATATCGAAAATATCGCGCGTATAGGTCCCGAAATCCTTCAGGCCATCGGTATACACATCGCCACGGGCCTGCTGGCCGCGAATACGGAACTGGTCCCCGTTCAGGCCCCCACGGCCTTCGCCGGTTGAAAGGGTAATGCCCGGCACGTTCGCCAGCGCCTGGTCCAGCGTATAAAGCCGCTGTTCCTTGATGATTTCCTGCGGAACGACATTGATGACCTGCGGCGTTTCACGCACCGTTGTCGGCATACGCCCGATGCCAAGCGTTATCTCGTTCGTATTGGGGATTTCATGCGAGGTATCCTCCGCACGGACACGCACGGCCGGAAGCTTTATGGCGGAATCCGCCGCCTCCGGCTCGGTCTTCATATCCTGGGCGTCGGCCTCGCCCTCGATCAGCCCCACCCCGGCGGTAAACCCCAACATAATTGCCATCCCGAAACGCATTGCCGGGGAAGCGGCGCGATCAGACTGTTCCATTCTCACCTCACTGAACGGGGCTCAAACACCCACGTATGAACAGGACTCCGTTTTTTACGAGAGCCTGCTTATCTGCAAGTGATAACTACTCGCAATACCAAATAGTCCTTCCTGTCAGGTGCGCTGCGATTCATCGGAGTTGATGTTGCGAATTCATCACAGCCGAAAGCGCCCAAGCCTCCGAACAGGACGGGGTGCGCTCAGGCCCGCCTGGCGGGTGCTCGCCCCCTGTCGGATGCCCCCAATCCAGACACTGTCTTTTGTAATATCTTTCTGCAATCAATGATTTTTATAATAAACCTGACCACCTGAATCATGAACCTTACAGGCTGCATCCGTAGGGCAAGCATGCTCCATGAACTGTACAGCCATCATGACATTCACCGCCGAACGGCACTTTTTCGCCCGTATCAGGCCAGTTCATCCAACAGGTGCAGAAAAACATTTTCCAGATCATGAGGAATCGCGGGCTGGATTTTTTTTCTGGCAACCGGGTGAAAAAATGGAACCGGTGGCAATATCTTTGCGTTGCAAGCCCGGTCGCGCCATCGCCCGCCACCCTGCTGTGCCCGTGTCATGCATTGTGACCGATGGTGACAGGTACTTTTACCGGGCCGCAACACGCGGACGGCGCGAAAGCCCAGCGCCCCGGTTGGCACCCCCGACTGGCACTCTCGACTGGCAGCCTTAACTGGCAGCCCCGGCTGACCGCCCTTGCGTGCGACGCCATTCGGCAGAACCGGCTGGCAGGCCTGGGCATGAGCCGGCCCGTGCCTCCGGCTGGCATCCATGACCGCCACAGCACCTGTCCGCCCGCCTGTTTATGCAATCGATTCTTAGTTGCATAATGTGCGCGGATACGCCATATATCTGGCACCTTTTTTTCTGACCTGCGTGACGTTCCGCATCCATGCAACGCTCCGCCCTGCCTGAACGGATCTATCAGCCATGCCCCCACTCCCGCCCGTTGCCATGTCTTTTTCCCCCTGGGAGATGTTTCTCAATGCCGGCCCGGTGGTCCGTGCGGTCATGTCGCTGCTGGCTTTTGCGTCGCTGGTAAGCTGGACGATCTTTGTGGCCAAATCGGTGGAATTCATCCGTGTCAGGCGGCGACTGGATCAGGACGAACGTGATCTTGCGCAAGCAGGGTCCCTGCAGATCGCGGATGAACACAGCCGCGATACCCGCAGCATCGCCCATATTTTTGTGGCGGCCGCAGAGGAAGAAAAAGCCCGTTCGCACGATATTCCCGACGATCATGACGGGTTGAAAGAACGCATTGTCCTGCATCTGGAGCGGCTGGAAGCCTCCGAGGGCCGCAGGCTGATGCGCGGCACCGGCCTGCTGGCCACTATTGGCGCGACATCGCCCTTTATCGGCCTGTTCGGCACGGTGTGGGGGATCATGACATCCTTTACCGGCATTGCGGCCAGCAAGGCCACCAGCCTTGCCGTGGTGGCCCCCGGTATTGCCGAGGCCCTGCTGGCCACCGCCCTTGGGCTGGTGGCCGCCATTCCCGCGGTGGTGATCTATAACCACCTTGCCCGGCAGTCCGCCACATGCCGCGCACAGGTAGCGGACCTGACATCGCTGGTCATGCGTCTTGTCTCGCGCGATCTGGGCCGCATGCAGGCGCTGACCAATAGCGGGCAGGTGGTGCGGCTGGGTTCGTCGCGTCTTGCGGGGGAGTAAGCGGCATGATCCGCATCCGCCACACCGATGAAAGCCCGCATGAGGCGAGCGAAATCAACGTTACGCCGTTTATTGACGTCATGCTGGTGCTGCTGGTGATTTTTATGGTCACAGCACCGCTGACCACGGTGAACGTGCCCGTGGACCTGCCATCCTCGACCGAAAAACCGGCCCCCCGGCCGGATGAACCGGTGTTCCTGACCGTCAAGGCCGATCATGGCCTTGCACTGGGTGAAGACGATATCGGCACCGACGCACTTCCCGCCGCGCTGGCAACAGCGACAAAAGGCAACAAGGACGAACGTATTTTCCTGCGCGCTGACAAAACCGTGGATTACGGCACGCTGATGGGTGTGATGGATCAACTGCGCGCCGCCGGGTACCTCAAGGTGGCACTCGTCAACCTTCAGGGCCAGGAGGAAGGCAGCGCAGCCGGTGCGGTGCCGGTGCCAACGGGCAGCGCAGCCCCCGCGCCGGACGCCACGCCGTGAACAGCCTGGCCGACATGGCGGATACGCCCCACGAGGCGGTAGCGGACAGGGCCATTGCCCCCGCCTCCAGCTTTGCCGACTGGCGCCGCGCACGGCTCCAGCGCGCCCGACGTGACGATACCCTGCGCTGGGGTCTGTCCTTTCTGGCTGTGCTGGTCCTGACAGGCGGGGTCGTGGGGTGGGTCATGCACCTGCCACCCCCTGCAAAAGCGGCACCGGCACCACCGCCCGCCGCGATCGCCATAGACATGGCGCCCGAGCCTGTCTCGACCCCTGCCCCGCCGACCGATGCGCCACTGGGCCCACAGCAGACGCTGTCGCAGGTCACGCCCCAGCCCGACCCGCCGCCACAGGTCATGGCCCCGCCATCGCCAGCCCCCAACCCGCCCGTGCCGGTACCAAAGCCGGAAAAACCGAAGCTTTTGAAGAAAAAAATCAAACCGACCCCCGATCAGAAGGTCAAAGTCCCGGACAAACAGGCCCCCGCGCAGGAAAC